>NZ_JABJQY010000003.1 GCF_013155375.1 Nocardioides sp. zg-1308
AGCAATGCCCAGCCGACCGGTACTAATAGGCCGAGGGCTTGTCCCAACCACGTACAAGACCACACACGCACCACGGTCGACCCACGCGCAAAAAAACGAACACACAGTTCGCGTCCACTAGGCAGTTCCCAACCAACACACCCACCCCCACACCACCCAGCGACTGAGCTGGCGTGCACCATGGGGCAGGGGGACATGGTTGAAAGAGTTACGGCGGCCATAGCGAAACGGGAAACACCCGGTCCCATACCGAACCCGGAAGTTAAGCCTTTCAGCGCCGATGGTACTGCAACCGAGAGGTTGTGGGAGAGTAGGACGCCGCCGGACATACATTGTGGAAGTGGGGTCACCTTCGGGTGGCCCCACTTCTGCATTTCGGCGATCCTTCCACATCGGAGTCCGTGATTCCGTCCCGCGCCACTGGCTGTCCACAACTGACTCCTGCATCGGCTTGTCCACACCTGGTCGACGGACGACCGTCCGTTGTCGGAGTGCGGGACGAGGCTTGGTCCCAGGAGGTGCACTGTGACCAAGACACAGACGAAGACGCCGGCCAGGACGCCGGACAAGGATCGGACCAAGCCACAGGGAAGGCCACGGGACAAGGCGGAGGTGGACGACGCCGGCGAGCCGCTGGCTGTCGTCAATGACGTCCGCCTGGTCGGTCGGCTCAGCGGCGACCCGGTCGTGGTGGAGCTGCCGAGCGGAGACGCCCTGGTGACCTTCCGGATCACCGTGCCTCGCAGCCCGACGTCGGCAGTGCCGCGATCAGCCTCGGGGACGGGGCAGCGCGCCGACTCGGTGCCGTGCACCGCGTGGAGCCCGCGGCTGCGCCGCAGCATCCTGACCTGGCGGACGGGGGACCTGGTCGACGTCTCGGGGGCGGTGAGGTGTCGCTTCTACCAGGCGGGAGGGGCGACGCGGTCCCGTGTGGAGGTGGAGGTGCTCGCGGCCCGGATCATGCGTCGTTCATCGGCCGCATGAGCACCCCGAGGCTCGGCTTCGGCTGGAAGGACGTGGCCTTCTCGGGCAGCAGGCCGCCAGACTCCACGAGTGCGCGCACCTGTTCGAAGTCCGGGCTCGGCAGCAGCACGGCCGGTGCGACGCTGCTGGAGGCGGTGAGGGCGTCCTCCACGTTGTGGTGGTGCTCGATCCGGACGGGAGGGACGGGCAGTCGACCCAGGACCTGCTCGTGGAGCCACGAGACGGCTGCCTCTCGGGCGAGGTCGCCCGGACTGACGGTCTGCCACACGTTCCCGTCGGTGAGCACGAGGTGCGTGCTGTCGAGGGCGCTGAGGGCGTGGTGACGGTCTTGGTGGCTGACGTCGGCTCCCGCTGCGCGGCACGCCCCGGCCAGGTCGTCGATCGTGACGCCGGGGAACGTGCGGTGGATGGCGCCCAGGAACAACGGAGTGTCACGCTGGTCGACCAGCATGGCGAGCCCTGCGTCCCAGGCCGTGCCGGGGTTGTCCTCCTGCAGGCGGAGGTACGCCGCGTAGCGGTGGTGGCCGTCGGCCACCAGGCATCGGGTGTCGACGAGCAGCGTGGCGATCCTGGCGAGCGTCTCCTCGTCCCGGACCGCCCAGATGCGCTGCCGCTGACCGGTGCGGTCCAGGTAGCGCCAGTCGGGGGTGCCGCGCCCGATGTCGGTCACCAGGTCACGCAGCTCCTGCTCGCCGTGGTGCACGAGGAGGATCGGGGCCGGATTGAGCTCCATCTGGCGCATCCGGTCGGCGAGCTCGCCGGCCTGCTCGGGATGGATGGCCTCGTGGGGCCAGACGGCGCGTTCCGCCATCGAGTCGGCCCGGCGGGCGACACCGAGTGCCCCGACGAGCCCGCGAACCGTCAGGCCCTCGGCGGTGTACTCGTGGAGGTAGATCGCCGGCGCCACGTCGGCGGAGGCGCGGCCTTCCTCGATCCACTGCATCAGGCGGGAGGCGACGTCGCGATAGGGTCGCGCCAGCGCTCGCGCAGACGCCGGGTCCCCGACCCGACCGGGCGCCAGCATCACGGCCCGGAACGGCTGGAGCGTCAGGGGCTTCGCGACGTACGGCGGCACGACGCTGGCGAAGTCCATCGGAGCATCGTAGGGGGACGTCGGTCACTGTCCGGAGAGGGGTGGAGGATGCTCGTCGAGTCGTCGACGCCCATCGTGGAGGCTCACGACCTCGTCATGTTCGACCTGGACGGCGTCGTCTACGTCGGGGGTGAGGCCATCGACGGCGTGGCCGAACGCATCCAGAAGATCCGGGACAGCGGTCGGCACGTCGCCTTCGTGACCAACAACGCCTCGCGCACTCCCGACCAGGTGGCCGAGAAGCTCGAGAAGGTCGGCGTCGCGGCCTCGGGCACCGACGTCGTGACCTCCGCGCAGGCGGCCGCGCGCGTGCTTGCCGACGCCCACGACCCCGGTGCCAAGGTCCTGCTCCTCGGCGGCGAGGGACTGCGGGTGGCGCTGCTCGACGCCGGTCTGACGCCGGTGGCGGACCCGGAGGGCGCGGTGGCCGTGGCCAGCGGCTACGGGCCGGACGTGCGATGGCGGGACATCATGCGCGCTGCGACGTTGATCCGCGACGGCCTGCCCTACGTCGCGAGCAACGCCGACCTGACAATCCCGACCCCCTACGGCCTGGCGCCCGGGCACGGCGTGCTGGTGCGGACCATCACGGAGTTCGCGGGAGTCCCCGCCGTCGTGGCGGGCAAGCCCGAGAGGCCGCTGATGGAGGAGACGGTCCTGCGCGTCGGCGGTGATCGCCCGATCATGGTGGGCGACCGCCTGGACACCGACATCGAAGGGGCTCACGCCATCGACGTCCCGTCCCTGCTGGTGCTGACCGGCGTGACCTGGCTGCCCGAGCTGGCCGCCGCCCCGCCCCGGCTGCGCCCGTCGTACATCTCCCCGACGCTGCAAGGACTGTTCGAGCCGCAGCCCGTCCCGGAGCGGACCGCCCGGGGAGCCGAGCTCGGTGGCTGGTCGGCTTCGGTCACCGACGGCCGGCTCGAGGTGACGGGGGACGGCACCGACGCCGACTGGTGGCGGGTGGCGGCGACGGCGTGCTGGCGACACCTGGACGAGGCGGGGACGCCGGCCGACACCGCCGACGCCACTCCGCCCGGGCCGTCCCGACAGCTCGGCGACGGGTAGGCTCGCGGCCATGCAGCAGGTCCCTGACGACGCGGCGTACGCCGACCACGAGTCCACCGGTGTGGAGTCGGTCGACCGGGTGCTCGCCGAGGTCGCGGCCGTCGCCGACGCCCCGATCGGCGAGCACGTGCAGGTCTTCGAGCGGGCCCACGAGCAGCTGCGCCGTGCCCTCGACCAGCCGCCGTCCGTCGACGAGCAGGGTTCCTGACGCGCCGTGCCGCCCCGACGACTTCGTCTCGACCAGGAGCTCGTCCGGCGAGGCCTGGCCCGGTCACGTGAGCACGCCAGCGAGCTGGTCGCCGGAGGGCGGGTGACCGTCTCGGGTGCCGCGGCGACCAAGCCGGCGACGCAGGTGACCACCGACGTGGCGATCGTCGTCCGCGAGGACCCCACGTCGGTCGACTACGTGTCGCGGGGCGGCCACAAGCTCGCCGGCGCGCTCGAGGCGTTCGCCGCGCACGGGCTCGAGGTGCGCGACAAGCGCTGCCTCGACGCGGGGGCGTCCACCGGTGGCTTCACCGACGTCCTGCTGCGCGCCGGGGCGCGGGAGGTGGTCGCGGTCGACGTCGGCTACGGCCAGCTCGCCTGGTCCTTGCAGAGCGACGACCGCGTCCACGTGCACGACCGCACCAACATCCGGGAGCTCACCCTCGACGTCGTCGGCGAGCCGGTGGACCTCGTGGTGGGCGACCTGTCGTTCATCTCGCTGGCGCTGGTGCTCGACCCGCTGCTGTCGGTGACACGCGAGGACGGCGAGCTGGCGTTGATGGTCAAGCCGCAGTTCGAGGTCGGCAAGGACCGGGTCGGCAAGGGTGGCGTGGTGCGCGACCTGGCGCTGCGTGCCGAGTCGGTCACGACGATCGCGGACCTCGCCGCCGCGCGTGGGTGGGGTGCCGTCGCGGTGACCGTGAGTCCCCTGCCGGGGCCGTCCGGCAACGTCGAGTTCTTCCTGCTCCTGAGGCGGGGTCCGGCGCAGGTCGGGGCGGACGACATCGCCGCGGAGGTGGAGCGCGCCGCCTCGATGGGGGTGGCGGGTGAGAGGGTGGACCCGTGACCAACGACACCCCTCGGCGCCGCGTGCTGGTGGTCGCCCACACAGGCCGCGACGAGGTGCGTGAGGTCGCCCGCCAGTGCGTGCAGTCGCTCACCGGTCACGGCATCGCGGTGCGGCTGCTGCCCGACGAGGCGGCGGACCTCGGCCTCGAGGATGCCGACGGCCTGGTCGAGACGACACCGGTCGGCGACCTCCCGGGTGAGGGCTGCGAGCTGGTGCTGGTCATCGGCGGGGACGGCTCGATCCTGCGTGCCGCCGAGGTGACGCACGAGACCTGCACGCCCCTGCTCGGGGTCAACCTCGGCCACGTCGGGTTCCTGGCCGAGGCCGAGCAGGACGACGTCGAGTCCACGATCAGCGCGATCGTCGCCCGCGACTACACCGCCGAGGACCGCCTGACGCTCGACGTACGCGTCATGGTGGACAACGAGACGGTGTTCTCCACCTTCGCCCTCAACGAGGCGAGCGTCGAGAAGGCCGCGCGCGAGCGCATGCTCGAGGTGGTCGTCGAGGTCGACAACCGCCCGCTGTCGAGGTGGGGGTGCGACGGCGTCGTGTGCGCCACGCCCACGGGCTCGACGGCCTACAACTTCAGCGCCGGCGGACCGGTCGTGTGGCCCGAGGTCGAGGCGCTGCTCATGGTGCCCATCAGCGCCCACGCCCTCTTCGCGCGACCGTTGGTCGTGGCGCCGACCTCCGTGCTCGCCGTCGAGGTCCTCTCCAGGACCGAGGGGTCCGGCGTGCTGTGGTGCGACGGCCGGCGCACCGTCGACCTGCCCCCGGGCGCTCGCATCGAGGTGCGCCGTGGTCAGCGGCCGGTGCGGCTCGTCCGGCTGCAGCAGGCACCGTTCACCGACCGGCTCGTGGCGAAGTTCGGGCTGCCCGTGGAGGGGTGGCGCGGGGCCGCGGAGCGCCGGCGCCGGGAGAACGGGGACTCCGATGCTTGAGGAGCTGCGGATCAGCCAGCTCGGCGTGATCGACTCCTCGACGCTCGAGCTCGGCCCCGGCCTCACCGTCATCACGGGAGAGACCGGCGCGGGCAAGACCATGGTCGTCACCGCGCTCGGCCTGCTGCTCGGTGGACGGGCCGACTCGGGCGCGGTCCGCACGGGTGCCCGGCAGGCCCGTGTCGAGGGCCTCGTCGCGACCGGCTCGCTCGCAGGGTTCCGGCAGGCCGTCGAGGACTCCGGCGGCGAGGTCGAGGACGACCACGTCGTCCTGGCCCGCAACGTCGCCGCGCAGGGCCGTTCCCGCGCCTGGGTCGGCGGTGCCTCGGTCCCGGTGACCACCCTCGGCGAGATCGCCGAGCCCCTCGTCGCGGTGCACGGCCAGTCCGACCAGCACCGCCTGCTCAAGTCCGGCGCGCAGCGCGCGTCGCTGGACCGGTTCGGCGGTGAGCCGTTGGCCGCCACCGCGACGGCCTACGCCGAGCTGTGGGCCGAGCTGGCCGCCACCGAGCGCACCCTGGCCGAGGTCGTCGGGTCCGCCCGCGAGCGGGCGCGCGAGGCCGACCAGCTGCGGTTCGGGCTCGGCGAGGTGGAAGCCGTCGACCCGCGCCCCGGGGAGGACGCGGAGCTCGCCGCCGAGGAGACCCGACTGGGCTTCGCCGACACCCTGCGGGTGGCGGCCGAGACCGCCCGTGAGGCGCTCTCCAGCGAGGAGGGCGGCCCGGACGCGCTCGCCACGACCAGCGCGGCCCGGCAGGCCCTCGACGGAGTCCGCGAGCACGACGCGACCGCGGGCGAGCTCGCCGACCGACTGGCCGAGCTCAACCACCTGCTCGTCGACGTCGCCGGCGACGTGGCGTCGTACGCCTCCAGCCTGGAGACCGACCCGGCCCGGCTCGCTGCGGTGTCCGAGCGCCGCGCCGCCCTGACCGCCCTGACCCGCAAGTACGGCGAGACGATCGACGAGGTGTTGTCGTGGGCCGAGGACGGCTCCAAGCGGCTGCTTGACCTCGAGGACACCGGCGGCCGGATCAGCGAGCTCGAGCAGCGTCGGGACCGGATCCGCGGCGAGCTCGGCGCCCTGGCCTCCACGTTGAGCGCGCAGCGCACCGAGGCCGCGACACGGCTCGGCGCGGCCGTGAGCGACGAGCTCGCGCTCCTCGCCATGCCGCACGCGACGGTGACCATCGCCGTCACCCAGCACGAGACGCCCCGCCCCGAGACGCCCGCCGGACCCCAGCTCGAGGTGGACAGCCGCTGGGTGCGGGCCAGCTCGCACGGCGTCGACGAGGTGGAGTTCCTGCTTGCGGCCAACACCGGCGCCGAGGCGCGAGCCCTGCACAAGGGCGCGTCGGGCGGTGAGCTCTCCCGCGTGATGCTGGCGCTCGAGGTGTCGCTGGCCGAGACCGGGTCCGTGCCCACCTTCGTCTTCGACGAGGTCGACGCCGGCGTCGGCGGGAAGGCGGCCATCGAGGTCGGCCGCCGGCTCGCCGCGCTGGCCCGCAGCTCGCAGGTGCTCGTGGTGACGCACCTGCCGCAGGTCGCGGCCTACGCCGACCGCCACGTGGTCGTGCACAAGTCCAGCGACGGGTCGGTCACCACGTCCGGCCTGGTCACCCTCGACGAGACCGAGCGGGAGCGCGAGCTGTCGCGGATGCTCGCCGGCGTGGAGGACTCCGACAGCGCTCGAGCGCACGCCCGCGAGCTGCTGGAGGCCGCCGCGCCCGAGCGGGCGTGCCTCCCCGGGAGGCGGGGTCGCGGCTGAGAACATGGCGCGGATGAAGTTCGCAGTCCGCCCCCGCCCAGCCTCCGCCCTCCCCGGCGTCCACGGCCCCGCCCGGATCCACCGACGCACGGCCAGCGTCCTGGGTCGCCTCCGCGCCGGTGACGTCGCGGTCCTCGACCACGTCGACATGGACCGCGACACCGCCCAGTCGCTGATCGACGCTGGAGTCGTCGCCGTGGTCAACGCGAGCCCGATGATCTCCGGCCGCTACCCCAACCTCGGGCCGGAGCGGCTCGTCGAGGCGGGGGTCGTGGTGGTCGACAGCGCCGGGCCGGAGATCTTCGACCGCCTCAAGGACGGCTCCGACGTCCGCATCGACGGGGGCGTGGTGCACTCGGGCGACGCCCTCGTCGCGCCCGCGCGCGAGCTGACCCCCGACGTGGTGCGGACCGAGATGGCCCGGGCCCGCAGCGGCCTCGCCGCCCAGCTCGAGAGCTTCACGCACAACAGCACCGAGTTCCTCCGGCGCGAGCAAGACCTGCTCCTCCACGGCCACGGCGTGCCGAGGACCGCCACCGAGATGGCCGGGCGCCCCGTCGTCGTGGTGGTCCGCTCGCACGGCTGGGAGGACGAGCTGCGCGGCATCAAGCCGTTCGTGCGCGAGCAGAAGCCGGTCCTGATCGCCGTCGACCGCGGCGCCGACGCGATGGTGAGCGCCGGGCACAAGCCCGACGTGGTCGTGGTCACCGGTGACACCGACGACCTGCCCAGCGCCGCCGTGCTCCGCAAGGCGCGCGACGTCGTCGTGCTCGTGGAGCGTGGCGCCCCGCGCACTGCCACCGAGCGCCTCGAGCGGCTCGGCATCCGTCCCCTGCGGTTCGAGACCACCGCCACCACCGAGGACGCCGCGCTGCTGCTGGCGTCCGCCCGCGAGGCCGCCCTCATCGTGGGCGTCGGCATGCACGCGACCCTCGACGAGTTCCTCGATCGCCGCCGTGCCGGGCTCGCGAGCACCTTCCTGACCCGGCTCAAGCTCGGGCCGGACCTCGTCGACGCCGCCGCGCTCCCGCGGCTCTACGACGGCGCCGTACGCCCGCGCCACCTGCTCGGCGCCGTCCTGGCGGGCGTGCTCGCCGTCGGGGCCGCCATCAGCGTGACGCCCGTCGGCCAGCAGTGGGTCGACGACGTCTCACCCACTGTCTCCCGCACCACCACCGACCTGTTCGACGACGTTCGAGGACTCCTCCCGTGATCTCCCTGCGCCACCACGCGCTCACCATCGTGGCCGTCTTCCTGGCCCTCGCCGCCGGCATCGTGCTGGGCGGGGGACCGCTCTCCGACGTCGGGCCGACCGTGGCCACGTCGAGCCCTCAGGACGACGCCGCGGCCGACCGGTCGCAGCCGCAGGCCGACTACACCGAGAAGTTCGTGTCCACGCTCGCCCCGCCGGTCCTCGCGGGCCGCCTCGCCGACCGGTCGGTCGCCGTCGTGACGGTCCCCGGCGCCGACGAGCAGCTAGTCACTGCGCTGGCCGAGCAGGTCGGCTCCGCCGGGGGCACCATCAGCGCCCGCTACGAGCTGGGCGACGACCTCGTCGACCCCGGGCAGAAGTCCCTCGTCGACACGCTCGGCAGCCAGCTGCTGACCCAGCAGGCCGGAGGCGACGTGCCGGCGGAGGCGTCGACGTACGACCGGATCGGCCAGCTGCTCGGGCTCGCGCTGGCCACCAAGGAGGTCGGCGGTGAGGACCCCACCGGCAAGACCCGCGCGGTCGCCGACGCGATCAGCGGTGCCGGGCTGCTCACCGCGCCCGAGAAGGCCGGTCGGCGCGCGCCGCTCGTGCTGCTCGTCCTCGGCGAGGACGCGCAGGACGAGGGTGCGGACGCCGTACTCGCAGGCCTCGTCCAGGGCCTGGCCGCCCAGGCGACCGGCGTCGTGGTGGCCGGCGTGACGGCCGACGGCGTCAGCGCCGACGGGGAGCCCGGGCAGCTCGGCAGGCTCCGCGCCGACCCCGTCGCTGCCGGTGTCGCGAGCGTCGACGGCATCGACACCGTCGCCGGCCGCGTGGCCACGGTCATCGCCCTCCAGCGCTCGCTGACGACGCCCGGAGGCGCCTTCGGGGCCTCGGGTGCCGACGGCGCCGTCCCTCTCGGGTAGGATTGAAGCCCGTGAAGAGCCGGACGCCGACCAAGCACGTTTTCGTGACCGGAGGCGTCGCCTCCTCCCTCGGCAAGGGGCTCACCGCCTCCAGCCTGGGCAACCTGTTGAAGGCGCGCGGACTGCGCGTCACGATGCAGAAGCTCGATCCCTACCTCAACGTGGATCCGGGCACGATGAACCCGTTCCAGCACGGTGAGGTCTTCGTGACCAACGACGGCGCGGAGACCGACCTCGACATCGGTCACTACGAGCGGTTCCTCGACACCGACCTCAACCAGATCGCCAACGTGACGACCGGTCAGGTCTACTCCACGGTGATCGCCAAGGAGCGCCGCGGCGACTACCTCGGCGACACGGTGCAGGTGATCCCGCACATCACCAACGAGATCAAGGACCGCATCCTCGCGATGGGCGGCCCCGACATCGACGTCGTGATCACCGAGGTCGGCGGCACCGTCGGCGACATCGAGTCGCTGCCGTTCCTCGAGGCGGCCCGGCAGACGCGGCACGAGATCGGCCGCGACCACTGCTTCTTCATCCACGTCTCGCTGGTGCCCTACATCGGCCCGTCCGGCGAGCTGAAGACCAAGCCCACCCAGCACTCGGTGGCCGCGCTGCGCTCGATCGGCATCCAGCCGGACGCCATCGTCTGCCGCGCCGACCGTGAGCTGCCCGACGGCATCAAGCGCAAGATCGCGCTGATGTGCGACGTCGACGACGAGGCCGTCGTCACCGCCGCCGACGCCCCGTCGATCTACGACATCCCCAAGGTGCTGCACCGCGAGGGTCTCGACGCCTACGTCGTACGCCGCCTCGACCTGCCGTTCCGTGACGTCGACTGGACGGACTGGGACGACCTGCTGCGTCGGGTGCACCACCCGGCCGAGGAGGTCACCGTCGCGCTGGTCGGCAAGTACATCGACCTGCCCGACGCCTACCTCTCGCCCGCCGAGGCGCTGCGCGCCGGCGGCTTCGCGCACGAGGCGAAGGTCAACATCCGCTGGGTCGCCTCCGACGAGTGCGAGACCGAGGCGGGAGCCGCCAAGCACCTCGCCGACGTCGACGCCGTGCTGGTCCCCGGTGGGTTCGGCGTGCGCGGCATCGAGGGCAAGCTCGGGGCGCTGCGCTACACCCGCACCCACGGGATCCCGACCCTGGGCCTGTGCCTGGGCCTGCAGTGCATGGTGATCGAGTTCGCCCGCAACGTCGCCGGCCTCGGCAAGGCCGGCTCCACGGAGTTCGACCCCGAGACGGTCGAGCCGGTGATCTCCACCATCGAGGAGCAGAAGAAGTACGTCGACGGCGCGGGCGACCTGGGCGGCACCATGCGCCTGGGCCTGCAGCGTGCGGAGCTCGCCGACGGGAGCGTGGTGCGCGAGGCCTACGGCGCCCCGATCATCGAGGAGCGCCACCGGCACCGCTACGAGTTCAACGACGCCTACCGCGAGACCCTCGCCGAGGCGGGACTCGTCTTCTCGGGCATCAATCCCGAGCTCGGCCTGGTCGAGTTCGTGGAGCTGCCCGCCGAGGTGCATCCCTACTACGTCGCCACCCAGGCGCACCCCGAGCTGCGCTCGCGTCCCACCCGGCCGCACCCGCTGTTCGCCGGGCTGGTCGGTGCCGCCATCGAGCGCCAGCGCTCCGAGCGGTTCCCGATCGACGAGTCGGGGCTGCGCCGCAAGGACGAGGCCGAGGACGCCGCCGACGCCTGAGCGCCGAGCGGGCACGTCGTGCCCGTCCGTACCACCAGGACGGGCAGGAACCGCCCGGTCGGCGGCTGGGACGGGCACGAAGTGCCCGGTCGGCGGCTGGGACGGGCACGAAGTGCCCGGTCAGAGCTGCCGCGCCTCCAGGATCCGGCTCAGCACGAACGAGTTCGAGCGGAGCTGGGTGCGGGCGTAGGCCATGAGCGAGGGGTCCTCCGCCGCCGCCTCCGCCGCGGCGAGGAACGTCGCGTCGCCGGCGCCGAGCGGGTACATCGCCCGGATGGTGAGCCCCTGGTTGAGCAGGCCGCCCTTGAGCGTGTGCAGCTCCTCCAGGTAGCGGTGGGTGAACGGCGCGAGGAGCTCGGCCTGGCCGGGGCGCCAGAACGTCGAGCCGAGGACGAGCGTCTCCCGGCTCGCCGGCACGGCGTAGTCGACGAAGAACGCCCGCCACACCTCCTCCTTCGCCTCGACGTCGGGCCGCGCCGCCAGCACGCCGAGCCGGCGCATGCCGGCGTCGGGGTCGGGGTCGGCCTCGAGCAGCCGGGCGACCCGGTCCTCGTCGTAGTCGCCGAGCTCGGAGCGGCGTACGGCGATGCGCCACGCGAGGTCGAGGTCGGTGGCCTGCTCCGCGGCCGCCTCCAGCACCGACCAGTGGGCGTCGGTGGACGCGGAGGCCGCGAGGGTCCGCAGGGCGGCCTGGCGGGCGTCGGGGACCTCGACGAGGCCGAGCACCGCGTCGGCGAGTGCGCGCAGCAGGCCGGGTGACTCGGCCGCGGGTGCCCAGCGGTCGGCCACCTGGAGCGCCTGGCCGAGGAACGGCTCGATCAGCGAGGGGCTGGTCTCCGAGGCGAGGGCCCGGGTGAGGGCCGCCGACACCTCGCGCGGGGCCACGTCGCCGAGGAGCAGCAGCTGGCCGGCGGTGGCCGCCACCAGTGCCCGGTCGAGCGGGTCGTCGAGCTGGTCGACGTGGTGCAGCATCAGCTCGAGCGAGTGCTCGTCGGGCTTGACCGCGGCGAACGTGTAGTCGCCGGCGTTGACCAGGCGCAGGTCGCCCGCCGGCAGCTCGACCGGCGTGCGCCGGCCGCCGACCTCGTGCGAGGAGCGGCCGACCGGCACGAGGCGGTCGCCGGAGGTGTCGAAGACTGCGATGTCGAGGCGGTGCGGTCGCGGCTCCCCGCCCTCGGGGGTCTCCACCACGAGCTCGTCGCCGGTGAGGGAGATGACGTCGGTGCCGGCCTCGTCCAGCCAGGCGCTCGTCCACGCCGACAGGTCACGCCCCGAGGCACGGGAGTAGCAGTCCATGAGGTCGTCGAGGCGGGTGTTGGAGAAGGCGAAGCGGCTGAAGTAGTCACGCAGCCCCTCGACGAAGGCGTCCTCACCGATGTAGGCCACGAGCTGGTGCAGCACGCTCTGGCCCTTGACGTAGGTGATGGCGTCGAAGTTCGACATCGCGGCGGAGACGTCGGCCACCTCGCCCCGGATCGGGTGGCGGGCGGGGCTCATGTCCATTTCGTAGGCCGTGCGCTTGGAGGCGGCCAGGAAGGTCGCCCACTGCTCGGTGAAGTCGCTGGCGTGGGCCATGCCCCAGTTGGCGGCCCACGACGCGAACGCCTCGTTGAGCCAGAGGTCGTCCCACCACTGCATGGTCACGAGGTCGCCGAACCACATGTGCGCCATCTCGTGGAAGACGAACTCGGCGCGGACGGCGCGCTGGGCGTGGGTCGGGGGAGTGCGGAACAGCTGGCCGTCGCCGTAGGTGACGCAGCCCCAGTTCTCCATCGCGCCGCCCAGGTTGGGCACGAAGACCTGGTCGTAGCGCTCCTGCGGGAACGGGGACGCGAACCGCTCGCCGAAGAAGGCCAGCCCCTGGCGGGTGAGGGTGACGAGCTCGTCGAGGTCGCGCTCCAGGACCGGGACGAGCGACTGGCGGCAGTAGAACCCCAGGTCGTAGCCGTCGTGCTGGCGACGTACCTCGTGGAACGGGCCGGCGTTGACCACGACGACGTACGTCGACAGGCGCGGCGTGTCGGGGAAGGTCCACACCCGTGCGTCGTCGGTCTCGTGGTCCTGGACCGTCTCGGGGGCGCCGTTGGAGGTGACGAGCCACGACGAGGGCGCGGTGACGACGAAGCGGTGCGGCGCCTTGAGGTCGGGCTGGTCGAAGCACGCCCACACCCGCCGGGCCTCGTCGGGCTCGAGGCTGGTCCAGACGTAGACCAGCTTGTCCGTCGGGTCGACCGTGCGGAGGATGCCCTCGCCGGTAGCTGTGTTGGTGGTGCTGGCCTCGACGACGAGGACGTTGTCGGCGGCGAGCGCCGGCAGCGGGAGGCGGCCGTCCGCGGCCGCGGAGACGTCGACCTCCTCGCCGTTGAGCGTCGCGCGGTGCAGGTCCATCGCGACGTCGACGAACGTGGTGGCACCGGGCTCGGAGCAGGTGAACGTGATGGTGCTGGTGGACGCGAAGACCTCACCGTCGAGCAGCCCGGTCATGTCGACCGCGATGTCGTAGCGCTGGACCTCGAGGAGGGCGGAGCGGGTGGCTGCCTCGTGCTGCGTGAGGGTCGACAACGTCATGGGGTGACCGTACTCACTGCGTGCGAGCGCCTGCGAGGCATGCCCTAGCGTCAGGGGCATGCCCGACGAGACCGACCTGACCGCACCCGCGCAGCCGCTCGCCGACCGGCCGATGACCTGGCCGGTGGTGTCGAGCCGCGACCTGCACCGCGACGACTGGGTGGTGGCGCTCCGCGAGGACGTCATCACCCGGCCCGGCCATCCCGAGCAGTTCAGCCGGCTCAGCCTGGAGCACCCCGGTGCCGTGATCGTGCTGGCGGTCGACGACGACGAGCAGGTGGTGTGCCTGCGCCAGTACCGGCACACGAGCGGCTACGAGTTCGTCGAGCTGCCCGCGGGCCTGCGCGACGCCGGCGACGAGCCGGCGGTGGAGACGGCCAAGCGCGAGCTCAGGGAGGAGGTGGAGCTCGAGGCGTCGGACTGGCGACCGCTGCTGAGCACGTTCTCCAGCGCGGGGATCAGCGACGAGGTGCACGAGATCTTCCTCGCCCGCGGACTGACGCCGGCCTCCCGCGGCGACTTCGAGATGCACCACGAGGAGGCGGAGATGGAGACCTTCCGGGTGCCCATGTCCGAGCTGCTCGACGCGGCGCTCGAGGGGCGCGTGCGGCAGGGTCCGCTGGTGCAGGCGGTGCTCGCCTACGAGGTCCTGCGGCAGCGCGGCACCCTGGACGCGTCCTGACCCCGTCCGGGAGTAGTCTCGCTCCCGCTGTGAGGGCTGCCACACCGGCGTGCGCCCCGAGACACTGAGGAGCAAGGCATGAAGGTCGGCGTACCCAAGGAAGTCAAGAACCGCGAGTACCGCGTGGCTCTGACCCCCATCGGCGTGCACGAGCTGGTCCAGCACGGCCACGAGGTCGTCGTCGAGAAGACCGCCGGCGAGGGGTCGCAGATCCCCGACGCGGAGTACGTCGCCGCCGGCGCCACGATGCTCGACACCCCCGACGACGTGTGGGGCAGCGCCGACATGGTCCTCAAGGTCAAGGAGCCGGTCGCCGAGGAGTACGCCCGGATGCGCGAGGGCCAGACCCTCTTCACCTATCTCCACCTCGCCGCCGACAAGCCGCTGACCGAGGAGCTGGTGCAGCGCAAGGTCACCGCCATCGCCTACGAGACGGTCCAGCTCCCCTCGGGCGGCCTGCCGCTGCTCTACCCGATGTCGGAGGTCGCCGGCTGCCTCGCCCCGCAGGTGGGCGCCCACTCGCTGATGAAGGCCAACGGCGGCCGCGGCGTCCTCATGGGCGGGGTCGGCGGCGTGGCCAACGCCAAGGTCGTCATCATCGGTGCCGGCGTCTCGGGCCAGAACGCCGCCAACATCGCGCTCGGCATGGGTGCCGACGTGACGCTGCTCGACACCGACCTCGACAAGCTGCGGATGTCGTTCTGGCGCTACAACAACCGCGTCCACGGCCTCGCCTCCTCCAAGCTCGCCATCGAGCAGCAGGTGATGGAGGCCGACATGGTGATCGGCGCGGTGCTGATCCCCGGCGCCGCGGCGCCCAAGCTGGTCAGCAACGACCTGGTGTCGCGGATGAAGCCGGGCTCGGTGCTCGTCGACATCGCCATCGACCAGGGCGGCTGCTTCGAGGACTCCCACGCCACCACGCACGACGACCCGACCTACGAGGTGCACGGCTCGGTGTTCTACTGCGTGGCCAACATGCCGGGCGCGGTCCCCAACACCTCGACCTACGCCCTCACCAACGCGACGCTGCCCTACGCCGTCGCGCTCGCCGACAAGGGCTGGGAGCAGGCGCTGCGCGACGACCGCAGCCTCGCGCTGGGCCTCAACACGCACGCCGGCCAGCTCACCAACGGCCCGGTCGGCGACGCCGTCGGCATCGAGTCGGTGGGTCTCGACAGCATCCTCGGGTGAGAGGCGCTTGACTGGGCGGGTGACGCTGGGCCGCGCCGTACGCACCTACCTCGACCACCTCGCGGTCGAGCGCGGCCTCGCGGCCAACACGCTGAGCTCCTACCGCCGTGACCTGGCCCGCTACGACGAGTTCCTCACCGGCCAGGGCATCGACGACCTGGACGCGGTCACCGAGGCGACGGTGGCCGCGTTCCTGGTGAGCCTGCGCGAGGGCAGCGAGGCGCACCCGCCGCTGAGCGCGACGTCGGCGGCCCGGACGGTGGTCGCGGTGCGCGGGTTCCACAGGTTCGCGGTGTCCGACGGCCTCGCCACCGCCGACCCCGCCGCGGCGGTGAAGCCCCCGACGCCGGCCAAGCGGCTCCCGAAGGCGCTGCCGCTGTCGGACGTCGAGGCGATCCTCGAGGCCGCTGGCGCGCCCGACACGGTGCTGGCGCTGCGCGACCGTGCGCTGCTCGAGGTGCTCTACGGCACCGGTGCCCGCATCTCCGAGGCGGTCGGCCTCGACGTCGACGACCTCGACCCGGTCGACGGCACGGTGCTGCTGCGCGGCAAGGGCGGCAAGGAGCGGCTGGTGCCGGTGGGCGGCTTCGCGCGCGACGCCGTGGCGGCCTACCTCAGCCGGGCCCGCCCCGAGCTGGTCGGCACGGGCCGCGGGGGACCGGCGCTGTTCCTCAACGCACGCGGGGGCCGGCTGTCGCGCCAGAGCGCGTGGTCGGTGCTGGTGCGGACCGCCGAGCGCGCCGGGGTGACCGCCTCCGTCTCGCCGCACACCATGCGCCACTCCTTCGCCACCCACCTCCTCGACGGGGGCGCCGACGTGCGCGTCGTGCAGGAGCTGCTCGGCCACGCCTCCGTCACCACGACGCAGGTCTACACGCTGGTCACGGTCGACAACCTGCGCGAGGTGTTCGCGACGGCGCACCCGCGGGCCCGCGGATGACCATCCCGGCGCCGCGGCTGCGGCTGCTCGACGGCGTCTCGTGGGACGGCGTCGCACTGCCGGGCGACCGGGTGGGCGCGCTGCTCGCCGTGCTGGCCTCGGACCCGGCCGGGGCGTCCGACGGCCGGCTCGTCGCGGAGATCTGGCCCGACGCCGAGCCGCAGCACCCGGCCAAGGCGCTGCAGGTGCTGGTGTCCCGCACCCGCTCGGCCTCCTCGGCCGACGTCATCCAGCGCGTCGACGGCGGCTACCGCCTCGGCCTGTCCGACGACGAGGTCGACGTGCGCGCCCAGGCGGCCGCCCTCGCCTCCGCGCGTACGGCGCTGGCCGCGGGGGACGCGGACACCGCCCTCCGGCTCGCGTCGGAGGCGGCGGCGGTGGCGGTCGGCGTCCCCGACGATGGCCCGCTGGCCGAGGTCCGGCTGGCCGCGGCCCAGCGGCGTACGACCGCACGCGACGTCGCCGCGCTCGCGGCCTCGCGGCTGGGCCGGCACGCCGAGGCCCACGACGGGCTGGTGGCCGCGCACGAGCGCCGGCCCGACGACACCGACGTCCTCGTCGCCCTGCTGCGCTCGGAGGCGGCGACGGCCGGCCCTGCCGCGGCGCTCACGCGCTACGAGGACTACCGCGCGGACCTCGCCGACCGGCTGGGCGTCGACCCCGACCCGGCGCTGCAGCGCCTCCACGCGGAGCTGCTCGCGGCGGACGAGCCGGTGCGCACGGGCTTGAGGTACGACGGCGCCGGCCTGCTCGGGCGCGAGCAGGACCTCGCCAGCCTCCGGGCGGCGCTCGCGACGTCGCGGCTGGTCACCGTGCTGGGTCCCGGCGGCATCGGCAAGACCAGCATCGCCCAGGTCCTCGCCCGGGAGTCGACGCTGGCGCGGGTGCACGTGGTGGAGCTGGTCGGGGTGGGCGCCGGTGACGACGTCGTCGCGGCCGTGGGCGCCGCGCTGGGGGTCCGGGGGTCGGTCACCCCCCGGCTCGCGCTCAGCCCGGCGCAGCAGGCCGACGTCCGCGGGCGGATCGCCCAGGAGCTCGATGCCGGCCCCGCCCTGCTCGTCCTCGACAACTGCGAGCACGTCCTCGAGCCGGTCGCCGCGCTCGTCGCCTTCCTGCTGGCCACCACGCGCGACCTACGGGTGCTGGCGACCAGCCGCGCGCCGCTCAGGCTGGCGGCCGAGCGGGCGGTGCCGCTGACCCAGCTGTCGACGGTCGACGCCGAGGAGCTGTTCGTCCGCCGCGCCTCGGCGACGCGACCGGGCACGGTGCTGGACCCGGCGGCCGTCCGATCGGTCGTGCAGCGGCTCGACGGCCTCCCGCTCGCCGTCGAGCTCGCCGCGGCGCGGGTGCGCACCATGAGCGTCAGCGAGGTCGCCGCGGCCCTCGAGGACCGCTTCGCCACCCTGCGCACCCGCGACCGCAGCATGCCTGACCGGCACCGCACGCTCGAGGCGGTGATCGCGTGGTCGTGGGACCTCCTCGGCGAGCGGGAGCGCCGCGCCCTCGCGCACCTCTCGGTGTTCCAGGACGGCTTCGACCGGTCCACGGCGCTGGCCGTGCTCGGCGCCGACGGTCCCGACGTCGTGGAGGAGCTCGTCGAGCAGTCGCTCCTCGTGGTCGGCGAGGCCGGCTCCGGCGTGCGCTTCCGGGCGCTGGAGACCATCAGGGAGTTCGCCGCCGACCAGCTCGTCCGCACCGGTGAGCAGGACGCCGCCGTGGCGGCGCAGCGGCGGTGGGCGGTCGGCGTGGCGGCCCGGTCGCAGGACCTGGTGCTCGCCGACGACCAGGTCGCGATGGTCGACGCACTGGTGCGGGAGCAGAACAACCTCACCGACGTGCTGCGCCAGGCTCTCGACGTCGGCGACCGCGAGCTCGTCGCCCGCCTGGTGTCCCTGCTGGGGAGCCTGTGGACCGTGACCGGCGACCAGCCGAGGATCTTCGCGGTCTGCGACGCCGCGGCCGAGCTCATGGCGGGGTGGGAGGTGCCGCCGGGGCTGCACCGCTACGCCGAGGAGGCGGGCGGCGTGCTGATGATCCACCTGGGGTGGATGCCCGCCGCCGACCTCTCCGGGCTCCGCGGCCTCCTGGTGCAGCGGGACACGCCCACCGGGCCGTGGGGTCTGATCGCGCACACCGTGCACGTCGTCGACACGCCGGTCGACGTCGGGACGCGGATGGCGGAGGTGGCCGCGCGGCAGGAGCGCCCGGCCATGGCCGGCGCGCTGCTGATGTGGGCGGCGATCGTCGCCGAGAACGCGGGAGACGTGGCGGCCGCGCGGTCGTACGCCACCGGCGCGCTGGCGGCGGGGCCGCTGCCGCCCTACCTCATGGCGTCCGTCCATGCCGAGCTGAGCCAGCTGTCGATGGCGGTGGGGGACCACCACGGAGCCGCCCACCACGCCGAGGTGGCGTGGCCGCTGCTCCGGCTCGTGCACTCGATGACCGACGCCTACAGCCTCCGGATGGCGACGGCCATCTCGCCCCTGCTCGACGGCGACCTCGACCGGGCCGAGCGGTTGCTGGAGGGGATCGGGCCGCCCGACGGCGAGCACTCGCAGATGGGTGCTCGGCTGACCTGGCAGGTCGCCCAGGCGGAGCTCGCGCTGGCCCGCGGCCACCACGCCGAGGCGATCCGTCGCTACGACGCCATCGTCCGGATGGTCTCCGAGAGCGAGCCCGGTGCCGCCAACCCGTGGCTGATGCTGGCCGGGTCCGCGGCCCTGGTGACCCACGCCCGCTTCGGCACCCGCGAGCAGGACCCCCGTGCCGACGAGCTGCGCGACCTCCTGGTCGGCACCGGCGCGGGCCTGCCCGACGGTGCCCTGTGGTTCACCGACCTGCCGCTCAACGGCGTGCTGATGGTGGCGCTGGCCGCCTGGATCCTGCGGTTCGGTGAGGCCGACCAGCACGAGGACGCCACCCTGCTGCTGGCCACCGCCCACCGCTGGGCCTACAACCGCAGCATCCCCGTCATGGCGTGGGAGCCGCTCGTGGCGCTCGCGGACGCAGCGGTGCCGGGGCGGGTCGACCGGCTCCTCGAGGAGCAGGCCGACCGCCCCGGCTTCGACCTGCTTCCCGCGGCGGCGGAGGTCGTCGGCCGGCTGCGCCGCACGTGGCGGCGGCCGCCGGTCACATCTTCCGGTTGAACGCCCGCACCGACAGCGGCGCGAAGACGGCGATGATCACGCCGCACCCGAGCAGGGCCCACCCGACGGCGGCGGTGACCGCCCCCTCGTTGGCGAGGTCGCGGATGGCGGTGATCACCAGGGAGACCGGGTTGACCTCGGCGAAGGTCTGCAGCGGCTCGGGCATCGTGTCGGTCGGGACGAAGGCGTTGGACAGGAACGTCAGCGGGAACATCACCAGCAGCGAGATGCCCTGCACACCGGCGGCGTTGCGGCCCACGATGCCGAACAGCGTGAAGATCCACGCCAGCGACCACCCGGCCAGCATCGCGAGCAGCACGGCGGCGGCGACGCCCAGGACACCTCCACCGGGTCGGTAGCCGATGGCGATGCCCACCGCGAACGTCAGCACCGAGGCGATGAAGTAGCGCAGGAGGTCGGCGACCATCGGACCGGCGAGGGGCGCGATCCGTGAGATCGGCAGCACCTTGAACCGGTCGAAGACGCCGGTGTCCATGTCCTGCCGCAGCTGGACGCCGGTCGCGACGCACGCCGTCAGCACGGTCTGGCCGATGAGGCCGGTGATGATGAGGGGCAGGTAGCTCTGCACGTCACCGGACACGGCGCCGCCGAAGATGTAGGCGAACATGGCCGTGAAGACGAGCGGCTGGATCGTGACGTCGAACATCACCTCCATGCTGCGCCGCATCTTCATGGCGGCCCGCCAGGCGAGGGTCCAGACCTGGCTGAGGGTGTCGGAGACGCTGACGTGGTCGGGGCGGCCCGCCAGGTCGGCGGGGTCGGTCATCGGCACGGTGCTCATCGCGTGGCCTCCATCTGGTGGGTGCGGTCGGTGGGGGTGGTCCCGGCAGCCGGCTCCTCGTCGGAGCCGTCCGGCGCCTGGGTGTCGTGACCGGTGAGGGCCAGGAAGACCTCGTCGAGCGAGGGCTTCTGGACGGTGACCGACTCGATGGTCACGTCGCGGTCGCGGAGGGCGACCAGGACGTCGACCGACTGGTCGGTGCGGGTCAGCGGCACGTTGATCCGGCGGGCCTCCGGGGTGAGGACGGCCTCCTCGCCGAGGAGGCGGCGGACCTCCTCCACCACCAGCGGGAGGTCCCCGGGGTCGGCCAGCTGCAGCTGGAGGGTGGACTGCCCGACCGACGACTTCAGCTCGTCGGCGGTGCCCTCGGCGACCTTGCGGCCGCGGTCGATCACCGCGATGCGGTCGGCGAGCTGGTCGGCCTCGTCGAGGTACTGCGTGGTGAGCAGCACGGTGCAGCCGGTGCGGACGAGGTCGCGGATGGTGTCCCACATCTGGCCGCGGGTCCGCGGGTCCAGGCCCGTGGTCGGCTCGTCGAGGAAGATCAGCGGCGGCCGGGTCAGGAGGCTGACGGCGAGGTCGAGCCGGCGCCGCATGCCGCCGGAGAACGCCGAGATCGGCTTCTTCGCGGCCTCGGTCAGGTCGAACTGCTCGAGCAGCTCGGCCCCGCGGGTCCGGGACTCGGTGCGCCCCAGCCCCTGCAGCCGGGCGAAGAGCCAGAGGTTCTCCGTGGCGGTCAGGTTCTCGTCGACGGAGGCGTACTGCCCGGTGACGCCGAGGAGGCGGCGTACGGCGTGGGGCTCGGCGCTGACGTCGCGGCCGAACACCGTCGCCTCGCCCTCGTCGATGCGGAGGAGGGTCGCGAGCATCTGCAGCATCGTGGTCTTGCCGGCCCCGTTGGGGCCGAGGACGCCGAAGACCTCGCCGCGGTGGACCTGCAGGTCGATGCCGTCGACGGCGCGCTGGTCGCCGAACCGCTTGACGAGCCCGGAGGCGCTGACGGCCAGCTCGGGTCCGGATCCGGGGCTGTGCCCAAGGTGGTGTGTGGTCATGACCCGAACACTGCGCCCGCGCGGTTTCACCCCGGTTGCGCGCCGGGTCGGGCGGTGAAACCGGCGGATGGTTGGATCGACGCATGTCCGATCCCGCCCGCCTCGACACCCGGGTCCCCGCGGGCGCCGACCCGGACGCGGTCTACGACGCCTTCACCGGGTGGGTGGCCGACCGCGGGCTCGAGCTCTACCCCCACCAGGACGAGGCGGTCATCGAGCTGCTCGGCGGCAACCACGTGGTCCTGGCCACTCCCACGGGCTCCGGGAAGTCGATGGTGGCGATCGGCGCCCACGTCGCTGCGCTCGCCCGCGACGAGGTCAGCTTCTACACCGCGCCGATCAAGGCGCTGGTCAGCGAGAAGTTCTTCTCCCTCATCGAGGTCTTCGGGGCCGACAACGTCGGCATGCTCACCGGCGACGCGGCGGTCAACCCCGACGCCCCCATCATCTGCTGCACCGCAGAGGTGCTGGCCAACATCGCGCTGCGCGAGGGCCGCGGCGCCGACGTGGGCCTCGTCGTGATGGACGAGTTCCACTTCTACTCCGAGCACGACCGCGGGTGGGCCTGGCAGGTCCCGCTGCTCGAGCTGGTCGACGCCCAGTTCCTGCTGATGTCGGCGACGCTCGGCGACGTCTCGTTCTTCGTCGAGGACCTGCGGCGCCGCACGGGTCGCGAGACCGCGGTCGTCGACGACGCCGAGCGGCCGGTGCCGCTGAGCTTCCGCTGGTCGATGGAGCCGCTGGACGACACGCTCGAGGAGCTGGTGAGCACCGGCCAGGACCCGGTCTACGTCGTCCACTTCACGCAGGCGGCGGCCGTCGAGCACGCGACCAACCTGCTGCGCCACCCGCCGAAGAAGGTCGACAAGGACGCGATCGCCGAGCGCATCGGCGCCTTCCGGTTCGGCGCCGGCTTCGGCAAGACGCTGTCGCGGCTGGTGCGCAACGGCATCGGCGTGCACCACGCCGGGATGCTGCCGAAGTACCGCCGGCTCGTTGAGACGCTGGCGCAGTCGGGGCTGCTGCGGGTCATCTGCGGCACCGACACCCTCGGCGTGGGCATCAACGTGCCCATCCGCACGGTGCTCTTCACCGGGCTGGCGAAGTTCGACGGCAACCGGCAGCGGGTGCTCCGCACGCGGGAGTTCCAGCAGATCGCCGGCCGCGCCGGCCGGGCCGGCTACGACACGGCCGGCTACGTCGTCGTACAGGCGCCGGAGCACGTGATCGAGAACGAGCAGGCCAAGGCCAAGTCGGCCGCGCGGCAGGCGGCGGGGAAGAAGAAGTCCAAGGCGCAGCTCAAGAAGGCGCCCGAGGGCACCGTGGTGTGGACCGAGCAGACCTTCGACAAGCTCGTCGCGGGCGTGCCCGAGCGGCTGACGAGCCGGATGAAGGTCGACAACGCGATGCTCGTCAACGTCGTGTCGCGCGAGGAGGACGCGTTCGGTGTCCTGCGCCGGCTGCTGACCGACAACCACGAGGACCGGCGCGGGCAGCTCCGGCTGGCGCGGCGGGCGCTGCGGCTGGCCCGCTCGCTGCTGCGGACCGGGATCGTGACCCGGCTGCCCGAGGTCGACGAGCACGGTCGCCGCTTCGTGCTGACCGTCGACCTGCCCGTCGACTTCGCGCTCAACCAGCCGCTGGCGCACTTCGCCCTGGCCGCCTTCGACGTGCTCGACCCGGAGTCGGAGACCTACGGCCTCGACGTCGTCTCGGTCGTGGAGGCGGTGCTGGAGGCGCCGCGGCAGATCCTCATGGCCCAGCAGCACGCCGCGCGCGGTGAGGCGATCGGGGAGATGAAGGCCGACGGCCTGGAGTACGACGAGCGGATGGCCCTGCTCGACGAGATCACCTGGCCCCAGCCGCTGCGCGAGCTCCTCGAGGCGCTCTACCGGACCTACCAGCAGACGCACCCCTGGCTGCGCGACGACGCGCTCGGCCCCAAGTCGGTCGTGCGCGAGATGTGGGAGAACGGGATGGGGTTCACCGACTTCGTCGGGCGCTACCAGCTGGCCCGCTCCGAGGGCCTGGTGCTGCGCTACCTCACCGACGCCTACCGGACCCTGCGCCAGACCGTGCCGGAGACGCACCGCTCACCCGAGGTCGAGGACGTCATCGAGTGGCTGGGGGAGACGGTGCGCCAGACCGACTCCTCGCTGCTCGACGAGTGGGAGGCCCTGTCCGACCCGGACCACGCCTCCACGGCGGTCGCCCACCACGAGCCGCCGCCGCCACCCCGGCCGCTGTCCAGGCAGGAGCGACCGTTCCGGGTGATGCTCCGGAACGCCATGTGGGCCCGGGTCGACGCGGTCGCGCGCGACGATCTCGACGGGCTCGTACGCCTCGAGCGTGCCGCCGCCGACCGGACCGACCCGCCGCGGCAGGTGGTCGTGGGCCGCTCGGTCTGGGACGCCTCGCTCGAGGACTACTACGCCGAGCACGACTCGGTGCTCACCGACGGCGACGCCCGGGGTCCCGACCTGCTGGTCGTCGGTGACGAGCGGACCGGGGAGCCGGTCGGTGCCGAGGAGGGCACGACCGCCCGGCTGCGTGACCTGCGCCAGACGATCCACGACCCCGAGGGCCACCACGACTGGGTGATCGACGCCGTCGTCGACTGCGACGCCACCGACTCAGCCGGTGAGCTGGTGCTCGCCACGACGGCGATGAGACGGCTCGGCGACACCTGAACCGGCCGTCCCGGGAGTGCACAGGGTTGTGCACAGCCGGCCGCTGCCTGTGCAGGGGACCGGGGCCCGGTGCACAGATCGAGGACCGGCCCTGTGGGACTGGCGTCCCGTGTTGTGGGTTGCTCCGGGGCGGTCCTACAGTCGCGCGACGCCGTTCTCGGAACTGTCGACGTGTCGACAAAGATCGGGCCCCCCGGCGTGGTCCAATCGAAGCCCAGGACGAAGTCGAGGAGTGGACATGAGCGGTGCGGGGTTCCCCGGTTCGAACGCGGGCAGCAGTGCCTCCGAGATGCCGCCGCTCGTCCGACCTCCCCAACCCCAGCCACCCGCCCAGTCGCGTCCTTCCCCCCGAGACGAGCACACCGTGACCCAGCCCCTGCCCTTCGAACGCCCCGTCGTCGCGCCTGCCGCGCAGGCGACGGTCGAGTCCCCGGCGGAGGTGACGATCGGCCCGACGGGACGCCCGATGCCGGTCTTCCCGGAGCCCGCGGCGGTGACCGAGCACGGCGGCGCCCGCGTCGTCTCGATGTGCAACCAGAAGGGCGGGGTCGGCAAGACCACCACCACCATCAACCTGGGTGCCTCCCTCGCCGAGACCGGCCGCCGGGTGCTGCTCGTCGACTTCGACCCGCAGGGCTCGCTGTCGGTGGGGCTCGGGCTCAACCCGCACGAGATGGACCTAACCATCTACAACCTCCTGATGGACCGCGAGACGACGCTCGACGACGTCGTGGTCCCCTCGGGCATCGAGGGCATGGACCTGCTGCCCTCCAACATCGACCTGTCGGCCGCCGAGGTGCAGCTCGTGCACGAGGTGGCGCGTGAGCAGACCCTCCAGCGGGTCCTGGCTCCCGCGCTGGCCGACTACGACATCATCCTGATCGACTGCCAGCCCTCGCTCGGCCTGCTCACCGTCAACGCGCTCACGGCCTCCGACGGCGTGATCGTCCCGCTGGAGTGCGAGTACTTCGCGCTGCGGGGCGTGGCGCTGCTCAAGACCACGATCGACAAGGTCCGCGAGCGGCTCAACCCCAAGCTGGAGATCGACGGGGTCCTCGGCACGATGTTCGACGGGCGCACGCTCCACAGCCGCGAGGTCATGGAGCGGCTCGTCTCGGCGTGGGGGGACAAGGTGTTCCACACCGTCATCCGCCGGACGGTGAAGTTCTCCGACGCCACTGTCGCCGGCGAGCCGATCACCTCGTACGCCTCGTCGTCGACCGGCGCCGACGCCTACCGCCAGCTCGCGAGGGAGGTGCTGACCCGGTGGCCCGCCGAGTGAGCATGCCGGCCGCGGACGACCTGTTCCGGCCGACGACCGAAGCGACCACCGCCGCCCCGCCGGCCACCGAGCAGCGGCCGCGCCGCGTCCGCGCGGTCGCCGACGACGCCGAGGTCGCGGTCGAGGTGGTGGAGCCCACCGGGCCCAAGCGGCCCAGCGGGCGGGTGCGCCACGACGAGAAGATGACCGTCTACGTGACCGCCGACGAGCTGCTCGACATCGAGCACGCCCGGCTGACCCTGCGTCGCCACGGCCTCGCCGTGGACCGCGGCCGCCTGGTGCGGGAGGCGCTCGCGCTCGTGCTCGCCGACCTCGAGACCCAGGGCGCCGACAGCGCCCTGGTCCAGCGACTGCTGGACGAGTGAGCGCCACACCCCAGCTGGCCAGCAGCCCCGGTCCGGACCTCGCCCCCGGCGCCGGGCTCGAGCCGGGCGGCGAGACCCCGGCCTTCGCCGTACGCCTCGACAACTTCGAGGGGCCGTTCGACCTGCTGCTCGGGCTGATCGCCAAGCACAAGCTCGACATCACCGAGGTCGCGCTGTCCCAGGTCACCGACGAGTTCATCGCCCACGTGAAGAACCTCGGCGGCGCCTGGGACCTCGAGCAGACCACCTCGTTCCTGGTCGTCGCCGCGACGCTGCTCGACCTCAAGGCGGCCCGGCTGCTGCCGCAGGGCGACGTCGAGGACGAGGAGGACCTGGCGCTGCTCGAGGCCCGCGACCTGCTCTTCGCCCGGCTCATGCAGTATCGCGCGTTCAAGCAGGTCGCTTCCATCATGGAGGAGCGCCTGGCCGCGGAGTCGCGGAGCCACCCCCGCGCGGTCGGTCTGGAGGAGCGCTTCGCCACCCTCCTGCCCGAGGTGCTCATCGGGATGGGCCTCGACGAGTTCGCCCGGCTCGCGGCACGCGCGCTCGAGCCCAAGCCGGTCCTCGAGGTGTCGCTGCAGCACATCCACGCCGCCAAGGTCAGCGTCCGCGAGCAGGGCCAGATCGTGGTGGACCGGCTGCGCCGCAGCGGCACCATGACCTTCCGGGCGCTGTGCGGCGACTCGCCCGACCGGCTCACGACCGTGGCGCGGTTCCTCTCCCTCCTCGAGCTGTTCCGCGAAGGAGCGGTGTCGTTCGACCAGGTGACCCCCCTCGGCGAGCTCACCGTCCGCTGGACCGGCGACGAGGACGGCGACGTCGAGATCACCGACGAGTTCGACGGGGCGCCCGACGCGGACGAGGATGTCCCCCTGCCGCCCGCACCCGCGGCCGGCGCAGCAGACGACCAGCAGGAGGACCAGTGAGCGAGGCCGAGGTGACGACGGACCAGCCGTCCGACCAGCCGGTCACCGAGGACGCCGTCGACACGCTCGCGGTGGCGGTCGCCGAGCTGCGGCCGGCGCTCGAGGCGATCCTCATGGTCTCCGACGAGCCGCTGGGCACCGTCCGGCTCGCGTCCGTCGTCGGCCACCCGGTCACCGACGTGGAGCAGGCGCTCGTGCAGCTGGCCGCGGAGTACGCCGAGCAGGGCCGCGGCTTCGACCTGCGGTCCGTGGCCGGCGGCTGGCGCTTCTACTCGCGACCGGAGTTCGCCGGCGTGGTGGAGTCGTTCGTCCTCGAGGGACAGCAGGCCCGGCTCACCCAGGCCGCGCTGGAGACGCTGTCGGTCGTGGCCTACAAGCAGCCCGTCTCCCGCGCCCGCGTCTCCGCCATCCGCGGCGTGAGCGTCGACGGGGTGATGCGGACCCTGCTGTCCCGCGGACTCGTCGAGGAGGCGGGTCACGACGAGCAGAGCGGCGCCCACCTCTACCGCACCACCTCCTACTTCCTCGAGCGCATCGGGATCACCTCGCTCGACGAGCTGCCCGAGCTCGCGCCGTACCTGCCCGACATGGACGACCTCGAGGACGAGCTGGCCAGCGTCGCCGGACTCGACGAGCCGACTCCCGAGCCGACTCCCGAGCCGACTCCTGAGCCCGCCGCCGCTCCTGAGGTCCCCACCCACCACCCCCACAGCTCGCCGCACAGCGGTGCCGGCACCGAGCCCGACGGCGGGACCGAGGTCACGTGAAGCCCCACGACGCACCCGACAACGACCAGCCGTCCTCGCAGCGGCCGGCGACCGACGAGGACGGCCTGATCCGGCTGCAGAAGCTGCTCGCGCAGTCGGGGGTGGCCAGCCGCCGCAAGTGCGAGGAGCTGATGCTCGACGGGCTCGTCGAGGTGGACGGCGAGGTCGTCACCCGTCTGGGGACGAAGGTGGACCCGCGGACGGCGGTGATCCGCGTCGAGGGCAAGCGGCTGCCGCCGATCAGCGACAAGGTCTACCTCGTCCTCAACAAGCCCCGCGGCGTCGTGTCCACCATGAGCGACCCCGAGGGACGTCGCTCGCTCGGCGACCTCGTCGCCGGCCGTCCCGAGCGCCTCTTCCACGTCGGACGGCTCGACACCGACACCGAGGGCCTCATCATCCTCACCAACGACGGGGACTTCGCCCAGCGCCTGGCCCACCCCTCGCACGAGGTCGACAAGACCTACGTCGCCGAGGTCGAGGGCGAGGTGCACCTGCGCACCATCCGCCGGCTGCTCGCGGGCGTGGAGCTCGACGACGGCCCGGTGACGGTGACCGAGGCGCGGGTGCTGGGCGGCGACCCCCGCCGCGAGGGCGGCAACCGCTCGCTCGTCGAGCTCACCATCCACGAGGGCCGCAACCGCATCGTGCGCCGGCTGCTCGACCACGTCGGGCACCCTGTCCGCCGCCTGACCCGCACCTCGATCGGGCCGGTCACGCTGGCCAGGCTCCGGTCCGGCGACATGCGCGAGCTGACGGTGGCCGAGCTCGGCGAGCTGATGGACAGCGCCGAGCTCTGAGCGGGCGTACGGTGGCGCCATGGCCACCGTGCACCCCGCGCTGGCGCCCTACGTCCGCTCGCTGGTGGCGTACGACGTCGCCTTCGACGGCTCGGGGATCCACATCGGGATGCCGTCGACCGAGCTGACGTGGGTGCTGCCGCTCGACGAGCCGCTCGCGGTGTCGTGGGACGCCGCCCCGGAGACCCGGACCTCCGGCTGGACGTCGGTGTCGGGGCTGCACACGCGCGCCGCCGCCGTGCACCACGGCGTGCGGCAGCGGGGCATCCAGCTCGCGCTCACGCCGGCCGGAGCCCGCGCGCTGTGGGGAGTGCCCGCCGCGGCGCTCGCGGGGCAGCTGGCCGAGCTGCCCGACGTCGACCCCGGGTTCGGCGACCTCCCCACCCAGCTGGGGGAGCGGACCACGTGGCGCGCACGGCTCGACCTGCTGGAGGGGGCGCTGCTGCAGGCGCTGCGCCGCCACGAGCGGCCCGGACCCCGGCCCGAGGTGGCCCGCGCGATGGCCCTGCTGACCCGCGGCACACCCGTCGCGGACACGGCCGCGGAGGTCGGCTACAGCCGCCGGCGGCTGTCCACCCTGGTCCGCGACGAGCTCGGCGTGGCCCCCAAGGTCTACCAGCGGCTGGCCAGGTTCGGCGGTGCCCACGCGCGGATGCGGGACGCGGCGCTCACCGGAGGGGTGTCGGTGGCCGCGGTCGCGGCGGCGTCCGGCTACGCCGACCAGGCACACCTGGCGCGTGAGTGGGCCGAGCTCGCCGGGTGCAGCCCGACGGAGTGGGTGCGGCAGGAGTTCCCGAACGTCCAAGCCACCGACCGCCGGGCCGAGCGAGGCTGAGGGCCACCACCCCGACGAGGAGGACCCATGACCGACGTCTCCAGCACCACCCTGTGGCACACGTTCTCGGTGCGCGACGCCGACGCCATGATGGCGTGGCTGCGCGCCATCGGCTTCACCGAGCACGCGACCTACCGCGACGAGCAGGACGCCTCCGTCGTCGTGCACGCCGAGTGGGCGTGGCCAGGCGGCGGCGGCATCATGTTCGGCACCGACCGCGAGGACAGCGCCATCACCGGCACCGGGCCGGCGGCGGCGTACCTCGTCACCCCCGACCCGGACGCGGTCCTCGATGCGGCCGTCGCCGCCGGGGCCACCGTGGTGAGACCCATGGTCGAGCACGACTACGGGGGGCGCGGGGGCAGCGTGACCGACCTGGAGGGCAACCACTGGTCCTTCGGGACCTACCAGCCCGCCTGACGTCGACGGGCGAGACGCGGCGCGGACGCCCCGGCGGGCTGGCCTAGGCTCCTCCCGTGGCAGTGAGGGCAGTGCGTGGGGCGACCCAGCTCGAGGAGGACACCCGCGAGCACATGCTCGACCGGGTGGCCGAGCTCGTGACCGACGTGATGGCGGCCAACGACCTCGAGGTGGACGACTTCATCTCAATCATCTTCACGGCGACCAGCGACCTCACCAGCGAGTTCCCGGCGTACGCCGCCCGCCAGCTCGGTTTCTCCGACGTCCCGCTCGTGTGTGCGCGCGAGCTGGAGATCGAGGGGTCGATGCCGCGGGTCGTGCGGCTGATGGCGCACGTCGAGACCGACCTGCCGCGGGCCGACGTGACCCACGTCTACCTGCACGGTGCGGCCAACCTCCGCCGCGACCTGAGCCGGACGACCAGCCATGACTGACGACGCCCTGCCGGCCCTCGTCGGGCCGGTCGAGGTCGTCGGCGCCGGACTGATCGGCGCGTCGGTCGCCCTCGTCTGCCGCCGCCTCGGCCTCGACGTCGTCCTCCGCGACACCTCCGTCGAGCACCTCCGCACCGCCCACGGGCTCGGCGCCGGCCGGGCAGCGACGCCCGACGACCGGCCGCAGCTGGTCGTCGTGGCCGTGCCGCCGGCCGCCGTGGCGGAGGCCGTCGTCGACGCGCTGCACCGCACCGACGCGGTCGTCACCGACGTCGGCAGCGTCAAGGCCGCGCCGCTCGCGTCGGTCGCCGCGCGCGTGGGCCCGGGGGAGCTGGCCCGCTACGTCGGCTCGCACCCGATGGCGGGCAGCGAGCGCTCCGGGCCGCTGGCCGCCAGTGCCGCGCTCTTCGACGGCCGTCCGTGGGCCGTGACGCCGCACGCGGCGGCCGACCCCGACGCCGTCGGCCTGGTCGAGTCCCTCGTCCTCGAGTGCGGGGCAGCGCCGATCCGCATGTCGCCGGAGGAGCACGACCGTGCCGTCGCGCGCATCTCGCACCTGCCGCACCTGGCCGCGGTGCTGGTCGCCGGCCGGCTGGCCGCCGCGCCGGCCGAGCACCTGGCGCTGTCGGGCCAGGGGGTGCGTGACGTGACCCGCGTGGCGGCGAGCGACCCCGCCCTGTGGCAGCAGATCCTCGAGGCCAACGCGTCGGCCGTGCTCGACCTGCTCGCGGAGGTCCGCACCGACCTGGACGCCCTGATGACGGCGGTCGCCGCTCCGTCCGCCGAGTCCGGTCCCGTCACGGGGAGCGGGCCGGACCTGGTCGAGATCCTGGCCCGCGGCAACGCCGGCACGGCCGCGATCCCCGGCAAGCACGGCGGTCCGGCGCGGCCGACGCGCTCGGTCTTCGTCGCGGTCCCCGACCACCCGGGCGAGCTCGCCCGCCTCTTCGGCGACGCCGGCGAGATCGGGGTCAACATCGAGGACGTCCACATCGACCACGACCCGGCACGGCCCGTCGGTCTCACCGAGCTGGTCGTCGACCGCGGCAGCGCCGATCGGCTGCTCGCGGCTCTCGAGTCCCGCGGCTGGACGACCCACCGGTAATCTTCTCGCCCGTGACTCCTGCCGACAGCACCTCCCTCGATGGGGACCGTCTCGTCATCGCCGTCGACGGCACCTCCGGCTCGGGGAAGTCGAGCACGTCGCGCGGCGTGGCCGCCCGCCTCGGGCTGCGCTACCTCGACACGGGTGCGATGTTCCGCGCGATGACCTGGTGGCTGCTCCGCGAGGGCGTCGACGTACGGGACGTGGCCGCCGTGACGGCCGCCGCCGGACGCCCGCGCATCGAGTCGGGCACCGACCCGGTGGCCCCCACCATCACCGTCGACGGCGCCGACGTCTCGATCGAGATCCGCCGCGACGAGGTCAACGCCGCCGTCAGCCCGGTGAGCGCGGTGCCGGAGGTCCGCGCGCGGCTGCTCGAGCTGCAGCGCGAGGTCATCGGCGACGGAGGGATCGTGGTCGAGGGTCGCGACATCGGCTCGGTGGTCTGGCCGCAGGCGGGGGTCAAGGTCTACCTGAGCGCTGACCCGGACGCGCGCGCCCAGCGGCGTACGGCGGAGCAGGGCGGCACCGACGTGGCCAGCACGCAGCAGTCGCTGCTCGAGCGGGACCGCATCGACTCCGGCCGCGCCACCGCCCCGCTGACCATGGCCGAGGGCGCCGTCCACGTCGACAGCACCCACCTCACCCTCGCCGAGGTGATCGACACGATCGTCGACCTGGCCGCCCGCGCGGGAGCCGAGGTCGCACCGGAGGCCCGGGAGGGCTCGTGACGGGGACCGAGGTCCCCGCTGACCTGCCGCGCAGCAGCGAGCAGCACCCCGCCACCCGGCTGCTGCGCGCGCTGCGGCCGCCCGCCGGCTGGCTCGTACGTCGCCGCTGGCGGGTGCGGGTCCACGGGGACGACCGCGTTCCGCCGCGCGGCGGCGTGATCCTCGCCGCCAACCACGTCGGGATCATCGACGGCCCGCTCCTGGCGGTCCTCGCGCCGCGGCCGGTGCACGCGCTGACCAAGCTGGAGATGTTCGAGGGCCGGCTCGGCGGGTTCCTGCGCCGGACCGGGCAGGTGCCGCTGGACCGCTACCACCCCGACCCCGGTGCCGTCCGCTCGTGCCTGCGGGTCCTGCGGGACGGGGGAGTGGTCGGCATCTTCCCGGAGGGCACGCGCGGCGACGGGGAGCTGCACCGGTTCCACCACGGCGCCGCCTACCTCGCCCTCGTCTCGGGGGCGCCGGTCGTGCCGGTCACGATGATCGGCACCCGCCCGCCGGGCGGCGGCAGCAACGCCCTGCCCGAGCGCGGGGGAGCGATCGACGTCGTCTTCGGACGGCCGTGGCACACGACACAGCAGCCCTGGCCGCGCACCCGGGAACAGGTGGGTGCCACGTCGGTGTTGTTGAGGGGACACATGCTGTCCGAGCTGGACAGCGCCCTCTCGCAGACGCGCCGATCCTTGCCCGGGCCCCTTCCTGCGGGACAATCCGAGGACGACCCCGACACCGGGCTCGTCGAGCACCGTAGAGAGCTGTGATCACGCATGAGTGAGTACGACACCGTCGCCGTCGAGGCCGAGTCCGGCCCGACGCCCGTCCTGGCCGTGGTGGGCCGTCCCAACGTGGGCAAGTCCACCCTCGTCAACCGGATCATCGGTCGGCGCGAGGCCGTGGTGGAGGACCGCCCGGGCGTGACCCGCGACCGCGTCTCCTACGACGCCAACTGGAACGGACGCGCCTTCACCGTCGTCGACACCGGCGGCTGGGACCCCGACGCGCGCGGGCTGGCCGAGCGGATCGCCGGCCAGGCCGAGGTGGCGGTCTCGCTGGCCGACGCCGTGCTGTTCGTCGTCGACGCGACCGTCGGGATCACCGACGCCGACGAGGCCGTCGTACGCATCCTGCGGGCGTCCGGCAAGCCGGTCGTGCTGGCCGCCAACAAGGTCGACGACCAGCGCACCGAGGCCGAGGCCTACGGGCTGTGGAACCTCGGGCTGGGGGAGCCGTGGCCCGTCTCCGCGCTGCACGGTCGTGGCTCGGGAGACATGCTCGACGCGATCCTGGAGGCGCTGCCGGAGACCCCCGCCGAGTCGTTCGAGGAGGTGGGCGGCCCGCGGCGCATCGCGATCGTCGGCAAGCCCAACGTCGGCAAGTCCTCGCTGCTCAACATGCTCGCCCAGGAGGACCGGGTCGTCGTCGACAACGCGGCCGGCACCACCGTCGACCCCGTCGACGAGCTGATCACCCTCGGCGAGCGCACCTGGCGCTTCATCGACACCGCCGGCATCCGCAAGCGCGTCAACCAGGCCTCGGGCCACGAGTACTACGCCTCCCTGCGCACCACGACCGCGATCGACCGGGCCGAGGTCGCCGTGCTGGTGCTCGACGCCAGCGAGACGGTCTCCGAGCAGGACATGCGCATCATCCAGACGATCCGCGACGCCGGTCGGGCGATGGTGATCGCGTTCAACAAGTGGGACCTCGTCGACGAGGAGCGCCGCTACTACCTCGAGCGCGAGATCGAGCGCGACCTCGTGCAGCTGAAGTGGGCGCCGCGGATCAACTTCACCGCCCGCACCGGCTGGCACGTCGACCGGCTCGTGCCGGCGATCGACAAGGCGCTCGAGGGCTGGGAGACGCGCATCGGCACCGGTGCGCTCAACACCTTCCTCGGCCGCCTCGTCGCCGAGCACCCGCACCCGGTGCGCAGCGGCAAGCAGCCCAAGATCCTCTTCGCGACCCAGCCGTCCACGGCTCCGCCGACCTTCGTGCTGTTCACCAGCGGCAAGCTCGACGCGGCCTACGAGCGCTTCATCGAGCGCCGGCTGCGCGAGGAGTTCGGCTTCGTCGGCACGCCGATCGTGATCAACCAGAAGCCGCGCGAGAAGCGCAAGCGCTGAGGCGTGGGGGGCGGCGCTAGGGCGTGAGCCCGGCCTCGACCAGCCATTCCAGCGGGTCGACCGGGTCCGCGCCGTCGGGTCGCACCTCCAGGTGGAGGTGCGGACCGGTGGAGTTGCCGGTCGAGCCGACGGTGCCGATGGCCTCGGCGACGTCGACGAGCTGGCCGACCTGCACCGAGACGTCGGTCTGGTGGCAGTACCAGACCTCGGTGCCGTCGGGCAGCGTGAGGATCGTGCGCAGCCCGTAGGGGCCGGCGTACGCGACGTCGGTGACCTCTCCGGCCGCGACCGCGACGAGCGGCTCGCCCGCCGAGGCGCTGAAGTCCTGGCCGCCGTGCTCGGCCTCCCAGAGGGGTCCGGTCAGTCCGAAGCCGGCCGAGAGGCCGTACGACGCCAGCGGCAGCACCACGCGCGCCGCGTCGGGGTCGCCGACATAGCCGTAGGTCGCGAGCACGGCCTGGCGACCCAGCAGTGCCCGGTCGCGCGCGTCGGCCTGGCGGTTGAGCGTGGCCAGCGTCTGCTGCCGTTCGCGGACCTGCTCGGCGAGGTCGAGCGCGGCGCTCCGCGGGGCCGCCACCTCGCGCACCACCGTCTCGGGAGCGACGGCGTCGGCCCGGGGCGCGGTGAGGCTGAGACCCGCGGCCGCGGCGACGACGACGACCACGAGGCCGGCACGGCGCAGAAGGTGTGACACGGAGGCTCCCCACAGGTTGAGGACCCATGGTCCGTCGCCTGTGCCTGCGGCAGGTGCCGATCGCCGCGGAATGACCCGGTCGGGCCATGTGAACCCCCCGAACGTGCGCAACGAGCGCGGTTGCGGACGCACGTGGGCGGGTCGATTCCGTGCGTCCGCAGGGGCTGCGGTAGTGTTCCCCTCGCTCCGCAGGCCTCGTGCCGGGGAGCATTCGGGCTGTGGCGCAGCTTGGTAGCGCACTTGACTGGGGGTCAAGGGGTCGCAGGTTCAAATCCTGTCAGCCCGACCGAGAAGTGGCCTCTGACCTGCGGAAACGCAGGTCGGGGGCCACTGTCGTACGTGAACCATTTCGGCTGATCCCGCCTCAACTCACCGAAAACCTGCGCGGGGCACACGTGCCGAACCAGCGGCCCGGTAGCTCGCCCTGTCGGGCGTGAGAGTCGGCCAGCCCGGCGCCCCCCGGTCGGTGATGTCATGCGCTTCGACCGGCCCTGTCTACCGGCCCGAGCGCCGGGCGGGGACTGCACAAGCCGATCAAGGGGTACCTCCCGGCCATGTCTGACCCAACCCTGCCCGAGCTGATGGCAGATGCCGCGCGCGAGCTTCAGAGCAGCATGAGCAAGAGCGACGACTTGATGGACACGGCCACTCAGCTGGCGGTACGAGACATCGACGGTTGCGATGCGGCGGCGCTGCTGATCGTGCGAGGCAGCGGGGTGATCGAGAACCTTTCGGCAACCGGGGATGGCGCCAAGCGCGTCGATGAGATCGAGGTCGAGCTGAAGGAGGGGCCGTGCTGGGACGCGATCAAGGAGACGCAGACCGTCTACATTCCCGACCTGGCGAATGCCCCTCGGTGGCCGACCTGGGCTCCGAAGGTGGTGGAGGAGACCGGGTTCAAGAGCGTCCTGGCGTTCCAGCTGTTCACCGACGAGGACAACGTGGGCGCACTCAACCTCTTCTCGCGCACCGCCGACGGGTTCGGGACGGAGGACCACGAGTATGGACTCGCCCTGTCCGCCCACGTCTCGGTGGCAATCAGAGCTGCCCAGCAGATCGAGACCCTCTCCGTGGCGTTGGACACACGGAGCACGATCGCGCGCGCCCAGGGCATCCTCATGGAGCGCTTCTCACTCGAAGAGCCCGCCGCATTCGCGGTACTCGTCAGGCTCTCTTCGCACCTCAACCGCAAGGTGCGCGACGTTGCTGCCGAGATTGTGCAGACCCGCCAGCTGCCTGGCTGACGACAAAGTCCCAGCAGCGCGACCCGCAGCTCGAGGTGGCACCAGGGCGCCTGGGTATCGCCCCCGGCGCGTCGCTGCCCAGGCGCTCCGGCGCCCGAGAACAGCGTCACGACCGCGCGATGAGTGGGGGCATCCGATCTGCCGACGAGTGCTCGTGTCCGCTTTGATCCTGGGGGTGTCACGCGGAACGCGTTCAGCGCGCCCTGTGGCTGTGCTAGGTCGACGGGGTTTGGGGAAGCAGTCCGGTGGACCGCAACTCGCCCCCCGCGGCGGTGGGCCAGTGGCGCGCGGGGGGGGGGGGGGGGGGGGGGGGTGGGGGGGGGGGCGGTGCACAAAAAAAT
>NZ_JABJQY010000004.1 GCF_013155375.1 Nocardioides sp. zg-1308
CGCGCCCCCCCCCCCCGCCCCCCGCCCGGGGCGGCGCCCGGCCCCAGAGGGCGGGGTGTTCCCAGACCTCGTCGAGATCAGGGGACCGTCACCCAGGTCGTGCTGCAACCGGTCGGCAGCGACCGTTGGTCGCTGGTGTCGGCGGCGGTCTCGATCACCTTGCGGTGGAAAGCGGTGGAGCGCACGCGCCGCGTCTCAGCGTCGGTGCGGACGTGAGTCACGCCTCGGTGGGGATGGTTCGGGCGCTTGCGGGTACGACACCATCAAGTCACTCGGCCGGCCATGGACGCTCGCTTGGCGAGGCTCGGGGGGTCCAGAGCAGCGGCTCCCCGAGCCGCCACCACCAGCGCGATGCACGGGCGGCCGGTCACGCGCCCGGCCGTGCTGGGGTTGGGATCGATGGCTTCGTGGCGATCTCGTTCGCCGCACATCGGACCTCGGTCTGGCGTTCACACCGTCAGTACGGCTGTTTCAGCTTGACGAGTCTCCGCTGAATGGTCGAGCACCCGGCAGGGCAATCGTGAATCTTGCCCCCTGCTTGCCCGGCGTGTAGAGCACCGTCCCTTGGTTGGCCGTGGCGAGGGTGCGGACGATGTAGAGACCGAGCCCGGATCCGGCGCCCGGGGGCCGGGCGCTCATCCCGGCGTGGCTGAACCGTCGGAATAGGCGCGCGGTGACCTCAGGGGGCACTCCCGGTCCGTCATCTCGGACGGTGATGAGCACACGACTACCTGCTGGGGATGCGGTGAGCGTCACCTCGCTGGCGGCGTACCGCAGCGCGTTACCGACGAGGTTGGTGAGCATCTGTGTGAGGTGGCTGGGCTGTACCCGGCAGTACAGGTCACTGGGGCAATCGACGACCAGCTTGGCGGCCGTCCCCTCGACGTCTGCCGCTGCGCGGAGGTAGGGCAGCACGTCTGCCGTGACCGGTTCGGCTCGAATGACGTGCGCGTCTGCGGCTGCGGTGGCGAGGAGGTCGTCGCGGAGATCGCTGAGCCGCTGCGCCTGCTTCAGGATTGTCCGGAGCCGACGTTCCAGAGCGGTCCCGTCCACGTGCGCGGACGGTCGAGGTGACGTCTCGGTCAGTTCATCGAGCGCGAATTCCGCTGAAGCGACGATGACCGTCAGCGGTCCGGCGACGTCGTGACCCAGCATGGCTATCGCGTCTGATTGGACGTCGGAGAGGGCGGCGTCCCGGGAAGATGCCGTGGTGGGAGCGATCGCGGAGTCGGCTTGTTGGGTGACGACGCCAACCCATTCGGTGTTGCCAGCTTCGTCGCGCCGGGGCTGAGAGTTGACGACGACGGCCACCTCGCGACCGTCGGTTCGCATGATGCGGCCCTCCCACCGCATGGGCTGCAGGGTGCGCAGAGAGTGCTGGCCCGCTTCGTTGAAGCGCCGTTGATCGTGGCTGTGCACGGCTTGGTGCATCAGGGTGACGTCCGCCATGGCCTCCTCGGCGGTGAAGCCGTAGAGGTCAGTGCAGGCCTGAGATACGAAAGGGAATGACGGCGTGCCGTCGGCGTCAACGCGGAACGCATAGACGGTTCCGCGCAACTGGGCCAGCTCGCGGGTCTCCCAGGCCTCGTCGGTGCTCGACGAGGAATGGGGGAAAGAAGTCACTGGACTAGGCCTGTTCTTGCTCGATTGGGCGGACTGCAGAACGTACCCAGATTCATCCCCTCGATTCGTGCGGTCCCGGCGCAGGAAAGATCGCACGATGACCATGGAGCCAGACAGCACGGCTGCGTCCGGCGTTCGCGGTCCTCCGGCGGTGCTTACCCGAGTTCCGTGCCAGACCCTCTGGAACCGCGACTGCGCGGCGGCGCCTGTCGCACGTACGGCCGAGCGCGTTGGCCGAGACGCTGCGTGTCCGGACGACGGGCCGATGCTCCGCCGTTGGCGTACCGGGGTGCGGCCCGACGCGTGTGACCCGTCCGAGCCGAGCCCGGTCAGTCGAGTGCGGCGACCAGCTGCGCCTTCGACATACGGTAGTAGCCCGAAGCCCCTTGCTTCGTCGCCTCTGCACGCAGCTGGACCACCGTCCGCCCATCGGTGTCGGAGGCCGGCCCGGTGGTCGCCCTCGCCCCCGTCGACGATTCAGTCTCGCCTTGAGCGGACGTTGTGAACTCCGCCGGCAGGCGGCGAAGTGACGCACCCCTTCGAGCTCACTCATCGCGGCAGATCGGGGCGGTTACCACCGCGCGCTCATCCGCCACCGGTGACGATGGCAGCCGAGCCGACATCAGGTGGCAACTCGTCGTCCTTGATCGCCCCACAACGACGGCACTCGCGGTAACGCTCGCCATCATCGTTGGTCCTGTCAGACCAGTCGTGCTTGCCGACACGGCACAAGACGCTCTTCAAACGGCATACCTCCTGCTTCAAGCATCAGCGTGCGCGCATCCGAGAAAGCGGTCAACCGCCCGCCTCCTGCGCTCATATGGGGCTACCTGTCCCACGAGAGACGGGACAGAGAACGGACGAGGTGGCGCACGCATGTCGGCAGATCCGCGCACTCCCATCGCGGTAGATCCGGTTGTTCGACTCGTCGGTGTCGCGTATGCACCATCTTGCATCCGGGCGTCGCACCTGCCCCGGGCTCTCACGGTTGCTGGGGCGACCTTAGTTTCGTCGAGACGTTGATCGTGGCATGACCGCGTTGCCATCCGACCGTGTAAGCGATGCGGTGGTCGGCAATCACGATGCGGCCATGTCGGGTTGGGGTGATGCCGACGATGATCTCTTCCGGAGGGTCGGCGCGCAGGTGCAGTGTCGACCCGATGGCTGGGCGAGTCCTTGAGCAGTAGTGGTCGACATCGCGGTCTCGTCCCCCGAACATGAAGCCTCCTACGCCCTCGTCTGCCAGCACCTCCGTGTTCAGCACGCAGATCAGGTAGTCCACGGCTGCGCCAGAGGTGTCCGTCTGGATGCGCGGTGCGAGCCCGGTGATGACCACCTCCTCGGCGCCATCGGACTGGGAGTGGACTAGCGAGGTCCAGAAAGTCTGACCAGGGTCTCGGGAGGACTCGAAACCGTAGCCACCAGCAAGGATCTGCGGTGGGTGAGCGCCCCACCATCCGGCCGCGCCGAGGGCGACCGCGACAGCGGCCATCAACATCGTGGTCACCACGCGGCGTCGTGACCACCGCGTTGGGACCGGCTCGGGGACCGATGTCAACGGAGGTGGAAAGGGGACGACCATCGCTCGGAAGCATAGGCCTTGGTAGCGGCCCAGACTTGCGTTTCCACCACGGCTGGGCCTCGACCAGCACGTCATTACTTCTGCGCACTCACCGCGGCATGAGCGGATGACTCGGGTCTTGGGACCTAGGGGCTTTGATCACGGGTTCTCGTGGCTGAGTCAGGGGAGATCCCGATGGTCAGGTGTCGGTCCATCGCCCACCGTTGATGAATGGTCAACCCGCCACCAGGCAGCACTCCCAGCCTCAGCCGCCTCCCTGGCCTCGACATGGCTCGTTTCCTCGCCGTTGCCGGAATGGTCCTGGTGCATGCACGCGATGTCCTAGCGCAGGACGCGGCGGGTTCGGCGGCGCTCTGGCTGGAGATCTCCCAGAGCATCGCCACGAACCGAGCACGGTTGCTCTTCTTCCTACTCGCCGGTGTGGGGGTCGCTCTCATGTCCCGCCGTCAGGGGGCCGGTGCAGGGGTGCTTCTGCGTCGGGCGCTGTTCCTCGCGCTGCTCGGAACCGGGCTCGCGTTAGTTGGCTGGGGCGATCTGATTCTCGTGTTCTACGGCGTCTTGTTCGTCGTTGCGGTGCTGCTAATGCGGCTCGACAGTCGGTCCTTGTTGGCCATCGCGGCGGTCGTGGCCGCAGCAGGTGTCCTGCGCTTGGCAGCTAGTCCGTTCGCAGACGACACCTTGACCAACGTCCTGCTTCTCGTCGGGGAAATGGTCCCCCTGCTCTGCATCGGGCTAGTCATCGGTCGAGCAGACCTTACGAACGATGCGTACCTGGTCAGGTTGGGCGCCGTCGGCGCACTCATGGCCCTGCCAGCACTGGCCTTTCTTGCCCACACGGGTGCGTGGGACATCACTGAGGTCGAGGGTCGCGTCGAGCCAGCGGCGGCGCTCGTATCGACCATGGGACTTTCCGTTGTCGTTCTTGCATTGTGTCTTCGGATCGTGCCGCGCAAGGCGGGTTGGTGGTCGCCTCTAGTCGCAGCCGGCGGTATGCCGCTGACGGCCTACGTAGGCCACGCGCTGCTGTTCACTGTGCTGGCCCGCACAGCTGACTGGGACCTTGGAACAGCTACAGGCGTCGCAGCCGGCTACTTGGCCGTTCTCGCGCTAGTGGCTGGTCCGTGGCGCACGTGGCGGGGAAGCGGCCCCATCGAGGCCCTCATGCGCCGTGTCAGCAGACCCACCCCACCAGGGCTCATCAACGATGCCAGGATGAAGCCGGTCGAGTGAGGTTGCGTCTACGAGTGCCTCGTGCTGGCCGATCGGCAGAACTGGGCGCTCATCGCGGCAGATCCGGACACTCGGCCGTCGTGCCTGCCAGACTCTGGCCCATGTGGGTGGACAGCAACGGCGTGCTTCATACCGTCGGGTTGCCAGACCCGGCTGACGTCATGACCGGCGAGTTTCGACGGGGCGTTGATGCCTTACTCGCCGCCGAGCGAGAGCGCCTGTCCGACATGGTTGACGAAGTCCAGACGCGGCTTCTGGAGATGGACTGGTCACACTTGCGCTCAGAGTGTGATGTCGAGTCGACACCCCCGCCGAACCTGCTCCATGGCGCAGTTCAGACCTCGGACGACGTCTCGGACGCAATCGAAAGGGTTCAGGAGCGGTGGCGCTTGGACGTAGCCCTCGCTCTTGAGGACTACATCGACTGAACTCGGGAGCCGTCCGCACATCGGCAGATCCGGGCGTTTGAGATGGTGCGAGAAGGAGCCTCCCTATCGGCCGCCGAGCAAAATCGAATAGCGGCGCTCCGACCTACGGGAAGTCGGACGCTCGTCCTCCAGCGCCCCGCCGTTCCGCTCGATGACCCTCCTGGAAGCTACGTTGGCGCTGTCGCATGTGACCAGCACCCGATCCAGTCCGAGTTCACGCGCGATGGGAAGGGCCTCGCGCAAAGCCCACGTCGCGATCCCGCGCCCACGAGCGGAGGGACGAATCCCGTAGCCGATGTGTGCTGCGGTTTCTTGCAGAGCGTCATTCAAGTAGTGCCGCACCTGGATGGCCCCTGCATACGCTCCGTCCTCAACGACCCACAAGTTGGTCGCGTGCACACGTCCCGTCGGCGACGGCACCCCATGATCTGCCTCAGCGCGCAGGCGCTCTGTCCAGACACGGAAGCCCTCAACAGAGTCAACCGTGTCAATAACAGTCAGACCAGAGTTGGACTGAGGAACGCCCTTGCCCCACTCGTCTCTGGACTCAAGCCAGGACTCGCGGAAGCTCGGTGACGGCACCACCAGTTCCAGCATGCGCCCCCCAAGTCTGTGTTGCCCGTGTCGCTACACATCTTTCAACAAGGTCGTCGGCACATCCGGTCATCGGCAGATCCGGTCGATCGGATCGCGGCAGATCCGGGCGAGCGTAGCCGCCCTCAACGCGGCAGATGCGGTCGTGTTCGATCACGGAGCCGCCGTCACACAGTTTGCAAAATCCGATCGTGACTCGCGTGCTGTGGTCCGAGTGCTCGCTCGTGGCGCCGGTTGTTTCGCTGGGCGATGCGGTTGCCGGACGCGAAGCATTCGAGTGCGTCGGCGATGGCGCTCTTTACAACGTTGTAGGTGGACCGCATGCTGACAGGATGACTCGGATCTCGCGGCTGGCGCACGCCGTCGCCCCCCTCGTCCTGACGTCGCTCCTGGTCTCCTTCGCGCCACCGGCGTCGACGGCGCCGACGCTGACCGCGGCCCAGGTGTCTGCGCCGGCCGAGCCCGGCTCGTACCAGAACCCGCTAGCGTCGGCGCCGACGCTGACCGCGGCCCAGGTGTCTGCGCCGGCCGAGCCCGGCTCGTACCAGAACCCGCTAGCGCCGACAATTGCTTCTGGTGGCTCCGTGGACAACTGCGCCGATCCTGTCGTGCTGCGGGGACAGGGGAGGGACCGCGGCACGTGGTTCATGTACTGCACGACCGACCCCCTCAATGACTCCGAGACCGCGGACGGCTCGCCGGTGTTCCACCCGATCCCGATGCTGCGGAGCACGGACCTCGTCAGCTGGGAGTACGTCGGCGACGCCCTGCCTCAGAAGCCGTCCTGGGCGGCGCCGGAGGCCGCCATGTGGGCGCCGGACCTGGTCTACTCGAAGACCAAGAAGCGCTACTACCTGACCTTCGTGGTCACCGACACGACCACCGAGGTGAGCGGCGAGGCGGGCTGCGGCGGTGACAGCGCCCTCGGCGTCGCGGTCAGCCGCAACCCCACCGGGCCGTGGAAGGTCAGCGAGAAGCCGCTGGTCGACCCCCGGCGCGCCGGCCCCGGGTGCGACTTCTACTGGACGTACGACCCCGACGTGCTCGGTGACAGCGTGGGCTCGCGCAGCGTCCTCTACTACGGCAGCTACTACGGCGGTGTGTTCGCGCAGGCGGTGACGCTGACCGGCAACGGCATGGTCACCACGGGCCCGGAACGCTCCATCGCCGCCGGCACCGATGAGAAGCCGAAGCTCGACCCGGTCCAGCAGCAGCGCGCCGCAGCCGCGCAGTTGCGCGGCCCGGCCGGCCGGCAGATCGTGATCGGCAACCGCTACGAGGGCAGCAACGTCGTCAGGTACGGCGACTGGTACTACTACTTCGGCTCCGCGACGAACTGCTGCAACGGCCCGCTGACCGGCTACAGCGTGCTCGCGGCGCGCTCGGCGAGCCCGATGGGACCGTTCCTCGACCGCGAGGGCAATTCGCTGCTCGCCGGCCGGGTCGGGGGCACGCCCGCGTTGAGCATGAACGGCAATCGCTGGGTCGGCACCGGGCACAACTCCACGTTCCAGGACGCGGCGGGGCAGTGGTGGATGGCCTACCACGCGGTCGACCGGTTCCAGCCGTACTTCGCGGGCACCACGAGCTTCACCAAGAGGCCGGCGCTGCTGGACCCCGTGGACTGGGAGGGCGGCTGGCCGATGGTGCGGGCCGGTCGCTGGGCCTCTGACGAGCCCATGCCGGCGCCCGCGGCGCAGGACGGCCAGGTGTCGACGTACACGCCGGACCCCGTCCCGCCGCACGTCCCCGGCGCGCTGCTGGCGCAGTACTCCGACGAGTTCGACGCTCAGGAGCTCGCCGGCTGGCAGTGGGTGCGCGGCGACGCGGCGTCGGCGCGGCTGGAGAGCGGGAGGTTCGCCTTCGACGTGCAGGACGCGGACCTGTACGTCGACAGCAACACAGCCTCGGTGCTGACGCGACCGGCACCGCCCGGGGACTACGTGGTGGAGACCAAGGTCGCCTTCGACGTCCCGCCGGAGGGTTGTCCCCCGGAGGCGGGCGCCGATGGCCTGGACTGCTACAACTTCGTGCAGGCGGGCCTGGTGGTCTACGGCTCCGACGACGCGTTCCTCAAGCTCACCCACGCGTCCCTGTGGGAGACCCGGCAGACCGAGTTCGCCAAGGAGGTCCCGAGCGCTCCGGCCGGACAGCCGCGTTACGGCAACACCGTCGTGGGCGCCCCGGGCGACGAGACGTGGCTGCGGATCGTCCGCGAGGCGGGCGCCGGCAGCGACGGCGCGGACCGGTTCACGGCGTACACCAGCCAGGACGGTGTCCGCTGGGTGCGCGGCGGGGCCTGGACCCACAGCGAGCTCGGCCCAGACCCGCAGATCGGCCTGGTGTCGATGGGCGGACCGGAAGACCTCACCGCCCGCTTCGACTACGTGCGCACCTGGTCCCTGGCCGACTGAGACGACGCAGGGGCCCCCGCGGGCCCCGCTCCCGGGCAGCGATCGGTGTAGCTGTCGTAGGCGACACCCCGGCGGATCTCGGCCAGCCTCGCCGCCCCTGAGCATCGGAGAGACCAGTCGCGCGACGGCGTGCGGGACGCCCGGATCTGCCGATGTCCGGATGCCCATTGGCGGGTCACGCCACGCTGTGTACGCGCATTCTGACTGCCTTGACGTAGCCGTCGACGCAACGCACCTGAGCTAACACCCGGCCCCCGTCCTGCACGGTGGCGTGGCGGGCAAGAGCGGCCGGTACGGGTTGCGTTGAGGGCGTGACGCGGACCTTGATCTGCGCACCGATGTAGGACGTGGGTCCAGAGGCGACACTCATGAGGACTCGGTAAGGCGGCTGGTAGCCCCCGGTTGGCTCGCTCGCCGAGGCCCACCCCTCGGTCCTCGTAGTGACTGAAGGAGACATCATGCGGATCGCCGTCCTGGGTGCCACCGGCCGCACCGGCCGCCCTCTGGTCGGAGAGCTGCTCCGGCGAGGCCACACCGTGGTCGCGCTCGTCCGGGACCCGGCGCGGCTGGGCGACGTGGCGCAACGCGTCGACGTCGTGCGTGGTGACAGCCGCAGCGCGGCCGACCGCGAGCGTCTGGTCACCGGAGCCGACGCCGTCGTGTCGGCGTTGAGGCCGACCGCCAAGGAAGCATCGCTCCACACCGACACCGCCACGGCGCTGGTCGGGGCCATGCAGCGCGCGCCGGAGTACGTCGCTTCGTCGGCGTCAGCGGTGCGGGCATCGACGTGTCGGGTGACCAGAAGTCGTTGTCCGCCCGGATGATCTCGAAGGCGATCCAGACCTTCGGTGGCGACGTCATCAAGGACAAGCCGGCCGAGTACGAGGTCTACGCCGCCAGCAACCTGGACTGGACGCTCGTCCGCCCGCCGCGCCTGGTCGACGGGGCGGCGACAGGGAGGCTGGAGCACTTCGCACACCGCTCCACGCGGTCGACCCCGGTGGTCCGAGCCGATCTCGCAGCCTTCGTGGCCGACGTCATCGATCAGGGGTCCTACGTCCGGCAGGCGCCGTTCTTCGCCACTGCGACGTGAACCGCCCTGCAACCGATGTGGTCGCTGAGCGGCCGGGTGGTCCGGGATCCCTGCCGCCCGGAGGGATCACGGAGACGACCGCGATGGCTGCGTCGTCGTCCTCGATGAGGTCGATCCTGGGCTGGCAGGCGAGCTCCGGTCCGTCGCCGGGTCCCGTAGCCGGACGTCGCGGGGAGCGTGGCACAGCCACGCCGGGGAGAGCATCGCCCCGCGAACTGTGTGCGGGGGAGGGGTCAGGGGCACCCGCCGTTCGACTCGTCTGTCGTGACGGCCGGTCGAGGATCGACCTTCCCCTCCTGACCCCCACCGCCGGGGAGGCCGACCGCGCGTACTGCGCCTGCTGTATGCCGCATCGGCACCGTCCGCCTAGAGTCGCGGCATGAGTCGCGGCGCGTCCCAGGTGGCCGGCTGCCGCGACTGGCTTCGGCGGCACCCGACGACGTCGGACGCCGCATTCGCGCTGCTGGTCAACGTCACCGCTCTGATCCCGTACGCCGCGCGCCCCGACGCCGCCGACGTCGACCTCGAGCTCACCACGGTGGCCCTCATCAGCCTCACCGTCGGTAGCCTGCTGATCGTCCTGCGACGACAGGCTCCGTGGGCGGTGTGGCTGCTCACGACGGCAGTCGGACTCGTGGCCGTCGTGGATGCCGGCGGCACCACCCCTGCCTTCCTGCCCGCGTGCGTGGCGCTCTACACCGTCGCGGTCACCAGCCCGACTGGGAGGGCCGCCGCAGCCGGGGTCGTGTCCGCGTTGGCCCCAGGGGTCGCGCTGCTGGGACTGGGCTCGGTCAACGTGATCGATGCTCTGGCCTACGGCATGACGCCGTGGAGCGGACTGGCGACCATGTCGGGCATCGCGGTGCGCAACCAGCGTGCGATGGTCGCCGCCGCCCACGAGCGGGCCCGTCAGGCCGAGGCGACGCGTGAGGAGGAGGCGCAGCGCCGCGTCGCCGAGGAGAGGCTGCGGATCGCCCGCGAGCTTCACGACGTGGTGGCCCACCACGTGGCGGTGGTCAACGTGCAGGCAGGGCTCGCGCGACACCTGCTGCGAGCCGACCCCGACGCCGCGGCCGAGGCGATGGGCCACGTGCGCGAGGCCAGCCAGACCATCCTCGACGAGGTCCCCGGCCTGCTCGGCCTGCTCCGCTCCACCGAGGACGAGCTGGATACCGCCCCCGCCCCGCGCCTCGGGGACGTCGGCGGTCTGGTCGAGCAGGCCCGCCGCTCGGGGCTGTCGGTGACCTGGGAGACCACGGGCACCCCGCTGGAGCTGCCACCGGCCACCGACCTCACGGCGTACCGCGTCGTCCAGGAGGGCCTCACCAACGCCCTGCGGCACGGCAGCGGGAAGGCCCGGCTGGTGCTCGAGTGGGACGCCGGAGGCTGCCACCTCGAGGTCCGCAACCCGGTGCAGCGGCCGTCCACCGAGAGTCAGGGGTCCCGGCACGGGCTGATCGGGATGCGCGAGCGCGTAGCGGCGGTCGGCGGCACCTTGACGGCAGGCCGCGAGGGCGACGAGTGGGTCGTCCGGGCGCGGCTGCTCGCGGGGGTGACCGCGTGAGCGAGGCGACGACGCGCGTCCTGGTCGCCGACGACCAGCGGCTGATCCGCGCCGGCTTCGTCGGGTTGGTCGCCAGCGCGCCCGATCTCGAGGTCGTCGGTGAGGCCGTCGACGGAGCGGACGCCGTCCGCCAGGCTCGCGCCGCGCGCCCCGACGTCGTCCTCATGGACATCCGGATGCCCGGCACGGACGGTCTCTCGGCCACTGAGCTGATCACCGGCGACTCCGACCTGGCCGACGTCAAGGTGCTGGTCCTCACTACCTTCGAGGCCGACGAGTACGTGGTCGCCGCCCTGCGTGCGGGGGCGAGCGGCTTCCTCGGCAAGGGCGTCGAGCCGGAAGACCTGGTGGCGGCGATCCGCGTGGTCGCCGCGGGGGAGTCGCTCCTTTCGCCGCGCGCCACCAGCGCCCTGATCGGCCGCTTCCTCTCCCAGCCGCGTGACGGCGACACGGTCGACACCTCCCTCGACGTGCTCACCGAGCGCGAGCGGGAGGTCGTCGCCCTGGTGGCGCGCGGGCTCAGCAACGACGACATCGCGGGACGCCTGTTCGTCTCCCCGTTCACAGCCAAGACCCACGTCAACCGGGCGATGGCCAAGCTCGGCGCCCGTGACCGGGCCCAGCTGGTCGTCCACGCCTACCAGTCCGGCCTGGTCCGCGCCGGCGACTGACCGGCCAGGCCCTCAAGTCGCCGGAGCGGCAGCAGGCATCGGCCTACCGCAGGTGCAGAACGCCGAGAAGCCTGCACCCGGACGACGACGAGCACGACCCTGCCACGGGAGCGTGGAGTCATACCCCACCACCCGGAGGAGCACACCATGATCGAGCTGAACCAGCTCACCAAGACCTATGGCGAGACGCTGGCTGTCGACGCCGTCACGTTCACCGTCCGCCCCGGTGTCGTCACCGGCTTCCTCGGCCCGAACGGCGCCGGGAAGTCGACCACGATGCGGATGATCCTGGGCCTGGACCGGCCGACGGCCGGCACCGCCCTTGTCAACGGCCACCCCTATGCCGAGGCGGCCGCGCCCATGGGCGAGCTGGGCGCGCTGCTCGACGCCAAGGCCGTCGACCGCAACCGCAGCGCACGCAACCACCTGCTGGCCCTCGGAGCCACAGTGGGCATCGGCGCCCGGCGCGTCGACCACGTGCTCGAGTCGGTCGGTCTCTCGGAGGTGGCCAGCAGGGCGGCCGGGTCGTTCTCGCTCGGCATGGGACAGCGGCTCGGCATCGCTTCGGCACTGCTGGCCGACCCCGGCGTGCTGATCCTCGACGAGCCCGTGAACGGCCTCGACCTCGACGGGATCCAGTGGATCCGCTCCCTGCTCACCGAGCTCGCCGCCGAGGGCCGCACCGTGCTGCTGTCCTCTCACCTCATGAGCGAGATGCAGCTGGTCGCTGACCATCTGGTGATCATCGGCCGCGGCCGCATCCTGGCCGACACCCCCCTGCAGGACTTCATCGACAGCTCGTCCACCGGCGCCGTCGCGGTCGCCTCGCCCGAGGCCTCCCGGCTCGCCGGACTGCTCGCTGGCGAGGGCGTCACCCTCACCTCGCGCGAGGCCAGTCGCTTCGAGGTCCGCGGACTCGACGCCGCGGCCATCGGCGAGGTCGCCAGCCGCCACGGCGTCACCCTGCACGAGCTCTCGAGCTCCGCGGCGTCCTTGGAGACCGCCTATCTCGCGCTCACCCGCGACGCGGTCGAGTACGCCGGCACGACCCAGCAGACCAACCACCAGTCCACCGACCAGCCCGGAGAGGCAGCCTGATGAGCACCACGACCGCACACCCCACCCCGAGCGGGTCCCCCGCCTCGCCGCCCCGGCCTGGCATCGCGAAGCCCGTCACCCTGGGCCGCGTCATGCGCTCGGAATGGATCAAGCTTCGCAGCCTGCGCGGCACATGGATCTTCCTGCTCGCGATCGTCGTCGTCCTCGCGGGCTTTGGTGCCATCGCCGCCGCCGTGTCCAGCGGCTCCGTGAGCACCCCCGACAACGGCGGCCCGCAATTCGGCGGCGACGACCCGCTGTCGACCGTCCTCACCGGCGCCACCTTCGCCACCCTCCTGGTCGGCGTCCTCGGCGCCTTGGCCGGCGCCCGTGAGCACGCGTCGAGGATGATCACCGCCACCATGGCGGCCACCCCGCGCCGATGGCCGGTCGTCGTGGCCAAGGCGGGCGTGCTCTCCATGCTCGTACTGCCCGCTGCTGCCATCGGCACCATCGGTGCCTTCGGCCTCGGGATGGGCGTACTCGCCGCGAACGACGCGGCCACCGTCGGCCTGGGCGATGACGGGGTGATCCGCTCCCTGGTCGGCATGGCCCTCTACCTCACCGCCGTCGCCCTCATCGGCCTGGGACTCGGGCTCTTGATGCGGAGTGTCGCCGCCAGCATCGGCACCCTCGCCGCCGGTGTCCTGATCGTGCCGGCCCTCGCCGGCGCGCTGCTCCCCGAGAGCTGGGACGGCGTCCTGCAGCTACTGCCCACCAACGCCGCTGCCGGCTTCACCGCCGTCCAGGCCTCGACCGACCAGGTCCTGGGGCCGGTCACCGGTGCGCTCGTCCTGGCCGCCTGGGTGGTCGTCATCCTGGGTGGAGCCACCTTGTCAACCGTGCGACGCGACGTCTGAGCCGCCCGGCGCCACACGGACCATAGGACCGGGCGTTGGACGAAGCGGACCACGTGTCCGTTCTCGACCGGCGCCCGGTTTCCCATGGACACGCGCGGCGGGCTGCGGCGCTCGCACCGCGGGCGCCAGCCCCGGTCCCACTGCCCGCCGACAACGCGCCCAGCCCCTTGGCACGCGGGGCCACCAGTTACCGGAGCTACCGGAGCTGCCGGCCAACGTCCACCACACCACCGACGGCGAACGAGCCGTCGAACACTCCCTGTGGGACCCGCCGGAGAAGTGCATGAACGCCACCCGCCGCATGTCCGACATGGACGGAAACCTCGACGACACCCCGCAGATCGCGGAACCCGACTCCCGCTTGCAGGCGCTCGTCTACACGGCCAGCTCGCGACGAGCGAGTCGCCAGCAGAACCGGAAAGCCCCCGTGGTGCCACGTCGGTCGTCTCTGCTCATCCGAGTGAGGCCCCTTGGCCGCGACACCAAAGACGTCGCTTATCAGGGCGCCGCCGAACTCGTGATGGGCCGGCTGCACGCCCAGGCCGGGCATGGCGACCGGCCGCCTTTGACTCAAGGGCACGATCAAGCGAGCGATCAAGCTCGACTGGTCCTCGAGGCTCGAGGCCTCGTCCCGATGGCCCCGGCGGTCGCGCCGGGGCCCTGTCTGCGCCGTGGATCCGGCCAGTGCGGCCGCTCACGCGACCGCGAGGGCGCCACGTGGGTGGTGCTTGTCCGCCACCGTCGACTTCTACGGCTGGATCAACGCGGAGCACGTCTCGAGTGCCTTGCGCACCTTCTGCTCGGACTGGTCCAGCTCGGTGACGGCCTCGAGCGTCGCCTCGACCTCCACGCCGTTCTCGTCCATGCAATCGGCGAACGCGTCCAGGGCGGACTGGTCGACCTCCGGTGCGCCTGCGCCGCCCGGACCGCCTGAGGGCGCCAGGCTGGCGCACGCTCGCATCGCCTCCTGTATCTCGGGGTCGAGACTGGGCATCGTGCCCTCGGACGGTGCCTCAGTCGGCTGCTCGGAGGGCAGCTCGACCCCCTGCTCCTCGAGGCATGCGGTGAACTCCTCGGAGATCTCCGGAGTCTCGCCGGACGCCGCCGGCGAGCTCGCGGAGGAGCTGGCGTCGCCTGACTCGGTGGTGCTCGCGCTGTCGGACCCGCACCCGGCTGCGAAGAGGACGACCATGAGAAGAAGTGCACTCGCGCGAGACAGGGCGCGAGCTCGGTTGCGATGGGACATTGGTCCTCCGTGGATGACGTCGTGGCAGTCGAGTGGTCCATCCGGTGCGCGCTCGGCCACCGCGAGAGCGAACACGAGTGCCACACCGGATGGCTCGACCAGAGAAACACCCACTACTGGAAGCCACCTGACTTCACGCTGGCAGTTGCCTGGGAGACCACGCACTGGGCCGAATCACGCATTGGCACGTCCCTTCCAGCCGGCTCCCAGGCAGTTGTCAGGTTCGACGCGCACGCTGCTCGGCATGCGTGAACGACTCTCGACATCCCTGCGCTCCCCGCGAGTGATCATCAACGGCCTGCTGGTGCTCCTTCTCATCGCCGCTGCAGGAGGCGCCTACCTCCTCCTCGACGAAGAGGAGAGCGCGGCGGCGCCCGCCACGACTGAAGTGACGCGCGGCAACGTCGTGTCGATGGTGTCCGCTACGGGCAATGTCGTCGCCGCCCGCGACGTGGGTGTCGACTTCGACGCCGGAGGGAAGCTCGCAACGGTGTCCGTCAAGGTGGGCGAACGCGTCGAGGCCGGCGACGTCCTGGCCAGGATCGAGAACACCGACGCGATCGACCAGCGCGACAGCGCTCAGGCGACGTACGACCAGGCAGTCGCCGGCCTGCGTCAGCTGACCCAGGGCCCGACCGATGCGGACCTGGCTGCCGGCAACGCGTCGGTCCGCCAGGCCGGGGCGTCGGTGGACAGCGCAGAACAGGCACTCGCAGACTCCAGACGGGTCGCCCGTACCAATCGTCGGGTGTACGACGAACAGGTCAGGGTGGCGCGACGGGACGTGAGCCGAGCACAGGACGACCGTGCCGACGCCCGCGGAGCCCTCACCTCGGCTCGGACGGCGTTGCAGGAGGCTCAGCAGCTCGAGGCGAGCGCGTGCGCGTCGTCCCCCGACGGGACCACAGGACCCGCAACCGCCGTGTGCAGCAACGCACAGAGCGCGGTCGAGGCGAACGAGCAGAGGATCACCTCGGCGGAGACGTCGTTGAGCACCGCCGAAGCATCGGTCGACAGTGCGCAGGACGGGTTGCGGACGGCGGAGCAGAACCGGTCGGTGGGCTCCGCGCAACAGGCGCAGTCCGTCGGATCGGCCGAGTCGTCACTGAGGTCGGCACGAGCCTCCTACTCCTACACGGTCGCATCAGCCAGACAGCAGACGCAGCCGGCGACGGACGGCGAGGTCGAGTCAGCGCAGGCCCAGGTCGCATCCGCCGAAGTCACCCTCCGGACGGCACAACGAGCCGTCGCCGACACTGTTCTCCGTGCTCCTGCCGCCGGCATCGTCGCCTCGATCTCGGGGAGCGTAGGTGAGTACGTCGGAGGTTCCGGCTCCGGGGGGACTACCACCGGCTCGACGACCACCGGCACCACGACGGAGACGTCCGTGGACGCGTCCGGGTTCGTGGTGCTGACCGGCGTCGACGGGTTGCAGGTGCAGGCGGACTTCAGTGAGGCCGACGTGTCCCAGCTGTCCCTCGGTCGAGGAGCGAGCGTCAACTTCGAGGCGCTCGACAACGCGGGTGTCGCGAGCGGCACGAACGCAGAAGTGACCAGCATCGCGCCCACGTCCGTGGTCACGGACAATGTCGTGACGTACGAGGTGTTCGCGACCTTGAACGCTCCTCCAGAGCGCCTCAAGGTCGGCCAGACGGCCACGTTGGACGTCGTGCTCGCCGAGGCGGAGGATGTGCTCCAGGTGCCTTCCTCGGCGATCGAGACCACGGGGGAGAGCTCCACCGTCACCGTCCTCGTCGACGGTGAGGAGGAGCAGCGCGAGGTCGAGACCGGCGTCGTGGGCGACTCGACCACCGAGATCCTGTCCGGTCTCGACGAGGGTGACCTGGTGGTCGCGAGCAGCGGCGGTGGCGGCCTCACAGGTTTCCCCGGTGGCGAGCTGCCCGAGCTCCCTGGTGGCGGTGGTCTCGGATGAGCCATTCCGCCGGCGAAGTCGAGACAGGTGTCCCTGAAGCCGTGAGCTCGGTGCGTGCGGAGCTGCACGCGCCGGTCATCCGGGCGCGGTCCCTCGCCAAGGTCTACGGCGACGACCCGGCCACAGTGGTCCGAGCGCTGGACGGGGTCAGCCTCGACATCGCCCACGGCGAGCACGTGGCCATCATGGGCGCTTCGGGTTCGGGAAAGTCGACGATGATGAACATCCTTGGCCTGTTGGACGTACCCACGTCGGGCAGGTATGAGCTGAACGGGTTCGACGTGTCAGCCATGGACGACGCCCAGCTGACCGTCGCCCGTAAGCGTCTGATCGGCTTCGTCTTCCAGTCCTTCAACCTGATCCGCCGTACCTCGGCGTTGGCCAACGTGGAGCTCCCGTTGGCGTATGCCGGCGTCCGGCCCCGTGAGCGCCGCGAACGCGCCCTGGCAGCGCTGGCGCAGGTCGGGGTCGCGGACCGCGCGAAGCACCTTCCCAACGAGCTCTCCGGTGGACAACAGCAACGCGTCGCTGTTGCCCGGGCGTTGGCGGGCGAACCGGCGCTGATCCTGGCTGACGAGCCCACGGGCAATCTCGACAGCACGTCCACCGCCGACGTCCTCGACCTCCTAGATGCCGTGCATGACGCCGGAAGGACCATCGTCGTCATCACCCACGAGGACGAGGTGGCAGAACGCGCCAGCAGAGTGATCCGGATGCGTGACGGGAAGATCATCGAAGACGTCCGTCTGGAGGAAGCCCCCCCGACGCGTGAAGCATGGACGCCTACTACGTCCGCCTGTGGCGGCGCCGCGACGGGATCGACGGCCGGGACGTCGCTGTGAATCCGCGCGAGGTGTTCCGGTTCGCCGTCGTGGGGTTGCTGGCCAGCAAGGTCCGGTCCCTGCTGACCATGCTGGGGATCCTGATCGGTGTTGCTGCGGTCATCCTTCTGGTGGCCGTTGGCCAAGGCTCCGCCGACGCGGTCGAAGACAGCATCGAGTCTCTGGGAAGCAACACCATCACCGTCACGGGGACGGGGGCCGGTGGCGGCGCGGCTGTCGGTGGTCCGGGCGGACCGGCCGGTGGCTTCGGTGGCGGCGAGGAGGAATCGACGTCCACCGGCACCGACATCGCCAGTCTGGACCTCACGATGGACGATGCGCGGGCACTCAACGACGCTCGAGCCGCACCTCACGTCAGGAGCGCCTCACCGGTGGCGACTGCACAGGTGGACTGCACGGTCGGTGCGAGCAGCCACTCGGTCAGCATCACCGGTACGTGGCCTACGTACTTCGAGGCGTCCAACAGCCCGGTGTCTGCCGGCACCTACTTCGACGTCGAAGCGGTGAACCAAGCACAGCCGGTCGCGGTCATCGGCCGAACCGTTGTGGAGAACCTCTTCGGTGACCCGGACGAGGTCGATCCCGTGGGTGAGTCCGTGACCTGCAACGGCGTGAGACTCAGCGTGGTGGGCGTGCTCGCCGCCAAGGGAAGCGTCGGTTTCCAGGACTCGGACGACACCATCATCGCGCCCATCTCGACAGTCCAGCAGTCACTGGCGGGATATGAGTCGATCTCGAGCATCACGGTTCAGGCCACGGACAGCGCCTCTGTAGAGGCGGCTCAAGAAGAGACGTCTGCAGTGCTCGCGGCCCGTCACAACCTCGCCGACGGGCAGTCGGGCAACTGGTCGACCCTCAGCTCGGAGACCATCGTGTCCGCACTGACTGAGTCGAGCGACGTGTTCACCGTCCTCCTCGGCGCCGTTGCTGCGATCAGTCTCCTGGTGGGAGGCATCGGCATCACGAACATCATGCTGGTCACGGTCACCGAGCGAACGCGAGAGATCGGCATTCGCAAAGCCATCGGCGCCAGCCGGGGCGTCATCCTCGCCCAGTTCCTCGTGGAGGCGACGCTGTTGTCGGTGCTCGGCGGCCTCGTCGGTGTGGTGGCCGGCGTGCTCGGAAGCAACGTCGAGATCGTCGGGGTGCAACCCACATTGGTGCCGTCGAGCATCGCCCTGGCGTTCGGCGTCTCGGTCCTCGTCGGACTGTTCTTCGGGAGCTTCCCCGCGAGCCGAGCAGCGGGCCTCCGTCCCATCGATGCGCTGCGTTACGAGTAGATCGAGATGTGTCAATGACCGCCAGACATGATGAAGAGGAAGAAGCCATGAGCAAGCTCGACGTCCGCGAGGAGGACCTGCAGGACGCGTCCGAGCAGGACGTCCACGAACAAGAGACGGACTGGGCAGCCGAGCTGTCCCCACGCCGACCCGCAAGCCGCCGATCCCAGATCTTCCTGGCTGCACTGGTGGTGTGTGCACTCGGCTTCCTCGGCGGAATCGTCACCACTCAGCAGATGCAGGAGCAGACATCGTCTGCCCTCCCGGGGGGCATGGAGCTCCCCGAGGGCATCGAGCTGCCAGACGGGTTCGAGCCCCCGGCTGGCGGCGCCGCGCCCGGCGGTGGTGGCGCGATACCTGACGCCGGCCAGCTTGCCGCCCTCGGGGGGAGCTCGACCTATACCGTGACCGTCGTCGACGGCGGCACTCTTTACCTCGAGGACGCTACGGGGAGCACGGTCAAGGTCGTGACCCTTCCTACGACCAAGGTCCGCAAGCTGACCGCAGGTGCCACCTCCGACCTGCGTCCCGGCGACACCGTCACCGTCGAAGGCGACGTCGACGATGCGGGCACCATCCTCGCCGAAGTCGTCGCTCAGACCGAGTGACCTGACCCGACCTCACGATGATGATCTCGACCGCCGTGGCGACGGGGCGGCCACAATGGGGGACATGACGCCGACCACGGATCGTCCGCGGGCAGCCACGCTGCTGGTGGTCGACGACGAGCCGTTCATTGCCGACCTCCTGCGCAGCAGCCTGGGGTTCGCGGGCTTCGACGTGACGACCGCCTCGACCGGAGCCGAGGCACTCGCCGCCGCTGAGCAGCGAAGACCGGACCTGGTCGTGCTCGACGTCGGCCTGCCCGACATCGACGGGTTCGAGGTCTGCCGGCAGCTCCGAGCGAGTGGTCAGCAGGTGGCCGTGGTCTTCCTCACCGCTCGGGACGCGACGCACGACAAGATTCTCGGGCTGACGCAGGGGGGCGACGACTACGTCACCAAGCCTTTTGCTCTCGATGAAGTGGTGGCTCGCATCGAGGCGGTGCTGCGGCGCACCAGATCGTTGGTCCCGGACGAGGCCGTTGCCGATTCGGTGATGAGTGTCGCCGACCTGACGCTTGACGAGGACCGCCACCAGGTCTGGCGTGCGGGCGAGCTCGTTCACCTGTCGCGGACCGAGTTCGGACTGCTGCGCTACCTGATGATCAACGCCGGTCGGGTGGTGTCGAAGGCACAGATCCTCGACCATGTGTGGTCATACGACTTCGGCGGCGACGGATCGATCGTGGAGTCCTACGTGAGCTACCTCCGCAAGAAGATCGACCACCTCGACCCGCCCCTCATCCAGACAGTGCGCGGGGTCGGCTACTCGTTGCGGTTGCCGGCTCCGACAGGTCCGGGCCCTGGTCCGAGGTCCACGTGAGGCGCTGGCCCCCTCGGTCATTGGCTGCACGACTGTTGATCGGCGTCCTGGCCGTCTCGGGGCTGGGTCTGGCGCTCTCACTCGTGGCGGGAACCGTGCTGCTGCGGGACTATCTCTACGGTCGGGTCGCGGAGCAGGTGAGCGGACTGTCCCAGGCTCCCGATGTGCGGCCGGGCGCAATCGCACCCTCGCGACTCTGCGAGGTCACTGACGCCCCGGCGGTCCTCCCGAGCGACTTCAGGCTCACGGTGATCGAGGCCGACGGCTCCGTACGGTGTCGGGTTCCCGGCGACCAGACGGGTCCGCCGGTTCCGTCAGTGGACGAGCTCCGTGACTGGGCGGATGATGACGCCGCGGCTGTCGTCCGGGATGACTCAGGGTCGTGGGCCACGTCGGTGGATGCGTTCGATCAGCCCGGCCGAGACGGCGGGAAGGGCTATGTCATGGTCGCCATCTCCCTGCGCAACGCAGACCTGACGGTCCAGCGCGTTGCTGTCGGCGGCGCAGCCATCGGCGTCGTCGTCCTAGCGGTTCTCGCGCTGGCGGGTCGGATGGTCATTCGGATCGGTCTGCGCCCGCTGACCGACGTGCGGGAGGCGGCCCGCGAGATCCGGCACGGCGACCTGTCCGCCCGAGTGCCGCCGGGCAAGCCGGGGACCGAGGTCGCTGACCTGTCCACAGCGCTCAACTCCATGCTCGAGGAGATCCAACGTGGCTTCGAGAAGAGGCGCGAGAGCGAACAGAGGATCCGACAATTCGCCACCGATGCCAGCCACGAGCTGCGCACCCCTCTGACCTCGATCAAGGGCTACGCCCAGCTGTATGCGCAGATGGCCGCACGGAACACAGGGTCAGATGCGGGCACATCCATTGCCCGGGAAGCGCGCAAAGACGTCGAGCAGCGGCGCGCCGAGGTGGTGTCCCGCATCGACAGCGAGGCCGACCGGATGAGTGGCATCGTCGAGGACCTCCTGCTCCTGGCGCGCCTGGATCAGCAACCCGAACTGGTGAAGGAACGAGTCGACCTTGTCGAGATAGCCCACGACGTCCTCACTGCAGCGCGTGCTGGCCATCCTGAGCGCCGACTCGACCTCAAGGTCGAAGGACCCGTTGAAGTGGAGGGTGACCCCGGCCGCCTGCAGCAGGTCGTGGCCAACCTCGTCACGAACGCAATCGTGCACACGCCGTCGGCGATCGTCGTGGCCGCGGCAACAACCGACGGGGTGGCAGTGCTCGAGGTCAGGGATGACGGGCCGGGCATGCCGGCGGAGGTTCAGCACCGGATCTTCGACCGCTTCTACCGGGCCGATGTTGGTCGCTCCCGTCGGTCCGGAGGTTCCGGGCTGGGCCTGTCGATCGTGCGGGCACTCGTGGAAGCGCACGGCGGCTCCCTCGAGTGCGTCTCATCGGTCGCCCGCGGTTCCACCTTCACAGTCACCCTGCCGAGGGCATCGTGACGCCGTGTGGCGGTAGGCGGTCGTCGTGCCCGACGAGGACCGACACGAGGTGTGGCAGTGCGGGGCAGGCTCGAGTCCCGCTGACCCCACCGGCCCCGAGAGGCTTCGCTACCTCCCGGTCATTCCCACCTGAGGCCCAAGCGGGCGCCGACCCGCCGTGGCGGTGACGGTCGCGGTCACGGCCACAGCGGGTGAGCTCCTCGCCAGGCGGGACAGCGACGCCGCCACACACCTCACCGCCCGCGGCTCGGAGGCGCCGACCCACATGTCGACGGTCCGCTGGCAGTCGGTCGCCCTGCCTTTCGAATGCCTCGGTCCATGCGACCACGACCGAGACGACTCCGACCTGTGCCGACTCGACCCGCCCCCAGCGCCGAGGCGTGCTTTATTGGTCTCGAAGCGGCGCGCCAGGTCAGCAGCCCGGAGGCAGCATCGGGCATCGCTCGCAATTCCGGTTGGACCATTGACGTCATCTGGGTCGCCGGAGTCGGCCGGCGCTCTCAGGTGGTGGTGTTCGCGCTGACGCGTCCCGGCTGGGAGGGTCACCTCGCTCGGCCCGCTTCCAACACGTTGGCAAGCGTGCGCAGTGATGTCTGCACTGTTCTCGGGGCGGTCATGGTGAGGAGGGGGGCGAGCAGGCGCTGCCCGCCTGTGAGGTGGATCCGCAGCGTGTAGTGGAGGGTCGCTTCGTCCTGCGTCGCGCTCGCGTGAGGCGCCTCGACGACGTACTCGCCACTGACGGGCAGCGGGCCGGTGCGGTGCTCGAAGGTGAAGCGGCGGGGCGGTTCGAAGATGTCGACGATGGTGTAGGTGACGAGCCTGCGACCGGCCACGACCGCTACCTCGCGCAGCAGGGATCCGGCCTGCATCGAGCCCGGTGGTTCCATCGTGGACTCGATGACCTCGGTCCGCCACTCATGGGCCCGGTTGAAGTCGCTGACGTATGCGAACAACTCGTCGGGACCGACGGCCACGTCGATGCTCCTGGTCAGTTCCACGACCGTCGTCCTCCGCTGCCTGGTCGATGTGGGGTGCCGGGGGTCTCGCTCGGCGGCCAGGGGCGCCGTGACGTCCCGCGCGGTGCCGAAGGCCGCTTGCTCGTTCCGGGCGAACGATCGACGGCTGAGCCACCACAGCGCGCGCACCGCTGGGCCGCCGGCGGCGCGCACTCGGCGGCCGACCTCCGCGGGAAGACCTTCCTGGCTCCACGGGATCACAGTCCACATCTCGCGCGGTGTGTAGGCCGGTCGGAAGTGCTCCCGCTCCAGGCGTCGCCAGTCGCTTTCGTCCAGGTGGCGTTGGAGCAGCGCCATCGCTTCGCGTTCCTCATGACCCAGGTGGCCGTCGAGCACCTCCCACGCGTGCTCGAGGGACTCCTGAAGAGCTCGGCGGGCTTCGGGCGTGCCATCGGTGGCGAGCGAGGCAAACCCGTCGGCGCATTCCGCGAGCAACGGATCTATCTGGGCGTGCTCGGCCGCCATGGCGCGCAGGACGTCGACGGCTCGGCTGTCGGGGGAGTCTGCGATGCGGGAGAGGAGCAGGGGCCACAGGCCGGCGTCCTCTGCTGCGTGGTGGTGATGCAGGGCAGTGGCGAAGAAGTGCCACCGCCGCTGCAGGCGCCGCCACTGCTGCCGGTCGGTCGCCGGAACCCGGTCCGCGACGGCGCGGAAGCGGTGCAGGTCCCGTCGGAAGGCGTGGTGCATGACGTACATCGCCTGCAGGTCGACAGGGCCCTCGGGCGCAGCGTGCTGACCAGGCAGCATGACTTGGGACAGCGGGGCGGTCAGTGGCATGAGTGTTCCTTCTACAGGGCATAAGGGGTCGGCATGAGGGGTTCATGTGGTCTGGGGAGAGACGGGATCGATGTCGTCGGACTCGTGAGCGACGCTTCCGCTGGGCCGCTACTCGACCACGGGGCCGAGTAGCTCGATCCCGTGCTCGGCGGCGATGTCGAGCACGGCCGCCATGGTGGTGTCGCCGTCTTCGGCCAATGCTGCGGCTGCTCGGGTGAACCCTTCCATGGGTGCCCCCGGTGCGTGGACGACGAACGCGACGGCGCCGGCGTCGGACTCGTTGCGGATCGTGTGCGGGGTGCCGCCGGCCAACGACATGACTTCTCCGGCGCTGACCACCGTCCGACGGATGTCGCCCCCGGGCGGGCCGACGTAGAAGGCGAACTCGCCTTCGAGGACGTGGTAGACCTCGCCTGGGTCGTGGCGGTGCATCACGGGCGGACCGCCGCCAGGCGGCATCTTGACGAGTCCGGCGAAGAGGGCGCCGCCCGTACGGGCGCAGTCGGCGAGCACGACGAACTCATCCGTGCCCATGGCGAGCCGCTCTCCGGAGTTCAACACAACTGGCGTTTCGACAGGTAGCATGTCCATATGAGGAAGATAGACAGGTGGCTTGTCTGATGTCAACTGGTGGGGCACGTAATCCCGTGCAGGGACGCACCAACACCGTTGCGTTGCTGCGCGAGGCCTACGTGGTGCTCAACCGACGAGCGTTCGAGCGTCTCGCCGAGCGCGGGCACGGGGACATCCGTCCGCCACACGCCGTCGTCTTTCAGCACGTCGATGACGAGGGTTCCTCGGTCGCGAGTCTCGCGAAGCGCGCTCAGGTGACCAAGCAGGCGATGGCCGAGGTCGTGGCCTACCTCGAAGGACACGGGTACGTGACCCGCGAGCCGGATCCTTCCGACCGCCGCGCCAAGCTCGTCATCCTCACCCTCAAGGGACGGCAGGTCTTCGACGTGCTCAGCGAGCTGGTGCCGGAGATCGAGAGGGACATCGCGGATCTGCTGGGCGAGCCCCGGGCGGTGGCCCTCAAGGACGACCTCGAACGGTTGCGCGGGTCCGTCCCAGGCGATGAATGACGCGCCCACTGCGCCCACTGCGCCTCGCTGCGAGCAAGAATGCGCCCCACGGGCCGGCAGCCCAAGCGTGTACGAATCCGCGCGCCGCCGCGCCGCGGCTTCCCCGCCGCGATGAGCAACACGAACTGGCCGCATCGAGGATCGGATGCAGGCGGTGTCGCATACGGCACCATGACACCCATGACGGACCCCGGCCACCGCCCGGTCGCGCGCGGCGCGCTACCGGACATCCTCGAGGGCGGGTCCACGCGCCCACCACGGCCCTGGGCCCGTCGGGCGTACGCCGGCCTGACCGCTGCGGTCGTCATCGCAGCCGGAGCCGGAGCCATCTTCCACACGACCCGCACAGACCCGCCCGCTGACCCGCCGCTGCAGTCCAGCAACACCGCCGCCAGTCCCGCCCCCACGCCGACACCGGCCCCTGACCCCAGCGTGCACACCTATGAGGTGGCGTACGCCAGCGGCACGACGATCCACGGCGGCGACCACACGACCGACACCGGCGTCCGCATCCGCGCCCTGACCCAGACGCCGCGCGGGTACGTCATCGCCGACCCACGAGGCCGTGTCCACACCGTCATCAACGACGAGACCACCCGCGTCGGACAGCTCGCTGACACCGACCGCGGCACCGCGCTGGTCTCCGACGGTGACATCGTCGCCTGGGTCGACGCCGCCGATGGCGGCACCCTCACCGTCCTCGACATCGCCACCGGCGACGTGGCCGCGTTCGAGCTCGCCAGCTGGCCCGGCAATCTCCCGACCAGCGCCGGCGTACCCGACGGCGGCGAAGGACGCCTCATCGTTGCCGTCGACGAGCGCACCGTCTACGTCGCAGACGCCGACGGCGTCATGGCCTGGAACGCACTCGACGGCGAAGAACCTGTGCTCCTGCGCGCCGACCCCTCCGCCTCCACCAGCAGAACGCTCGACGTGCAGGCCGGGCTGCTCCTGTACAGCGTCAGCATCCTCACGCCGCTAGAAGGCGAAGGATCGACCACCACCTCCCTCGTTCCCCAGCTACGCGTCGGCAACGACCTCACCACTGGTCTCACCATCGAAGGAGAAGGAGGACGCCTCACCCCCGACGGGAAGCACGTCCTCATCCTCGACGGCACAGCACTCCCATCTGTGGTCGAGCTGGCCACCGGCGAGCGACGCGTCCTCACCCCTGACACCGGCACCGACGACGCCACCGGCGGCGGCGTCTACCTCAGTGTGTACCAGTGGCTCGACGCGAAGACTGTGGCCGCTCTCAGCTTCGACTACTCCGCTCGCAAAGGAGCCTCGCGCGCCTTGCTCGCGTGCGACGTGCACTCCACGACGTGCATCCGCGTCACCCGCGTCGACGACCGTAACGTCGTCCTCCCCACCGGTCAGCTCTCCCCCTGAGGACGCACCTGTACCACCGCACCTTCGGCCACATCGATCCGGCCTGAAACACCCCGCTCAGCAGACCAAGTCCGGGGGGAGCCGGACGAGCCGCACTGACAGACTTCGCCTGGCGGCACGCGGCATCACGCCCACGTCGACATGTCGAGCCCGCTGCGGTGCGCGGATCGTGGCTCAGGACCGGCTGCTGAAGCAGGCCGCCTACGAGGTGTTCCGGTCCGGCGGCGCGGACCGGACGTCAGGGAGAGTTCCCCTCGTCACCTCGTCGGTGTCCGTGTCCCCACGGGTGGTACTCGGAGTGATGCCACCGGTCGGCCTGATTGGCATCACGGTCATAGTTCGTCGTTCCGCCGTAACGCCCCTGGCGCCAAGCCGCCCACATGACGAAGACGATCGTCAGGACGAACAGGATCCATGGGAACATGTCGACCACCTCGTCTCGAGGGTACGGCGACTGTCCGACGTCGTCTACCGCCAACTCATCGTTGATACCCAGGCGACCGGAACGGGCCCGGGAGGGCACTGCGGGGCGACTCTTCAACCCACCGCGGCCGACTCACACCCGCTCATCGACACCTCGGATCAGCCACGTCCCGGACCCGCGAAGCCGACGCTACGCCCAGACAGCGACCCCGTGAAGAACCTCGTTCCAAGCACCCGTTGAGACAGACGGGCGCCAGATCCGGACTCGCACGCGGCGGATCGCGAATGCCCCGGGCCGCGGAGCGCGTCGCCAGGTGGGCAGCAGCGGACGGCAGCTGAATCAGTTCATCTGCTGAACTCGGATGGTTGCGGGAGGCTCCCCGGCGTCGCTGACGCAGCGGGGGAGGATGCCGGTCAAGTGAGTTGTGGGGGAGGGGCGGCAGCGCCGTCCGGTTCCGCGCGTGTGACGGAGCGCCGCCGCACCCTGGTCATACACGGGCAGCGATTCGACGCGCCCCACGTTTACTCACCGAAAACCCCGGCAATATCGGCCCGAAAGCGACCCCTCGCAGCAGTACGCCTCCATGCGGGGGCCGCGCGGTGCGACGCGTTTCCGCAGGTCAGGGCGTTGTTGCGCCGATGTTGGCAAAGACTAGCGGTGCGACTGCACAGGTACGCCGGGCTTCAAAGGGTCGCAGGTTCAAATCCTGTCAGCCCGACTGAGAACTGACCTCTGACATGCGGAAACGCGGGTCGGGGCCACTGTCGCGTTTGAACCGTCTGGATGATCCCGCGTTGACTCCGCGACACCCGCCGGGCGGTACCGCTGTGACCGCGTTATGCAGTGATTGACCGCGGTAGTCGGTGAGACGGCCGTCCGCACCTGCTCGGCGGGAAGCACCCGAGGCGCGTGAGGTTGGCGCCGTCTGTGTAGGTGACATGTTTCCACCAGTTAGCGGTCTCGTCGTCGACCGCCCAGGCGCGCAGGGACGCCATGGTGGGGGCCGGCACGGGGGATTCAAGGAGGCCGCCCGAGGGTGGATGTCCCGCGCGAGGATCGGCGCCGGCCCACATCACCCGATATGGGGGTGGTTCGGTGCGTGCACGCACAGGAATTTGGGATCCACCACCCGCCCGCGGCCGCCCCCGTGACGAGATGAGATGAGACCGCGATGTGCACTCGGATCCTGTGGAACACCACCGACGTGGCCGTCCTGGCCGCTCGGACCATGGACTGGCCCGACAGCACCGCCCCCGTGCTCACGGTCCTGCCCCGCGGCATGGAGCGGCGGGGCGGCGAGGTGGCCGGCACCTCGGTGGTAGGGGAAGTCGGTGCCATGTGGACGTCGCGCTACGGCAGCGTCGTGACGACCATGTACGGCGTCGGCACTGCGGATGGGGTCAACGAACACGGACTCGCGGCCCATCTTCTGTACCTCGCTGACACGAACTTCGGAGACCGTGACGAGTCGCGCCCGGGTGTCCATGCCGGGTTGTGGCCTCAGTACCTGCTCGACAACGCGGCCACGGTCACCGAAGCACTCGCTCTCATGGCTGGCGTTCAGGTGGTGATGATGGAGGCGGAGGGACACAAGGCGACGGTGCACCTGGCCCTGGAGGACGCAACCGGGGACTCAGCCATCATCGAGTACCTCGACGGCGAACGATTCATCCATCACGACCGCGACCACATCGTGCTGACGAACGAGCCTCCCTATGCCGAGCAGCGAAGACTGCTCGCAGAACAGGACTTCAGCGCTCCCAGCGACACCACGCCCCTGGCCGGCAACGTCGACCCGGTTGCTCGCTTCCAGCGAGCGGCGTACTTCACCGGGCTGCTGCCGCCGCCGTCGAGCGAGCGTCAAGCTGTCGCCGGGGTCCTCGCCGTGGCACGGAATGTGTCAATCCCGTTCGGTGCCCCCTATGAGGGCTTCGGTCTGTACAACACCGAGTACCGCACGGTGGTGGACCTGACTAACCGACGCTACTTCTTCGAGCTGTCCACGAGCCCGAACGTCGTGTGGATCGACCTCGACAACCTCGACTTCGCACCCGGTCGGCCGACGCTGTTGCTGGACCCAGACGACATCATCCTCTCCGGCGAGATCAGCGCGTCGTTGACCCCGGGTCCCGCCCCGTTCTGATGCGGACGGCGTGAAACACCGCGAGGGTGTTGGTCACCGGAGCCACTGGCGACGTGGGTCGCGTCGTCGCGCCGTACCTGGACGACGCCGGCGTACTGAGACCACAAGGGAGGGGCGGTGCGTGACAGTAGTGACCACTGGGTCGAGTTCGATGCTCCGCTCGAGCTCATGACGTGGGGCCGCAACGTCTACGTCGTCCTGTTCCTCGACGCGCGGCTGGACAGAGCCGCCGCGGAGGAACGAACGAGGCGCGTCGAGGGCCGTGTCGACGGGGTCGAGGTCAACCTGGGCATCAACAAGGCCGATGTGGCCCACGCACCATTCCTCTACGTCGGCACCGCTCTGCGGCGGCGGCTGGGGGCACAGGCCGGCGACGTCGTGGGGTGTCGGTTGCGACCGGCCGACCCCGACCACGTTCCAGTGCCTGACGACGTCAGGACCGCCCTCGAAACCGGTGACAGGCAGCAGGCCTTCGACAACCTCCGCCCCGCCGAACGCCGACGTCTCCTGCAACCGGTCGACGACGCTGTCCAACCAGCAACACGACAACGGCGCATCGCAGCACTCGTCAGGTCGTTGCCCACCCCGTGACTTCCACATCTCGGCTGCGTGTTCCATTGGCCAGATCTGGTCGAGTTGATCGCGGAAGCTCCGGCCTCACAGAGCGGACTCCGGGCACGTACGGCGGCGGCACCGAAAAAGTCTCGAAATGGATCTAGGCCGGGCTGTCGATCCGGCGGCAGGGTGTTCGTCGGGGGTATGACGGAGCCGGGAAGGCCGGCCCGCGACCCAGTGCAGGAGGCAGTCCCATGAGCATGACCAAGTACGCGATCCTCATCTACGACGACCCGGCCGGCTACGAGACCATGTCGCCCGAGGCGTGGGCCGCGGTCATCGACGCGCACAGCGCGTTCGTGAAGGGGGTCTTCGAGCTCGGTGGGTCCCTAGCGGGCGGGGAGGCGCTCGCGGCGACGAGGACGGCTACCTCCATCCGGGGTGGCAGCACCGTGACAGACGGCCCGTTCGTCGAGACCAAGGAGGCGCTCGGCGGCTTCTACGTCGTCGAGGCGCGCGACCTCGACCACGCCCTCGAGATGGCGAAGCTCTGCCCGGCCCCGTTCGGTGGCGTCGAGGTGCGCCCGATCGTGGACCCGACGCAGGCCAACCCCTTCTGAGCCCGTTCTGAGCACTCACAGCGACGAGCAGCCGACCGCGTCCGCCATGAAGGCGGACGCGGTCGCAGCCGCGCTCACGGAGGCCCACCGCTCCGAGTGGGCGTTCGTGCTGTCCGCCACGATCCGCGTCGCGGGCGACCTCGACGTCGCGGAGGAGTGCGCGCAGGAGGCGTATGTGAGCGCTCTGCAGGCCTGGACCCGCGACGGCATCCCGGAACGGCCCGGCGCCTGGCTGACCACCGCGGCGCGGAACAAGGCGCTCGACCGGTTGCGGCGCGAAGCCACCCTCCGGCGCAAGCTCCCGCTGCTCGTGGAGCCGGCGACCACCCATCCCCACGACCCGGACGACCGTGAGGACTCTGTTGCCATGGACTGGCCCGATGCCGCGGTGCCGGACGACCGGCTCCGGTTGGTGTTCACCTGCTGCCACCCCACCCTCGCCCCCGAGGCCCACGTCGCCCTCACCCTGCGCCTGGTCTGCGGCGTCCCCACCCCCGACGTCGCCCGAGCCTTCCTGGTATCCGAGTCCACAATGGCGGCACGGATCACCCGCGCCAAGAAGAAGATCACAGAAGCACGCATCCCCTACCGGGTCCCGAGCCGCGCTGAGCTGCCCGAGCGCCTGGACAGCGTCCTCACTGCCGTCCACCTGCTCTTCAGCACCGGCCACACGGCCAGCGAAGGGGACGCGCTCGTCCGCGAGGACCTCTGCGACCGGGCCCTGCACCTGGCACGCACCCTCGCCGCGCTGCTCCCCGAGCAGGACGAGGCACGCGGGCTACTCGGCCTGCTGCTCCTCACCGACGCCCGTCGGGCCACCCGGACCGATGACCAGGGCCGGCTGCTCCTGCTCGCCGACCAGGACCGGACCCGCTGGGACCACCGCGCCACCGTGGAGGGCCTCACCGTGACGGCGAGGGCACTCGCGGCCGGCCCACCGGGGCGGTTCGCCCTCCAGGCGGCGATCGCCGGCGTCCACGCGGTGGCTCCGTCCTTCGAGAAAACCGACTGGCCACGCATCGTGCACCTCTACGACATGCTGATCGCGGCCTGGGACACCCCAGTGGTCGCACTCAATCGGGCCGCCGCCGTGGCATTCGCAAACGGACCAGCCGCCGCACTGCCACTCCTCGACGAGCTGGCGAACGACCCCCGGCTCGCCGACTACCCCTACCTTCCCGCCACACGGGCCGACCTGCTGCGTCGCCTCGGCGACGCCGCCGGCGCGGCTCAGTCCTACCGGCGCGCGATGGAGCTCACGGCGAACGCCGCGGAGCGCGCCTTTCTCGAGCAGCGCCTCACCGAGATCGGCCGCACCGCCGACGCCGAGCCCGCGCCCGACTGAGGACGGCGACTCGGCGGTCATCGGTCCGGGGCCTCGTCCCGGCCCCGCGTCAGCCCTGCGCGGTTCCCCGGCGTTGCAGTCTTCACCTGAGGGCTCGCAGGTGCTGCACTGGTCCGTGTCGCGATGTCGCAAGCCCAAGACTTCCGGCAGGGTCGGGGTCTGGCCAGACTCGGATCCAGGTGATCGGCGGGACGCTCCTTGTCGACCGCCCACCGATGGTGTGGCTCTCATCTGGACTGCGCCTCGTCGGTCACCGTGACGAGGAGTGGGTCCAGAGGGGTCTGCCAGCTCGTCGTAGCAATGCCCACCTCGTCGTCGTGTTGGCGTGTGTGGTCCTACTGGTGCGTTCCTCACCCACGTGGGGGGAGGCGGGTCGGTGATCGCGCTTCGTAGTTTCCACCGAGGAGCGGCCCCGTTCCGGCGAGGAGACGACAGATGAGCCCGCAGGACGTGTTGCCCTTCCCTCCGACCCCGTCCGCGAGCATCGCGGGTCGCACGATGCAGGAGTCGGTGTACGAGTCGCGCGTCCAGCCGCGGCGCCTGCCCGAGGGTTCCCCCAACATCTTGATCGTGCTGATCGACGACGCGGGCCCGGGTCTGCCGAGCACGTTCGGTGGTGAGGTGCGCACCGACACCCTGACCCGGGTGCACAGTGGAGGCATCGGCTTCAACCGGTTCCACACGACGGCGATGTGCTCGCCGTCCCGCGCGTCGTTCCTGACTGGCCGCAACCACCACCGGATCGGCAACGGTCAGATCGCCGAGCTGGCCAACGACTGGGACGGGTACGCCGGCGAGATACCGAAGAGCAGCGCGTTGGCGGCCGACGTGCTGCGCAACTACGGCTACGCGACGGCCGCCTTCGGCAAGTGGCACAACACTCCCGCGATCGAGACGACCGCGGCTGGTCCGTTCCACAACTGGCCCACCGGCGTCGGCTTCGAGTACTTCTACGGCTTCCTCGCCGGTGAGGCGTCGCAGTACGAGCCGAACCTGGTCCGTAACACCACCTCGGTGCTGCCGCCGAGGTCGGCCGAAGAGGGATACCACCTCAGCGAGGACCTCGCCGACGACGCCATCGGCTGGCTGCACCGCCACAGGGCACTCCAACCCGACAAGCCGTTCTACATGTACTGGGCCAGCGGCTGCCTGCACGGCCCGCACCACGTGATGAAGGAGTGGGCCGACAAGTACGCCGGGAAGTTCGACGACGGCTGGGACGCATACCGCGAGCGTGTCTACCACCGGGCGAAGGAGATGGGCTGGATCCCCGAGAACGCTCAGCTCACGCCCCGAGACGCTGCGCTGAGCGCCTGGGCGGACATCCCCGAGGACGAGCGACCCTTCCAGCGCCGGCTGATGGAGGTGGCCGCGGGGTTCGCCGAGCACGTCGACGTCCAGGTCGGCCGCATCGTGGACGAGATCGAGGCCATGGGCTACGGCGACAACACCCTCATGTTCTACATCTGGGGTGACAACGGCTCCTCCGGTGAGGGGCAGAACGGCACGATCAGCGAGCTGTTGGCCCAGAACGGCATCCCCACGACCACTGACATGCACGTCAAGGCGCTCGACGAGCTCGGGGGCCTCGACGCGCTCGGGTCCCCCAAAACCGACAACCAGTACCACGCCGGCTGGGCGTGGGCCGGCAGCACGCCCTACAAAGGCATGAAGCTCTTGGCGTCCCACCTCGGCGGGACCCGCAACCCGATGGTCGTGCGTTGGCCGGCGAGGATCGCGCCGGACGCCACCCCCCGCTCCCAGTTCCACCACTGCAACGACCTGGTCCCGACCATCTACGAGGTCCTCGGGATCACGCCGCCACGGGTCGTGAACGGCATCCCGCAGGACCCCATCGACGGCGTCAGCCTCGCCTACACCTTCGACGACCCCACGGCCCAGGGACGGCTGCACACCCAGTACTTCGAGATCATGGGCAGCCGCGCGATCTACCACGACGGGTGGATGGCCTCCGCGTTCGGCCCGCGGGCGCCGTGGGTGCCGGGGATGCCGCCCGGCATCCGGGAGTGGACGCCCGACCAGGACGTCTGGGAGCTCTACGACCTCGACCACGACTGGAGCCAGGCCAACGACCTCGCCGACCAGATGCCCGACAAGCTCGCCCAGATGCGGGAGATGTTCGCCATGGAGGCCGCCCGCAACAGCGTCTACCCGATCGGTGGCGGCCTCTGGGTCCCGTTCATGCACCCCGAGCTCCGCATCTCGACGCCCTACCGCGAGTGGGACTTCACCGGCGACATCACCAGGATGCCCGAGTTCTGCGCACCGGCCCTCGGCAACCGCGCCAACACCGTCACCATCGAGGCGCAGGTGCCCGACCGTGCGAACGGCGTCCTGTACGCCCTCGGCAGCGGGTCCGGCGGGCTCACCTGCTACGTCGACGACGGGTACCTGTGCTACGAGTACAACCTGTTCATCGTGATGCGGACCAAGATCCGCTCGTCCGAACGAGTCCCCGCCGGCCGCGCCACGATCGAGGTCGAGACCGCGTACGCCGAGCCCAGACCCGGCGGGCCACTCGACATCACCGTCAAGGTCGACGGGGTGGGCTTCGCGTCGGGTCGGGTGCCAGTGAGCGCACCGCTGCTCTTCACCGCCAACGACTGCCTCGACATCGGCACCTGCCTCGGCAGCCCGGTCGCGCTGGACTACTACGACCGCGCCCCGTTCCCGTTCAACGGCCACATCGACAAGGTCAACGTCCGCTACACCTCCTGACAGCACGCGCCAGAGCTTGAACATCCGCTCATGCGGCGATGCGCGTCACACCGCCGCTTGTCGACGCCAGAGACATCCGGATCTGCCGAGATCCGGTTGCTCGTGGTCCGCGTCATCGCAGCGGGTGCGTCCGTCGCCTGCTTGCAGGCATCTAGGGTGAAGTCATGCCTGCTGCGCCACACATTGCCCGCCTGCGCGCCAAGGTGGGCAACGACCTGCTCCTGCTTCCCTCCGTAGCGGTCCTGCCCATCGACGACGACGATCGCGTCCTGTTGGTCCGCCAGACTGACTTCGGGTCCTACGGCACCATCGGTGGCGCGGTAGACGAGGACGAGGCACCCGAGGACGCAGCGCGTCGCGAGGCTCGGGAGGAAATCGGTGCCGAGGTCGAACTCACTGGCCTGGTCGGCGCCATCGGCGGCCCCCAGTTCCGCCTCACCTACCCCAACGGCGACCAGTGCGCCTACGTCAGCATCATCTACACCGCGCGCCTGGCTCCCGAAGTGACCGTGACACCCGACGGGCACGAGGTCGACGAGGTGCGCTGGTTCGCACGCGGCGAACTCGACCAGCCCATCATCGGCGACTTCGCCAGAAGCACGTTCGCAGCCCTCGGCTGGATCTAGCCCGTCGACAGGGTTCTCGCCTTGAAGGAGCGTCGACCGTAACGTCCGGATCTGCCGCGTTGAGGGTGGCCACGCTCGCCCGCGACGCTCCCGGGCTTGAGCAGTCAGCTCGGGATTGCGGACAGCGGCTGACCTGAACCGCTCCTACCCTCGAGACATGGAGACACAGCAGCGGACCTATCCCGCGGGCGTCACGTCCTGGGTCGACCTGGAGCAGCCCGACCTCGGCGCCACGCAGGCGTTCTACGGAGGGTTGTTCGGGTGGCAGTTCGAGGTGGTGGGCGGCGGCGAGTACGTCATCGCCCGGCTGGACGGTCGAGACGCGGCGGGGCTGGGTGAGGGCGACGGCAGCGCCTGGACGACGTACGTCGCGGTGGACGACGCCGACGCGACGACCGCGCGCGTCGCAGCGGCGGGCGGAACCGTCGTCGAGCCGGTGGGCGTGGTCGGTGCGGCCGGGCGGATGGCCGTGGTCGAGGACCCGGCCGGGGCCCGGTTCCGGCTCTGGGAGGCCGGGCACCGGCTCGGCGCGCAGGTCACCAACGCGCCCGGATCGTGGAACTTCAGCGACCTGCACGGGGTCGACGCCGACACGGTCGAGCGCTTCTACGCCGACGTGTTCGGCTGGGTCGTGACGGACGTCGGGTTCGGCCGAATGATCCGCCGCCCCGGCTACGGTGACCACGTGGCGGCCACGGTCGATCCGGGCATCCACGAGCGCCAGGCCGGCGTCTCCGTGCCCGACGGCTTCGCCGACGCGATCGGCTGGATCGTCGCCCGCGACCCCGAGGAGAGCCCGCACTGGCACGTGACGTTCACCGTCGCCGACCGTGACGCTGCGGCCGCCGATGTCGTACGGCTGGGCGGAACCGTCCTGGCCTCCGACGACACCGACTGGACCCGGACGGCCCGCGTCCGAGACCCCCAGGGGGCGCAGACCACGCTCAGCCAGTTCAGCCCGCCGTCCGGCTGAGCAGTCGACCCGACCTTCCGTCGTCACGACCGTCCGCCTCAGAGTTCTGGCGTGGCCGCGATTCCGGCCGCGTGGCACGTGCGCCACCGGCGTGCTTCGATGGCAAGATCCGGCACATGTCGCGACTCGGGGGTGGTCCGCCGATCTACGTCTCGACAGACATCGAGGCATCCATGGACGATGTGTGGCGGATGACCCAGGACACCGACCTTCATCCGCGGTGGGACGCACGGTTCAGCTCGATCACACCCACCGCCGAGCTGCCGGGCGGCGGTCAGCGCTTCCGGTACGAGCTCCGACTCCCGGGACACGTGCTGACGGGGGAGGGCACCAGCGTGGGCGAGAAGCGCCGACCCGACGGGTCAAGGACGTCAGCGCTGCGATTCGCCACGGACGACCGACTCTCTCCTCTCGGCGACGGGCGTGGCTACTGGCGTTATGAGCCGACTCCTTCGGGGGTGCGGTTCACCACCGGCTACGACTACCGCCCGGGGTGGGGCGGGTTGGTCGATCGGCTCGTGCTGCGCCGTTGCGTCGGGTGGTTGACGGCGTGGAGCTTCGACCGGCTTCGCATCTGGGCTGAGCGGGGCCAGGAGCCCGAACGGTGGCCGCTCCACTCCGTGCTGTGGTGGTGGCGGCCTGAACGTCCGCGAGCCGCGCGATGTCGGCGACGCGCCTCTGACGGCCGCGTGATGGACGCCGCACCCGCGACCCTGGACGAGCTGGAGGCTCCGTGAGCAGCATCTTCGAAGGTGGGATGGGCGATGACTTCCAGCGCCTGCACCCCATGCTGCAGCGACGGTTCGGCGTAGGGTTGGAGGCGGGGTACGCGTCCGTCGGGCGCGGCACCATGCGGCGGATCCGGCGCGGTCCGTGGTGGACCGTGCCCTTCCTCCAGCTCGGTCGGTTGCGCAACATCCTGGTGCCGGACATCGGCACCGATGTGCCGTTCGTCATCCACAACTATCCATACCGCGATCCGCTGGGGCGCGAGGCCGTGACCTTCGTCCGGGAGTACTGGATCGGCGGGCGAGCACGACGCTTCGACGCCACGATGGTGCGAGCGTCTGACGGTCACGTCCTCGACTACCTCGGCAGCCACCAGCACCTCGTCGTGGACCTCGATCTGAGCGTCGAGGACGACGGCAGTCTGCTGCTGCGGTCCGGCGCGCAGCGCTTCTACGAGGGTCGCGTCGGCTTCTCGTTCCCGATGCTGTTCAGCGGACGAGCCGAGCTGCGGGAACGGTACGACGACGAAGGCGACGTCTTCCGGGTCGACCTCACCGTCACCAACCCGGTGTTCGGCTTCCTCTTCGGCTACGACGGGGAGTTCACCTGTGAGTTCCTTGGCGCACGCGACGCACCGGCAGTCCTGAAGCCGTCGCGGTATGAGCGTCGGGAGTAGATGGGCCGGCCGACGTGCGTCCCCGGGAGCGAACGCGCCGGGGCGAGCCGGGTTCGAACGCTCGGCCGACCTCCCGGCAGTGCACGGCGACCTCGCAGCGAGGACGGCGTGGGGACGGTGCGCGTTCCCTTCAGTGCGCCTGACCCGTGCTCGCTGACGTACCGCCGTCGACGGCCAGCCAGGCGCCCGTGATGTAGGCGGCGTCCGAGCTGGCCAGGAACAGCACCGCCGGCGCGATGTCATCGGGCCGCCCGGGACGACCCAGAGCGATCCGGTTGGTGGCCGCGGCCAGCGCCTGGTCGTCCTCCTCGACGGCCCGAGTCAGGTCGGTGATCGTGAGGGCGGGGGCCACGGCGTTGAGCCTGACTCCGCGCGGGCCATAGTCGAGGGCGAGCGACTGCACGAAGTTCATGATCGCGGCCTTGGTGGCGTTGTAGGCCGCCTGCGACCAGTCGCCGCGCAGCCCCGAGACCGAGCCGACGACGACCAGGTTGCCGCCCGAGCGCTCCAGCTCAGGCAGCGCGTGGCGGGCGACGTGCACGAACCCGTCGATGTTGGTCGCACGGATCGCCTGCCAGTCCTCGAGGGCGAGCTCGTCGAAGGCGCCGTTCGTGTACGCCGCGGCGTTGTTGACGACGACATCGAGCGACCCGAAGCGGTCCACCACGGCCCGCACCATGGCGGCCGCCGAGGCGTCGTCGGCGACGTCGGCCTCGACGGCCAGCGTGCGGTCGGCGGGGTGTCCGGTCAGGACCTCGTCGAGCTTCTCGCGCCGGCGGCCGCTGATGGCGACGTTCGCCCCGTTCGCGATGAATGCTTCCGCGATCGCGCGGCCGATGCCGGTACCGCCGCCGGTGACGAGGACGGTGCGACCGTGGAAGTCATAGGTGTTGGAGGTCATGACGTGCTCAACCGCGCAGGTGCCGAGGGTCTTCCCGGTCAGGCGCGCGACGCGGGCTCCATGTCGTACGTGACCCAGGTCGTGCGGGAGGCGTACTGGTCGTACTTCCCGCGACCTCGGTAGTTGTCGTCCGCGGTGATCCACCGGACGACACTCCAGCTGTTGGCGCTGGCGATCCGGGAGAGCTCGGTGAGCATGAGGTCGGCTGCGCCTGCGCCGCGAACGGCGGGGTCGACGAAGAGGTCGTCCAGGAAGCACCCGATCGTGGCGGACAGCGGCCGAGCGAACGATCTGAAGTGCGCCAGCCCCACCAGGGTGTGGCTGTCGTCCTCCACCACGAGGCCACTCACGTCGTGGCTCGGGTCGCAGAGCCATGACCACACCTGCCGAGCCATGTCGTCTGACTGCGCCACTCCGTAGAACGCGGCGTACTTCCCGTAGAGCGCTCGCCACTGGTCGAAGTCCTCGTCGCGCACAGGGCGAACCCGCAGGTCCTGTTCTGGTGTGGACGCCATGAGACGGTTCTACCAGCCGCGCACGGGAGGGCTCCGGCGTGCCTGCCGGGCAACGGAGCCGCGACATCTGAGGTGGGTTGCGGTAGACAAGGACGTCGGGTGATCACTTCGCAGAGCGACAGAGGAGCAACTCATGACGGAGCCGCAGCAGCCCACATCCGCACTCACCGAGGACGAGCAGAAGACCGTCCGCTCAGCTGCCCTTCGCGCCAGCGCCCTTGTCGGCCAGGCGGAACCGGGATTCTTCGACACGTTCAAGGAGTCGTTCGCAGGCAGCAAGGCGGTCAAGGCGGCCTCGCCCGAGGTGCAGAAGCTGGTCACCGGGGGGCTGCCGGAGATGCCATCCGGGGGCAGGGACGACGTGAAGGCACGCACCCTCGAGCTTCTCGAGCAGGCGGTCGGCATCCTGAGTGCGAAGGCCCCGGAGCTCGTCGACGAGTACAAGCGCGTGGTGGTCCAGTCGGCGAAGGACGTCGCGGCTGCCGCGGACGACACCTCGCCGAACGAGGCCGACGCGGTAGCCGAGATCGAGCGCGCCCTCGCCGGCTGACCCAGCTGCGTCTCGCCCGAAGGGGTCGCTCGCGCCTAGTGTGCGAGGCATGGAGGAGCTTGTGCTTCGGGTCCGGCTCGTGAGCGGCGACAGCATGGATGTCACCTACGACAACCCCAGTGCGGTGAGTGAGGCCGAGGCGATCGATCACGTGGTCGACGCTCTCTCGCAGGAGTCAGGTGCGCTCCGCTGCACGCACGGCGGTCGTCTCGTGGTGCTGTACGCGAGGGGCGTCGCCGCGGTGGAAGTCGCGCCTCGCGGCGCGGTTCTCTAGCCGTCTGGTCGTCCTGTCGACTTCGCGAGCGCGCCCACCGGTCGCACCGGATGTGGTGGTGCCGTCGCACCGGGCGGGGGGTAGCTGCCCGGTGCGACGGCACCTCTGCGCGCGACGTCAGCCGATCCGTGGGGAATCAGCCTGCGGCGTTCGCGCGTCCTCGGGGGTTGCGCGGGGTGGACCTGATGTCGGCCGGGTTGGACCTGGCCTTCACCTCGGCTCCGTCCGAGACGCCACCCTGGTCGGTGTCGCACTTGCTGGGGTCGGTCTTGGCCTTCTTGAACCGCTTGTTGGCGGTGCCCTTGAGCTCCACCTTGTCCTTCAAGCCGTCGCGGTCGGTGTCCTTCTTCGTCGGGTTGGTGCGGGTGAGCCCGATCTTGATGCTGCGGCCCTGGGGGATCCGCACCTTCTGCTTCACCTTGACGCCCTTGACCTCCTTGCCGTCGCTCAGCCCGTCCTTGTCGGTGTCCTTGCGCAGCGGGTCGGGCTTCACCGTGATCGACGTGCGGGCCTTCGTGCCGCAGACCTCGAAGCGCTCGCGGATCGTGACACCGGTGACCTCCTGACCATCGGTGAGGCCGTCGGCGTCGGTGTCCTTCACGGTCGGGTTGGTGCCGTGGACGTTGACCTCGTCGCCGTCGGTGAGGCCGTCACCGTCGGAGTCGGGGTTGTTGGGGTCCGAGCCGTTGGCGACCTCCTCGTTGTTCGGCACGCCGTCGCCGTCGGAGTCGCTGGTGTCGGGGACGACGGTGAAGGTGACCTGGGCCGCAGTGCTCGTGGTGCCGCCCTGGCTCTGCGTCGCGGTGATGGTGTGGGGACCGGCGGCGAGAGGCGTCGTGGGGGAGCACGTCCACGAGCCGTTGGGCGCCACGGTCGTGGTGCACAGCGTCGTACCGCCCTCGCGCACTGTCACGGTGGCGCCGGGCGATCCGGTGCCGGAGACCGCCGGCGTGGAGTCGGTGACCGACGCGTTCGCCGCGGGCGACGTGATCGCCGGGGGCGCGATGGACCCGGAGGACGGGCCGCCGTCGCACTCGACGCCACCGGCGGGTGCGGTGGCGGACGCAGCCATGGGAGCGACCGCCAGCGACACGTCGGCGAGAGTCGCGCCGGGGATGACGGGCAGGACCTCGAGGTCGATGCTGAACAGCGCGTCGAGGGTGGCCCGGCCGGTGGCGCCCGTGGACTGCGCGGTCGGGTTGAAGGCGCGGATGGTCGCTCGGAGCAGCGGGTTGCCGGGCGCGCCGATGTTGACGGGGTTGCCGTTCAGCGGGATCGGCACCTGCTGCGAGCCGACGGTGGCGACGATGGTCGGGGGAGTGACGAAGCCGGCGGTGCCGGTGGTGCCGTCCGAGCGGGCCTCCAGGACGACGTCGTTGGTGACCTCGACGCGTACCTGTCCGCCGAAGAGCACGACGTCGCCGACAGTGGTGGTGGCGCGGGAGACGACGTCGGCACCGCCGGCCCCGTCGTCGACGAGCGCCGTGGTGGTGGTCGTGTCGGACGCCTCCACGGTGACGACCGAGCTGCCGAGGACCTGAGCGACGGTGCCGCCGGCAAGGGTGGTCTGCGAGGTCGCGAGCGGGCGTACGCCGCCGTTCGCCTGGACGCACTGGTTGGTGCCGGCCCAGCTGGACGAGACGTCTCCCGTGATCGCTCCGAGGCCCAGGAGGGGCTGAAGGTTGAGTGGCACCACCGTCTGGGAATCAGCGTCGAAAGGGGCCTGGTCGGCAGTGATGCGGCTGAGCGGGAGGTTCTGCCCCGCGACAGCGGCCGCGATGTTGGCCGAGGTCGCGGACGAGCCGCTGGTGCCGTCGACGTCGCTGGTGGCCGAGGCAGCGCTGTCACCGACCTGGAGTCCCGCCAGCGACTGGCCGACGAGGGCCACGTCGAGGTCGAGCAGCTGGGCACTGGCGCTGCCCGAGTAGTCCGCCGGCAGCGGCGCGGCCGACGCCGGCGCCTGAGCCAGAGCGAGGACGGAGACGGGCAGGACGACGGCCAGGGCGGCTGCAGCCGACCGGGACGAACGTGGGGGCCGGCGGAACTGCCGGCGGTGGTCGTTCGGGTGCATCTGTTCCCCCTCGGAATGATGATGCGGAGCGGCGGGGCCGCGAGGGCCCCATGGTTGGCACACGGATTGTTACCAGATCAACGCGCGAGCCACGCGAAGGTAACGCCGGTAGGCGACGAAAGGATGAGATCTTTCGCGTCGGTGATTCGCTGACGTTCGGCGCCGGTGCGCGTCGGAGCCCGGTCCGCAGTGTGCGAGCGGCGCCAGTCCCTCACCCGCGCGAGCTCGGACCCCGTCCACCGTCGACGCGCGAGCGGCGCACTAGCCAGAGGCCGAGGGCCAGCAGCAGAAGGCTGAGCGCCGTCAGTGGGACCACGCCAGCCGGCAGGCCGGTGTCCGGCAGCAGGCCGCCGCCACCGGTGTCGTCAGCAACCTCGTCGCCGCCGTCGCCGCCGTCGCTGCCACCGGTGTCCCCGTCGTCACCGCCGCCGCCCTCGTCGGCGAGGACCTCGACGACCGCCTGGTCCTGCACCTCGACCGTCCCGCCCCCAGGGGCGGAGGTCGTGGCGACCGCGGTGTTGGGCACCCGGCCGGAGGCGTCGGCGTCGATCCGCGCGACGAGTCGTACGACTCCCTCGGTCCGGGGCCGCAGGGTCGGGAACACGGCGGTGAGCCGGCGCGCGGTCGTGGTGACCTCGCCCTCACCGGCGGTGATGCGGGCCGAGACGACGGTCAGGTCCTCGTCGAGCTCGTCGACGACCCGGACGTCGGGGGCCGCCGACGGGCCGCGGTTGCCCACGGTGATCGTGTAGGTGACCCGCTCGCCCGCGTCGGCGGTGCGGGAGGAGGCGGACTTCTCGATCGTGAGACCGGTGCCCGTGCCGACCGTCGCGGTGACCGTGGCGCTGTTGTCCGTCCCGTCGGGGTCCGGCGTGGCCGCGGTGACGTTCGCCGTGTTGCTCACCGCACCGGTGTGCGCCGGGTCGACCGTCGCCGTGACGGTGACCGTGGCGGATCGGCCGGTGCCGAGGGTCGGCAGCGTGCAGGTGACCTCGCGGCCCTCGACGCGGCAGGTGCCGCCATCGGTCGCGGTCGCGGCCGCCTCGCCGAGGACCTCGTCGAGGCGGTCGGAGACCACCACGTCGCGCGCCGCGGAGGGGCCGTCGTTGCGCACGACGAGCGTGAAGGTGAGCTGCTCGCCGGCCACCGGAGTCGCCGGTGACACCGTCTTCGTGATGGACACGTCGGCGCTCGGCGCGCTGTCGGCGGCGGCGGTCGCGGTGTTGTCGCCCGGCGTGGTGTCGGTCGGGGACGCCACCGTGGCGGTGTTCCGCAAACGTCCGGTGAACGCCTCGTCCAGCCTTCCCGAGACGGTGAGCGTCTCGGTGCTGCCGGACGGCACGTCGCCCAGCTCGCAGGTCACCAGGCCAGCAGCGACGGTGCAGGGCGCGCCGGCGGTCACTCCCGTCACGGCGTCGGGCACCGGGTCGGTGACCACGACGTCGCGAGCGGTTGACGGACCGGCGTTGGCCACCGTGACGGTCCAGGTGACCGTCCGGCCCGGCACCGGCGGTCCGCCGTCGAGCGTCTTGGTGATCGAGACGTCGGCCCGTGGGCGCGCCGTGCCGCGTGCGGTGGAGCTGTTGTTGTCGGGGTCCGGATCCGCCGTGCCGGCATCCACCACGGCGGTGTTGGCGAGGTCGCCGGTGTAGTCCGACGGCAGTCGCGCGGTGATGGTGACGGTGACGTCGTCGCCGGGGGCCAGGTCGCCGAGTCCGCAGGTGACCTCGTTGCCAGGGTCCACCTCACAGGTGGCGGTGGCGCTGGTCGTGGCGGTGACGTCGGTCAGCTCGTCGGGCACGTCGTCGGTCAGGACCACGGCGCGGGCGAGGGACGGTCCGGCGTTGGCGACGACGACGGTCCACGTGGTGTCCTGGCCCGGCACCGGGTCGGCCGGCGTCGCCGTCTTGGTGACCGACACGTCGGCGCGCGCGTCGGCGTCGCCGGTGGCGGTGGCCGTGTTGTTGGCCGGGACCGGGTCGGGAGTGTCGGCCTCGACCACCGCGGTGTTCTCGAGCTCGCCCGTGAAACCGGCGGGGACGCCGCCGGTGATGCTCACGGTGACGTCCTCACCGGGGGCGAGGTCGCCGAGCTGGCAGGTGACCTCGTTGCCGGGGTCCACCGTGCAGGTCGTCGTACCTGTCGTGGCGCTGACGCCGGTCAGCTCGTCCGGTACGTCGTCGGTCAGGACGACGGTGCGAGCCACGGACGGTCCGGCGTTGGCGACGACGACGGTCCAGGTGGTGTCCCGGCCGGGCACGGGGTCGGCCGGCGTCGCGGTCTTGGTGACCGACACGTCGGCGCTCGGCGCCGTGCCGCTGCTGGCGGTGGCGCTGTTGTTGCCCGGGACCGGGTCTGGCGTGTCCGCGTCCACCACTGCGGTGTTGGCCAAGGCCCCGGTGAACCCGGCCGGGACGCGACCGGTGATCGTGACCGTGACGCCCGTGGCGGGCGCGAGGACGCCGAGGTCGCAGGTGACCTCGTTGCCGGCCGCCACGCTGCAGGTGGCGGGCGCACCGGTCGTCGCGGTGACGCCCGTGAGCTGGTCGGGGACGTCGTCGGTCAGGACGACGCCGCGAGCGACCGACGGGCCGGCGTTGGTGGCCACCACCGTCCAGGTCACGTCGCGACCCGGCACGGGGCTCGCCGGGGCGACCTGCTTGGTGACCGAGACGTCGGCCTCGGGTGCGACGGTCGCCTGGGCGGTGTCGCTGTTGTTGCTCAGGTCGCCGTCCGGCGTGGCCGAGGAGACCTCGGCGGTGTTGTCGAGGTCGCCGGTGAACGCGGCGGGCACGCGACCGGTGATGGTGACCGTGATGGTGGAGGCGGCGCCGCCCACGTCGAGATCGCCGAGGTCGCACGACACGCGGTTGCCGGTCCCGACGCTGCACGGCGAGCTCGCCGTGACGCCCGTGAGCTCGGCGACGACGTCGTCCGTGACCACCACGTCGCGGGCCACCGACGGGCCTCGGTTGGTGACGGTGACGGTCCAGGTGATGTCGCGTCCCGGGACCGGCGTGGCGGGCGAGACCGTCTTCACGATCTCGAGGTCCGCGCCGGGTGCGGTCGTCGGGTCGGCGGTCGAGGAGTTGTTGCCGGGAGTGTCGTCGGTGGGGGAGGCCACCGTGGCGGTGTTGCTCAGCGGGCCGGTGAAGCCCGCGGGCACCTGTCCGGTCAGGGTGATGACGACGGGCGAGGTGCTGGGCAGCAGGTCGCCGAGGTCGCACGTGACGTCGTTGCCCGCGGTGATCGTGCACGGGTTCGGGCTCGACCCCGTGCCGGCGGTGAGGCCGGTGATGCGGTTGTCGACGTCGTCGCGCACGACGACGTCGCGCGCCACCGACGGGCCGGTGTTGGTGACCAGGACGGTCCACGTGACCTCCGCGCCGGGGACCGGGTTCGCGGGCGACACCGTCTTGGTGATCCCCACGTCGGCCCGCGCCGCGGCGGTGCCCGTCGCGGTGGCGGTGTTGTTGTCCGTGTCGGCGTCCGGGGTGGCCGAGGCGACGGTGACCGTGTTGGCGAGCGTGCCGGTGAAGTCGGCGTCGAGCCGGCCCGTCAGCGTCACGGTGGTGCTCGACGGGGGCAGGTCGCCGAGGTCGCAGCTGACCTCGTTGCCCGACACCGTGCACGCGTCCGGGACCTGGCTCGAGGCGGTCACGCCGGTGACGGCGACCGGCACGTCGTCGGTGAGCACGACGTCGCGCGCGACGGACGGACCGTTGTTGGCGACGACCACCGTCCAGGTGACGTCCTCGCCCGGGACGGGTGCGGCGGGGGTCAGCGACTTGGTCACCGAGACGTCGGCGGTCGGGGCGGCGGTGCCGTTCGCGGTGTCGGTGTTGTTGGCGGGGTCGCCGTCGGGGGTGAGGGCGGTGACGGCGGCGGTGTTGTCGAGGTCGCCGGTGAAGCCGGCGGGCAGGTCGCCGCGGATGGTGATGGTCACGGTGGCGCCGGGACCGGTGGCCGGGAGGTCGCCGAGCTCGCAGGTGACCTCGTTGCCGGCGACGACGGTGCACGGGTTCGACGGTGCGCCGGTGGTGGCGGTGAGGCCGGTGAGGGCGTCCGCGACGTCGTCGCGGACGACGACCCCGCGGGCGACGGAGGGTCCGTTGTTGGTGACGACGACGGTGTAGGCGACCTCCTCGCCCGGGACCGGTGCGGCGGGGGCCAGCGACTTGGTCACCGACACGTCCGCGCTCGGCGCCGTACCGGTGCTGACCGAGGCGCTGTTGTTGCCCGGGGTGGTGTCGGTGGGGGAGGCGACGGTGGCGGTGTTGCCGAGCGAGCCGGTGAAGCCGGCGGGCACCCCGCCCGTGAGCGTGACGACGACGGAGCCGGGCGCCACGGCCCCCAGCTCGCAGGTGACGACGTTGCCCGCGGCGACCGTGCACGGGTTCGGGGTGGCGCCGGTCGTGGCGGTCAGGCCCGTGATCGCGTCGTCGACGTCGTCGGCGACGACGACGTCCCGTGCGACGGAGGGTCCGGCGTTGGCCACGGTGACGGTCCACGTGACGTCCTGGCCGGGCACCGGCGGGTTCGGCGCGACGGCCTTGGTGATGGACACGTCGGCCTGGGCGAGGACCGTCGACTCGGCCGTGTCGCTGTTGTTGCCCGGCACGGGGTCGTCGGTCGGGGAGGTGACGGTCGCGGTGTTGCTGAGGGCGCCGGTGTAGTCGGCCGGCAGGCGTCCGGACAACGTCACGACGGCCTGGGAGCCGGTGCCGGAGGCGGCCAGGTCCCCCAGGTCGCAGGTCACCGCGTTGCCGGCGGCGACCGTGCACGCACCCGGACGTCCGGCCGCCGTCGCGGTGAGGCCGGTCACGGCGTCCGCGACGTCGTCGGTGAGGAGCACCTGGCGGGCGACGGACGGGCCGGCGTTGGCCACGGTGACGGTCCACGTCACGTCTGCGCCGGGTACCGGTCGCTCGGGGGCGACGGTCTTGGTGACCGAGAGGTCGGCGCTGGTCCCCACCAGCGTGGTCACCGAGTCCTCGTTGTTCTCGGCGTCGCGGTCGATGGTCTCGGAGCTGATGCGGGCGGAGTTGGTCAGCGCGCCGGTGAATCCCGGGGCGATGGTGGCGTCCACGTAGCCGATGACGCGTGCGGGCAGCCCCGACCTGAAGACGGGTCCGGAGCAGAAGACGGTCGCCGCCGCCGGGTTGTCGACCGTGCCGGCGTTGACGGGCTGGCGCAGCTCGCACTCCGCCGTCGCCGGCTGGCCCTCGAGGGTCGGGCGGCGCACCACGACGTCCGTGAGGCCGCTGGGCAGCTGGTCGATGAAGTCGACGTCGAGGGCGTCGGAGGGGCCGTTGTTGTAGGTCGACAGCGTGTAGGTGATCCGCTGCCCGGCGACGGGGGTCGGGTCGTCGATGGTCTTGATGATCTCGAGGTCGGTGATCCGGGTGATCGGCGACGTCGCCGTCGCGGTGTTGTTGCCCGGCACCGGGTCGGGCGTCGTTGCGCTCACCTGCACCGTGTTGGCGAGGGTGGCGCCGGCGTACGACGACGCCAGCGTGCCGACGATGGTGACCACGCGCTGGCCCGGTGTCCGGTCACCGAGGTCGCAGGTCACCTGCTGACCGGAGACCGTGCAGGGGGTGGCCGTGCCGTGGAACGCCGACGTCACCGTGACGGCGGCGGGAACCGTGTCGGTGACGACGATGCCGCGGGCCGTGGACGGGCCCGCGTTGTTGACGACGATGCTCCAGCTCACGGCGCCACCGGGCACGAGGCTGTCCCCGTTGGCGGTCTTGGTGACCTGGACGTCGGCCTCCGTCACCACGTCGACGGTGACCTGCGACGTGTTGTTGGCGGGCACGGGGTCGGCCGTGGCGGAGGAGACCTCCGCCTGGTTCGCCCGGGCACCGGCGGCGGCGCCCGGACCCGTGCCGCCCACCACGACGATGGTCACCGGGGCGCCCGGCTCGACGTCACCGAGGTCGCAGGCCACGACCTGGCCGCTGATCGTGCAGGAGCCGGCGGAGGCGGTGGCGGCGGCGGGGACGATGCCGGCGGGCAGCACGTCGGCGACCACGGTGTCCGCGGCCAGCGACGGACCGTTGTTGACGACCGTCAGGGTGTAGGTCACGCCCTCACCGGCCGCGACCTCCGTGGCGGAGGCGGTCTTCACGATCGCGAGGTCAGCGCTGGGGGTCACCGGGGTGGTGGTCTCGGAGCGGTTGTTGCCGCCCGTGCCCGTGTCAGTGCTGCTGGTCACCTCGGCGACGTTGGTCACCGGGGTCGACCGGTCGGGGTCGACCGACACGCGGATCCGCGCCTGCGCCGTCGCTCCGGCGGGCAGGAGGTCCCGCCGGCAGGTGACGAGCTGGCCCACGACGGTGCAGGTGCCGCCGTCGAACGTCGCCTCCAGCACGTCGAGCGACGCGTCGAGGGTGTCGGTCACGACGACGTCGCGGGCGTCCGAGGGCCCGTCGGTGGTCACGTCGACGAGGTAGACGCCCTCGGCGCCCGGCACGAAGGAGTCCGACTGGGCGGACTTCGCGACCCGCACGTCCGTCACCTCGGTGACGGTCGTGGTGTGGTCGTCGGTGTTGTTGGCCGGGGCCGGGTCGCTGGTCGTCGACGAGACGCTGCCGGTGTCGACGAGCTCCGTGCCCGCCACGACGCCCGAGTCCACCGTGCCGCGGACGGTGACGGTCGTCGAGGCGCCGGGGGCGAGGTCACCGAGGGGGCAGGTCACGACACCGCCGTCGACGGTGCAGGTCGCTCCCGTGGCGCCCGCGAACGTCACCCCGGTGGGGAGGGAGTCGGTGAGCCGCACGTCGGTGGCCGTCGACGGACCGTCGTTGCTCACGAGCAGCGTCCACTCGCCCTCACGACCCGCGGCCAGCGTCGACGTACCGCTCTTGGTGACGGACAGGTCGGCGCTGCGGACCACCTCGGTGGTCGCCGAGGCGGTGTTGTTGTCGAGGGAGGGGTCGGTCGGCGTCGCGGACGTGACCCGGGCGTCGTTGGTGAGGGCGCCGGCGGCCGCGCCGGGAGCCACCGTGCCGGTCACCTCGACCACGAGCTCGGCCCCGCTGGCCAGCGTGGCCACCGTGCAGGAGACGTTGTTGCCGCTCGTCGCGGCGCAGCTCGCGCCCGTCGTGGGCGACGTGGCGACCACGCCCGTCACGCGCGCGCCGATGGTGTCGGTCACCGTGACGCCGTTGGCGGCCGACGGGCCGGTGTTGCGGGCGATGATCCGGTAGCTCACGGTCTGTCCCGCGACGACCGGGCTCGGGGTGACGGTCTTGGTGAGCTCCACATCCGCCTGGGCGGCGGTGGGGAGGGTGAAGGCGGCGCTGTTGTTGCCGGCCACCGGGTCGGGGGTCGGGGAGGAGGCGCTCGCCGTGTTGGTCACGCCCTGCCCGCTGCCGTCCTGCGGCGTGCCGGCGCGCACGGTGACGGTGACGCTGCCGCCGACCGGGATGTCGCCCACGGCGCACGTCACGGTCGTGGGCGTCCCGCTCGTGGCACAGGTGCCCTGCGTGGTCGACGAGCCGACGTAGGTCAGCGGGACGGGCACCGGGTCCACCACGGTCACCGCGCGGGCGATCGACGGACCGTCGTTGGTGACCACGACGGAGTACGTCGCGACGTTGCCGGCGAGCACGGGGACCGGGGTTGCCGACTTGGTGACCGAGAGGTCCGCGCTGGTGGTCACCGGGACGCTCGAGGTGCCGGTGTTGTTGCCCGGCGCCGGGTCCGCGGTGGGTGAGGTGGCCGTCGCGGAGTTGACGAGGGTGCCGGTGGCTCCGGCGTCGAGCTGGGCGTTGACGGCCACCTCCACCGAGCGGCCGGCGGCGAGCGTCCCGAGGTCGCACTGGACGCGACCGGCGGCCGAGACCGTGCAGGAGCCGGCGGTCGGGGTGGCTGCCACGCCGGACAGGGCGGCCGGCGCCTGGTCGTCGAGGGTCACGGCGGCAGCGTCGGAGGGTCCGTCGTTGCGGACCGTGACGACGTACTGCACGCCGCGTCCGGCGACCACCGGGGAGGTGACCGCCTCCTTGGTGACGACGAGGTCGGCACGCGGCGCCTGGGGCGTGACGGTGACGGTGGCGGCGTTGTTGGAGGAGTCGGGGTCCGGCGTGGTGGAGCCGACGCGTGCGTTGTTGGTGAGCGGGACGCTCGTGGCACCGGACGGGACGTCCGCCACCACGGTGACCGTGGCGGACTCGCCCGGGTCGAGACCCGCTGCGGTGCACGACACCTGGCTCCCGGTGACCTCGCAGGTGCCGCGGTCCGTCGTCGCGGAGCTGACCGCGAGGGTGGCGGGAAGGGTGTCGGTGATCGTGACGTCGGCTGCCCGCGAGGCGCCGTCGTTCGTCGCCACGAGGGTGTAGGTCACGGCCGTCCCGGGGACGGGGTCGGTCGGGGACGCGGACTTCGTGAGGCCGAGGTCGGCCTGCCGAAGGACCGTGGTGGTGGCGGAGGCGCTGTTGTTGCCGGGGTTCGGGTCCGAGGTCGCCGCCGAGATCCGGGCGACGTTGGTCAGCGCGGTGGCCGCCGAGCCCGGAGGCACGCGCACGACCACCGACACCGTCGCCGTGGCGCCGGAGGCGAGGGCGCCGAGGCCGCAGGTCAGGGTCGGGCTGCTGAACGAGCAGGTCCCGGTCGACGGGTTGCTCGAGACCAGGACGACGCCCTCGGGGAGCGTGTCGACGACCTGCACCCCGGCGGCGGCGTTCGGGCCCGCGTTGCGGGCGGTGAGGGCGTACGTCACCTGGTTGCCGGCGAGCACCGGCTCCGGGGCGGCGGACTTGGTGAGGGACACGTCCGCCTCCGCAGCGACCGGGGTCGCCACCTCGGCCGTCGTGTAGGTGTAGTCGCGACCGATGGTCTCCGCGCGGTAGGCCAGCGCGGCGCTGTTGCGCAGGGTCGTGCCCGCGCCGGCGGTGTCGACGCGGACACGGAAGGCGGCGGTCGTCGTCGCGGAGGGAGCGAGGCGGCCACCGACGGTCGCGGTCGCCCCCGTGCCGACCCGCAGCCGCACGGTGCGACTGGCGGCGACGAACTCGCCCTGGTCGTCGCCGGCCGCGTCGGTCTTCGCGCCCTGGTTGGCGCCGGCGGTCACGCGCAGCGAACCGGGCACGAAGGACGTCCCGGCCGGGATGGGGTCGGTCACCACGGCGTTCGTGGCCGCGTCCTCGCCGGTGTTGCTGAACGTCACGGAGTACTCGAGGACGTCGCCGACCTTGGCCGGGGTGTTGCCCGACAGGTTGGTGACCGACTTGCTGCCCTGGATCGTCGGCGCGTAGAGGTCGATCTGCGTGGTGAGGGCCGCGGGGTAGTAGAAGTCGCCGGTCGAGGCGAAGCGCAGGTTCGCCGAGGTGGCGCCGTTGGGGATCGTGCCGGGCGCGTCGACCACCTTGGCGTCGATGCCGAGGTTGTTGAGCGAGGCCGGCGTGCGGTTCGTGAGGTTGGCGCCGCCGTTGGTGATGCGGCTGCCGAAAAAGTTGGCCGAGGGGCTCTGGGCGTCGGCAAGGCGGCTGGTGCCGACCTGGAAGTAGTCGCCGGTGATGCCGGCGTCCCCTTCGTAGGTCACGCCCCCGAACCGCGCGCCGACGGCGCCGGTCGGAGGAGCGAGGAACCCGGAGATGGTCGTGTCGACGGTCTCGTTGCTGACGACGGTCGCATAGCCGCTGAACACGGTGAGGTCGCGCAGCGGGGCGGCGGGGTCCTCGACCGCCACCACGAGGCTCCACCCGGCATACCGGTCGACGCCGGTGGCGGCCACGATGTCGGCGCCCCAGTAGGTGCCGGGGCCCGCGCCACGCACGAGGTCGGTGACGTTGCTGTAGGCCGAGTAGTCGAGGGTTGCGCTGGTCGTCTGGTTGTCGACCTGCTGCGCAGCCACCGTCTGGTACGACGCCGAGCCGGGCACGCGGAACCGGATGTTGCCGACCGTCCCGGACGCGGCCACGCCACTGGTGCCGGCGGTGCGCGCGCCGCCCCAGAAGAGACCGGCGTAGAGGACACGGGCGCCTGGCGGGATGGCGAGGTTGGCCGACGACGAGCGGGTCGTGGACGGGTCGGCGTCGGTGTCCAGCGGCACCATCGTGAAGTTGTTGTTGCTGGACGCGGTCGCGCCGCTCAGCGCCTGGGCGCACCCCGTCGCCGTGCCGCAGCTGAGCACGGAGTTGCCGGTGACCTGGATCGAGCCGTTGGTCTGGGTGGAGAACACCTCGGTGAAGGGACGGATGACCGCCGCGTCCGCGCGGTCGGCCGGGAGCACCACCGCGAGGGCGAGGCTCACCGCCACGAGCAGGAGCGAGGCGCAGATGCGCAGCCACGAGGAGACGGGGGTACGAGCGCCCAGCATGGTGGTCCTTCACAGCTCTGGGGCGCCCCCGACGTGACGGCGCGCTGCCCCGTCACTCCCTCCTCGGGAATGCCTCAATCGAGTAACAATCGAGCAACACACTACGTCCGACGGGGGTCGGTGTCTGGTCAGACTCGGAATTGAGCGATCGGTTCAGCGGCGCGAGGGGGTCCAGAGCACTCGGAGCAGTTCAGCCGGCGATCCGCGATCGATCCTCGTCCTCGGTCATGGTGGGCGGACGTAGGAGCCAGCGGCGCTGCCCACGAGCTCCGCGAGCGGTCAGCCCGTCGTCTGCCGACCCGCGCCGTGACGGGCGAGGGCACCAGGCGGGCGGACCGCGGCTCGCACCGTCCATTCGTAGTGCGTGCGGTTGCGCGTCACCTCGGCCAGGATCAGGCACGAGACCGGGAGCTCGGCCTCGAAGTCGCTGTGTCGCGACGTGAGCTCCTGGACCTCGGCTGCCGCCACGGAGCGATTGACGTAACCCAGGCTCACGTGTGGCTGGAAGTCGTCCTCGACCGTGTGGTCCGTCGTCAGGCCGAGAGCATCCTGGGTGTGCGCGCACAGCCTCTGCTGCAATCGTGCGAGCTGCTGCCGTGGCCGGGCTCCCAGCACGACCGCGCTGCCCATCCCCCCGGGGGGTCCCACCGTGAGCGCAGTGAGGTCGAGCGCCGGGAGACGTCGCGTGATGCTCCGGACCGCCTCGTCGACCTGACCGTCGGTCACCTCGTCGACGAAGGCGACCTCGCACAAGGTCAGGTGCATCCAGCGGAGAGGGATCGGCTCGAGCCACGACGTGTCACTGATCGAGTCCAGGAGCGCGGACGGGACTGCCCGGGCCACCTGAGCCGGGTCGAAGGACAGGTACCAGTACAAGCAGGGCCGGTCCTCGGTCCACTCCGGCCGCCAGCCCCAGTGGTGGTCGAGCATGTCGGAACGACGCTGACGGGGTCGTGGCAGGTGCGCCGGACACATCAGGCAAGTGCTCCCAGCCCCGTGGGGTCTGGCTGCAGCGCTCCTGACGGCGGAACGGTGGCGTCGTCGGCCATCCCGCCCACAGCCGGGCTCGAATCGTGTTCCGCTTCGCTCCCGTGGTCCTCGTCAGACACCAGCGCTGCGGGGTCGTCGCCACTCGTCGCTGGTCCCTCCTGAGAGGACCGGGCGCGGGGACTGCGTGTCGTTGTCGTGGGCTGCATGCCACCCATGACTTGCCGCGCGGCTCGGCATGACGCGGGATCCACATCTCGTCCGCCCGACCGAGAAGTGGCCTCCCGGACCTGCGTCCCGCGGGCTGGCTGCACCGCCCCCTGTGGTGGCGGGCGAAAGTGACCGTGCCGAGGCCCCGACACGCGAGCGTGTCGGGGCCCGGACTCAGTCAGCGGTGCACATCAGCGGCCGAAGGCCTGGAACTCCGTCGCCCGTACGTTCAGGTCCTGGTCGCTGCCCGCCGAGCAGTCGCTCACGGCGCGCGGGTCCTGGTCCTGCTCACCGGCGTACTCCGGACCTCCGGTGCACTGGTTGGTGACGACCTGGAGCCACAGGTGGGTCGCCTTGGTGCGTCGGATGTCGAACGACCGGATGACGAGGTCCGGCGCCCGCGGCCGCGGGGCCGTGGCCGGGAACGCGTCCTCCGGGCTGAGGAACACCCGGGTGAACTCGTCCTGCTCGTCGCAGTCGACCCCGCGGGCGATGGAGCACGACCACACCTCGAACTGACGCAGGGCCGAGTAGCGGCTCTGGCTCGGCTCGGCCGGGGTCCCGTCCGGGTTGGTGCGTGCGGGCCGCAGGTGGGTGCTGACCTGCACCCGCCGCACGTCCTGACGCTTGGTGCCGGCCAGGTCGACGACCACGTGCTGCTGCGCGACCGGAGCGCCCAGGGCCGCCCACTGGGTGCCCTCCTCGTCGTCGACGAGGTTGACCAGGTCGGTGCCCGTGCCCTCGACCGCCGCGCCGTTGGTGACGGACGCCAGGTTGGTGTCCATCCGCGGTGCGAGGGTCTTGGCCCGGCCGGCGGAGAGCGCGGTCAGCGGGATGCGGGCGTGGCCGTGGCCGGGGGCGCGGGCCACGAACTCGTAGTTGCCCGGCACCATCTCCACCCGGTCGGGCAGCGCCGTGGTCGGGTCGGTGTCGGCCACCGGCACGGCCCGTGCCTGGTAGTGGCCCACGTAGAGCTGGGCGCCGCGCACCGGGCGGCCGCGCTCGTCGCGCGGAGCGAAGGTGACCGCCGACTCGCTGGCGTACGCCGACCGGAAGCTCGGCGTGGGGTCGGGGTCGGCGTTGCCGGCGCTGGTGGCGCCCTCGCCCAGGCCCCGAGCAGCGAAGGCGTTCCAGAGGATGTCCTGGTTGGCGCCGTTGAATCGGAGCAGGTCCGCGGCCAGCATCGCGTTGCGGGAGTCGACCTGGCTGACCTGGCTGTTGGCCATCAGCAGGAACGAGTCGAACACCAGCTGCATCCAGCGCCGGTTGCCCGGGCAGCCGCTGACCGGGGTCTGCCCGTTGGCGCACGACTTGTTGAGGGCCGCGTCGCCGGCGCCGTACCGGGCGATGAAGGCCTGCCGGATGTCGAAGTTGGTCGCGGTCCAGATCTCACCGTCGGCGTGCACCTGCGGTCCGGTGACGTCGTAGCCGATGTCGGTGTAGTTGAGCGGGCTCCGGCTCATGTTGTAGTTGCGGATGCCGGCCACGGCGTCGCCGGTCGTGTACTGGCCGATCGTGAAGGCCTGGAGTCCCGGGGCGGCGTAGCCGTGCTCGTGGAGGTACTCCATGGCCAGCTGGTCGCTCCAGCTCTCGCTCATGCCCTGCGGCGAGCTGACGCCGCCGCTCGGTCCGGCGATCATCCGGTTGGTGATCGCGTGGCCGTACTCGTGGCCGATGACGCTCATGTCGTAGTCGCCGTCGACGCACGGGGCGTAGAAGGAGCCGGCGATCGGCTGCCACATGTACATGTTGGTGATCGGCGCCTGGCCGTCGGGCGGGGTGAACTGGTTGGCGTTGTTGCGTGCGGCGAAGGTCGGCGGACCGCCCGAGACGGCGCCGGCCTGGGCGTTGCCCTGCTCGTAGTCACCACCGAGACCACCCCGGCCGAGGTTGTCCTTCTGCATGTTCCAGGTGCTCTCGACGAAGCCGAGGTGGTAGGACCAGTCGTGCATGCGGTTGTGCATGGCGAAGAGGTTCGCGCGGGCGGCGTCGAGGTCGACGTTCTGCGGGGAGCCGAACGTCGCGGGGTCACACCCCTCCTCGTACCACTGGTTGGTCCACGGGTAGGCGTAGTCGCGGGTCGGCGACGGTGTCGCCGTCTCGGTGCCGACGGTGCGGGAGTTGTTGCTGTTGCGGTTCTCGACCGCGATGGCGTTGTTGCCGAGCGTGGTGAACGTCGGCTGGTTGGTCGTCGGGTCGACGTCCCAGGGCAGCGAGGCGCTGGTGCCGACCGTCTCCTCACACCCCGTCAGCGGCGTCCAGCACCACGTCACCCGGGTGTCGCGGGAGGAGTAGTCCACCGGCGGGCTGCTCGGGAACACCTCCCACTCGGGGTTGTCGGCGTCGTGGTCGACGAGGTCCTCGCGGACCAGCACCTCGCCGGAGCGCGCGTCGACATAGCTGGCGAAGCCGGCGGTCTCGTCGTCCTCCGAACGCAGCACCACCTGGTAGGCGGCGCGGGCCGCGGCCCCCGGCACCGGTACGGCGACCTCGGTCGTGCCGAGGACGACGGGGTCGGCGATGCCGGCGTCGCGCGCGGCGAGGCCCTGGGCGTCGGCTTCCGTCAGGGTGGCCGGCGCCGGCGCCGCCGCGTCGCGCGCCAGCGACGAGCTGACGTAGAGCACTGAGCCGTTGCGCATCCCCACGGCGGCGATGCCGTCGACACCGGCGGCGAGGTCGCCGAACTGCTGGCGCACGATCACCACGTCGGCGTCCTCACCCAGCGGGCGGCTGGCGAGCACCTCGACCGACTCGGCGCCCCGCGCGGTGAGACCCAGGACGTCGCGGGTCCCGGCGAGGAACTCGAGCGCGGCTGTCTCGGGGTCGGCGGGAAGCCCCGTCGCGAGGGGCGTGTCGGTGGCCATCAGCACCGCCGGTGTGCCGAGCTTGTTCCAGCGGGCCGTGGCGTCGAGGTCGTCCAGCGCGGACCGCTGCCGGGCGGTGGGCGCGGCCCGGCCGTCACGGACGTCCTTGTCGCGGGACGCGGAGTCCTCACCCTGGAAGCCGGCGCCTCCGCCGGGTGGACCCGCTGGTGGTGAACCGGCCGAGGAGGCCGACGAGGTGAACGGTGCGAGAGCTGCTGCCAGGGAGAGCGTCACGAGGGCAGCGCCGACTCCTCCGACCCGAGAATTGAGGTGCATCGGTGGGTCCCTTCCGGCGACCGTGGCCGCCGTGTCCGAGAAAGCGTGAGGGACCTTCGTTGTACCCCGCGCTCGGACGCGGTGGGAAGACCCACGGGGGCCCGATCGCGCCCGCCTTCCGGGTCGAACCCCGCGAGAAGGCTCTCTTCAGGAGGCGGGGGCCCGCGCGGCCACCACGTCCAGGAGCTGCGGCCACTCAGGAGCCCCGCCCGGGCGCCGGTCCTTCCGCCGGTCCTTGCGGTCGTCGGCGCAGGTGGCGGCCAGCGCGGTGTAGGCGAACTTCTGCAGCAGACGGCTCTGGGAGGTGATCGTGTCCTCGGTGTAGCCGCGGCCGGTCATGGCGATGGTGAGCTGCCGGTTGCCGCCGAGCCCGACCGAGAACGTCAGTGTGCCGAACGACCCGCCGTCGTGACCATGCACCCACCGCGGCCCGGACGAGCAGGGGCTCGGCAGGCGGTAGCTGCCGAGTCCGTAGCCCTGGTCGGTCAGCGGATGCTGCATGACGCGTACCCATCGCTTGCCGATGAGTTCGCCGGCTTCGAGCGCGCGTCGGAACTCGTTGAGGTCGCGGGCGGTGGACACCAGTGCCCCGGCCGAGGAGAAGAGGGACGGCTCGAACGAGCGGAGGTCGAGGGTGCGTCCTGGCCATCGGGCGTACTCGTGCAGGCCCGGCCGTGGAGAGCTCTTGCTCACGGCGAAGGCGCTGTCCGTCATGCCGACCGGTCGCAGGATCCGTCGCTCGACGAGACGGCGGACCGATGTGCCGGTGGCCCGTTCGAGCATCTGGCCGACCACGACGTAGCCGGTGTTGCTGTAGGAGAAGGTGCCCGGCTCGGCCGCCCACGGCAGGCTTCGTCCCAGGGCGATGATCTCCTGGTCGGTCGAGCGCCGCGAGATGGCGCGCACGAACTTCCGACCGGTCGTCGCCTCCGCGACGACCGCGCCGAGGTGGTCAGGCATGCCGCTGGTGTGGCTCAGCAGCTGGCGAACGGTGATCGCCTCCCGGCCGGGCCACAGGCCCGGGTCGACGTCGCCGATGGTGGTGTCGAGGGTCCACGTCCCCTTCTCGACGAGCTGCAGCGCGAGGACCGCGACGAGCTGCTTGGTGACGCTGGCGGCTCGGAAGCTGCTGCCTGGCTGCACCGTCCGGGCAGGTGCCCGGCGGGCTCGACCGGCGTCGAACGTCCACGTCCGGGCGCCGCGGCGCAGCTCGGCGGTGACAGCGACGGCCTTGCCGTCCGTGCGGAGGCGTTGGACCAGCCGGTCCAGTGCGCCGGTCGAGATCTCAGCGGCGCGAGGAGCAGCGCCGGCCGGTGACGAGGTGCTAGGCGGGGCGGCGCCGGCCGTCGACACGTCGGTCGCCGGTGCGAGCACAGCAGTCATCGCGAGAGCTGCGGTGGCGGCGAGGCGACGGCGGCGTGCGACCGGATGGGACGGTGGGTGGTGCGGACGGTCGGACATGGTGGGCCTCCCTCGCTGGCGGTCGTCCGGAATGCCTACCAAATGGGCTGGGTGAGCGATAGGGCGCGTCTCGTCCAGCAGGTTCAGCTGCGGTGCCGCATCGGCCGAGACGGGAGGGACCGCCGCCGCGCATCGCGCCTGCTGCCCACACTGCTCTCGCCCGGCCGCGCTCACAGCTCCCGGAACTCGGCGACGAAGACGCGTTCGTCACCCACGTGCTGTGGCTCCACGTGCAGCTCCACGAGGGACTCCCCGCCGTCGGCGCGAACAACGGGAACCGACACCCACTGGTGCAGCAGCACGTCACGCCCGTTGGTGGCGTGCAGCGTGGCACCGGCGACGTGGGCCTGATGGAACCGGGGAGGAACCACCGCCAGCACGCGTCGTCCGAGGAGCTCGGACGACTCGCGGTAGCGCAGGAAGCTCACCAGGCGTGGGGAGACGGCGAGGATGACGTGGGCGTCGCTCGTGACCAGTGCGAGCGAGTCCGGAGCGAGGAGCCGCGCGTACGCCGGCCGACGGTCGAGGACGTCACCGATGTCAACGCCGGGATTCGCGGCGGGCCGCCACGGGGTGGGCGGTCCGTGCGCTGCTTGCTTGCCCACCTGGGCGCAGAGCCAGGCACGCATCTGACGGATCTCCGGCTGGATGGGCGCACTGAGCAGTCGACCGTCGTGCGCGGCTGCGATGGCCCGCTCCAGGAGGTCGTCCAACACCACGAAGTGATGCACCGAGACGGTCGGGACCAGCACGACCACCTCGTCGCACGTGGCCTGCGGCTCGACGACGGTTGCCAGCAGGGCGTCGGGATCCTCCGGGAGCTCCGGTCTGGGCAGCTGGGCGTCCAGCACGTTGAGTGCAGTGCTCGCGGCCGCGTGGTCGTCGATCGCCGCGTCGTCCTTGTCCAGGCGGAACAACAGGTACTCGCGCAACAGTGCCGCCGCATGTTCCTGCCACGCCCAGTGCATCAGCAGCGGAACGTGACGCAGGACCACCGGCGTCACTCGCGGTGGCGGCGTCGCGGGCCTCCGGTGTCCCGCGAACGGGACGGAGAGAACTCCGATCTCGAACCAGACGATCTTGCCTTCGCCGGTGGCTACGACGTCCCAGCGGTCGGCTTGCTCCGTGACGAGCTTGAGACCGCGGCCCGTGCCGGCTGTGACCGTTCTGCTCCGCTCGGCCGGGAGGTGCGGGCTGGCGTCCTCCACCTCGACGCGCACCGCATCGGTCTCCGCGGTGACACGCACGTGGACGGGCGTACCCGCATGCACGACGGCGTTCGTCACCAGTTCGGACACGACCAGCTGCGCCGAACGGCTCAAGGCTGGCTCAAGGACCACCACAGGAAGCTCGAGTGCGCCGTTCCGCATCGTGGCACGGGGATGGAGATGCCCGGCGCGCCGGACAGGAGCTGCGGGCGGGAGCTGATTGGCCGGCCCACCAGAGACCTGTCCGCGACACGGCGCCCGGGGGCCCTGGCCGCGCTCGGGCTTCCCTCCGGGCCTCCGGCATGGGCCGAGATCCCGAGCCGGTACATGGTGGCCACCCAGGACCGCATCATCCCGCCGGAGGCCGAACGGGCCATGGCGTAGCGGGCCGGTGCGCAGGTGGTGGAGGTGGACAGCTCGCACGTGGTGATGATGAGTCACCCGCGAGCGGTCACGAAGCTCATCCAGCGAGCCGCACGGTAGTGGCACGGACGTGGGGACGGGCGCGTGCGCCGGCCCCACGTCTGCTGAGCGCGGGCACATGCCACGCACCGTCGACCACGTCGTCGGTCGCAGCAACGGCGCCCGGGTGGGCTAGCGGTCCGGCGCGATGGGATCGTCCAGACCGAAGGGGCCTGCAGCCGTCAGGGCGATCTCCACGGTCTGACTCCATAGACGTGGAGTCAGGTGCGCCAGAGGAGTTTCGCCCATGGCCGCGTCCTCGTGGCGACCGCGACCCGACGCCGCAGCTGCTAGGAGCAGGTGGCCCGGGCGCTCGAGTCGAGCGCCCGGGCCGGGCTGCCGGGTCTTGCCCCCACATCACCCGGACAGTCCACGACACTGGTCCCCTGTTCAACCAGCTCTCAATCACCGGCACCGCCCAGCCGCCCGGTCGCTGCTGTCCCGTCGTGCCGAGCCCGGCTGGTGCCTTCTGTGTGCCATGCGCAGGTCGCCACGCCGGCGGTCACGATGAGGCCGATGCCGAGCAGCGTCGCCACGCTGAGGGTCTGCGCCATGAACACCCACCCGAGGGCGGCTCCGAGGACCGGGTCGAACGACAGGAGCACGGCGACGATGCGGGCGGAGCTCCGGCGCACGGCGAGGAAGTCGAGGCCGAACGCCAGCAGCACCCCGACCCCTGCGGCGATGAGCAGCCGGGGCAGGTGGGTCACCCCGAGTGTCGGCAAGGCATGCCACGAGAGCGGCAGTGTCCACGCGGCGGCGACCACCAGGGCGAGGGCGAGCTCGTCCCAGCCGTTGCCCGTGGTCATGGTGCTGATCCGCTCAGCGACCACGGCGTACGCCGCCAGGGCTGCGGCCGCACAGCCTGCGAACACCAGCCCGATGACCGGGAGGTCGCTGTCGGGTCGGGCAACGAGGACGAGACCGGCGACGCTGACGAGGGGAAGCCCACGCAGCCAACGGCGCGGCAGACGGGTCGCGCCCAGGGCCAGTGGACCGAGGAGCTCGATGGTGACTGCGACTCCGAGCGGAAGGTGCTCGAGGGCGCGGTACATCGCCACGTTCATGGCCGCGATGATGGAGCCGTAGATGACGATCCACGTCCATGAGGTCGTGGAGCGCCCGGCCCAGCGCGGTCGCACCAGCGCGACAGCAAGACCGGCGGCCAGGAGGAAGCGCAACCCCGAGACCCCGCTCGCGCCGAGCTCGGCGAACATCGGGTGGGTGAGCACGGCCGATCCCTGGACGGCCAGGGACGCGCCCATGACCAGGACGGCGGCGACGGCCAGCCGGCGCGCGGTGTTCATGGCTTTCCGCCCGCATGCACTCGTGTCGGCTGTGGGGGAGCGCCGTAGGACGTGGACGGCTGCGCCGACGCCCTCGGGCTGCGAGCGGTCCGGCCGCGCCGACGGACGTGCCAGGTCTCGGCCGCGACGAGCGTCCCTCCGAGACACAGCGCCATGACCAGCGCTGCGACGCCGAGCAGGCTGAGAGCCGCGGACAGTGGGTCACTCATGCGCCGGCGCGTCCGGCTTTGCCGAGGATGAGCGCGACGGCAGCAGTCGACGACCGGTGGACAGGCGCAGGTGAGGTGGTGAACGTCATGACGGTTTCCTTCGGACGGTGTTCAGGGCAGGTCGAGCTCGGCCACGCGCACGACCTCCGTGCGGTGGGCGACGAAGCCGGGAAGCAGCGACAGGGCTGCCTCCCGGTCGGGTGCCTCGACGTCGAACCAGACGTGGTGGCCACCGTGAGCGCAGGACGCCGTCGCCGACTGCCCACGCAGGGGGCTCGCGAAGACGCGCCAGGACGCCATGGCGGCGGCGCACTCGTCGGGTGTGTGGTGGTGGCAGAGTCTGAATCGAGGCACCTGTCGATGGTGTCGACGAGCCGGCGCACCGACATCGGGCGGACACCCTGAGGCGCACCCTGAGCCGTGTCGGGCCAGGCCCCGCACTGCGGGAGGCGGCGTCGTGGACGTACCTCGTCTCAGGCATGGAGGCCGACCGCACTCTCGTCCTATCCTGAGCGAGCGAGGAGGGGGAGGCGTGCTGCGCGCTGGACTTGTCGGACGTGATGGCGAGCTGAAGGCACTGATGCGTGCGGTGCACGAAGCCTTCCGCGGTGACAGCACCGCCGTCGTCGTCGCCGGGGAGCCGGGGATCGGCAAGACGTTCCTGCTCAGCACGCTGCGCACGAGGGTGGACGAGCTCGGTGGCCTCGTTCTCACCGGGCGCGCCTCGGAGTTCGAGCAGCACCCGCTCGGCCCGTTCGTCGACGCCCTTGACGCACACCTGCACGCCTTGGACGAGACGGTGCTGGAGGCGATGAGCGACGAGGACCGGACTCGCCTTGCGACGCTCTTCCCGTCACTCGGCATCCGCGTTCCTGCCGGCGGGGTGTCGGTGGGGACGCCCGAGCACCGGGTGAGCGGCTACGCAGCGATCCGCAGGTTGCTGGAGCTCCTGTCGCGGGAGCGTCCGCTCGTGCTGGTGCTCGACGACCTGCACTGGGCCGACCGCTCCTCGTTGGAGCTGTTCGCCTTCCTGCTGCGTCGCCCCGGCGCGGCCCGGCTGCTGCTCGTGGGTGCCTACCGACCACGCCAGGTGGACGCCGACCTGGCCGCCGACGTGGCGCGCGCGGTGTTCGACGGGGTCGCCAGGTACGTGGAGGTGAACCCCCTCGACGTCCAGCAGGTGGGCGACCTGATGGGCGTGACGGACCGTCGCTCGGCCGAGGAGCTGCACCGTGTGAGCGGTGGCAACCCCTTCTACCTGCTCACGCTGGCGGGCACCGGAGAGCACGCCCCGCAGCTGGACGATGGGCTTCCACCTGCGATCTCGCAGGCGATCCTGGCGGAGCTCGACCGTGCCGGGCCGGCCCGGAGCCTGGCCGAGGGCGCGGCCGTGGTGGGCGACCCGTTCGGGCTGGACCTCGCCGGCTGGGTCGCCGGGGTGGACGAGCAGAGCGCGTACGAGCTCATCGACCAGCTCGTCCTGCGCGGCATCGTCGAGAGCGGCGACGTCCCTCGGCAGTTCGCGTTCCGCCACCCGCTGGTGCGTCGCGCCGTCTACGACGCGCTGCCTCCGGGGCGACGGCTCGCGCTGCACGAGCGGTGCGTCGCCGGCCTCGCGGAACTCGGCGCGCCGGCCACCGATCTCGCGGGCCACTTGGAGCACGCCGCACGAGTGGGGGACCAGGAGGCTGTCGACGTGCTGGTCGAGGCGGCCGACCAGGCAGCCGCACGCGCCCCCGCGAGCGCCGTGCGGTGGCTGGGCACTGCACTGCGACTGCTTCCCGGAACGGCGGACCCGAGCCAACGGCTGCGTCTGGCGCGGCGGCAGCCGCCGTTGCTCGCCGCGCTCGGCGAGCCCGAGGCCGCGCTGGCATCGGCCGTCGAGGCGCTGGAGCTCGCGACCGACGACGCCACCCGCGTGGAGCTCGCGCTGACGAGTGTCGCCATCGAGCAGGGGCTGGGCCGGTACGCCGACGCTCATCGTCGCCTGGTCCGGACGCTCGAGCCACTGGACCGCCGGAGCGAGCCGGCGGTCTCGGTGATGGTCGCCATGGTGCTCGACGCCTTCTACAACCGCGACCACGAGGCGGTCAGGTCCTGGACGTCCGCCGCGGCGAGCGAGGCCGAACGACTGCAGAAGCCGGTCCTGAGCGCTGCCGCCCACGCCGGTGCGGCGTTCGCCCATGCTCTGGGGGGAGCCACCGAGGCTGCGGAGGCCCACCTCGGCTCCGCCCTCGAGCTGCTGCCGCTCCTCACCGACGCCGACCTCGCCCGCCGACTCGACGTCCTGGGTGGGATGGCCGGTGCCGAGCTCTACCTCGACCGCTACGACGCGTGCATCGAGCACGGTGCCCGCGGTCTCGCACTCGCTCTGGCCAGCGGGGACATGTGGGCCGTCCCCACCCTCGGCCCGGCCTATGGCACGGCACTGTGGGTCGCTGGTCGGGTGGAGGAGTCGATCCGCCACTGCGACACCATGGTCGAGGCGGCGCGCGCTGCCCGGCGTCCGGAGACCACGGCCTGGGGCCTGTTCAACCTGGCCTTCGCGCTGGCCGTCGCAGGCCGCCTCGAGGAGGCATCCGACCGCGGGCGCGAGAGCCTCGAGCTGGCTGGGCGCCGCTCCAACACCGGCATCGAGGCGTGGGCGGGAGCGGTCCTGGCCTTCATCGAGGTCGAGAGCGGGCGCCCAGAGCTCGCGCTCGAGACGTTGTACGCCACCTGCGGCGGGGCCCAGCTGACGGGGATCCCCGGCGGGTGGCGCACCTACGCGTTCGACATCGCCGTACGTGCCCACGTGGCGCGCGGTGACGTACGCCGGGCAGAGGAATGTGCCACTGGCGCCACCGCGTGGGCGGACGTCGTGGGGCTGCCGTTCGCGCAGTCCCTGGCTCGCCGGGCGGTGGCGGCGTGTGCCTTGGCCAGCGGCGACCACGCTCGAGCGGCCGAGGCGGCCAGCGCCGCGGCAACCGCTGCGGACCTCGTCGGCGCCCGGGTCGACGCTGCCCGGGCCAGGACTCTGGCAGGTCGAGCCGTGGAAGGGACGGGCGACCTCGAGGGCGCCGTCGCGCTCTGGACCGAGGCGGCCGCCACGCTGGACGCCTGCGGCGCACGTCGCTTCCGCGACGAGGCCGAGCGCGAGCTCGGACGGGTGGGGCGGCGACGCCACCGGAGGACCTCACCGGGATCCGGGGTCGCCGGGCTCGCCTCACTCACCGCACGCGAGCGCGAGATCGCCGACCTCGTCGTGGACCGGCTGACCAACCCGGAGATCGCACAGCGGATCTTCCTGTCGACCAAGACGGTGGAGAGCCACCTGCGCAACATCTTCCGCAAGGTCGGCGTGGGCTCGCGCACCGAGCTGGCACGTCTGGTGGATGCTCGCGGCTGAGGCACGCCGACCACCCGCCCGTCTGTCGTCGAGCGGCCCGGGTGCCCGTTTCCAGAGCACCCGGGCCCGAGCCGACGATGAAGCCCGGGCCACGTCGTGGCCTGCGGGTGCGATAACCGGTCGTGCCTGGACCGTCAGTCGGGGGTCACGTGAGGGTGAGCACGAGGTCGCCCGTGATGGAGTCCCACTCCGACGTACCGCTGTAGGGCCCGAGGAACTCGGAGGCCCGGTAGGTCACGCTGGTCGCCGTCCGGCTGACCTGGGTGAGCGTGATGTCGTTGAGGTCGATCGACGAGGAGGTGGTCGTCCTGGGTTCCTCGCAGCCCGACTCGGTGGTCACCGCGGTGTAGGGCATGGTGACGAGCAGTCCCAGGCCGCTGAGGTCGGTCTTGGTGAACTTGCCCTGCACGTCGTCGGTGAACGGGTTGCCGGTGTAGGCCAGGGTGCCTCCACCTGTCTCGCTGCGCCGACGCTGGCAGCCGGGGGCGGTGTTGGCGTCGTCCCGCGTGCCGTCGACCGTGTAGGTGCTGCCCGTGGAGGCGAACACCTCGTCGAGCCGGGGACCACTGACCGACATGTGCACGGTGGCTTGGGCCGAGCGGTTCCACGTGTCCCAGAGGCCGGTGCTGCTCGCGCCGACGTCGGTGAAGGTGAGGGTCCCGGACAGGGTTCCCTCGATGTCGCCCGAGACCTCGACGGGTGCGTCGGAGGCGCGGCAGTTGTTCCTCTCCTTGCTCTCCCGCACCTTCTTCGCGGCGTCAGCGCAGGCGATCACGAAGTAGCTGCCGTCCGGGGTGCTGCCGGGCAGCGCCACAGCTGCCTTCACCGACGCGCTCCTTCCCGGCTTCAGCGCCGTGACCTTGCTCGTCCCCGGCAACGTGATGTCGCCGCCGGCGGACGTGTCCGTCGACAGCGCGTACGTCGTCCGGGTGGCCGGCGCCTTGCCCTTGGCGGCGTTCTTGACCTTCGTCGAGACGGTGATCGTCTCGCCGGGCTTCGCCGTGGCCGTGACGGTGACCGACGTCGTGACGAGGTCGGGCCGCGCCGATGGTGCGGCCGACGCTGGCGGCACCACGCTCGCGGTCAGGAACGCAGCGGCGAACATGGCCGCGGTCCGTGGTCCCGGGCGGGACCGCCGAGCTGCGCCGGCGGGGTTCTTCGGGTGCATGGAAGGTCCTCTCGAGTGGTCGTCGTACGCACTGGGCGTCGATGCAGTCTCACGTCGGCCACTTGCCCCGTCCTTGCGTCCTTCTTGTCCCGGACGCGGCGTCACCAGCCGTCCGGTGACCGGGTGACCTCCGCACAGCGGTCAGCGGTCAGCGGTCCCGATGCCCGCACGATCCCGACGTCGCGGTGGGTGCGCGAGTGTCACCGGCGTGCAGGGACCTGGGAGACGTTCCGGCGCTCTCGCGCTGCCGGTGTGGTGGTGGTCGTGGTGGTGTAGGTCCCGGTGACGATCACGAGTTCCGCTCCAGGTTCATGCCGACGAGCTGGACGGTGACCAGGTAGTCGGCGACGCCGGCGAAGCAGGTCGAGGACAGCTCTTCCCCGGCGACCTCGTCGCGGCAGGGCTGCGTCGACCGGTACTCCTCGTGCGCGCGTCGCGACACAGCGATCGGGCCCTCGATGGCGGGCGCGGCGGTGATGTCGAGCCCCTCCGCCGCCGCCGCGTCGACCAGCGCCTCGAGCCGCCCGTGCGCCTCGGCGACGTTGGCGTCGCACTCGGCGCCGGACTCGCACATCGAGATGCCGTCCAGGCTCAGCGAGGCGCAGTGCTGCTCGCACAGCGCGGTCAGGACCGCCCGGTCGGCCGCGAGGTCCGAGGTGTCGGTCACCGGGCCGCTGTCTGCGGCTGCCGTGATGGCGTCGTCGACGGCGCCGGAGGTGTCGGAGGTGTCGGACGCGCCGCACCCGGTGAGGGCCAGCGAGCCGAGGAGGCCGGTGACGACCAACCATCTGCGCATGAGGATCTCCTTCGAGGATCGAGGATCGAGGATCGAGGTGGCGGACGCGGGCGGAGCTGCGTCCGGGAGGCGTCGGGCGGGGGCTGGTCGCCCTGCCGACGCGGCGAGATCACGCTAGGACGGCCTCGATCGGGGGCGACAGTGTCAATGACTGCCACGGCACGACGTTGCGCTGCCCCACGGGCCGAGCGGCATCGGTCGGCGAGACGCCGGTGCCGAGCGGCTTCAGCCCGCCAGTGTCTGCGAGGGGAGCTCCTGGTAGGCCGCCCGGTAGGTCTGCGCGAACCTGCCGAGGTGGAAGAAGCCCTAGCGAGCCGCGACGTCGGTGACCGAGGTCCGCGCGGGATCTGCCGAGACGAGGTCGCGACGCGCGCGCTCCAGGCGTGTGCGACGCAATCGCTCCAGCGGACTCATGCCCAGCTCGCGCTGGAACGCTTCCTGGAGGGTGCGCGGCGAGACCCCTGCATGCCGAGCCAGCTCGGCGATCGTCCACGCGTGCTCGGGCTGATCCTCGATGAGGTCCACGACGGCGCGTACGACGGGTGGGCAGGGTCGCGTCGGCCGCTCCACCTCCTGCGCAGAGCTGGGTTGGAGCGCCAGCAGTCCGGAGATGAGGGTCTGCTCGAAGTGCACGGCCGCGAGGGGTGAGCCGAACAACGCACCGCCGGCCTCCATGTCGTCGACCGCCAGGTGCACCAGGCGCAGCCACGAGCGGGCGGCAGGAGCCTCGAGGTCCATCGTCGGGTCGAACACGACCGGAGCGGCATCACCGTCGCCACGGGCGACGTCCTCGACCGCAGAGCGCCGAAGGTAGATCAGCAGCTGCTCGCAGCCCTCGCTCCACATCATGTCGACCGGCTCGGTGGGCGATCCGATCGAGGCGTGACTGCGGGTGGAGTGCACCACCCGGTCGCCCACCCGCACGCGGGCCGAGCCGGCCAGGGGGACCTTGACGAGGAAGAAGTGGTCGAACGTCCCGGGAGTGATGCGCATGGCGCTGCCATAGGTGAGGTAGTTGAGCCTCACGGACGGACCGATCGCGGCTGCGTTGTGGACCATGTCGAGGTGTCCGTCGCGCCCCGTCGGCTCGAGCACGTGGGGGCAGAAGTGCGCGGACACCTCGAGCCGTGCCTGGTCCATGTCGGTCGTGGCGATCGTGCGGTGTGCGCTGAGCAACGGCCGAGACATCGACGTGGACCCCCTCGTGCGCTTCCGTCCACCCCCGGACGAGCGCTCACGCGATCATGGCACGTCCGGCATCAGGCGGGAACGCCTTTTCAACCTCGGAGGATCGCGGACGACCGCGCTCGGCGGATGCCGCCCGCGCTTCGTGGATAGCAGGCATCGGCGCGGACTCCTAGCGTCCCGTCGTGCGACGCGAACCGCGTCGCTCACCGGAGGTCCGGCACGTTGCCGGGCCACCGGTCACCACACGACCCTGAGAGGGAACACCACCGTGAACACCAAGCTCGTCCGGGCCCTGCCCGCCGCCGCCGTCCTCGCCGCCCTGGTGGCGGTCTCGGCCTCCACCGGGGCCGTCGCTGGCGCCCTGGTCACCGGGGCCGACATCAAGAACGGCTCCGTGGCATCGGCGGACATCAAGAACAAGAGCGTCACCGGCACGGACGTCAAGGACGGCGCCCTCACCGCCGCCGATCTCAGCGCGGCCACGGTCGCCGAGCTGGAGGACGGCTCCGGCCAGGCCGGTCCCAGGGGTCCGGAGGGTCCCCGCGGCCTCACCGGCGACAACGGGCCCAAGGGCGAGACCGGCCCGGCCGGGATCAACGGGATCAACGGCGTGAGCGGGCTGCAGCACGTGGAGGCCACCAAGGACCTGTCGGCCGGGGTCGGCGGCGCCGTGGTCGCGGTGTGCCCGGGCGGGAAGAAGATCCTCGGCGTCTCCGGTGACTGGACTGCGAGCGTGCGGCCCACGGCGACCAGCATCAACCCCAACCTCAACAGCGGCGCGGCCTACGGCTTCAACGACACCGACGGCACCAAGACGCTGCGCGTCACGGCCACCTGCGCGCTCGTCGGCTGATCGTCCCGCGCCGCCGCGGGGTACGGGTCCCGCTGCGGTGCTGGAAGGGCTAGCTGGCGCGGGTCATGGGCGTGGAGTGGGTGGCGCAGCGGGTCGCGAGGGTGGCCGTCGGCTCTCCCTCGAGGCCGCGGCGGAGCTGCGCGAGCAGGCGCGCGAGGATGCGCGACACCTGCGCCTGGGTGATCCCCAAGTCGTCGGCGATCTCCCGCTGCGGCCGGTCCTCGTAGAAGCGGAGCCGTACGACGTGACGGTCGCGCTCGGACAGCTGGGCGAGGAGTGGCTGCACCAGGACCTTCGCCTCGACCGCCCGCAGGGCCGGGTCGGCGCCACCGAGCAGCTCGCCCAAGGTGGTGGAACCGTCGCCGACGACGCCGTCCAGGGAGGTCGGTGCGAACGTTCCTTCCGCGGTCAGTGCCTCCACCACGGAGTCCAGCGGCTCGCCGAGGTGCTCCGCGATCTCGGTGGGGCGCGGTGATCTCTCCAGCTCGCGCTCGAGCTCCTCGCGTGCCTCGTGGATCCGTGGTTGCAGCTCCTGCACGCGTCGAGGCGGTCGGACCATCCAGCCGTTGTCGCGGAAGTAGCGCCGGATCTCCCCGCGGATGGTGGGAACGGCGAAGGACATGAAGGCGTGTCCGGCGTCGGGGTCGAAGCGCTGGGCGGCCTTGGTGAGTCCGAGGAGGGCCACCTGCTGGAGGTCGTCGAGGTCGACGCCGCGGTTGCGGTAGCGCCACGCCATCGAGACGGCCACGTCGTGGTGGTCCTCGATCAGCTCGCGGGCCAGCCGGCGCCCGGCTGGCGACCGGTGCCTGACGGACCGGAGGGGAGACACGACTCGGTCGGACGTCATGGTCAGTTCTCGCCCGTGGCCGACAGCAGCTGCTGCGCGACACCCTGACCCGGCCCGGGGCGACGCGTGCGCAGCAGCGTGCGGTAGACGTCGACGTACTCGCGGCACATGCGCTCGGCGGTGAAGCGCTCGGCGCCGCGACGACACGCGTCCGGGTCGATCTGGTCGATCCGGCTGACGGCGTCGGCCATGTCGTCGACGTCGTCGCAGATGAAGCCGGTGACGCCGTGCTCGATGACCTCGGGAACCGAGCCGCGGCGGAGCGCGATCACCGGGGTGCCGGCGGCCAAGGACTCGATCATGACCAGCCCGAACGGCTCGGGCCAGTCGCTGGGGAAGAGGGTGGCGCGGGCGCCGGCGTAGAAGGCCGGCTTCTCGTCCTCGGTGATCTCGCCGACGAAGTCGACGTGGCTGCCCATGTGCGGCGCCACCTCGTCCTCGTAGTACCGGACGTCCGTCGGGTCGACCTTGGCCGCCATGCGCAGCGGCAGGCCGGTCCGGCGGGAGACCTCGATCGCCGCCAGCGGCCCCTTCTCCTCGGCGATCCGGCCGACGAAGCCCAGGTAGCCGTCGGGGTCGTGCGGCACGTCGCGGTAGTGGCCGAGGTCGAGTCCGTTGTAGACCGTGCTCGCCCACGTCAGGTCGAGGTCCTCGACCGCGCGCCGCTGGTCGTTGCTGATGGACACGAGCGGCACGGAGCCGTAGCGCGGGAGCAGCTCGCGCACGAAGTCGAGGTCGAGCCGACCGTGCAGGGTCAGCACGCTGGGCGTGGCGATCAGCGGAGTGAACGGCAGCGCCAGCAGGTCGAGGTGGGAGTGGATGACGTCGAACTCACCGGCCCGGGCGGCCACCTCGGCCATCATCTCCAGGTGGAGGTGGGGCGCCACGCCGGCCATCTCGTCGGCGCTGAAGCGCTCGCGGAGCGGCTTCTCGAAGGCCACGAGCCGTGCCGCCGTGTCGGAGGTCGCCGGCCCGAACAGGGTGACGTCGTGCCCCTGCGCGGCGAGGCCGTCGCAGAGCGTCGCGATGATGCGTTCGGTCCCACCGTAGGCACCGGGGGGCACCGCCTCGTAGAGGGGCGCCACCTGCGCGATGCGCAGCGGCGGTCGTACGCCGGTCCCGCCCTTCGTCCGGACCGCAGGCACCCTCGACGGGGTCCGCGCCACGTGCCTCGTCCCGTTCATCTGCATGGTCTGTGTCACTCGTGACTCCGATCTGTCGACGGCCGGAACGGCCGATGGGTTCGGTCCTGGTGCGGGCAGCACCGGCATGCCGGCTGCGATGACCGACGACGCCGCGGGGTCTGACCGCACGCGGCGTCGTCGGAGCTAGTCGGCGCGGCGCGTGTCGCGGTAGTCCTCCACGAGACGACCCTTCTCGAGGATCCGGCGGACCAGCCGGCCACCGGCGATCCTGATGTCGTGGTCGAGCCGGTTCGGCGTGGCGACCTGCATCCGTGAGGCGGCGTCGACCGCCGCGGCGAGCGTCACCATCTGCTTCTCGAGCTCGGCCATCCGTTGTTCGAGGTCGCGCTCGCGCAGCCCCTGCGCGTGGTCGCCCTGCTGTTCGTCTCGGTCGTGCACGTGGTCCCTCCTCGGTCCTGCTGTCGTCGTCGTTCGTCCCATGACCTGCTCGGCGCCGGTGCATGACGCGGGCACCGGGCGCGGCCGACCGGGTCCGGGCGCCGTACGAGACGTCGTCGGGGGACCAGCGGCGAGAGGCTCGCGTCATGCGTCGTGACGAGGCTGGTCATAGACTGGTGCAGGTTTATCCAAGGGACCGCAGGTCCTGCTTCTCGGTGGGGAGGAGGACCCTGTGCCGAGCGAGCCCGTGCGTGGCGGTGCGCATCCGTACGACGAGAGCGTCGTGGCGGAGCTCGTCCCCGTGCTGCGCCGGGTGGTCGGGGCGAGGATCAAGGACCCGCACACGCTGGACGACCTCGTCCAGGAGACGTTGGCCCGGCTGATGTCGTCCTCCACGCACGTCGAGCCGGCCAAGCTGCACCACTATGCGGCGGTGACGGCGCGACACGTCGTCGCGTCGTACGCCGAGCGCAACGACCGCGCCCGGAGCCGGTCCCACCTCCTCGTCGAGGCTCAGGAGGTCGAGCCGCCGACCGACGGGGTGCTGCGGCAGGAGGACCGTGCGTTCATGGCGGCCGCGCTGGCCCAGCTGCCCGCCGACGACCGGGACCTGCTGGTCGCCCACGAGGTCGACGGCGACGACACCAGCACGATGGCAGCCGAGCGGGGTTCCACTCCGGGCGCGGTCGCGGCCAGGCTGGCTCGCGCCCGAGCCAGCCTCCGGGTGGAGTACCTCCTCGTCGCGGAGGGCGTCGACCCGGCAACAGACCGGTGCCGGCCGGTCCTGCGAGCGCTGTCGATCGGCGACCGGAGGCGCCAGGGAGAGCTGGACGTCCACGGTCACCTCCTCGGGTGCGGGGCGTGCGCGCAGCTCGCCGATCGCCTCTTCGAGCGCCGCGGGCGCCTCCCCGAGGACAGCCTCGTGCGGGTGCCGGTGTCGCGGGACGCCGACGTGGTCGCGGCCAGGCAGCAGGGGCGCGAGGCGGCGGCCCAGGCAGGCTTCACGGCGTCCGACCAGACGGTCATCGCCACGGCGATCTCCGAGATCGCCCGCAACATCGTCAAGTTCGCCGAGCGCGGTGAGGTGACGATCTCGCTGCTCGACGAGGACGGGCGCCGAGGCATCCGCGTGGTGGTCCGCGACGTGGGGCCGGGGATCGCAGACCTCGAGGAGGCCCTCCAGGACGGCTACAGCACCTACCAGGGCCTCGGCCTGGGCCTGCCCGGTGCGAAGCGCCTCATGGACAGGTTCCACCTGCGGTCGGTCCCCGGCGAGGGGACGACCGTGTCGATGGAGAAGTGGTTGCGGTGAACCGATCAGCACCTACCAGCGAAGAAGACGAGAGAGGTCCAGACATGACCGACGACTCCACCATCCCGGGGGCGGCCCAGACCGACCGCAGCGACGACAAGCTGCTCCCCGAGCTGGTCGCCCACCTGCGCGACCACCGCACCGAGCTGCGGCAGCAGTGGGCCGAGCGGATCACCGGGGCCCACCTGCTGTCCGCCATGACGAACGAGGAGGTCTTCTCCGAGGCGACCTCGGTCTACGACAACTATGTCGGGGTGCTCGAGACCGGCAGCGTCGAGGCGCTCCGCGACTACGCGCGTGACCTGTCCGAGCGGATCATCCCGCGCGGTGTCGAGACCCACGAGGTGATCGGCATCGTCCTGCTGTTGAGGGACGTGCTCGCCCGCTCGCTCTTCGAGAAGTACCGCGAGGACTTCGAGCTGCTCACCCACGTGCTCAACGCCTACGAGCCGGCAGCCAACCGCATCGCCAACACCGTGGCCGTCAGCTTCGTCGACCAGCGCGAGCGGGTGATCCGTGACCAGCAGGACGCCCTGCTGGAGCTGTCGACCCCCGTGCTGCAGGTGCGCGAGCGGCTGCTGATCCTGCCGATCATCGGCGTGCTCGACCAGGACCGCGCCCGGCAGCTCACCGAGCAGCTGCTGCACGCCATCCGCGCTCACCGGGCGAAGCTGGTGGTCATCGACGTGACCGGGGTCCCGGACATGGACGAGACCGTGGCCAACTCGCTCGTCGACACCGTGACGGCCTCCCGCCTCATGGGTGCGGACGTCATCATCACCGGGTTGTCGTCCGAGATCGCCCAGACCCTCGTCACCATCGGGGTCGACCTCAGCAAGATGCACACGGTCGGCGACCTGCAGGGAGGCATCGAGGAAGCGGAGCGACAGCTCGGGTTCCGCGTCTCGAAGGTGCCTGATGCCGACTGACACGCCCACCGCCCCGCTCGCGCCGCTGCCCGCCTCGATCCTCTCGCAGCGGCCGAACCTGATCGTCTCGATCCACGCCGCCCTCGACGACGAGCAGCTCGTCCGGCTGCAGCGCGACCTGCTCGAGCGGGTGGGCCGGGAGCGCTCGCGGGGGATCCTGATCGACGTCGCCGCGCTCGACGTCCTCGACTCCTTCGCTGCGAGGACGCTCGCCGACCTCGCCTACATGGCCCAGCTGCGAGGTGCGCGGACCGTCGTGGTCGGCATCGCCCCGGACGTCGCCATGACCCTGGTCCGCCTCGGTGTGCGGATCCCGCTCACGCAGACGGCACTGGATCTCGAGGAGGGCCTCGAGTGGCTGGGGCAGTGACCGACCCGCTGCAGCGCTTCCGCCTCGACTACGCGCCGCTCCTCCTGCGCCACCTCGCTCAGCGCGACGAGTCCGGGCTCCAGGCCGCCTACCAGCTGGGGCGACGCGCGATGCAGGAGTCCGTCGGCCTGCTCGACGTGGTGCGCGTGCACAACGACCTGTTCCTCGAGGTCCTCACCACCGCGCGCCGGGTGGACGAGGCGGCCGAGCTGGCCGGGGCCGCGTCGACCCTCCTCATCGACCTGGTCGCGTCGTTCGAGGTCGCCCAGCGCGGGTTCATGGACACACGTCTCACCGTCGAGCCCGACTGACCCGGAACGATCGCCGAAGCGCATGCAGACGTGCAGCACGGGTACTCTTCGACGGCCTCCGCAGCGACCGCCTCAGAGGCGCGTCAGGAGAAGCATGTCCCGGAACTCGACCCATCGCTACGACCGCACCGTCATCTTGGGGGTCGAGCGGGTGGAGGCGTCCGTGGTCGTCACGTCCGCGGAGCTCGACGAGCGTCTCAGCGACGTCTACCGGCGTACGCGCATGCGTCCGGGGCTCCTCGAGGGGTTGGTCGGCATCCGTGAACGGCGTCGGTGGGCCGACGACGTGGCCTTCACCGATGGTGCCGTCGCTGCCGGTGAGGCTGCGCTGGCAGCGAGCGGCGTACGGCCAGAGCAGGTCGACCTGCTCGTCAACACCTCGTTGAGTCGCAGCTGGTTGGAGCCCTCGACCGCGGTCGTCATCCACGACGCGCTGGGCCTGTCGCCCGGGTGCCAGAACTTCGACGTCACCAACGCCTGCCTCGGGTTCATGAACGGCATGGAGATCGCCGCGGCGATGATCGAGTCGGGGATGATCGACGTCGCGCTGGTGGTCGACAGCGAGGACTCGCAGCCCGTCCAGGAGTCGACGATCAGGCGGTTGTCGGCCGACGGCGTCACGTCGCGCGACCTGATGTCGGAGTTCGCCGCCCTGACCCTGGGCTCGGGTGCGGTGGCGATGGTCCTGGCCCGCGCCGACCAGCACCCCGAGGGCCACGCGCTGGTGGCGGGCGTGAGCCGGGCGGCCACGCAGCACCATGAGTTGTGCGTGGGGGACAACGACGTCATGAGGACCGACCTCAAGGGCCTGTTGGAGGCCGGTCTCGACCTGTCATCAGGACTCTGGGACGGGGCCGCCAGCGAGTTCGGCTGGGACGACGACATCAGCCGCTACTTCCTGCACCAGATCTCCCAGGTCCACACCGACGCCATCTGCGAGCGGCTCAAGATCGACCCCGAGCTCGTGCCGCGCAGCTTCCCGGAGTTCGGCAACATCGGACCCGCGTCGGTGGCCTTCACGCTCGCCGGTGAGGCGGACACCCTCGCACCGGGTGACCGTGTCCTGCTCATGGGCATCGGGTCCGGCCTGAACGCCAGCTGCATCGAGGTCCGCTGGTGAGGTCGCCCTCGCGGCCAGGATCAGCGCAACCCCGCGGAGGACCTGAGCTGGACGAGCTGCCGGGCCTCGACCCGGCCTGGTCACGCATGGTCGACGCACCGGATGCGGAGGGCCGCACGCGACGCTGGCACGTGCTCGACAACGGGGTCGAGCCCACGACGGGCACCCTGCTGTGCGTGCACGGCAACCCGACGTGGTCCTACCTCTGGCGCGGACTCCTCGCCGCAGCACCGCCGGGCTGGCGGGTCGTCGCCGCTGACCACCTCGGCTTGGGCTGGTCCGAGCGCCCCGACGCCGACCGCTCGGTGGCGCAGCGCGTCGCCGACCTGGGCCGGCTCACCGACGCCCTGGGCGTCACCGGTCCCGTCGTCACCGTCGGGCACGACTGGGGCGGCATCATCTCGCTGGGCTGGGCGCTGGCGCACCGCGACCAGCTGCGCGGTGTTGTCCTGGGCAACACCGCCGTGGCACAGCCGCCGGGGGACCTCGGTCCGCCGCTGATCCGCCTCGCCCACCTGCCGGGCGTGCGTCCACTCGGGTGCGTGGTGACGCCCACGTTCGTCCGCGCCACCTCGGCGCTGTCGCGGCCCGCGCTGCCCCGCGACGTCCGCGACGCGCTGGCGTCGCCCTACCGCACCGCCGACGACCGCCGGGCGGTCGGGGCCTTCGTCGCCGACATCCCGTTCTCCGCCGGCCACCCGTCGTACGACGTCGTGGCCGAGCTCGCCGAGGGGGTGCGCACCCTGGACGTGCCGGCCCTGATGTTCTGGGGGCCCCGCGACCCCGTGTTCGGCGAGCGCTACCTGGCGGACCTGCGCGAGCGGCTGCCGCACGCCCGGGTCCACCGGTTCGAGGGCGCCTCGCACCTGGTGACCGAGGACGCACCGGAGTACGCCGACCTCGTGTCCACCTGGGTGCAGGAGCTCGACGAGCCGTCGGGTCCCGCCGGTGCCGCGACCTCCCCGGCGTCCCCGGCGTCCCCGGCCTCCCCGGACACCGGTCACCACGAGCCGCTCTGGGCCCCGCTCGAGCGGCGCTCCCACGACACCAGCCCCGTCTTCTCCGCTCACGGAACCACGGTGAGCTGGGCCGCGCTCTCGCGGCGGGTGACCGAGCTGGCCGCCGGGCTGGCGTCGGCGGGCGTACGCCCCGGCGACCGGGTCGGCCTGCTGGTCGAGCCGTCCGCCGACCTGACCTCGGTCGTCTACGCGGTGTGGCGGGCAGGTGCCGTCGTGGTGGTGGCCGACAAGGGACTCGGCTTCACCGGCATGCGCCGGGCCCTGCGCGGGGCCTCCCTCGACCACCTCGTCGCCGGCCGGGCCGGTCTCGCCGCGGCCCGGGCGATGGGCCTGCCGGGCTCGCGCATCGCGGCGCACCCCCTGCCCGCGTCGGCGCGACGCCTCCTCGGCGTCGACCACGACCTCGACGAGCTGGCGCGCCGCGGTCGCACCGCTGCGGCACCGACGCCCCCGGACCCCGACGCGGACTGCGCCGTGGTCTTCACCTCCGGGGCCACCGGGCCGTCCAAGGGAGTCGTCTACCGGCACCGGCAGGTACGCGCGCAGGTCGACCTCGTGCGCGCGACGTACGGCCTGCAGCCGGACGACACGTTCGTCGCGGCGTTCGCTCCGTTCTCGATCCTCGGTCCCGCGCTGGGGCTCGGCTCGGTCGTGCCCGACATCGACGTCACCGCGCCGGACACCCTCACCGCCCCGCTCCTCGCCGACGCGGCGAAGGCCGTCGACGCGCGCATCGTGTTCGCCTCTCCCGCGGCCCTGCGACGCGTGGTGGCGACGCGGGCCGGCCTGACCGCCGGCCAGCGCGACGCCCTGGCCGGCGTCCGGCTGCTGATGTCGGCCGGTGCACCCGTGCCCGCCTCGCTGCTCGCCGCCGTGGGGGAGGTGCTGCCCCACGCGAGCCTCCACACGCCGTACGGCATGACCGAGGTGCTTCCCGTCACCGACGTCTCCTTCGACGAGATCACCGAGGCCGGTGCGGGGGAGGGCGTCTGCGTCGGCCGGCCGCTGCCCGGCGTCGAGGTGGCCCTCGAGCCGCTCACGCACCGCGACGGCGACACGTCACTGGTCGTCGAGCCCGGGGTGACGGGCGAGATCTGCGTCCGCGCCGCGCACGTCAAGGACCGCTACGACTCCCTGTGGGGGACCGAGCACACCGCCAGCCGCCACCCCGGCTGGCACGCCACCGGCGACGTCGGACACCTGGACGACGAGGGCCGGTTGTGGGTGGAGGGCCGCGCGGCGCACGTCGTCAGCACCGCGGACGCGCTGGTGACGCCGGTCGCGATCGAGCAGCGGCTGGAGTCCCTCGACGCCGTGAGCGCTGCGGCCGTCGTCGGCGTCGGCCCCCCGGGGGCGCAGGTGGTCGTGGCCGTCGTCGTCCCCGAGGGCGGCCCGGACCGATCGCGCGCCGGCGGACGGGGTGCGATGGACCTCGGCGTGGCGCCGTACGACCTCGCCGAGGACGTCCGTGCAGCCGCGGGGACCGCCCTGGCGGCGGTGCTGCGCAGCGACCGGCTGCCCCTCGACATCCGCCACGCGTCGAAGGTCGACCGGCTCGAGGTCGCGCGGCAGGCGGCACGGACCCTCGCCGGGCGCGGGGGCTCGTGAGGGCATGAAGGTCCTGGTCACCGGCGCCTCCGGGCTCCTGGGGCGCACCACTGCCGGGCTGCTCGTCGCCCGTGGTGACGACGTCACGGTGATGCAGCGCCGCCACGCCGGTCTCGACTGCCCCGAGGTGCTCGGCGACGTCGCCGACCACGAGGCGGTCGCGCGCGCCGTCCGCGGCCAGGACGCCGTCCTGCACCTGGCCGCCAAGGTGGACGTGGTCGGTCCGCGGGCGGCGTACGAGCGCGCCAACGTGACGGGAACAGCGACCGTCGTCTCCGCCGCCCGTGCAGCCGGGGTGGGACGGTTCGTGCAGGTGTCGTCCCCGTCGGTCGCGCACACCGGCCGACCGCTCGTCGGCGCCGGTGCGGAGCCGGCCGACCCGGAGCACGCCCGCGGGCACTACTCGCGCACCAAGGCCGCCGCCGAGGTGCTCGCCCTGTCCGCCGACGGGCCCGACCTCGCGGTGCTCGCCGTGCGGCCGCACCTCGTGTGGGGCCCAGGGGACGTCCAGCTCGTCGCCCGCCTCGTGACCCGCGCCCGCAGCGGGCGCCTGCCGCTGCTCGGCGGCGGCACCGCGCTGATCGACACCACCTACGTGGACGACGCCGCCGCGGCGCTCGTCGCTGCGGTCGACGCCTGCGGACCCGACGCCCACGGGGAGGCGCTCGTCGTCAGCGGCGGGGACCCCCGACCGGTGGCCGAGATCCTCGACCGGGTCTGCCGGGCGGCCGGGGTGCCCCCACCGCGGCGCCACGTTCCCGTGCCCCTCGCGCTGGCCGCCGGCGCGGTCGCCGACCGGGTCTGGGCGGTCACCGGGCGTACGGACGTCCCGCCGGTCACCCGGTTCCTCGCCGAGCAGCTGACGACGGCGCACTGGTTCGACCAGCGCCGCACCCGAACGCTGCTGGGATGGGCTCCCACCGTCGGGCTCGAGGCGGGCTTCGAGGCCCTCGCCGCGTGGTACGCCGCCACCTCGCGCTAGCCGGCACAGGAGCGGGCCGCCGCCGCACGCACACCACGCGCCGGCCCCGGGTAGTCCCCATCGAACGGGTCGTCCGCGGCCCGATCCGACGACCCGTTTGATGGGGACTACCGAGGGAGGGCGCGGGGGGAATGTGGTCGGTCCCGCCTCAAGGGTGGAACGCCCACCCGGCTGGACGCCGTACGATCCGAGCAACGACCGGCGGTAGTGGGGACTCCGCTGATCGGGACCCCGACGGCCTCCCGTGGCTGCCGGGTTCCCCTGGGGGGAGCACGCCCCGCGGCCGGATCCCCTCGTGGCCGCGGGGCCTCTGCCTTCCCGACGTCGCGATCGGGGAGGAGGTTCTCCTCGGACGGGCGGGTGACCCGGACGGGCCACCTCGGCATGGTCAGGACGGGGGGTGCCGACATGGCTCCTGGGGATGAGGAGCCCTAGTCATCGCAGCATCGTTGTGCCTAGGTTGAGCGCTTGCGGGCAACACCCCCGAGTGCCCGCGCTCCATGCACGAGTGACAAAGGAGTCCTCGATGGTCAGCAAGCGTGCTCGACGATCTCTCGGCGTAGCCACAGCCAGTCTGATGGTCGCCTCTGCCGGTGCGGTGATACCGGTGACGGCGTCGTCCTCGGCCGCGGCACCCGCCGGCAAGGCGTGTGACAGCCGCAACAACAACAGCTACTCCAAGCTGCTCGAGTGCGTCTCGGCGGAAGGTGTCACCAAGCACCTCGAGGCCTTCCAGGCCATCGCCGACGCCAACGGCGGCACCCGAGCCACCGAGACCCCCGGCTACCGGGCGAGCGTCGACTACGTGGTCGAGGTCCTCGAGAAGTCGGGCTGGTCGGCCGACGTCGTGCCGTTCACCTACAACGCCACCGACACGGTGCTCCAGCAGGTCGCGCCGACGCAGACGGCGCACCCCCACGCCGGCGCGACCGGCACGGGTGAGGGCGACGTGACGGAAGCCGTCGTACCGGTCGACATCAACCTGGCCGGCACCCGGCAGAACACCAGCGGATGCGAGGACGCCGACTTCGCCGGCTTCCCGGCCGGCTCCATCGCGCTCCTCCAGCGCGGTGGCCCCCCGGCGCCCGCACCCACGTGCTCCTTCCGGGTCAAGGCGTTGAACGCCGAGGAGGCCGGCGCCTCCGCGGTCATCATCTTCAACCAGGGCGACGCGTCCGCCGGGGATCGCTTCGGCGTGATCAGCCCGACCCTCGCCCCGACCGCCGAGGACCCGATCGTCGTCGACATCCCCGTCGTCGGCACGAGCTTCGCGGCCGGTCAGGCCCTGGCCCAGCCGGGTTCGCGGGCGCGGGTCGCCGTCGACTTCCGCGAGGTGACCGACTTCAACGTCATCGGCGAGCTGGAGGGCGAGGTCGACGACAACGTCGTCATGGCCGGCGCCCACCTCGACTCGGTGCCTGCGGGACCGGGCATCAACGACAACGGCAGCGGCTCGTCCGGGCTGCTCGACGTGGTCGAGGCCATGGGCAACTCCAAGCCCCACAACACCGTGCGCTTCGCGTGGTGGGGTGCCGAGGAGATCGGCCTGCTCGGGTCCACCGCATGGGTGGGGCAGCGGACCCAGGCCGAGAAGGACGAGATCGCGCTCTACCTCAACTTCGACATGATCGGCTCGCCGAACTACTACTTCGGTATCTACGACGCCAACGAGTCGAGCTTCGTGGCGCCCGTGCCGGTGCCCGAGGGCTCGGAGCACATCGAGGGGACGCTGGAGTCGTTCTACACCGTGCGCAGCGAGCCGTACGACGACTCGGCCTTCAGCGGACGCAGCGACTACCAGGCCTTCATCAACAACGGCATCCCGTCCGGCGGCCTCTTCACGGGCGCGGAGGTCGTCAAGACCCCGCAGCAGCAGGCGATCTGGGGTGGTGTCGCCGGTGAGTCCTTCGACCAGTGCTACCACCTGGCCTGCGACACGATCGACAACGTCAACCAGAAGGCGCTCGACGTCAACTCCGACGCCGTCGCGTTCGCCGTGCTCACCTACGCCTACTCGACCGAGGGCGTCAACGGTGTGCCGGGTCGCAAGGTGCCGGGCAAGTTCACCATCCCGGCTCCCGCCGGTCCGGAGCACACCTTCGCCGGGCCCCTCGGTGGCGACGACGGCCACGACCACGACCACGAGGCCGAGGCCAGCTGAGGTCGCTCGGGACCTAGCCCGCAGCAGCATCGTCCGGCCGGGGAGGGCGACACAGTCGCCCACCCCGGCCGGACGTCGTTCTGCCTGACCATCGCTCGAGGACGGTAGAGACTGCGCCGTCCTCGGCGTGCGAAACTCAGCGGATGGCGCCCACCGATGACGAGAAGTGGCTCGCACGGAACGGCGCCGGGCTCGACGACCCCGGATCTCGGAACCAGGGGCGGTAGATGGACCTCGGGGACTACCGAGCTGCGCGCCACCGGCGACTCGTCGAGATGGCGACCGAGCTCGGCGTGCCGGCGGACCAGGCCGCGGAGGTGGCCGATCGTGTGATCGAGGACCAGCGGCGCCTCATCGTTCGATCTGCCGACCCCGACGAGGTCGTCGTTCCCGCGCTCCGGGAGGAGGTGCTCGGCCGGCGGTCCCGCGGCCCCTCGCTCGCGGTCTTGGTGCTCGTCGCTGTCGTCGCGGCGGCGTTCGCGGTCGCGATCGTGACCGGCGCGCCCGACCGCGAGGAGGTCGAGCGGAGGGCCGCGACGGTGCCTGCCCTCGTGGGCCTCACCTCCGCCGAGGCCGTCAGCGCGCTGGGGCGCGCCGGGATCGCGACCCGGGTGGACCCGGTGCCCCAGTGCGACCCGGCCGGGCAGGTGCTGGGGTCCGTGCCGCCGTCCGGCGACACGGTCGGGCCCGACGAGGTCGTGGTCGTCATCGCGACGGCGACGCCGTCGTGGCGCTGTCCTGCCGACGCCGCCGGCCGCGTCCAGGCGTGGGCGTTCCTGCGCTTCCTCGTCTCCGGCTCGGCCCGCCCGCGCCTCGCGCCCGAGGTGCGGCTCTACGTCGACGGCGAGGCGGCCGGGTCGGCCGACGGGACCCAGTCGGCCACCTCGCCCGACTGGCGTCGGCGCCTGCGCGACCCCGTCGTGGCCTACGCGGTGCGCCCCGTGGCCAACGACCTGGGGCAGCCGGTCGTCTCGATCACGCGTGGGTCGCCACCGCCCACCACGTGCGGCGTCCCCACCCCGAGCCCGTCCGGCGTCGCTGGGGCTCCCACCCGAGTGGTGCTCACCGCCAGCGGCGCACGACGCGGCGACGGACCGGGGGACGGACCTGAGCTCGGGTGCCAGCTCACGATCGACCTGTTCGAGGACGACGAGGGAGCCATCGCAGTCGTCTCCGTGACCCTTCCGGGCGGCAGTGGTCTCGGACCGCCGTCCTGGGTGCGGACCCGCGACGACCAGGACGCACTCGACGACTGACCGCTGGTGCTCGTGCGCCGAGGCACGGTCAGGTGCGCTTCTCGCACTCCCGGAGCTTCTCGGTCTGGCACACGTCGAACCCGCCCGAACGCCCCATCACGATGTCCTTGCCCGCCTTGGTGGCCGTCACCCGGGAACGGCTCAGGTCGGCGCGCACCCGGTCATGGCCGCCGAGCTCGAGCAGCAGCTCGTTGCGCCCGCCGTCACCCTTGAGCCGTGTCGACCTCCCTCCCAGGCTGTTCGACTCGTAGGAGTCCTTGCCGCCGCGGAGGGCGACGTCACGGTCGTACGTCGTCGGCGCGACGACCTTGACGTGCTCGGTGCCGCTGGTGCCGCGGAACGTGAACCGCCCGCGCTCGGCCGACGTGGTGAAGACCAACGGTCGAACTGGCAGGCGGAGCATCGTGTCGGCGCCGGATCGAGGTGCGTAGCGACTCAGCTCGTGCGCTCAGCGCGCCAGATCCGGACGTCGGAACATAGGGTGGGCCCAGATGGGAGGTCACTGATGAGCGGTCCGGTTCAAGCCCGGCAAACGTTCGTGACGGTGCTGGTTGCGCTGGTTGTCGCGATGCTTCCGGGCGCCCCGGCCGCGGCCGGACAGCCACGCGCAGTCGCACGCGTCTGTCCGGAGACGGAGTCTTCGAAGGAGGTTCTCGCCTCGTCGGTGACGGTGCGATTGACAGAGGTGGAGATGCTCCGCGTGACGCGCGCTGGCCCAGGATTCACAGCGAATGCTCGGGTGCTGAGACACGGCACCGCCACAGCGTCCGTGACGGTGACCAGTGATGTGTGCCCGGACGGGGTGTCCAACCCCGCAACGGCGACGAGGCGGCTGAATCGGTCCGTGTCACGCCGGGCGACGGTCCGAAACCGGACGGCAGCATCCAGTTCGCTCGCGACCCATCTGGCTCTGACGGCCGCGAAGGACAAGGCGCGCGAGCGCATGCGCAAGGCGCTCATCGTGGCGGCGACCCGGCAAGCGAGGGACGAGGCTTCGGACGTGTCGAGCTCCGGACCGTAGTGGTGGGCCTCGAGACGCTTCCGTCGCAGCGGTGCCAAACCGCAGTGACGCACCCGGGCCGCAGGGCTTCCGGATCTCGGGCTGGGGCGATCTCACAGGCGGCGATATGAGTGGCGTCGCGATCGCTCACCGGGTGGGCCGAATGCCCTCTACGCGTCAGCCGCTTCCCGGGTAGCCACACGTAGGTGGTGAACGATCCGGCCGAGGCTTCGAGCTCTGAAGTACGCGGCGGGATCTTGTCGGTACAAGTCCCAGGAAGCCGACTCATCCAAGACAGCACGGAGTTCTTCGAGCGCTGCGTCGTCGTCGGGTGAGAACTTCGATGAGAGCGCCAGATCGGCAAGTTCCCTCACCAGGCGCTCCTGGTCACTGCTCGAGTGACCGTCCCCGGTGAGCCTCCTCCAACGGCCGACGGCGAACAAGGCTGCCTCTCTCTGGCGCCCGTGCCAGGTCGTGAGCGCGTTGGGATTGGGGTCGCTCCGTCGCGGAACCCGTTGCCCGGCGCGCTTTGCGGACCGCCGCTCTGCCGCATAACTACCTAGTTCTTCCTGCCACAGGGAGTGCGCCTGCCGGAGCACCGCAACCGCCGCGACAAGGGCAGCTTCGTTCGACCGGTAAGGCCCAGCGGTCGACTCCAGGTAGTCAAGGGTCGCGTGGCAGCCGATCGGGGAGTACTTCTCCGCGCATTGGTGCAAGGCGATCACCCGGGCGCCCATCGGCAGGGCGCTGGACTGAGCCCTTCTCGCCGCCTGCTGGAAGGTCACGATCGGATCGTATTCGTGTTGTCAGCCCACGATCGCGTCAGATGCTGCGCGTCCATCGCGGCGGATCCGGTCGTTGCTGCTAGTCCGACAGGTCGCGCTCCCGATCCCGACGTCCTTGGTCGATCGCAACGAGGACACAGGCCGCAGCGCCCAAGGGCAGGAAGTCCAAGACCCCCACACCGTCTACGAGGTTGCTGACGAACAGCAGGGCGCCAACCACCACCACCGCAACCTGAAGCGTCCCGCGCTTCCGTGCTGACATGAGGCCCCCCTCGGCTGAGTGCCAATCTACGCAGGCTCCCACCGGCAGATCGAGGCGAACTGATCGCGGCAGATCCGGACGTTGAAGCACTCCGTTCAACGCCCCAGCAGCCCGAGCGCGGCGTCCACGATGGACGCCGTGTCGAGGCCGTGCAAGGCGTAGGCGTCGGCGAGGCTGGTGGACTGTCCGAACTCGGAGACGCCGAGGCACCGGATGCGGTCCCCGCGCGCCCCGGCGAGGAACGCGAGCGTGTGCGGGTGCCCGTCCTGGACCGTGACGAGAGGCGCAGGTGCGTGGGCCGGGAACAGCTCGTCGATGACGTTGCCGTCGCGTGCAGCGCGGTTGCCGCGCTGCTGGAAGGACCGGAAGACCAGGTCGGGGCTGGTCAGGCAGACGACCCCCGTCCGGACGCCGCTCGCGGTAAGGACCCGGGTGGCGTCGATGACCTCGGGCATGAGGGCGCCAACGCCCACGAGCGTGACCTCGTCCTGGTCGGCGGGATGCTGGCTGAGGCGGTAACCGCCGGCGATGGCCTGCTGGCGACGGCGCTCGAGCAGCGCCGGCTCATCGGGCACCTCTGCGAGAGCCGGGTCCAAGGGTCGCGTGGAGAGCCGGAAGTACGACGACGTGCCACCCTCCACCCCGACGCGACTGGCCGCGTGAAGGAACGTCCATTCGAGGTCCTGGGCGAAGGCGGGCTCCCAGGCGATGCAGCCGGGTTGCTCGAGACCGATGGAGGGGGTGGTGATGGACTGGTGCGCGCCGCCCTCGGGCGCGAGGGTGACGCCGGAGGGGGTGCCGACGAGGATGGACTGTCCGCCGGCGTAGATGCCGTACGACCACGGTTCGAGGGCGCGGCTGACGAACGGGTCGTAGATGGTCGCGACGGGGATGAGACGTTGGCCCCAGCGTGACCAGGTGGTGCCGAGCTCGCCGAGGAGGCCGACGAGGTTGACCTCGGCGATGCCGAGCTCGATGTGTTGTCCTGTCTCGCTCTCGGACCAGCGCAGGACTCGTTCGCGGTCGTCGGCGAACCAGTCGTGGCGTTCCTGGACCGACCAGACGCCGGTCTTGTTGATCCACCCTCCGAGGTTGGTCGACGAAGCGACGTCGGGACTGCAGGTCACCAGCCGGGCAGCCAGCTCCGGGGCGTCGCGCACGACGTCGGCAAGCAGCCGTCCGAGGGCGGCCTGGGTGGAGACGGGCTTGCGGTGCGGGTGCCCCAACGCCGTCGGCACCTCGACGGCTCCGGTCGTGGTGGTGGCCGGGCGGGCGAGCGCGTCGGCGCGCTGCGTGCAGAGCCGCCCGGCGGCGGTGTCGGTGGGGAACGGGGCCCACGGGTCGGTCGTGTCGATGCCGCAGACGTCGGCCAGATGGCGCATCTGCGGTTCCGTCAGCAGGGCGGAGTGATTGTTTGGGTGGCCCTCGGTGGCCAGGCCGCGGCCCTTGATGGTGTACGCGAACACGACGGTCGGGCGGTGGTCGTCGGCACCGTCGAAGGTGTCCACGAGCAGCGGCAGGTCATGCCCACCGAGGTCCCGCACCGCGTGGGCGAGGTCGTCGGTGCCGAGCGAGCCGACGAGGTTGCGCAGGGCCAAGGAGTCCTGGCCGGCCAGGATGCGCTCGGCGACCTCGCCTGCCGGGACGCGCAGCATGCGCTGGTACTCCTCGTTCGGCATCTCCTCCAGCCGCCGCCGCAGCTCGGCGCCGCCGGGTCGCTCGAACAGTTCGGAGACGAACTGGCCCCACTTGAGCGTCACGACCTGCCAGCCCGCGGCGGCAAACATGCCCTGGAGGCGTTCGATCTGGATGTCGGGTACGACACGGTCGAGGGACTGCCGGTTGAGGTCGACGACCCACAGCAGCTCGCCGAGCGAGGCGACCTGGGGGTCCGCGACGGCCTCCCAGATGGCGCCCTCGTCGAGCTCGGCGTCGCCGAGGAGACTGACGAACCGGCCCGCGTCAGGGGTGTCGGCGAAGTGGCTGCGAGCGTAGCGGTGGGCGATGGCGGCCCACAGCGCGGCGGTGGCGCCAATGCCGACGGACCCGGTGGAGAAGTCGACGGTGTCGGGGTCCTTGAGCCGGCTGGGGTAGCTCTGGAGGCCGCCCTTGTCGCGCAGGGTCGTCAGGTAGGCCGGGTCGAGGTCGCCGAGCAGGTAGTTGATGGCGTGCAGGACCGGGGAGGCGTGCGGCTTGACCGAGACCCGGTCCTCGCCGCGGAGCGTGTGGAACCACAGCGCGACCATGATGTCCACCATCGAGGCGGATGAGGCCTGGTGGCCGCCGACCTTCACGCCGCTGCTGTTCGGGCGGCCGCGGTTGGCGGCGTCGACGATCGCGGCCGAGAGCCAGAGCACCCGTTGGGCTACGGAGCGGAGCACATCGCCGGACTCACCGGCCCGGTCGACGGAGGTATCGGAGGTATCGGAGGTGTCGGCAGTTGTGTCGGTCGTGGTCGCCGTGGCAGGCATGTGGAACTCCTCGTTCGTTGCGTTGCACCAAGAATGCACTATGCTGCACTTCATGGACAACCGGGCGAACGAGCTTTCCGCCGCCATCGGCGGCAAGGTACGTGGTGAGCGACAGTCGCGGAAGTGGACGCTTGACCAGCTCGCCGAGGCCACCGGCGTCAGCCGCCGCATGCTCATCAACGTCGAACAGGGTTCGGCCAACCCCAGCGTCACCACGCTCCTGCGGATCAGTGACGCGCTCGGCATCGGACTGCAGGCGCTCGTGGCGGTCCCGCAGACCAAGCGCGTGAAGGTGGTTCGTAGCGGCGAGGGGGCCGCGTTGTGGACCGGTCCCGGCGGCGGCCGCGGGGTCCTGCTGGCTGGCACGACACCGCCGGACGTGCTCGAGCTGTGGGACTGGACCCTGGCGCCCGGGGACCGGCACGACAGCGAGGCCCACGTGCCTGGCACGAAGGAGATCCTCCAGGTACGTGAGGGCAGCGTCACCGTGCAGGTCGCCGACCAGGTGGAAGTCCTCGCCGTAGGCGACGCCATCTCCTTCGCCAGCGACGTCACGCACTCCTACGCCAACGACAGCGACGAGCCGGCGCGCTTCGCGCTGACGGTGTTCGAGCCCGGCGTGGGCGCCTCAACCACCGCGGAGCCGAGCCATGACTGAGAACCACCCCCGCCCCGCTGACCTCCAGGCGTTTCTGGCCGCCGCACAGGTGCACCCCGCCGTAGTCGCCCTCCGCCCGGACTACCGCGTGCTGCTGCTCGCGGTGGACGGCATGACGCCGGGCGCCAGTGACGACGCCAGCGAACGCATGCTGGTGCGAGCCGAGTCGGTCGCTCGCGAACTCCTCGCTGGCACCGCGGTGGAGGACCTGCCGCACGTCACAGCCTGGCGTGAGGCGTACCGGTCCTTCGGCGCCAAGCCGCAGCGCACCCGCAACAGCCTCGAAGCCCTCGTGCGCCGACCCGCGGCCGGCCTGCCGCGGGTCAACCGCCTCACCGACGTCTACAACGCCATCAGCGTCATCCACCAGGTGCCGCTCGGGGGCGAGGACCTCCCGGCGTATGCCGGTCCACCGCGACTCGTCCGCGCGACAGGCCACGAGGTCTTCGAAACCGTCGCGGCCGGTGCCGACGTCGACGAGAACCCCGAACCGGGGGAGGTCGTGTGGCGCGACGCAGTCGGTGTGACATGCCGGCGCTGGAACTGGCGCCAATGCCGCCGCACCCAGCTCACCCCGCAGACCACGTCGGCAGTCTTCATCCTCGACGCCCTGGCCCCGCTGTCCGATGGGGCCCTCGTCGCCGCCGGTGACGAGCTCGCCGAGCACCTTGCACGCCTGGGTCCCCGCGTCGAGGTCGCCACCCGCCTCATCGCCCCGAGCACCTCGACCGCCCCGACCGCGCCGCAGCACCGACAGGACCACCCGTGATCTGCTGTCAGTTCATCTTCAAGCCCGGCACCTACGACGACGAGTTCCACCGCCTCGACGCAGAGATTGACGACTACGCCAGAGCCCTGCCGGGCTTCGACCGGGTCGAGAAGTGGCTCTCGCCCGAGGGGGACGTCGTCAACGCCATGTACTACTTCGCCGACCGCTCGTCCGTCGCGCAGCTCGGCCGGTTCCCACAGCACCGCGAGGCCAAGGGCCAGGTCGCGCGCTGGTACGACGGCTACCGCATCGTCGTCTCCGACGTCAGCGCCACCTACGGCGACGGGCGCCTCCCAGCGCCACCCTCCGCCCACACCACCCCAGACGCCGCCACCACCTCAGACCCCCCAGCCGGCCAGCCGACCGACCGGGCCACCCATCAGGAGCAGTCATGACCCAGGCCCCGACGGCCGGCACCCGCCCGGACAAGCACGACTTCGCCACCCTCACCGGCAACACCTGGTCGGTGCACGGCGGCAACCACGCCGACGAGACCACGGGCGCCATCCGCACCCCCATCGTCATGGCGAACTCCTACCGACTTCCCGAGGACCCCAGCGACATCGACCACCCCGACTACCAGGGTCTGGTGTACACGCGCGAGCACGGCGCCAACCAGCGCGGCCTCGAGGAGAAGCTTGCCAAGCTCGACCACGGCGAAGCCGCCGCCGTGTTCGGCACCGGCATGGCCGCACTGCACGCCGCCTTCTTCACCATCCTCAACCCCGGCGACCACGCCATTGTGTCCAACGTCGTCTACATGCGCGTCGCTGGGCTCTTCACCGACGTGTTCCCCCAGAAGCTCGGCATCGAGGTCGACTTCGTCGACATCACCGACCTCGACGCCGTCCGCGCCGCCCTCCGCCCCAACACCCGCCTCGTGCACACCGAGGTCATCGCCAACCCCGACCTCCGCGTCGCCGACATCCCTGCACTCGCCGGCATCGCCCACGACGCCGGCGCGCTGCTGACCATCGACTCGACGTTCACGCCACCACCGATGATGCGCCCCCTCGACCACGGCGCCGACCTCGCCATCCATTCGCTGACTAAGTACTACAACGGCCATGGCGACGCGATGGGCGGCGTCGTCATCGGCGCCCGCGACCTGGTCGAGCCGACGCGCACCGGGGCGATGTGGCACGCCGGCGGCGCCATCTCCCCGTTCAACGCCTGGCTCATCATGCGCGGCTCCACCACGCTGCCGCTGCGTCTACAGCGGCAGTGCGAGAACGCCCAGGCGGTCGCTGAGTTCCTCGAAGCGGATCCCCGCGTCGTGCATGTCTCCTACCCGGGACTGGTCAGCCACCACCAGCACGCCGCCGCCGTGTCCCAGCTCTCCGGCGGCTTCGGTGGTGTCGTCTCGTTCGCCATCGGCGGCACCCACACCGACCGGCTGACGTTCGTCAACGATCTGCGCGTCATCACCTCCGCGGTGAGCCTGGGTCACGACGAGACCCTCGTCGCCTACGAGGAGTACCCCGAGGGCCCCGCCAAGGCATTCGCGCAGCCGTTCCGAGAGCACGGGCTCGTCCGCCTCGCCATCGGTCTCGAGGCCGAGAACGACCTCATGGCCGACCTCGGAGCCGCCCTCACCACCGCCTACGGACCGCGCTGACCATGCCTGTCGAGACCACCTTCGCCATCGTCGACGCGTTCACGACCGAGCACCCGTTCTCCGGCAACCCGGCCGGGGTCGTGGTCCTGGACGCCTACCCCGACGACGTGTGGATGCAGGGCGTCGCCAATGAGCTTCACCAGGCCGAGACAGCGTTCCTCGTGCCGGCGCAGGATCCGGCGTCGTTCCGGCTGCGCTGGTTCACCCCGGTCGCTGAAGTGGCCCTATGCGGTCACGCCACCCTCGCCAGCGCGCATTGGTTGTGGGAGAGCGGGACAGTCCCCGACGGCTCGACGATCACCTTCACCACCGCCAGCGGTCCCCTGAGCGCGGTGCGTGACGGCGACCAGGTCGTGCTGGACTTCCCGTCCGTCCCCGCCGAGCCGGTGCCACCATCCGCCGACCTGCACGCCGACCTTCGCACGGCACTCGACGGAGCGGTCCCGGTCTGGACGGGCATCACAAGCAACGACGACCCGGGAGAACGCAACGTGCTCGCGGTCCTCGAGACCGAGGCCGCCGTGCGCGGTCTCGCACCCGACCTGCAGGCCGTCACGCGGCTCCCGGCCGGCGGTCTCATCGTCACCGCGAAGACGCGCACCGGTGGAGTCGTGTCCCGCTACTTCGCCCCCGCCTACGGCATCCCCGAGGACCCGGTCACCGGCTCAGCCCACTGCACCATCGGTCCCTACTGGCAAGACCAGCTCGGCACCACCCTCCTCGCCGAACAAGCATCACCGCGCGGCGGAGCACTGCGAGTCGACACCGGCACCGCCGGACGGGTGCACCTGTCCGGGACAGCGCGCACCGCCGTCACCGGGCTCATCCACTGACTCACCCCGTCCCACCGGCGCACGCACCCGTGCCGACGCATCGCTGCCACCCACCCCGAGGAGCACCATGGCCCAGCCCGCACCCCCAGTGGCGCCACGACTGCTCACCGGTCTGAGCGCCTTCCCCCTCACCCCCCTCACCGACGAGACAGACGCAGGCATCGACGAAGGCGCGTTCCGCACCCTCGTCACCCGAGCCGCCGCCGCGGCGGTCGACTCGATCACCGTGCTCGGCTCAACCGGCAGCTACGCCTACCTCACCCGCGACGAACGCCGTCGCGTCGTGCAGCTCGCTGCCCAGGAGGCCGGGGACGTTCCCGTGCTGGCAGGCGTCGGCGCCACCCGCACCCGCGACGTGCTCCGCTACATCGACGACGCCCAACAAGCCGGCGCCGCCGCCCTCCTACTGGCACCCGTGTCCTACCAGCCGCTGTCCGACGAGGAGGTCTACGCACTGTTCGAGGACGTCACCGCCGCCGTGTCGGTCCCGGTCGTGGTCTACGACAACCCCGGCACCACCCACTTCACCTTCAGCGACGACCTGCACGCCCGCATCGCCCAGCTCCCCGCCATCGCCTCCATCAAGATCCCACCCGACTACGACGGCCCCGACGTTCTGCAGGAGCGCGTCGACAACCTCCGCTCGCAGCTCCCCGCCGGCGTGACCATCGGCATCAGCGGCGACGACGTCGCCGCTGAAGGCCTCAACGCCGGCTGCGACACCTGGTACAGCGTCCTTGCCGGCACCGTCCCCGACCCGTGTCGAGCCATCGTCGATGCCGCTGGCGCTGGGGACGCCGCCCGAACCGCCGAGCTCTCGAACCGGCTGATGCCGCTGTGGAACCTGTTCTTCGACCACGGCAGCTACCGAGTCACCTCCGCGGTCGCCGAAGAACTCGGCCTGGTGGCGCACCCGAACCTCCCCCGTCCAGTCCGCGGACTCGACCCGACGACCCGCCACCAGGTTCGCGACGCCATCGCCACCATGCGAGCCAACGGCGTCCCCGGCCTCGACCCCGTCAGATGACCACCCGCCCACACCGCCACGGCCAGGGCCACGGTCACGGCAGCAACGTCCAGTCCGACCCCCTCGCTCAACCGACACTGAGAGAACAACGATGCGCCAGCTCCACGACCCCCACCAGCGCGACTTCGCCTCCGACAACTACGCCGGAGCACACCCCGAGATCTTGGCCGCGCTGGCACAAGCCAACTGTGGACACCAACCCGCGTACGGCGAGGACACCTACACGGCGCACCTGCAGCAGGTGATGAAGGAGCACTTCGGCCCGGCCACCGAGACGTTCCCGGTGTTCAACGGCACCGGCGCCAACGTCACCGCCCTCACCAGCTTGCTCCCACGCTGGGGCGCCGTCATCACCGCCAAGAGCGCCCACATCAACGTCGACGAGAACGGCGCCCCCGAACGCATCAGCGGCCTCAAGCTTCTCCCCATCGAGACCTCCGACGGAAAGCTCACCCCCGACCTCATCGACCAGGAAGCCTGGGGATGGGGCGACGAGCACCGTGCCCAACCCCTTGCCGTGAGCATCACGAACAGCACCGAGCTCGGCACCCTCTACACCGTCGAAGAGATCCGGGCCATCGCCGAGCACGCCCACTCCAACGGGATGGTCCTCCACCTCGACGGCGCCCGCCTGAGCAACGCAGCCGCAGCACTCGACGCCCCCTTCCGCGACTTCACCACCGACGTCGGCGTCGACATCGTCAGCTTCGGCGGCACCAAGAACGGCATGCTGTACGGCGAAGCCATCCTCGTTCTCGACCCGACAGCCTCCGAAGGGCTGCTGTTCCTGCGCAAGCTCTCCATGCAGCTCGCCTCGAAGATGCGGTTCGTGTCGGCCCAGTTCCTGGCACTGCTCACCGGCGACCTCTACCTGCGCTCCGCCAGGCACGCCAACGCCATGGCCGCGCGGCTGCGTTCGTCACTCGAACAAGCCGACCTGCCGGGACTCGAGTTCACCCATGCCACGCAAGCCAACGCCGTGTTCGCGGTACTACCCCCCGGCGCCGCCGACGAACTCCGGCAGCAGTTCAGGTTCTACGACTGGAACCCTGCTATCGGCGAAGTGCGGTGGATGACCTCCTTTGACACCACCGAACAGGACGTCGACACCTTCGTAGAAGCCATCACGGCAACGCTCAAGAAGCGCTAGGAGCCCAGTCGTCCCTGCCCACTCGGACAAGGGGCTTTCGGCAACGTTGGCTACCGGATCTCGGCAGATCCGGTCGAGCAGATCGCGGCAGATGAGTGCGCACTCCGTCCGCGCCGAACCCCGGTTGTCTGACACGCTGGCTCCGTGGAGGTCATCACGCAGGCGTGGAACGACGACGGGGAGTACCTCGGTTTACATGCTTTGCTCGACGTAGTCCAAGCCAACGACTGGACATGGCATCTGGAGGAGTTCCACGGCACGACTGTGCCGGGCGCAGGGGTCAACGCCCTCGAACTTGAGGAGCGCCTGACCGGCGGCGAGCCGGTGTCTTTCGCATGGGATGAGTTGCTGGTCTTCGCGGCGAAGGTGGACCAGTTGATCGATGGGCGCATCTCAGCCTTCATGCCCGAAGAGGCCGAGCCGCTGTTGGTCCTCGAAGCACTCGACAGCATCTATTGGAGCTTCGCGGCACTCGATCGGCACGCACCTGCTGCGGCGGTACTCGACCGCGTAGCAGCGCTAAGCGACTGATCGCTCATCGGCAGATCCGGGCGCCTAGGCGGCGCTGTCGGGGTCGACTCCGAAAAGGCGCACGAGTCCGCGTCGGTGAGCGTCACGCTGCTCGACGTAGATGACGAAGGTCTGGTCTGACCGCGCCTTGTTCCGTGCCCAATCAAGGACCTCCTCGACGTCGGCTACATCGCTCACCCGGTACTCGTCGCACTGCCACATCGCGTGCTCTTGCGCGACGCCAGGCGGTGCGGGCGGCTGATGCCAGAAGTAGACGCGGTAGACCGGCCAGTCGACTTCCCACTGGGTGTCCCGAGGATCTACGCCTTCGACGATCACGCGGACGAGCCTATGGGCAGGGTCGTCCGTTCATCGGCAGATCCGATCGAGCTGATCGCGGCAGATCGGGATGTCGTGCGCCCTCAGTCCCAGCCGAGGAACGCGGAGACTTCATCGCAGCAGATGCCTCACCCGCGCCCTGTCGGCTGGCGAAGCCTGACCGAGCACGTAGACGAAATCCTCCAGAGCACGCACGTCGTCCTCGGGCGTCGCATCCTCGGGTCGGTTCTCGACAAACAGCACCAGGTCGCGAAGAGCCTCCGCCAGCAGCGTCGTCAGGTGGTCCTCGGGCACGGCCAGCAGGCTAGCGCCGACAACTCCGCTCATCGAAGATCCGTGAGCTGGCCGCGGCAGATCCGGACGCTGGAGCAGCCGTTCGTCACCCCACGGAAACTACCCGGGGGTCGGCGTCTCGGGTTCCCACCTGGCCGAGGCGGGCCGCGGCTCAGCTCACGTCGACCGCGACGTCGTAGCTGACGTCCCCGATGTCGACCTGGGTGACCCGGACGGTGACACCCAGCTCGTCCTCACCGTCTGTGAAGGTGCAGCGCATGGTCGTGCCGACCACGGCGTCCAGGTCGCCTGGGCACTCGATGGCGTCGGGCGCGGTCCCCACCAGCTCGGTGACCTTGTCGCCGACGCCATTCTCCAACTCGGCCTGCGGCACCGCGTTGACACCACAGCCGCTGAGGAGGACCAGGGCGATGGCAACGGTGGCTGGAGCAGTCCGGGGTCGGTTCATGACTCTCGTTGTATCACCCACGTCGAGGTCACCCGGGCCACGATCATGGGTCCGTCGGCGGGGAACATGCGCACTGAAACTGGTGAGTTGCCTTGGCTTCGGTGGCCGTAGCCATCCCTCTGCCCACGTGCCCTCGCTCGCCTCGAGTGCGCGGCCCCCCCGCAGAGAACATGCGCCCCGTCCTCACGCCGGATGCTCTTGCCGACATCCGCTCATCGGCATGTGCGCATGCTCGGATCGCGGCAGTTCCGGACGTGAACGGAACCTCGCGCGGTCCGTGGTCAGACGCCCCCGCCGCCGCCCATGGCCCACACCCACGGCGAAGACGAACGTGGAGGCGCACCGGGCTCACTTCCCTCGGCAACAAGGCGGACGTGCGTCCCGTTGTGCACCGTCACCCATGTGATGCCCTTGCCCGGGGTGGCGCCGTCACGAAGCAGCTGAGCGACTTGGTGCCACGTCAGGTCCGGACCTGCCGTGCTGATCACTCTCTGCATGGAACGCACGGTTTCCCCTGCGAGCAGACGGAAGGCGGTACGACGCATGGCCACCAGTGACGCACAGGCGGCGAGGAGTGACTCCAGGAGGAACTCCGGGAAAGCCACGAAGGCCACGAGCGGCGGGACCAGCATCGAGCCCCACCACAGCAGCCGTGACATCTGCGTTGCCCGTCTGACTCGCGTGACAGCCAGGTGCCACGTATCGCGAGCAACCTCCATGACTGCAGTATGTAGCAAGGACGTGGTCTGACCGGGTCGATCGCAGCGTCCGGGACGACCTCCACAGTGCAATCTCATCCGCGGATCCGGGCGAGCTGATCGCGGCAGACCCGGGCAGTTCAGTGGAGTCCTCTCGTGGCGTCGTCGACCGCGTCCGTGTCGGCGCCGTCGCTCGTCGTCCAGATCTCGACAAGTTCTCTTTTCGGCGGTCGAATGGACGAGGACCACCGATGCGGAGGTGCACGATGGGCATCGAGACGGCTCGGGACCGCGATGGCCTTGTTCGCCTGATCGTCGCGGCTGCGGGCTACGGCAAGTCCGCGGCCCTCGAGATCGCTTGTCCGGCTGACGGCCTCGTCGCCCCGGCCACGTCGCTGCTCGACGGCGACCTCCCCGCCGTGTCGTTCTTGGGCGTTGACGACGTCGACCGCCTCGACGCGCACGACCAGCCGCGGCTCGCCCACCGGCTCGGACAGGTACCGCCCTCCGTGACCCTGATGCTCGCCTCGCGCACGCCCGTCGCTGCTGCCGCCCTCGCACAGCTCCGTGGTCCGGTGTTTCGTAGCGGTCCGGCCGACCTCGCGCTCGGCGAGTATCGCGTCGCTCGAGTGCTCGAGGAGGAGTACGCCATCGACGACCCCGAGGCGGCATCGGCCGTGGTGGAGGCGACCGATGGCTGGCCGGCCCTGGTCCACTTCGCGGGTGACGTCCTGCGTCGAGATCCGACAGCCGACATCGTGGAGCACCTCGCGCGGGCGGGGTCCGGGTGCGCGGGTTGGGTGGACGCTCACGTGGCGGCACTCCTGCCTCCCGGAACCGCGTCCCTCCTCGGAACTCTGTTCAGGCTCGGGCCTGCCGTCCCGGGCGTCATGACCGCTCTCGTCGACGCTGTGCCGGGCCCGCGCGCCACCGATCCTGAGGCTGTCCTGCGAGAGCTCGAGGAGACCGGTCTCGTGGTGCGACGCCCGGGTCTCGACCGGTCGGGGCCGCCGACGGTCGTGCCGGTGGTGGGCGCGTGTCTTGCCGACCGAGCGGCGGCCGTGCCTGGCGAGGTGCTCGAGCGGGTGGCGCGGGCCTACGAGGAGGAGGGGCTGTGGCTGTCGGCACTGCGCGCGTGGACCACGGCGGGTGACGAGCGGGCGGTCATCGCCTTGGCGACGGAGCACGGCCGTCTCCTGGCGCGCGGGGGACACCCGGATGAGGTGGCTGAGCTGCTGGCTGCGGCAACCGACCCGAGCGTGCTGCTGGTACGAGCCGAGGCCCTGCGGCTTGCGGGCGACACGGAGGCGGGGCGCCGGATCCTCCGCCCGCTGCTCGAACAGAGCCGTGGGACGGATCTCCCGCCCGGGCTGGCGACGTGCCTGGCGGGTTGCCTCTACACCGAGGGCGATCACCGGGCAGCGCTCGCGGCCCTGGACCGCGTGCCGGACGTCGGAGCTGGCTCGGGCATCGTGCGCGTCGAGTGGCTGGCCGCTCGGGCACAGGTGCTGTCCATGCTGGGTGGACGAGGTGCGGCTGCTGACGTGGCGGCGCAGGCACTGCGGGAAGCTGTGGAGGACGGCACGCCGGGAGCGCTGGCAGCGGCTCACCTGGCAGCCTCCCGGGTCTCCACCGGCACCCGCAAGGAGCTGCACCTCGACCGGGCGCTGCGGCACGCGGTCGAGGCGGGTGACCTGGCCACCGCCGCGGGTGTCCGGGTCAACCAGGCCCATCTCCTGCTCGCCGGCGCTCGGTTCCTGGAGGCAGCGCGCGTCGGACGGGAAGCGGTTCGACTGTGCACCCTGGCTGGTGGGTCGGGACGCCTGCCGGCCGCGATGCACAACCTCGGCGAGGCGCTCATGCGGATCGGCGACTACGGCGAGGCTGCGTGGCAGTACCGCCGGGGAGCGGCTGTCTCCAGCAGGCTCGGCGCCGGCCGCGCAGGTCTCGGCCTGCTGGGGATCGGCGAGATCCATCGAGAGCTGGGTCGCGACGAGCAGGCCAGGGCGGCGTACGGCGAGGCGGTCGACCTCGCCACGGCGACGGGGGAGCTCCAGGTGCTCGTGCCCGCGCTGGCCGGACTGGCTCGCCTCGAGGCCGGCCATGGCGACGATCGGGCCATGGCCACCGCCACGCGGGCGGTCGAGCTGGCGACACCCGCCCTGCTGCCCTTCGCGCTGCTGGGGCTGGGATGGACGGCGGTGTCCCTGGAGCAGTGGCCCGTGGCTCGGGACGCCGTGGAGCGAGCCGTCCGGGAGTCTCGCGACCAGGCGGCCGCCGACCTGCTGGCCGAGTCGCTCGAGCTGGCCGCAGTCGTGGAGACCGACCCGCACCGGAGCAGGATGCGGCTGAACGAGGCGTTGTCGATCTGGTCCGCCGGCGGCGCGACCCCGGCCTGCGCCCGCGTGCAGGTCGAGCTCGGGCGCCTGGTCGGTGCCGACGCGACCGCTCGGGCCACGGCACGCGACGCCGCCAACACCCTGCGCCGGCTGGGCGTGCCCGAGTCGCGGGTCCTGCACGGCGCGGGCTCGAGCGATCGCGCCATCCGGGTGCGCGTGCTGGGTCGCTTCCGGGTCAGTGTGCAGGGCCGCGTGGTACCGCTGCAGAAGTGGCGTTCGCGGCAGGCGCGCACGCTGCTCAAGGTGCTCGTCGCGCACCGTGGTCGTCCGGTGTCCCGTGAGCGGCTGTGTGAGCTGCTGTGGCCCGATGACGACCCCGTCCGGACCCCGCACCGGCTCTCGGTCCTGCTCTCCACGGTGCGCACGGTGCTGGATCCGGACAAGGCGTGGCCGGCGGAGCAGTTCGTGGCCTCCGACGGCCGGGGCCTGTGGTTGAACCTCGACACGGTCTCGGTCGACGTGGAGGACTACCTCACCGACGCCGACGAGGCCGCTTCCTTGTTGCAGGAGGGACGGGCCGAGGCCGCGCTGCTGGTCCTGGCGGACCTCGACCGACGGCATCCGGGTCAGGCGTTGGAGGACGAGGCCGACGAGGCGTGGGCCGCGCCGCTGCGCGAGGAGGTCCGCATCGCCCAGCTGCGCACGTTGCGCCGCCTCGCGACAACGCTCGGCCGGTTGGGGCGGGCCGCGCAAGCCCAGGACACCCTCGTCCGGCTGCTCACGATCGAGCCGTTCGACGAGCAGGTCCACCGGCTGCTCGTCCGCTCGCTCGCTGGGTCCGGTCGACATGGCGAGGCCGAGCGGGCCTTCGACCGGTGGCGCGAGGCGATGATCATGATCGGCGCTCCACCACCGGAGCGCGGGCCGCGGCTGACGGACGTCTGACGACGCCTCCGCGACCCCGGTTCGGCGGTTGTGACCGCGTTGTGACGGGTGCGTGCGACCGTCCTGGCATCAACCGCGACTCTCAGGAGACCACGCCATGGACCACACGCACGATCACACCTCGTCACGCCGCCGCGCCCGGGTCGCCCGTGCAGCGCTGGCCGCCGGCCTGTCGGCTGCCGTCCTCGACCCTGTGGCGGCGGGCGCCGTCCCGGTGTTCAGCGGCGACTGCGGTGCCGGCGGGCTGGTCATCGTCGGAGGCGCCGGCCCCGACGTGCTCACCGGCGGACCCGGCAACGACCGCATCTTCGGGCTCGGCGGCGACGACGTGCTGATCGGCGGCGGCGGTGACGACGTGCTGATCGGCGGTCCCGGCGACGACGTGCTGTTCGGAGGGCCCGGCAGGGACTGCCTGACGGGGGACGAGGGGAGTGACGACCTGCACGGCGGCTACGGGGATGACTCGGTGCTCGGTGGGGTGGACGACGACTTCCTCGGTGGCGACGCCGGAGATGACCTCCTCGACGGCGGCGACGGCTGGGACTCGCGTACCGACAGCCAGGGCAACGACAAGGTGCTCCGCGTCGAACACTGAAGACCGTGACGCCGGCCGGCGGAGCTCAGCTCCGCCGGGCCGGCGTCGTCCTGCGGGTCGGGGTCAGGCCGACGTGTAGCCGACGATCAGGTCGGACACCGACAGGGAGCCCGGACTGGGGACCAGCACCCGCAGGTCGTTGTCGGTCCCGTCGAGCACCGAGCGGTCGAAGATCTCGACCAGCGTGCGCTTCGGGGAGGACGTGAACGTCTCGTTGACGATCTCGGTCCCGTTGATGGAGACGACGAGGTTGGCCTCGGCGTTCGACAGCGGGTTCACGGTGTACGACAGGAAGGGCCGGTCGTCCCGGCTCGTCGACGCCGAGAGCCGGGGTGCGTCGAAGACGAACTCGACATCGCGGTCCCCGGTTCCCGGTACGGGGATCGCCGCGGTGCTGTCCTGGATGCTGCGGTGGATGGTGGGCATGACTGACTCATCTCTGCTGATTCGAGAGGCCTGCGCCTCGGTCGGCGAGTGCTTCGCCGTCTGGGTCCTACGGTCGTCGACGTCCCTCATCACGGGATCAGAGCGAAGTCACAACGACTGCTCAGCCGCTCGGGTCTCCCGAAGATGTCGCTAGGACGAGTCGTGACTCACCGCCCGCGGCGGCAGGCGCGGCACCGACGGCCGGCGTGAACGGCTCGATCTCGGGTACGAGAGCGCGTGACGGACACAGAGAACGGATTCATGTCGACTATCGGCGCCCAGGCCCCCGAGGGTGACGGCGGACGAGCAACGCTGACGGTGGACGCCGACGAGCGGCATCTCAACGCTGCCGGCACCGTCCACGGTGGGATGCTCGCCACCCTCGTCGACGCGACGATGGGTGCCGCCATCCGGAGTGCCGTCGACGGGGAGACTCCTGCCACCAGCCAGCTCACGATCACCTATCTGCGCCCCGGCAAGCCAGGCGAGCTGCGCGCCACCGCCGAGGTCCGCAAGCGGGGAGAGAGCCTCACCGTGTGCGAGGCCGACGTCGAACAGGACGGCTCGTCGCTCGTCCACGCGCTCGCAACGTTCGCGCTGCTCGAGGACTGACCTCCGCAAGTGTGTCGCGCCCTCCCCCCGGTGCGCGATGCTCCGGGTCAGGAACTCGAACCACCGTGGCCTAGCGTGGAACGCGCGCCCCGGAACACCGTCGTCCATCAGGAGATCACCATGACCATCGCTGACATCGGACCTCAGCCCCAGAGCTTCGACCTGGAGAAGGCAACGCTGGCCAACGACAACTACCGAGCCGTCGCATGGTCGGGCACGTACCTCCAGGTGACGCTCATGTCGATCCCGCCCGGCGACGACATCGGTCTCGAGTCGCACCCCGAGACCGACCAGTTCCTCCGCGTCGACGGCGGGCGCGGTCGCGTGCAGATGGGCTCCGCCGAGGACCAGCTCGACTTCGACCAGGTGGTCGAGGGCGGCTGGGCGATCATGGTCCCCGCCGGCACCTGGCACAACGTCACCAACACCGGCGACGAGCCGCTCCGCCTGTACGCGGTGTACGCACCGGTGCACCACGCAGCGAACGCTGTGCAGGCGACGGCCGAGGACGCCGAGCGGGACGAGCAGTCGGGTGCGGACGAGCCGCCGGAATGGTCCGTCCAGCCGAGCGAACACGCGTCGGACGAGCACGCCTGAGCTCCCCTCGCCGCGACGTCCCGACCCGGGACCAGCCCGTCCGTTGCCGGAACATTGCGGATGGCGAACGTCCGGATCAGGTGTCACCGTGGCGGCATGCCGCTCACCTTCGTCGGAACCCTCGACCGCTCCGCAGTGAGCGCCGCGCTCGACGAGATCCGGGAGCTGGTCGGATCACCTGAGGTGGCCCGTGCGTGGGAGCAGGAGTCGGCGCTGGCGGGCATGACCGTGGGTGGCGTCGCCCGTCACCTGGTCAGCCAGTCCGAGTGCGCGGTCGAGTTCCTGACCACTCCCGGGCCCGCGGACGCTCCCGTGATGACCCTGGTCGGGCACTACGACCGGGTCGACTGGTGGCGTGCGCCGGTCGACGCTGCCGAGAACACCTCCATCCGCGACGACTTCAACCACATGGGCCTGGCCGGGCACGCGGAGTGCGTCGAGGCGCTCGTACGGTCTCGTGCCGAGCTGGACTCGGCGATCGGCGCGGCCGGTCCCGTCACGTACGTGCCGTGGCAGGACTGCTCGTTGCTGACCGACGACTTCCTCGTGGTGCGGCTGATGGAGATCGTGGTGCATGCCGACGACCTGGCCTGCAGCGTCGGCGTACCGCCCCCGACGTTCGGTCCGGACGTGCTCGAGCCCGTGCTCGCGCTTCTTGCGGCACTGGCCGCGCGGCGTCGCGGCCAGACCGGCGTGCTGCGTGCGCTGAGCCGTTGCGAGCGCTCGGCCGGCTCCGTCTCGGCCTTCTGACACCCGATCACGATCCCGCAGCTCGATCGCAGGCGGCCTCGAGGATGTGGTCGGCAGCGGATCGAGCCCCTGCTCCGTCCCGGAACGGCTTCCCCACCTCGGCGGCTCTCGCCGCGTACGCCGGCTTGCTGAGCACGGCCTGGATGGCCTGACGGATGTCGTCCACAGAGGCCCTCGGGCTGACCTCGAGGCCGACCCCCACCCGCGCGACGGCGGTGCCGACGAGTGGCTGGTCCGCGTGACGGCTCATCGGCATCACCAGCACGGGCACCCCGTGGGCCAGCGCAGCCATCGTCGTGCCGTGACCCCCGTGCCCGATCAGCAAGCGCACCCCCGGCAGGACATCGGCGTGTGGCTCCGGCCGGCGGAGCTCGACGTTGGGCGGGACCCGGAGTCCCGAGGCGAGCAGCGGCTCCACCGTGGCGACAGCCGTCATCGGCAGACCAGCGATCGCGTCCAAGGTCCTCTGCAACGCGTCCTGCTGTCCGGGGTAGCTGATCGTGCTGAAGCTGACCAGCACGGGGTCGTCGTCCCGCAGCTGGGCCGGCCGGTGCACCGGGGGCACGATGGGACCCGTCTGGTGGACGTCCCGGGCGGGAACGAGATCCGCGCGAACGCGGTCGAGCTCGGGCGCCGTGGTGACGATGGCGCAGTCCGCGGGACATCGGGTGGGATGCGTGCGGGTGAGCCGCAACCACATGCCGATCGGGCTCGTGGTCGACCACTGGCTCGTCCAGTATCCGGAGAAGGCGTGCATCAGCAGGACGACCCCAGCTCCGGAACGTCGAGCGGCGCCGAGTGCCACGGGTGTCATGCAGTCCACGACGACCACGTCGGCGGCTGATCGCTCGAGCTCGCCGGTCAGGTCGGTGGCGATCCCGCGGTCCGACGCCACTCGCAACCACTGGAGCATGCTCCGCAGGCCCGGGTTCGCCGAGTGAGGGCTCCATGGACGAGCGTGGCGGAAGGACGAGAACGAGATTCCAGCCGCTGCCACGGTGGGCGCCAGCTGCGGGTGACCCAGGACGCGCACGTCGTGACCGCGCTCGCTCAAGGTGCCCGCCACCGCCAGGGTGGGTGGGACGTTGCCGCCTGCGTGGGGCGTGACGAAGAGGATCCGTGTCATGGGCGTGGGTTCTCCTCGTCGGCAGGCGTGCTACTCGGGACGGGCGGCGAGGAAGCCTTCGATGGTGTCGACGACGAGCTGGTGGTCCTCCAGCTGCGGCAGCCCGGAGACCGCGACGGTGCCGATGCAGCCGGTGCCCCGGACGAGGACGGGGAACGCCCCACCATGGGCGGCGTAGTCGGACACATCCAGGCGGGAGTCCGCGTCGAAGGATCCGCCGCCGACCCTGAACTGCTCGCCCACGCGCAGCGAGGATCGCCCATAGCGGTCGACCACGGCGCTCTTGCGCTCGAGCCAGCCGTCGTTGTCCGCTGACGCGCCCGGAAGCGCCGCGTGGAAGAGGCGCTGACCGTTGCGACGGATCGAGATGGCCACCGGCAGGGAGGCGGCCAGCGCGGCGTCGCGCAGGGCGACGCCGAGCGCCCACGCGGTCTCCTCGTCGAAGGAGTCGAAGACGAGGCGCGCCTCCTGGGCCACCAGCTCGTCCAGGAGCTCAGGCCCGGTCACTGCTCGCCCCCTCGGAGGGTCCGCGTCATGCCGGTGGAGGTCGATGTGTTCACAACGCGCACGCTACTCATGGTCGTCCCACGCTCCGTGGGGCGACGCAGTCGCGAGCATCGGACGGGCGCGCCAGACCACCTTGCGCCGCCGCTGCACGGGGCGGACTCTGGGACATGGCCGAGACCGAGCAGGAGCGGGCGCAGCGGGAGATCGACGTGCTCAGCATGGCGACGTACGACGTCCCCGAGACCGGGTCGGCGTCCCGCCCGGTGGAGTGCGACGTGATCATGAAGGGCGGCATCACGTCGGGTGTGGTCTACCCCCTCACCATCTGCAAGCTGGCGACGCGCTACCGGTTGCGCAACATCGGCGGCACGTCCGCGGGTGCGATCGCGGCGGTGGTCGCGGCGGCCGCGGAGTACCGGCGGCGGCACGACGAGCGAGCGCCGGCAGCCGGCTTCCAGTCGCTCGCCGTGCTGCCGTTCGACGTGTCGCAGCGCCTGGAGTCGCTGTTCCAGCCGACGCGGGAGACCGAGGGCGTCTTCCGGGTGCTGCTCGCCGCGATCGGGGGCAACGGCGTCCGGGGAGCGGTGGCCGCGGTGGTGCGTCAGCAGCGGCTCGCGTTCTGCGCAGGGCTGGGACTCGTGCTCGCGCTGGCGTTCGGCGCGCAGGTGCTCGCCGCAGGGTTCCCGATCGAGGGCGTCACGTGGGTGCGCATCGGCGTGGGCCTCCTGCTGGTGCTGCCCCTCGCGCTCGTGGTGGGTGTGGCCGCGGCGGTGGCCGGCTTCGCGTCCGCGGCACTCCGGGTGCTGCCGCAGCACGACTTCGGGCTGACCGACGGCGCGACGTACTCAGGGAGCCCCCGGAAGCCGGGGCTCACCGAGTGGTTGGCAGACGCCGTCGACGGCGTGGCCGGACTCCCGGCCGGTCGGTGCCTCACGCTGGGGGACCTGTGGGGGCCGGAGGGCCTCGCGGCATGGACGGCGTACGTCGAGGGTCGCGGCCGCACACCCGTGGGGGAGGTCCGGCAGGCCCGGGCGATCGATCTCCAGACGATGACGACGGACCTGACGCTGCGTCGTCCGTTCCGGCTGCCGTTCGGTCAGCAGGACTTCTTGTTCGACGAGGAGGAGATGCGGCGGCTGTTCCCGGACCGGGTGGTCGCCACGATGAAGGGCGGCGTCGCGGCGTCACGCCATCGCCATCCGGCGACGGGGGAGCCGTTGTTCTACTTCCCGGGTCCGGGCCGGTCGAGCCGGGGCGACGTGCGTCCGGGTCCGGAGTCGCTGCCCCTGGTGGTGATGGCCCGGATGAGCCTGAGCTTCCCCGGCCTGCTGTCGGCGGTGCCGCTCTATGCGGTGGACCGCAACGGGGACCAGGGCGTCGTACGGCACCTCTTCTCCGACGGCGGGATCAGCAGCAACTTCCCCATGCACTTCTTCGACTCGCTGCTGCCGACGCGCCCGACGTTCGGCATCAACCTGTCGCCGCCTCACCCGGTCCACCCGGACGACCTCACCTGGTTGCCGTCGGCGGCGACGGGTGGCGTCGACCCGCGCGCCGTGCCGTTCGAGACGGTGCCCGGTTTCGCCCAGGCCCTGCGTGACACGGTGCAGAACTGGTCGGACAACACCCAGGTGACCCAGCGCGGCTACGCCGAGAGGGTGGTCGAGATCCGGCTCCGGCCGGGCGAGGGAGGTCTCAACCTCGCCATGCCGCCCGACGTGATCATGGCGCTGGTCGCCCGTGGCGCCGAGGCCGGTGACCGGCTCGTGGAGCAGTTCGAGTGGGACCCGCACCGGGTCATCCGCTACCGCACCGCGATGACGCGCCTGGTCGACGCGCTCGCGCAGGTGGATGCGTCGTGGACCCTCGGCGAGTACGAGTCCCTGCTGGCGCACTACCCGGCCACCGGCGTCGCCGGGTCCTCCTTCCTCGGCTCCGCCACCTGGCGCCAGGGGGACCAGGCCGCCACCCGGGCGCTGCTCGCCACGATCGGGGGTTGGCGCGACGCCAATTGGCACGCCCTGTCCCACGACAGACCCGCGCCGGCGCCCGTGGTGAGGATGGCCCCGGAATGAGTGCCAGGCCGTCGGCGCTCGCCTTTCAGCTCGCCGGCTCGGGCCATGCGATGGGAGCCTTTCTCGACCGTGTCGGACGGGACGGGTGCGACGAGCTGCGCCGAGGTCTGCGCACCGACGACCGGGCCATCGTGCCCGGCTACACCCTCCTCCTCGTCGCGCTGTGCGCGCTCTCCGTCGTATGGGTTCGGGCTGCGACGAGCGGGACCCCCGAGGCCGTCGCGACCGTCCTGGGCGTGCTGTTCGGTCTGCTCGCCGTCGCCGCCGGTGTGCTCGACCTGCTCGAGAACCGCGCGCTTCGGCGCGTGCTCGACGACTGGCAGCCGATCCCGATCCCGGTGGCCCCCGACGAGGCGGAGGCGGCCGAACGGCAACAGCGTCGACGCAGTCAGGTGGCGGCGATCGACGGTCCCAGCCGTGCGGCGAAGCGGCGGGCGGTGTGGAAGTGGCGGCTGATCGCCCTGGTGCTCGGCTGGGTTCTGGTGAGCGGGGTCGTCGGGCTCACGAGCTGGCTGTCGAACTGAGCCCGGTCCGCCGCTCCCTTCCGTCCGTGACCGGCCGCGCGACGACAGCCACCGACATCAGCGCAGACCCTGCTGCAGCGCGGCCCAGGTGTCGGCGGTGACGACGCCCGTGGGGTCGAGGCCTAGGCGCCGCTGGTAGCGGCCCACGGCCCTGGTCGTGCGGTCGGTGACGACACCGGTCGGCTGCACGGACCGGAACCCGGCGGCGCGCAGGGCCCGCTGCAGGCGCAGGGCGGGCTCGCCGGCGGAGCCGACCTTCAGCAGGGGCGCTGAGCCGCGCGCGAAGAGCGCCGTCCACGTGGCAGCGTCGGCCTTGCCCGTGACACGCAGGTCCTGACGGCGCTGGAAGGACCGCACCGCCGTGACGACGTCCTGGTCGAACCGGGCGTCGAGCTTGCCCCGGTAGCGGGCGTTCTTCCTGAGCAGGCACTGCAGCGCCTCGACGCGATCGCCGCGTGCGCCCGACCTCAGGCGCGGGTACGCACCGAAGTCGAGGCCGGTGCCGCCGCACGCACTCAGCGAGCGGGGCGGCTGCGAGCCGCCGTCGATCTCCAGGAAGTTGCGGTCGATCGTGAGAGTGACGCCGCCGTGGGCAACCGTCGTCTGCGCCTTGTACTGGTGGGCGCGCTGGCCGTCCCAGCTGTCCGCGCGCACCCAGCGCGGGTCGATGTCGACGTCCGCCCGGCCGTTGTACCAGGCGTACCAGACCTGGTCCGGCATGGCGTACGAGCCCGGCGAGAGGTGGTCGGCGTTGTCGAGGGCGTGGATGCCGGCCGAGACGCTGGAGTAGACACCGGAGCGGAAGCCGAGGTCGTGCAGGGCGAGCGTCCACCCGCTCAGGAAGCGCAGGGCGGAGCGGCGGCAGTCCTCGTCCGCGACGTCGAAGCCGCCCTCGAGGTCGTACCAGAGGGTGCTCCCCGCGGGCAGTCCGAGTGCGCGGGCACGGGCCACCGCTGCGGCGGCCTCGGCGCGCCCGCGGGCGTCGGCCGCGGCGTACGAGCCGGCGGGCGCCGGGTCGATCCGGTCGGCGTAGAGCGGGTGACAGGCGGCCTGCGGCCCGACCCAGATCGGCAGCAGTCGCCACCCGTTGGCGCGCTGCCGGGCCACCCAGGTGGCGTCGAGGTGCGGCTGGCCCGGGTCGACCGCTGACGGCTGGCAGGACGCCATCGAGCCGCCGATGTAGATGCCGGCACCCCAGAACGGCGACGAGGTCAGCCAGGCGTCCATCTGGTCCTGCGTCGGCGCACATCGGGCGTCGAAGGCGTAGCCGGTGAGGCCGTCCGAGCGGCGCTCCGCCGCCGCGGCCGGGCCGCCGGACAGCAGCGTGGCGCACAGCGCCACCACCGCCGCCACCATGACGCCGGCGCGTGCGCGGGCAGGGCCGAGGTGTCCGAGTCGCATGTGTGTCTCCCCCGAGAACGTGTGGTGCCCAGACCCTAGTGCGTCTTCCGGTTACCGTGGGCGTTCGGCCGCGCGGCGTCGCGTGGGAGGACGACGATGGCGGAGGGACCCGGGTGCTGACCCTGCTCGCCTCCCTCATGGCCGGCGCCGGCGTGGTGCTGGCCGTGCTGGCCGCGTACGTCGCCTGGCGCCGCGGCACGCTCATGAGCTGGAGCCTGGCCGTGCTGCTCGTGGCGGTGGCGTGGTGGGGGGTGACGTACTCCGTCGAGCTCTCCGCCGACGACGTCGCCGTCAAGAGCTGGTGGGGGGACCTGAAGTACGCCGGCATCGTCACGCTGGCGCCGGCATGGTTCGTCTTCGTGCTGCAGTACACCGGGCGCGGCCGGTTGGTCACCCGTCGGCTCGTGACGCTGCTGGCGATCCCGCCGGTCATCGCCCTGGCGGTGCTCGCGGTGCCGGCCACGCACGACCTGGTGCGCTCCTACCCGGCGGAGGCGCACACCGAGGACCTCCCGATCGTCGAGACCGGGCCGGCCTTCTGGGCGATCTTCGCCTACAACAACGTCCTGCTGGTCGCCGCCACCGTCCTGTTCCTCGCCAGCATGGTGCGACTGGCGCGGAGCTATCGCCGGATGGCCTGGGTGCTCCTGCTGTCGGCGCTCCTGCCCTGGGCGGCGAACCTCCTGCACAACCTCGAGGTCGGTTGGTTCGCCCGCATCGACCTGACGCCGTTCGCCTTCATCGTCACCGGCGGGCTGCTGGTGTGGGGCCTGTTCGAGGAGCGGCTGATCGACCTGGCGCCGCTCGCCCGGAGCGCCGTGGTGGAGAGCATGACGGACGCCGTGCTCGTGCTCGACGCGTTCGGACGGGTCGTCGACGTGAACCCGGCCGCCGCGACCCTCGCCGGCAGGACGCGCGGCGAGCTGGTCGGCCGGCGCGGGCGCGACCTGCTGTCGGTCGCGGGCATCGCGGACGTGGGTCCCAGTGGGCTCGTGCTGATGGACCCGGACAGCGGCGACCCGCGGACCTTCGACGTCAACCTGCAGCCGCTCACCGACGTCTCGGGCCGCACGGCCGGGGAGCTGCTGGTGCTCCGGGAGGTGACCCAGCGGGTCGACGACCAGCGGCGCCTCCAGCAGGTCCTCGACGACCGCTCCCGGGTCGCCGCGACGCTGCAGGCCAGCATGGTGCCGGCCCGGTTGCCGGTCCTACCGGCGTGCGAGCTGGCCAGCCGCTACGTCCCGGCCGGCGACGGCGGCGAGATCGGCGGCGACTTCCTCGACGTCTTCGCGCTCGACGAGCAGGCGTGGGCCTTCGTGCTGGGCGACGTCAGCGGCAAGGGCGCCGAGGCGGCCACCGTCACGGCGGCGGCCCGCTACACGCTCCGCGCGCTCGCGGCCCCCGGCGCCACGCCCGCCGCGACGCTGCGTCAGGTGAATGCGGTGCTGCAGGCGCAGACGGAGTCGGAGCGACACTGCACGCTCGTCTTCGGCCACCTGCGACCGCCCCGCGGCGACGACGCCTCCGACGCCCCGGTGCGGATCACCCTCACCCTGGCCGGGCACCACTGGCCGCTGGTCCTGCGAACGGACGGCACGGTCGACGAGGTCGGCCAGCTCGGCACGGCGCTCGCGCTCTTCGACGACCCCGAGCTGCACGACGCCGAGGTCGAGCTCGCTCCCGGTGACGTGCTGTGCCTCTTCACCGACGGCCTGGTGGAGGCCCGGCACGGCCGGGACCAGTTCGGCTCCGAGCGGGTCGCCGAGCTCCTGCGCACCCATCGCGGATCCTCGGCCGACGGGCTCGCGAGCGTGGTGCTCGCCGCCGTCCGTGAGTTCCACGGCGACGAGCTCGCCGACGACCTGGCCCTGCTCGTGGTGAGGTACGCCCCGGCGAACGACCGCCCAGCGGCGCAGCGACGGCCTCAATGACCGGCAGCGTCACCTGCGGACTCCTCTGACCTGCCCACCACGTCCGCGACGATCCGCCGGCTGTCAGCCAGCAGGGCGGCCTGGTAGTCCCGGTCGAGGGCCTTCGCCGACGGCTGCAGGGGCCGCCGGCGGTGGTCGACGTACGAGGCCGAGGCGACGGCGTCGGAGCCGGTCACGAGCCCGGCGAGCACCCGGCCGGAGACGGTGCTCGTCGAGGCGAACGGCAGGAAGCGCACGCCGCGGAGGACCGAGCGGCACATCGCGCGCAGGAGCGCCGGGTGCTGGCGACCGAGCCGGGTGTCGAGCATGAGCCCGGGGTCGAAGGCGATGACCGTGGTGTCGGGGAGCTCGCGCGCGAGCGCCTGGGACATGGCGACGGCCATCAGCTTCGTCGTGGTGTAAGTCGCGAGTCCGTCGCGCACCGATGCCTCGCTCCGACGGCCGTGGGCCACGGCGACCACGCCCGACTCGTCCGGAGGAGGGGTGCCGGTCCACTGCTCCGGGTCGTGGGTGGCAGAGCCGATGAGCACGACGGTCGCCGGCAGGTTCCCGCCGCGGCGCATGGCGTCCAGGAGCGCCAGGTGGGAGAGGTGGTTCACCGCCACGGTCTCGTCGAGCCCCTCGTCGGTCGTGGTGCGACCGGAGAGCACCTGGACGCCCGCGTTGCACACGACCGCGTCGAAGGGGGGCAGCTGCGTGGCCGCCGCCGACACGCCCCTGAGGCTGCGGTGGTCGAGCCCCACTGGGTGTAGCCCCGTCCGCTGGGCGACGGACCGGAGCCGCACCGGGTCCCGCCCGGTGCCCCAGACCTCCACTGCCTGCGCACGCAGCGCCTCGGCGACGGCCAGTCCCAGACCGCTCGTGACTCCTGTGACGAGGACGCGCATACCGGCGAGAATATGACAGCCACTGCCAGAAGACAACGAGTGCCACAATGATGTTCGTGACGGCACCAGGACTTCGCGGGCGCAAGAAGGCAGAGACCCGACGACGGTTGGCGGCCGCCGCCGTGGACCTCTTCTCGGAGCGCGGCTTCGACGCGGTCACGATGCAGGACGTGGCCGCGGCAGCCGACGTGGGCAGCCGCACGGTGTTCCGCTACTTCGTCGACAAGGCCGAGCTCGTGTTCGCCGACGAGGCGGTGGTCGACGAGGAGCTGCGTCAGGTCCTGCGCACGGAGCCGGCGCAGGTGGACGCGTGGTCGGCGGTCGAGGCGGCGCTGGTGGAGCTGACCGACCTGTGGGCCGACCAGCGTCGCGAGGGCGTACGACGCCGCCGGCTGGTCGCGGGCTCGGCCGCGCTCACCGCGCGCCATCTCGTCAAGCTCGACCGCCGCGCCGAGGTCATCGCCGAGGAGCTGGTGGCGCGAGGCGCGGCCCGCGAGGCAGCCCGGGTGATCGGACGGTGCGCCACCGCGGCGTTCGACTGCGCCGTCGATCGGTGGCTCGACGACCCGCAGGTGTCGCTGGCCGAGGCGCTGCAGGACGCACTCGACGTGCTGCGTCATTGAGCTCCGCGGATGGCCCTCGGTGCCAGGACCGGCAGCAGCGCGGCGGCCACCTGCGCCGGTTCCTCCTCGTGGACGAAGAGCTTCGCACGCGGCACGACGTGGATGCGGGCGTCGGGGAACGTCGCGACCATCGCCCGGGCGCGCGCGACGGGGAGGAACGGGTCGTGCTCGCCCCACACCAGCTGGGTGGGCGCGGCGATCCGCCGGTGCACCGACTCGAGGTCGCGGAGGTAGCCCTGGTCGAAGCTCGCGACGAGTCGTCCGGCCGCCCATCGCCGGTCGGGGTCGTCGTGGAGCGGCCGGAGGAAGAACTCCTCGAACTCCCCGCCGAGCAGCGTGTCGTCGCGGAACGCGCCGCCCAGGACGAGCGGGAGGCGGCGTACGCGCGGACGGAGCGCCGCCCAGGCCAGGGCATGGCCGAAGCCGGGCAGGCGGCCGGCGGCCAGCACCGCGCGGAACAGGGGCGCGGGCCGGCCGGTGTGCTCGGTGTCGATCAGGCCCAGCGCGCGCAGGCGGGGGTCGTCGGCCACCGCGTGGCGCGCGACCAGCCCACCGCTGTCGTGGCCCACGACGGCGACCGAGTCCGACCCCAGGTCGTCGAGGACCGCGCGCACGCCGCTCACGTGGAGGTCGAGGCCGACCCGCACGGACCGGTCGAACCTGCTCTGACCCGCTCCGACGAGGTCGACGACGTGGCACGTCAGGTGCTCGGCGAGGAGCGGCAGCAGCTGGCGGAAGGTCGCACCCGACACCGGCCAGCCGTGGACGAGGACGACGTCGGGACCGGAGCCGACCGTGCGGACCGCCACCTCCGCACCGGTGCCGGGGACCGCGACGAATCGCGACGGTGGTCGACGGAACAGGTCGGTGGCGGCGGAGGCGCTCAGGAGGGTCATGCGGCAAGCATCGGACGGCCCTGCCGGCGCGACAACGACCTCGGCAGGTAGGTGCGCGCGATCGGGTCCTTCCCTACGGTGGCGGGGTGCCCGACCACGACCAACGCCGGGGTCTTCTCCCGGCCCTGCTGAAGTACTGGCGCGGGCAGCGCGGACTGAGCCAGCTCGACCTGGCGATCGCCGCCGACGTCTCCAGCCGCCACCTCAGCTTCCTGGAGACCGGCCGGGCCACGCCCTCGGCCGAGATGGTGCTCCGCCTGGCCACGGCGCTCGACGTGCCGCTGCGCCAGGTGAACACGATGCTGAGGTCGGCCGGCCACCCGGCGGCGTACGAGGAGGGCGACTCGCTCCCACCGCTGGCCCGCACCGCCCTCGACCACCTGAAGCGGCACTCGGAGCCGTTCCCGCTGGTCGTGGTCGACCGGGCGTACGACGTGATGGACGCCAACACGGCGGCGCACCGGCTGCTCGGGACGATCCTGCCTGACGACGTGGGGCTGACGGGGCTGAACCTCGTGCGGACGACGTTCGACCCCGGCGGCGCGCACCCGGTCATCGTCAACTTCGACGAGGTCGGGCGGTTGCTGCTGTGGCGGCTGCAGCGTGAGGTGCTGGCCGAGCCGGGGGACCCGGTCCTGCGGGGACTGCTCGACGACGTCCTCGCGATGCCGACCGTCCACGACGACTGGCGCTCGGTGGACCTGGGCGTCGCGGCCGACCCGGCGGTGGTCGTGCACTTCCGGCTCGGGGACCTCGAGCTGCGGTTCGTCACGCTCGTGACGGCGTTCCAGGCCCCCCAGAACGTCGCCCTCGACGAGCTGCGCATCGAGCACTGGCTGCCGACCGACGAGGCCACGTCGGACGCGTGCCACCTGCTCGCGAGCAGCTGAACCGGGGCGGTGCCCGCGCGGACAAGGGTCTAGCGATCGAGCGCCGGGAAGCTCCAGGCGCCGGACAGGATCTCGGGGCGCGGTCGGTAGAGCCGGACGAGGTAGTTCCAGCCCTCCGGGACGGGGATGGAGTTCTCACCACTGCCGCCGAAGCGGACGGTGACGCTGCCGTCGCCGTTGCGGGCGGCGGTGATGCTGTTGACGGTGTAGGCGTCGTGCACGTTCGGCTCGAAGAACCCGTCGGCGTTGTAGACCGAGATCGACCAGAACCCGTCGACCGGGACGTCGCCCGGCACCGTGAGCTCGTACTCGCCGACGGGAAGGCCGGGTGCCACCCCGACGTACGCCGCCTCGGCGTCCGGCAGTCCGCCCCACCCGGCGGCCGAGCCGATGAGGTGGCGGACCGGGTCGACGTCCTCCTGCCGGCCGAAGCTCCGCTCGAAGGACGCCTGCTCGGCAGCGAGAGCCAGCAGGGCGCTCCGGGTGCGGTCGAAGCTGCCCGTCTCGTAGTCGGGCAGCCCGAACGGTCGCCCGGACGCCGCGCTGATGCCGAGCCGGTCCTGGACGGCGGCGACGGCGGCCAGGTCGTCGGGGTCCCGCGGGTCGACCAAAGTGCGAGCGGCGACCACGACGTACGGGCTGCCGAGCTCCTCGGCGGTGAGGTGGTGGTCCCCTGCGTCGTGGAGGACGCGGTTGATGTAGTGGTCCTCGTTGACGACCATCACCGACAGGTAGCGATCGCCGGCGTCGGGGACGGTGAGGACGGCCCCGGCGGAGATGTCGACGACCGCGAAGCTGTAGAGGGTGTCGCGGTTCAGTCGGATCACGGTCTGCTTGTCGATTGCGGCCGGTTCTCGGTTGTGCATGAATTGGTTCACCCGCCCTGCGTCTCGTTGCAGGTCGGCCATCATGCGGTGGGTCTCGGCTCGCGAGAAGTTGTCCGCGTTCACCTTGGTGCCAGGCATGCCGGGAGCCTGCCGGACGGGCTGAGGCCGTTTGGTCACCCGAACCGGGTGGTCATCACCTGCTCGCCTCAGATCGATGGCTGGGGCCGGACGTCGAGGTGATGGACCCCGGCGGGCGGCTCGCTCGCGCCGGGACGTCGTAGGTGAGCTCGAGGCCGTCGGCCCAGGTGCTGCAGGTGCACCCGGTGGGGTCCGGCAGCGCGGCGATCGCGCGGGACAGCAGCCCGGTCAGCCGCTCGAGGTTTTGCCGGAAGCGGGCGAAGACCTCGTCCTGGCCGACGCCGTCGCCCGCGTCCGCCCCGGCGTCCATGTCGGTGACGAGCGCGAGGGCGGCGTAGCACTGGCCCATCTCCCGCGCGAGCGCTGCCTCCGGGGCGCCGGTCATGTTGACCAGGTCCCAGCGCTGCTCGGCGTAGTGGCGGGACTCGGCGCGGGTCGAGAAGCGGGGACCCTCGATGACCACCATGGTCCCGCCGGCGCGGACGTCGGGGTCGGCTCCGGCGAGGGCGGCCGACATCCCGGGGCAGTAGGGATCGGCGAACGGCATGTGGACAGCGCCCGACTCCACGAACGAGCCGACGCGCCGGTGCGTGCGGTCGACGAGCTGGTCGGGGACGACGAGGTCGCCCGGGGCGACGGTCTCCCGCAGGCCGCCGACGGCGCAGGGGGCCAGCACCTGGCGCACCCCGAGCGCGCGCAGCGCCCACGCGTTGGCGCGGTAGTTGATGGCGTGGGGCGGGTGGTCGTGGTGCCGGCCGTGGCGGGGGAGGAAGGCGACCGACCGGCCGGCCACCTCGCCGACCGCGACCGGCGCCGACGGGTCGCCGTACGGCGTGGTCACGTCGTGCTCGGTCGCGTCGTCGAGGAAGGAGTAGAAGCCCGACCCGCCGATCACGGCGATGTCGGCGCGGGGGAGCTCGCTCACGCGGCCACCCTAGTGAGCGGCCGCGTCCCAGCAGTGCCGGCCCGGCCCCGTCTAGGGTGCTGCGATGAGCTCCCAGGCCTTCCTCTCGGACCTGTTCTCCCTGGACGGCCGGGTTGCCGTCGTGACGGGCGGCAGCTCGGGCATCGGGCGAGCCATCGCCGGCGCACTCGCCCGCGCGGGCGCGAGCGTCGTCGTGGTGGCGCGCCGGGAGTCCGAGCTGGTCGCGACGGTGGACGAGCTGGCGGCCGACGGCTGCCGGGCGGCCTGGGTGAGCGCCGACCTGGGCACTCGCGGCGGTGTCGCCGCGGCGGCCGAGGAGGCAGCGGGAGTGTGGGGGGAGCCCGACATCCTCGTCAGCTCTGCAGGGATCAACCTGCGGCCGGCGATGGATGAGCTGGACGAGGGCGTCTGGGACGCCACCATGGCGCTGAACCTGGAGGCGCCGTACCTGCTGGGACAGCGGTTCGGGCCCGGCATGGCCGAGCGAGGCTTCGGGCGGATCATCCACGTCTCCTCGCAGCAGGCGCACCGAGCGTTCGTGCAGAGCGGCGCCTACGGTGTCTCGAAGGGGGCGCTGGAGTCGCTGGCCCGCTCACAGGCCGAGGCGTGGTCACCGTCCGGGGTCACCTGCAACACGCTCGTCCCGGGGTTCGTGATGACGCCCCTCAACGCGCGGCTGTCGGCCGACCCCGAGAGGACGGCGGCGCTGGCCGCGCGCACGATGGTGGGCCGCAACGGCCTCGCGGAGGACTTCGCGGGAGCGGCGGTGTTCCTGGCGAGCCGCGCCTCGGCCTACGTCACGGGTCAGTCGATCTTCGTCGACGGAGGTTTCTCGGTGCACTGAGCCCGGCGCCGGCACCGTCCGGACGCTCGGCGTCGAGCGCCCCTGAGACCTCTGCGGCACGCGCCTCTGGGCGTCGTGGCGTCAGGCTCGCGCGTAGTCGTCCAGCGTCTGGCGCCACAGCCGCGCGATGAGTCGATGCGTCGGCCCCCGGTGGAGGAGCCACAGCAAGACCTTGTCGCGGCGGCGAGTCGCACGGCCGTTGCTCCACCTCGCCTCGATCCGGCAGCCGCCACCGTCGAGGGGGACGATGCGCACCTCACCTGAGCGAGGCCGCCCCAGCTGGTCTCCACGTCGGTCCATCGCACCACGGACGGACCGGACCAGTCGTAGCGCTGGACCACCCAGAACGGCGATCCGGCGGTGCTCTCCCGTGCCACGGCCCACGTGTCGCCGAGCTCGCGCAGCTCGTAGGTCTCCGGGTCCAGCGTCCGGTGCCACACACGCGGACGGCGCTCGGAGAAGTCGGTCAGCGCCTCCAGCACCTGGTCCGGCGAAGCGGCGGTGATGACATCGAATCGCATGGTCGACCTCCTGTCGACGGGATCACACTCACGCGTGCCACCACGGGTCGGTGACCTCGCGCAGGTCGCGCAGGATCTCGTGCAGCTGCTCGAGCCGGTCCTCCCCGACGCGGTCCGCCCACTCGGAGAGCACGTCTTCGACCTCTGCGTCAGCCACCTCGGCGACCCGTTGCAGCCGCGCCGTCAGGCGGACGAGGCGGGCACGCCCGTCGGTGGGATCGGGGACCCGCTCCACATAGCCGGCCCGCTCGAGCTGCTCGACCAGCGAGGCCGCACTCTGCTTGGTCACCCGGGCCTGCTCGGCGAGGTCGGAGACCCGCGACCCGTCCGGAGCGATCCGTGCCGCGATCCGCGCCTGCGCCAGCGTGATGTCGGTGATGCCGGCAGCCGCGACGGCGTCAAACGCCCGCTGCTCCAGCGCACGGTTGGCGACGAACAGGAGGACGCCCAGCTCGTGCCGTTGACGTGGTGTGGTCACGGTGCCATCTTAGACAGAAGTCCTGTCTAACCCGGTGGAGGTGACCCATGATGGACAGCGCTGACGTGTGGCGGCACATCGACTCGGAGCGCGCATGGATGGCCGACCTCCTGGAGTCGCTCTCCACGGATGACTGGCAGCGGCCGAGCCTCTGCTCCGGCTGGACCGTGCGTGACGTGGGCGCGCACCTCACGTTCGCCCACACGCCTGTCCGAGAACTGCTGTGGCCGGCGCTCCGCGCGGGGTTCCGGTACGACGTGGTCGTGCGGGACACAGCGATCCGCAGCCCGCTCACCCACGAGGAGATCGTCGCGATGCTGCGCAGCTTCCTCGGCTCTCGGCGACGGGTGTCGTTCATCACCGACCTGGAGCCGCTGATCGACATCCTGGTGCACAACCAGGACGTCGCCCGTCCCCTCGGCATCGAGCACCCGATCCCCCCGGACGCGGCCGCTGCAGCCGCCGACCGTGTGCTGGCCACCCCCGCCCCGATCCGGCTGTGGAAGCCACCGCCGGGCGTACGGCTCATGGCGACGGACACCGACTGGGCCTTCGGCAGCGGCCGCGAGGTGCACGCGCCCATGGGCACGCACCTGCTGACCCTGACCGGACGCCTCCCCGTTCCGCGAGGTCGGCCCGGCACCGCGTGAGTTCGCCCGCAACGGCCGTGGCGATGCGAGGGTCGACAACCCTCCGCAATCCCTGTCGGTCAGTGGTGTGAGCAGCAGGGGATCTGGTCCCGCGACTCGAACGGCACGAGTCCTGCGGGTCCCTGCTGCACGAGGAGGACCACCCGGCCGTGCTGCCAGGTCGGACGCGCCCACCCGGTGAGGTCGACAGGTGTGGTCGGCTCGACGTCCGTCCCGGCGAGCGCCTCGACCGCGTCGACCACGCTGAGGGCGACCACCTCGGCCACCGTGGTGCGGCGCTCCACGTCAGAGCGGCCGTGGTAGCGCGCCAGCCGGCCGGTGCTGCGGGCGCGGTGCTCGCCGCCGGCCCGCAGCGCTCCCGCGACCAGTTCCTCCGGACCTCGCGACGCGGTGCCGGTCTCGCCGTGGACCACGATCCCGACGCCGCCGAGCGCGTCGACCGCAGCTGCCACCAGCTCGAGCACGTCCTCGGCCGCGGGCGCGCTTCCTTCCACACACGGCCACGACGCGGCGACGGCGGTGTGCGGACCCTCGCCGGGGACGAGGTGCGTCGACGCGACGTACCCGGGCTCGGCCGCAGGCAGGACGGCGTCGAGCAGGTGCACCAGGTGCTCGGCGCTGGCGTTGTCGCTGGTGCGGGCGTCCACGGCCACGCAGGTCGTGGACGCCCGCGGGGAGCGGGTCGTCACCTGGTCGGCACGACCCAGATCGGGTTGGTGTAGAACCACAGGTCGACCCAGGGGTCGGCCGAGCCGACCACGTCGATCGCCGGCCCGGCCGGGTCGACCTGCGGGCCGAGGAAGCCCGGCTGCGACCGGTTGCCGTCCGTGCCACGCAGCCGGACGTAGAACGGCTCCTCGACCGGACCGAGGTCGTACGTCAGCGTGAACCGGCCGGCACGACCCGAGGTGTCCGACTGAGCGATGACCTTGGTGTCGGGGGCGGTGAACCGGTCCCGGTCGGTGGCGGCGGACATCGGGTCGACACGACCGCGGACGACGTCGACGCGGTTGAGCTGCGGGACGAACTGCGACCAGTTGGGCACGTCCTGCGCGTCGATGGTGACGACGAGCTCGAGGCGGGTGCCGCGCTTGACGGCCAGGGTGCCGCCGAGGGTCTCCGAGCGACCTCGGCCCGGGCCGCCGGTGGCCCGGACGGTGACGTCCATCGCCTTGACCAGGCCGCCGTGGTCGACCCAGATCCGGCCGTCGCGCATGCCGCTCATGACGGCGCGGTAGTCGCGGCTCGTCGCGCCGACGTGGGTCCGGCTGTAGAAGCCGGGCCAGAAGTCACCGGCCGTCAGGTTGATCCCGCCGGCGTACACCGGTCCGCCGTAGCGTCCGTCGCGGTTGAACTGCGCCGAGTCGGACCCGTCCGGTCGGCGGGAGGTGTCGCTCCAGTTGACGTGCGAGTCGGAGTTGGCGGTGATCGACCACGGCTTGCCCTCGGCCAGCAGGGAGTCCCAGAGGCCCCCGACGGTCGCGGTCATCCAGTCGAAGCCGCCCCAGGTGCGGTAGCTCTCCGGCGGGTAGCCGGGGAACGACGCCGCGCCCGGCGCGTTGCCGTAGAAGCCGCGGGCCGAGCCGGGTCCGTAGCCGGCGGGGAGGCCGGCCGCCTGGTGGCCGGGCGCGCCCTCGAAGCCGATGGCGATGCGCGGGTCGGCGTCGCGCCAGGCCCGGATCTCGTGCGGGCTGTCGATGCCGTTGCGGGCCGGGTGGTTGGCCAGGAACAGCGCGTCGTCGACGCGTCGGCGGTCCACCTGCTGGCCGAGCCACTGCACGGCAGTCACCGCGAGGGCCTCGTTGGCGGGGGAGCTGCCGCTCGCGCCCTTGACGGAGCCGTCGTACGCGTTCTCGAACTGCTTGAGCACCTCGACCTCGCCGGGCCCGGGGGCGACGAAGACCGTGCCGTGCTCGGCGGCCGGGATGTTCCACTCCAAGCCCTGGAAGATCAGGGTCCCGGGCAGCTCGGCGCGAGCCGCAACGATGTCGGGGTTGACCAGGTCGACGCCGATGCGGGCGTGGGTCGCCCCGCCGTGGTCGGTGATGACGAGCCAGTCCAGGCCGTACGCCGCGGCGTGCTGCGCCTGGTCGATGACGCGGTACTGGCCGTCCGACGAGTACTGGGTGTGGATGTGGTGGTCGCCGGCCAACCAGTACCGGGCGAGCGGCCGACCGCGACCCCGGCCGCGGTACGCCGACGCGGGGGCCGCGGCCGCGGCGGGCGTCACGCCCTGCATGCCCGACATGCCAGCCACGAGGGCACCGGTGATCCCGGCCGCGCGGAGCATGCCGCGGCGCGTCATCTCAGCGGGGGAGAGGTCGCTGTCCGGGACGGACGGGTCGTGGGCGACGTCGCCCAGGTCGTCGTGCGCGCGGTCGTGGTCGTGGGAGTGCGCGTGGTCGTGCGCGTGGTCGTGCGGGTGGTCGTGCGGGTGGTCGTGCGTGTGGCCTGCGTCGTGGGGGTGGCTCACGTGAGTCCTTCCGAGGTGGGGGCGGGGTGGGTCGTCTCCCGCGCCGTCCCACCGTCCCCCCGACCCGGCAGCCGAGTCGATGAACGCCGGATGTGGATCTCGTGAACAGGTCCGGCGCTCGTACGGCGGTGCGCGAGGAGGCGTGTCCGCGAGGTCGACGGACCCCGGTGTGGGCGCCACCGGCCTAGGGTGGCAGGACTCGCCCGTCCCGAGGAGGACTCCATGAAGTGCCCCAACGATTCCACGACCCTCGTCATGTCCGAGCGGGCGGGCGTCGAGATCGACTACTGCCCGGAGTGCCGCGGTGTGTGGCTGGACCGCGGCGAGCTCGACAAGATCCTCGAGCGTGCGGAGCTGGACGCCTCGCGCGCGGCCGCTCCGCCGGCTGCGGCTCCCCGCGACACGCGCGAGCGCCCCCGACAGGACTACGACGACCGTGACCGTCGTGACGACCGCGATCATCGCGGCAAGAAGAAGGAGCACTGGCTGGGGGAGCTCTTCGGCTGAACCGCTGGACTAGTCACCGACGAGTGACCTCGCCGGGCGCCGTGACGAGGCGTAGCGTCTACGGACCAGTGGTTGCGGATGACGGCGAGTCGCCAGGGGACTGCGCGGCTGCCCGCGGAGCACGAGGTTCCGCGGGCAGCCGCGGGGCCTCGCACGCCGCGGGGAGGAGGCACGATGGAGTGGCTGCTCCTCGCCCTCGCTGCTGGTGCGACGGTGCCGTACGCAGCTCGGCGCGTCAGGGACAGGCGGGCCGAGCGTCGAGGGCAGGTCGAGGTCCTCGACGAGATGCGCCGGCTGGCCGAGGAGGACGTCACCGTCTTCGGTGAGCAGCTGCAGCGCCTCGACGGGACGGTCGCCGAGAGCGTCCTCGACGCCGACGCCCGACACGACTACCAGTCCGCCCTCGACGCCTACGAGCGGGCGAAGTGGGACGCGCCACGCATGCAGCATCCCGACGAGATCAGCCGGCTGGTCGACACCCTGGCCACCGGTCGATACGCAGTGGCGTGCGTCCAGGCCAGCCTCGCCGGCCGACCGCGGCCCCAGCTCCGCACCCCGTGCTTCTTCAACCCCCAGCACGGGCCGTCCGCCCGTACGGTCATGTGGACCAGCGCGCGGCACGGCAGCCGACAGGTCCCCGCCTGCACCCGCTGCGCCACCCAGCTCGCCGCGCACGGGAAGCCCGAGGTCCGCACGGTCACCATCGGTTCGCGGACCGTCCCCTACTGGGAGGCGGGCGCGAGCCTGAGTCCCTACAGCAAGGGCTACTTCCCGGCAGACACCGCAGGGACCGGCTCCGCGATGGCCTGGATGTATGCCGCCCCGGACCTCTGGACGCCTCCTCACCAGCACGACCACGGGGGCCACGGGGGTGGCTTCGACGGCGGAGGCTTCGACGGCGGTGGCGGGGACGGTGGCGGCGGTGGTGGCGGCGACTGACGGCCTCACCGCGGGACGTCGCGGAACCACCTTGTCCGGTCGAGGGGGTCAGGACCGTGCCGGCGCCGTCGCGGCGGCCGCCCGGGCACCGGCGCGTGGTGGTCGAGCACCGTCACCAGGACGCCCTCGCCGCCCGTGAGGTCGGGCAGCCTCGACGCGACGTCGGGCACGACCTGCGACGGCAGGTGCCCGACCACCCGCGTGTAGCCGCCGCTGGTCGAGGTCTCCACGAGTGCGGCTCCGAGCCGGCCGAGCAGCGCCGCGACCGCGGGGTACGCAGGCGCGGGCAGGTCCAGCTCGAACCGGTCGACCGGGCGGCACACGCGGGTGCGCGCCTCCTGCAGCGCGGCCGCGAGCACCACGGGCGCCAGGTGGCGGAAGTCGGCGGCGACCGTCGAGATCGACTTGTCGAACTTCTGGTGCGGCCGGCTCTGCCGCGGGTAGTAGGCCGAGGCCGTCATCGTCACCACGCAGTCGGTGACCTCCCAGCCGTGCGGGCCCTGCCGCAGGCCCCCGCGGACGCCCTCCTCGGCCGCCGCGACGAACGCGGGCGGCAGGTTGCCGCGTTCGACGCCGGGGGAGAACTCGACTCCGTGCCCGACCGGAGCGGCCTCGACCCGCAGGCCGAGCCCGGCGAGGTAGGGGTTGCCGCCGGCGCCGATCCGGTCGGCCGACGTCCCGACGCCGACCACCCGCTCGAGGCACACGGTGGACGTGTCGAGGAACCGCACGGCGACGCCGTAGCGCTCCTCGAGCAGTGCGGCGAGCACCTCCTTCTGCACCTCGCCGTGCAGGCTCACCGCGGCCTCGCCGTCGACCTCGTCGAGCCGGAGGTCGATGAGCGGGTCCTCGTCGGCGAGCTCGGCGAGTCCGGCGTAGAGCGCCGTCCGGCGGCTCGCGTCGACCGGCTCGACGAGCGCCTGCAGGGAGGCAGGGGTGAACCGGTGCACGCGACGCGCCGGCGGCCTGCCGACGGCGTCGCCGATCCGTGCCGACGGGCCACGTACGACGGCGATCTGGCCGGCGCCGGCCACCCCGGGCCGCAGGCCGGCGGGTGTCGACACGGCCACCTCGGTCACCCGTGCGGGCTCGGCCGCGCCGAAAGCCACCCGGTCGCGGACCTGGAGCGCGCCCGACCACACCCGCACCCAGGCCCGGCGTCCGCGCGCGTCCCGGTCGACGGCGAAGACCGTGGCGGCTCGTGGGCCGGGCGGCGCAGCGGACCGGGGGAGCAGGGTGACCAGGGCGTCGCGCAGGAGCGGCAGCCCGGCGCCGGTGATGGCCGAGCCGCACAGCGCCGGCGTCAGCCCACCGGTCCGGAGCCCGCGGCGCAGCGCGGCGCGTGCGGCCGCGTCGTCCACCGGCCGGCCGGCGGCCCAGACGTCGAGCACCCGGTCGTCGCCCTCGGCGAGCGCCACGACCACGTCGTCACTGGTGAGCGGCACGGCGGTCACGCGTGCGTCCCGGGTGCCGGCGTCGTGCGCGTGCGCCAGCGGGACGACGTACGGCGTGAGGCGGTGGCGCACCTGGTCGAGGACGCCGTCGACGTCGGCACCGGAGCGGTCCACCTTGTTCACGAACAGGATGGTGGGCACGCCGATCCGCTGGAGCGCGCGCCAGATCACGACCGTCTGGGGCTGCACGCCCTCCACCGAGGAGAGCACGAGCACGGCCGCGTCGAGGACACCGAGGGAGCGCTCGACCTCGGCGATGAAGTCGGGGTGGCCGGGGGTGTCGAGCAGGTTGACGACCAGGTCGTCGAGCGCGAACGACGTCACCGCGGCCCGGATGGTGATGCCGCGCCGACGCTCGAGCTCGAGCGAGTCGGTCCGGGTCGTGCCGGCATCGACGCTGCCGGGTGCGTCGATGGCGCCTGCCTCGAAGAGCAGGCGCTCGGTCAGGCTCGTCTTGCCGGCGTCAACATGGGCGACGATCCCGAGGTTGAGGGTGGATGGGGGCGAGGTCACAGGGCAGCTCCACGGCTGGACGGAAGAGGGTCCGGGGCGTGGTGGCTGCTCGCATGTCTGCTCCTGGGTCGTGGCCGCTCGGCCGGGGCGTACGTTCGACGATCGCACGGCACAGCGGCGCCGCGCACTCGCTTTCTCCCGGAGCGGAGCGTCTGGGGACGTCACCGATCCGGGGTGGCGGCGGCCGAGCAGGGGGTCGACGAGGATCGATCCGAGCTCGGCGTGCCGCCCGTCGGTGCCCTGAAGGGTCATCCTGGCCAGGCCGTCACCCGCGAACGATCACCTGTCCAGAGCGGCACCGGAACCAGTCAGCGGCCGGTCCGTCAACCCCCGCAGTCACCGCCGCCGCCTGCATCGGGGCCCCGACTGGCAAATTCGTTGCCCATCCCCTGACCGGGCCCGGTGGAATCAGGGAGGGGCGAGAGGATCGCGGAGAACAGCGCAGCCGCGATGCCGACGAGGATCACACCGAACAGCACGGTCATGCCGGCGCTGGTGGCATCACTCGTCCGGAGCGCCACGAAGAAGGCAGTGGCCATGACGCGCGGCGACGCGCCACAGAGGATCAACCAGGACACGCGGCCACCGGAGGTCGTTCCCCTGGGGAGTCGCCGGTCGTCCATGAGCCGGATGTGCCGGACCACGAGGCCGCTGGACAGGGTCAGGCGCCCAGAGCCACCACGAGCGAGCACGCGGCGAGCACGGCGCAGGCCGGCGTCATGACCGAGCGTTCCGACGGACTCCGCGAGATCGCGTTGACGACGATGCCGAGCGCGAAGTAGCCGACGAGCATCCACACGACGACGACGAGCGCCCCTTCACCTCCGGTCCCACGTGCGATCAGGGCGGCCGCCATCCCGGCGTACAGCACCACCGAGATGGCGCTGCCGATCCGCAGCCCGCGAGGGAGGACCTCGTGCTGCCCTCCCCACAGGAACCGGCCCACTGGTCGTCCCGCCGCGGCCGCGAGCTGCACGACGGCGAGCGCGCCGAGCACGACGGTGGCGAGGAACGCTGCGGCTGCGGTCACGGTCGAGAAGCCTCGTACGGCGTCATGCCGCGTCGGGCCTCCGGAGCAGCTCGCGCAGTGGACCGATGCGGGTGAGCGCGGCATCGAGCATCTCGGGCCGACGCCGGTACCACGCGAGGTGCGCCGCCTCGACGGTCGTCGTCGCCACCGGCTGCCCATCGATGGTCCAGTCGGTCGTGGCCGGACACTCGAGGCCGTGCGCTGCCAGCACCTCCGGGAGCAGGGGCGCGTGGATGTTGTTCAGCAGTGGCCGGGTGACGGCCGGGCCGAGGGCGTCGAGGCCGAGCGCGCGCCGCAGCCGGGCCGCCACCGGTGCGAGGACGGCGTTGCCGGGGTGGTTGATGGTCCGCATGGCGTCCGCGGTGGGGGAGGTGAAGAGGTCGCTGACCACTACCGTGTCGTGCACGGCCTCGCGGCGGGCCAGCTCGGCCACCGACGCCGCGGCCACCGCGCGTACCGTCTCGACGGTGAGCTGCAGCGGGTCCCGAACCGGCCTGCCCGCCCGCTCGTCGTCGGCGGCGAGCACGGTCCGGATGTCGTGGTAGGGCACGACCTGCGGGTCCGGCTGCTCCAGTCCGGGCGGGTGGACCAGCAGGTGGAACGGGTGCAGGCCGGCGTACCTCAGGCTCGGCACGAGGGCGACCCGCGCGCTCGCCGGCAGCACCGCCCGGAGCTGGCTGGTGCCGACCGGAAGACCGCGGTAGTCGTCGGACGTCGGCTGCGCCACGAGGAGGTCGGCTCGGGCGAGCAGCTCGTGCAGGGCGACGACGTCGGCCGGCGTCAGCTCGTGCAGCGCCGGGACCCGTTTCGTGCGTACGTCGCCGGCGTCGAGCAGCAGGCGCAGCGACTCGGCCTGGCAGTTGCCGACCACCACGAGCAACGGCCGGTCATCACGCACCGGTCCATCGTCGCAGACCGCCCACGCGGGACCCCGCGTACGCCACCGTTCGAAGGATGCGGCGCGCCGAGAAGTCGTGACTCGGCAGACCGGCGGCCCACGTTGGGGATGGGCGCGTCGGACGACCACATCTGGGGCTGACGGCCGAGGACAGCGGCGTACGACGGGTCCCAGCGGACTTCTGGTCGTCCGACGCGCCGCGGCCTGTCGGACAGGAACAAGCGCGCCGCCCTGGATCGGCCGAGCGTGAGGCGGATGCCTTCAGCGACGTTCGTCCTGTCCGACACCCCGCGCCGGCCGGGGTCAGCCCCCCGTCAGACGGAGGAGCCTTGCCTGCCGGCGTCGACCTGCCCGCCGCGAGCGGGGTCGCCCAGACGGTCCAGGGCGTCGGACACCACATCGCTCCGGAACCCGCTCCGGCCCACGCTCTCGACCAAAGCCCGAGCGACGTCGGCGACCTTGCGGTTGGTGTCCTGGGAGCACCACCGCAGTCGCTCGAACGCCTCGTCGGCGGTGCAGCCCTCCGCGAGCATGATCATGCCCTTGGCCTGGTCGATGACGGGTCCGGCTTGGGCCTTGCGAGCCAGGGCGTCGCGCACGTCGGCCTCGGTCTCGTCGCGTCGGGCATCGGTGAGGTCGATGTAGTAGCCCTCGATCGCCGCCGGCCGTCCGTCCGGGTCGAGGACGGTCCTGCCCACGCTGACCACCGAGAGGACGTGCTTGTCGCGGTCGACGATGCGGTGGTAGCAGCTGTACGTCCCGCCGTCCTGGAGGACGGCGGCGAAGACACCGGCTGCCCGGTCGCGGTGGTCCGGGTGCTTGTGGTGCATGAGCGCACTCGTCGTGGCGGGTATCTCGCGTGGCTTGTAGCCGTGCAGCTCGTAGAGGGTGTCGGACCAGTGCCACTGGTCGCGGGTCACGTCATATCGGAAGGGGGCGACGACACCGGGGGACCGGGTGCCGGGAAAGGAGTCGATGTCCAACGAGCAGTCCGTGTTCTTGTCGGCATGCGGGACTGAGTGACCTGTGTCCTCAAGTCACACGGTGGGGCGAGTTTACAGGTGAGCAGGCCTCCGGGCGCGGGTTGCCGCACATGCCGCCTCCCCCCAGCAGTGATGTCGAGCCGGTGACCACGGTCCCCGCCGAGGTGACTCAGGCGTCGCTGGCCGGGGCGAGGGACCAGAACCTCGCGCCGACCTGGCGGAGCACCGATGCCTCGTCCATGACGACCTGATGGCGGCGGACACCCGACGTCGTGCACCGTCAGGACGTCGATGGTCCGCGTGGTGAACGTGCGCTGGGTGGCTGGATCCATGGTGCGTTCGAGCGCCTGCACGTCGAGGTCCTCGACCTGGTCGAGACGCCTTGTCGCCTCGTGCTGGCGTTCGAGCTGACGGCCCGACATGTCGGCACGCGGCGGTCTTCCCTCGGGGACGTGGCCGAGGGTGACCCTTGTGGAGCCGACCAGCGGGCTGGGCGGCGTCACCTCGTCGGTCGGCAGGGTCCCGGCGCAGGCCCCTGTGGTCGATGTCTGCATGTAGTCCGTGTCGATCGGCTGGTCATCCGGGGCCGCCGGCCAGCCGTTCGACATGGACTACCCGGCGGCGGGACCGACGGTCAGCGGCCCGGCGCGCCGCGCTGCGCCGCTCGCGGACCGCGGTCCAGCGCGACTGCGAGGGCCGGGAAGACCATCACGGACAGCACCCCGGCCCCGATGAGCGCCGCAGCGTTCTCCGGGAGCATGTGCCCCGACTCCAGTCCCACCGTCGACAGCGCCACCAGCAGCGGGAGCGAGGTCGCGGTCAGCAGCATCATCTGCACCCGCTGACGCGGATCGAGGTCGTGGCGGTAGACCACGAAGGCGGGAAGCCCGCGCACGACGAGCAGCAGCATGAAGAACGCCACCAGTCGCAGCGGCGCGTCCTTGATGGACAGCAGGTCGAGGCCCATGCCCGAGGACACGAAGAAGACGGGGATGAAGAACCCGTAGCCGACGGCGTCCAGCTTGTGCTCCAGCGCGGTCACGTCGCCGGGTGCCCACCGGCGCAGCACCACGCCCGCGAGGAACGCGCCGAGGACGACGTCGAGTCCGACGTCGCTGGCGAGCACGAGCAGGCCGAGGAACAGCATCATCGTCAGCCGAAGGGTGATCTGCGACGTCGCGTGCTCGCCCTCCCGCGAGATCGCCTCGATGCGGTGCAGCCGACCCAGCCGGGGGAGCAGGGCCAGGCCGAGCGCGATCAGGCACATCACGACCAGCGACACCAGGCCAAAGAGTCGTCCCTGCGACCCGAGGAAGATGGCGATGCCGGCGATCGGCAGGAACTCGCCCACCGCGCCGGCGGGCATGATGAAGCGTCCCAGGGGGCCGTCGAGCATGCCGTGGTCGCGCAGGATCGGCAGCAGCGTCCCGAGCGCCGTCGTCGTCAGCGCGAGCGCGACGGGGACGTAGGCGTCCACGAGGTCCACCGCAGCCAGGACGCCGGTGACGGCGACGGCGGCCACGGCGCTCACCATCCAGCCCGCCACCGCCAGCCGCCCCGAGCGCTCGCCGAAGTGGTCGAGCTCGAGCTCGTAGCCGGCGAGGAGGAAGAGGAACCCGAGTCCCACGTTGGCGACGAGCTCCACCGACTCCGGTCGGGCGAGACCGGCGACCTGGGGTCCGACCAGGACGCCGCCAGCGATCAGGACCACCACCTGCGGCACCAGCAGCCGCGCCAGGAACGCACTCGCGAAGGGAGCCGCGACCGAGACCGCCGACACCACCAGGAGCGCCTGCAGCTGTTCCTCGACATCCATAGCTACCTCCCGCTCGTCGGGACCTCGGCAGACCTCAGAACGCCCGGTGCCAGTCGTCCTTCATGCTCACGACCGTCCAGCCCCGCTCGGCGCCGGAGACGTAGTCGAACTCGCGCTCGGGGTCGTCGTGCAGCACGATGAGTCGCAGCGTCGGCCGGTCGGGGTGGTGGGTGAAGTCGAGCATCTCCACGTCGCCGTTCGAGTTGCCGGCAGCCAGCGCCGGCCGGCGCCCGGTGCGGTTCCAGATCTGCACCGGCTTCTCGGGGCCATCGTCGAGGTAGTCCATGGTGACCTGGCGCACGATCTCACCGCCGGCGTCGTCGGGCGCGTACGTGAGGGCGACGGTGCTCCCGATCACGCGGTCGCGCGGGATGCCGTGTACGCGCTCGCTGATGGGCCGCATGAAGTCCCGCCCGCCGCCGGAGACGATGTCGGTCGCGGAGCCGTTGGCGCGGAGGTGGTCCAGGAGCTCGACCATCGGGACGTACGCGCACTCGAGGTAGCCGCGTCCCAGGGTCGGGTGGCGTACGTCGCCCAGGACTGCCTCGGACCTCGCCTTGAAGTCCTCCGCCCGGATGTCGGCGAAGGCGGTCAGGATGCCGCCCGCCAGGGCGGGCGGGTTCGTGTCGTCACCCGCGTAGTGGTCGGCCATGACCTGCGCCAGCCAGCCGGGGTCGCGTTCGTGCGCGGCCTTCCACGGCTGCTTCTCGCGCAGGATCGGGTCCTCGACGGCCGTCTCCACCGGCCGGCGCAGGATGAAGTCGAGCTGGATCGGCATCGGCTTCTCGTTCCACATGGTGCCGTCGTTGCGAAACACCGCGACCCGCTCGTCCGGCGGCACCCACCCGGTGGAGCCGTCCGCGCAGGCGTCCTCGACGTAGCGGCGGACGACGTCCGTGGTGGGAACGTCCCGCCAAGTCGACAGGGGGTCAGTCATCGGGCTTCCTCTCGTCAGGGTTGCCGGTCGCCGACCGGGCGCGCGTACGACGTCGCGGCCCGATCGCCGACGCTCGCGGACGTGGGCCTCCCGGGCATCCTGCGCGACGGGTGAGGACGGTCGCCGTCCGGCGCTCACCCGCCCGGGGTGAGGTGACCGGCACGAGCACCGACCTACGGTCGGCCGACGGCGGCTCGACCCACGGCGATCCGACGCGGGTCCCGGACACCGCCACGTCACCTCCGACGGAGAAGCCATGTCGCAGCTCTCGACACCGAACGCGCCCACCGTCCCGACCCGGACCGAACCCCCACCCGAGACCCCGGCCGGCCCGTCCCGTGGACGCTCGGTCGCCGCGTTCGTCTGCCTCCTGCTCGCCGCCCTCCTGACCACGCCCGCCGCGGTGGCCTACTGGGGGCAGCGGACCCTGAACGACACCGACCGCTACGTCTCCACGGTGGACCCGCTCGTGGCGTCGCCCGAGGTGCAGGACGTCATCGCCACCAAGGTCACCGACGCCATCGAGAACCAGGTCGACATCGAGGCCGTCCTCGACGAGGTCTTCGCCGGCGTGATCACCGACCGGCCCCGCCTGGAGCAGCTGGTGGGGCCCCTGGCCGCGGCGATCAACGGCCTGATCGACCGTGAGGTGCGCGCCTTCATCGCCTCGGACCAGTTCGCCGACCTCTGGGTGCAGGTCAACATCAGGGCGCAGCAGGCGCTGCAACGCGTGCTGACGGGGGAGGGTTCCGGAGCCGTCACGGTCCAGGGCGACCAGCTCGTCCTGGACGTCGACGCGGTCATCACCGCGGTCAAGGGGCGACTCGTCGACCGCGGGCTCACGCTGGTCGAGAACCTGCCCGTCCCCGCGACCGACCGGCAGGTCGTCCTGCTGCAGTCCGAGGGTCTGGCGCAGCTGCGCACCATCTACGCCTTCAGCAACCCGATCGCGATCTGGATGCTCCCTGTGGTCGCGGCCCTCTACGTCCTCGCCTTCGTCCTCGCCCGGCGACGGCCCCGGATGGGCGTGCTGATCGGGGCGGCCCTCGTGGCGAACGCCGTGCTGGTCGCGCTGGCCCTCGCGATCGGGCGCCAGCTGTTCGTCAACCAGCTCTCGGGCACCGTGTTCGGCCCGGCGAGCCGGGTCTTCTACGACACGCTGCTCGCCTACCTCGAGCGGGGCCAGGACGTGGTGCTGGCCCTCGGGCTGACGCTGGTCGTCGCGGGGTGCTTCGCCGGGCCCAACGCGTACGGCACGGCCGTCCGCACCCGGCTCGCGTCGGCGCTCGAGGGGACCGGGGCACGCCTCGGAGGTGACTCCGTCGGCGCAACAGGACGTTGGGTGGCTGGCAACCGGGCCTGGCTGCGGGTGCTCGTCGTCCTGGCCGGCGGGGTGGTCCTGCTCTGGGGCAACCAGGTCTCCATGGAGCGCTTCTGGTGGTCGCTCGCGACCGTGGTCGCGGGCCTGGTCGCCCTCCAGGTGCTGGTCGGCGCCGGCGAGGAGGCCACCGCTGTCGACACGCGTCACCGGGGAGACGCCATCCCCGTCGAGGCCACCTAGCCATCGACGTACGCGAGTCACGCCTGTCCGACCTTGGACAGAGTCCACCCCGCCCCAGGGGTGGAGTGTGCACCCCGTGACGGGCGTACCGTCCAGCCACGACCAGCTGCACCGGGGAAGCCGCTGAGCGGGACGCGGCCGGCCATCGCGCCGACCGGGGTTGTGTGGGGACCGCCCCGCGGCCGGGCTGCTGGCCGCGGGGCACCGACCGCGGGTTCGCCGGGTCGCGTATAGAAAAGCTGTGCACCTGTGTATAGGGTTTGGGCAAGCCCGATCCGCAGGCAGCACGGAGGAACGAGTCGATGATCGATGCCCAGAGGCCGGACCAGGCGGCTGAGTCCGATGCGACCCCGTTGGCCATCGCCGCGATGGAGATCGAGCACCTGCAGAGGGGCATGCAGGCCCGCACGGTCATCGGCCAGGCGCAGGGGATCCTGATGGAGCGGCTGGGCATGAGCGCCGCACAGGCCATCGACTACCTCAGGCGCGTGTCGTCCCACTCGAACCGCAAGCTGGTCGACATCGCCCGGCACATCGCCGAGACACGCGAGCTGCCGACCGCGGAGTGAGGCGGCCGAGTCACCGGGAGGATCGGCGTCACCCGCTGGGGGTGACGCGTCGACGCCTCGGTCGCGAGACCCTGTCGTGATCCACTGGGCGCCGAGAATCGAGACTCACATGTCGAGGTCCGCATACGAGATCCGGGTGCTCGGTGAGGTGCCGCCGGACCTGGTCGACGACTTCGCGCGGATCAGCGTCTCCGTCGACCCGGTCGGGACGACGATGCGCGCCGAGCTCGCCGACGAGGCGGAGCTGCACGGCATCCTCGAGGCCCTGCGGCGCGAGGGGCTGGTCCTGGTCGACGTGAGGCGGGAGCAGGTGTACGACGACCTCGAGTGAGCGCGGGTGCCTGTCTTGCTCGCTGCCCGGGACGGCGCGCCGGCAAAGCGCTCGCCCCTCAGGGTGACCGGGGGATACGGTGACGTGTCGGTCGACCGACGGGGGGCGAGCATGCGCCATGTCTGACCCGAGCTCGAGCGAGGTGGCGTCCGGCCTGGGAGAGCCGAGCGTCGCCCCGCCGCTCCAGCTCGTCCTGGAGACGAAGCTGCATCCACCGCCCCAGCGCGCGGCCTGGGTCGCGCGGCAGCGCCTCGTGGACGTCTTCGACGAGGCGGCCCGCCGCCCGATCGTCCTCGTCTCGGCACCGGCCGGCTACGGGAAGACCACCGTGGCCGCCCAGTGGCTGGCGGACAGCAAGGGTTCCCGCGCCACCGCGTGGGTCGCCCTGGACGACGGTGACAACGACCCCGCACGCCTGTGGACCCACGTGGCGGTCGCGCTCGATCGTGCCGGGTGCGCGGTGTCGGCCGAGCTGGCGACGTCCTTGGCCGCACCCGGTGGCGAGCTCGTCGCGGGCGCCCTGCCCAGGCTGCTGGGCGCACTGTCCTCCGCGCCGGACGAGGTCGTGATCCTCCTCGACGACTTCCAGTGCATCACCAACCCGGCGTGCCACGACCAGGTGTCGTTCCTCGTCGAGCACCTGCCGCACCACGTGCACCTCGTCATCCTGACTCGCGTCGACCCGGGGCTGAAGCTGGGACGACTGCGGGCGTCGGGGCTGTTGGGGGAGATCCGAGCCGACGCCCTCCGCTTCACCGAGCCGGAGGCGGCGTCGCTCCTGTCGGTCGAGAACGTCGCGCTGCGCGCGGAGGGCGTCTCGGAGCTCCTCGCCACGACCGAGGGATGGCCGGCCGGCCTCTACCTCGCGGCGCTCGCCCTGGCCGGGCGCCCCGACGCCGACGAGCAGGTGAACCGCTTCGACGGCAGCCACCGGTCGGTCGCCGACTACTTCTCCGAGGAGGTGCTGAGCGGACACCCGGAGCCGGTGCGCCGCCTGATCCTCGAGATCTCCGTCCTCGACCGCTTCTGCGCGGCGCTCTGCGACCACGTCGTCGAGACCACCGGGTCGGCGGCGGTGCTGCGCGAGCTCGAGCGCGCGAACCTCTTCCTCGTGCCGCTCGACGACGAGGGTCGGTGGTTCCGGTTCCACCACCTGTTCGCAGCCGTGGTCCGCAGCCACCTCGAGGTGCTTCACCCCGAGCGCGTCCCCGTGCTGCACCGGCGTGCCGCCGAGTGGTTCCGCCTTCACCACCACGTCGACGAGGCGGTCACCCACCTGCTCGCAGCCGGCGACACGGGCTGCGCGGCCGATCTCGTGCAGAAGAGCGTGATCGCCCACCTAGACGGCGGCCGTGCGCACACGTTGCGGTCGTGGCTGGACGGCCTGGGCACCGAGGCCATCTCCCGCCACCCGTCCGCGGGGGTCGCAGCAGCGTGGGTGGCCGCCATCACGGGGGACCAGGCGGTTCTCGCCCGCCACCTCGACGACCTGGCGCCGGTGCTCCACGACGGACCCCTGCCCGACGGGACGCACTCGGTCGAGTCCGCGGTCGCACTGGTCCACGGCATGTTCGGCTACGACGGTCCGCTGCCGATGATGTCCGGGGCGAGCCGCGCCGCCGAGCTCGAGACGGACGCGCGGACCATCCAGTACGCCATGGCGCAGCGCAGCCTCGGGCACGCGGCGTACGTGCTGGGCGACCTGGCGGCGGCCATGCCGCCGCTGCTGAGGGCGGTGCACAGCGATGCGGCCCTGCCGATGGTTCGCCTGGCGGCGTTGGGGGACTGCGCCCTCGTCAACGCCGAGCTCGGCCGGCACGACGTCGCCGCCGAGATGGCGGACCAGGCGATGCGGATCGCCGACGAGCGTGAGGTCTATGCCATGCCGCAGGCGCGGTCGCTCGCCTTCACCGCGCTGGGGCAGTCGCAGGCGGCGGCGGGCAAGCTCGCCGACGCCATGGTCATCCTCGAGGAGGGCTGGGCCCTGCGACGCCGGCTCCCGACCATCGGCCCCTGGCCGGGGATCCACCACCTCCTCGTGATGGCGCGCGTCGCGGTGGAGCTCGACGACCTGGGGAAGGCGCAGCACCTCCTCGACGAGCTGGCCGCCCGGACCGACCGCTGGACCGAGGGGATGGCCGCGATGCACGCCCGCGTCGCGGTCGTCCGGGCGGCCTTCCGGGAGCGGCTCCGGCAGGACCCGCTGGAGGAGCCGCTCACCGGCAGGGAGCTCGACGTGCTGCGGCTCCTGCAGGGCACCCTCAGCCTCACCGAGATCGCTGCGGTGCTGCACCTGTCGGCCAACACGGTCAAGACCCACGTGCAGGCGCTCTACCGCAAGCTCGGTGCCCACTCCCGCACCGACGCCGTGGCGGTGGCCAGGCGCAAGCAGCTGATCTGAGGACTCACCCGGTGGCGGAGCTCGTGCTGCTCACCCGCCGGACCCGCTCGATGCCCAACCCCAGCTCCGAGCAGGTCGCGAGGAGCTGCAGGACGTCCTCGGGACGGGCCTCGACCAGGACCGAGGTCTGCTCCGGGACGACGCAGTGCCGCCAGCTGAGGAACGTCAGGAACGACTCGCCCAGACGGCCGTCGACGCGCACCTCGTAGCTGCACGGCCCGTTGGTCCGGCCGGAGGCGTCCGCCGGCACGCCCGACGGCTGGTGCTCGTGCACCTCGGCGAGGGTGAGACCCAGCGACGTGAGCCGGGACAGCAGCACGTCGAGGTCGCGGGGGGAGTCGACACGGCGGAACAGCACGGTCTGGGCCGGCGCGGGGCTGGTCCTCATCATGCCGAACCTGTCCCGCAGCCAGCTGGGTGGCCTCCCCTGCAGGCGGATCTCGTAGGTGGCCGGCTGCTCGTCCCAGGACACGGTCACCGCTCCTGCGCCTCGCCGGGGTCGTCCAGGCCGGAGACCAGCTCCTCGAACCGCCGGTTCACGCGCTCGCGCTCCAGCCGGTCGTACGGCGTCACGTCGTCCGGCGCCGGCCGACCTCCCCGGACTGCATCCGCACGGTCGGCCAGCCGGGGGGAGAGGCGTCGGGTCACAGGCGGCGAGGTGGCGGCCAGCGCGACCACGACCAGCAGGCCGTAGAGGTCGAAGGCACTGACCAGTCCCCATCCGGCCAGGACGGCCACCGGGAGCGTGATCGCGCGTCGGGCGGCCTCGCGGGCGGTCGGCGCCAGCTCGAGGGCGATGCAGAACAGGCAGCCCGCCGTGAGGGCGCCCAGGAGCAGGAACGTCGCGAGCAGTCCCAGCACGGTCGAGGCCCGATACGCCCCCACGGCGCCGAGCGCCGTCGCGACGCCGGCCAGGACCGGCCACACGACAGCCGACCAGGTCCCCCGCAGGACGGGGCTCGGTTGCCGGGTGCCAGGCCTCATGGGCCGACAGTGGGCGTCCCCGCGTCGCCACGCCTCACCCGGCACGGATGAGGACGCCCTCGAGCCGGTTCGCCGACGATGGCCGTCCCCGGTCCAGGAGGTCCCGTGTCGGAGCTGTTGATCGTGCTCGGCGCGGCGCTCGTGGTCGCCGACTACGTCATCAAGGTCATCGCCCTCGGCGTCATCCCCGGCAACCGGAAGCCGTCCGCGGCCATGGCGTGGCTCATCCTCATCCTCATCATCCCGCTGGCCGGCTTCGCGGTCTTCCTCCTCCTGGGGCGGACCGACCTCGGCCGGCGACGCCTCGCCCGGCAGCAGGAGTCGGACCGCGCCATCCGCACCGCCGTCGACCGGCTCGTGACCGAGCCCGTCGACGGGCCGCCCTACCTGGCATCGGTGGTGCACCTGAACCGCAACCTGGGCTCGCTGCCCCTGCAGGCGGGCAACCGGATCGACCTCGTCCCGGGCTACCGCGACGCCGTCGCCGCCATGACCGCCGAGGTCGCGTCCGCCACCGTGTCCGTCGAGGTGGAGTTCTACATCGCCGCATGGGACGACGTGACGGGCCCCTTCTTCGAGGCGCTCGTGGCCGCCACCGCGCGAGGGGTGCGGGTGCGGCTGCTGTTCGACCACATGGGGTCGCGCTCCATCCCCGGCTTCGCGGGGTTCCAGGAGCGGCTCGCGCGGACCACGATCGAGTGGCACCCCATGCTGCCGGTCCGCCCGCTCAAGGGTCAGTTCCAGCGCCCGGACCTGCGCAACCACCGCAAGATCCTCGTCGTCGACGGACGCACCGCGTTCATGGGCTCGCAGAACCTGGTGGAGCCCGGCTACAACAAGCCGAAGAACCACGAGGCGGGCCGCGAGTGGGTCGAGCTCGTCGCCCGCGTCGACGGTCCGACCGTGCGGGCGCTGCGCGCCGTGTTCGCGAAGGACTGGTACGCGGAGACCGGCGAGCGCCTGGACGAGGAGCTCGTCTCCGTGGAGCCGGCGCGCCACGACGACGGTGTGGCGGCGCAGGTGCTGCCGAGCGGTCCGGGCTACGGCACCGAGAACAACCTGCGGCTGTTCACGACCCTGATCTACTCGGCGCACCACCGGGTCTCGCTGACCAGCCCCTACTTCGTGCCGGACGAGCCGCTGCTCTACGCGGTCACGACGGCCGCTCGCCGTGGCGTCGAGGTGGAGCTCTTCGTGAGCGAGGAGGGCGACCAGTTCATGGTCTACCACGCCCAGTGCTCCTACTACCAGGCACTCCTCGAGGCCGGCGTCCGGATCCACCTCTACCCCGCACCCGCGGTGCTGCACTCCAAGCACTTCAGCATCGACGACGACGTCGCCGTGATCGGCTCGAGCAACATGGACATGCGGTCGTTCGCGCTCAACCACGAGGTGTCCATGATGGTCACCGGGAGCGACGTCGTGGCGCGGTTCCGCAAGGTGGAGGACGACTACCGCGCCCTGTCGCGCGAGCTCACCCTCGAGGAGTGGAGCCGGCGTCCGGCCGTGCAGCGCTACCTCGACAACACGATGCGGCTGACCGCGGCCCTTCAGTGAGCACTGGCCACCGGGCGCCCGGGTAGCGCCGCGCGCTCAGGCCTGCGCCGGGTGCGCCGCTCGCGGTCCACCCAGGACGCGGTCCAGGACGAACAGCAGCACCGCCGTCACGACGGAGATCACGATCGCCGCGAGGGTGGTCGACAGCAGGCCGCCGACGTCGAGGGAGTCGGTCAGCCCAGCGGTGATGGCCAGGAGGATCCCGTTGACGACCAGGGCGAAGAGGCCGAGCGTGATGATGGTCAGCGGCAGCGCGAGGAGCTGCAGGACCGGCCCGATCAGCGCGTTGACGAGGCCGAACAGCAGGGCCACCCAGAGCAGCGAGAGGACCCCGCCGTCGATCTCGACCGACGGCACCACGGCCGCAGCGGCGGCGATGGCGGCGGCCACGACGATCCAGGCGAGCAGCAGCTTGACGAGCATGTCGACTCCTCGGGTGGGCCCCCGCCCACCGGGGACGCGCACGGGTCACGGTAGGCACGGGCCGGCACGCCTCCCTCACCTGTCCCGGGTGAGGTGGTCGGACGACGGCGCTGCCTACTGTCCGTACGAGGTCGTCCCGTGGCTCGTCGGGCGGCCCCCGTGGTCGTCGTCCGCGGGACCCATCGCCTCGAGGAGGAAGCATGAGTGTCGACCAGGCACCGAGCAGCACCGACGACATCGAGATGGGACCGGTCGACTACATCGTCGTGGAGTTCCCCGGAAGCAAGATGACGGGTGAGGGCCTGCCCCTGCTCGTGGACCTGGTCGACCGGGGCCTCATCCGGATCCTGGACCTGGTGTTCGTCACCAAGGACCTCGACGGAGTCGTGCACGGCATCGCCGTCGCCGACCTCGACGGGGACGGTGAGCTCGACCTCGCGGTCTTCGAGGGTGCCGCCTCGGGCCTGCTGAGCGACGACGACATCGTCGAGGCCGGCGAGGTGCTGCAGAGCGGGAGCTCGGCCGGCATCCTCGTCTACGAGAACACCTGGGCGGCACCCTTCGCGACCGCGATCAGGCGGGGCGGAGGACAGCTCGTCGCGAGCGGTCGCATCCCCTTCGACGCCCTGGTCGAGGCCGCGACGTCCGACGACCCGTCCACCACGTCCGACCACTAGGAGGAGATCACCATGCCAGGACTACTTCGCGGGGTCGCCAGGACGGCCGCCATCGCCGGCACGGCGACGGCTGTGTCGGGACGCGTGCAGCGCCGGCAGCAGGGCCGGTGGGCAGCGCAGGAGCAGCAGGCCGCGGCCCAGCAGGCGTACGCCGCCCCGCCACCCGCCGCGGCAGCGCCGCCGCCGGCGCCGAGTGCGGCGGTGGACATGGAGACCAAGCTGGCCCAGCTCAAGGAGCTCGGGCAGCTGCAGCAGCAGGGCGTGCTCAACCAGCTGGAGTTCGATCAGCAGAAGGCGCGAATACTTGCGCAATGACGTCCGGCATGCGCCGGGGGCCGCACCTGAGGGTGCGGCCCCCGTCCGCATGTCCGGGCCTGCGGCGGCGCCTGCTCACCGCTGCGCGGCCAGCCACTCCTCGGCCTCGGTGTAGGCACCCAGACTGGCCTCGCCGACGACGTCGGTCGCCTCGAAAAGGACCACGTCGCCGGCGTGCTCCACGGTCCGGTTGCGCCGCAGCTGCGTGATGACTGCCGGGTCCAGCCCGGCCAGGTAGAGCCGGCCCCCGACGGCCGCGACCTTCGCCGCGTAGTCCGACAGCACGACGTACGACGTGGCGCCGAGCATCGCGCGTCCACGCAGCCGCAGCACGACCGCCGGGTGGTCCGAGCCCTCCGGATCGGGCAGGTGGGCCTGCAGGGTGCGGGCGCCGGCGTAGTAGAGGCTGCCGTAGATGTCGAGCAGCAGGACCTGCCGCGACTCGAGCCGGGCGGGGGCGGGCGACTCGTGGAACGTGCCGGTGCCGGTCGGCCGGAGCCGGACGACACGGAGGTCCAGCGCCTCCTGGTTGATCTGCATCATCAGGGCCAGCACCACGCCCAGCCCGACCGCCGCGGCGACGGGCAGCAGGAGGGTGGCGACGAACGTCGCGCACACGGCGATGCGTGAGATCTGCGACGTGCGCAGGATCGCTCGGACCTGACCGGTCCGCAGCGACCCGTAGGCGGCCGCCACGAGGACGGCCGCGAGGGTGGGCATGGCCACGGCGCCCACCACGCCCGAGAACGCCACCAGGATGACCGCCATCCACAACCCGGCGAAGATGCTCGCCCACCGCCCGCCAGCACCCGCGGCCACGCTCAGCGCCGTCTGCCCCACCGAGCCGCCCACCGGCTGCCCGCGGAACAGTCCGGCGAGGACGTTCGCGATGCCCTGCGCCAGGAAGTCGCGGTTCGCGTCGGAGCGCGTCCCGTCCGGGTTGGGGGAGGACTCGGCGACCCCAGCGCCCTGGATGAGCACCAGCGCCGCGACTGCGAAGGCCCCGGTGAGGAGGTCGAAGGAGAGCTCGCCGAGCCGGGGGAGCGCGGGCAGGGGCAACCCCCGGGGGATGTCGCCGACGTCGCTCACCCGCTGCACCGCGTCGGCACCCGCGAGGACCACGACGACGGTGGGCAGGGCCAGCGCCAGCAAGGACGCGTAGGGGCCGAGCCGCCGCCCGCCCAGGACGAGGATCGCCATCGCAGCCGCACCGACGGCGATCGACGCCGGGTCCGCACTGCCGGGGTCCAGCAGCAGGTTCCAGGCCTTCGCGAGGGCGAAGTCGCCCGACACGTCGGAGCCGACGAGGTCGGGCAGCTGGCCGAACATGATGTTGCACGCGACCCCGGTCAGGAACCCGATCATCACCGAGTGCGGCACGAAGCGCGTGTAGCGACCCAGCCGGAGCAGCGCGGCCGCCACCATGAGCCCGCCGGCGATGAGGGTCAGCAGGAACAGCGCATGCGGCCGCCTGTCCGGCGGTGTGCCGGCGACCGCCGAGCCGGCGGCGAGGGCCGCCGCGCTGGTGGTGGTGATGATCATCAACCTGCTGCTGCTCGTGAGGCCGCCCCCGATGGGCCCGAAGATGCTGGCGTAGAGCCCGTGGACGGGACTGACGCCGGCCAGCACCCCGGCCGCCATGCCGTCCGGGACGCTGCTGATGGCGCCCGGGATGCCCGCCACGAGGTCCTGCTTGACGGTGGCGCGCCGCGGTGCGAGCTCGAGCAGGCGTCGTCGGAAGGACGGGCGCGCTCGACTCGTCATCTCCGCTCGATCCTCCCGGCCGCCGGCGTGGTCCTCGGGTGGTCAGTGTCATCAGCGTCGGGACCACCAGCCTCCCCCGCCGCGGAGGAGGCGCGACCCGTCGGTCATCCGCGACGGGGGAGGTCGCTGCCTGTCCGGAGCGGGACGGTGCGGGGAGGTGTGACAGCACCGCCTCCCGGCGTGTGCGCCCCTCGCCGGCAGGAGCGGACCGTGACGGACACCGTGCTTGCCGCCCTGGCCCTCCTGACCATCGTGTGGGCCGTGACCTCGAGCCGGCTGGCCGACTGGGACGTCACCGGGGCGCTGGTGTTCCTCGCGGCGGGGTTCGCCCTGGCCAACCCGACGTGGGGCCGATCCGTCTCGACGTCGAGTCACCGTCGGTGCACCGGCTCGCCGAGCTGACGCTCGCCATGCTGCTCTTCGCGGACGCCTCGCGGGTCGACGTGTCGCGGCTCCGCCGCGACGTCGGCGTACCGGTGCGTCTGCTCGGCACCGGGTTGCCGCTGTCGATCCTCACCGGCTCCGTCCTCGCCGCCTGGATCTTCGCGGACGCGACGTGGGCGCTGGCACTCTTCGTGGGAGCCGCGCTGGCGCCGACGGACGCCGCGCTCAGCGCCCAGGTCGTCGGCGACGAGCGCGTCCCGGGCCGCGTCCGTCGGGTCCTCAACGTGGAGAGCGGGCTGAACGACGGCATCGCCACGCCGGTCGTCGTCTTCGCCCTGGCGGTCGTCGCCGCCGACCTCGCTCCGGGAGTGCACGCCGAGTCCGCCGAGGGAAGGGCGCTCCTCGACCTGGCCGTCGGACTGGGTGTCGGCCTGGTGGTCGGCCCGGGTGCCGCCCTGCTGGTCGGCCTGGGCGCGGCGAGGCGATGGGTCGCCCCGGGCGGGAGACGTCTGGCCACCCTCGGGGCCGCCCTCGGAAGCTTCTCGCTCGCGGTCGCCCTCGACGGCAACGGCTTCATCGCGGCCTTCGTCGCGGGTGCGGCGTTCGGGGCCGTCCTGCCGCGGCGACCGGCCGAGGGGGACGAGGCACACGAGGCGGACGAGGGGGACGAGGCGGACGAGGTGGAGGAGGCCGTGGTGCTGCCCGAGCTCCTGGGCCAGCTCGCGGGCCTCGCCGTGTGGTTCCTGTTCGGTGCCGCCCTGCTCCCCGTCGCGCTCGACCACCTGTCCGTGGCGGCCGTCGGCTATGCCGTGCTCAGCCTCACGGCGGTCCGGATGGTGCCGGTCGCCGTCGCCGCGCTCGGTGCCGGCCTGGACCGGTCCACGGTGCTCTTCATCGGCTGGTTCGGTCCGCGGGGCCTGGCCTCCGTCGTCTTCGCGCTCCTGGCGGTCGAGGAGCTGGGCGAGTCCGCCGTCACCGGCGAGGCTGTCGCCGTCATCGCCTGGACGGTCACCCTGAGCGTCGTGCTGCACGGCGAGTCGGCGGGCCCCCTCGGTGCCCACTACCGACGCACCCACCAGATCACTCATCGAGGGTGAGGCGGTCGGGCCTCCGCCGGGCGACGCTCGGGACGACCGCCCAGATCCCGGGAGCAAGGACACGCCGATGATGAACTTCGCCCGACCGCTGCTCCCGTCGTGGCGCGAGGGCGCCGTCCGCGACGCCGTCGTCGACTTCCTCGGCCGGGCCGCGACCGTCCCGCTCCACCAGCGCGTCGCGTGCCTGGACAACGACGGCACGCTGTGGTGCGAGCGACCGACGTACGTCCAGCTCGACTTCTTCGTCGACGCGCTCAGCAGGGCCGTCGAGGCCGACCCCGGCCTGCGCGACGAACCGGCCTTCGACGCGTTGCTCAGCCACGACGAGCACGCCATCCACGAGCTCGGTCTCCCACGCATCGCGGTGGCGCTCACCAGCCTCTTCGAGGGGGTGCCACCGGACGAGTTCAGCCGGCGGGTGGTGGAGTTCATGAGCACCGCCCGGCACGCTTCCCTCGACCGCCTCCACGGGTCCAACCGCTACCAGCCGATGCTCGAGCTGGTCGCCGAGCTCCGTCGGCTCGAGTTCACCGTCGCGGTCGTCACCGGTGGGGGCACCGAGTTCGTCCGCGCGGTCAGCCAGGAGCTGTACGGCGTCCCACCGGAGCTCGTCGTCGGGACCCTCATCGAGTACGAGTACGGCGCCGAGGCCTCGGGTCCGCAGCTGCGCCGGTCAACGCGGCTCGTCGGCGGGGCCAACGAGGGCCCCACGAAGGTCAACAACATCCAGACCCAGCTGGGGCGTCGTCCCATCTTCGCCGCGGGCAACACCGCGGGGGACTGGGAGATGCTGGAGTGGGCGCGGCTGGCGGACGGCCCGACGCTCGCCCTCCTCGTGGACCACGACGACGCCGAGCGGGAGTTCGCCTACCAGGGCGGCGCGGTGTCGTTCACCGAGACGGAGCCCATCACGGAGATCGGCGACCGCCTCGGGTGGTCCATCGTCAGCATGGCCGAGGACTGGGCCACCGTCTTCGTCGAGGACGGCGTGACGTGACGACCCCGCCGGGTGGGGTGCGCCCGGACGCCGGCCGGCGCCCATGAACGTGCTCGTCGGGCTCCTGGTGGTCGTCGCCGTCACCTCGGTCTGCGTGGCGGCGATGCTCACGGTGCGACGGCGTGCGCCGGCGGGCAGCTGGTTCCAGGACGGCGACCGCGCCTCGGGGGTCTTCGGCGTGCTGGCGACCGGGTTCTCGGTGCTCCTCGGCTTCATCATCTTCCTCGCGTTCGAGTCCTACGACTCCTCACGCACGGGCGCCGAGACCGAGGCCACCCTGGTGCTGCAGCAGGTGCAGACGGCCCAGTTCCTCCCGAGCGAGGTCTCCGGCGAGCTGACGGCCGAGCTGGCCTGCTACGCCCGCTCGGTCGCGGGCACGGAGTGGGAGGCACTCGAGTCGCAGACCCTGGGGGACCGGATCAACCCGTGGGGCGTGGAGCTCTACCGCACCATCTCGGAGGTCGAGCCGGAGAGCGCGACGGAGCAGTCGGCCTACGACCGCTGGATGGACCAGACGGCGCAGCGGGAGCAGGCGAGGGTCGCTCGGGTGCACGGCGCCGAGGGCATCATCCCCGCGCCGCTGTGGTGGGTGCTCTTCCTCATCACGGGCGTCGTGTTCACCTACCTGCTCTTCTTCGCCGACTCCTCCGAGGGGCCGTTCACCCAGGCGATGCTCATGGGCAGCACCGCCGTCGTCATCACCCTGCTCCTGCTGCTCGTCGCCTTCTTCGACCATCCGCACGGCGGTGGCATCGGCAGGCTGCAGCCGACCGCGATGGAGCGGACCATCGCGCTCATCGACGTCGAGCTCGACGTCGTCGGCATCGAGGTCTCCCTGCCGTGCGACGAGCGTGGCGACCGTGCCTGAGCACACGTCCGGGTCGTCCGAGCACCGCACTCGCTCGTGGCAGGAGGGCACCGCCACCCTGCTCCTCGTCGTCGCCGCGGTCGCGACGTCCTGGAGCAGCTACCAAGCCACCCGGTGGAACGGCGAGCAGGCAGCCGCAGCAGGCCGCACGAACGCCGTCCGCATCGAGGCGTCGCGCGCCGACGCCCTGGCCGAGTCACAGACGCAGATCGACGTGGCCACCTTCATCGCCTGGGTGGAGGCGGATCGCACCGGTGACGCCCGGCTCGCGGAGTTCGTCGAGGACCGGTTCCGCGACGAGTTCCGCCCGGCGTACGACGCCTGGACGGCGACCGCCCCCTTCACCGATCCCGACGCGCCGCCCACACCGTTCGCCATGGACGAGTACCACCTCGCGTCCCAGGAGCAGGCAGAGGAGCTCGACGTGCGGGCCGAGGCGTCGGCGGCCGAGGTGCGCCGCAACATCCAGCGCGCCAGCAACTACGTGCTGACGGTGGTGCTCTACGCGGTCGCCCTCTTCTTCGCCGGCATGAGCACCCGGGTCTCGGCCCTGCGCCTGCGGTGGGTCCTCACCGTCGCCGGTTGTGCGGTCTTCCTCGGCACCCTGGCGTGGATCGCCACCTTCCCGGTGAGCATCGCCGTCTGAGTGCGCTGGTCCGTGGGCGCGGCCGCACCCGGGTCGCGGCTACGGGCCCTGTCCGCGACGCTCGAGGTCGTCGACGACCTCCCGGACGGCCGCGGGGGCGTCCTCGGAGAGCTCCGCGTGCAGCAGTGCGACGTCCCCGCGCTCGAGCTCGCGCTCGATGACCGGGCGCAGCTCGTCGAGGTCGGCGTCGCTCGACAGCACGAGCAGGGCGGAGGAGCCAGGGGTCAGGTGCTTTTCCATCTCCTCGACGAGCCGGCGGTCGATGCCGGCGCCGCTGAGTCGCGACATGGCGGCCGCGATGCCGGCGCCCGCAGCGGCCCCGGCCAGCGGAGCGAGCACGACGAGTCCGACGAGTCCGCCCAGCACCGAGCCCTTGCCGGCGCTCGACGCGGACGGATGGTGCAGGTGGCTGATCACCGGCTCCTCGGCCCGCGGCATCCAGGCGACCGTGATGGCGTCGTGGACAGTGAGGACGAGGCGCTCCTCCAAGGCCCTGAGCCGCACACCACCCGCCTCGGCCCCGAAGGGCGTGTCGTAGTGCCACACCGTCAGCGCGGTCACGGGGCCGTGCTCCGGGGCGCTTCGTGCATGGCTCGTCTCGCTCCCGTCGGGGCCGGTGTCGACTCCATCCAAGGCCCGCAGCGCCGGGCGTGCCTCACACGTGGCGGGCGAGCACCGAGGGGCACGCCTGCCGTCACCGACCGTCGCGGCTCCGACCCCGCTCGACGGCGCCCACGAAGACGCGGATGACCACGCCGATCAGCAGGAGGTCGAGCACCATCTGCACGGTGACCAGGCGACGCGCCTGCTGGGTCACCGCCGCGATGTCGCCGAAGCCGACCGTCGCGAAGACCGTGACGGTGAAGTAGAGGGCGTCCGTCCGGGTCAGGGCACCGGCGGTGAAGCTGTCGGGGTCGTCCAGCGTCAGGAGGTAGTAGCTGACGGCGAACAGGACGAGGAACACCGGCAGGATGACGGCAAGCGCTTCGACCGCCCGCACACCCGGGTGGGTGGAGCGGGTCACGGCGTGCACCTGCCACACCGTGACCACCACCAGTGCGCCCAGCGCTGCGAGCAGGCCGACCCCGACTGGCAATCGGCCGAGGTGGTCGAGGGGGAGGACGAAGTAGAGCACGCACACCGCGGTGGTCGATGCGAGTGCCCGTGCCACGCCACGCGCGACGGGAGGCCGGCCTGTGCCGGTGCTCTGGCTCTGCTCACGGGCGTGGGTCACGGTGGGGCTCCTCCTCACTGCTGCCTCGGGACACGCGACGGCATGCGTGGCGGCGCAGGCCCAGACCACGTCGTCCACCTCGTCCGTGCATCACCTGAGTCGGGTGACCCCACGGCGGCTGAGCGGCGCGACCATGGGCTGCACCGGCGAGCGAGGTGAGGGAGGCGGGCGCATGGTCGGGCAGCCGCAGGCAACCGGCGCCACGTCGACCCACCGCGAGACCCGGAGGCACGCGTCCCACGTCTACGGGCTCATCATCGGCGGGGCCGTGCTGGCCACGGTCCCCGAGGACTTCCGGCTCGTGAGGGTGGCGCTCAATCTCTTCATCACCTTGGTCGTCTACTGGGCTGCCGAGACGTACGTGCACTGGATCAGCGTCCGCACGCTCGCCGGCCGCGCGCTGACCTCGGCGGAGAAGCGGGAGGTGGTCGGCGACGGGTGGCCGCTCGTGGCGGCGTGCGCCGTCCCGGTGGCCTTCCTGGTCGTCGAGGCACTCTTCCGCGTGGAGACGGCGCTGGCGGTCGACCTCGCGCTCGGGCTGAACGCGGTGCTCCTGCTGGTCGTCGGGTGGCGCATGGGGCGTGCCGGTCACCTCCGCGGAGGGGCGCTGGTGGTGGCCACGGTGGCGGCCGGGCTGCTGGGCGTCGCCATGATCGTCCTCAAGATCGCCCTGCACTGACGTGGCGACGGCCTGATGGACCTCATCCGCCCGGGCTCCTCCGGCGACCTCCAGGCCCTCGGCCGCAGAGCCGCCGAGTCCTTCCTGGGCAGGTCGGTCCTCCGGTTCCTCAGGATGGCCGGGATCGACCGGTGCATCGTGTTGTCCTCCCAGGCGTTCACTGCCCTCATCCCGCTCCTGATCCTGGTGGCGAGCCTGGCACCGGTCGGCGAGGAGGACGTCGTCGCCGACTCCTTGGTCGACAAGTTCGCCCTGACGGGTGGGTCCGCGGACGCCGTCGAGCAGCTGTTCTCGACACCGCCCGGTGCCTCCAGCGGCGTGAGCGTGTTCAGCGCCCTGCTGCTGTTGTTCTCGGGAGTGTCCTTCGCGCGCCGGATGCAGGCGATGTACCGCGCCGGGTGGGACCAGCAGCGGCAGGGGGTGCGCAGCACGGTCTTCGCGGTGCTCGGCCTGGGAGCGCTGCTCGTGGAGGTCTGCCTGACCTACGGCCTGCGGGAGCTGGGGGAGGGTCTCAGCGCTCACTGGTGGTGGACCGTCCCGGTGCAGCTCGCCACCGGCCTGGTCCTCTGGACCTCGATCCCGTACCTCCTGATGGACCGGCGCGTGCACTGGCGCCGGCTGCTGGTCGCCGGCGGTGGCGCCGCTGTGGGCACGACGGCGTTCTCCCTCGCGACCACGGTCTACATGCCGGTCACGGTGGAGCGCTACACCGAGGACTTCGGCCTGTTCGGCATCACGATCGCCCTCATCGGCTGGATGCTCGTCGGCGCCGGGATCCTGGTGGGCAGCACGGCGATCGGCGCCGAGTTCGATGCGGCCCGTGGTGCTCGCGTGGTGGCGCTGAAGACGCGCTTCGGGTTGCACGACCCTTCCGCCGACCAGAGCCGCGTCGTCGAGCAGGAGGATCGCGGGCTCACGGCGGACGACGTCCTCCTGCTCGTCCGCGTCCTGCTCAACTGGCTCATCCTCACGGCGGCCGTCTGGGTCGCCACGGCCGTGGTGCCAGGTCTGCACGTCGACGGCGGTGTCGTGACCTACCTGGCCCTGTCCGTCCTGTTCGGGCTCGTCAACGCCGTGCTCGGACCGCTCCTCGACCTGGTCGCCCTGCCCCTCACGGTGGTGACGCTGGGTCTCTTCGCGCTGGTGGTCAACGGCGTGCTGCTCGCCACGACCGCCGGGCTCACCGAGCGCTTCTCCGTCGACGGCCTCGGCAACGCCGTCCTGGGGGCCCTGGTCATCGCCGTCGTCACGACCGTGCTCGAGCTGGTCGTCCGCCCGGTCGCGCGCTCCTCGGCGGGGTCGTCGCAGAGGCGGGTCAACGCATGAGCATCGTCATCACGTGGTTGGGCCACGCGACCGTCGTCGTGGACATCGACGGTGTGCGCCTGGTGTCGGACCCGCTCCTGCGACGGCACAACGGCCCGCTCCGGCGACGCGGCGAGCAGCCCGACCGGGCGGCCTGGGCGGGTGCGCGCGCCGTCCTCCTGTCCCATCTCCACCACGACCACGCCGAGGTCTCCTCCCTGCGGCTGCTCGGGGACGTCCCGGTGCTGACGGCCGTCGACAACGCCCGGTGGGTGACGGGCAAGGGCCTGCGCGGACACGGGTTGCAGGACGAGTGGGTGCGGGTGGACGACGACTGCGACGTCCGGGTGCGCCTCGTACCGGCCGTGCACCACTCGCGACCCATGCCGCACCGGCCGAACGCGGCGAACGGCCATCTCGTGAGGGGGCCGTCCGGAGTGGTGTGGATCGCCGGGGACACCGAGCTCTACGCCGGCATGGAGACCGTCCCCCACCTGGCGGGGGCGGCCGTCGACGCGGCGGTCGTGCCCGTGGGCGGCTGGGGGCCGCGCCTCTCACCCGGACACCTGGGACCGCACGAGGCTGCCGTGGCGTGCCGTCGGGTCGGCGCGTCGCTCGCCGTCCCGGTGCACTGGGGGACCCTCCACGTCCCGGGCGCGCGAGAGCTGCCCCGTGGGTGGATGGGAGCCGGAGGACCGGACTTCGCGGCGGCCGTCACCAGGGAGGCGCCCGACTGCGAGGTCGCCGTGCTCAGCCTCGGTGGCTCGGTGGTGGTTCCTCGACGAGGTCGCCGGGCTGACCGCTGACCAGTGGTTCCCGCCACGTCCCGTCGGGGTCCGCCTCGATGAGCAGCGCCTTGACGAGCAGGCTCATCGGCACGGCGAGGAGTGCTCCGATCGGGCCGAGCACCCACGCCCAGAACACGAGCGAGAGGAACGTCAGGGTGGTCGACAGGCCCACGGCGGACCCGACGTAGCGGGGCTGGATGACCGACTGGATGACGAGGTTCACGACGCAGTAGAGCACCACGACCACGACCATGAGGTCGGGACCGCCCTCGAGCAGTGCCACGAGGGCGGGTGGCACGAGGCCGATCACGAAGCCGATGTTGGGGATGAAGTTGGTGACGAACGCCAGTGCGCCCCAGACGAGCGCGCCCGGGACGCCCAGGCCCCACAGCATGACCGTGTCGACGACGGCGACGATGAGCCCGAAGATCGCGGACACCCCGAGGTAGGTGCGGGTGCCCTGCGCGAACGACTCGAGCGCGGCGACCAGGTCGGGCCGGTGCCGACGTGCACCGGCGGCGAGCCGCTCGGTGCTCGCACCGTCGAAGGCCATGAAGAGCATGAGCGTCAGGACGAGGGCGAACGACGAGAGCAGGGAGACGATGCCCCCCATCAGGGCCGTGAGGGCCTCCACCAGACGGCCCACGTCGAGCGCTCCCGCGGCGGCCTTGGCCTGCGGCTCGTCGAAGCCCATGGACGTGACCGTGCTGTGGACGCTGCCGGACAGGTCGTCGAGCTCGCTCGCATAGGTCGGCACGAGGGACGCGAGCTGCGCGGCCGAGACCACCAGGGCAAGAGTGAGTGCGGCGATCAGCAGGTATGCCCCGAGCAGCACGACGACGGACGCGGCCCACGTCGGCATCCGCCGCCCGAGGCGCGAGCGCACGGGGTGGAGGAGCACGGTCAGGGCGAGCGCCAGTGCCGTGGGTCCCACTATCCCGGCGGCGGCCTTGAGCCCCGCGAGGACGACCACCAGCGCGGCGGCGCTCACCAGCATGCGGCCACTGCGCGTCGCTGTCATGAGCTGCTCCTCTGGTGGCCGGCGGGGAGGCTCGTCCGGTGGTGGAGCGCCTCCAGCACGCCCACCAGGTGCCGGTGCAAGGCGTCGCCTCCGACGATCGGCTCCATGGGGATGAGCAGGTCGGCCGGTGCCAGCACGAACGCGCGGTCCTGCCACCCGCCGAGCCCGCCGTGTGCGCCGACGAGCGGCTCGAAGGCAGCGATCTCGCGCGTGCGCGGGTCGACGGCACTGTTGACGTACAGGTCGGGCGCCTCGGGCATCGAGGTGGCCGCGCGCACCATCGCCGCGGCGTGCGAGCCGAAGCCGTGCAACGGGTCCGTGCCGACCACCTCACCCGTGTCGAGGTAGTGGCGACCCGAGCGCCCGATGGCGACGGGGCCGGCCAGCGACATCGCGCTCACGAAGCCGATGCCCTCGTGCGCGACCAGCCCGGGCACCAGCGCCGGCCACTGGCGATCGAGGTCGTCGAGCGTCAGCCGCGCGGGACCCGGCGCGTAGACGAGCCCCAGGTTGCCGCTCCCCAGCACCACCAGCTCGGTGTCGCTGGAGGCAGCGTCCGGCTGCGTCCTGCCCCGGACGCGGCGTGACGCGGCCCCCGAGATCCCGGTCGAGGGCGCCGCGGTGAGGTCCTGCAGGACCGAGTCGACCCGGCCCCAGCCCTCGATGCTGCCCTCCACGCCCGAGGTGGCCGACATGGTGAGCGCGCGGCAGAGCGCACTGAGCTCGATGCCGTGGCGGGCCGCGAAAGGCTCCCCCTGGGACTGGCCGTGGTCGCTGAGCACCACCACGTGGTAGCGCCGCGGCGCTCGCTCGGCGACCTTGTGCAGGACCGCGAAGACCTGGTCGAGCCCGCCGAGCGCGGCGAGTGACTCGATCCGCGTGCCGCCGGCGTGGTGGGCGATCTCGTCGTAGTCGACGTAGTCGACGTAGATGCTGCGCGCGCCGCGCATCATCTCCTCGCTGACGATCGCGGTGTTGAGGTCCCGCAGCAGGCCGTTGCTGAACGCCCTCAGCGCGGCGAACGTCCAGGAGCGGTGCACGCGCGGGTGCACCAGCAGGCGTCGCTGACGCGCCATCTGGAAGCGTTCGCGTCCCACCTCGGCCGCAGCACGCGACAGGCTGCGCGCCAGGCCGTCGGGCCGCACCAGGAAGCGTGCGAACACCTGCCTGGTGCGGCGCGCCCCGCGCGTCACCTCGAGCCGGCTCATCGTCATGGAGGCCTTGGGCGCGTCACCGGTGAACAGGTTGGAGACGGACACCCCGTCGTCGACGAGCAGCCCCTGGCCGGTGCTCGCGCGCGACTCGATCACCGCCGCGTCCTCGGGACGGTTGGCCACGAGGACCCTGCCGAGCTCGCGGTCGTACCAGCGGAAGGCGGGGACGCCGGCCGCGCTGCCCATCAGCAGCGCCTGCTGGCTCGCGGGTGTCGTGCACGGGAGCTGGACCGTCCACTCGTGCAGCGCGTGGGACCCGCTGTCGACCCAGCGGCGCAACGTCGGCATCGTGCCGGACTCGAGCACCCACTGCATCACCGGGAAGGAGACGCCGTCGAGCTGGACGAAGAGGACGCCGTCGACCTCGGGGTCCGTGACGTGGCCCGGCTTGATCCGCATGAGACTCGCCGCGAAGGACTCGTCGGTCCCGGCGCTGGTGAGCCACACCAGGACGGTCCCGAACGCAGAGGCGATCCACGCCGCGGCGACGGCGGTCCACCACGACGCGAAGGACACGCCCGGGACGAGGCCCAGGGCCAGCTGCATCACGACCGCCTGGCCGAAGACGGTGCACAACGCGACGGCGATCCAGCCGACCCTGGCCGCGAGCTCGACGAGGACCGGACGCACCACGAGGCCGAGCAACCCGGTCACGGCGGCGGCGACCAGCAGCGGCAGCCACGAGGTGTGGGTGAACCCCGGGAGGAGCCACGCTGTCATCAGCAGGGCGACGAACGAGAGGATCCACGCTGCGACGAGCCGGGCACCGTCCGCCAGCCGCACCGGCCGGGGACGCGGCGTCCGAGGGGCGGTCGCGTCGGCACGTGCCGGCGGATCGGTGACGCCGCTCACGGGTGTCACTTGCGCCGGCTCGCGCGAGGGGTCACCTCAGCACCTCGACCTCCGGCGCCGCGGGTGGCGTGGTTGCTGCGCCCGTCCACGCGTCAGCGCCACTCGGCGTAGGAGCCGCGCCTGGCGGTGACCGCGTAGATGATCAAGACGTCGACGGCGATCATGATCGCCGACCAGAGGGGGTAGGCGGCGAGGAAGGCCAGGTTCACGACGGCGCTCGTCATCGCGACGACGACGGCCACGACGCGGGCCCAGGTGGCGCCGGTGAGCAGTGCCCCGCCGGCGACCGCGAGCAGGACACCCAGGAGCAGGTGGACCCAGCCCCAGGTCGTGTAGTCGGTGGTCACCACCAGCCCGCGCTCGGTGACGAGGAAGTAGTCGTCCTTGAAGAGCGCGACCAGGCCGGCCATGGCGTGGAACGCCCCGAGCATCATCATCATGACGCCGGCGAAGACGACCCAGCCGTACCATCCCCCGCCCGTGTCGCCGGGGGCGCTGCCGGAGCGGTCGACCGAAGCGTGTGCAGTCATGTCGGGGCCTTTCTGCTGCGGTGGTATCGGCACCAGCATGTGAGCGCCGCCCGGCGGTCGCCTCCCCCACGGAGGGTGACGGCGTCGCCTAGCAGAGACCCAGCTGCCGTCCGCGGCGCACGGCGTCCACGCGCCGGTTGACGCACAGCTTGGCGAAGATGCCCTTGAGGTGCGTCTTGACGGTGTTGCCCGACACGAAGAGGGCGGCGGCGATCTCCTCCGTCGAGTACATCTCCGCCAGCAGCTCGAGCACCTGGGACTCGCGCTCGGTCAGGGCGCCACCGAGGACCTCCGGCTGCGGGGCCCGGGAGACGTCGACGAGCCGGGGCCGGACGTCGGAGTCCCGGACCAGGCGGTCCAGGCCGGCGAGGATCTCCCGGTGCGCGTGCCGCAGGGGCAGGTCGCGGTCGAGCGTCGCGCGCAGCCACTGCCAGTCGCGGCGGAGCGGGGTCGGCATGTCCTCGCCGGCGGCCGCCTGCAGCGCCCGGTCGACCAGCACCCGGCTCCGGACCGTGTTGCCGCGGTGCTGCTCCAACCGGGCCTCCAGCACCCAGGCGCGCACCTGCACCAAGGCGGGGGCGAGGTCGAGCTCGTCCACCACGGCGGTGAGGACGGCCTGCGCGCCACGCATGTCACCGATGGCGGCGCGCGTGTCGGCGGCCACCACCCCGGCCTCTGCTGCCGCCTGCGCGGGCAGGGGAGTGACGAGCGCGAGCGCCCGGAGCAGCTCGCCCTCCGCTGCGAAGGCGTCCGCTCGCCTGGCACGCAGGACACCGCTGCTCCAGCCCGGCGTGGGAGTCCCGTCGACCGCGAGCGCCTCCGCCAGCAACCGCGAGGCTGCATCGGGGCGGCCGGTGGCGATCAGGAGCTCGGCGCCCAGCAGCAGTCGGAGCGTGCCTTCCCACGGCTCGTCCTGCACGTCCGCGGTCGACACCACCAGCTCGAGCCGTCGTCGCGCCTCGGGGAGGTCGCCCTGCGCCAGGTGGCGTACCGCCCGGGCGAGCTGCAGGGTGTCGCCGCCCACACCCGGCATGATCCGCTCGGCCCGGCGGTCGTGCTCCGCCGAGCGTGCGAGCCGTCCCATGTAGGCGTCGACCAGGGCCAGCTGCGCCAGGCAACGGTGCCGGAGCGAGCCGGTGGTCGCTGCGCGGAGCGCCTTGGTCCAGGACCGCACGGCTTCCCGGTGGTGCCCCTGCGACGCCTGGACCCGACCGAGGTGGACCTCGAGGACGGGGTCGACCCGCGAGGGCGGCAGGGTCGTGGCCGCCAGGGCGGGTGGCGCGGCCGGTCCCGTCCCGTCGTCGTCAGACGCGGTGAGGATCATCCACGGGCCCGTGCTCCCGTCGCGGAGGATCTCCACCACGGCCCACGAACGGTCGGGCGCAGGAGCGGCTGAGGGCGCTGCCGTGACGCTCAGCGGCGTCCGGGTCCTGACCAGGGGCGCAGCGGCTGCAACAGCATCGGTGACGTGGTTCGCGGAGGAAGACATGGCCATCCCTAGGGGTGAGGTGGGGTGCGCGGCTATTCACCTCCCCCCTGGGGTGAGAGCGCGTCACCTCGCGCCTCAATTCACCCGGGTGAGATCGTGTCGTGGAGTCACCCGAAGCGGGTGACGTCTCCCGGTGGCCCACGCGGCGGCGCTACGTCGGCGAGTCGACGGGCCTAGTAGTCGAAGTCGCTGCCGGAGTCGAAGTGCACGGTGACCGCATAGATGACGACGACGTCGAGCAGGATCATCAGGGAGTACCAGGCCGGCGCGGCCGCCAGGAACGCCAGGTTCGTGACGGCGCTGAGGACGGCGAAGACCACCACGGCGACGCGCGTCCACGGCTGCCGGGCGATCAGCGCGACCCCGAGGAAGCACAGCGCCACGCCGAGCGCGAGGTGGATCCAGCCCCAGACGTCGTAGCTCACCGAGACGACGAGCTGCGAGGACGGCACCTCGTAGTGGGTCTCGGTGAGGAGGGCGACGATGCCTCCGAGCCCGTGGAACCCGCCGAGCAGCAGGAGCATCATCGAGGCGAAGCCGATCACCCCGCTCCACAGCCCGTCGCGGGCGGGTGGCTGGCCCTCGTCGGCCAGTGGTGCGTGCTGCGTCATGGGCTTCTCCTTCACGGACGAGGGTTCAGGGCACGGTGCCACTCGTCACAGGTGCGGGCCTCACCCGGCGCGGAGGAAGCAGGGGTGCCCGGTCTCGGCGAGCGTGGACCCGCCGTGACGAGAGGAGCAGCGATGACGCACGTGGTGTCGCCTGACGCCACGGCGCGCCGGTCCGCCAGGCTCGGTCTCGCCGCGGCCGTCTCGTTCGTGCTGGGCGGCGGGCTCTTCGCGCTGGGTGCGCTCCTCGCCCAGATGGGGACCACGGACCTGCTGACGGTCGACGTGACCTACCTCGTCGGCGGCTTCTTCTTCAGCCTCGGCGGCTGGGTCTCGGTCGTGCTGGCCGCCGGCGTCGGTGCGCGCGCCCGGCGCAGCGCCGTCGTCCTGTTCGTCGGGACGCTGTTCTTCGCAGTGAGCCTGGTGGCGGCGTTCTTCGCCGGGCTCACGCCCCGCCAGTCCGACGGCTGGATCTGGCTCCCCGACATCATCGGGTGCTGCTGCTTCCTCGCCTCCGGCCGGCTGGCGCTGCTCGACCTGGGCGCCGGCGGGACGCGGGTGCTGCCGCACCTCCTCGCGTGGTGGGTGGCGGCCGTCAACCAGCTCGGCTCCGTGCTGTTCTTCCTCGCGGGCCTGGCTGCCTTCGTGCGCCCGGCCACCGACCAGGTGGTGAACGTCGGCCTCGTCAACTGGGGCACGTTCGCCGGGGCGAGCTGCTTCCTCGCGGCCGGCGTCCTCCAAGCCATCGACATCCGCACTTCCCGACGAACGGACGGTACGACGCCATGACCCAGCTCACCGACGCACAGACAGAGGCCCTCTACGGCAACCGGTTCCTCACGGAGTCGGTCCCGTCCACGGCGTTCCCGCAGGGAGGGATGCCGCCGACGGACGCCTTCCGCCTGCTCGCGGAGGACCTCAACCTGGAGGGCGACCCGCAGCGCAACCTCGCCACGTTCGTGACGACGTGGATGGAGCCGGAGGCGCAGCGGATCATCGCCGAGAACCTGCACCGCAACTTCATCGACCACGCGGAGTACCCCATCTCGGCCGAGATCGAGCAGCGGTGCGTGCGGATGCTGGCGGACCTGTTCCACGCGCCGGGGCAGACCACCGGCTGCCGCACGCAGGGTTCGTCGGAGGCCATCATGCTCGGCGCGCTGTCCCTCAAGTGGAAGTGGAAGGAGCGTCGGGAGGCCGAGCACGCGTCCACCGACCGGCCCAACCTGGTCTTCGGCGCCGACGTCCACGTGGTGTGGGAGAAGTTCTGTCGCTACTTCGACGTGGAGCCGCGGATCATCCCGCTCGAGGTGGACAAGTACACGATCGGCCCCGAGGACGTGGCCCCCCACCTCGACGAGAACACGATCGGCGTCGTGGGCGTGCTCGGCACCACCTTCACCGGTCACAAGGACGACATCGCCGGCATCAACCAGCTGCTCCTCGACGTGAAGCAGGAGCGCGGCCTCGACATCCCCATCCACGTCGACGGCGCGAGCGGCGCCTTCGTGTGGCCGTTCCTCTACCCCGAATCGACGTGGGACTTCCAGCTCGAGCAGGTCCGGTCGATCAACGTCTCGGGCCACAAGTACGGGCTCGTCTATCCCGGCATCGGGTGGTTGGTGTTCCGGGAGACGTCCGACCTGGCGCAGGACCTGGTCTTCTACGAGAACTACCTCGGCAAGACCGATGCCACCTTCACGCTCAACTTCTCCACGGGAGCGGCCCTGGTGCTCGCGCAGTACTACAACTTCGTGCGGCTCGGCCGCGACGGCTACACCTACGTGATGCGGCAGATGCAGCAGAACGCCGCCGCGCTCGCAGCCAACCTGCGCGCCAGCGGGAGGTTCGAGGTCATCGGTGACGGGCAGGAGCAGCTGCCGCTGGTGGCCTTCCGCCTCTCCGGCGAGCACGCGTCGTACGACGAGTCCGACATCGCCTGGCAGCTGTCCGCCGAGCGCGGGTGGATGGTGCCCGCCTACACCCTTCCGCCCCGCGCGGAGAAGGTGAAGATCATGCGAGCGCTGGTGAAGCAGACGATGAGCCGAGAGCAGGTGGAGCGGCTCACGCGCGACATCGCCGACGCCTGCGCGACCCTCGACGAGAAGGGTGGCACGCACCCGGCCGAGCGTGAGCAGACGAAGATGGGCACCGGCTACTGACGGCGGGTGGTGAGCGGGCGGACGGCCACGGCCGTCCGTCCGCTCACCGCACGTGCCTGAGCCAGCTCTCGATGTCGCTGCCGGCCCGGTAGTCGAGCTCGCGCAGCGCGAACCGCGCAGCCGCGGCGGCGCCTCGCGAGGCGATCACGACGGCCGCCATGCCGGCGGCGAGCGCCGCCACCTGGGTCAGCGGCACGGTCGGGTGGTCACTCATGGGTTCCTCCTCCGGACGGGGTCCGGCGCACGCACCGGAAGCCGAGGTGGCTGGTGCCCGTGTCGACCATCTGCGGCCGGCGGGCGGCGGGGCGGTAGCGCAGGCAGTAGGTGTCGGCGCACAGGTGCGACCCGCCCTTGACCACCCTGCGGCCGATGCGGAACTGCGGCTGGGCGGGGTCATAGCTGGCCTCGACCGGGCCGCCGCGGGGATTCGTGGGGACGCAGCACGGCTTCTCGGCGGCGTCGGGATGCCGACTGACCCACCAGTCGGCGGTCCACTCCCAGACGTTGCCGGCCATGTCGAAGAGGCCGTAGCCGTTGGGCGGGAAGCTGCCGACCGGTGCGGTGCCGACGAAGCCGCTCTCGCGGGTGCTGCGCCAGGGGAAGTCCGGGCCGTCCCAAGTGTTGGCCATGATGCGGCCGTCCGGCCGGGCCTCGTCACCCCAGGTGTACGCCGCTCCGTCGAGGCCGCCGCGCGCGGCGTACTCCCACTCCGCCTCCGTCGGCAGCGTGGCGCCGGCCCAGGCAGCGTAGGCCTCGCAGTCCTCGAGCGCGACCTGCACGACCGGGTGGTCGGGGCGGCGCTTGACCGAGCTGCCGGGCCCCTCGGGCGCCGACCAGCACGCGCCGGCGGTCCAGGTCCACCACTGGCTCAGGTGCCGCAGGTCCACCGGACCGGGCGTCTGCGTGAAGACCAAGGACCCCGGCACCAGGTTGGCCGGGTCCGCATCGGGGTAGTCCTGCGGGTCCGGTGGGCGCTCCGCCACGGTGACGTACCTCGTGTCCCTCACGAAGGCGGCGAACTGCCGGTTGGTGACCGTGGTCGCGTCGATGGAGAAGCCGTCCACCCGCACCGGGTGGGCCGGGGCCTCCTCCGGGTAGTGGGTGTCGGAGCCCATCGTGAAGACCCCGCCCGGCAGCGAGACCGCCGTGGCGTCCAGGACCGCCCCGCTCCCGCGCCTCATGCGCCGGCGATGCCGGCCTTGAGCTTCTCCATCATCTTGTCGATGGTGAAGCTGGCGGGCTCCTGTCGCGGCGGGAACTCCTTGAGGCTCTGGATCATCCTGCCGACGAATGCGGTGGCCGGGATGACCAGCCATGCGTGCGAGAACATCCAGTCGTAGTAGGTGTTGGAGGTGATGTCCGCGCGCTCGTAAGGATCGGTGCGCAGGTTGAAGATCTTCGGGCACCGCAGCACGACGAACGGCTCGAGCCAGATGGCCAGCGTGCCCGGCATGCGCTGCTCGAGGAAGACGAACTTCCAGTTGTCGTAGCGCAGCGCGGTCAGGTCGCCGTCGTCGGAGACGTAGAAGAAGAACTGGCGTGGGCTCGCCTCGGCCTCACCGGTGATGTAGTCGAGCTGGTTGAAGCCGTCGAGGTGCACCTTGTACGTCGACCCCGCGAGGTCCGTGCCGGCCTTGAGCCGGTCGACGACATCGGTGTCGCCGGCGGCCGCGAGCAGGGTGACGAACCAGTCGTTGTGGCTGACGATCCCGTTCAGGACCTGGCCCGCCGGGATGTGCCCGGGCCAGCGCACCATCGCCGGGACGCGGTAGGCGCCCTCCCAGTTGGAGTTCTTCTCGCTGCGGAAGGGCGTCATGCCGCCGTCGGGCCAGGTGTTCATGTGCGGCCCGTTGTCGGTGGAGTACATGACGATGGTGTTGTCGGCCAGGCCCTGCTCGTCGAGGTGGGCGAGCACCTGTCCGACGAGCTCGTCGTGGTCGCACATCGCGTCGTGGTAGGCCGACTGCCAGCGACCGGCTTTGCCCCGGCTCCCGTCCTTGACGTGGGTCCGGAAGTGCATGTGGGTGGTGTTGAGCCAGACGAAGAAGGGGGTGTCGCTGTCCTTCGCCTCGGTCATGAAGCGCAGGGCCTCGGGCACCACCTCGTCGTCGATCGTCTTCATCCGCTCCCGCGTAAGCGGACCGGTGTCCTCGATCCGCTGCCCGCCGGGCGCGTCGGGGTCGGCCCAGGCGTGGATGACACCTCGCGGACCGAAGTTCTTGCGAAAGTCCGGGAACTCCTCCTCGGAGGGGTAGTCGAACTGCTCCGGCTCCTCCTCGGCGTTGAGGTGGTAGAGGTTCCCGAAGAACTCGTCGAACCCGTGCTGGGTGGGCAGGAACTCGTCGCGGTCGCCGAAGTGGTTCTTGCCGAACTGCCCGGTGGTGTAGCCGACGGCCTTCAGCGCGGTCGCGATGGTGGGGTCCTCGGGCCTGATGCCGATGTCCGCTCCCGGCATGCCGACCTTGGTCAGTCCGGTGCGGTAGGGGTTCTGGCCGGTGATGAACGCCGCCCGGCCGGCGGTGCAGCTCTGCTCGCCGTAGTAGTCGGTGAAGCGCACGCCCTCGGCGGCGATGCGGTCGATGTTGGGGGTGCGGTAGCCCATCAGTCCCTCGCTGTAGCAGCTGAGGTTGCTGATCCCGATGTCGTCGCCCCAGATGATGAGGATGTTCGGTTGGTTTGGCACGGCGGCCTCCAGGGCTAGGAGCAGAGGTGGACTCCGGGTGAACGTACGACGCTCCGGACCGGGGCGGCTTCACTCGTTCCGGGGGAGGCACGGGATGGTCCTGCGCCTCCTAGGCTCGGGCCCGGGGGTGGAGACCGGAGGTCAGGTGGTGCTGGAGGAACTAGGCATCGCGCCCGACGTCGAGCGCGTCTACCGCGCCCTGCTCGGTCGGCCGCACACGACCGCTGCGGTGCTGGCCGGCGCCCTCGACCGGTCCCGGCATGAGGTCGGGAGGGGCCTGGCGACCCTGGTGGAGCTCGGTCTGGCGATCAGGTCGGACGACGCGACGTTCGTGGCCGCCCCACCGGCCATAGCGCTGGGCGCCCTCCTCAACGAGCGGCGAGACGGCCTGCGCCTGGTGGAGCAGGCACTGGCCACGATGGCCGAGGAGCACCGGGCGGCGATGACCGGACGCGACATCGGCGAGCTCATCGAGGTGGTCACGGGCGTCGATGCCGTCCGGCACCGCTTCCACCAGGTGCAGCAGGCCGCCTCGCGCGAGCTCCGCATGTTCGTCACCGCGCCGTTCGTCGCGGTGCCACCGGGCGAGAACCGGGCCGAGGCCGCGGCGGTCGACAGGGGCGTGGCCATCCGGGTGGTGCTGGACACCGCCGTGCTCGCCGAGCCGGGGGCGGTGGAGGAGGCGGAGGACTCCCTCCGCAACGGGCTCCAGGTGCGCGTCGTGGACGCGCTCCCGATCAAGCTCGTCATCGCCGACGCCGAGCTCGCCCTCGTCCCGCTGGGGCTCGGCGGGCAGCCGGGCGCCGTCCTGCTGCAGCGGAGCGGGCTGCTGGCAGCGCTGGACGCCCTGTTCGAGTCGACCTGGCGCCACGCGTACCCCCTCGTGCTCCCCGACCACGCGGACGATCCTGACGGTGCTCCGCTCGGTCCGGACCGGCCGCAGGCCGGCCCGACCGCACTCGACAGGCAGGTGCTCAGCCTCATGCTGGCCGGCGTCTCGGACCAGGCCGTGGCGTCCCAGCTCGGCTTGTCGTTGCGGACCGTGCAGCGGCGCCTGCGCCACCTGCAGGACCTGGCCGGGGTCAGGAGCCGGATACAGCTCGGCTGGTACGCCGCGCGCCACGGCTGGGCGTGACGGTCCGGGCCTGCCCGCGGCGTTTCGGGGGGAGCCGCGGGCAGGCGTGCAGCGACGGGGCGGTCGGGGGCTGACCATCCACATCAGCGACAGCGTAGGCACGGGCGCGGGCGTTCCCCACCTCCGAACGGGGCGCACGGCTGGCGGATCTCCGCCGTGGCAGGAACCCGCCCTTCCGGCGGTCCCGCCGTCTCCGGCTAGAGGATCCGGCGCCGCCGGGCGGCCTCGACGGCCTCCGCGCGGGACCTCGCTCCGAGCTTGCGGAAGGCTGACCGGGTGTGGGACTTCACGGTGTTCGGGGAGAGGTAGAGCTCCCCGGCCACCTCCCGCAGGCTCAGGGGGCCTTGCAGCAGGCGCAGGACGTCGACCTCGCGCGCGGTCAGCTGCTCGCCGCCTCCGCGGCTGCTCGCACCGGCGCCGGTGAGGGACCGGATGGCGGCCAGCCGCGCGCGCACGCCGGCCACGCCGTCGGCGTAGCCGGACACCAGGTCGTCGATCTCGTCGAGCAGCTCGAGCGCGAGTGGGGTGTCACCGCTCAGGGCGGCCACCCGGGCCATGACGGTGAGGTGGTGGATGGTCATCCACGGCGCGTACGTCATGTGCCGGCGCCGGATGGACAACCCTCGCCGGCACGTGGCCATCGCCTCGTCGAGGCGTCCGGCCGAGGCCTGGACCTGCGCGAGCGCCGTCAGGCTGATCGACATCTGGGGCATCTCGTGCATCGCGCGGGCGTCGACGATCGCGGCCGCCAGCTCGGCCGCCTCGCGGCTCCGCTCGTGGTCGCCGCGCTCGTCCTCGATGAACGCCTCCAGCGCGAGACCGTTGACGCGCAGCGTGGCCGGTGCGGCCTCGCACCTCCTCACCTCCGTGAGGAGCGCCATCGCTCCGTCCAGGTCGCCCTCGAGGTACGCGAGGTGGCCCAGCGAGTGCTGGGCGATGGCGTAGCCGCGGGTGCGCGGGTCCGTCTCCAGCTCGACGGCCCGGCGGGCAGCGCGAGCCATGTCGCCCGGTCCGCCGTAGCCGTAGGAGGCGCGCATGAGGGCGACGGCCGACTCGACGGAGTGCGTCCCGTCCGGCAGGGGTCCCACGTCGGCCAGCGGCTCGAGGGCCTGCATGTGCTGGGCCTGGGCCGGTCGGTCGCCCCGCACGGTGGCGAGCCACGCCGCCGTCACGCCCGCTGCTGCGTCGGTGGCGACGACGCGGGGGTCCAGCGCGCGCATCCACGCGCGCACGGTGCCGGAGCGGCCGACGTCGTAGTAGTCGAACCAGTTCTCCTGGATGACGGTCGCCGCCGCCCGGTGGTCACCCGCGTCGACGAGGTGGGCGACCGCGTCGTCGACGTAGCCGTTGGCCCGGAACCACGCCGCGGCCCGCCGGTGCATCTCGGCGACGTCGTCACCGAGCGTCGCCTCGAGCTGGCTGCGCACGACGGCGGCGAACAGGTGGTGGAAGCGGAACCAGGTGCCCGTGTCGTCGAGGGGGACGAGGAACAGGTTCTCCCGCGCCAGCGCGGCGAGCGTGCCGGCCGATCCCGACCGGCCGGCCACGGCGTCGCAGAGGGGCGCGCAGAACCTCTCGAGGATCGAGGCCCGGAGGATCAGGTCGCGCACCGGTGGCGGGTGCTGGCTCAAGACCTCCTCGGTGACGTAGGTGCCGACGAACCGGTTCGCCGTCCGGGCGTGGGGCGCCACCGTGCTGGTGCTGTCATCGTGTGCGCGCAGCAAGACGGAGAGATAGAGCCCCGCCGGCCATCCCTCCGTGTCGTCGACCAGCTCGTCGAGGTCCGCGTCGGGGAGGTCGACGCCTTCCCGGGCGGCGAGCTCGCGAGCCTCGTCCCGGGTGAACGCGAGGTCGTCGGCGCGGAGCTCCGCGAGCCCTCCCGAGGCGCGCAGGCGTCCCAGCCGGAGGCCGGGGTCGGACCGCGACGTGATCACGAGGCTGGTCGACGGGGGCAGGTTCTCGACGAGGAAGCCGACCTGTTCGTGGCACTCGGGCGAGACCAGGACGTGGAAGTCGTCGAGCACCAAGGTGATGCCGTCCGACGTCGCTGCCAGCGCGTTGAGGAGGTGGGGGAGCAGGCGGGTGCGGACGTCGGCGCTCGCGGCGACGAGGAACATGGGCAGGTCGGGAGCGAGGAAGCAGCCGGCGCGCTGCAACGCCGTCGCGATGTGGGCCCACAGCCTGGCCGGGTCGTTGTCCCCGGCGTCGATCGAGACCCACGCCGCGGCACGCTCCCCCCTCCGCGAGGCAAGCCACTGGGCGACGACCGTGGTCTTGCCGTACCCCGCCGGGGCCGCGACGAGCGTCACGCTCCGGCTCACGGAGCGGTCCAGGACGTCGAGGAGCCGAGGGCGTCCGACCCAGCCGTCGCGCGCCGGCGGCCGGTGCAGCTTCGCCTCGAGGAACTGGTCGACCGAGCGGGGCGCGGGCTCGAGGAGCACGACGTGCTCGGGGCGTTCGCTCATGGGGGCACCTTGCGACAGGGGTGCGCGGATGCGGGTGACGTCATCGTAGTCGCCGAGTAGCCTCGGCCCGTGACGGACGTCGCTGGGCCCGTGGAGGACGGCTCGCCGGGAGCGTCCCGGCGCGCTCTGCGCGCGGCGTGCATCGGCAACACCGTGGAGTGGTACGACTTCGCCGTCTTCGGGAGCCTGGCGATCGTCATCACACCGGTCTTCTTCCCCGCGGAGGACAGCACGAGCGTGCTGCTGGCCGCCTTCGCCGTCTACGCCACGGCGTTCCTGATGCGCCCGGTGGGCGCTGTGCTCTTCGGACGGATCGGTGACCTGCGGGGGCGCCGGGTGGTCTTCTCGGCGGTCCTCCTCCTGATGACCGGCGCGACGGTCGCCGTCGGGCTGCTCCCGGGTTACGCCCGGATCGGCGTCCTGGCAAGCGTGCTCGTCGTCGTCCTGCGTGCGCTGCAGGGACTGGCCGCAGGCGGCGAGGCCGGCTTGGCGTCGGTCTTCATCACCGAGCACGCGGCGCCCGGGCGCCGCGGGGCGACGGCTGCCTGGCAGATCGCGACCCAAGGGCTCGGGCTCGCCCTGGGCTTCGGCCTGGCGGCCGTCCTGATCGAGGTCCTCCCCACGGCTGACCATCCGGGCTGGTGGCGGCTCGCGTTCGTCCTCGCGCTGCCGCTGGGCATCGTGGGATTCCTGCTGCGTCGCTCGACGTTGGAGAGCCCGCACTTCGTGGCCCTCGCTCGACGAGGCGCCACCAGCTCGAGCCCGGTCACGAGCCTGTGGCGCGAGCACCGCGACGGCATCGTGGCCGGTTTCGCGCTGGCAGGCACCGGCGCCCTCGCCCTGAACACGATGTTCGTCTTCGTGCCCAACCACGTGGTCGCGACCACAGGTCGCTCGTTGTCGACCGCGCTCATGACCGGGTCATTCGGGCTGGTCACCGCGGCTGGCGCGGCCCTGGCGCTCGGCCGCCTGTCCGACAGGACCGGTCGACGGCCTGTCGTCCTGACGTGCCTCGCCGCTCTGGCCGTCATGGCCGTCCCGATGGCCTGGCTGGCCGCCCGCGGGGGGCTGCTCGCGTTGCTCGCCGTGCAGGTCCTGGCCGGCATCGCCATCGGGGGTGCCCTGTCCGTCGCGATGGTCGCCGAGATGTTCCCGACCGAGGTGCGCGTCACGGGTCTGGCCGTGGCGTCAGGCCTCTCGTCCGCCCTGCTCGGCGGGACCGCCCCGCTCGTCAACCAGTCCGTGGTGGCCGCCACCGGCTTCGAGCTGTTCCCCGGCGTCTACGTGGCCTGTGCTGCGGTCGCCGCCCTGCTCGTCCTCCGCACCTGGCCGGAGACCGCGTTCGCGCCGCTGCGCACTGCGACGGTTGGACGGGCATCCCCCGTCGCAGGGGAGGCCCCGCCGTCCTAGGTGGGCCACCGTGGGGCTCCGGCTCACACAGAGAGAGAGAAGGACGGGCGCTGTGTTCTACACGATCATCTTCGCGGTCTTGGCGGTCCTCATCATCCTCGCGGTGCTGGCACGCCGGAGATAGGTCAGGGGAAGGCAGGAGCGGGGGAGGCCCATCAGCCCGGACTCATCTCCCCGGGTGGGCCATCGCGTCCACCGCGACGGTCACGGCCAGGACGAGGGCGAGGTCCTGGCCGGGAGCGACCTCCACACCGTAGGTGTCGCGGACGCGGAACCACTTCTTGGAGACCTCCGCGACGGTGCCGCTGTCGGACTCGATCTCGTACTCGTGGTCGGCGATGCTCCCGTGGACGCTCCAGTCGTCACCCTCCGTGCGGTCGACCTTCCAGCGCTCGCGGAGGGGGGACACGAGTGCCTTGTGCACGAGGGCGACCTGCTCGCCGTCAGCATCCTCGACAGCCATCGAGTCGCGGATGTGGAGCACGCGCGTCTGGATGCGGTGGACCCGGGTTCCGTGCACGTCCTCGAGGTCGAGCGTGTCGCGCAGTCGCACGGCCTTTCCGTCGACCCGGAGGAACCGGCCGCCGGCCTCGTCCTCGATCCAGTAGTCGTCCCCGATGGAGAGCAGCTTCTGCCGCATCCGGAAGCGGACGGCGGAGCCGCCGCGCCCGAAGACCTCCCGCTTCTCCTGACGCTTCTCCCGCCGGTCGCGCATGGACATGGGCCGTCCCCTCTCGTCGTCGAGGACGACGGTCGTCCTCGCGCAGCGGGCCGACCTCACCCGCGGTGAGTGAGGCGACACCGCCGGGCAAGGCTGGTGCGCGAACACGTCAGTGTCGACGGCACGAGCGGACACCGCTTCGCCCGTTTCCGGTGAGGGGACGGCGGCCCGTGAGCCCTACCGTCGAAGGGCCCCAGCCACCGGCCGGTGGCCGCGGCGAGGTTCCGTCGGAGGAGACCGGATGCGGGGCGACGAGGTGGTGGCGATGACCAGGATGCTCATCCGCGTGGACGGGATCGTGTCGGACGAGCTGGTGAGCGCGTTCCCCCAGCTGTCGGCGCGGGCGCAACGGACCGAGACCACCCTGGTCGGCGACGTGATCGACCAGGAGGAGCTGCAGGGCGTGCTCAACCTGCTCAGCACCCTCGGCATCACGGTCGTGGAGGTCCTGACCATCCCGTCCGACTGACCGGTGCGTTCACCCGTCCCGGGTGACGCTGGTGGGCGCAGTCGTTCCTAGCGTGAGGCCGGTGCCCCACCGACGTCGTCGCACGGATCGTCGCGTCCGTGCCGTGCCCCCTCGGCCGACGGCCGAGCCATGACGGGCGCGGGCGGTTGGATCGTCGGTCTGCTGTCGGCGGCCGTCGCGGTCGCGCACGTCGTCATCTGCGCGCTGGCCCTCGGCGTGCTGCCGGGGAACCGCAAGCCGTCCACGGCCATGGCGTGGCTGATCCTCATCCTCGCGGTGCCCTTCCTCGGCTTCGTGGCGTTCCTGTTCTTCGGCTCGACCTCCGTGGGACGTACGCGTCGGGCGTGGCAGCGGGACGTCAACGCCCGGGTGCTGGACGCCGTCGCGACGCGAGCGCCGGCGGACGCACCCTCGCCAGGGGACCACGACGGACGGGACGCGCCTGTCGGCGCGACCGCCGCCGAGGTCGACGGCCTCGCCCGGCTCAACCGCCACCTCGGTGCCCTGCCGATGGTCGAGGGCAACGAGGTCGAGGTGCTGCCGGACTACCTGGGCAGCATCGAGGCGATGCGCGTCGCGGTGGCCGGCGCGCAGCGGTTCGTCCACGTGGAGTTCTACATCGCCGCCTGGGACGAGGTCACCGACGGGTTCTTCACGGAGCTCGTGGCGGCTGCCGCCCGCGGCGTGGAGGTCCGGCTCCTGTTCGACCACCTCGGCACCCGCGCCGTACCCGGCTACAAGGACTTCCTGAAGCGGCTGGAGGGCACGGGCGTGGCCTGGGCACCGATGCTGCCGATCGGCCTGAGGAAGGGGCAGGTGCGGCGTCCGGACCTCCGCAACCACCGCAAGGTCGTGGTCGTCGACGGACACGTCGGCTTCATCGGGTCCCAGAACCTCATCGAGCCCGGCTACGACGACGAGGGCAACCATCGCCGCGGCCTGACGTACGTCGAGCTCGTCGTGCGCCTCAGCGGCCCGGTCGTGCGCCAGCTCGCTGTGGTGTTCGCGACCGACTGGGTGGCGGAGACGGGCGAGGAGCTGGCGCACACGCTGGGGGAGACCGCCGCCGAGCCGGGGTCGGCGCGAAGCCCGGAGACGGTGGCCGGGGTCGCCTGCCAGGTTGTGCCGTCGGGCCCGGGGTTCGTCACGGAGAACAACCTGCGGCTGTTCAACTCCATGCTCTACTCGGCCCGGGCGAGCGTCTCGGTGACCTCGCCCTACTTCGTGCCCGACGAGACGTTGCTCTACGCCATGACGACCGCGGCGCAGCGCGGCGTCCACGTGGAGCTGTTCGTGTCGGCGGTGGCCGACCAGTTCATGGTCTTCCACGCGCAGCGCTCCTACTACCAGGCGCTGCTGGAGGCCGGCGTGCGCATCTGGCTCTACCCCGAGCCCTACGTGCTGCACGCGAAGTTCTTCACCGTGGACGACGCCCTGGCAGTCGTCGGGTCCTCGAACATGGACTACCGGTCCTTCGCGCTGAACTACGAGTGCGTCGTCCTCGCCTCCAGCCCCGAGCTGGTGACCCGGCTGCGGGTCGTCCAGGACGACTACCGGCGCCTGTCGACCGAGCTGACCGCCGAGGAGTGGTCGCGGCGCGGGTGGCGGGCCGCGTACGTCGACAACCTCATGCGGCTCACCGCCGCGCTGCAGTGACGGGGGACGGTCGTCCTCAGTCGGCCTGCATGAGCCGCTGGCACAGCGCCCAGATGATGAACGCGTCGAAGGCCAGGACCACGATCGCCCACAGGGGGTAGTAGGGCAGGAACGCGAAGTTGCTCAGCGAGCTGACGAACGCGACGCCGATGCCCGCGCTGAGCGCCCACTGGTTGCCAGAGAAGATGCCGACGGCGATGGCGATCGCGAGGGCACCGATCACCAGGTGCACCCATCCCCACGCGGTGATGTCGAAGCTGTACGAGTACTCGCCCCCGAGGACGTAGATGTCGTCGTTGGCGATGGCCGCGATGCCGGCCAGCACCTGCCACACGCCGGTCAGCCCCAGCATGGTCGCGGCGAAGATGGTCCCCCCGCCCGCCACGATCCCCTTCGTCGACGAGTCATGGTCGCGGTGCGCTCGAGTCGTGCTCATCGTTCCTCCAGGTGTTGGACCAGCCGGTCGTCGGCTGCGTACCCCGGACGCTAGGCACGGCGCGGACGTCCCTCCTCACCCGTGACGGAGGAGGTCCTGGGCGGTCGCGTCCTGCGGGCGGCGTGACAGCGCCGGGCCGCTGTTGTGGGAGAGGCGTGGCGCAGAACCCACGCCTGACCCGGAGGGACCGCTGATGTCTGTCTGGCGACGTGCGAGGCCGAGCAGGCCTGGTCCCGCGCGGGCCTAGCCCGCGGGGTGGTCCCCGGCGGCGGCCTCGGCCACCACCTCCCCGGTCAGGCCGTCGACCAGCCGGGTCCCGTCGGCGGCGCCCCGCAACGCCCGCACCGCGATGGCCCGCCGGCTGAAGGACTGTCCCTCGATGCCCTCGTCGGGTGAGCTGACGACCCAACGCCGGGCCGGTCGCCCGTCGCGAGCCGGGCGCTCCGGCTCGGGGTCGCGGTCGGACAGGGCGACGTAGTCGCCGTGGAGCGCCTCGGCGAGGCGAGCGGCCCGCACCCGACCGATCCCCGGGTGCCCGCGGAGGCCGTCGGGGGCGGCCGCCGCCACGGCCGCGAGGCTGCCGTAGCCGGCGAGGAGGCTCCGGGCCATGACGGTGCTGATGCCGGGCACGACGGAGAGCATCGCCTCCGCCTGCGCCGACGGGTGCCGCGGGGCGCGACGCGGTCCCTCCCCGCGCACCGTGGGAGCGGTGCGCCGGGCGCGCTTGGCCAGCCGCGCGATCCACGCCGCGCTGTCCTCGGCGTCCAGGCTGTGCAGGACGGTGAAGCCGTCCTCGACCAGCCGGCAGACGGCGCCGCGCCACGCGTCCTCGGCGATGCGCGGCTCGCCCTCGACGAGCAGCACCGCCTGCGGGAACGCTGACTGGATGCGCTCGGCCTGGTCGAAGATGCGCCCGTCGCGGATGGAGGCACCCAGGTCGGCCGGTCCCTTGCGCTCGACGGCCAGGCCGGGACCCAGGACGTAGTCGCCCACCGGCAGGTCCGTGAGCTGCACGTCCAGGCCGGCCGCGACCAGGGCGTCGGGGATCGAGCTGGCCCGCTCGCGGTGGTCGACCAGCACCGGACCCGTTGCGACCACGCTCCGACGCTACCTCGCGGGTGACCCGCATCCGTCGGGGCACCCGGCGGGGGCGTCAAGGATGCGTCAAGGGCGGGGGCTCGCGGAGGGCACGCCCCCGATGCTCGAGCGGTGTCCACCACCATTCCCCGTCCTTCCACCCCCGCCTCCTCACCGGCCTCCTCCGCCACCGCTCCTGACGACCACCGCGGCAGCAGCTGGTGGCGAGTGATGTGCCTGACCGGCGTCGACTACTTCTCGACCCTCGGCTACCAGCCCGGGATCGCGGCGCTCGCCGCCGGGCTGCTGAGCCCGCTCGCCACCGTGGTCCTCGTGCTGCTGACCCTGCTCGGGGCGCTGCCGGTCTACCGGCGGGTGGCCGAGGAGAGCCCCCACGGCGAGGGCTCGATCGCGATGCTCGAGCGGCTCATGGGCTTCTGGAAGGGCAAGCTCTTCGTCCTGGTCCTGCTCGGGTTCGCCGCCACGGACTTCGTCATCACCATGACGCTGTCCGCGGCCGACGCGACCGCACACCTCGTGGAGAACCCGAACCTCGAGAGCGTCCTGCACGGGCACGAGCTGGGGATCACGATCGTGCTCCTCGCGCTCCTCGGCGGCGTGTTCCTCCGGGGCTTCCGCGAGGCGATCGGGGTCGCGGTCGTCCTGGTCGGCACCTACCTCTCGCTCAACCTCGTGGTGATCGCCGTCAGCACCTGGCAGATCATCCGCGACCCCTCAGTGGTGGGGGACTGGACCAGCGCCCTGACCGAGCAGCACGGCAGCCCGGTGATGATGGTGGCCGTCGCACTCCTGGTCTTCCCCAAGCTGGCGCTCGGGATGTCGGGGTTCGAGACGGGCGTCGCCGTCATGCCCCTGGTGCGAGGCGACGCCAGCGACACGGAGGCGGCGCCGCGTGGGCGGGTCCGGGAGACCAAGAAGCTGCTGACCGTCGCGGCGCTGACGATGAGCGGCTTCCTCGTCAGCAGCTCGTTCGTGACGACGCTGCTCATCCCCGCCGCGGAGTTCGAGGACGGCGGCGAGGCCAACGGGCGGGCGCTGGCCTACCTGGCCCACGCGCACCTGGGCAACGCGTTCGGCACGACGTACGACGCCGCGACGATCGCCATCCTCTGGTTCGCCGGGGCGTCGGCGATGGCGGGCCTGCTCAACCTCATCCCGCGCTACCTGCCGCGCTACGGGATGGCTCCGACGTGGACGCGCGCCACCCGCCCGCTCGTCCTGGTCCTCACGGGCACGGCCTTCCTCATCACCTGGCTCTTCGACGCCGACGTCGACGCGCAGGCGGGCGCCTACGCCACGGGCGTGCTCATGCTGTTCACCAGCGCCGGGGTCGCGGTGACGCTTGCTGCGCGCCGCGCCGGTCAGCGCGCCTGGGCGACGGCGTTCGCGGCCATCACCGCGGTGTTCGCCTACACGACGGCGGTCAACGTCTGGGAACGACCCGACGGCATCAGGATCGGCGCGTGCTTCATCGCCGCCATCGTGGCCGTGTCGCTGCTGTCCCGGCTGCGCCGCGCCTTCGAGCTGCGCGTCACCGACGTCGAGCTCGACGCGACCAGCCAGGTCTTCGTCCGGGACTGCGCCCGCCGCACCATCCGGCTCGTCGCGCACGAGTCCGGACACCGCGGGGCCGCCGAGTACGCCGCCAAGGTCGAGCAGGTGAGGAGGGACCTGGACCTGCCGACGGACCCCGACATCGTCTTCGTCGAGGTGGTGGTCTCCGATCCCAGCGACTTCGAGAGCCGCCTGCTGGTGCGGGGCGAGGTCCTGCACGGTCGCCACCGCGTCATGACGGTCGAGTCCTCCAGCGTGGCCAACGCGCTCGCGGCCCTCCTCCTGCACGTGCGCGACGTGTCCGGCGTGGTCCCGCACATCCACATCGACTGGACCGAGGGCAACCCGGTCAAGCAGATGCTGCGCTTCCTGCTCTTCGGCAACGGCGAGGTCGCCCCGGTCACCCGCGAGGTGCTCCGGCGAGCGGAGCCCGACGTGGCGAGGCGTCCCCGCGTCCATGCGGGCTGAGCGGATGATGGAGGGTGTGCACATGTCCGTCAGCAGCGACGAGCCGAGGGCGGGTGCCCTGGGCCGCCGCCGGGTCCTCGGCGGGTGGCTGCTCGCGGGCCCCGGCTCCGTCGCACTGACCGCGGTGCTGCTCGGCAGCCAGGACCCCGACGGACCGGCGCTGCAGACCATGCTGTTCCTCGCCCTCGCCGTGGCGTGCGCCCTCGTCGGTGGTCGGTGGCCGGCACTCGCGGCGTCGGCGCTCGGCGCGATGTCGCTGAACTACTACTTCACCGAGCCCGTCCAGACCCTGCGCATCGCCTCGGCGTCGAACGTCGTGGCGCTGGTCGTCTTCGTCGCGGTGTCGGTGGCCGTCGCCTCGGTCGTGGACTCGGCGGCCCGCCGCCGTGAGCAGGCCTCGCAGGCCCGCCGCGAGGCCGCGACCCTCGCGATGCTCAACCGGCGGGTCCTGGGCGGGGACTACGACGTCGCGCGGCTGCTCGACCTCGTCGGCGAGCACTTCGCGCCCAGCGTCGCCGAGCTGGTCGACGCGCAGGCGCCGTTCGACCGCGACGACAGCGTGGCGCCTGTCTCGTCCCGACAGGTCCTGGTGCTTCGCGGCCGGCGCGCGGACGACGCCGAGCAGCGCGTGCTCGCCGCGTTCGCCACCCACATCGGCGTCCTCGGCGAACGCGAGGAGCTGGCCCGCCAGACGCAGGCCGCCCGCGAGCTCGAGGCCGGCAACCGCACCCGGACGGCCCTGCTGGCGGCGGTCTCCCACGACCTGCGTACGCCGCTCGCCGGCATCCAGGCCGCCGCGGGCACCCTCCTGCGCAACGGCGACCGCCTCACGGGCGACGACCGCACGTCGCTCCTGACGGCGATCGCCGCCAGCACCACCCGGCTGACCTCGATCGTGGCCGACCTGCTGGACATGAGCCGCCTCCAGACCGGGGCCGTCGAGCCGGTCCTGGCGGCTGTCGACCCGGTGGGCGTCCTCACCCGCGTGCTCGCCGACCTCGAGGCGGCCGGACGCGTCGACGTCGTCGGACCGATGCCGCACGTGCGCGCCGATGCCGGGCTCCTGGAGCGGGTGCTGGCCAACCTCGTGGGCAACGCGCTGCGCCACACGGACGGACCCGTGGAGGTCTGTGCGACCGCGCACCACGAGCGGGTCCGGCTCGCGGTCGTCGACCACGGTCCCGGGGTGGCGGACACCGACCGGCCGCGCATGTTCGAGCCGTTCCAGCAGGTCGGCGACCACGGCCACCGTGACGGCGTAGGCCTCGGGCTCGCCGTGGCCCGCGGCCTCGCGGAGGCCCAGGGCGGGGCGCTCGAGGCCGGGACGACGCCGGGCGGTGGCCTGACGATGGTCGTCGAGCTGGGGGCCGCCCGGTGAGGATCCTGCTGGTCGAGGACGACCTGGTCCTGCGCACGACGCTGGCCATCGGGCTGCGGGCCGAGGACCACGAGGTGCTCGTCGCCGCCGACGGTCGCACGGCCCTGGACGCGCTGCGCGAGGACGCGCCCGACCTCGTCGTCCTCGACCTGGGACTTCCCGACATCCCGGGCCTCGAGGTCCTGCAGTCCCTGCGGACGTGGAGCCGGCTGCCCGTCATCGTCCTCTCCGCCCGGACCGACTCGCAGGACAAGGTCGGTGCGCTCGACGCCGGTGCCGACGACTACGTCACGAAGCCGTTCGGCGTCGACGAGCTGCACGCCCGGATCCGCTCGGCCGGCCGACGTGGTGCCGTCACCGCGGCGCCGGTGGTCACCGAGCACCTGCGGATCGACGTGGCCGCCCGGCAGGCCAGCCGGGACGGCGCGCCCGTGCGGCTCACCCCCACCGAGTGGGCGATCCTCGAGGTGCTGCTGCGACACCCCGGACGGCTGGTCGGCCGCGCCGACCTCCTCCACGAGGTGTGGGGCCCCGCCTACGACCGCGAGACGAACTACCTGCGCACCTACATGGCGACGCTCCGCAAGAAGCTCGAGGTCGACCCCTCCCGCCCGGTGCACCTGGTCACCGAGCCGGGCCTGGGGCACCGGTTCACGCTCGAGCCCGGCGCGTAGCCGCGGGCGTGACCGCTTGCGTCAGGGCGCCCGGTCGTGCGGCACGTCGCAGGTCGCCACGGCCCGGGAGGTGTTGCCCGCGAGATCGTCGGCGGTCGCGACCATGGCGTACGTGCGCCCGTCGCCGCGCCCGTCCCGAGCGGCCCGCACCGCGACCCGTCCGCCGTCCCTGACGACGGCCCCCGGACGGAGGGGCTCGTCCGCCGTCACGTCAAGGCCGACCGCGGCCAGCCCGGACCGGGCGTCGCTGCCGGTGACGTCGGCCACCTGCACCAGGCGATGGTCCGGCGGCCACAGGACGCACGGCTGCTGCGGCATCCCGACGATCGTCGGTGGCGTGCGGTCGATGCGCACCTCCACGTGCTCCGGGACGCCGGCGGTGCCCAGGAGGTCGACCGCCCAGAAGGTCACGCGGTGGACACCCTCCTCGGTGAGCGGCGGCAGGACCAGCTCGGGGCCGGGATCGACGACGGCCATGGGCGGGAGGCCGCCGCCCCGTTCCACGATCGCTCGGATCTCCCGCACCCCGACGCCGTCGTCGGTGGCCGTGACGGCCACCGAGACGTCGCTCCGGTTCCATCCGGCAGCGTTGGGCCCGGGGGTCACGGCGTGCGCCGTCGTCGGCGCTGCGGTGTCCTGCGGGGCGGGGTAGGGCGGCGGTGTGACCTGCCCGATGCCGGTGAAGTCGACGTGCACGAGCCGGTGGCCCGGCAGCTCGGTGAGCTCGTCGCGGACGACCCGCGTCTCCGCAGCGGCGTCGTACCAGTAGGGCTCGGCCTCGGCCGTCAGCGCGGTGCCCGTCGGGAAGGCGTAGTGGAGCCGCGCAGGCCGCCCCTCCAGGGCACGGCCGTGCAGGTACATCACCAGGGCGTGCTCGCTGACGTGGTACATGTTCTTGCCGAACCCGGTCTTGCGCAGGTCCTGGACGACGGGATCACGAGCGGGGCGGACGTACGTCTCCCGGACCGGCGACCCCCGGTCCACGAACACGTCCAGCCAGCTCCGCGCGCTGGTGGCCAGCCACTCCCGATGCGCGAAGTCGTCCCCGAGGTCGAGGGAGGCGAGCGTCTGGTCGGCCTCGTCGTGGACCCACCACTCGCTGTCGCGTTCCACCGCGGTCGGCTCCGCGCCGGTCCGTGCCTGGTTCCACCGGGCGGCGGGGCCGTCCCAGGCCCGGTGCAGGAGCACCGAGAGGTCGCCCGCAAGACCCGACCAGGGGCGGTCGGGAAACACCATGTTGGCGTTGAGGATGAGCTCCTGGCTCTTGACGGAGTGCCCGAAGTCGGTCTGCTGGGCGTTGAAGCGCCCGACGCGTGCGGTGCGGCCCCAGAACCACCACGACTCCGGGCCGGCGCCTCGGTGCCGCGCCACCAGCTGCTCGGTCACGAGGCGGAGGTCGTCGCGGAACTGCTGGCGCCGGGCAGGGTCGCTCAACACGTCGATGTTCGGCAGCAGCAGCGCCGAGCCGGGCACGAGGTAGTTGGTGATGTCGCCGCCGTTGCCCCCCGTGTCCACCTCCGTGGACTGTGTGAAGTCCACGGCGTCCTTGATGCGGGAGGTCTCGGCGTCGTAGTAGCGCTCGAAGAGGAGGTCCCGGACGGCGAGGAGGTCGGCCTCCACTGCCGGGTCCCGGGTGACGTTGTAGTACATGCCGAAGGCGAGGCCCAACGACGCGAGGTCGAAGACCTCCTTGCGTGCGAAGCGGTCGGCCGGAGCGCCGTTCACGTCCAGCACCCCGAACCAGCCACCGTGGACGGTGTCGCGAGCGTGCGCGTTGATCCAGTCGATGCCTGCCTTGGCGTAGGTGAGGTAACGCGCCTCCCCGGTGAGCAGGAAGGCGACCGAGTAGCCGTAGACGCCACGGGCGAGGGTCGGGAGGCCGCGCTGGCTCCGGACCGGGGGGTCGGTCAGGAGCTCACCGTCGCGGCCGCGCCAGGACGGGAAGTTGCCCACCGGAACGCCGAGGGCGGACGGGGTGTCCCAGTAGGGGAGCAGGTCCTCGCGGTGGTGTTCCAGCCATGTGTCGCCGCCGAGCACACCCGGTTCCGCCTCCACGGCCGACTCGGCTGCCGGCGCGTCGACTGCAGTCGTGCCCGGTCCTACGGCGAGGCCGGCAGCCAGTGCCAGTCCGCAGAGGAGCGCGGTTGGGACGCTGGTGCTTGCCGTCGTCATGAGGACGCCTCCAGGTGCCGAGATTCCCCACTATGCGCCCCTCCGCCAGGAGCGGACCCCATGGGCTAGACCGCTGGCCTGTGGCAGGCGTGCGCGGCTCAGGCGAAGGGGTTGGGCAGGGCTCCGGGGAGACCGGCGAGCAGCTCCCGCGCCCGTGCCGCGTGCTTGTGCTCGACCAGGACCTCGTACCTGGTGGCGACGACCTGCGTCACCGAGGAGAAGTCGCGCTGGCCACGGGTGAAGGCGTAGCCGATGAGCGCCCAGACCAGCCCGAACGTCGCTCCGAAGAAGGCCGTGCTGAGCAGCACCTGCCAGGTGTCGGACGTGGTGAAGAGCGCGAAGATGAGGCCGACGAAGACGCCGAACCACAGGCCGGACAGGATGCCGCCGAGGGCGACACGGCCCCAGGTCAGTCGGCCGGTGATGCGCTCGATGCGCTTGAGGTCGGTGCCGACGATCATCAGGTGCTCGACCGGGAACTCCTGGTCGGCGAGGAAGTCGACGCTCTTCTGCGCGGCCGCGTAGTCGTCGTAGACCGCGAGCGACTGCGGGAACTGGAGCTTGAGGGGCGAGGACGGGGCGGCACCGGGGGTGGACATGCTCATGCGTCCCAGTGTGCACGCACCATGTCGAGAAGACGCCGTGCCCGCGAGCCACGTATGGGACGGCACCTCGTGGGCACCGTGCGGCCACGGTCGTCAGGCCCGCCGGAGGCTGCGGGTCACCGACCGGGCTCCGCGGCTCAAGAAGCGGGCCGCGGAGCCACCCGCCACGGACGGTGTCGCCCGCCGGGCGTCACGGGCGGGGCGGGAGCGCCCGGGTCCGGGCGATCTCCTCGGCGAGGTCGACGACCTTGCGGTTGGACTCCATGGACATGCGGCGGAGGTAGTCGAACGCGGCGTCGGCGTCGATGTCGAGCGTGCTCATCAAGATGCCCTGCGCGCGCCCGATCGTCAGGCGGTTGTGCATGGCGATGCTGAGGTGCTCGATCTCCCGACCGGCGGACAGCGTCACCGCGAGGTGACCGGCCACCGCCTGGGCGCTGGCCAGGTCGTCGGCGTCGAAGCGACGACCGATGTCGGCGTAGAGGCTGAGCGCACCGTAGGAGTGCTGGTCGGTGTAGACGAGCAGCGACATCATCGATCCCACCCCCAGCTCGGTGTGGACCCGCTGCGCCCAGGTCGGGTAGCGGCGGGCGGTGGCCAGGTCGGGGATGACGAGCGTGTCCTGGTCGCGCGTCACGTCGAGGCAGGGGCCCTCGCCGAGCTCGGACTGCAGCTCGTTGGCCCGCTGCACCACGTCGTCGCTGCCGACGCGCGTGAGCACGCCGCCCCTCTGGTTCACGGTGAGGCCGGCATGGTCGCAGCTCGTGACCAGCGACACGGTCGAGTCGACCGCGAGCTGGAGGCGCGTGGACTCGTCCGGGGCGGCCGCGAGGGCGCGCGTCAGGCGTGTGAACTCGTCCAGGCGCGGGGCCGTCTCCCTCACGTCACTCTCTCCCTCGTCGCGCGCGACGTCCGTGGCACCGGTGCTCACGGTGCACGGCCCCTGTTTACATCATAAACGGGTCGGCCGACACCCCGCGACGCCGGCGACCGCGCACGAGGTCCGGGCGCGCGACCCGCGAGCCCGGTGCTCAGCCCCTGATGTGGGCGTTGCGATCGACGGTCATCCGGTCGAGGAGCGCCTCGAGCGCCTCCTCGAACTCGACGGCGGAGCGGTCCTCGGACAGAGGCTTCCGCAGGCGGGACACGGTGGGGTAATCGGCCGTCCCGGGCTCACCGGTCTGGTCGTCCAGGACGTCCAGCGGCCCCACGTCCGCACCGTGCACGGCGACCTCGAGGAGGAGGTGGCCCAGCAGGAAGCTGGTGTAGGCCCGGTAGCCGTCGATGGCGGCGTCGTCGCTGAAGCCTTCGGCGAGCAGTCCGGACAGAAAGGTCTCGACCCACTCCAGGCTGCGCAGCGGCGGGCGGAGCCACGGGGCCTCCGCCGGGCGCGAGGCGACCAGTGGGAAGGCCTTGGGGTGCGCCAGTGCCATGCGGCGGACGCCGTGCGCCATGCGCTGCAGGAAGTCCTGCCAGCCGTCGCGCGGCTCGTCGAGGACGACGTCGTCGGCGCGCACCTGGGCCACCAGGTCTTCCACGACGGCGTCGAGGAGGTCCTCCTTGCTGGGGACGTAGCGGTAGAGCGCCATCGCCTCCACGCCGAGCTGCTCACCGAGGCGGCGCATCGTCAGTCCGGGCAGGCCCTGGGCGTCGATGTAGTCGAGGGCCGCATCGACGATGCGTTGCCGGCTCAGCGGCACGCGGCCGGACGGGGGCGGCTCGTCGTTCACGGCCGCGAGGTCCGCGTCCGGGTAGTCCTGTGCCATGGCAACACCCCCTTGTCGCCGAACACTAGCGCGGGGACCGCCGCCCGCACGTCGCCTCGGCGGATGACCTCAGAAGCGGGTACGACCGACGACGCGCGCCAGCTTGAAGAACGCGGCCGCCGTCGCCGCGAAGGCGCCGAGCGCCGTCAGCACCGCCCAGCCCTCCGTCGCCTGGCGCCAGGTGAGCTCGTTCCTGGTGAGGAACGCCCACGTGCTGGCCGCGGGTGTGGGAGACGTGCTGGGGGCTGCCATCGGGACCGTCCTCGAGCCGGAGACTTTACGTCGTAAACACTGCCTCCTCGGACGCGGGTGCGCAAGGGGGCTCAGGCACGAGCCCCCCGTCTCCGCGACGAGCGCAGGTCTCGACCCGACCGGAAGTCCGACGGCAGACCGACCGGCAATCCGACCGGTCGCGGGTGACGAACACGTCCCAGGAGGTCGACATGGACGGAGCCGAGGCTGGCCGCCTCGCCGGGCACGTGCTGGTGGACCTGCTGTCGGTCCTCGACGACGACCCGCGAGGACAGGACGAGACGGTCGACGCGCTCAGCCTGGCGTTCGAGCGGCTCAACGAGATCCGGGCCGTGCGGATCACGGTCGACCCGGCGACCGACGAGCTCGAGGTCGACGCCTCGGGCCTGATGGGCGGCCTCGTGCTGACCCTCGGAGGCCTCGCGTGGCTGCTCGAGCAGCGGGCGGGGATGAGCCGGACCGACGTGACGCTGCGGATGCGGACCTTCCTCGACGGCTCCGGCGAGGTCGGCACCTGACTCGCGAGCACTCCTGAGCACGCCCCGCGGGCACCCCGCCGGACGGGCGCGGCTCATGCGAGATGTCCCGGCGGGTACCCCCGGGTGTGAAGCCCTCCCATGACGCCGATGCGCCCGCCACCGACCCCGAGGACCCGACGCCACGGCCGGTGAGCCGGAGCGGCGCTTCCGCCGCGGCACCGTCGGCGCCGGCGGCACCTGCGGCATCCTCGGCACCGGTCGCGCACGTGGTCGCCGGGCCCTCCCGGGAGTCCCTGATCGGGGACGGGGTGTCGTGGACCGCGCGGTGGAGCTGGCGGCTGACGCTCATCGTGGTCGGCCTGGTGATCCTGGGCTACGTCGTCAAGTACGCCTGGGTGGTGATCTTCCCGGTGCTGATGGCGTTGATCCTGTGCACCGTGCTGTCGCCCGTGACGGGCCTGCTGCGCCGCCGGGCGCACCTGCCGAACGGGCTCGCCGCCGCGGCGACGATGCTGGGCGCGATCCTCGTGGTCGTCGCCGTGGGCTTCACCATCGCGCCCTCCGTCGCCTCGCAGGGCGGCGACATCGTCGATCGGGCCAGCGACGGCCTGCAGCGGGTGCAGGACTGGGTGCAGGAGTCCAACTTCGTGTCCGCGCAGCAGATCGACGCCGGGCTGCAGGGCCTGCAGGAGCGCCTCTCCGGGTCCGCCGGGAGCATCGCCTCCGGCGTGCTGACCGGGGTCTCGGCCATCACCAACGGCGTGGTCAACCTGGTGCTCGTGCTCATCCTCAGCTTCCTGTTCCTCAAGGACGGGCACCGGTTCCTGCCGTGGCTGAGCCGCCTCACCGGTCCCACCTCCGGTCCCCACCTCCACGCCGTGGGGCGGCGGTCCTGGGACACGCTCGGCGGGTTCATCCGGACCCAGGCGCTGGTCTCGCTGATCGACGCCGTGCTGATCGGTGCCGGGCTGCTCGTCATCGGGGTCCCGCTGGCCGTCCCGCTCGCCGTGATCACGTTCTTCGCCGGCTTCGTGCCCATCGTCGGCGCCTTCGTCGCCGGCATCATCGCGGTCCTCATCGCCCTGGTCTCCAACGGAGTGACAGGGGCGCTGCTCGTCCTGCTGCTGATCCTCGTGGTGCAGCAGCTCGAGGGGAACGTGCTCTCGCCCTATCTGCAGTCGAGGTCGATGGACCTGCACGCGGCCGTCGTGCTGCTCGCGGTGACCCTCGGCGGCACGCTCTTCGGCATCACCGGCGCGTTCCTCGCGGTCCCGGTGGCAGCCGTGCTGGCCGTCGTGGTGCGCTACCTCGACGAGGTCGTCGACCAGCGCTCGGGCGGGCACGCCGAGCCCGCCGTCACCCCACCGGCCGGCTGACCTCCGGCATCGCCGGGCAGCGCGACGCGGTCACAGCACCGACGGGTCGAGGTCGACGAGCAGGCGGTCCATCCCCGCGAGCAGGTCGAGCTGCGGCCCGAGCCGGGGCAGCTCACGGGTGAAGAAGTACTGCGCCGCGGCGCGCTTGCCGGCGTGGAAGGGGTCCGTCGCGGTCTCCGCCCGCGTGGCGACGAGCTCCACGTCGAGCCACAACCAGGCGACGACGAGGTGCCCGAGGACCTCCAGGTACGTCGTCGCGTCCGCGAGGGCGAGCGCCGGGTCGCCGGTGGCCCACAGCGCCGCGGTGACCTCGAGCGTGCGGTCCAGGTGGGCCGCGAGCTCCGCCGCGTGGGTGGCCGGGGCGCCGGGTGTCGCCGCGGCCCGCTCGATGGTGTCGCGCATGCGGGCGGCGAGCAGGTGCACGGCGGCGCCGTCGGCCATGGTGACCTTGCGGCCGAGCAGGTCGAGGGCCTGGATGCCGTGGGTCCCCTCGTGGATGGGGTTGAGCCGGTTGTCGCGCCAGAGCTGCTCGACCGGGTACTCGCGGGTGTAGCCGTAGCCGCCGTGCACCTGGATCGCGAGGTCGTTGGCGGCCAGGCACCACTGCGAGGGCCAGCTCTTGGCGATCGGGGTGAGGATCTCGAGCAGCAGCCGGGCCTCACGGGTGCGGGCGGGGTCGGTGGCGGTGCGTTCCTCGTCGAGCAGCCGGCCGCAGTAGAGCTCGAGGGCCAGGCCGCCCTCGACGTACGACTTCATCGCGAGCAGCATCCGGCGCACGTCGGCGTGGTCGACGATCGGCACCATCGGGCTGGCCGGGTCCTTGGCCCCGATCGGGCGCCCCTGCGGACGCGTGCGGGCGTACTCCAGGGCGTGCAGGTAGCCGGAGTAGCCCAGGGCCACCGCGCTCGTCCCGACGCCGACGCGGGCCTCGTTCATCATGTGGAACATGTAGGCCAGCCCGCGGTTCTCGTCGCCCACCAGGTAGCCGACGGCACCGTCGGCCTCGCCGAAGTTGAGCAGCGTGTTGGTGATGCCGCGCATCCCCATCTTGTGGTTGAGCCCGGCGAGCTGGACGTCGTTGCGGGACCCGTCCGGCAGCACCTTGGGCACGATGAAGAGCGACAGTCCCTTGACGCCGGCGGGCGCCCCGGCGGCCCGGGCCAGGACGAGGTGGACGATGTTGTCGCTCAGCTCGTGGTCGCCGCCGCTGATCCACATCTTGTTGCCGCGCACCCGCCAGGTGCCGTCGTCGTGCGGCACGGCTCGTGTCGTCACGTCGGCCAGCGACGAGCCGGCCTGCGGCTCGCTCAGGCACATGGTGCCGAAGAAGCGGCCCTCGACCATCGGCTGCACCCAGGTCGCGACCTGCTCGGGGGTGGCGTGGGCGCGGAGCAGGTTGGCGTTGGCCTTGGTGAGGAACGGGTAGCCGGCCGTGCCCACGTTGGCCGCGCTGAACCAGAGGTCCGCAGCCTGGGCGACCACCACCGGGAGGTCCGACCCGCCGAGCTCCTCGGGCATCGTCATCCCGCCGAACCCCGCCTCGAAGTACGCCGCCAGGGCCGGCGCGACCTCGTCGTGGACGTGCACCCGCGTCCCGTCGAACCGCGGCTCCTCGCTGTCGTTGCGGCGGTTGTGCGGTGCGAACCAGCGGGTGGCGACCTGCTCCGCGAGGTCGAGCACGGCGTCGACGGTCTCCCGGTCGACGGTCCCCTCAGGCGACTCCGACACCCGCAGCCACTCGTGGAGCAGGAAGTCGAGGTCTCGGCGGGACATCAGGTGCGACGGCATGGGTCTCCTCGGTGCGGGTCGGTGGACGGTCGGCGGAGGGCCTCGACGACGGCGCGCACGGCGGGCGACTCGACCATCGACGCCCGGTGCAGCACGGTGATCTCCCGCGTCGGTGTGGGTCGGTGGGCCGCCACGGCGACGACGTCGTCGGAGAGCGGTCGGCGACCGAGCCGGGGAACGAGCGCGATGCCGAGGCCCGCGCCGACGAGCGCGAGGTGGGAGTCGAACTCCATCGCGACGTGGGCGATGCGCGGGGTGCGGTCGGTGCCGTCGTACATCCGGCTCAGCCACTGGCGGCAGATCGTGCCCTCGGGCGTGGCGACCCACGCCTCGTCCACCAGGTCGCGCGGCGAGACCTGGGTGTGTCGGGCCAGGCGGTGGTCGCGCGGGACGATGACGTCGGCGACGTCGTGGGCGATGGTGACCCCGACGAGGTGGCCCGGGACGTGGAGCGGCACGTCGCCCCAGCTGTGCACGATGCCGAGGTCCTGCTGCCCGGACGCCACCAGGTCGACCGTGTCCCAGGGCTCGCGCTCGGTCAGGGCGAGGGTGAGGTCGGGGTGGCCGAGCAGGAGGTCGCGGACGACGGGGGCGAGCAGCCCACGCATCGCCGTGGAGAACGCAGCGACCCGCAGGCGCCCGGCCACCCGCCCGGAGTCGCGGTGCAGCCCCGACTCGAGCTGCTCGAGGTCGGTGAGGAGCCGGGACCCGTCGGTGACGAGCAACCGGCCGTGCGCGGTCAGCATGACGCCACGCCCGACCCGCTCGAGCAGGGCGACGCCGGTCTGCTTCTCCAGGCGCTTGACCTGCTGCGACACCGCGCTGGGTGTGAACCCGAGCGCCTCGGCCGCGGCCACGACGCTCCCGTGCGTGTCGACGGCGCGGAGGCTGGCGAGCGCGCCGAGGTCGATCATGAAGCGATGCTACACAGTGACGTGCACCAGGCATCGCTGGTGCTTCATCGACGTCGGGACCGAGACTGGTCCGGTGACCACCCGTGACTCCCTGCTCGCCGCGCTCGTCGCGTCCATCTGGGGCTTCAACTTCGTCGTCATCGACTGGGGCATGGCGGACGTGCCGCCGCTGCTCTTCGTGGCCCTGCGCTTCACCGCCGTCGTGGTCCCGGCGATCTTCTTCGTCGCGCGCCCCGACGCGCCCTGGCGCACCATCGTCGCGGTCGGGCTGTTCATGTCGCTCGGCCAGTTCGGCTTCCTCTACGTCGCCATCGCGGCCGGCATGCCACCCGGCCTGGCGGCGCTGGTGCTGCAGGCCCAGGTCGTCTTCACCGTGGCGATCGCGGCGGGCGTGCTGCGGGAGGCCCCCACGCCCGCACAGGCGGCGGGCGTCGCGCTCGGGGTCGTCGGTCTGGTCGTGGTGAGCCTCGGGCGGAGCAGTCACGTCCCCCTCCTCGCCCTGCTCCTGTGCCTCATGGCAGCGCTGTCGTGGGGCGTCGGCAACGTCGTGGCCCGCGCCGCCCGGGTCTCCGGCGGGCTGTCGCTGACGGTCTGGTCGGCGCTCGTGGTGCCGGTGCCGCTGCTCGGCCTCTCGCTGCTGGTGGACGGTCCGGCCGCGGTCGGATCGGCGCTGACGGGCCTGTCGTGGACCGCGGTCCTGTCCACGCTCTACACCGCCGGCCTGGCCTCGCTGGTGGGCTACGGCATCTTCAACAGCCTGCTCGCCCGGTGGCCCTCCAGCGCCGTCGTGCCCTGGGTGCTCCTCGCCCCGGTCGTGGCCATGGCGTCGGCGTGGGCGCTGCTCGACGAGCAGCCCAACGCGGCGGAGCTGGCCGGGGGAGTGATCCTGCTGGTCGGCGTGCTGGTCGCGCTGCGCCCACCGCGGGCCACCGCGGTCGTACGTCCAGCCCGCGAGGCGCCAGCGGACGACGTTGTCGCGACGCCGTGATCCGCGGCTGCCAGGTCCCGGTGCTGCCGGACGCGAGTCCGTCTCGGCCTGCCACACTGCACGGATGAGCCACACTGACGAGGCACAGGCAGTGGTGACGGCGCCACGCGACGACGTCTTCGCTGCGCTCGTCGATGAGGACGCGAGGACCGTGTGGCTGCCCCCTGCCGGCATGTCCGGCCGGTTCACCCACTTCGATGCCAGGGCCGGTGGCGGCTACTGCCTGGTCCTGACGTACGACGACGAGGCGACTCTTGGCAAGTCGGGCGGAAACACCGACGTGGTCGAGGTGCGGTTCGTCAGCGTCGACGCGCCGCGTCGGCTGGTCGAGGAGGCGGACTTCGTCTCCGACGACCCTCGCTTCGCCGGGACCATGACGCTCACGTGGGCGCTCGAGCCGGTGGACGGCGGCACGCGCGTCGCGATCACGGCGACGGGGGTCCCCGACGGCATCTCCAGCGCAGACCACGCAGCTGCCCTCGCCTCCACGCTGGGCAACCTGGACGGGTACGTCTCTCGTCGCACCTGAGCGACAGCGGGCAGGCGACGCGGGGGCCCGGCGCGTCAGTTCCGCAGAAGCTCTGCCAGCGGCCGTCCTCGGAGTCGGCGCCACTCGAGCGAGGCCACCACCACGACGGTGGCGACCAGCACGGCCACGGCGACGACCGTCCACCACGGCACGACGACCGCGGGTGGCCCGGACTGGCCGGTGAGCCGCTCGAGCGACAGCGAGGCGAGGACGGCGTACGCACACGCGATCCCCGACGCGACGCCGACCAGGCCGGCGACGACGACCGGGACCGCGAGCTCGGCGGCCACGATCCTGCTCAGGTCACGGTCGGGGATGCCCAGGGCGCGGAGCCGTCCGAGGGACTCCGCGCGGGCCGGCGCCTCGGCGGCCGCGGCGAGCACGGCTCCCAGCGCCGCCAGGGCCAGCACCAGGAGCGACGCCACCACCGCCAGCCGGAGCAGGGCGGAGGGGAGCGGCGCGTCCCGACGACGGTCCAGCTCGTCGTCCAGGCCCACCACGGTGTCGACCGGGATGCTCCCGGTGTCGACGGCACGAAGTGCTCCCTCTGCGCCGGGGCCCACCGCCCAGACCGTGCCGGGTGCTGCTCCGACGCCGGCGTCGGCGAGGTCGTCGCGGTCGACCACTAGGACGGGATCGACGGAGGCACCCACGTCCGGGGCCGTGCCCACGACATCGAACGGGACGCTGGCGCCCTCCCAGCGCAGCACCGGGTCGTCGCGCAGGGCGTCGTCGCCGAGGAGCAGCGCCGGCAGCGTGCCGTCCGGTGCCGTCCCCAGCCGCGCCAGGTCGGGGGCGTCGGGGAGGTCGCTGCGCTCCAGGAGCCGCTGGTAGGCCGCGGCGTCGACGACGACGACCCGCACGGTCTCGGTCAGGCCGCGGGACGAGACCTGCACCCCGTCCTCCACCCGCGCGGCGACCGCGGCCCGGACCCCCGGGGCGTCCGACAGCCGGCGGGCGACCTCGTCCAGCGCAGCGGTGGGGGTGGCGTCGAGGCGGGCGTCGCCCCCGACCGCCGCCAGGGCTGCCTCCGCCTGCCCCTCGCGCTCGGTCGCGGCCAGCGCGGCGCCCAGCGTGGTGAGGGTGACCGCGACTGTGGTCACCAGCACCGGCAGGGCACGGCTGCCGGTCTCCGTCAGGCGCGCGGCGACGACGAACAGCGAGCCCCCCGAGGAGCGGCGCGCGGCGTGCACCGCCCGCCGGAGCACCGGCGGCAGCAGGCGGAGGAGGACCACCGCGACCGCGAGCGCCCACCAGGTCGGCGCGCCGGCCGCGGTGAGGTCGCCGTCGGTGCCGTCGACGCCCACCACACCGCGCTGACGGAGGGCGACGTAGGACGTCGCGGCCACCACCAGCACGGCTGCCTCGACGGCGAGCCGCCGCAGTCGCACCGCCCGGGCGGCCGTACGACGCGCGGCGCGGTTGGCCGGCGCCCGCCGGCCTCCGGCGGCCCGGACGGCGGCGAAGGCACCGAGGACGGGCGCCGCCGACGCGGCCGCGAGGACCACCGCCACGGCCCAGCCCCATCCGGCGGACCCGGTGAGCAGCACGACGACGCCCAGCCCCGCGGCCGCCGCGAGCACCGCCACGACCACCGCCTCCACCAGCAGCTCGCCCGCGACGTCGACCACCGCGGCGCCGCGCTGCCGAGCCATGGCGATCGGGCCCGCGCGCCGGCGCACCAGCAGCTGCGCCGCCAGGACGAGCACCAGCAGCGCGCAGGTCACCAGCCCGACCAGGAGCACCTGGGCCTGGCCGCGGGCGGACGCGACCTGCGCCCGGCCGTCGTCGAGGACCCCGCCGAGCAGGCTGTCCCAGGAGATGTCGCCCCGGGCGAGCCCGGCGGACGACTGCAGGCCCACCACCGACCGCCCCAGCGCCGCGGACCGGTCCCATCGCACCCGCTCGGGCTCGGGGCCGAAGACCACCCGGTGGGTGAGGTCGTCGGCCGGGAGGCCGAGGCGGAGGTCCGGGAGCGACGCGGTGGAGACCAGGGCGGACGCCGAGGTGAACGGCACGCCGTCGGACCTCCCCTGGGCGGGTTGCAGGAGGCGGGGCGCGAGCCCCCACACCCCGTCGTCCTCGTCGGCCGGCGCGAACGTGCCGCTGACGCGGATCCGGACCTCCCGGCCCTGCTCGTCCCGGGCCGGCAGGCGGTCCCCGGCCTGCAGCCCGAGCGCGTCGGCCACGGTCTCCGACACGGCGACCTGCACCGTCCACGGGCCGGCGCCGGCATCCACTGCGGCGTCGGCCCGGCGGGGTCCGACGCTCGCCCGCGGCGGACCTCCCCGGGTCCAGCTGACGGCGGGCGGGCCGGCGGGGGTGTCGAGGTGGACGAGCTCCAGGAAGCGTCCCGGGCCGGCGTCGAGCAGCTGCAGGTCGGGCGTGATGATGGTCGTGACGCCGGGGCGCAGCACCGACGCCATCTCCGGTGGCAGGGCCTGGTCGGCGTAGTCGGCGTCCTGGCGCACCTGCACGGCCGTGGTCGGGTCGCGCGTCTTGCCGCGGGGGTCGTCGTACCACTCCGGCATCGTCGCGACCACGGCGCTGCGCGACCCGGCGTCACCCACGGTCGCGGCCATGGCGCGGTCGGCCGTGCGCTCGGCGAGCGGCGCGACGGCCGCGGTCAGGGCAGTGGTCAGGGCCACGACGAGGCCGGCGAGGAGGAGCAGGCCGCGGTCCGCGCGCCAGCGACCCCGCAGGGTGGCGACGTGCAGGCGGGGTGTACGCATCACAGGTCACCGGCTCGCAGCTGGGCGGGGTCCGACCTGCGGACGTGGGCCGCCGCGAGGCCGGCGGTCAGCACGAGGGTGACCAGCACCAGCCCGCCCACGAGGAGCAGCTCGGTCGCCCACGACCAGGTCGCGACGGCAGCCGGGACGGGAGCGGCGCCGAGGTCGGAGCGGACGAGGTGCGGCCCCAGCGACACGGCCGCCAGGAGGCCGACGAGCGTCCCGACGAGGACGAGGGGGACGAAGAACGCCAGGTGCTCGGCCACCAGGAGCCGTCGCGCGTCCCGGCGCGACAGTCCCAGCGCCCGGAGGCGCACCACCTCGGAGGAGCGGCGCTGCCGCTCGGCGCTGCGCACCAGCCCCACGGCGGCGGCCAGCATCACCACGGCGACCGCCACCAGCGCCAGCAGCGTCGTCGGGACGGTGACCCGGAGCGGGCCCTGGGCGAGCTGGTCGGCGACGTCCTGCCGGACGGTGACCTCCCCGAGGCCGAGCGAGCGCAGGGCCGGTGCCGTCGCCGCGGGCGGACGTCCCACCCACCAGCCGTCCACGACCGGGTCGAGCCTGCCGACGTCGATCAACGCGCGCGACAGCATGTCGGCATCGGCCAGGACGGCGACCTGGCCGGGCGCGGACGGGACGGTGGGCACGACCGCCGTCACCCGCAGCAGCAGGACCGCATCGCCGACGAGGGCGGACAGCTCGTCCCCGACCCGCGCACCGACCGCGTCGACCAGGTCCTGGGAGACGACGACGGGGACGTGCGGGGGAGTGGGGAAGGCACTGGCCAGGACGTCGGCACCCGTGTAGGCGTAGTAGGCGAGGTTGATCCCCAGGCTCGCCCGCAGCTCGGTGCCGGCCCCGGTCGGCTCGACGGAGACGGCGGCACCGGCGACCGGGCTGTCCTGCTGCAGCGGCAGCAGCTGCCAGGCCGGACCGTCGTCGAGCCCGTCGCCGGCGGCCGGGACCGTCACGACGACCTCGACGTCCGCGTCGGTGCTCGGGGCGGCGCCGGGGTCGCCGTCGAGCTCGAGCCGGAGCCCGACCAGCCGCAGCCCGGAGCCCAGGGGGCTGGTCCACTCCAGGGGGTGCGGGCGTCCGTCCAGCGCGAGCGGTCGCGCACCGACCGACGCGCGGAACCCGGACGGGTCCTCGACCACCGCGGTGGGCGCGACCGTCAGTGCGGCGCCTCGCGGGCTCCGTCCCCGGAGCCGGACGCCCTCCCCGTCCTCGGGCAGGGACACCCCCGCCACGGACCCCTCGGGCGCCAGTGCCTCGCCGACACCGGCCCAGTCCCACCCGGGCTCCGTGCGCCCCCGCAGCAGCGCCCCCGCGTGCCGGGTGTCGACCGCCACGAGCACCGGACGCCGACCCTCCTGCCCGACGTAGCGACCGAGCGCCAGCGGACGGTGGATGACCGGTGAGACGACCGGGTCGGGGGACCCGTCCGGGACGGCGGCGGCTACCTCGCGGGCCTCCTGCAGCCCCGCCGGGGCCGGCAGGGCGAGGGCGACGTCCGTGCCGACGCGCAGTGCCGCCTGGTCCTCCTGGGACTGCTGCCACGTCGTGCGCAGCGCGACCCCGAAGACCGCGCACGCCGCCGCAGCGGCGACCAGCACCATCGCCGTGCCGGTGTGGCGCCGCCGGGCGGCCTGCTGGGCGGCCAGCGGCAGGACGAAGGAGCGCGAGCGGATCCCGACTCGCGCCGCCCACCCCAGCAGCACCGGCACGACGCGTACGGCGAGCGCGGTCGATGCGGCGACGAACACGACGGGCGCCAGGGCCAGCGTGACGTCGCCGGGACGGGCGGCGGTCGCCGGCTGGGAGCGCAGCTGCCACCAGGCGGCCACCGCGACGAGCAGCAGCAGGGGGGCGAGTCCGAGCCGGACCAGCACGCCGGGACGCGACACGGGGTCGGGACCGCGGGCGGTGCCGGCGCTCGTCGCGACGAGGGCCATCGTCAGGGCCACGGCCGCTCCGAGCACCGAGAGCAGCAGCAGCGCCGAGACGGTGGGCGGCTGCTCCAACCCCGCTGCCCGCAGGTCGGGCAGGTGCGTCAGCCGGGAGTGCACCACGGCCGCCACCGGCACCGCGACTGCCGCCGCCAGGCACGCCAGCAGCAGCGCCTCGAGCGTCGCGGCGCCCACCTGCTGGCGCCGGTCGAGCCCCATCGCCCGCAGGAGGTCCTGCTCGTCCTCGCGGACCGCGGCCACCAGCCACCCGGCCAGCAGCGCCGCGGCGAGCGAGAGGGCGGTCCCGAGGAGCAGCACCACCACGACGGTCGCCCGGGTGCTCGCCTGCTGGGCGTGCACGCGCTCGAGCGTGGTGGGCAGGTCGGAGGCGAGCCGGGTGATGCGGGCGCGGTCGCCGACCCCGGAGGCCAGCCGGCGGGACGCGTCGCCGAGCGACCCCGCGGCCGCCCGCAGCGGCTCGTCGCCGGCCAGCGCGCGCCGGGGGTGGCCGGTCACCCGCAGCCCCTTGGCGAACGAGCCGGACGCCGCGAACGCCGCCTCCCGCAGCACGAAGGGGCCGTAGGTGGGGGCCGCCTCCAGCCCGTCGCTGTACGCCGCCGCGAACCCGGCCCCGGCCAGCGGGTCCCGCTCCCACTCCACATCCGCACGCGGCCGGAACGTGCCGACCACCGCGACCGTGACCGGCACGTCGCTGCCGTCGAGCCCGACCTCGCGGCCCAGCACCACCTCGTCACCCGGGGCGAGCCCCAGCAGGCGCGCCGTCGTGGCGGGGACGGCGGCCTCGAGCACCGCGTCGGGGCCCGCGCCGTTCCCACCACCGGCCCCGATCGTGGCTGCCGTCGGCCAGCGGCCGGCCACCAGGTCGGCCCGGGCGGGCAGCGCGTCGGTGCCCGTGAGGTAGGCCAGGCGGCCGTCGTCCCCGTCGAGCCGGCGCAGCCGGGACGTGGCCGTGACGTCGAGCGAGGGGCGCATCGGCGCGAGGACGTCCTCGACGACGGCGGCCGCCTCGGCGCGGGCCGCCGGCACGTCGTCCCCCGCGACCTCGACCAGGAAGGCGGTGACGCCCAGGTCGGCGGGCGGGGCCCGCCGGACCTCCACCGAGAAGGCGCGGTCCGCGGTGGCGCCCAGCATGAGGGCGCACACCCCGACCAGGGTGGCGGCGGGGGCGACGAGGAGGACGACGGCGGTCAGCAGCCGTCGCTGGACGTACGCGCGGCGCAGGACCAGGGTCAGCACGGCCGGGCCATCAGCCGTCGACCCGCCCGTCCGAGATCGTGAGCACCCGGTCGGCGAGCGACATCAGCACCGCGTCGTGCGTCGCGACGACCGCCGTCACGCCCTCGGACTCCACGACCGCGCGCAGCAGCGCCATCACGGCCAGGCCCGTCTCCGTGTCGAGCTGGCCGGTCGGCTCGTCGGCCAGCAGGAGCCGGGGGGAGCCGGCGAGCGCGCGGGCGATGGCCACGCGCTGCTGCTGTCCGCCGGAGAGCTCCGCCGGCCGCTGCAGCGCGTGCTCGCGCAGGCCGACCAGGTCCAGCAGCAGGGCGGTCCGCTCCTCGCGCTCGGGCACGGGCGTGTGCCGCAGCCGCAGCGGGACGCCGACGTTCTCCGCGGCGGTGAGCGCCGGGACGAGGCCGAAGGTCTGGAAGACGTAGGCGATCGTGTCGCGCCGCAGCCGGCTCAGCCCCTGCTCGTCGAGGTCGGTGACCTCGGTGCCGTCCACGCGGACCGTCCCCGCGTCGGGCCGGTCCAGCCCGCCGACGACGTTGAGCAGGGTGGTCTTGCCGGACCCGGACCGGCCGACCACGGCGACCATCTCGCCGGGTGCCACGTCGAAGGACACCTCGCGCAGCGCGTGCACGGCGGTGCCGCCGGTCCCGTACGTCCGGACGAGCCCCCGCACGGCGACCATCGGCTCGGTGGGGGCGCTCACCCGTCCTCGCGGCGGTCGGACCGGATCTCGACGTGGTCGTCGGCGAGCGCCAGCCGGACGCGGCGGGTGAGCTCGAGCGCCTCGCGGAACTCGCGCGGCAGCTGCACCCGGCCGGCGCGGTCCATCACGGCGTACTCCTCGGCCGTGGCGGGCGAGCCGGCGTCCGCGTCGCTGCGGACCACCTCGCTGCTGGTGCGTCCGTCCCGGATGGCGACCGTGCGGGCGACCTGGCCGCTCACCGCGGCGTCGTGGGTGACGACCACGACGGTGGCGCCGAGCTCCCGGTTGACCGTGCGCAGGGCGGCGAACACCTCGGCCGCGGTCGCGCTGTCGAGCTCCCCGGTCGGCTCGTCGGCCAGGAGGAGACGCGGCTCGTTGGCGAGCGCGACGGCGATGGCGACGCGCTGCTGCTCGCCGCCCGACATCTGGAGGGGACGACGGTCGGTGCAGTGGGCGACGCCGAGGAGCTCGAGCAGCTCCTCGGTGCGCGCGCCGCGCCGGGCGCGGGGGAGCCCGGCGATGGTCATCGGCAGGTCGACCACCTGGCCGGCCGTCAGGTAGGGGACGAGGTTGCGCGACGCCTGCTGCCGCACGAACCCGACGACGTGGCGTCGGTAGCGCACCTGCTTGGTGCGCGACATGTCGGCGAGGTCGTGCCCGGCGACCCGCGCGCGGCCGGCGGTCGGCGCGTCGACACCCGCCAGGACGTTGAGCAGCGTCGACTTCCCCGACCCGGAGGCCCCCACCAGGGCCACCATCTCGCCCTCGTGGACGAGCAGGTCCAAGCCCTGCAGGGCCTGCACCTCGATGGTCTCGGACTGGTAGATCCGCACGAGGTTGTCGCACACGACGAGGGCGTCGTGGCCGAACTCCTGCTCGCGCGGAGGCGCTGCCGGGAGCCTCAGCACCGGTCCACCACCTGCTTCCCCCTGATGTCGCGCGCCGGCGCGATGCTAGCAGTGAGCCGGGTCACAGCCGGGGCGATCGGGCATCAGGGCGGGCATCAGGTCGGGCATCAGGGCGGTGTTGGTAGGAATGGGCATGACCACCGACGCCTTCGAGCCCCACCCCCTGGTGCGCCTGCTCGACAAGCCCGCCGCCGAGTTCACCACCGACGACCTGGTCCGGGCGGCGGAGGAGCTCGAGCTGCGGCAGGCGAACCTGCGCTACGTGGGCGGCGACGGGCGCCTCAAGACGATCGCGTTCGCGATCAGCTCGCGCGACCACCTCGAGCAGGTGCTGACGATCGGTGAGCGCGTCGACGGCTCCAGCATCTTCGAGGGCACCGACGCCGCCACCAGCGACGTCTACATCGTCCCGCGGCACCGCACCGCCTTCGTCAACCCGTTCGGGGAGCGGCCGTCCCTCGACGTGATCTGCTCGTTCTACGGCGAGGACGGCCAGCCGCTGCCGTACGCCGGCGAGCAGGTCGTGCGCCGGGCGGCCGAGGCGCTGACCCGGGAGACCGGCATGGTCCTCGAGGCCTTCGGCGAGCTCGAGTACTACCTCGTGGGGCCGGTCGAGGAGATCTTCGCGGTGGAGGAGGAGCGGGGCTACCAGGAGTCGGCGCCGTTCTCCAAGGGCCAGCGGGTGCGCGAGCAGGTGCTCGGCCACCTGGCCTCGATGGGGGTGCAGCTCAAGTACGCCCACGGCGAGGTCGGCAACATCCGGGAGGAGGAGCGGCAGCTGGTGCAGCACGAGATCGAGTTCCTGCCCGTCCCGGTCGAGCAGGCCGCCGACGTGCTCGTCCTGGCCAAGTGGGTGGTGCGCGAGGTCGCCCACGCGCACGGCCTCGAGGTGACCTTCGCACCCTCGGTCAGCAGCGACGGGGCAGGCAGCGGCCTGCACGTGCACAGCCGCCTCGTGCGCGACGGGGCCAACGCGATCGTGGGGCCCTCCGGGCTCGACGACACCGGCCGCAGGCTGATCGCCGGCTACCTCTCGTCGGCCAGGGCCCTCACCGCGTTCGGCAACACCGTGCCCACGTCCTACCTGCGCTTCACCGAGGGCGACGAGTCGCCGGAGGGCATCTCCTGGGGCGAGACCGACCGCACCGGGCTGGTCCGCGTCCCGCTCGCCTGGAACGGCGACGTGCTGCCTGGCATGGTCGCCCACGCCAACCCGGGCCGCTCGGGACCGGTCCCCGAGCCGGCCGTCCACGCGCAGACGGTGGAGCTGCGGCTGGCCGACGGCTCGGCCGACGTCCACCTGCTCCTGGCCGGGATGGCGGTCGCCGCCCGGCAGGGCCTCGGTGACCCGGACAGCCTCGACGTCGCCGAGCGGCTCAGCACCGCCGACCACGACGACTTCGAGCAGCTGCCGTCCTCGTGCGCCGAGTCCGCCGACGCCCTCGAGGAGCGGCGCGACCTGTTCGAGGCCGACGGCGTGTTCCCCGCGGAGCTCGTCGACGCGGTGCTCGAGCGGCTCCGCTCGGACGCGGACGCGGACCTCGTGAAGAAGATGGGCAAGGACCAGGCCGCGCGCGACGAGCTCGTCCGCCGCCACTGGCACGTCGGCTGACCGGCCGACCTCCGGGACTCGTCATCGGGCGGGTGGTCGCCGCACTAGACTTCCGTCGTGAACGCCGTCCCCGTCGTCGCCTACTTCGCAGGCGACCCCAGCCGGACCTACCAGCTCGTCCAGTGGCTCGAGGTCCTCGAGGTGCTCGACGACGTCCACCGCGTGTGCCTCGTCCTGCGCGATCCCGAGGCCGCGGAGCTCGTCGCGGCCCGCACGCGGCTCCGGGTGGTCACGGCGCCGACGCTGGCCGACCTGTCGGCGGTCTACGCCGAGCTCGACGCCAAGGTCGTCCTCTACTGCAACAACTCCGTGCAGAACTTCGACTCGCTGCTCGACAGCCGTCGCCTGCACGTCCACGTCAACCACGGCGAGAGCGACAAGCAGTCGATGGCGAGCAACAACGCCAAGGCCTACGACCGGGTGTTCGTGGCGGGGGAGGCGGCGGTGCAGCGCTACGTCGCCGAGCTCCTCGAGCTCGACGCCCGACGTCTGGTGCGCATCGGCCGGCCGCAGCTCGACCTGCGGCGGACGCCGTTGCTGGAGCCGAGCGAGCGCTCCACGGTGCTCTACGCGCCGACCTGGGAGGGCGACGCGGCCTACAACGACTACACCTCGGTCGACGTCATGGGCCCGGCCATCGTCCGCGCCGTCCTCGCCGTGCCGGGCGTGCGGCTGGTCTACAAGCCGCATCCCAAGGTCGTCACCAGCCGCACCCCCGCCGTCGCGGCGGCCCACCGGGAGGTCCTGGACGTCGTGGCGGAGGCGGCCGGACGCGAGCCGGGCGCCGGGCACACCGCGGTCGTCGAGGGCGACATCCTCGCTGTCATGCCCGTGTGCGACGTGATCGTCACCGACGTCTCGTCGGTCGGCCTCGACTGGCTCTACCTCCACACCGACAAGCCGATCGTCCTCACCGACCGCCACGAGGACGACGACCGGCTGCGCCAGCACGTCCCCCTGAGCCGGTGCGCGGACGTCGTGCGCCCGGGCGAGGTCGACGGGTTGAGCGAGCTGCTCCGCGACCGCCTCCAGCACGACGAGCACCGCCTCGCCCGGACCGCGATGCGCCACCACTACTTCGACGACCTGCACGTGGGCGACAGCACCGTGCGCTTCCTCGGCGCCGTGTCCGAGCTCGTCGCCCTGCGTGACCGCCTCCTCGACGAGGCGGGGGGCGCCATCACCGCCTGAATGAGCACCGCCTGAGCCGGGCCGCCGGCGCGCTAGGCGAGCGTGCCGGGGTCCGTGTTGGCGCCGCAGACCACCACGGCGACCCGTTCGCCAGCGCCGGGCACGTACGCCGACGACAGCAGGCCCGCGAGAGCAGTGGCGGCGCCGTGCTCGGAGGCGATGCGGTACTCGTCCCACAGGTGCGTCCGCGCCGCCGCGATCGCCTCGTCGCTGACGAGGACCGAGACCGGCGCCTCGGCCTGCGCGGCGGCGAACGCCAGGTCGCCCACCCGCCGGGCGCCGAGCGAGTCGGCGGCGATGCCGGACACCTCGACGTCGACCGGGTGGCCCGCGGCCAGGGCGGCGTGGAGGGTCGGGATGCGCTCGGGCTCCACCGCCACGACGCGGGCGCGCCCGCGCACCGCCGCGGCGATCCCGGCGTAGAGACCGCCACCGCCCACGGCGACCACGATGGTGTCGATGCCCGGCTCGTCCTCGAGGACCTCCTCGCCGATCGTGCCGGCGCCGGCGGCCACCTCGGGCTGGTCGTACGCGTGGGCGAAGGCCGCGCCCCGCTCCTCGGCGAACGCGACGGCGGCCCGGTAGGCCTCGGCGTACTCCGTGCCGGCGCGACGCGCGTCGGCGCCGTACTGACGGATCCGCTGCACCTTCACCTCGGGCGCGGTCTCCGGGACGAAGACCGTCGCCCGGATGCCGAGGGCGCGGGCGGCGAAGGCCTGGGCGAGCCCGGCGTTGCCCCCCGACGCCACGACGATGCCGGCCTCGCCGAGCTCGCCGGACTCGAGTGCCGCGAGCTGCCGGTTGAAGGCGCCGCGGGTCTTGAAGACACCGCAGTGCTGGAGGTGCTCGCACTTGAGCCAGACGCCGTCGCCGTCGGCCGGCGCGAGGAGGGGCGTGCGCCGGATCCGGCCTCCGATGCGCTGCTGGGCGGTGAGCACGTCGTCGCGGGTGATCGTCACCGCGCCAGTATCGGCGACCGGTCGCGCCGGGCGGGCCGCGACTCAGCGGATGGCGAGCGTGGCGGTGACCACGGCGACGGTGGCGCACACGGCGCCCCACCCGGCGAGGCGCAGCAGCGGCACCCGGACGCCGGCGGCGCGGCACCGCTGGAGCCACAGCAGCGTCGCCAGCGACGCCCACGGGGTGACGAGCGCGCCGGCGTTGACCCCGACGAGCGTCGCGACGAGGCGGCGGGTGTCGTCGGCCGCCGACGGCTCGACGAGCAGGTAGGCCGGCAGGTTGTTGACCAGGTTCGCGGCCACCGCCGACGCCCCGGCGAGGTGGAGCAGGTCGAGCGTGCGGGTGCCGGTCCCGACGGCCGGGGCCAGCCAGTCGAGGAGGCCATCGGCCTGCGCCAGCCGCAGCAGCCCGGCGACCAGCACGAAGGCGCCGGCCATCAGCCACGGCGGCCTGACCTCGCGCAGCAGGCCGGGAGCCCGCCACACCAGCGCCGCGAGCAGCACGAGCGCGGCCCCGACAGCCACGGCGGCCGGCTCGAGACCCACGGCGAACAGCGGACCCACGAGCAGGCAGACCGCCGCCGCGACCACCAGCAGCACCCGGTCGTGGGGCTCCGCGGGCGGGTCGACGGCGTACGTCCCGCGCAGCGCCCGGCGCTGCAGGACGGCGACGAGGACCAGCGTGGCCACGACGGCGGCCACCGCCGGCAGCGCGGCCGTGCGCACGTAGTCACCGTGTCCCGCGCCGAGCTCCTCGAAGCGGTGCACGGCGAGGAGGTTGGTCAGGTTGGACACGGGCAGCAGCAGCGAGCCCGTGTTGGCGATCCACAGCGTCGTCAGGGCGAAGGGCATCGGCGAGATGCCGGTCTGCTGCGCCACCGCCAGCCCGACCGGTGTCAGCAGCACGGCCGTGGTGTCCAGGCTCAGCACGATCGTGCACACCACCGCAAGGGCGGCGAACGTCAGCCAGAGGAGCACCACGCGGTGCCGCGCCCGCCGCGCGAGGGCGTGCGCGGCGACGTCGAAGACACCGGCGAGCTGGGCGACCTCGGCCGTCACCGTGATGGCCAGCAGGAACACCGCGACCGGCAGCACCTGCGCCAGGACGGTCCCGGCGAGCTCGGGCACGTGCGTCAGGACGCCGGCTCGGGGAGCGGGCCGAAGACCTGGTTGCAGGTCCAGCCCGCGCACCCGACCAGCAGCGTGCGGCGCAGCTCGAGCGCGGCCAGCACCTCCGCGTAGCGCGGGTCGTCGACCACGTTGACCATCTCGTCGGGGTCCACGAGCCGGTCGTAGAGGAAGGCGTCGCGGCCGTCGGTGCCGTAGAGGTAGCGCTCGGTGCGGACGCCGCGGTGCGACCACCCCGTCTCCAGCTTGCGTCCGGTCTGGATCAGGGTGGTGTCGCGGAACGACTGCTCGGCACCGAGGAGGGTCGGCACCAGCGAGGTCCCGTCGACCTGCCACTGCGGGGCGACCCCGGTGAGCCCGGCGAAGGTGACGGGGAGGTCGACCAGCGTGACCGGCAGGTCCGACGTGCTGCTCGGAGCGATGCCGGGGCCGCGCACCACCAGCGGGACCTGCATCGCCTCGTCGGTGAGCACGTCCTTGCCGGTGAACCGGTGCTCGCCGAGGGAGTAGCCGTTGTCGGAGGTGAACACGATGTAGGTGTCGTCGAGCACGCCCTGCGCCTCGAGGGTCGCCACCATCGAGCCGACCGCGCGGTCGACTGCCTGCAGCGACTGGAGCCGGGCGGTGTTCTCGGCCCGCACGTCGTCACGCGAGGCGGGGGAGAGGTGGCGGAGGTAGGACGGCTGGTCGGAGACGTCCGCCTCGTTGAAGGCGGGGTCGTCGAAGGACGCCGGGGGCTCGTCGAGGAGCACGTCCTCGTCGCCGGGCGCTGCCGGGGGCAGTCCGCGGCCGCCCTCCGGCGTGATCCGGTAGTGGGGCGCGAGGTGCCAGGCGTAGACCACGAACGGGTCACCGGCGCGGGCGAAGTCGCGGATGTGCTGGTTGGTGCGCTCCTCGATCACCGACGTCACGTGGCTGCCGGTGTAGTGGCGCGGGTCCCCGTCGCCGGTCATCGAGAAGTTCACGTAGTCGTAGACGCCCCGGGTCAGCGCGTCCCACCGCGACCAGCCGGCCGGTCGTACGTCGTCGGGTCCGTAGCCGTTGAGGAACTTGCCGACGAACCCGGTGCTGTAGCCCCCGTCGCGGAACCAGCTGCTCGCCTCCTCGGTCGGGTCGAGCGCCTCGAAGCCGCCGTGGACGCCCTTGTTGTGCTGGACGCCGTTGTTCTGCGCGTACTGCCCCGTCGCCAGCTGGGCGCGCGCCGGGCAGCACAGCGGGTGGGGGGAGATCGCGTCGGTGAACTCCATGCCCTGCTCCACGAGGAGCCGGCGGGTGAGGGGCATGTGGTCGAGGTCGTCGTCGCGCATGTCGTCGGTCATGACGAAGACGAGGTTGGGACGGCGCCCGTCGGCGTCCGGCGCGCTGTCGGGCGACTGGGTGCCCTGGGCCATCCGGACCGAGCCGGGATCGGCCGAGTCACCGTTGGCGGTGACCGTCGCGAGGGTGGCCACGAGCACCACCAGGAGTGCAGCCGTGACCGACTGTGCCCACGCTCGCATCCACATCCCCCGCCGAGACCCCGAAGGTCCTGATCTTCCCCAGTGTGGCGGCCAGACTAGGGGTCGCGGGGGCGCCTTCCCAAAGCGACACGACGACTGGGACGGGGGGAGCCGCAACCGTTACGCTTGACCCTTGCCGACGCCGAGAACCGCCCAGAGAAGGAACCCCAGCGCCGACCATGGACGATAGTCAAAGTCCCCGCACGACCGCACTCGGCTCCGGGCGCGCGTCGTGACCCCGTTGGTGCTCCTCCTCGTCTCGCTGGCGCTCGTCGCCGCGTGCGGGCTCTTCGTCGCCGCCGAGTTCTCCTTCGTCACCGTCGACCGGCCGAGCGTCGAGCGCGCCGCCGCCTCCGGTGACGAGGGCGCGCGCGGCGTACAGCTCGCGCTGCGTTCGCTGTCGACCCAGCTCTCGGGCGCGCAGGTCGGCATCACGGTCACCAACCTGGCCATCGGGTTCCTCGCCGAGCCGGCCATCTCCGACCTCATCGACGGTCCGCTCGCGGCCGCCGGGGTGCCGGACGGCGCGGTGTCGCCGCTGTCCCTCGCGCTGGGCCTGGTCCTCGGCACCGTCGTGACGATGATCTTCGGCGAGATGGTGCCCAAGAACATCGCCATCGCCCGGCCGCTGGAGACCGCCCGCGCGACCCAGGGGTTCATGCGCGGCTTCACCGCCCTCACCGCGCGACCCATCAAGGTGCTCAACGGCTCGGCCAACGCGATCGTGCGGCGCCTGGGCATCGAGCCGCAGGAGGAGCTCCGGTCCGCCCGCAGCGCGCAGGAGCTCGCCTCCCTCGTGCAGCGCTCGGCCGACCAGGGCACCCTCGACGCCGACACCGCCGAGCTCGTCGAGCGGTCGGTCGAGTTCGGCACCCGCACCGCCGGCGAGATCATGACCCCGCGCGTGCGCACCACGACGGTCGAGGAGGGCGACCGGGTCTCCGCCGTCGTCGAGCTGGCCCGCCAGACCGGCCACTCCCGCTTCCCGGTGCTCGACGCCGAGGACACCGTCGTCGGCACGGTCCACGTCAAGCACGCCGTCGCGGTGCCGGTGCACGAGCGGGCCACGACCCGGATCAAGCACGTCATGGTCCGGCCGGTCGTCGTGCCTGACAGCCTGCGCCTCGACCCGCTCCTCGCGCTGCTGCGCCAGGACGGCTTCCAGATGGCCGTCGTCCTCGACGAGTACGGCGGGCACGCCGGCATCGTGACCCTCGAGGACGTCGTGGAGGAGATCGTCGGTGACATCTCCGACGAGCACGACCGCCTCGGCGCGCGGATCCGCCAGCGGCGCGACGGCAGCTGGACGCTGTCGGGGCTGCTGCGTCCCGACGAGGTGGAGGACGCCACCGACATCGAGCTGCCCGACCACGAGGACTACGACACCGTCGCCGGGCTGGTGATGCGCGGTCTCGGCAAGATCCCTGAGCCCGGCGACCGGATCGAGGTCCCGGTGCCCGACCGCAGCGACCCGCGCGAGCTGCGCGAGCGCCTGGTCACCCTCACCGTGGAGCGGATGGAGGGGCTGCGGATCGACCGACTCGACCTGCGCGCCGTCTCCCCCGAGCCGGGGGAGGGGGCCGGCCGTGAACAGTGACCTCTTCGGCGTCGCCCTCGCGGTCGTGCTGCTGGCCCTCAACGCGTTCTTCGTCGGCGCCGAGTTCGCCCTGCTCGCCGCCCGGCGCAGCCAGATCGAGCCGCGCGCGCAGGAGGGCTCCCGGGCCGCGCGCACGACGCTGCGGGCGATGGAGAACGTCTCGCTCGTGATGGCGGGCGCCCAGCTCGGCATCACCGTGTGCTCGCTCGGCCTCGGCGCCATCGGCGAGCCGGCCGTCGCCCACCTCCTCGAGCCGGTCTTCCACCTGGCCCGGGTCCCCGACGACTTCCTCCACCCCGTCTCCTTCGTGGTGGCGATGTCGATCGTGGTCTACCTCCACGTCGTCCTCGGCGAGATGGTGCCCAAGAACATCGCCCTCGCCGGCGCCGACCGCGCGGCCATGGTGCTGAGCCCGCCGATGATGGTGGTCGTCACCGTCCTGCGCCCGGTGATCGCCGGCATGAACCTCGTCGCCAACGCCACGCTGCGGCTGCTCCGCATCGAGCCCAAGGACGAGGTGCACTCCAGCTTCACGCGCGAGGAGGTGGCCGCGCTGGTGGAGGAGTCGCGGGGGGAGGGGCTGATCGAGGCCGAGGAGTACGACCGGCTCGCCGGTGCCCTCGGCTTCACCGAGAAGTCCGTCCTGTCGATCGTCATGGCGCCCGACACCCTGGCCACCGTCGCCCCTGGGTCGACGGTGGCCGACGTCGAGGCCGTCTGTGCCGCCACGGGCTTCAGCCGGTTCCCGGTCGCCGCCTCGGACGGCACGCTGCTGGGCTACCTCCACATCAAGGACGCCCTCGAGTCCGACGACGACAAGCGCTCGCGGGTCATCGAGGACAAGTGGATCCGCCCGTTCGCCACCGTCGCCCCCGACGACCTGCTCCACGACGCGCTGGAGAGCCTGCAGGTCAAGGGCGCCCACATGGCGCGCGTCGTGCAGCGCGACGGCCAGGTCGTCGGACTGGTGACGCTGGAGGACGTGCTCGAGGAGCTGGTCGGCGAGATCCGCGACGCGGCACACCACGACGTGTCGGGCGTGGACGCCTGAGCGCTCGGTAGGGTCTGCTCGTGTCCGAGGGAGCAGCCCGTGTCTGGACCGTGCCCAACATCATCAGTGTGGTGCGGCTGGCAGGCGTGCCCTTGTTCCTCTGGCTGGTCCTCGGCCCGGAGGCGGACGCCATCGCCCTCGTGGTGCTCATGGTCGCCGGCTTCACCGACTTCCTCGACGGCTGGCTGGCCCGCAGGCTCGACCAGTACTCCCAGCTCGGCGAGATCCTCGACCCGGTGGCCGACCGGCTCTACATCCTCGCCGTCGTGGTGGGGCTCTACCTGCGCGACATCATCCCGTGGTGGGTCGCGCTCGCCCTGCCCCTGCGCGACCTCTTCCTCTGGGGGCTGGTGCCGATCCTGCGCACCCGCGGCTTCTCGGCGCTGCCGGTCCACTTCCTCGGCAAGGCCGCGACCTTCAACCTCCTCTACGCCTTCCCGCTGCTGCTGCTCGGCGAGGGCGACGGCATCGTCGCCACCCTGGCCCGCACCTTCGGCTGGGCCTTCGCCTGGTGGGGGATCGGCCTCTACTGGTGGGCCGGTCTGCTCTACGCCTGGCAGGTCCGCACGCTGCTGCGCGAGACCCCGCGCCGTCGTACGCCGGTGTCGGACCATGGCTGACACCCGCGCGCCCGAGCAGGGTGAGGACACCGCCCGGCGGCTCCCCGACCACGTCACGACGCCGCTGCTGACGCTCATCACCGCGCGCTCCATGGACGAGGACTACGCTCACGTCGCCCAGAAGCGGGCGGCGGCGGGGGAGCAGCCCGCTCCGTCGTCGCGGCGTCCGCACTGGGCCAGCCTCGCGGCCGTCGCGGTGCTCGGCGTCGGGGCAGCCGTGGTCGCGGCGCAGACCGACCGGCAGGCCGAGGTCGACGAGCTCAGCCGGGCCGCCCTCATCGAGCAGGTCGAGCTCCGGCGCGACCAGCTGCGCGGCGTGCAGTCCCAGGTCGCCGAGCTCGCGGAGTCCAACCAGGCGCTGGCGAGCAACAACACGAAGGTCCAGGCGCAGCTCGACGACAGCGAGGCCAGGATCCGGCGCGCCGAGCTCACCACCGGCTACTCCGCGGTGCACGGGCCCGGGGTGCGGATGACCGTCGACAACCGGCCCGACGTCGAGATCAACGACGAGATCCGCGACGAGGACCTCGCCCTGCTCGTCAACGGGCTGTTCGAGGCTGGTGCCGAGGCGATCGCCGTCAACGACCAGCGGATCAACGTCCTCGGCGGCATCCGCAACACCAACCGCGCCATCCACGTCAACGGTCGCCCGGTCAACGCCCCCTACGTCGTCTCGGCGATCGGCGACCCCCGGACGCTGCAGGCCAGGCTGGTGCAGACCAGCACCGGCCAGGAGTGGTTCACGCTGGTCAACGGTCTCGGGTTCCTCTACTCGGCGGAGAATGTGGACGACATCCGGCTGCCGTCTGCGCCCGAGCGGGCGCTGCGTGATGTGATCGAGCTCAACGCCGATCCGGACGGCGCGACGGAAGGGGAGGCGAGCTCGCCGTGATCGCTGCACTCGGGCTGCTGTTCGGCATCGTCGCCGGCCTCGTCTTCGCCCCCGACGTCCCGCTCAGCCTGCAGAACTACCTGCCCATCGCCGTGGTGGCCGCGCTCGACGCCGTCTTCGGCGGGCTCCGGGCCTACCTCGACGGCATCTTCGACGACAAGGTCTTCGTCGTCTCGTTCGTCAGCAACGTGGTGATCGCCGCGGCGATCGTCTACCTCGGCGACCAGCTCGGGGTCGGCGCACAGCTGACCACGGGCGTGGTGGTCGTCCTCGGCATCCGGATCTTCTCCAACGTCGCAGCGATCCGCAGGCACGTCTTCCATGCCTGAGCAGGACCCGACCACGCAGGAGCCTGCGACCGAGGAGAGCCCCGGTCGTGAGCGGATGCGCGACGCGCTGATGCGGCCATCGGGCCGCCAGGCGGTGGTGGGGGTGCTCCTGGCGGTGCTGGGCTTCGCGTTCGTCGTCCAGGTGCGCGACACCAACTCCAACGACACCTACGCCGGGCTGCGCGAGAGCGAGCTGATCCAGGTGCTCGACGGCCTGACCGGCACCGCCGAGCGGGCCCGTCGCGAGGTCGACCGGCTCGAGGCCCGCCGTGACGAGCTGCGCGACGAGAACCAGGCCCGTTCGGCCGCCCTCGACGAGGCCGAGCAGCGGCTGCGCACCCTCAACGTCATCGCGGGGCTGGTGCCCGTGTCCGGCCAGGGCCTCCGCGTCACGATCGGCGAGTCCGAGACCCGGGTGAGCGTCGGGTCGCTGCTCGACACCATCCAGGAGCTGCGCACCGCCGGCGCGGAGGCGATGGAGTTCAACGACTCGATCCGGCTCGGCGCCGACAGCTCGTTCGAGGACGGCGTGGGCGGCATCGAGCTCGACGGCGAGCTGCTGGAGCCGCCGTACGTCCTCGACGTGATCGGCGACCCGCACATCCTGCGGACCGCGCTCACCTTCTCCACCGGCCCGGTCGAGACCCTGGAGACGCTCGACGGCGCCACGGTCACGATCGAGGAGCTCGAGACGGTGGAGATCACCAGCGTCCGCGAGGCGTCCCGACCTGAGTATGCGGAGTTCGGGACGGGCCAGTAGCCTGCCGATCACCCCACCAGACCTGCGTCCCCGAGGAGACCCCACGTGTATCCGGAGAACCTGAAGTACACCAGCGAGCACGAGTGGGTCCGCACCCCCGGTGACGCCGAGGGCTCGGTCCGGGTGGGGATCACCGACTTCGCCCAGGACGCGCTCGGCGACATCGTCTACGTCTCCCTCCCGCAGGTCGGCGACGCGGTGACCGCGGGCGACACCTGCGGCGAGCTGGAGTCCACCAAGTCGGTCAGCGACATCTACGCCCCCGTGACCGGCGAGGTCGTGGCGACCAACTCGGCGCTCGACTCGACGCCCGAGCTGGTCAACAGCGACCCCTACGAGGCCGGTTGGCTGTTCGAGGTGAGCGTCTCCGACGCATCGCAGGTCGACGGCCTCATGGACGCCGCCGCCTACCAGGCCGGCCTCGAGGGCTGACCGCGCACGATCGTCCGCGCCGCCCGACAGATGGCTGGTAGGTTCGGACGAACCATCAACCTCAACCCTCGGCTGAGGGTTCAGTGTCGATCCGTCGAGGAGCTCACATGCCGTTCTGCACCAACTGTGGGAAGCAGAATCCTGACGACGCCCGCTTCTGCGCCCAGTGCGGCACGAAGCTGCTCGGCGGGGAGGACGCCGGGCCGACCCCCGTCGAGACCACGGCCACCATCACCTTCGGCGCGCCGGACCAGCGCGAGTCCTCCGACCGCCAGCTGAGCCCGGTCGACGCCGCGGCCGTCGACGCGCTGCCCGAGGGCCACGCCCTCCTCGTCGTGCAGCGCGGCCCCAGCGCCGGCAGCCGCTTCCTCCTCGACACCGACGTCGTCGGCGCCGGCCGTCACCCCGACAGCGAGATCTTCCTCGACGACGTCACCGTGTCCCGGCGGCACGCGGAGTTCCGTCGCTCGGGCGCCGGCTACACCGTCAGCGACGTCGGCAGCCTCAACGGCACCTACGTCAACCGCGACCGCATCGACTCCGTCGAGCTCAACGACGGCGACGAGGTGCAGATCGGCAAGTACCGCCTGGTGTTCTTCTCCTCCCACCCGGACAGCTGATCCGTGAGTGCCCCGACGTCCTCGGCATCGAGTCGCGGCGCCCGCTACAACATCGGGCAGGTCCTCGACCAGCTCCGCCCCGACTTCCCGGGGGTGACGATCTCGAAGATCCGCTTCCTCGAGGACCAGGGCCTGGTCAAGCCGGAGCGCACGCCCGCCGGCTACCGCAAGTTCTCCGGCGCCGACGTCGACCGGCTGCGCTACATCCTGCTGATGCAGCGCGACCACTACCTGCCGCACAAGGTCATCGGCGAGCACCTCGACGCCATCGACCGGGGGCTCGAGCCGCCGGCCATTGACGGCGTCGTTCCGACCGTGCCCAAGGTGGCCCTGAGCGCCGACGGCCTGCCCAGCCCGGAGTCGTTCCGCCGCGCCAGCGACCTGCGCCTCTCGCGGCGCGAGCTGATCAAGGTCGCGGACATCTCCGAGGACCTGCTGTCGCAGCTCGAGCAGTACGGGCTGGTCTCGGCCCGCACGGGCACCGGCCACTTCAACAGCGACGCCCTCGTCGTGGCGCAGACCGCCCGCGAGCTCGCCGACTTCGGCTTCGAGCCGCGCCACCTGCGCGCGTTCAAGACCGCCGCCGACCGTGAGGTCGGGCTCGTGCAGCAGGTCGTCGCGCCACTCGCGCGCGGTCGCGACGCCGCCGCCAAGGGCCGCGCCGAGGACGCCACCGCCGAGATCGCCGCCCTGTCCGTCCGGCTCCACGCGACGCTCGTCAAGGTGGGGCTCGACCGGGGCTGACCCGCCCGCCTGCCGCGGTCGTCGTACGGCCTGTCGGACAGGACGAAGTCCGACGGTGGGGGCGTACGCCGCTGGGCTGGCCGCGCAACCGCGGGTTTGTCCTGTCCGACAGGCCGCCGCCACCGGGCGCCGCTCTGACCGCGAGCGGTGAGTGAGACAGGTTCTGCGCCCAGGAAACCTGCGCCACTCACCGCTCGGCAGGACCAGCCCCGCACCCCCTCCGAGATCAGGGGCCGTGAGTAGGGTGGGGACATGCGCGAAATGGACGTCGTCGGAGTCCGCGTCGAGATGCCCTCCAACCAGCCGATCGTGCTGCTGCGGGAGGTGACAGGGGAGCGCTACCTCCCCATCTGGATCGGGGCCGTCGAGGCCACCGCCATCGCCTTCGCGCAGCAGGGGGTCACCCCGCCGCGTCCGTTGACGCACGACCTGATGCGCGACGTGCTCGAGGCGACGGGGCAGCGGCTCGACGAGGTTCGCATCGTCGACATGCAGGACGGCATCTTCTTCGCGCAGCTGGTCTTCGACGGCGGTGCCGAGGTGGGTGCCCGCCCGTCGGACTCCATCGCCCTGGCCCTGCGCACCGGGTCGCGCATCGTGTGCGCCGAGGCGGTGCTCGAGGAGGCCGGCCTCGCCGTCCCGGCCGAGCAGGAGGACGAGGTCGAGCGGTTCCGCGAGTTCCTCGACCATGTCTCGCCCGACGACTTCGAGTCCCACTAGCCCCAGCGGCACCGCCAGAAACTCTCACCCTCGACCTGAGGTTGAGGGTTGGCGACACGCCGCTCGCGTGGATGGACAACCCGTGCGCGCGGGCTTACGGTGAACTGTCTCTGTTGTAACTCCACCGCTGTGGTTGTCGGTCAGACCGGCGCCGGGCGGGCCCTTCCCCCAGGAGTTACCGCTCAGCGGAGGAACTGACCTGGAGGGTCACAGTGGCTAGCAACGAGAACGAGCAGGGCGCGGACGCGGCCGGGATCAAGGCTGCGGCCGAGGCGGCCGACCTCGCCGAGGAGCAGGGCCTGCTCTTCGCCGACGACGTCTCCCCGCTCCCCAGCGACACCGGCTACCGCGGCCCGACGGCCTGCAACGCGGCCGGCATCACCTACCGCCAGCTCGACTACTGGGCCCGGACCGGCCTCGTCGAGCCGAGCGTCCGCGGCGCCGCCGGCTCCGGCTCGCAGCGGCTCTACTCCTTCCGCGACATCCTGATCCTCAAGGTCGTCAAGCGGTTGCTCGACGCGGGCATCTCGCTGCAGCAGATCCGCACCGCCACCGCCCACCTCCGTGAGCGCGGCACCGACGACCTGACGCGCGTGACGCTGATGAGTGACGGGGCCTCGGTCTATGAGTGCACCAGCAACGACGAGGTCATCGACCTCCTCCAGGGCGGTCAGGGCGTGTTCGGCATCGCCATCGGCGGCGTCTGGCGCGAGATCGAGGGCACCCTCGCCCAGCTGCCCAGCGAGCGGACCGCGGAGGAGCCCGGCTCCACCGTTGCCGGTGACGAGCTCGCCGCCCGCCGCGCCGCACGGCAGACCGGCTGAACGCTCCCCAGCACTGCAGAACCTCCGACGAAGCCGCCCGCACCCGGGCGGCTTCGCCCATTTGTGTTGCGTATCGCTAAACTGCAGATGCCGACATCCCGTGCGGGAGAGTCGTTGCGGCCGGTCCTCGTGGCAGGTCGCAGTGCGCCGAAGGGGCAATTCCTCCCGGAACCTCTCAGGCACCAGGACCGCACGGGCTGGCACTCTGGAGGCCACCGGGCCGACAGATGGGAGGTCATCCGAGTGACCTCAAGGAGTGCCCGTGCCGGACGCCACCTCGACCGACAGCTCGACCGACAGCCCGACCGACTCGACCGGGACCACGCTGGGCGAGTTTGTCGCCCGCCACATCGGCCCTGACGACGCGGCCGTCGCTCACATGCTCGAGGCCGTGGGCCACGAGTCGCTCGAGGCGCTGATGTCCGCCGCCGTCCCCGGCGGCATCCGCACCGCCGCGGCGCTCGACCTGCCGGACGCGCTCGACGAGGAGGCCACCGCCCGCGCGCTGCGCACGCTGGCCTCGCAGAACCGCCCCGCCGAGGCGATGATCGGGCTCGGCTACCACGCGACGATCACCCCGCCCGTCATCCGGCGCAACGTGCTCGAGGACCCGTCCTGGTACACCGCCTACACGCCCTACCAGCCCGAGATCTCCCAGGGCCGGCTCGAGGCGCTGCTGAACTTCCAGACCGTGGTGGCCGACCTGACCGGGCTGGCGACCGCCAACGCGTCGCTGCTCGACGAGGGCACCGCGGCGGCGGAGGCGATGACGCTCGTACGCCGCGCGCAGCGCACCGCGACCGGGCCCTTCGTCGTCGACGCCGACGCGTTGCCCCAGACGATCGACGTCATCCGCACCCGCGCCGAGGGTCTCGGCATCGAGGTCGTCGTGGCCGACCTGCGCGACGGCCTGCCCGAGGGTGACCTGTGCGGCGTACTGGTGCAGTACCCCGGCGCGTCCGGCGCCGTTCCCGACCCTCGCCCGGTGATCGAGGCCGCCCACGAGCGGGGCGGCCTGGTCGTCGTCGCCGCCGACATCCTCTCCCTGGCCCTGCTCGAGGCGCCGGGCACCTTCGGGGCCGACGTCGTCGTCGGCTCGTCCCAGCGCTTCGGCGTACCCCTCTTCTACGGCGGGCCGCACGCCGGCTTCATGGCGGTCTCCGCCGGGCTCGAGCGGCACCTGCCGGGTCGGCTCGTGGGCGTCTCCGTCGACGCGGAGGGCCGTCCGGCCTACCGGCTCGCGCTGCAGACCCGCGAGCAGCACATCCGCCGCGACAAGGCCACGTCCAACATCTGCACCGCTCAGGTCCTGCTCGCGGTGGTCGCGTCGATGTACGCGGTCTACCACGGACCCGAGGGCCTGCGGCGGATCGCCCAGCGCATCCACGACCACGCCAACGGGATCGCCGCCGCCCTCCGCGCCGGCGGCCTCGAGGTCGTCAACGACACCTGGTTCGACACGCTCACCGTCGCCGTGCCGGGCCGCGCGGGCGAGGTCGTCGCCGCGGCGCGCACGGTCGGGCTCCACCTGCGGCTCGTCGACGAGGACCACGTCGGGCTGTCCACCTCCGAGCGGACCAGCCCCTCGACGGTGGCGGCCGTGCTCCGCGCCTTCGGCGTGGCGGCCGGGACCGACGCGACGGCGGCCGGCCTCCCCGAGGCTCTGCGCCGCACCACGGACTTCCTGACCCACGAGGTCTTCAACTCCCACCACAGCGAGACGCAGATGCTGCGCTACCTCGCCAAGCTGTCCAACCGCGACTACGCGCTCGACCGCGGCATGATCCCGCTCGGCTCCTGCACGATGAAGCTCAACGCCACCACGGAGATGGAGCCGGTGAGCCTGCCCGGCTTCGCCGACCTGCACCCGTTCGCGCCGGCGCAGGACGCGACCGGCTACCGCGAGCTCGTCGACGACCTCGAGCGCTGGCTCGCGGAGGTGACCGGCTACGACAAGGTCTCCGTGCAGCCCAACGCCGGGTCGCAGGGCGAGCTGGCCGGCCTCCTCGCCATCCGTGGCTACCACCGTGCCAACGGCGACACCGACCGCAACGTCTGCCTGATCCCGTCGTCGGCGCACGGCACCAACGCCGCCTCGGCGGTGATGGCCGGCATGAAGGTCGTCGTGGTCAAGGCGTCCGACGACGGGTCGGTCGACCTCGACGACCTCCTCGCCAAGTGCGACCAGCACGCCGAGTCGCTGGCCGCGATCATGGTGACCTACCCCTCGACGCACGGCGCCTACGAGGACACCATCACCGACCTGTGCAAGATCGTCCACGACCACGGCGGCCAGGTCTACGTCGACGGCGCCAACCTCAACGCGCTGCTCGGCTACGCGCGTCCCGGCGAGTTCGGCGGCGACGTCTCCCACCTCAACCTGCACAAGACGTTCTGCATCCCGCACGGCGGTGGCGGTCCCGGCGTGGGGCCGGTCGCCGTACGCTCCCACCTCGCCCCCTACCTGCCCTCGCACGCGTGGCACCCGGAGGCGGAGAAGCGCCAGGGCATCGGCCCGATCAGCGCGGCGCCGTACGGCTCCGCGGGCATCCTGCCGATCACCTGGGCCTACATCCGGATGATGGGCGCGCAGGGCCTCACCCGGGCCACCGCCGTGGCGGTGCTGTCCGCCAACTACGTCGCGCACCGCCTCGGCGAGCACTTCCCGGTCCTCTACCGCGGGCACGGCGACCTCGTCGCCCACGAGTGCATCCTCGACCTGCGCGGCATCACCAAGGCCAGCGGCGTGAGCGTCGACGACGTCGCCAAGCGCCTGGTCGACTACGGCTTCCACGCGCCGACCATGTCGTTCCCGGTCGCCGGCACCCTCATGGTCGAGCCGACCGAGTCCGAGGACCTGGCCGAGATCGACCGGTTCTGCGACGCGATGATTGCGATCCGCGGCGAGATCGCGCGGGTGGAGGCGGGCGAGTGGACGCCCGAGGACTCGCCGCTGCGCCACGCCCCGCACACCGCCCGCGCGCTGGTCGGGGACTGGGAGCGGCCCTACTCCCGCGAGCTCGGCGTCTTCCCGCAGGGCATCGACTCCGACAAGTACTGGCCCCCGGTGGCGCGCATCGACCAGGCCTACGGCGACCGCAACCTCGTCTGCGCCTGCCCGCCGCCGGAGGCGTTCGCCCAGGACTGACCGTGCGGCAGGCGCCGTCTAGGGTCTCCCCGTGAGCCACCAACGACAGCGCCTGCTGGACGTCGCGCAGGCCGAGGGCCGGCTGACGTCCGTGGTCGGTGCCGTCTTCGACCGCTACGGCGCCGTGTGGGCCGGTGGCGCCGGGGACGCGCCGGGCCTCGACGGGCAGTACCGGATCGGGTCGATCACCAAGACCATGACGGCGGTCCTGGTGATGCAGGCCCGCGACGCCGGTCTGCTCGACCTCGACGACCCGCTGTCGGCGCACCTCGGCGACGTCGGCTACGGCGAGGCGACGATCCGTGAGGCGCTGGCGCACTCCTCGGGCATGCAGAGCGAGCCGCGCGGGGCGTGGTGGGAACGCACCCGCGGTGGGGACTTCGCAGCGCTGGCCGCGGCCAACGACGGTGCGGGCCGGGTCGCCGGCCCGGGGGAGTGGTTCCACTACTCCAACCTCGGCTACGCACTCCTCGGCGAGGTGGTCGCGCGCCGGCTCGGCGCCCCGTGGCGGGTCCTCGTGGCCGAGCGGCTCCTCCGGCCGCTGGGGATGCGTACGACGTCGTACCTCCCGCGCCCGGGCGCGCAGGCGGGGTGGAGCGTCGACCACTTCACCGGCATCCGCGTGCACGAGCCGCTGACCGACACCGGCGCGATGGCGCCGGCCGGTCAGCTGTGGTCGACCCTGGCCGACCTCGTCACGTGGGGGCAGGTGCTGGGCGGCGGCCGCCCCGACGTCCTCGCCCCGGCGACGCTGGCGGAGATGCACCGCCCGGTGACCCCGGACTACGGTCTCGGCCTGATGCTGGGACTGCACCCCGGTGGCCGGCTGGTCGGGCACAACGGCTCGATGCCGGGCTTCCTGGCCGCCCTCCACGTCGACCCGGACAGCGGGATCGGCTCGGTGGTGCTCACCAACGCCACGACCGGCATCGACCCGCGTGAGCTGGCGGTGTCGCTCATCGAGGGCGACCCCGACGCCGACGACGGGCGGCCGGCGCCGTGGCGGCCGACGGTGGTGCTGCCCGGGCCGGTGCACGGCCTGCCCGGCGTCTGGTTCTGGGGCAACACGGCCTACGACGTGCGCTGGCACAACGACGGCCTCGAGCTGCGGGCGATGGCGCGGGGCGGGGTCGTCACCGACCGGTTCGAGCTCGTCGACGGAGCCCTGGTCGGGGTGCTCGGCTACCACCGCGGCGAGCGCCTCGACGTCGTACGCCGACCGGACGGGAGCATCCGCAACCTCGAGTGCGCGACGTTCGTCTACACGCGCACGCCCTACGACCCCGATGTCGACATCCCGGGCGGCCACCCACGCTGACGCGCGGTGGGAGGCCCCGGCCGGACGCTTGCCTCAGACGCCCTGGGACACGCTCGACATGTTGAAGTCGGGGATCCGCAGCGCCGGCGTCGCGGTGCGGGAGAAGTAGTCGTCGCCCCACTCGCGGCTGAAGCTGGGCACCGACTCGGTCGCGGCGCTGAACCGGTTGAGCAGGTCGATCGGGCTCTCGTTCCACCGGAAGTTGTTGGCTGCGCCGACGATCTCGCCGTCCTCGACGACGTAGACGCCGTCGCGGGTCAGGCCGGTGAGGAGCATGGTCTGCGGGTCGACCTCGCGGATGTACCACAGGCAGGTGAGCAGCAGGCCGCGCTGCGTGCCGGAGACCATGTCGCCGATCGTGCCGGCACCGTCACCGACCTCGAGGACGAGGTTGTCGACCATCGGCGTGACGGGCTGTCCGGTCATCCCGGCCGAGTGGCGGGTCTGGAGGAGGCCCGTGAGCAGCCCGTCGCGGATCCAGTCCGTCCGCCCGAGCGGCAGGCCGTTGTCGAAGACCGAGTCGGTGTTGTCCGAGGCGCCGGCGATGACGAACGGCGCACACTCCAGTCCCGGGTGTGCCGGGTCGGAGAACAGGCTCACCCCGGGCGCGGCGACCTTGTCGCCGATCCGGGTGCCGCCGCCGCGGCGGCTGTAGACCGACTCGCCCTCGTGCGCGACGCGGGCGCCGGCGCCCCAGTAGGCGTCGATCATCAGGTCGGCCACCGACGACGGCGGCAGGATGGTGTCGTAGCGACCGGCGGGCAGGTCGATGCGCCGCTCGGCCCACCGGAGCCGCTGCGCGACGGTGGCGGCCATCGCCGCCGCGTCGACGTCGCGGAAGTCGCGGGTGGCACCTCCGGTCCAGGCGCTGCGGGTCAACGAGGTGTCCTTGCCGGTGCAGGCGTAGTGGCCCGTGGGCTGCACGTGGCGCAGCCGCAGCCCGCGGCTCGAGCCGAGGTAGGTCGTAGCGACGTCGTGGTTGACGAACCCGTAGAGGAGCCGGTCCTCGGCGGTGGCCTGCACGAACGCCTCGCCGAGCGCCGGGGCGAACGCGTCGTAGACGCCGATGTCGGTGGTCTCGGGCCCGGTCTCCCAGTCGGGGGACGTCACGTCGCCCACGAGCTCCGCCTCGTCCTCGGCGGGCGAGCCGGCGCGCGCCGCCGCGTCCGCCGCGGTCACGAGGGCGGTGACCTGCTCGAGGGTGGAGGCGCTGCCGGAGACCGAGCCGGTGGCGACGCCTCCGCCGACGGCGGCGAAGCTGACGACGGTCATGGAGACCTCGGTCATCACGCCGTTCGTGGTGAGCGTGTTGTTGGCCCAGCGCAGGTTGGCGCTGGTGGTGTCGCGGACGATGGCGATGCAGTCGTCGGCGCTCGACGTCGCGAGCGCGTGCTCGACCAGCTGTTGGGCGGTGAGGTGCGCGGAGGGCTGCAGGGAGGGGGACATCAGTGGCCTGCCTCGTCGATGGTGTTGAGGATGTTGACGCCCCGGAAGAGCGCGGTCGGGGCGCCGTGGCTGACCGCGGCAACCTGGCCGGGCTGGGCCTTGCCGCAGTTGAACGCCCCGTGCAGCTCCCAGGTGTCCCGGCCGCCGACCGCCTCCATCGAGCCCCAGAAGTCGGTCGTGGTCGCCTGGTAGGCGACGTCGCGCAGCATCCCGTCGAGCCTGCCGTCGGTGACGCGGTAGAACCGCTGGCCGGTGAACTGGAAGTTGAAGCGCTGCATGTCGATCGACCAGGACTTGTCACCGACCACGTAGATGCCGCGCTCGACGCGCCCGATGAGGTCGTCGGTGGTGAGGTCGTCGGCACCGGCCACGAGGGACACGTTGGCCATCCGCTGGATCGGGATGTGCCCCGGCGAGTCGGCGTACGCGCAGCCGTTGGAGCGGCCGTCGTTGAGCTCCGGCTTGAGGTGACCCATCGACCGGTCGAGCTGGTAGCCGACGAGGACGCCGTCGCGGACGATGTCCCAGCTCTGCGTCTGGACGCCCTCGTCGTCGTAGCCGACGGTGGCCAGGCCGTGCTCCTGCGTGCGGTCGCCCTGCACGTTCATGACGGGCGAGCCGTACTGCAGGGTGCCGAGCTTGTCGTAGGTCGCGAACGACGTGCCGGCGTAGTTGGCCTCGTAGCCCAAGGCGCGGTCGAGCTCGGTGGCGTGGCCGATCGACTCGTGGATCGTGAGCCAGAGGTTGGAGGGGTGGACGACCAGGTCGTACGTCCCGGCCTCGACGCTGGGCGCCTTCAGCTTCTCCGCGAGCAGCTCGGGCACCTCGGCCAGCTCGGCGTCCCAGTCCCAGTGCCCGCCGGTGAGGTACTCCCAGCCGCGCCCGACCGGCGGGGCGATGGAGGCCATCGAGTCGAAGATCCCGCTCTCGGCGTCCTCGCCGGTGGCCTCGAAGCCGGGCTGCAGGCGGACGCGCTGCTGGGTGGTGCGCGTGCCGGACAGGTCGGCGTAGTACTTGTTCTCCTGCACCTGCTGGAGGAACGCCGTCGCGTGGGCGACGGCGGCACCGCTGCGCAGCCGCTGCGTCCAGTCGACGAGGAGGGCGGCCTTCTCGGGGGTGGGTACGTCGAGGGGGTTGGTCTCGTAGGCCGAGATCCAGGTGACGTCGTCGTGGACCGGCTCGGGCGCGAGCTCGACCGGCGTCGTGGTCATCGCCGCGGCCACCTTGGCCACCGCGACGGCCGTCTCGGCGACGCGGCGGGCCTCGTCGTCGGTCAGCACCACGCCCGAGGCGAAGCCCCAGGCGCCGTCGTGGACGACGCGCACCGCGAAGCCGAGGTCCTCGGCGTCGCTGGCGGTCTGGAGGACGCCGTCGCGGGCGCCGAGGTACTGGTAGCGGTTGCGCTCCAGGCGGAAGTCCGCGTGGCTGGCACCGAGCTCCTGCGCTCGGGCCAGGGCGACGTCGCCGAGGCGACGGTGCGGCAGGTCGCTGAAGGTCGGGTCGAGCCCGGGCGCACTCATGCGGACGAACCTATCCCGAGCCACGTGGTCCGCACGACGGGTGGCCGGGGTGTCGTGCGGGACTGCCGTGGGCCGTCGGCGCTAGGCCAGGCTGAGCGTCGTCCGGCTGCCCGCCCTGCCCCGGTGCACCCGCAGCTGGGTCGGGATGCGGGTCTGGAGCTCGGGCACGTGGCTGACCACACCGACCACCCGACCACCGTCGCGCAGCGTGTCGAGGGTGTCCATGACGTCCTCGAGGGTCTCGGCGTCGAGCGACCCGAAGCCCTCGTCGACGAAGAGGGTGTCGAGGTCGGTGCCTCCCGCCTCGTCGGTGATCACGTCGGCCAGCCCGAGCGCCAGGGCGAGCGAGACGACGAACGTCTCACCGCCCGACAGGGTCGCCGGGTCGCGGGTGTCGCCGGTCCAGTCGTCGCGGACGAGCAGGCTGAGCCCGCCGCGCGTCTCCCCGGCGCCGCGGCGGCCGGTGTGCACGAGGGAGTAGCGCTGGTCGCTCATCGAGGACAGGCGCAGGTTGGCCGCGTCGACGACCTGCCCGAGGCGGTGCGCCAGGACGTAGGCCGAGAGCCGCATCTGGAGCCGGTTGTCGGGGTGCTTGCCCTCCACCAGGGCGGCGAGGTCGGCGACCAGGTCGAGCTCGCGCCGGACGGGCGACCAGGCGGCGAGTCCCGCCTCGACCGTCGCCGCGAGCCCGCGGAGCCGCTCGACGCGCTCGCGAAGTCCGAGCTCCTCGAGGCGAGCGGTGGCCAGCTCCTCCTTGGCCCGGTGGTGGGCCCGGGCGAGCGCCTCGAGGTCGGGCGCCTCGCCAGCCGCTGCCCGGGCCAGCTCAGGGTCCGCGAGCGCCTCGGCCAGTCGCGCGGCCTCACGCTCGTGGCGCTCGACCTGCTGGTGCAGGTCCGCCACCGCGTCGTCGGGGAGCCACGCGGCGGCCGCTGCGACCGAGGACTCGAAACCCGCCTGCGCGGCCGTCTCGTCGGCTGCCAGCTGGGTGCTGTCGGACGTGGACCGGGCCCGCGCCAGGTCGGCGGCCAGGTCGGCGCACTGGTGGGCCAGCGCCTCGACCCGCTGGTGGAAGGCGGTGACGCGGTCGAGGTCGGACCCGTCCGGGACGACCAGGGCGAGCTGGTCGCGCAGCGACGCCAGGCGGGACGCGATGACCGCCGCCTCGGTCTCGAGTGCTGCCGCCGTCGCTCCCAGCGACTCGCGGTCACGGGCCAGGGACTCGCGCTCGGCGAGGAGGGCCTCGACGCGGGCAGCGAGGTCGCCGACCCGCGATGCCTCGGCGCGGGCGCGCTGCAGACGGGTGCGGGCGTCCTCCTCCTCGGCGAGGAGGTGCGCGGCCGTCGCGCCCGCCTCGGCGCGCAGGGCCGCCAGCCGGGACTCGATGCCGCGGACCTGCTGGGCGTGAGCCTCCACCACGACCTCGAGGTCGTCGACCTCCCGTCGGGCCGCGCGCTCGGTGGCCTCGTCGGGCGCGCCCGGCGCGGGCGCCGCGGGGTGGGGGTGGTCGGCCGACCCGCAGACCGGGCAGCTCGCGCCGACCGCCAGCCGCCCCGCGATCTCGGCGGCCATGCCGTCGAGGCGTTGCTCGCGGATCTCCACCAGCGCCTCACGGGCCAGCAGGCGCGCCTCGGTCGCCTCGGCGAGGGACCGCTCGGCGGCGCGCAGCTGGGAGTCGAGGGCCTCGGCGGACCGCGCAGCCCGGATCCGGGTGCGGACCACCTCGAGCTCACCGGCCAGCGCCGCAACGAGGACCTCGGCGTCGCGTGCCGCCGTCAGTGCGGGCTGGGCGAGCTCGAGCTCGATCGGGACGGCGTCGGCCCGGGCCGCGACCCGGAGGAGCTCGGCGTCGGTCTCGGCACTCCGGCGCGTGCAACGCGCCAGCTCGCGCTCGAGGTCGGCAGCCTGGCGCTGCAGCGGTCGGAGGCGTACGACCTCGGCGAGGGTGCGCGCCGCCGCGGTGCGGTGCTCGGCGACCTGCTGGTCGTCGAGGGACGTGCCGAGCAGGTCCTCGAGCGCGGCGTGTGCGGTCGACTGTCGCCTCTGCAGGTCGGCGACGTCCGCCATGGCGCGGACCGCCAGCTCGTGGAGTGGCTTGACCGCGCGCGCCCGGTGCGCCCGGTCGACGCGTCGTCGGCGCTCGGCGTGCCCTGCAGCGGCGGCCTCGAGGTCGGACCGGGCACGGTGGGCGGCCGCGTGCGTGGCGCGCAGCCCGGCGAGCTCGATGCCGGCGGCGGAGGCTGCCGCCGCGGCCACCTCGGCCGAGGCGGCTCGCTCGACCTCGGCGGCCTGCGCCGCCGAGGCCGCGCCGGCGGCGGCCCCGAGCGCCTCGATCCAGCCGCTGAGCAGCTCGGGGTCCGCGGGCCACTCGGCCGGTGCGTCATCACCACCGACCTCGCTGACCCGGCTGACGAGGTCGGCGACGGTGGTGTGGTGGGACTCGGACGCGCGCCGCAGCTCGACCCGACGGTCGCGCAACGACTTCTCGATCCGGTCGAAGCGCTCGGTCTGGAACACCTGCTGGAGCAGGGCGTGGCGCTCATCGGACCGGGCCCGGAGGAAGGCCTGGAACCGGCCCTGGGGGAGCAGTGCGACCTGGCAGAACTGGGGGAGCGTCATGCCGACCAGGCGCGTGACCAGGTGGCCGGTCTCGTCGAGCCGGGTGCTGAGCGGGTGCCACTCGACGGCGCCGTCGGCGGCGGGACGCCGTTCGGAGATGACGACGCGCGCCTGCTCTGTCGTGGTGCCGACGCCCCGCTTCTTGGGGCGGGTCCACGCAGGCGACCGGTCGATCCGGAACCGTCGGCCCGCGAGCGTGGCCTCGAGGACCACCCGGGGGACGGCGTCCGCTGCCGCGTGGTCGGAGCGCAGCCGCTTGGCCGCCGAGCGGTCGCCCGGCACGTCGCCGTAGAGGGCGAAGCAGACGGCGTCGAGCACGCTGGACTTGCCGGCACCGGTCGGTCCGCTGAGCAGGAAGAGGCCGGCGTCGGAGAGCGCGTCGAAGTCGACCTCGGCGCGGTCGGCGAACGGCCCAAACGCCTCGACCTCGAGGCGGTGCAGCCTCATGTCGCCTCACCCGCGCGACCACTCGGCGCCCCGACCAGCACGTCCTGGTCGGGGTCGTGGCAGCAGGCGTCGACGGCCTCCTGGAGGAGGGCCGTCTCGGCGTCGGTCGCCGCGGACCCGCGTACGTGGCGGACGAAGTCGAGCGCGATGGTGTGGTCGCTCGTGCCGGTGGCCGGCCGGGTCGGCGCCGCCGGCTCGGCCGGGGGCGTGGGGAACTGCAGGACGAGGGTGTGCGGGAAGCGGCGGCGGAGCTGCTCCATGGCGCGAGCCGGTCGGCGCTCGTCGGTGAGCGTCGCCTGCACCCAGTGCTGCTCGACGTCGGCGAGCGAGGCGTCCTCGAGGAGCTGGGTGAGGGTGCCGGTGATCCGCGACAGCCGGCGCGGCATCGGCGAGCTGATCCACGTCGCCGACGAGAAGCCGGTCGCATCGAGCTCCACGAGCCACGTGCCCTTGGCCTGGTCGGCCTCCGAGAAGGAGTAGGCGAGCGGGGAGCCGGAGTAGCGCAGCGCGTCGGAGAGCACGTGGGGACCGTGGAGGTGCCCGAGAGCGGTGTAGTCGATGCCGTCGAAGACGCTCGTGGCGACCCGTGAGACGCCGCCGACGCTGATGTCGCGCTCGGACTCCGACGGGGTGGCGCCGGCGACGAACGCGTGAGCCAGGACGACCGAGCGGGTGGACGGGGGACGCGCGGCGAGGTCAGCGCGTACGCGGGTCATCGCCTCGCTCAGCGCGGCCTCGTGGCTGCGGTGCCCGAGGCCCCACGGGTGGAGCAGCGCGGAAGGATCGAGGTAGGGGATGGCGTGGATCGCCACGTCGCCGTGACGGTCGCCCAGGACGACCGGCGTGCCGACGGTCGAGGCGTCGGTGCGCACGAAGACACCGGCGGCGTCCATCAGCCGCGACCCGAAGCCCAGCCGCCGGGCGCTGTCGTGGTTGCCGCTGCTCACCACGACCCGGGCACGCGAGGCGGCCAACCTCGAGAACGCCTCGTCGGCCAGGGTGACGGCGTCGACGTGGGGGAGCGCGCGGTCGTAGACGTCGCCGGACACAACGACCACGTCCACCCTCTCGGACTCGACCACCTCGAGCAGGTGGTCGATGAACGCACCCTGGTGCCCCAGGAGGTCCTCGCGGTGGAAGGACCTCCCCAGGTGCCAGTCAGAGGTGTGGAGGATGCGCACACGCCGACCGTAGATCGCCGCACCGACACCCGTCGGCTCACCACGCCGGGCCGGGGGTGTGGTGTGGGAGGGCCGGCTCACTCTCTGCTGGTTCTTGTCGTCTGGCGGGCGTCCCGGCTCCACCGGCGTGCCCTCGGGCGGCTCCTGCGGTCGTGCGCCTGGCACTACCGCCCTATACGGCCGTGGTCCGTTGTCGGTGGTTGTCCGTAAAATCGAACACATGATCGAGACGCTGGCAGCGGCACCCGGAGCTGAGGTCGAGGACCTCTCCGCCTCGGCGCTGCTTGCCTCGATCCGCTCCGCTCGAAGTGACGAAGACGCCGCGGCTGCACGGCAGCTCGACCTCGCCGCCGGCTGGGCCGACCTGCACCCGCCGGAGTCAATCCACAGCGCCGCGGTGTTCAGCGACGGTGGCCGGTACGGCCTCGAGCACGAGGAGCCCATCGCCGGCGAGGGGTGCCCGGCGGTGGCGGAGTTCTGCATCGCCGAGCTCGGCACCGTCCTCGGCATCTCGTCGACGTCAGCGAAGCGGCTCATCGGTCACGCCCTCGAGCTGCGGCACCGCCTCCCACGCCTGTGGGCACAGGTCCACGCCGGTGCGGTGCCGGCCTGGCGGGCCCGCACCGTCGCGGAAGCCACCATCCACGCCACCCCCTCCCTCACTATCGAGGCGGCGCGGTGGGTCGACACCCAAGTCGCGGCCGTCGCCGGCCGGGTCGGTCCCGCGCAGCTCGACCGGCTGGTCGCGGAGACCATCAAGCGCCACCACCTCGACACCCTCGACCCGACTGCGGATCCCGAGGACGGCTACCTGGCGGTCGACCCGCGCCACGCGACGGTGCACGACCAGGACGTGCACTACGCCGGAACCCTGCGGTTCGAGGCCGAGCTGGACATCGCCGACGCCCTCGACCTCGACCGAGCCCTCGCCCACGGCGCCGAGACGCTGAAAACACTCGGCTCACACGCTTCGCTCGACGCCCGACGGTCCGCAGCGCTGGGCGACCTGGCCCGCACCCAGACCGCACTCGACCTCCACACCCAGGGCTCGACCGCCGCCAGGAGCAAGGACGGCCTGCCCATCGCCCGGGAAGTCGTCCTGCACGCCCACTTCGACGCCAGCCTCGACGGGCTCGACGGGCTGGAGACCGTGTTCGGTCCCACCGGCCGGATGGAGGAGGGCCAGCGGCTCGTCCTCCTCGGGCAAGTCAAGGACTGGTGCCGCGACTCCCGCACCAAGGTGACCGTCAAGCCGGTCATCGACCTGAACGCGGAGCTCACCGCACCCGGCTACGACATCCCCGACCGGATCCGCGAACAGGTGATCCTCCGCGACCGCACGTGCGTCTTCCCGTGGTGCACCCGACCAGCCCGAGCCTGCGACATCGACCACGTCGTCCCGTACGACCACGACGCCGACGCCGAGGGCACTCCCCAGCCGGGGCCGACCGTGTCCTCGAACCTCGCACCGGAGTGCCGCTGGCACCACCGCCTCAAGACCCACACCGGCTGGCGCTACGAGGTGACCGGAATCGGCGTCTACGAGTGGACCAGCCCCCACGGCCATCGTTACCGACGCGACCGCACCGGGACCACCCGGATCAGTGGCGCTGCTGCTGGGGCGGACCCGCCCGACCGACCATGACCCCGCTCCACACCCCGCCGAGCAACCTGCCGGCGGGGGCTTCGTGGCGCTCCGTCAGCTGAACGCCCGCCGCGAGAAGCCTCGTCACCGCTTCAACGCCGCCTCAGGGACGACGGACTTCCGCCGGCGTCCAGTTTGCGACCAACGGATCCCATGCACGGGGCTACGCGACCACGAAGCCCACAACGTTCGCCTTGTCAGGTAGGACGGTGAGGTGGTCCTCCCGGTTGGTCCGGTCGGCCCCTGTCGACCACGGCGATCCCGGCTGTTCGATCGCCGGGGGGACCGACCCCGGCCAAGGACATCAGCAGTAGCGGACCGTCCGCCCCGGCGAGGTGAAGCCCCACAGGTCGATGCCCGCCTCGGCGGCCAGCCGAGCCGCGAGGCTGGTGGGGGCGCCGACGGCGACGATGGACCCGATGCCGCTGGCCGCGGCCTTCTGCACGAGCTCGAAGCCCACCCGTCCGCTGAGGACCAAGCAGGCGGCCGCTGAAGGCTCGCCGGCGAGCACCCGGGCGCCCACGACCTTGTCGACGGCGTTGTGGCGCCCGACGTCCTCGCGGACCACCAACATGCTTCCGTCCGCTGCGGCGAGCCCGGCCGCGTGCACGCCGCCCGTCTTCGCGAACAGCTGCTGTCGCTCCCGCAGCGCCTCCGGCAGGCGTCGTACGACGTCCGCACCGGGACGCGGGCCGGGCCAGGCCGTCCCCGACCGGGTCTCCAGCGCCTCCGCGACGCTGTCCTTGCCGCACACGCCGCACGCCGACGACCCGGCGGACGCGGCCACGTGGCGGTGGGGGAGGTCGGCGGCGGTGCCGGTGACGGACACCGTCACGACGTTGAACTCCTGCTCGGGGGCGAGGTCCTCGTCGGTGCAGTAGGCGACCTGGGCCAGGGAGTCCGCCGTGGCGAGCCCCTCGTTGACCAGCCAGCCGGCGGCGAGCTCGAAGTCGTGTCCCGGCGTCCGCATGGTCACCCATGCGCGACGCGGCTCCAGCACCCCGGCGCGCACGCGGATCTCGAGGGGCTCCTCGGTGATGAGCCGGTCCTCGCGGGGGATCTCCGCGTCGGTGGTGTGCTCCACGACGCGCGTCCGGACCGACGGCCCCGGCCGCCTCCCACGCTCGCTCGTCACTCCACGAGACTATCCGGTGGGGCTGCGCGTGGTGGTCGACGTCACCCCGCCGGGGATGCCGGTCGGGCGGTGCGGCGCTCGTAGGATGTAAGAGCCGCAACGGTGCGGCCGCTTCTTACACTCCCGCTCGCGACGCGAGGGCCATCAGCCCTCGGAAGGATCGACCTCCATGACCACGCAAGTGCACCTCGCCCTCAGCCTCGTCGATGCGCGGGCTCACTCGGCCGAGGACCGTGCACTCCTGCGGGACGTGGAGATCGCCCGTCGCGAGGAGCGTCGCGCCCGCCGCGCCGCACGCCGCGCCACCCGCTGATCCTGGGGAGGTAAGCGACGGAGGTCAGGGACGCAGCCCGCGTCGGCTGACCACCAGAAGGGCGAGCCCGAGGAGGACGAGCCCGGCGCTGGCGACCCCCAGCCACCGCGAGGGGCCCCCGGTGTCCGGCAGCACGACCGGCTGGTCGGTGTCGCCGCCGTCCTCGTCCGTGGGCTCGTCCGTGGGCTCGTCAGTGGGCTCGTCGGTGGGATCGACGGTCGGCGTGGACTCCGGGGTCGGCTCCGGGGTGGGAGTCGGAGATGCGGTCGGTGACGGGCCGGCGGTCGTCGGACTCGGCGTGGGCGTCGGCGACGTCGTGGGGGAGGGAGACGTCGTCGGAGCGGTGGCGAGGACGAAGTCCAGCCCGCCGCGCACCTCGCCCGCCACGGTGATCGACGCGGTCTGCGCCGACGCGCCCGTCACGACGGTGCCGTCGGGGGCGCGCACGGTCACCGTCCAGGTGCCGGCCACGAGCTGGTTGAGGAAGTAGCCGCCCTCCGCGTCCGTGACCAGGACCTGCTGGCCACCGGGACCGTCGACGACCACCTCGACGCCGGCCGCCGGCGTTCCGTCGCGCGTGATCGTGCCGCCCACGGCACCGGGTCGGGTCAGGGCGACGTCCTGCGCGGCCAGGCCGCTGGCTGGGACGGTGATCGCGCGTGGGGGAGGAGCGTCGTACCCCGCGGGTGCGACGACCGCCAGGGTGTAGTCGCCCGGCGGCACGCCGTCGAGCTCGTAGGTGCCGTCGCCGGCGGTCGCCACCGTCAACGGAGGTCCTTCGCCGGCCGGGGTCAGCACGACCTGCACCCCGCCGAGCCCCTGGCCGCCGCCGGTCACGGTGCCGGTGACGGACGGCAGGTCGACGAGCACGAAGTCCTGGTCCTCGACCGGCTGGGTGGCGACCTCGACGCCGGTGATGCTGGTCCCGGCCGGACCGGCGCCGGAGCCGGCCGGCACGCCGATGGAGATGGTGTAGCCGGTGCCCACGGCGTTGGCGTCGAAGAGGTAGGTCCCGTCCGCGCCCGTCGTGGTGGTGACCACGCCGCCCCCGGGTGCGGTGAGGCTGACGACGACACCCGCCACCCCGCCGGCGGCGTCACGGACGGTGCCGCTCACGGGCTGCGGCACGATGTCCCGCACGGCGAAAGCCGCGCGCGACGCGGCATCGTCGTCGTTGCCCCGGTTGGACACCGTGCGCTCCGCCGGACCCACGACCGCGCAGTCGTCCGGCGCGTCGAGGCGTACGACGTAGCCGGCCTGCGTCGCGACCTCCCCGAAGGAGTAGGTCCCGCCGGGAGCGGGTGTCGTGGTGCCGAGCACCTCGCCGTACGGCGAGAGGAGGGTGAGCGTGGTCCGGTCCGGGGTGCAGGCGTCACCGGATGGCGTCGTCACGGTGCCGCCGACCGGACGGGCACGGCTGACGAACCAGGTCTGGTAGACCGGGAAGCCCGCGCGGCGGGTGAAGGTGAGCGTGAGGCTCGTGAGCCGGATGTCGGGCTCGAACCAGCCGCTGGCACCGTCGGTGTCGGTCGCCGCCGCGTTGCCGCCGAGGGTGGATGTCGCGGGGTTCCAGGTCGGCACGTCGGTCCCGCCGGCGTAGTTGAAGGCGCCGGCGAACCACGAGGAGACCTCGGCGGCCGGCACGGCGTCACCCTCGGCGTCGGTGGCGCCCACGCGTACGGCGTCCGCGTCGACGTCGCCGAGCACGAACGCCCAGCCCGTGTCGGGCGTCGGGGCGTCGAAGGTGTAGGTCGTCGTGGAGGGGGAGGTCGCCGTGTCGGCCCTCGGTCGCAGCAGCAGGTAGGGGCTGCCGCTGCTCGTGCCGTACTTCTGGCCGGGCGGCGTGCCGGCGCCGAGGACGGCGCTGGTGCCGGCGGGCAGCGACACGGGGGAGCGCGAGTCCGACGCGACGGCGGCGGCCGGGAAGCCCGGCGACTGCTGCGTCATCGTGGTGCGGAACGCGTTGGACGACCCCTGGACGGGGGCCCAGGCGGCCCACCGGTCCGTCAGGGCCAGCGCGGGTGCACCCACCGCCAGGACGACCACGAGCCCGGCCACGAGCGCAGCCAGGAGCGGTGCGGACCTGCGTGCCATGCGCGGCTCCCCCCGGTGGACCTGCCTCCCGAGGAGGGTAGCGAGGCACCGCCGTGGCGGGAAGGGCGCGCTTCCGCGGCTCTGGCAGGGTGGCGCCCATGACGGACGACAGCCTGCGCAGCATCGAGCTCACCCGCATCGGACCGGCCCGGTTCAAGGCCACGAACGCCCGCGGCGGGGAGACGTTCTTCGGCACCGGGGGAGAGGACCCCGACTTCACGCCGGTCGAGCTGCTGCTGGCGGCCATCGCCGGGTGCAGCGCGCTGGACGTCGAGGCGATCACGCACAAGCGGACCACCAGCACGACGTTCGAGGTGCACGCCGAGGGCCACAAGGTGCGCGACGACCTCGGCAACCACATGACCGGGCTGCGCGTGTCCTTCGACGTGCGGTTCCCCGACGGACCCGAGGGCGACGCGGCCCGCGACCGGGTGCAGGCGGCGATCGAGATGTCGCGCGACCGGCTCTGCTCGGTCTCGAGGACCGTGCAGCTCGGCGAGGAGGTCGTCTACGACCCGGTCAGCCGACCGTGACCTTCTCGATGGTGACGTCCTTGTTGGGCGCACCGCCACCGGCCGGGCTGGAGGCGTCGTTGCCCTCCGCTGCGATGTCCTCGATCACGCCGATGCCGGCCTCGTCGATCGTGCCGAACACGGTGTAGCTCGGCGGGAACTGCGAGTCCAGGAAGACCAGGAAGAACTGCGAGCCGTTGGTGTTCGGCCCGGCGTTGGCCATCGCCAGCGTGCCGGCGGGGTAGGTCTCGTCGCCGGTGAGCTCGTCGGCGAACGAGTAGCCCGCGCCGCCCGAGCCGGTGCCCGTGGGGTCGCCGCACTGCAGGATCCCGAAGCCCTCCTGGTCACCGATGCGCGGGCACGGGGTGTCGTCGTAGAAGCCCTGCTCGGCCAGCGAGACGAACGAGTTCACCGTGCACGGGGCGGCCGCCGCGTCGAGGGTGAGGCCGATGTCGCCGAAGTTCGTGGTGATGGTCGCTGCCACCGTGCCCTCGGCCTGCGCCTCGGTGTCGGGAGCCTCCACCTCGCGCGCCGGCTGCTGGCCGTCGGCGGGGTAGTCGCACGTCGCGGTCTCACCGGCGGCGGTCTCCGAGGCCTCCGGCGACTCGCTCTCGGACGGCGAGGCGCTCGAGGTGTCCTCCGCGACGTCGTCCGCCACGTCGTTCTCGGTGCCACACCCGGCGAGGGCGAGGACGGACAGGCAGGTCGCCACGGCGGCAAGTCGCTTCAGCATGGCGCCGATCGTAACGAGCCGCGGGTCACATCTCCTCATGGGTGTCGGGGTCCCCGCCGAACAGCCGGCCGTCGGGCTCGGCGAGCGAGGAGATCGCCGCCACCTGCTCGGAAGTGAGCTCGAAGCCGAACACGTCGAGGTTCTGCGCCTGCCGGCCGGGGTCCGCCGACTTCGGGATTGGCAGCGACCCGAGCTGCACGTGCCAGCGGAGGATGACCTGGCCCGGGGAGACACCGTGCGCCTGCGCCGCGGACGTGACGGCGTCCTCCTCCAGCGGGGCCCGGCGCTTGCCCATCGGGCTCCACGCCTCGGTGCGGATGCCGAGCCGGTCGTGGACCGCCCGCATGTGCTCCTGCGGGAAGCGGGGGTGCAGCTCGACCTGGTTGACGGCCGGCGTGACACCGGTGTCGTCGATGATCCGCTCGAGGTGCTCCTCGGTGAAGTTCGAGACACCGATGGATCGGACGAGGCCCTCGTCCCGGAGCGCGACCAGGGCCCGCCACGCCTCGACGTACCTGCCCTGGCCCGGGTTCGGCCAATGGATGAGGTGGAGGTCGGTGCGCTCGAGCCCCAGCCGCTCGAGCGAGGACCTGACCGATGCGACGGCGTCGTCGTAGCCGTGGTGGCGACCGGGGATCTTGCTGGTCACGAAGACCTCGTCGCGGGGGAGCCCCGACCGACGGAGGGCTTCGCCGACCTCGGTCTCGTTCTCGTAGTTGACCGCTGTGTCGACGAGCCGGTAGCCGGCCTCGAGCGCACTCACGATCGAGGCGGTGCCGTCCTCTCCGCGGAGGGGGTAGGTGCCGAAGCCGATGGCGGGCAGCGTGGTGCCGTCGTTGAGGGTGTGGGTCGGGATCTCAGCCATGCGCTCCAACCTAGGGGGGCACGCGAGGAGGAGGGTCAGACGCCCAGGCCGACGGCCACCACGCAGGCCACCAGCACCGCCGCGAGCAGGCCGTGGCCGGCCAGCACCGGCTTGGGGATCTGCTTCTCGACGACCGCCACGTCGGCCGGGTCGGTCGCGGGTCGCTCCAGCGTCGCGGAGTGGCCGGCGGTGCGCGAGAGCATGACGATGCCGCCGGCGATGCTCAGCAGGAGGGACCCGAGCGTCACCCACACCATGGGGTCCGCGCGGGTGACCATCCAGCCGATCCACAACGTCGGGGCGGCCAGGCCGAGCATGGCGTGGCCGAACACGAGCAGGGGTGGCAGCCGGGTGGCGCGTGCGGTGCTGAAGCTGGCACCCGCCGTGGAGACGGCGCCGAAGAGGTAGGCGCCCCCGACGACCTGCACGACCAGGAGCATCATCACGAGCGTCGACATGGGGGCCCGGTACCCCGTGGCGCGACGACTACGCGGGGGCATGCCGAGCCCGCGGAGGGGAACGGCCCAGACATGCCCGACGACGCAGCGACTCCCGCCACCGACGCGGAGGTGGACCTGACCGAGCCACTGGCGCGCGATGACCAGCCGCTGCCGCACAGCGCGAGCGGTGAGGTCACGGCGGAGACGGACCTGTCGGCGCTGGCGCCGCCGAGCCGCCCCGCGCGGCGCTGGACCCCCAAGCGGGTGGTGGTCACCCCCGCAGCCCTCGACGAGGAGCACGGACGGCGGATCGTCGAGCGCGTGGAGGCGCTCGGCATCGAGGTCGAGCGCCTCAGGGCCAACCGGCTGACGGGCGTGCGCGGCGAGACGGACCGGGAGACGTACGCGCGGGCCAAGTCGACGCTGGCCGTGGTCGTGAGCCCGCCGAGCCGTCGCACGCTGCAGCCCATCGCCCCCAGCGCGGACTGGCGCGTCGACCTCGCCGAGGGCTGTCCGGCGCACTGCCAGTACTGCTACCTGGCCGGCTCGCTGTCCGGACCACCCGTCACCCGCGTGTACGCCGACCTCGACGGGATCCTCGCCGGCCTGACCGACTACGTCGGCACGGGGACGGTGACCAGCCGCTCCCGGGCACGCAGCGCGGAGGGGACGACGTTCGAGGCGTCCTGCTACACCGACCCCCTGGCGCTCGACCACGTCACCGGCAGCTGGCAGCGCGCGGTCGAGCACTTCGGCGCCTGGGACGCGCCGGTGCAGCTGCGGTGGACGACGAAGTACGGCGACGTCGACCGCTTCGTCGACCTGGCCCACGCTGGCCGGACCCGGGTCCGGTTCAGCGTGAACTGCCTGCCGGTGACCCGTCGATGGGAGGGCGGGACGAGCACCCTCGAGCAGCGCCTCGCCGCGCTGCGCCGGCTCGCCTCCGCGGGCTACCCGGTGGGGCTCACCATCGCACCGATCATGCCGCTCGACGGCTGGCGCGAGCACTACGGCCACCTTCTCGACCTCGTGGAAGCCGCGGTCGCGGAGGTGCCCGAGCTCGACCTGACCGCCGAGCTGATCACGCACCGGTTCACCGCCAGCAGCAAGGAGGTCCTGCTCGGCTGGTACCCCCGCACCACCCTCGAGATGGACGAGGCCCGGAGGTCCGTCAAGAGGGGCCGGTTCGGCACGAGCAAGCACGTCTACCCCAAGGAGGTCATGGGCGAGCTGCGCCGGTGGTTCGAGGACCAGCTCGCGCAACGGCTGCCGCAGTGCCGGGTCCTCTACTGGACCTGACTCCGACCGCCGGCGCCCACCTCCGACGCGGCGTCCACGACGGCCGGCAGCAGCGCGTCGGCGATCACGGCGTAGCCGGCGCTCGAGGGGTGGAAGCGGTCGGCCGAGAACAGGGAGGGGTCGGCGGCGAAGGCGTGCGACGCGCGCTGGTCGGGGTCGGCCACCAGGCCGCCCTCGGCGTTCGTGGCCGCGGCCTGCTGGGCCCGGAAGGCGTCGCCCGCGGCACGGACCACCCCGCGCAGCGCCACGGGCACGTGCGGGACGGCGCTGAGGTCGGGGGCCGGGGCGACGACCACCTCGCTGCCGGCCGCACGCAGGCGTCGTACGGCGTCCGCGAGCGCGCGCACGGCCCGGGCGACCGGCTCGCGGTGGGTGAGGTCGTTGGCACCGATCACGACCACGGCGACGTCGGGGGCCCACCCGAGGGCCGAGTCGACCTGGGCGGCGAGCCCGGAGCTGCGGGCCCCGGGAACGGCGAAGGTGCGCAGCTCGACGTCGATCGCGCGCACGGCCAGGCCCTCCACGAGGCGGGGCCCCAGCCGGTCCCGTTCGCGGGCAGCGCCCTGCCCCCACGCGATGGAGTCACCGAGGAGCGCCAGCCGAGCCGTCATGGCCCCAGCACAGCAGACGCGACCAAGGCCCGTTGTGGCACGCTGGCGCCTCCGGAAGTCGGCGGGGGAGAGCATGCACGAGACCACCACGACGGCGAGCGACACCGATCTCGGCCTCGTCGCACGCGAGCCGTGGCACCCCGCGCTGTGGGGCGGGGTGGCGCTGCAGGTGGCGGCGGTCGCTGCGGCCACCGTGCTGTGGTCGGACTGGTACGACGACGGCCTCGACGCCCCGTGGTGGGCCGACGTCGCCGGAGCCGCGAGCGGGGTGATTCCGCTGGCCGGTGGACTCGTCGCCGCGTGGTGGCCGCGTCGTCAGGACCGCGCGCCGGTCGAGGGCGCAGCGTGGCTCCGGGCGTGCTGGCAGCTGCTCTTCGTCTTCGCCATCGGCGTCGTCCTGACGATCGTCAGCCTGTTCACCGACGGCACGTCGTGGGGCAGCGCGCTCCTCATCAGCGCCGGCATCGGCACGATGCTGCTCCCGATCCCGACCCTGCTGCTCGTCGTCGGACCGGTCGTGCTCCTCACCGACGTCCGACGGCCAGGGGTTGACGCACAGTGGTACGACGTCGCGGCGATGACGGCCCTGATGCCGTGGGTCGCCGTGGTGGCGTCGTCGCTGGCATGGGCGGTTCCCGACACCGGTGAGCCGATGACGCGGGGGGACCACCTGGTGGAGTGGATCGGGGTCGTCGTCGGCACGACCGAGCCGCGCGAGCCGTGGCTGGCGTGGCTCGTCCGGGCGGTGACGATCGGCTTCCTGGTGATCCTCTGGCGAGCGGCGGTCGTGAGCCGCCGTACGCTCGCTGCCCGGCGCGAGGTCCGGTGACCACCGCGCCGCGCGTGCTGGTCGTCGGCCCGGCCAGCGCTAACGAGATCATCCACCTCGCCGCCCTCCCGGACCCCGTGCCGGGCACGCACTTCGCCGAGCGCTCCTGGAGCACCCTCGGAAGCACGTCCGCGGGCAAGGCGCTCAACCTCGCCGCCCTCGGCGCCCGGGTGACGCTGCTCACGGTGCTCGGCACCGACGACGTGGGCGCGCGGGTGCGGGGGAGCCTCGAGGCGGCGGGGGTCCGCGTGGTCGCGCGACCGAGTCGCAGCGGGCGGTGCGAGCGGCACGTCAACCTGATGACCGACGCGGGGGAGCGCGTCTCCATCTACACCCACCTGCCCTCGCCCGCCGAGCCGTGGACGTCGCGGGACGCGGACGAACACCTGTTCGACGCTGATCTCGTCGTCGTCGACCTGTCCGAGGCGTCCGCGCCGTGGGTGGCATGGGCGCGCGATGCGGGCGTGCCGACGTGGAGCGACCTGCACGACTACGACGGCACGTCCGCCTTCCACGAGCCGTTCAGCCACGCGGACCACCTGCAGCTGTCGTCGGAGCGGATGCCGGACTGGCGGGCGTACGCCGAGCGGGTCGCCGCCGACGGCAGGACCGTCGTCGTGACGCACGGCGCGGACGGCTCGTCGGCGGTCGGTCCGGGCGGCGCGTGGGTGGATGCGGAGGCTCAGGACGTCGAGGTCGTCGACGCCAACGGCGCCGGCGACGCGTTCTTCGCCGGCTTCCTCGTCGCCCGGTGGAACGGCTCCGACCTGCGTGGGTCACTGGACGCGGGAGCAGCGCGGGCTGTCGTCTGCCTCAGTGGTCCGCACCTGGCCGGTGAGGTGGGGGGACTGCACGAGGGTTGACCGGGGCGTCCTCGATGAACGCTTATTGACATAATGTCAGTTATCGGCGATATTTCGATGTGGGTGGAGCCCCTCCTGGGACCGTTCAGAAGCGCCGCAGCTGGTAGGTCCCGACCGTCGACGCCACGACCTCGCCCCGGGCGTCCGTCAGCGTCGCCTCGAGGACGAACTCGCCCTTGCCGGTCGCCGACGCCTCGCGGCGGACCCGATCGACCTCGTCCCGGGCCAGCGACGCCGTGGCGCGTACGACGCCCAGCGCGGGTCGCCGGAACCCGATCGTCGACTCCTTCACCAGCGGCACGAACCCCGCGAGCTCACCCTCCAGGTCGAAGGTCGCCAGGCTGAGCACGCCGCCGAGCATCTCGGCGACGCTGAACAGCGAGCCGGCGTAGGTCACACCGAAGTGGTTCGTGTTGGGCTCGGGCGGGAGCTCGGCGGCAGCGAAGCCGGGCCGCAGCTCGACGACCCGGATCCCCATCGCCTCGAGGATCGGGACCGATGCCAGGGACGGGGATGCCTCCACCTACGCAGGTATAGGCCATCCGGCGGCGTGCGGCAATGTGCGGACGATGCGGGGAACCCTGTGTCCCCGGGCACTCACGGACGCCCGGGGACACACGCGGATCACCTGTGCGTGACCTTGGTGGTCGGCTTGCTCCTCACGGTCGTGGTGACGAAGCCCGCCTCGCGGACGGTCACGCGCAGCGTCACCCTCCTGCCGAGGAGTCCCCTGCGCAGCTCGAGCGTCGGCGTGCTGCCGAGCCTCTTCTTGCCGGCGTACCACGCGTAGCGCACGGTCGGATCCGTGCCGATGCCCCGGACCCGCGCCTTCAGCGTGCGGCCGACCTGTGCCTTCCCGGCGATCTTCGCCACCACGGTGCCGAACCGGGCCCGGGCGACGGCCGACGTCGTGGCGCTCCTGGTGGTCACCGCGGCGTAGCCCGGCTTGGTCCCCGTCACCGCCACGCTGATGCGCGTCCTCACGTCGTCGAGCCCGAGGACGTACGACGCACCGGTGGCGCCGGCGACCGGGACGCCGTCGCGCAGCCACTGGTAGCCCACCGAGACTCCCCCGTCCCACGTGCCGGGGCTGACGGTCAGCGTCTCGCCGAACGTCGCCGTCCCGGACACCACGGGTGCGGGAGTGGCCTGGAGGCGGCCCTCGGAGACCGTCGCCGCGGCGCTCCGCCGGGTGACACCGGTGTAACCCGCCTTCGTCGCCGTCACCGCGACCTCGAGCTGCTTGCCGACGTCGGCCGCGCCGAGGGTCCGGCTGGCGCCTGCGCCGACCGGCTCGCCGTCGAGGAACCACTCGTACGTCAGCGCGGCGCCGTCGTCCCAGGCACCCGGTAGCGCCGTGACGGTGGCGCCGACGACCGCGTCGCCCTGGATGGTCGGCGTCGGGGTGCTGCCGAGCGTGCCCGCAGCGACGGTCGCCGCAGCGCTGGTCCGGGTGACGGGCGAGTAGTCGGGGTGGCTGCCGGTGACCGCGACCGAGACCGTCCTGCCCAGGTCGTCGGGGCGGAGCGTGAAGGTCGCCGCGGTGGCGCCCTCGACGGGAGTGCCGTCGACCAGCCACTGGTGGGAGAGGCTCGTGCCGTCACGCCAGCCGGGCGTGCTGACGGTGACCGTGCCTCCGACCGCGAACGTGCCGGTGACCTCCGGCGCGCCCGACGGGGTGAGCGGCTGGACGCCGACGGCTGCCTCGCTGGCGCAGCCTGCGGTCGAGCACAGGCCGCCGAGGCCGGTGGGCACCGCGGTCGCCCGCAGCGTCTCGTCGGAGACGTCACCGTCGGCGACGACGTCGAAGGTCGCGGTGGCCGAGGACCCGGCCGCGGTCGAGGGCACGGTCCAGGTCAGCGTGGTGCCGTCGAGCACCAGGCCGTCGGGCAGGGTGCCGATGCTCGCGTCGTCCAGGACGTCGACCAGGTCGACCTCCACGATGCCGTCGGTCAGCGCGACCTTGCCGACGTTGGCCGCGGTGAGCTGGTAGGTCAGCGTGCCGCCCGGCTGCGGCGTCGACGCAGGCTCGCCGGCCAGGGTGAGGTCGTACTTGCTCGGCCAGGCCGGCTTGTCGCCGTCGAGGATCCAGTCCTGCCAGAACGCGTCGAGGTCGCGTCCCGAGACCTCCTCGGCCAGGGACTTCAGGTCGTCCCCGCTGCGGCTCTCGCCCGCGTGGCGGGTCTGCCACTCCCGGACGACCTCGAGGAAGGCGTCGTTGCGCAGCGCCGTGCGGAGCGCCTCCCAGAACTGGGCGCCGCGCGTGTAGGTCTGGTAGCCGTAGATGTTCGCGGGATTCGTCTGCGCGCCGGGCGGGGTGGCCCAGTTCGGGCTCGTCGAGGCCGTGTTGTTCCAGCTGTTGAAGTACGTCGTCTCGGTCGCGCCCGGGTTGGGCGTGGCTGACGCCAGCACGTTGGTGTACCAGCTCGGTCCCCAGGTGGCCATGCCCTCGTTCATCCAGATGTCGGTCCACAGCTGCGGCGTGACGTTGTCGCCGTACCACTGGTGGACGAGCTCGTGGATCAGCGTGTTGCCGTTGACCGAGCCGGTGCTCGGGAAGAACGAGCGGTCCTGCGTCTCGAGGGCGTAGTTGATGCCGCTGGGCACGGTGTCGACCACGACGCCGGTGCTGTTGCCCGGGTAGGGGCCGTAGAGCTGCTCCAGCCGGGTGATGATCGTGCCGAGCAGCGCGCGGCGGTTGGTGATCGTCGTCTTGTTGGCCGCCGACAGCGACGAGTCCATGAACGACCACTCCGGGATGACGCGGCCGTCGGACAGCGTCACCTGCGACTCGATGACGTCGTACTTGCCGATCGAGATGATGATCAATTCACTGGCCATCTGCTCCTGCTGGACCCACCTCCAGGTGGTGCGGGTGCCGTCCTCGCTGACGGTCCTGGAGGCGAGCTCGCCGTTGCCGACCACGGCGCTGTCGCCGGGACCGGTCGCCGAGGTGATGGTGCTGGGGATCGTGGTGGTGAAGCTCCAGGTGGCCTTGTCCCCCGGCATGTTGTTGTGCGGGATGCCAGCCATGGCCCCCACCGGCTGACCCATGAAGGTGGCGCCGTCCGACGTCGCGGCCCAGCCCTCCCACGAGCCGTCCGGGTCCACGTGGTGGTTGGGCACGCCGTGGTAGGTGACGACCGTCGTGAAGTCGCCCTCGACCGGTGCGGCCGGTGTCACGACGAGCTTGTAGGTGGTGGTCGCGGGGTCGACGACCCGCTCGTACGTCGCCGGCACCCCGTCGACCGTGACGGAGTCGACGGTCAGGCCCTCCAAGTCGAGCGAGAACGACCGCAGCGGAGCGCCCGTCGTCCTGGCCCGCATCGTGGTGCTGGCCGAGTCCAGGACGCCGGTCATGGAGGTGCCGACGACGCCGGTCGCGTTCCAGTCCAGGACCACGTCGTAGTGCAGGGCGTCGTAGCCGCCGTTGCCGACGTGGGGGAACATGGGGTCCCCGGCGGTCCGGGCGCCGTCCACGGGGTCCGCCGCGGAGGACGGCTGGGTGGCCGTCACGACGATGCTGCCCGCCACCATCGCGACCGGTACGGCTCGGGCGGCGACCCGCCGCCACCACGTCGACCGGCCGTTCACGTCACTCGTCGCCATGCGTTCCCTCACTCGTCGGTGCGGGGCCCGATGCCCCGCTCCTGGAACGTAGTGGCGGAGGACCGGAGGCGTGGGCGGAATCGCCCGACACGTACTCGCGCGTGCCACAAAAGTAACGCGGCGGTAACACGACGACGCGGAGGCGACCGCCTCCACTCTCAACGTATAGGCCATCCGGGGGCTTGCCGCAAGACCCCGTCGCTCCCCCACACTGCACGGCGTGATGCAGCCCGAGACCTCGCCGGATCCCCACCAGCACACCGCTCCGTTCGCCCTCCCCGACTCCCTCGCCGCCAAGGCGGACCCGGCGCTCATCGACCGGGACCGCGCCCACTTCGCGGCGATCGCCGACAGCCTGTCCCACGCCGTCACCGAGCTCGAGACGAGCCTCGCCGAGACCCGGCGCAGGCCCGCCGGCCACGGCACCGCCGCGCTGGAGCGCGACCAGGAGGTGCACCGCCTGACCGCCCGGCTGCGCGCCCTGCGGCGCTACGACCTCGACCTCTGCCTGGGCCGCATCGTGCACGCCGACCGCGACGAGCCGACGTACATCGGACGCTTCGGCCTCGCCGATCCCGGCGGCCGGCGGCTCCTGGTCGACTGGCGCTCGCCCGCCGCCGAGCCGTTCTTCGCGGCCACCCACGCGCAGCCCCACGGCGTTGTCAGCCGCCGTCGCTACCGGTGGACGGCCGGCAGGATCGTCGACTACTGGGACGAGGCCTTCACCGAGGAGGGACTCGCCCACACCGCCGCCCTCGACGACCAGTCCGCCTTCATCGCCACGCTGGGCGCCAGCCGGACGCCACGGATGCGCGACGTGCTCGCCACCATCCAGGCCGACCAGGACGCCATCGTGCGCGCCGGCTCGCGGGGCGCCTTGGTGGTCGACGGCGGGCCGGGCACCGGCAAGACGGTCGTCGCGCTGCACCGCACGGCCTACCTGCTCCACGCCGACCCCCGGCTCGGGCACCGCCGCGGTGGCGTCCTCTTCGTCGGGCCCCACCAGCCCTACCTCGCCTACGTCAGCGACGTCCTGCCGAGCCTCGGCGAGGAAGGCGTGCAGACCTGCACCGTCCGCGACCTCGTCCCCGAGTCCGCGGACGCCGTCCCCGAGGCCGACCCGCACGTGGCGTCGCTCAAGGCCGACGTCAGGATGGTCGCCGCCATCGAGCCGGCCGTCGCGCTGCACGAGGAGCCGCCCACCGAGCCGATGCTGGTCGAGACACCGTGGGCCGACGTCCGGCTCACCGTCGCGGAGTGGGCCGAGGCCTTCGCCTCCCCCGATCCGGGCACACCGCACAACCTGGCTCGCGACGACGTCTGGGACGCCGTCCTCACCATTCTCGTGGACAAGCTGGGCGACGCCCTCGACGACGTCTCCCCCGACGCCCTCCGGCGCGTGCTCGACCGGCACGGCGCGCTGCGCGACGCCGTCGACCGGGCGTGGCCGCTGCTCGAGCACACCGACGTGGTCGGCGACCTGTGGTCCGTCCCCGCCTACCTCCGCCACTGCGCGCCCTGGCTGGCGCCCGAGGAGGTCACCGCGCTGCGTCGGGCCGAGGGCGAGGCGTGGACGTACGCCGACCTGCCGCTGCTCGACGCCGCGCGGCTGCGGCTCGGCGACCCCGAGGCGTCGCGCCGCAGGCGTCGTACGCACGCTGCCGAGGCGCGCGAGCGCGCCCGGATGGACGAGGTCGTCGACGACCTGCGCACGACGGCGCGCGAGAGCGGTGCGGACGAGTACGGCGACGGGCTGGTGTCGATGCTCGTCCACCACGACCTGCGCACGGCCCTCGTGGACGACGGCGCGCTGCCCACCGCCGACGCCGACCTGCTGGCCGGGCCGTTCGCGCACGTGGTGGTCGACGAGGCGCAGGAGCTGACCGACGCCGAGTGGCAGGTGCTCCTGCGGCGCAACCCGTCGCGCAGCTTCACGATCGTCGGCGACCGCGCGCAGGCGCGCCGCGGCTTCACCGAGTCCTGGGGCGAACGGCTCGCGCGGATCGGCCTGCCGCACGCCACGGTCGCTCCGCTGACCATCAACTACCGCACGCCCGCGGAGGTGATGGCCGAGGCCGAGCCGGTCATCCGCGCCGCGCTGCCGGAGGCCAACGTCCCCACGTCGATCCGCGAGAGCGGGGTGCCGGTGCTCCACTCCCCCGCCGCCGGTCTCGACGCGATCCTCGCCGGCTGGCTGGCCGCGCACGACGGCACCGCCGTGGTCATCGACGCATCCCGCGACAACAGCTGGGACGCCACGCTCGAGCGGGCGTTCGGCGGTCGGGTCCGGTCGCTGACGCCGGAGACCGCCAAGGGCCTGGAGTTCGACCTGGTCGTGCTCATCGACCCGGAGCGGCTCGGCGACGGGATCACCGGCGCGGTCGACCGGTACGTCGCGATGACCCGCGCGACGCAGCAGCTCGTCGTGCTGGCCTCGGACTGACGTCGGGCCGACCTCGGACCGACTCCCGCGACACCGAGGGGCGGCTCAGGCGGAGCCGGCGAGCGCCTCCCGCAGCGACGCGATGTCCTCCGGGCCGACCCGGCAGCAGCCGCCCACGAGCCGGGCGCCGGCGGCGACCCACGCCGAGACGTCCTCGGGATGGAACGCCGAGCGACCGGTCCAGGCCCGGGCCTCGGCGTCCCAGGACTGGCCCGAGTTGGGGTAGACGACGGCCGGCTTGTGCGCACCGGCGGCCTCCACGGCGGCTCCCGCGTCGGCCGGGGTCGTGCAGTTGACACCCACCGCGAGGACCTCGGCGACGTCGGCCGCCATCGCGAACGCCTCCTCGAGCGGCTCCCCCGCCCGCGTGCGACCCTCGCTCGCGGACAGCGACAGCCACGCCGGCACGCCGCTGCCGTCGAGCTCGGCCAGCACGGCCTCGACCTCGGCGAGGCACGGGACAGTCTCGACCGCCAGCACGTCGGCGCCCGCACCGACGGTCGAGGCCAGGACGTCGAGCCGGGGCCGGTGGAACGCGCGCAGCGCGGCCACGTCCAGGCCGTAGTCGCCGCGGTACTCCGAGCCGTCGGCCAGCACGGCGCCGTACGGCCCGACCGAGGCGGCCACCCAGCCGCCCGGTGCGGCCTCGTCGCGCGCCGCAGCCGCCAGCGCCACGCTGCGGCGCAGCAGCCGCTCGACCTCGCCACGGTCCACGCCCTCGGTGCCGAAGCCCTCGAACGACACCTGGTAGGAAGCGGTCGTGGCCACCTCGGCGCCCGCGGCGAAGAACTCGCGGTGGGCGTCCTCGATGGCGGCCGGGTCGTCGCGCAGCAGCCGCGCCGACCAGAGGTGGCTCGACAGGTCGTGGCCGTGCCGCTCGAGCAGGGTCGCCAGCCCGCCGTCGAGGACGACGGGACGTGTCGCCACCGTCGACCGCAGGTCGGAGGTGTCGCCGGGAGCGGGGTCCGTCGAGCTCATGCAGCCATGCTCGCAGGTCCCGGGGCGGGCGCCGGTGGCTGCTCGCTTGTCGGCGTCGGCAACGATCGGTCCGTGCCAGAAGGACACACCATCCACCGACTCGCCCGACGACACGCCCGCCTCATCGGGGGCCGGCACGTCTCGGCCGACAGCCCCCAGGGCAGGTTCGAGGACGGCGCGCGCCTGCTCGACGGCCGCGCGCTGAGCGCCACCGACGCCTGGGGCAAGCACCTCTTCCACCGCTACGACGACCTGTGGCTCCACGTCCACCTCGGCCTCTACGGCACGTTCCGGGACGGCACGCTGCCCGCACCGGCGCCCCGGGGCGCCCTGCGGCTGCGGCTGGTCGGCGGCGGTCACTGGCTCGAGCTGCGTGGCCCGACGGCGTGCGAGGTGCTCACCGACGACGAGCGCGGGCGCATCCTGGCCCGCCTCGGTCCCGACCCGCTGCGGCGACGCCCGGACGTCGAGGCGTTCGTGGCCCGGGTGCTGCGCAGCCGCGCCCCGATCGCGACCCTGCTGATGGACCAGTCGGTCGTCGCCGGTGTCGGCAACGTCTACCGGGCCGAGGTCCTGTTCCGCCACCGCCTCGACCCGTTCCGGCCCGGCCGCGACCACGACGCCGCCGTCCTCCACGCGCTGTGGGACGACCTGGTGGTGCTGCTGCGCGCCGGGGTCCGCGCGGGTCGCATCGTCACGACGCTCCCCGAGGACCGCGAACGCCCCTCGGGCCGGCCGCGCCGCGAGGACGCGCACTACGTCTACCGCCGCACCGACCTGCCCTGCCGCATCTGCGGCACGCCGGTCCAGGACGGCGAGATCGCGGCCCGCCGGCTCTACTGGTGCCCGGTCTGCCAGGTCTGAGGCCCTGCTGCGCAGTCGCCCGGGCCGTCAGTCGTGCTCACGGGACCAGGGCGAGCACCGCCGACGGGTCCTCGACGTGGGCGTTGTGCCCCAGCCCCGGCAGGCTCACCGGGTCGGTCACCAGCCCTTCGAGGTCCTGCGCGGTGACCATCGGGTCGTGCTGGCCGCGGGCGAGCACGACCGGGCACGCGACGGCGGCGAGCAGGCCGGCCATGTCGGGCACGCCGACGGCGAACGTGCGCGGGTCCTGCGCGAGCCGCCAGCCACTCCCCTCTCCCGCGGCGCTGCGGTCCACGACGGCGGTGTCCACCATCGGGTCGTCGGCGGGCACCAGCCCGGCGAGGCCGGAGACGCGCAGGAACCGGTCGACCGCCTGCTCGCGCGTGTCGTAGGCCGTCACCGGACGCTCGCCCGTCGCCACCGCCCGCGCCGCGTCCTCGGGCGGCCACGACACCTTCACGCCGAGCGCCACCACGGCGGTCACCCGCTCGGGCGCCAGCGCGGCCAGGGCGAGCGCGACCACGCCGCCCATCGAGTGTCCGAGCACCGGCACCGGGTGGTCGAAGGACTCGAGGAGGGGTCGCACCGCCTCGGCGTGCCGCTCGAAGGTGTAGGGCGGGTCCCAGGCAGCGCCGCCGTGACCGGGCAGGTCGGGCGCCAGCGCCCGCGGCGGGCGGAGGACGCCGCGCCAGACCCCGCCGGTGGCGCCGAGCCCGTGGAGGAGCAGCATCACGCGCCGACGTACGCAGCCAGGTGCTTGCCCGTGAGCGTCGGCTCCTTCGCCGCGACCATGTCGGCCGGCGGGCCCTCGTAGACGATCGTGCCGCCCTCGTGGCCGGCGCCGGGGCCGATGTCGATGATCCAGTCGGCGTGGGCCATGACGGCCTGGTGGTGCTCGATGACGATGACCGACTTGCCGGAGTCGACGAGGCGGTCGAGCAGGCCGAGGAGGTTCTCCACGTCGGCGAGGTGCAGGCCGGTGGTGGGCTCGTCGAGGATGTAGACGTCGCCCTTCTCCCCCATCTGCGTGGCCAGCTTGAGGCGCTGGCGCTCGCCGCCCGACAGCGTGGTCAGGGGCTGGCCCAGCGAGAGGTAGCCCAGACCGACGTCGACGAGCCGCTCGAGGATCTTCATCGCGGCCGGGATCCTGGCCTCCCCGTCGCTGAAGAGCTCGCGCGCGGCGAGGACCGACATCTCGTGCACCTCGGCGATGTCCTTGCCGCCGAGGGTGTACTCCAGGACCTCGGCCTTGAACCGGCGCCCCTCGCACTCCTCGCACGGCGACTCGACGGTGGCCATCGGGCCGAGCTCGGTGAAGATGACCCCGGCGCCGTTGCAGGTCGAGCACGCGCCCTCGGAGTTGGCGCTGAACAGCGCCGGCTTGACCCCGTTGGCCTTGGCGAAGGCCTTGCGGATCGGCTCGAGCAGCCCGGTGTAGGTCGCCGGGTTGCTGCGCCGCGACCCCTTGATGGCGCCCTGGTCGATGACGATCACCTCGTCGCGCCCGGCGAGCGAGCCGTGGATGAGCGAGCTCTTGCCCGACCCGGCGACGCCGGTGACGACGGTCAGCAGGCCGAGCGGCACGTCCACGTCGACGTCCTTGAGGTTGTGCGTGCTCGCGCCGCGCACCTCCATGGTCCCGGTGGCCTCGCGCACGGTGTCCTTCAGCGTCGCCCGGTCGTCGAGGTGCTTGCCGGTGATCGTGCCGCTCCTCCGGAGCCCCTCGAGGTCGCCCTCGAAGCAGATGCTGCCGCCCGCAGCGCCCGCGGCGGGGCCGATGTCGACGATGTGGTCGGCGATCGCGATGGTCTCCGGCTTGTGCTCGACCACCAGCACGGTGTTGCCCTTGTCGCGCAGCTGGAGCAGCAGGTTGTTCATCCGCTCGATGTCGTGCGGGTGCAGCCCGATCGTGGGCTCGTCGAAGACGTAGGTGACGTCGGTGAGGGACGAGCCGAGGTGGCGGATCATCTTGGTGCGCTGCGCCTCGCCACCGGACAGGGTGCCGGCCGGGCGGTCGAGCGAGAGGTAGCCCAGGCCGATCTCGGAGAACGAGTCGAGCAGGTGCTGCAGGCCCTTGAGCAGCGGCGCGACCGACGGCTCGTCGAGGTCGCGGACCCAGTCGCCGAGGTCGCTGATCTGCATGGCGCACAGGTCGGCGATCGACCTGCCGTTGATCTTCGACCTCCGCGCTTCGGGCGTGAGCCGCGTGCCCTCGCACTCGGGACAGGTCTGGAAGGTCACCGCCCGGTCGACGAACCGCCGGATGTGCGGCTGCATCGCCTCGGGGTCCTTGGACAGGATCGACTTCTGGATCTGCGGGATCATGCCGGTGAAGGTGAGGTTGACGCCCTCCACCTTGAGCTTGGTCGGCTCCGACCACAGCATCGTCTCGAGCTGCTTCTTGGTGAACGACTTGATCGGCTTGTCCATCGGCAGGCCCATGCCCTCGAAGAGCCGGCCGTACCACCCGTCCATCGAGTAGCCGGGGACCGTGAGGGCGCCGTCCGAGAGCGACTTCTCCTCGTCGTAGAGCGCGGTCAGGTCGATGTCGTTGACCTTGCCCATGCCCTCGCAGCGCGGGCACATGCCGCCGAGGTAGACCTCCTGCTTGGCGATCCGCCGCTCGGTGCGACCGCCCTTCTCCGTCGTCATCATCCCGCTCGCCTTGCGGGTCGGGACGTTGAAGGAGTACGCCGTCGGCGGCCCGACGTAGGGGTCCCCGAGCCGGCTGAAGAGGATCCGCAGCATCGCGTTGGCGTCGGTCGCGGTGCCGACGGTGGACCGCGGGTTGGCGCCCATCCGCTCCTGGTCGACGATGATCGCCGTGGTCAGGCCCTCGAGGTGGTCGACGTCGGGACGCGACAGCGAGGGCATGAACCCCTGCACGAAGGCGCTGTAGGTCTCGTTGATCATCCGCTGCGACTCCGCCGCGATGGTCGCGAAGACCAGCGAGCTCTTGCCGGAGCCGGAGACGCCCGTGAAGACGCTGAGCCGGCGCTTCGGCAGGTCCACCGACACGTTCTTGAGGTTGTTCTCCCTCGCGCCCTCGACCCTGATCAGCGCATGGTCGTCGGCTGGGTGTGTGCTCGTCATCGTCCGCGTCTCCCTCGTCGCTCCCGGCGTGTCCGCCGCCCCGTGGCTGTGGCAATCCTGCCAGTACGACGCGCCGCTGGGGAGGTGTGTGACCGCCCGCCCCTCCGGATGGGGTGCCCGCCTTGACCGGCGTGCCAGTGTCGAGGACATGACCACCCATGACGACCAGCTCGCGACCGTTGCCGAGATCATGAAGGAGACCCGCATCGCCGTGCTCACCTACATCGCCGGTGACGGGTCGCTGGTCTCGACCCCGATGGGCAACCAGGACTTCGAGCACCCGGGCACGACGTGGTTCCTCACCGAGCGCGACACCGACAAGGTGCGTGCCATCCAGGCCGACCCGCGGGTCAACGTGTCCTACGCCAGCGACGCCGGCTGGGTCTCGCTGACCGGCACCGCGCGGGTCAACGACGACCGGGCCAAGCTCGAGGAGCTCTGGGACGCCTCGGCCGGCGCCTTCATGACCGGCGGCCCCGAGGACCCGACCAACGTGCTCCTGCAGGTCGACGGCGCCACCGCGGAGTACTGGGAGTCCCCCGGCAAGGTCGTCTCCGCGATCGAGCTCGCCAAGGGGCTGATCGGTCGCAGCAAGCCCGACCTGGGCGACAACGACACCGTCGAGCTCTGACGGAGGGCCCCCGGTGCTCGTCGAGGCGCAGGGACCCGCCAGTGCCGGCGAGGCCTGGCGACGCTTCACCACTCCCGGCACCTGGCCGGACTGGGCTCAGCTGATCACCCACGTCGAGTCGAGCGACCCGGTCCTCGCGGTCGGCACGTCGGGCCGCGTGCACGGCCCCGCCGGGGTCGCCGTCGGCTTCGAGATCACGCGCGTCGACCCCGAGCTGCGCGCGTGGTCGTGGACCGTGCGACGCGGTCCGGCGTCGGTCGGGATGGACCACCACGTCGTGGCGGCTCCGGCCGGCGGGAGCCGCGCGTTCCTCCGCGTGCCCGGCCGCGCCGCCGCGCTCCTCCAGCCCTACCGGGTCCCCGCGGGCGCCGCGCTGCGCGGGCTCGTGGGCGAGCCCGGCGGCGAGACCACCGTCGAGCCGGTCACCTCCTTCGACTTCGCCTTCGCGCCGTCGTACGCCCGCGCCGCCCGCCCGTTCGGGATCACCCCCCGGACGACGACCGTCGAGGTCGGGCCGTCGTGGCTCTACGTCCGCTACGGGCCCTGGCGGCTGCTCACCCCGCGCAGCAACATCGCCGGGGCCGAGGTCACCGGCGGCTTCGGCTTCGCGAAGACCGCAGGCCCGCCGCACCTGTCCCTGAGCGACCGCGGCGTCTCCTTCACCACCAACGGCGACCGCGCGCTGTGCCTGCGCTTCCACGAGCCGGTGCCGGCCATCGACCCGACCGCCACCATCCGGCACCCGGGGGCCACCCTCGCCGTGGCCGAGCCCGAGCAGCTCGCCGAGGCGCTCGACCTCGACCTCTAGGCTCCGGGCATGGGCATCGTCCACCGCGCCACGCTCTCGCCGTCCAAGCAGGAGCTCGTCGCGACGTGGCTCCCCACGCAGACCTGGGCGGAGGATCTGGTCGTCGCGGAGAAGGTCGCGGAGTACCGCTTCGACGACCCCGCCGGCGAGGTGGGCGTCGAGACCATCCTGTGGCGCACCACGGACGGGGCTCTCCTGCAGGTGCCGCTCACCTACCGCGCCGCACCCCTGCCCGCGGCCGAGGAGCACCTGGTCACCACCGCCCACCACTCCGTGCTCGGCGAGCGCTGGGTCTACGACGGCTGCGGCGACCCGGTGTGGGCCGCCACCCTCGTGACGGCCGTCCTCACCGGGGCCGAGCCGTCACCGATGTTCTTCGAGGACGGCGGCACGCGCATCGACATCCCGGCCCGGATGCACGTCCGCGGCAGCGGGAGCGAGGCCTCCGGCCCCCCGATCGACGCCGTCGACTCCGTCATCCACAGTGGCGTCGTGACGACCGTGCGTGCCGGCTCGACGGAGATCGAGCTGGCGCGCGTCGTGGACGCCCCGCTGGGCGACGGCGCCCGGCTCGTGGGCCGCGTCGGCGACGCGCCCGACGAGACGGTCCTCGCCGTGGTGCGCACGGCCTGAGGCGGCCGCTGGCCCCGGAAGGGATGGTCAGTCGATGTTCGCCCCCACGTGTCCGCGAGTACCCCGGGGCGCTCCCGTACAGGTGGAGCCGAACACGGACTGTCCCGACACACGGTGTCAGGCGCGCTCCACCCCGAGCCCCAGCCACTCGGCCAGGGCGTCCAGCTCCGCGTCGACCCGAGCCCGCCGGTCGGGCGACCAGTCGCCGTCCTCGTGCACCGCGTCGACGACCAGCACGCCCGACTCCCGGTCCGCGGTGGCGTCGACCTTGCCCACCAGCTCGTCGCCGTCGAGCACCGGCATCGCCCAGTAGCCCCACCGCCGCGTCTCCGCGGGCTTGTACATCTCCAGCTGGTAGTCGAAGCCGAACAGCTCCTCCATGCGCTTGCGGTCGAAGACGAGCCGGTCGAGCGGCGAGAGGATCGCCGTGCGTCCCTGCCAGGCCGACCCGTCGGTCCCGTCGGCCTCCTCGAGGAGGGCCGGGTCGACCCGCCACTGCCCGCGCCCGCCCTCCACGCGCGCGGGCTCGCCCACGTCGCGGACGTCGTACGGCTCGTGCCACGCCTCGAGCGCACGAGGGCGGGCGATGCCAAGGGCGCGCAGGCGCCGTTGCGCGAGGGTGCGGTGGGCCTCCTCGGCCGGCACCGCCGGATCACCCGGGTGGATCCGCTCGGCGAGGTCCCACCGACGCTCGCGACCCTCCCGGGACGCGACCGCCACCTCGCCGCGCGCCTCCAGGCACTCGAGCAGCTTCATCACGTTCTTGTTGTTGGTCCACCCCGTCGAGCGCCAGGGCACCTCGCAGGTGTCGGGCAGGTCGCGCGCGGCCGTCGGCCCCTCGGACCGGAGCAGCGCGAGGATCTCGCGACGGCAGCCGTCGTTGGCTGCGACCCAGTCGCGGACGTCCTCCTGCCACTCCCGGAGCGGCGGGTCACCGGGCCAGGCGTCCATGTCGGCGCGGAACAGGGCGATGTCCTCGCTGGGGCGCAGCATCGCCTGGTGCTCGACGACGGCGCCGTTGCCGACCAGCTCCTCGAGGTCCTCCGGCTCGTAGGCGCTGCCCAGCCGGGTCCACAGGGCGAGGTCGGCGTGCCGGGCGACGACGCTCGTCAGGTCGACCTGCAGGAAGCCGAGGTGCCGGAGGACGTCGAGGGCGTCGGTGGGCCGCTCCGCGGTCAGCAGCTGCGCGCGTACGGCGATCCGCCGGGCCTGCTGCGCCGACAGCTCGACCACCCGTGCGGCACCCATGCGCCGATCCTAGGCGGGGTCGCGCTCGCGACGACGGACCATGAGGGCATGGCCCGAACGGGTCATTCGTGCCCCACATCGGGCAATTCCGGGCGTGTTCGCGCGCGGACCGCGTCATGGGCTGGCACCGTGGACGTCATAGGGGAAAGACCATCTCGGATCACCAAGCTGTGGGGGCAACACCATGTGGGACACCGTCGAGACCAGCACGGTCCACCTGTCGCACGACCGTCCGTGCGGGGGCTGCGGCCACGGGCCGCACACCTACCTCCCGTGCTCGGACACCTGCGACTGCGCCCACGGGCGCGACCGCGTCCTCAGCGCCGTCTGAGCCGGCGCCGGGCCTTCCGCACCACGCCCTCGCGCGGCGGCGGGTGCCCCTGCTCGTCGAGCTCGTAGGCAGCCACCTTCGCCAGTCGCGGCCGCGCGTGGTCGTCGACGACCTCGCCGGTCACCCACCACATCCGCAGGCCGCGCCCGGCCACCCGCAGCAGCGCGAGGTTGTTGTCGAACCAGGGCCCCTCGGCGTAGTGCCAGCGCAGCGGCGCGTCCGGGACCTTCGTCGAGCGCGACGCCAGCCGGCCGACCGGCCCGGCCACCCCGTACGACAGCACGGCCGTCGCGAACCGCGTGTGGCGCGACAGCGGGTTGCGGATCGGCGAGCACACCGCCTGCAGGACCGTGGACTCGAGGCGCCGGCCGCCCCTGGCCGGGCGGGCCTCGCTGACATAGCTGTGGTGCACGTCGCCGGAGAGGAACGTGACCGTGGACGGGGCCGTGCCGCGCTCCCCCGCCGCCACCTCCATCGTCTGCTGCGCCAGCTCCTGGAAGCTGCGCTGGAAGGCCCCCCAGTGCTCCAGGTCGACGGTCGTGCGCAGCTTCTCGCCCACCTTGCTGCCCCGGTCACCCCAGGCGCCGCCGGCCAGCGCCTCGCCGAACGCCTCGAGGTGGTGCAGCCCGCGCGCCAGCAGGAACGGCAGTGACGTGCCGATGAACAGGTGGTCGACGTCGCCACGGAGCTGCTGGTCGAGCCATGCCGCCTCGTCCGGGTCGAGCATCGCGCGACTGTCCGGGTCGAGCTGGCGGGCCGCCCGCGAGTCGACCACGACGAGGCGGGCCTGGGTGTCGAAGTCGCGCGTGTGGCTCCAGCGGTACGTCGACGGCAGCTGGTCGACCCGCTCGGCGAAGGCGTCCAGGACGTCACTGAGGTCGAGCTCGTCGTCGCCGGCGTGCGCGAGCACCTTGGCGTAGATCTCGTCCTCGGCCCGGTCGGCCGGCGAGAGGTTGCCGAGGTGCTGGTAGACCCAGTAGGACGCCAGGCCGGCCACGATGCGGCCGTGCCACCACGACGTCGCCTCCATCTCCTGACGCCAGGCCATCGAGGTGTTCCAGTCGTCGCGGATGTCGTGGTCGTCGAAGATCATCGCGCTCGGGACGGTGGACAGCAGCCAGCGGTTGGCGTCGTCGGACCAGGCCAGCTTGTAGAGGTGGGCGTACTCCTCGAAGTCCTGGAGCTCGGTCCACGGCGGCTCGCTGATGTCGCGACGCGACTCGATGAACTCCTGCATCGCCTCGGTGGTCTCATCGGCGTCGACCTGGTCGCCGAGGAAGAGCAGGAGGTCGGGCAGCCGGTCGGGCGCCAGGTCCGGGTCGTCGGGGTCGACCGGCGGGGCGTGGTCCGCCACGCGCAGCGCCCACGCCCGGAGCGCGTCGACGCCGTGGGTGCCGTTGCCCTTCTCGTCGTGCGACACCGAGGTGCGGCACGACCCGAAGGCCAGGTGGAGCGGGCGCCCGGGCTCCAGCGTGGCGATCACGGGAGCCGGGAAGGGAGAGCCCGCCTCGGGCCAGACCCGCTCGCCGTCGACCTCGACGGCGTAGGCCTCGGTCGACCCGGGCTGCAGGTCGCCCAGCTCGACGAGCGCGTAGTGGTGCCCGTGGACCGCGAAGGTCCGGGCGCTGGCGGACGTCTCACCCCGCCGCACCGTGACGGTGCCCGCGTCGCGGGTCTCGACCCACACGGCTGCCGACGTCTCGTCGACGTGGCGCAGGAGCGGCCCGAGCACCAGCGGGCTGTCGGACCCGCTCACGGCTGGAGGAGGACCTTGATCGCGCGGCGCTCGTCCATGGCGCGGTAGCCCTCGGCGGACTCCGCCATGGGCAGCGTCAGGTCGAAGACGCGGCCGGGGTCGATGGCCCCGGAGAGGACGCGCTCCAGCAGGTCGGGCAGGTAGCGGCGCACCGGGGCCATCCCGCCGGCCAGGCCGACGTTCTTCTGGAACATCCGGCGGATCGGCAGCTCGACGCCGTGCGGCACGCCGACGAAGCCGACGGTCGAGCCCGGACGGGCGACGGCGAACGCCGTCTTCATCGCCTGGTCGGTGCCGACGCACTCGAGCACCGCGTCCGCGCCGACCCCGTCGGTCAGCTCCATGATGCGGGCGCCGCCCTCCTTGCCGCGCTCGGCGACGATGTCCGTGGCGCCGAAGGCGCGGGCGATCTCCTGCCGGGGCTCGTGGCGCGACATCGCCACCACCCGCTCCGCCCCGAGCTGGGCGGCCGCCAGCACGCCGCTGAGACCGACGGCTCCGTCGCCGACCACGACGGCGGTATCGCCGGGCTTCACGCCGGCGGCGACGGCGGCGTGCCAGCCGGTGGCCATCACGTCGGTGAGCGCGAGCAGCGACGGGATCATGTTCGCGTCGGGCATGCCGTCCGTGGCGACGAGGCTGCCGTCGGCCTGGGTGACGCGGGCGTACTCCCCCTGGCCGCTCTGGGTGATCCCGAGGTTCACGCACGCGGACTGCATGCCCGCCACACAGTGCGGGCAGGTGTTGTCGCAGTGGCAGAACGGCACGATGACGAAGTCGCCGACCTTGGTCCGGCTCACCTCCGAGCCGACCTCCTCCACGACGCCCACGCACTCGTGGCCGATGGTCGTCCCCGGGTCGACGTCGTTCTCACCGCGGTAGGGCCACAGGTCCGAGCCGCAGATGCAGCCGGCGACCACCTTGATGATGGCGTCGGTGGGCTCCTCGATCGTGGGGTCCGGGACCTCCCCGAAACGGATGTCGCCGGGGGCGTGGATGGTGGTTGCGCGCATGGTCGCGATACTGCCACGAGGCAGCCCACACCCGTCCCCCTCCTGCGGGCGTCCCGACGCGAACTGCCCCGGCGCGTGCCGACTGGCGTTATCTCATATCTGAGATACCGTGGTGCACATGGCTGACTACAAGGGTCGCATCGGCAACCTGATCCGCGACGCCCGCAAGCACCGGGGACTCACCCAGCACCAGCTGGCCGACCTGCTCGGCACCAGCCAGAGTGCCATCAACCGCATCGAGAAGGGCCACCAGAACCTCTCGCTCGAGATGCTCGCCCGCATCGGCTCCGCCCTCGACTCCGAGATCGTGGCCCTCGGCGCCGGCCCGACGCACCTGCGCGTCGACGGCCCGACCACGCTCTCCGGCTCCATCACGGTGAAGACGTCCAAGAACGCCGGCGTCGCACTGCTGTGCGCGTCCCTGCTCAACAAGGGACGTACGACGCTGCGCAAGGTCGCCCGCATCGAGGAGGTCAACCGGCTGCTCGAGGTGCTCAACTCCCTCGGCGTGGTCACCCGGTGGGTGGGCGAGGACAACGACCTCGAGATCATCCCGCCCGCCGAGCTCGACCTGTCCCAGATCGACGAGGGCGCAGCGCGGCGCACCCGCTCGGTCATCATGTTCCTCGGTCCCCTGCTCCACCGCGTCGACGAGTTCGAGCTGCCCTACGCCGGTGGCTGCAACCTCGGCACCCGCACGGTCGAGCCCCACATGGCCGCCCTGCGCCCCTTCGGCCTCGAGGTCAAGGCCACCGACGGCGCCTACCACGCGAGCGTCAACCGCGCCCTCGAGCCCGAGCGCCCGATCGTGCTGACCGAGCGCGGCGACACCGTGACCGAGAACGCGCTCATGGCCGCCGCGCTCCACCCGGGCACGACCGTCATCCGCAACGCCTCGTCCAACTACATGGTCCAGGACCTGTGCTTCTACCTCCGCAAGCTCGGCGTCGAGGTCGAGGGCGTGGGCACCACGACGCTGCGGGTGACCGGCAAGGCGTCCATCGACGTCGACGTCGACTACGCCCCCTCCGAGGACCCGATCGAGGCCATGTCGCTGCTCGCGGCGGCGATCGTCACGAAGTCCTCGATCACCATCCACCGGGTGCCGATCGAGTTCCTCGAGATCGAGCTCGCGACGCTCGAGGAGATGGGCTTCCGCTACGACCGCTCCGAGGAGTACGTCGCGCTCAACGGCGAGACCCGCCTGGTCGACATCACCACCCACGCCTCCGAGCTGCGGGCGCCGCTCGACAAGATCCACCCGATGCCGTTCCCCGGCCTCAACATCGACAACCTGCCGTTCTTCGCCGTCATCGCCGCGGTCGCCGAGGGGCAGACGCTGCTGCACGACTGGGTCTACGAGAACCGCGCCATCTACCTCACCGAGCTCAACAAGCTCGGCGCCCAGGTCAAGCTCCTCGACCCCCACCGGGTGCTCGTCGAGGGACCGACGCACTTCTCCGGCGCGGAGATCGTCTGCCCGCCGGCGCTGCGCCCGGCCGTGGTGATCCTGCTCGCGATGCTGGCCTCCAAGGGCCGCAGCGTGCTGCGCTCGACGTACGTCATCCACCGCGGCTACGAGGACCTCGCCGAGCGCCTCAACGAGCTCGGTGCCAACATCGAGACCTTCAGGGACATCTGAAGTTGGGACGCGGGGACCTCTCGGGGGCACTGCTCGAGCACGGCTGACCCGAGGGAGCGTCCGCGGCGCGCCCGCGACGACGAACGAGCGGGCTTCCAGCGCCGCGGACACCGCGAGCGGAGCGAGCCACAAGGCACAGCGCTAGTTGAACAGCGTCTCCACCCACGCGCGGGAGACCTTGCCGGCGGCGGGCGGGGCGGTCATGTCGGCGGTGATGCGGGGCATGGGCGCGGTGTGCTGGCCGGCGTTGCGGTGCCAGTCGGTCTCGGCCTCGACCAGGAGGCCCAGGTCGGCGCGGTCGAGGAAGACGCCGTGGCCCTCCGGGCACTGGCGGACCGCGGCCTGGCCGAGGTCTCGCTCCTGCATCTCGACGCCGCAGCGCGGACAGGTCATGCTCTCCATCCCCTGACCGTACTCCTCACCCGCATACTCAAGCCGTGACCGCGCCACTCCCCTCGCCGACTCCGGCCTCGTCGGCCTACCTCGACTCGCCGCACCCGCTCGCCTTCGCACACCGCGGTGGGGCCTACCACCCCGAGATCGAGGGGCTGGAGAACACGCTGGCGGCCTTCACCCACGCGGTGGCGCTCGGCTACACCTACCTCGAGACCGACGTGCACGTCACCAGCGACGGCGTCCTGCTCGCCTTCCACGACACGGTCCTGGACCGCGTCACCGACCGCACGGGCACCATCTCCGAGAGCAGCTGGGCCGAGGTCCAGCAGGCGCTCATCGGCGGGCGGGAGCGGGTGCCGACGCTCGCGGAGCTGTTCGAGGCGTTCCCGGGGGCTCGCTTCAACATCGACCTCAAGTCCGAGGGAGCCGTCGAGGCGCTCGCGCGTTTCATCGAGGAGCGCCGGGCATGGGACCGCGTGCTGATCGGGTCGTTCTCCGGGCGGCGGATGGCGGCGTTCCGGCGGCGCACGCGCGGACGCGTCGCCACCTCGGCACACCCGCTGGAGGTGGTCGCCTTCGTGCTCTCCCCCAGCGGCCGGCTCGCGCGCCTCCTGACCCGCGGCCGACCGGTCGCCCTGCAGGTGCCGCACCGGCGCGGCCGGCTCGTCGTGGTCACCCGAGGGCTCGTACGACGCGCGCACGCCGCCGGCGTGGAGGTGCACGTGTGGACCATCGACGACCCGGCCGAGATGAACGTCCTCCTCGACCGTGGTGTCGACGGCCTCATGACCGATCGCACGGACATACTCAGGGACGTGCTCCGCGCCCGCGGGCAGTGGAACCCTCCGGTGAAGGATGAGGCATGAGTGACGTCGACGGTGGCATCGCCGACCTGAGGCCGCTGGTGCGGGCCCAGGAGCAGAAGGCCTGGTACTTCTACGACTGGGCCAACAGCGCCTTCGCCACCACGATCGCCGGCGTCCTCTTCGGGCCCTACCTCATCGCCATCGCCGAGGAGGCCGCGGTCGACGACCGGGTCTCGGTGCTGGGCATCGCCGTGGCGCCCGGCGCCCTCCCGGCCTACGTCATCACCTTCTCCACGCTGATCTCGGCGCTCGTGCTGCCGCTGCTCGGCGCCGTCGCGGACCGGACGGCGCGCAAGAAGGACATGCTCGCCGGCTTCGCCTGGACCGGGTCGTTCTTCGCGGCGCTGCTGTTCTTCATGACCGGCGACAACTGGCAGCTCGGCGCCATCACGTTCGTCCTGGCCAACCTGTGCTTCGGCGCGTCGGCGGTGTTCAACGACGCCATCCTCCCGCTGATCTCCGACGAGTCCGAGCGCGACCGGGTCTCGACGCGGGGCTGGGCCTACGGCTACGCCGGCGGAGGCCTGCTGCTGGCGCTCAACTTCGTGCTGGTCAGCTTCCACGACACCTTCGGGCTCACCGAGGGCATGGCGGTGCGCATCTCGCTGCTCTCCGCCGCCGTGTGGTGGGCGGCCTTCACGTTCATCCCCTGGCGCGGGCTCCAGAACCACCCGCCGGTGCACGTCGAGCAGGTCGAGGGCGGCGTGCTGCAGCGCAGCTTCGGCCAGCTGCTGCAGACCCTCAAGGACATGCGCAACTACCCCGTCGCGCTCACGTTCCTGCTGGCCTACCTGTTCTTCAACGACGGCATCCAGACCGTCATCAGCCAGGCCTCCGTCTACGGCGTGGAGGAGCTCGGGTTCCCGCAGGGCACGATGCTCGGCGTCTACCTGCTCGTGCAGTTCGTGGCGGTCGGCGGCGCGCTGCTCTTCGGCCGGATCGCCGCCGTGCGCGGCGCGAAGTCGACCATCCTCGGCGGCCTGGTCGTGTGGATGCTCATCGTGACGGCGGCGCTGTTCATCCCCGAGGAGTCCCTCCTGCCGCTGCTCGCCCTCGGCGTCGCCATCGGCATCGTCCTCGGCGGCACGCAGGCACTCGCCCGGTCCTACTTCTCGCTGCTGATCCCCCGCGGCAAGGAGGCCGAGTACTTCAGCTTCTACCACGCGATGGAGCGGGGCACGTCGTGGTTCGGGACGCTCGTGTTCGGCCTCGTCTACACCTTCACCGACTCCTACCGACCGGCGATCTTCGCGCTGATCATCTTCTTCGTCGTCGGCGGTCTCTTGCTGATGCGCGTGGACACCGCCCGCGGCATCCGCGACGCCGGCAACGACGTCCCTGCCGTCATCTGAGAGGTGTCACGACGGCCCTCCGGACGGGTCGCGAGGGCCGGTCGTACCCGCCTGCTCACCCCTGCGTGTGGTGCTCATCACCCCTGCGGGTGGACGCCGCCCCGCCTGAGCGTGGTCGGGACCACGCGAGATCCGCGGAATGTGGGGTCCCCCGCTACCGTTGAAGGATCAAGGGAACGAGCCGCGCCACCACAAGTGGCGTCACGACACGGCGTCTGGCTCGTTACACCTACAACCCCGGACACACTCGACGGGGTCAGCAACCCAAACTGGAGGTGGGCACGGTGGCGGAGCGCACACTGCGTGGCGCGAGGCTCGGAGGCCAGAGTTTCGAGGACGAGCGCGGCATCGAGTTCGCTGCTCGGCAGCAGGTCGGATACCGGTGCAAGCAGGGACACGACTTCGAGGTCACGATGTCGGTCGAGGCCGACGTCCCGGCCGTGTGGGAGTGCCCGCGCTGCGGCGCGGAGGCACTGAGCACGGCGGGCATCCTCCCCGAGGAGAAGGTCGAGAAGCCGGCTCGTACGCACTGGGACATGCTGCTGGAGCGGCGTTCGGAGAAGGAGCTCGAGGACATCCTCAAGGAGCGCCTGGAGCTGCTGCGCGGCGGCGAGATCGGTCCCGCGCACCTGCACCGCGCGAACAAGAAGAAGCGCGTCTCCTGACGCTCTGAGCGCGACTCGACTCAGTCGACCACGTCGCCCTGGACGACCGGGCCCTCGGGCCCGGGTCCGGGGCGTCGTGCGTTTCCAGGGCCGAACCCGGCCCCGAACCCTGGCCCCACCCCCGGCGCGAAGGGCGCCACGACCAGGCGGCGCTCCACGACCGAGGTCAGCAGGCGACGCGCGACCGGTCGGGTGAAGGGCAGGATGAGCAGGATCCCGAGCAGGTCGAGCAGGAACCCGGGGCTGAGCATGAGGGTGCCGCCGATGAGGATCAGCGCCCCGTCGGCGAGCTCGCGGGCGGGCATCCGGCCACCCTGGAGGGCCTCGCGCAGGGCGCGCCACGCGCGTCCGCCCTCTCGCTTGATGAGCCAGGCGCCGACGAGGCTGTCGAGCACCAGGAGCGCGATGGTCCACCACGGCCCGACCAGCTGGCCGACCTGGAGGATCGCCCAGATCTCGGCCAGCGGCACCACCACGAAGGCGACGGCCAGCAGCGGGCGCAGCCACGCCCGCCGACGGCGCTGCGGCGGTCGCGAGGCGCCGCGGGGCGCCCTCGACTGGGTCATGCCTGCACCTTGTGGCGCGTGAGCCGGGCACGTCGCTCGGACAGCCCCCAGCTGGTGATCTTGCGCAGCGACTCGCTCGCGACCTGGCCGCTCATCTTGGAGTCGCCCCGCTCGCGCTCGACGAAGTCGATCGGCACCTCGACGAGGCGCAGGCCGCGGCTCACCGTGCGGTAGGCGAGATCGGTCTGGAACACGTACCCAGTAGACCGCACCGATCCAAGGTCGATCGCCTCGAGCGTGCTCCGGCGGAACAGCCGGTAGCCGGCGGTGGCGTCCTTGACCCGCATCCCGAGCAGCAGCCGGACGTAGAGGTTGCCCCCGCGCGAGAGCAGCAGGCGCTGCAGCGGCCAGTTGACCACCGAGCCGCCGGGGACGTAGCGCGAGCCGATGACGAGGTCGGCGGTGCGCAGGGCGTCGAGGAGGCGCTGGAGCTGCTCGGGCTGGTGGGAGCCGTCGGCGTCCATCTCCCCGATGACGTCGTAGCCGGCCCTCAGCGCGACGTCGAAGCCGTGGAGGTAGGCCGCACCCAGGCCCGCCTTCTCCGTGCGGTGCACCACCGAGACCGCCTCGTCCTCGGCGGCCAGGCGGTCGGCGATCGCCCCGGTGCCGTCGGGGCTGTTGTCGTCGACGACCATCACGTCGACCCCCGGCTGCGCCGTGCGGAGCCGGCCCACGATCCACTCGAGGTTCTCGGACTCGTTGTAGGTGGGGACGACCATCACGCACCGCCCGAGACCTTCGACTCCCACGTGCAGCTACCTCGCTCCTACGGCTTCGGGGACGGGGCGGTCGCCACGTCGGCGACGACGATAGGTGACGAGCACCGCCAGCGTGTGGCAGACGAGGAACACGAGGGCGAGCCGAGCGGGCCAGACACCCATGCGCACGGCCGGGGTGAGCGTCGAGCTGAGCCCGACGGTCTCGACGAGGACCTCCTGGCCGCGCGCCGGCACGGACGCGACGACGGTGCCGTCGGGGCGTACGACGCCGGAGATGCCGTTGATCGCCGCCACCACCACCCATCGGCCGGTCTCCTGGGCGCGCAGCCGGCTGATCTCGAACTGCTGCGCGAGCTGGTCGGTGCGGCTGAACATCGCGTTGCTGGTCTGCACCGTCACGAGCTCGGCGCCGCTGGCGACCTGCCCGGCGATCCCCTCGTCGTAGGCCACGTCGAAGCAGATCGCGTCGGCCACCAGTACGTCGGCGACCCGCAGCGGCTCGAGGCTGGTGCCGCGCACCATGTCGCGGGGCACCTCGGTCAGCCGACCGTAGGTGGAGGGCATCCAGCTGCTGCCGCGGAAGGGGATGTACTCCCCGTAGGGCACCGGGTGCCGCTTGGTGTAGCGGTCGCCGCCGCCGAGGCCGGGGTGGTAGACGATCCCCTGGTTGAGGACCTGGCCGTCGTCGAGCGGGTCGCTGTTGGTCCCGCCCACGATGATCGGCACGTCGATCGCGTCGGACGCCGCGACGATGCCCGCGTTGATCCCGGGGTCGAGGAAGGGGTCGACGGCGGTCGAGTTCTCCGGCCACACCACGAAGTCGGGTGCCTCCTGCTCCCCCGCCGCCACCGCGTCCGCGAGCTCGCGGGTGAGCCGGACGTGGTCGGCGGTGACCTCGCGGTGGACCGCCGGCACGTTGAGCCCCGTGCCGGGCACGTCACCCTGCACGGCGGCCACCGTGGTGGTGCCGGTCTCCTCGACGGGGTAGGGCACGAGGGCCGGGGCCAACGTCACGGCGACGAGCCCGGCCACGGCGACGTACGCGGCCCGCGACGGCGCACGCAGCTGCAGCAGCACCCACGCCAGGGTCGTGCCGGTCAGCGCGACGAGGAGGCTGACCCCGGTCATCCCCAGCCACGGCAGGGCGTCGGCCCACGGCGTGCCGGCCGTGGCGTAGGCGAGTCGGCCGAACGGCATCCCGGAGAAGGGGAAGCCGCTGCGCCACGTCTCGATGCCCACCCACCACAGCGCCGCCCAGACCGGCCAGGCCCGCAGGCGCATGCTCCACGAGAGGCCGATGCCCAGCGGGACGAAGAAGGCAGCCTCCATCGCGCACATGGCGATCCAGGCGTCGGTGCCGACCGCGCGCATCCACTCCATCACCGCGTAGGTGAACGTGATGCCGAACAGCAGGCTCGGGATCCACGCCCGTCCGGGCCCCAGGCCGCGGACGGAGAAGACGAGTGCCGCGATGCCGACGGGCATCAGCCACGCCCAGCCGACCGGCTCGAAGGCCGCCGCCAGCACGAGTCCGCCGGCGAGGGCGAGGAGGCAGCGCAGCGGCACGCTGGAACCGTAGCCGACGGGTGCACGCCTGCAGGGTGCGGGAGGAACGCAGGGACTTCGGACCGACGCACGACCGCCTGGCTGACGATCGCGCGAAGTTGTCTACGGCCCCGTGGTTCCTCCCGCATCCGGCCCCCGCGGGGCACTCCCGGCAGGACGCCGGACGACGGGCATCGCTGGCTTCGCGAACCCCACGTCTGACCTCCCGGTGCCGAAGGTGCCACCCACGAGCTGCACAGGCGGACCCGGGAACAATCCCTTTCCTCGCCGGGAGTGTCAACACGGCCCTGACCTGCGCGTATGCGCGAAACCGCAGGTCACAGAGCCGACCCTGGTTGAGAACTTCCCCAACGAATCTGCCCCGGCACCGGCGTGTCGTCGTGGACACGCCGGTGCCGGTGGTGCCTAGTGCGCGGCGGGGGGTACGACGACCGTGCCGGTCGCCGTGGTGGCCACCAGCGGCGGGTCGAGGACCTCCGCCGCGCCCGGCGCGTCGGGGGTCGCGGCACCGCGCCCGACGACGTGCACCGCGAAGTCCATCACCCGGCTGCGGGTGCCCTCGCGCACGAGCGTGGCGGTGATCTCCAGGAGGTCACCGGCGCGCACCGGAGCCGTGAACTGCACGTCGGAGTAGGACGCGAAGAGCCCCTCGTCGCCGTCCAGCACGATGCACATCTCGGTCGCGACGTCGCCGAAGAGGCCGAGACTGTAGGCCCCGTCCACCAGGTTGCCCGCGTAGTGGGCGTGGGAGTAGGGGACGTAGCGGCGGTGGGTGACGACCGTGCCGACCCTCGTGTCGTCGCTCATGAGGCCTTCTCCTGGGTGCTGGGGCTGCTGCCGGGGGTGCGGGGGGTGGTGAGCCGGTGGACGATGAACGACGCGACCTCGCCGGGCGTCGTACCCCGGGTGAAGACACGGTCGACGCCGAGCTCCTCGGCCATCGTCTCGTCGAAGCGCGGCCCGCCGACGACGAGCAGTGGCCGCCTGGCCGCGGGGTAGGCCTCGCGGAAGGCCGCCGACATCTCACGGGTGTTGAGCAGGTGGGCGTCGCGCTGGGTGACGACCTGCGAGACGAGCACCGCGTCGGCCCGCTCCTCGCGCGCCGCCTCCACGAGCTGGGGCACGGAGACCTGGGCGCCGAGGTTGACCACCTTGAGCTCGCGGTAGTACTCCAGGCCCTTCTCCCCCGCGAACCCCTTGATGTTGAGGATCGCGTCGATGCCGACGGTGTGCGCGTCGGTGCCGATGCAGCCGCCCACCACGACCAGGCGGCGGCGCAGCGCCCGCTTGATCGCCGCGTTGGCCTCCTTGGGGGTCAGCAGGGGGTAGTCGCGCTCGACGACCTCCACGGTGCTGGGGTCGACGAGGTGGTTGACCCGCCCGTAGACGACGAAGAAGGTGAAGCCCTCCCCCATCGGCTTGGCGTGCACGACCAGCGCGGGGTCCATGCCCATCTTGTTGGCGAGCTGCACGGCGGCACCCTCGGCCACCTTGGAGTGCGCGATGGGCAGGGTGAACGACATCTGCACCATGCCGTCGCCGGTGGTGTCGCCGTAGGGCCTGATGAGGCTCATCGCTTGTCTCCGGTTCCAGTGGAGGCGCCCTCGGCGCCGTCTCGAAGGGCGAGGATCTCGGTGGCCGGGTTGTAGTAGCCGTCGGCCTTGCGGGCGACGCCCTCGAGGCCCTTGCCCTTGTCGGCGGGCCGCTTCATCAGTCCGAAGGTGCCGTCGGCGATCGCCGACAGCAGCGGCGGCTCGCCGGGGACGCTGCGGTCGGCCTTGATCTCCTCGAGCAGCCCGACGGCGTCGCCGAGCACCTCGCGGGCGCGCCGGGCGATGAAGCCGTCGGGCGCCGGGTGGAAGTCCTCGTGCAGGTTGCCGGCGGCGTTCATGACGTAGCGGACGTTCTGCAGGGCCAGGTCGCGGTCGGAGATCCACGGCGTCACGACCGCCTCCGTCATCATCCCGACGAGCAGGATCCCCTGGCCGGTCAGCGCGCCGACGAGGTTGAAGAAGCCGTCGAGGAGGTAGCCCTTGAAGACGTCGCCGGTCATGTGCCGGGTGGGCGGCATCCACTTGAGCGGCGCGTCGGGGAACAGCTCGCGCGCGAGCATGGCGTGCGCCAGCTCGAGGCGGAAGGAGTCCGGCACCTCGGGGTCGATCTCGAACGCGTGGCCGAGGCCGAGCTGCCAGTCCTCGAGCCCGGCCTCCTTGGCGAAGTACTCGTTGAGCAGCTGGCTGGTCGTCACCGTGTGCGCCGCCTCGACCGCGTCGGCGGTGGTGAGGTAGTTGTCCTCGCCGGTGTTGATGATGATCCCCGCGCGGGCGTGGATCTGGCGGCTGAAGCGCTGGTCGACGAAGGTGCGCACCGGGTTGATGTCGCGGAAGAGGATGCCGTACATCGAGTCGTTGAGCATCATGTCGAGCCGCTCGAGGCCCGCCAGCGTCGCGATCTCGGGCATGCACAGCCCCGAGGCGTAGTTGGTCAGCCGCACGTAGCGGCCCAGCTCGCGCGACGTCTCGTCGAGGGCGGCCCGCATCAGGCGGAAATTTTCCTGGGTGGCGTAGGTGCCGGCGAAGCCCTCGCGCGTCGCGCCCTCGGGGACGAAGTCGAGCAGGGACTGGCCGGTCGACCGGATCACCGCGATGACGTCGGCGCCCTCGCGGGCGGCTGCCTGCGCCTGCGGGATGTCCTCGTAGATGTCACCGGTGGCGACGATGAGGTAGATCCACGGCTTGCTCGGGGCGTCGCCGACCTTGGCGACCATCCTCTCGCGCGCGACCCGCTGCCGGTCGATCTGCTTGATGCCGGCGGCGACGGCGCGTCGCGAGGCGGCCCGGGCGCGGGTAGCGTCGCGGCCCTCGGGGAGCCGGAACGTGACCGACCCGGCCGCCGCCTTCTGCGCCAGCGTGAGCAGGTCGTCGCCCTCGCCACGGAGCAGGGCGTCCCACACCGGGAGGCTGACGCCGTGCTCGAGGCCGGTGTCGGCGCGTACGACGTCGGCGAGCCGGTTGACCCACGGCGTGCCGTCGGGGTCGGCCCCGCCCAGACCGGCCAGGCGCAGCGTCGCCCGCTCCACCGACACGGTCGTGTGCTGCGTCGCGAGGTCGACGATCGGCTTGCCGACCTGGCGGGCGAGCGTGCGCGCGCGTCGTACGTCGGCGCGATCGATGCCCAGCCTGCTCGCAGTGCGTGCCATCACAGCCTCCGCTCGAACAGGCCGCGCACGCCGGCGTCGGCACGGAGCAGCTCCATGGCGTAGGCCGCGTGGCCCGGGACGTAGCCGTTGCCGATGAGCATCCGCACGTCTGCCGCGAGGCCCTCGGCGCCCAGCGCCGCGGCGCTGAAGCTGGTGGCCATCGAGAAGAAGATGACGGTGCCACCCTCGGCGGTGGCGAGGATCGCCCCGCCCTCGCAGCCGGGCACGTCGACGCAGACCACGGTGACGTCCGCCGGACCGCCCGCGGCGGTGACCGCGTCGCGCAGGGCGATGGGGTCGCGCGCATCAGCGACGGCGACCGCGTCGGCCAGGCCGGCGCCGGCGAGCAGGTCGTGCTCCCCCTGGTGCGGGACGACACCGATCGTGCGTGCCGCGCCGGCGGCCCGGGCGGCGGAGAGGCTGAGGGACCCGGACTTGCCGGCGCCGCCGATCACGGCGACGGTCGGGGCCAGGCCGCGGGCGGCGTGCTCCTCGACGATGCGCGCGGTGAGGGCGGGGGCGCCGCAGACGTCCATGACGCTGAGGGACAGCGCCGGGTCGAGGTCGTCGGGGATGACGGCGGCGATCGAGCGACCGAACAGCACCGCGTAGCCGTCGCACGGGACCTGCTCGCTGCGTCCGTCCCAGCCGGCCAGCCCGTCCTCGATCACCAGCGGGGTCAGGGTGAGGCTGACGAGCGTCGCGACGCGGTCGCCGACGGCCAGGCCGAGCGGCGACTCGGGACCGACCTCCTCGACGGTGCCGACGAGCATGCCGCCGGAGCCGGTGACCGGGTTCTGCATCTTGCCGCGCGTGGCGACGATGTCGAGCACCTCGGCACGGACGGCGGCGCCGTCGGTCTCGCCGTACGTCGTGTGTGCGCGCTCGAGCTGCCGGAAGGACGCCGCGTCGAGGTTGAGCCGCTCGACGCGGACCCGGACCTCGTCGGGCCAGAGCTCGGCGCGGGTGTCGAGGCGCTCGGCCGCCTGCGGCAGCACGGCGCGGTCGTCGAGCACGCGGTGCAGGCCGGTCGGGTCACCGGTGCGGAGGTCCGTCTGGATGTCCGAGGGGGAGTTCATGCAGGTCATCCTTCTAGGTTCACGCGCTTGTGCCGGAAATCTTGCGGCGCGGCATTGGACTCACCGCACGTTCTCCACGTACTCTCCCAGATGTGTCGCCGCACACACAACCGGCGCGCCGTCAGGCCTGACCCCGGCCGGCACCCAGCACCGGGGCCACTGCAAGGAGACCTCATGAGCATCGAGACCGCCAGCCCGCTGGGGCAGGCACTCGCCACCGGCCAGCCCTACCCCTACCAGCGGGTCGAGCTCGTCGAGCCCGACTGGACACGCTTCCCGGGCTGGTCCGCCGTAACCGCCGGGGAGTGGGCGTCTGTGCAGTGGCAGCGCGCGCACTGCGTCAAGAACGTCAAGCAGCTGCGCGAGCTGATGGGCGACCGGCTCGACGACCGGTTCTACGCCGACCTCGAGCGCGACCAGGCCGAGCGGGCCACCATGTCCATGCTGGTGCCGCCGCAGATGATGAACACGATGGTGCCGACCTTCGAGCCCGCCGGCGCCGGGTCGATGACCGAGGCGTTCTACGCCGACCCGGTCCGCCACTACATGCTCCCCGTCCTCAGCGACCGTCGCACCGACTGGCCCTCGCACCCGCACGCGGCGCGCGACTCGCTGCACGAGCACGACATGTGGGCGACCGAGGGACTGACGCACCGCTACCCCACCAAGGTCCTCGCCGAGCTGCTGCCGACCTGCCCGCAGTATTGCGGCCACTGCACCCGCATGGACCTCGTCGGCAACTCCACGCCGGTCATCGAGAAGCTCAAGTTCACCGCCAAGCCCAACGACCGGCTCGGCGACATGCTCGACTACCTCCGCCGCACCCCGTCGGTGCGCGACGTCGTCGTCTCCGGCGGCGACGTGGCCAACATGCCGTGGCCCCGCCTCGAGGCCTTCCTCACCGAGGTCCTGGCCATCGACAACATCCGCGACATCCGGCTGGCGACCAAGGCGCTCGTCGGCCTCCCCCAGCACTGGCTGCAGCCCGACGTGGTGGACGGCGTGAGCCGGGTGGCCTCGATCGCCCGCTCGCGCGGGGTCTCGATCGCGATGCACACCCACGCCAACCACGCGAACTCCGTGACGCCGCTCGTGGCCGACGCCACCCGCGCGATGCTCGACGCCGGCCTGCGCGACGTACGCAACCAGGGTGTCCTGCTCAACGGCGTCAACGCGGATCCGCACGCCCTGCTCGACCTGTGCTTCCGCCTGCTCGACGGCGCGCAGATCATGCCCTACTACTTCTACATGTGCGACATGATCCCGTTCTCGGAGCACTGGCGGGTCTCGCTCGCCGACGCCCAGCGGCTCCAGCACCACATCATGGGCTACCTGCCCGGGTTCGCGACGCCGCGCATCGTGTGCGACGTGCCGTTCGTCGGCAAGCGCTGGGTCCACCAGAACGCCGACTACGACCTCGAGCACGGCATCTCCTACTGGACCAAGAACTACCGCACCTCGATCGAGGCCGACGACGCCGAGGCGCTGTCGCGCTACTACGAGTACTACGACCCGATCCACACGCTGCCCGAGTCGGGCCAGCAGTGGTGGGAGCAGCACGGCCGCCTCGACGAGGCCTCGCTCAAGGCCGCCGAGATGGCCGAGGCGTCGCGGCGTACGGCGGCTCTGCAGGCCTACTGAGGGCGGTCTTCTTCTTCGGCGCTCGGTTTCCCCGCATATGCGGGGAAACCCGAACATGTCGAGGTGTGTACGCCCCCACAAGATCGAAACCCGCTGGAGAAGTCGCCGCGGGTCGGTGACCCGGCTGTCCACAGATCGCCGCGCACGGGTACCGCTGAGCCAGCGCGGCGGGCGAGCCTGACGTCATGTACCGCCCTTCGCCGCCGGACCTCGACAACGTCGTACGCCTGCGCCGCGAGCTGGTCGAGGACGGCTACACCGACCACCAGCTCACCCGGCTCGTCTCCGCCGGTGTCCTCCATCGGGTCCGTCACGGCGCGTACGTCGACGCGGCCCTGTGGGACCGCCTGTCCGCTGCCGACCGGCACCGCGTCCTGTGCCGAGCGGCGCTGCGTACGGCCCACCCGCGCGCCGCCCTGACCCACGTGTCCGCCGTGGTCGAGCGCGGCGTGCCGGTGTGGAACATCTCGCTGGACGAGGTGCACATGACGCGCACGGACGGCAACGGAGGACGACGTGAGGCGGGGGTCGTCCACCACGGCGGGGAGCTGTCGGAACACGACGTGGAGATCGTGAACGGCGTCCGTGTCAGTCCGGCTGCCCGGAGCGCCGTCGAAGTCCTGTCGACGGCGACACCCGAGGCCGCGCTCGTCGTCGTCAACGGGTTGCTCCACTCCGAGCAGATGTCTGTCGACGAGCTCGTCGCCGCGGTCGAGGCCATGAAGCACTGGCCGCACACGCTTTCCGCCCACGTGGTTCTCGCTCTCGCCGACGGTCGGATGGAGTCACCGGCGGAGAGCCGGACCTACTACATGTGCCGGCAGCAGCGCCTGCCGCGTCCTGAGCCGCAGGTGGTGATCCGGGACGAGCGAGGGCGGGTCTTCGGCCGGGTCGACTTCGCGTGGCCTCACCACGGAGTCTTCCTGGAGTTCGACGGGAGGATCAAGTACGAGCTCCACCGGCGTGAGGGCGAGACGCTCGACCAGTACCTCCTGCGGGAGAAGAAGCGTGAGGAGCGCATCTGCCTGCTCACCGGGTGGGTGTGCATCCGCATCGGGTGGGCGGACCTCGAGAACCCGGCCGCCACCGCTACCCGGATCCGCCGGCTGCTGGAGAGCCGTACGCGGCCCGTCGGTGCCTGACTTCTCGCGCGAGTTGTGAGCTTCTAGAGGTGTGTACGCCACGGGATGTTCGGGTTTCCCCGCATATGCGGGGAAACCAACACCAGGACGGGGGCGTCACAACCGCCCCCGCAGCACACCCACCCCCGCCCCCGACACCTCGTCGGGCCCGACAGCGCGCCCGTAGACCAGCCGGAGCGCCGCCTCGGCGGAGAGCGTGACCTCCGGGCCGCCGCCGTGCTCCCAGACCCCGGGGACGACGAGGCGTACGCCGGCGACGCGGCGGCGGGCGCTGCCGCCGATCACCGCGTGGAGGGGCCACGGCGTGGCCAGCGCGAAGTCCGCGACCGGGCCGACCGCGTCCGGCGGGACGGAGGTCGCCAGCCCCAGCGGGCGGCGTACGTCGATGCCGTGCACGACCGCGTCCGAGAGCGCGGCGACCAGGGGCATCCCGATCGGCCGGGCGCCGGTCGCGGCGTTCGTGCGCAGCTGGGCGAGGATCGCCTCGCGACCGCGCGAGGACCACTCGACGGCGAGGCCGGCGATCATCGCGTTCATCGAGAAGCGGTGCCGCGCCATCGCGGCCGCCCCGGCCGTGGGGCCGAGGACGGGGGTCCAGGCGAGGCGGGCGGCGACGTCGACCACCCGCCAGCCGGCGCACAGCGACGGCTGGCGCCACTGCTCGTCGGGGAGCCGGTCGAGGTCGGCGACCAGCGCGAGCCGTTCGGAGCGCAGCAGGTCCTGCGAGGGTGGGGCTGGCATGGCGCCTCCCGGGTGGGGTCGGCCGGAGCCGCGGGTCAGTCGACGGGTCGGTTCTCGTAGGGGGTCGAGAGCACGATCGTGGTCCGCGTCGAGACGCTGGCCGCGCCGCGGATCTTGCCGAGCAGGTCCTCGAGGTCACGGGGCGTGGCGACACGGATCTTGAGGATGTAGGACTCCTCGCCGGCCACGGACCAGCAGGACTCGATCTCCTTGATGCCCTGCAGCCGCTCGGGGTAGTCGTCGGGCTGCGACGGGTCGATCGGCGTGATCGAGATGAAGGCCGTCAGGGGCCGGCCGAGCTGGTCGTGGTCGACGGTCGCGCCGTAGCCGAGGATCAGCCCGCGCTGCTCGAGCCGCTTGACCCGCTGGTGCACGGCCGAGGTGGACAGGTCGGTCGCCTTGCCGAGGTCGGTGAAGGACATCCGGCCGTCGGTGGCCAGCAGGGCCAGGATCTGCCGGTCCTTGGACTCGACCTCGGAGGAGCTCACCCGCCGAACCCTAGTCCGAGCCGGACATCGCCTGCACCAGGCGCACGGCGGACGACCCCAGCCCCCACCGTTCGTCCAAGGCCACCACCGCGTCGTGGTCGACGGGCGTGCGCGGTCGCGTGAGGTCGGGCGAGCCGAGGTCGAGGTCGCGGCGTACGGCGACGACGCGCGGCGCGACGAGCAGGTAGTCGGCGGCGGCCTTGATCTTCCCCCGCGGACCCGGCCCCATGTCGGAGTCGGGGTCGGCGGCGGCCGCGACGATCGCCTCGACCGTGCCGAACCGGCCGAGCAGCGTCGCGGCGGTCTTGTCGCCCACCCCCGCCACGCCGGGCAGCCCGTCCGACGCGTCGCCGCGCAGGGTGGCCAGGTCGGCGTACTGGTGGGCGTCGACGCCGTACTTCCCGCGCACCCACGCGTTGTCGACCCGCTCGTGCTTGCTGACCCCGCGCGCGACGTAGAGCACCCGCACCTGGGCGTCGTCGTCGACGAGCTGGAACAGGTCGCGGTCGCCCGTGACGATGTCGACCGGCATGCCGGCACCGGTGGCGAGGGTGCCGATGACGTCGTCGGCCTCCATCTCTGCGTGGCCGACGACCGGGATGCCGAAGGCCTCGAGCACCGAGATGATGATCGGCACCTGCGCCTGCAGCGGGTCGGGCACCTCCTCGACGTCCGGCCGCGGGCCGGGGACCTCGCGCACCACCCGGTGCGACTTGTAGGAGGGGATCAGGTCGACGCGCCACTGCGGACGCCAGTCGTCGTCCCAGCAGCAGGCGAGGTGGCTCGGGTCGTACTCCCCCACCAGCCGGCTGATGAAGTCCATCAGCCCACGCACGGCGTTGACCGGGGTTCCGTCGGGGGCCGTGACCGAGTCGGGCACGCCGAAGAACGCGCGGAAGTAGAGGGAGGCCGTGTCGAGCAGCAGCAGGCGGTCGCCGGAGGACATGGCGGCAGCCTCCCACACGCGGACGCCCCACCCGCGCGTGTGCGGCCCGGGTGGGGACCGATCCACCGCCGGGTGGCTACTCGGCGAGCACCGAGTAGGCGATCACGCCCCGCTTGAGCTGCTTGGCCGCCGTGCGCGCGGTGGTGCGCAGCGGACGGTCACCCGCGGCGTCGGCCACCTGCCCGCACAGGTCGAGCAGCTGCTTCATCCACCGCACGAAGTCACCGGCGGACAGCCCGGTGGCCATGAGGACGTCGTCGAGGTCGTCGCCCTCGGCCCAGCGCCACGCCGCCCAGGCGAAGCCGATGTCGGGCTCGCGCAGGAAGTCGAGGCGGTGGTCGCGCTCGAGGGCGTCGAGCCTGCCCCACACGCGGACCAGCTCGCCCAGCACGGGTCGCACCTGGCCGCCCGGCATCTTCGGCGACGACGCGTCGTCGGCGCGCCGGGCCTCGAAGACGAGCGCCGACAGGACGGAGGCGAGCTCGGAGGGGGCCAGGTCGTCGAAGAGGCCCTCACGGATCGCCTCCGCCGCCACGAGGTCCATGTCGGTGTAGATCCGCCGCAGGTGTGCGCCCTGCTCGGTCACGGTGTCGCCGTCGAGGTAGCCCAGCGCCGTCAGCACGTCGCACACCCGGTCGAAGGTCCGCGCGACGGTGTTGGTGCGGTTCTCCACCCGCCGCTTGAGGGTCTCGGTGTCGCGCTCCAGCTTGAAGTAGCGCTCGGCCCACCGGGAGTGGTCCTCGCGGTCGGGGCACTGGTGGCAGGGGTGCGACTTCAGGTCCGCCCGGAGCCGGCCGACCTCCCGGTCGGCGGGGGTGTCGCTGAAGGAGTCGCGCTGCTTCTGGCGGCGCGGCTCGGGGCCGTCGAAGCCGCGCGCCTGCGTCCGGAGCGCCGTGGCCAGGTCGCGGCGCATGGCCGGGTTGCGCCCGTTGAACGACTTGGGGATCCGCAGCCGGCCGATCGCCTCCACCGGCACCGGGAAGTCCATCGGGGCCAGCCGCCGGGCCTGCCGGTCGGCGGTGACGACGTAGGGCCGTGGCTCGTCGCCGGAGTGGCCGGGGTCGATGACGACGGCCAGGCCGCTGAACTTGCCGGCGGGGACGTTGATCACGTCGCCGGGACGCAGCTTGCCCAGCGACGCCATCGCCTCCTGCCGGCGGTCCAGGCGGCGCTCCCGCGCGGCACCCTTCTCCAGGTCGCTGATGCGGCGGCGCAGGGCGGCGTACTCCATGAAGTCGCCGAGGTGGCAGGTCGCCGCCTCGCGGTAGCCCTCGAGGGCCTCCTCCGCCTTGTGCACCTGCCGCGCCAGCCCGACGACGGCCTTGTCGGCCTGGAACTGTGCGAACGACTGCTCGAGCAGCTCGCGCGAGCGCGCCCGGCCGAACTGGTGCACGAGGTTGACCGCCATGTTGTAGGACGGCCGGAAGGACGAGCGGAGGGGGTACGTCCGGGTGGACGCGAGCCCCGCGACCTCCCCCGGGTTCATGCCGGGCTGGTAGAGCACGACGCCGTGGCCCTCGATGTCGAGGCCGCGTCGTCCCGCCCGCCCGGTCAGCTGGGTGTACTCCCCCGGCGTCAGGTCGGCGTGCGACTCACCGTTCCACTTCGAGAGCTTCTCGATGACGACGGTGCGTGCGGGCATGTTGATGCCCAGGGCCAGCGTCTCGGTGGCGAAGACCACCTTCACCAGCCCGTCCTGGAACAGCTCCTCCACCACCTGCTTGAACGCCGGCAGCAGGCCGGCGTGGTGGGCGGCGATCCCGCGGGTCAGCCCGTCGAGGAACTCGTGGTAGCCGAGGACGTGCAGGTCCTCCTCCGGCAGGGTCCGCGAGGCCTCCTCCACCCGGGCGAAGATCTCGTCGCGCTCCGCGGCGGTCGTGAGCCGGGTGTTGGCCTGGACGAGCTGGGTCACGGCCGCGTCGCACCCGGCCCGGCTGAAGACGAACATGATGGCGGGCAGGAGGCCCTCGCGGTCGAGCCGCTCGACGACCTCGACCCGGCTCGGGATCCACACCCGGCGGCCGTTGCCGACGGCGCGGGGGTTCTTCGTCGAGCCGGGCTTGCCCTTGCGCGGCGAGCGCCGGTCGCGCATGAGGCGCGAGCTGGCCCAGTCGTCGCGCGCGATCCGGGTGAGCTCCTCGTTGACGGGAGCACCCTCCTTGACGAAGCCGGCGCTCGCGTCGACGTCGGAGGAGGCGAAGAGGTCGAGCAGCCGCCGTCCCACCATCACGTGCTGGAACAGCGGCACGGGCCGCTTCTCCTCGAGGATGGTGCTCGTCTCGCCGCGGACCGTGGCCAGCCACTCGCCGAACTCCTCGGCATTGGACACGGTCGCCGACAGCGACACCAGCGTCACCGACTCGGGAAGGTGGATGATCACCTCCTCCCACACGGCGCCGCGCATCCGGTCGGCGAGGTAGTGGACCTCGTCCATCACCACGTAGCCGAGGCCGAGCAGGGTGCGGGACCCGGCGTAGAGCATGTTGCGGAGCACCTCGGTGGTCATCACGACCACCGGCGCCTCGCCGTTGATGACGTTGTCGCCGGTGAGCAGGCCGACGTTGTCAGCGCCGTAGCGCTTGACCAGGTCGTGGTACTTCTGGTTCGACAGCGCCTTGATCGGCGTGGTGTAGAACGCCTTGCGCCCCGTCTGGAGCGCGAGGTGGATCGCGAACTCGCCGACGATCGTCTTGCCCGAGCCCGTCGGCGCGGCGACGAGCACGCCCCGGCCGTTCTCGATCTCCTGGCAGGCGCGCACCTGGAAGTCGTCGAGCTCGAAGCCGTAGAGGCCGGCGAAGTCCTTGAGCATGGGGTACGCCTTCTCCCGCTGGAACGCCGCGTAGCGCTCCGCCGGCGTCAGGTCCTGGTCCTGGTCCTCGGTCATGCGGGGTCCCCTCGGCGTTCTTCGGAGGAGCGGAGCGGAGGAGAAGAACGTCGTGGGGTGCTCATGCCACCACCTCCAGGGCGCCGGGCACGCAGTCGATCGTGAGCGGCAGCGGCCCGAAGCGCTCGCCGTCGGCGTACGAGACGATGCCGGGCGCGGCGACGGTCACCGACCTGACCCGCCGGTGGACGTACTCGGCCACACCGTCGATCCTTCCCGTGAACAGGCGCGGGTAGGACCGCACCAGCTTGGTCTTGCTCATCCGCGTGATGACCACGACGTCGAGCAGCCCGTCGTCGAGCAGCGCGCCCTCGGTGATCCGCAGGCCACCGCCGAACGACGGGCCGTTGCCGACGGCGACGAGCATCGCCTCGTGCTCCGCGGACTCGCCGTCGAGCTGGAGGACGTAGGGGATGGGCCGGAACGTGCGCAGCTCGGCGAGGGTGGCCAGGTTGTAGCGCATCTGACCCCGCGGCCACGCCATCGCGTTGGCCCGCTCGTTGACGATCGCGTCGAAGCCGGCGGCCAGCACGGTGACGAACCAGCGGTCGCCGCTCCGGGCGAGGTCGATCGTGCGCCGGCGCGAGGCGATGACGCGGTCGGCCGCCGCGACCGCGTCGGCGCGGGGCAGGCCGAGGTAGCGCGCGAAATCGTTGCCGGTGCCGCTGGGGATCAGGCCGAGCGGCACGCCGGTGCCGGCCACCGCCTGCACGCCCAGGTGCACCAGCCCGTCCCCACCGCACAGCACGAGCGCCTCGACGCCGTCGGCGACGCAGCCGCGGGCGAGGTCGGCGGCCTCGTCGGCGTCGCGGCCCTCGAGGTTGCGCACCACGAAGCCGCTCTCGCGCAGCCGCGCCAGCGCCACGTCGCGGTAGCGCGCGCCCCTGCCGCCGCCGGCGGTGGGATTGGTCAGCAGCGCGATCTCGCGACCCCGCGCGGCGCGGTCGGGTGCAGCGGGGTCGTGCATGAGCGCGACCCTATCCCCCGCTCCTCAACGACCGAGTCGGAGCAGGGCGGCGTAGCGCTCGGCGTGTGCCCCCACGGCCCGCGCCAGCCGGCCCAGGGCGTCGAGCACGAGCTCGGGGTCGAAGCGCGTCCCCGGCACCGCGAGGACCAGGCGGGCGTCGACCTCACCGATGACGACCTGGTCGTGCCGCCACGCCTGGTGCACGCGCAGCCGGCTCGCGTCGTCCACCACGGGCTCGGGGTAGGCCTCGTCCACGGCGAGCAGGTCGCAGGCGAGCTCCTGCGCCGCGCCCCCCGCGCCGCCCGGGTCCTCGGACGTCAGCCGGCCGCGGACCAGGTGTCCCGAGCGCAGTCCGGCCTCCGCGCGCCACACCACGTCCGAGGTGCCGAGCCACTCCGGCAGGTCGAACGGGTCGAGGTCGGAGATGGTCGCCTGCATGGCACCAGCCTGTCAGACCCGCTCAGATGGCCGAGAGCTCGTCGGGTGACAGCCCGCTGTTGGGCGCGCGGCGCGCCCGGCGCCGGTCGTTGAACCGGGCGATCGCCTCGGAGGCGAAGAAGAGGATGACCATGGGACCGGCCATCAGCGTCATGGTGAAGGGGTCGGCCGACGGCGTCGCGACCGCAGCGAAGACGAACGTGCCGATGATGATCCACGGCCGGTAGGCCTTGAGGGAGGCGCCCTTGACGACGCCTGCGAAGTTGAGCAGCACCACGAAGACCGGGATGTTGAAGGCGAGACCGAAGACGAACAGCGTGCGGGTGAAGAACTGGAGGTAGTCGTTGAAGTCGATGAGGTTGGTGACGCCCTCGGGGTTGAACCCGATGAGCACCTCGAGGGCCACGGGCAGCGTGAGGTAGCCCAGGGCGATCCCCGCGAGGAAGAGCGGCCCGGCGACGGCGACGAAGATCCGGCTCATCTTCCGCTCCTGGGCGTAGAGCCCGGGGAGCACGAACGCCCAGATCTGGTAGAGCCAGTAGGGCGCGGTCACGATGGCGGCGGCGAAGCCGCACAGCGTCAGCCACAGCAGCAGCCCGGCGCCGGCGCCGCTGGTGGTGGCGTTGGTCGTGCCCTCGGGCAGCTTGGCCTGGGCCTGCTCGTAGGGACCGTAGACGAGGTCGATCAGGAAGTGCCGGAAGAACAGCGCCACGCCCAGCGCCAGCACGAAGACCATCAGGCAGCGCAGCAGGCGCGCGCGGAACTCACGGAAGTGGTCCGACAGCGCCATCCGGCCGTCCGGGCCGACGTCGTGGTGGGGCCGGCCCGAGAACAGGCCGACCAGACCGGCGATCCTCACCCGGGTCAGGCGGTGGTGTCGTCGCGCCGCTCGCGCAGCACCTCGCCCGAGGCGTCGTGGCCGACCTCGCGCTGCGCCTCGTTGCGCGCCTCGATCTCACGCTGCTCGGGCGTCTTCGCGTCGTCGTCGTCGTCGCGCAGGCTCTTGGTCTCGGTCTTGAAGATCCGCAGCGCCTGGCCCGAGCTGCGGGCCAGGTCGGGCAGCTTGGCGGCGCCGAACACGAGCACGACGATCGCGAGGATCACCAGCCACTCCAGACCCTGCGGCATGCCGATCAGCGGGTTGGTCATGAGGTCACTCCGTCATTGGTGGGTTGCGGGCGGTGGTCCCTGCGGGACGTCCCCGAGTCTACGCCGTCGTCCTCGTAGAGCCGGAGCGCCGCCTGCGCGGCGGCGCGGAAGCTCTCGGCGTACGCGGTGGGGGCGACGAGCGTGGCGTGGGGGGCGAGGCGCAGCAGGAGGGACCGGACCCACTGCTCGCTGGCGACCTGGAGGTCGATGTCGATGGTGCCGTCGGGCCCCGGTCGCTGGGCGGTCACCTGGTAGTACTCCACCGCCCACCGTGCGGGCGGCGCGAGGCGCAGGGTGACCGTGGTGGTCTCGGCGTCGGCAAACCAGCCGCCCGTCAGGTCGCGGGCCCGCGCACCGGGGTCGGCCACGGGGGTGTCGAGCTCGCGTGCCGCCAGGATCCGGTCCACGCGGAACGCGCGGTCCCCCACCGCGGTGTGGCACCACGCGTCGAGATAGAGCCGGTCCTCGACGCGGGCCAGGCCGCGCGGGTCGACGACGCGACGCGACTCCTCGTCGCGCGTGGGGACGTGGTAGCTGATCTCGACCTGGTGGCCGTGGGCGATCGCCGACTCGAGGGTGGGCACGATGGCGCTGCTCTCGAGCGGTGTTGGGGTGACGTGGAGGCGCAGCAGCCCCTCCTCGTCCTGCCCGGCGGCCTGCTCGAGCTTGGCCAGCGTGCGGGTGATGACGTCGCGGGCCTCGGCGGGCGCCGCCTCGACCATCGTGCGCAGCGCCACCACGAGCGAGGTCGCCTCGGCGGGCGAGAACCGCACCGGTCGCGCGAGGTAGTCGGCGTTGTCGACGCGGATGATCCGGTCGCCCTCGAGCGCCTCCAGGTCGACCTCGATCAGGTCGCCGGGCAGCCCCGGCGACACCCCGGTCATGAAGAGCAGGCGCAGGTCGCGCTCGATCTGCTCGGCGTCGGTGCCGAAGTGGGCCGCGGCGTCGTCGAGGCGCACCTCGCCGCGGGCCAGGAGGTAGGGCACCAGGGCCAGCAGGCGGGCGACCTGGTCGGGGGCGGTGTCGCCGGTCGTGCTCATCGGACCTCCTCCCCCGGTGCGGCGACCGCACGCAGGCGGGTCACCACGTCGTCGCGCAGCGCGAGCGGTCCGTGGACCACCACGTCGGCGCCGTAGGTCAGCACCTCGTCGGAGAGCTCGTGCACCGGCCCCTCGACGACGAGCAGGTCCCAGCCGGGCAGCTCCTCGATCGGGGTGACCGACTCGGCTCGTCGGCGCAGGCCCACACCCGTCCCCTGCCGCGCCCGGACCTCGGCCCGCACGGACGGGAACGACGGTGAGAGGCGGCGTGCGACAGCGCGCACGTCGGTGCCGGGCGGGACGTCGTACGCCGCCGACTTGCCGCTCGCGCGGACCGGTCCGACGATGCGCGAGAGGCGGAAGACCCGCTCGGCGCTGCGGTCGACGTCGAAGCCGACGACGTACCAGCGCCCCGAGGACCGGGCCAGGCCCCACGGCTGGAGGCGACGGGTGGTCGGCTCGGTCTCGCTGGCGCGCTGGTAGGGGAAGCTGACCTGCCGGCGCTTGCCGACGGCGTCCCAGAGCGGCTCGAAGGCCGGCTCGTCCGCGGTGATGGCGGGTGCCACCACCTCGAGGCGGGACGGGTCGATCTCCACGCCCTGGCCCTTGAGCTTGGCCAGGGCCCGGACGGTCGCCTTGGCGAGGGTGGCCTGCTGCCACACCTGCGCCGCGAGCCCGAGCACCGCCGCCTCGTCGGACTCGAAGCGGATCTCCGGGAGCGAGGTCTGCTCGGTCGGGATGCGGTAGCCGATCTCGTCGTCGAAGAACGCGTCCGCGCTGCCGACCTCGATCACCGCGCCGATCTGGCGCAGGGCGTCCTTGTCGCGCTCGAAGGCACGCTCGAACGCCTCGTCGCCGGCCGCCGTGCGGGGGTGCTCGGGGTAGCACGCCTCGCGGATCGCGTCCTTGCCGATGAACCGCTTGGCGCCGAGCAGCAGGATGTGCAGGTTCATCAGCCGCTCGGCCCGGGGCTGCGCCATCCCTGCTCCCTTCCTTCTGCTCGTGCGCGTCGGCTCAGGAGGCGGCGAGGATGTCGACGACGAAGAAGAGCGTGTCGGTGCCCGTGATCCCGGCCTGCTCGTTGCCCTCCTCGCCGTAGCCCTTGGCCGGCGGGATCTCGAGGATCACCCGCGAGCCGACGGTCCGGCCCACCAGGCGCTCGTCCCAGCCGGCGATGACCTGGCCGACGCCGATCGGGAACTCGGCCGGCTCCTTGCTGTAGGACTCGTCGAACGGCTTGTCGGCCTCGTAGACCTGGCCGAGGTAGTCGACGGTCAGGGTCTGGCCGGACTTCACCTTGGCCCCGTCGCCCTTGATGAGCGTGGTGGCGATCAGCTCGCCGGTCGGCTCGTGGGCCTCGGTGAAGTCGAAGCCGGTGATCACGCCGTCCTTCTCGACGAGGGTGGGCGCCCAGCCCGCGGGCTTCTTCTCCTCGCCCTGGGGGCCGTCGAGCGGCGGCACGGTCTCGGACCGGTCGAGGATGTCGACGACCGCGAGGACGGCGTCCTTGTTGCCGATGCCGATGGTCGGGTTGCCGACCTCGCCGTAGGCCTTCTCGGCGGAGGTCAGCATGACGACGCGGTCGCCGACCTTGCGTCCGATCATGGCCTCGCGCAGGAAGGGCAGCACGTCGGCGGACAGCTCGACCGACTGCGTGGCGCCCTTCTTGGTGTAGGTGCTCTGGGCCTCCTCCTGCGTGAAGCCGTTGCCGATCCACCAGTTGGCCTGGACGGTGTCGCCGTCGGCGACGGTCTCGCCGTCGCCCTCGACGAGGACGTCGACCTCCTCCGCGGACGGGTCGAGCCGGCCGTCGAAGGTCACCTCGGGCTCCTGGCCCTGCTCGCCCTCGACGGTCACCGAGCTGAGGGGCGCGCCCCCCTCCTCGGCGTCGCTGGAGCCGGAGCCGCACGCGGCGAGTCCGAGCATGCTGAGGGCGAGAACACCGCTGAGGGCAGCGGAACGTACACGAGACACTGGTTCACCTGATTCGATCGGTCGGCGTTGCGCGGTCACCCTATCGAGCGACCCCCACCCCTCGCGGCACGACACCACGTCGGGGTGGTCGGCGACCGCCCGGGCCGGTGGCGACGCCGGGGCGGGTGCGGGCACGCCAGGGGCTCACATGCCGTCGATGAGCCTCTGCACGCGCTCGTCGTAGGCCTTGAACGGGTCCTTGCAGAGCACGGTGCGCTGCGCCTGGTCGTTGAGCTTGAGGTGCACCCAGTCCACCGTGAAGTCGCGGCGGCGCTCCTGTGCCTTGCGGATGAACTCCCCGCGCAGCCGGGCGCGGGTGTTCTGCGGCGGCACGCTCTTGGCCTCGAAGATCTTGAGGTCGGTGGTCACGCGGGCCACGGCGCCGCGCTTCTCCAGCAGGTAGTAGAGGCCGCGACCGCGGTGGATGTCGTGGTAGGCGAGGTCGAGCTGGGCGATCCGGGCGTCGCCGAGCGAGAGCCCGTGCTTGGCGCGGTAGCGCTCGATGAGCTTGAGCTTGATGACCCAGTCGATCTCCCGGTCGACCAGACCCAGGTCGTCGGACTCCACGGCCTTGAGGGCGCGCTCCCACAGGTCGAGGGCGCGCTCGATGGTCGGGGTGGAGATCTGGCGACGGTCCACGAAGTCGCGGGCCTTGCCGAGGTACTCCGCCTGGATCTCCAGCGCGCTCGCCTCGCGGCCGTTGGCCAGGCGCACCTTGCGCTGCCCGGTCGGGTCGTGGCTGATCTCGCGGATGGCCCGGATCGGGTTCTCCATGGTGAGGTCGCGCATCACCACGCCCTCCTCGATCATCCGCAGCACCAGGTCGCAGGAGGCCACCTTGAGCAGCGTGGTCGTCTCGCTCATGTTGGAGTCGCCGACGATGACGTGGAGGCGCCGGAACCGCTCGGCGTCGGCGTGCGGCTCGTCGCGGGTGTTGATGATCGGGCGGCTGCGCGTCGTCGCGCTGCTGACGCCCTCCCAGATGTGCTCGGCGCGCTGGGAGACGCTGTAGGACGCCCCGCGCGGGGTCATCACGACCTTGCCGGCGCCCACGACGATCTGGCGGGTCACGAGGAACGGGATGAGGATGTCGGCGAGGCGGCTGAACTCCCCGGCCCGGCCGACGAGGTAGTTCTCGTGGCAGCCGTAGGAGTTGCCCGCGGAGTCGGTGTTGTTCTTGAAGAGGTAGATGTCGCCGGAGATGCCCTCCTCGTGCAGGCGGTTCTCCGCGTCGAGGAGGAGGCCCTCGAGGATCCGCTCCCCCGCCTTGTCGTGCGTGACGAGGTCGACGATGTCGTCGCACTCGGGGGTCGCGTACTCCGGGTGGCTGCCGACGTCGAGGTAGAGCCGCGCGCCGTTGCGGAGGAAGACGTTGGACGAGCGTCCCCAGCTGACCACCTTGCGGAAGAGGTAGCGTGCGACCTCGTCGGGGCTCAGGCGGCGTTGGCCCTTGAACGTGCACGTGACGCCGTACTCGTTCTCGATGCCGAAGATCCGCCGGTCCATGTCCCCACCCTAGGCGCGGGGGGCACACGTGACGCGCTCCTGCGCCGGAATCTCGTCCGGCGAGCCGTGAGCCCGCCCCGACCCACCTCACCGGGGGTTGACGCGCGCGCCCCGTCCGGGTCAGCGTTCCGCATGGGACCACGCCACCTCGTCGCCACGGTGCTCGTCGAGCCGAGCGTCATCGAGGACCTGGAGCTGCGGGTGATGACCGACGACCTGTGGCTGTGGCCCGTACGCACGGCGCCCGTCGTCCTGGACGGCGAGCGGATGGCGTTCCAGCTCCGCAAGCGGCTGGTCGAGCAGCGGCGCGGGGCGTGGGACGACGCCGCGACGTGGACGCCGGCCTGGATCGGGTTCGGCAGCGCGTGGCACGAGTTCGGCCCCGACGGCAACGCGCGTCCCACCGGCCCTCTCCCGTGGGCCGCTCACCAGCGGCTGTGGGACGCCCTGGACGAGTTCGGCTCGCTGGTGCGCTACCGGCGCCGCCTCAGCGGCATCCCCACCGAGCCGACCGCGCAGTGGCCGGGGCTCCACCTGCGCTGACGGCCTGGCTCAGGGCTGGCCCGGCTCCGGTGCCGGCGGCTGCGGGGCGGGCGGCTGGGCGTCCCCCGGCGCGGCCGGGTCGACCGGTGCGTGGTCTGCGGGACGGGTCGGGGGCGACACCGGAGGTGCGACCGGCGGCGCGACGGGAGGAGTGGCGGGCTCGCCCGTGACCGGGTCCTCGAGGGGCGGGGTCGCGCCCGAGACCTGGTCGGTGGGGTCGGCGGGGTCGTCCTGGCCGGACTGGCGCGGGCCCGACCCGGCGAGCGCGTCCTCGGCGGTCTCGGGAGCGACCTGCTCGGCGCCGCGGCCCTGCAGGACCTCGGCCAGTCGGGTCGCCCGCAGCCGGACGAACTTGCGCGGTCGGGTGCGGGTGCGGTCGAGCACCGCCACCTCGAGGTCGTCGGCCGGGATGACCCGGTCCTCGGACTCGGTGTGACCGAGCGCGGCGACCGCGACGCGGATCGCGTCGTCGAGCGAGGCGCCGGCGACGTAGTGCTCGGCGAGGTGGGAGGCGACCACGTCGGCCGCGCCACCCATCACGGCGTAGCCGTGCTCGTCGGCGACCTGGCCGTCGTAGGTGAGGCGGTAGAGCTGGTCGTCCTCGGCGGCGTCGCCGATCTCGGCGACGAAGATCTCCACCTCGTAGGGCTTCTCGCCGCCGGAGGAGAAGATCGTGCCGAGCGTCTGGGCGTAGGCGTTGGCCAGGCCGCGGCCGGTGACGTCGCGGCGGTCGTAGGCGTAGCCGCGCATATCGGCGAGGCGTACGCCGGCGATGCGGAGGTTCTCGAACTCGTTGTAGCGACCGACCGCGGCGAAGGCGATCCGGTCGTAGATCTCGCTGACCTTGTGCAGCGCCTGGGACGGGTTCTCCGAGACGAACAGGATGCCGTCGGCGTACTGCACGGCCACGACGGAACGCCCCCGGGCGATGCCCTTGCGCGCGAAGTCGGCCCGGTCCTTCATCAGCTGCTCGGGCGAGACGTAGAACGGCATGCTCATGTGGAAGTGACTCCTGCGTCGGGTCAGGTGAGGGAGGCGGCGGGCCCGTCGGGGCGCTGCATCCGTGAGGCGAGGATCCGGTCGGCGATGGCGGCGACGTCGTCGTCGGGCATGCGGTGGCCGCCGTCGGCGGTGATCACGTGCACCACCGGGAAGATGCGGCGGGTGATGTCGGGGCCGCCGGTGGCCGAGTCGTCGTCGGCGGCGTCGTAGAGCGCCTGGACGACGGCCGTCACGGTCTCCTCGGCGGTGAGGTCCTCGCGGTAGAGCTTCTTGAGCGAGCCGCGGGCGAAGAGCGAGCCGGACCCCACCGAGTGGAACGCGGTCTCCTCGTAGCGGCCGCCGGTGACGTCGTAGCTGAAGATCCGGCCCTGGTCGGCGGCGAGGTCGAAGCCGGCGAAGAGCGGCACGACCGCGAGGCCCTGCATGGCGAGGCCGAGGTTGGCGCGGATGAGGGCGGCGAGGCGGTTGGCCTTGCCGTCCATCGACAGCGTGGTGCCCTCGATCTTCTCGTAGTGCTCGAGCTCGGTCTGGAACAGCCGGACCATCTCGACCGCCAGCCCGGCGGTGCCGGCGATGCCGACCACGGAGAACTCGTCGGCGGGGAACACCTTCTGGATGTCGCGCTGGGCGATGATGTTGCCCATCGTGGCGCGGCGGTCACCGGCCATGACCACGCCGCCCGCGAACGTCGCGGCGACGATCGTGGTGCCGTGGGGGGCGAGGTCGCCGGCGTTGCCGGTGGGGACCGCGCGGCGCGACGGCAGCAGGTTGGGCGCCTGGGCGCCGAGGAAGTCGGCGAAGCTCGACGTGCCGGGCGTCATGTAGGACGTGGGCAGGCGGGACTCGCTCATCCGGCTACTGTCCGCCCTTCTGGATGAACGACTTCACGAAGTCCTCGGCGTTCACCTCGAGGACCTCGTCGATCTCGTCGAGGATCGCGTCGACGTCCTCGTCGATCATCTCCTTGCGCTCGGCCACGTCGGTCTCGGTCACCTGCTCGGTGACCTCCTCGGTCTCGGAGGACCTGCGCGGTTGCTTCTGCTCCTGGGCCATGCCTCGACCCTATCCACTCCCACCGACGCCACAAGGAGGCTCACCCTCCGCGGGCGGGGTGAGTCCCCCGGCCGGGGCGCCGACTCGCCGAGGGTTGTTCGAACTTCTGGGGGTGTGCACGCCCCCAGAAGTTTGGGTTTCCCCGCATAGGCGGGGAAACCGCGAGCCCAGACGCCCCCGACGTCCCCTCAGCGCGTGATCGCCGCGACGAGCGCCTGGGCGGTGTCGCTGCGGTCGATCAGCTCGCCGACGTGGGCCCGGGTGCCGCGGAGGGGGTCGATCGTGGGCACACGCTGGAGCGACTCGCGGCCCGGGAGGTCGAAGATGACCGAGTCCCACGACGCCGCGGCCACCGAGTCGGCGTACTTGTCGAGGCAGCGCCCGCGGAAGTAGGCGCGGGTGTCGACCGGCGGGTCGTGCATGGCCGCCTCGATGGTGGCGTCGTCGAGCAGGCGGGTGATCCGCCCGGCGCCGGCGAGCCGGTGGTAAAGCCCCTTGTCGGGCCGTACGTCGGCGTACTGCAGGTCGATGAGGTGCAGCTTGGCGTCGTCCCAGTCGAGCCGGTCGCGGTCGCGGTACTGGTTGAGGAGCTTGAGCTTGGCGACCCAGTCGAGCTCACCGGCGCACTCCATCGGGTCACGCTCGAGGCGGGTCAGCACCGACTCCCAGCGCGCCAGCACGTCGACGGTCTGCTCGTCGGCGTCGGCGCCGTAGCGGTCCTCGACGTACTTGCGGGCCAGCTCGAGGTACTCCAGCTGCAGCTGGACCGCGGTGAGCCGCCGCCCGTCGCGCAGCGTCACGAGGTGCTTGAGCGTTGGGTCGTGGGAGACGTCGCGCAGCGCCCGGACCGTCCCCTCGACGCTGAGGTCGCGGTCGATGAAGCCGTCCTCGATCATCGCCAGGACGAGCGCCGTCGTGCCGGCCTTGAGGTAGATGGAGATCTCGGCGAGGTTGGCGTCGCCGAGGATGACGTGCAGGCGGCGGTAGACCGCGGGGTCGGCGTGTGGCTCGTCGCGGGTGTTGATGATCGGGCGCTTGAGCGTGGTCTCGAGGCCGACCTCGACCTCGAAGTAGTCCGAGCGCTGGCTGATCTGGAAGCCCTGCTCCGGCGTGGTGTCGCGTCCGTCCTGCCCGATGCCGACCCGCCCGGCCCCGGTGACCACCTGGCGCGAGACGAAGAACGGGGTGAGGTGGCGCACGATCTCGGCGAACTGCGTCGAGCGGCGCATCAGGTAGTTCTCGTGGGCGCCGTAGGAGGCGCCCTTGTTGTCGGTGTTGTTCTTGTAGAGCAGGATCGGCGTGCTGCCGGGGACCTGCGCGGCCATCCGCGAGGCGTCGAGCATGACCTGCTCCCCCGCCTTCTCCCACCGCACCACGTCGAGCGGGGTGGTGACCTCCGGCGAGGAGTACTCCGGGTGGGCGTGGTCGACGTAGAGCCGGGCGCCGTTGGTGAGGATGACGTTGGCGAGGCCGAGGTCCTCGTCGGTGAGCTGGCTGGGGTCGGCGACCTGGCGCGCCATGTCGAAGCCGCGGGCGTCGCGCAGCGGCGACTCCTCCTCGAAGTCCCAGCGGGCCCGTCGCGCCCGCGCCGTCGACGAGGCGTACGCGTTGACGATCTGCGAGGAGGCGACCATCGGGTTGGCCGACGGTTGGCCCTGCACCGAGATGCCGTACTCGACCTCCGTGCCCATCACGCGTCGTACGCTCATGACATGAGCCTACGGGTGTGGGACGAGCGCGTCGTGCCTCGTCTGACCGACCTCAGCCTGCGCAGCCACGAGGTCGGCGAGATGCGCGAGGTCGCCTGCGCCGGCCTGACCGGCCGCGTGCTCGAGCTCGGCTTCGGCGGCGGGCTCAACGTGCGGTGGTACCCGCCGGAGGTCACCGCGGTGACCGCCATCGAGCCGTCCGACCTCGGCTGGGAGCTCTCCGAGCCCGGCCGGGCGGAAGGCACGGTGCCCGTCGAGCGCGCCGGCCTCGACGGCCAGCGGCTCGACCTGGCCGACGACTCGCACGACAGCGCCCTGGTGACGTTCAGCCTGTGCACCATCCCCGACCCGCTGCTCGCGCTGCGGGAGGCGAGGCGGGTGGTGCGGGCAGGCGGTCGCCTGCACGCGCTGGAGCACGGGCTCGCGCCCGAGGAGTCCGTACGCCGCTGGCAGCGCAGGATGGAACCGGTGCAGCGAGCCGTCGCGGGCGGCTGCCACCTCACCCGGGACGTCCCCGCCCTGGTGCGCGAGGCGGGCTGGGAGGTCGTCGAGCTCGAGCAGTCCTACCTGCCGGGACCGGCGATGAGCCGGCACTGGACGTGGTGCTCCCGCCTGCTCGCGTCGTGAGGGAGGTCAGCGGCCCCGGCGCAGGAAGCCGAGGAGGAAGATGACGATGATGACGACGACGACGATGATCAGAATGGTTCGCATGCGTTCAACGTAGTGCCACCCGACCCCGGCAGAACCCTCCGCAGGGGTGTCGGGGCCGACGTCGTTCCGGGACCGCTCAGGGGTTGCGCGACTGCCAGGCGTGGGCGACGTTGACCGCGACGATGCCGGCAAGGGTGACCAGCAGCGCCAGGAACTGGCCGTTGACCCCGAGGGCGATGCTGATCGGGATGAACGCCACCAGTGAGACGATGCCCAGCGCCAGCTGGCGCGCGCCGGCGCCGGCCACCGCGGACGTACGCCGCTGCTGGATCGCGACCTGCTCGGCCACCCGCCGCTCCACCGCGCGCTCGACCCGCTCCGCGAACCCGTCGACGAGCTCGGCGTCGTAGCGGGCGCCGAGCTCGCGACGGGTGGCGAGGGCGGCCTCGATGTCGCTGTGGCTGAGCTCGTCCTCCCGGTTCATCGCCGGCTCACAGGTACTGTCCGGTGTTGGCGACCGTGTCGATCGACCGACCGGGCTCGGTGCCCTGCTTGCCCGTGATGAGCGTGCGGATGAAGACGATCCGCTCGCCCTTCTTGCCCGAGATCCGCGCCCAGTCGTCGGGGTTGGTGGTGTTGGGCAGGTCCTCGTTCTCCTTGAACTCGTCGACGCACGCCTGGAGCATGTGCTGGACCCGCAGGCCGCGCTGGGCCGGGTTGAGGTCGCTGTCGAGGAAGTCCTTGATCGCCATCTTCTTGGCCCGGTCGACGATGTTCTGGATCATCGCGCCGGAGTTGAAGTCCTTGAAGTAGAGGACCTCCTTGTCACCGTTGGCGTAGGTGACCTCCAGGAAGCGGTTCTCCTCCGACTCGGTGTACATCCGCTCGACCGTCGCGCGGATCATCGCGTTGACGGTGGCGTCGCGGTCGTGGCCGAACTCGGCGAGGTCCTCGGCGTGCAGCGGCAGCCGCGCGGTGAGGTACTTGGAGAAGATGTCGCGCGCGGACTCGGCGTCGGGACGCTCGATCTTGATCTTCACGTCCAGCCGGCCCGGCCGCAGGATGGCGGGGTCGATCATGTCCTCGCGGTTGGAGGCGCCGATGACCAGCACGTTCTCCAGCGCCTCGACGCCGTCGATCTCGCTGAGCAGCTGCGGGACGATCGTGTTCTCCACGTCGGAGGAGACGCCGGAGCCGCGGGTGCGGAACAGGGAGTCCATCTCGTCGAAGAACACGATGACGGGGGTGCCGAGCGAGGCCTTCTCGCGCGCCCGCTGGAAGACCAGCCGGATGTGGCGCTCGGTCTCGCCGACGTACTTGTTGAGCAGCTCGGGGCCCTTGATGTTGAGGAAGTAGGACTTCCCGGACGCGCCCGTGCGCTCGGCGACCTTCTTGGCCAGCGAGTTGGCGACCGCCTTGGCGATCAGCGTCTTGCCGCATCCGGGCGGGCCGTAGAGGAGCACGCCCTTGGGCGGCTTGAGCTCGTGGTCCTTGAACAGCTCGGGGTGGAGGTAGGGCAGCTCGACGGCGTCGCGGATCGCGTCGATCTGGGTGGTGAGGCCGCCGATCTGGGTGTAGTCGATGTCGGGCACCTCCTCCAGCACCAGCTCCTCGACCTCCGACTTCGGCACGACCTCGTAGACGTAGCCGGCGCGGGTGTCGAGCAGCAGCGAGTCCCCGGCGCGGATGGTGACGTCCTCGGCGCGCAGCGGCTCGGCGAGGCGTACGACCCGCTCCTCGTCGGCGTTGGCGATCACCAGCGCCCGCTCGCCGTCGGCGAGGATCTCCTTGAGCATCACGACCTCGCCGACCTGTTCGAAGTCGAGCGCGGCGACGACGTTGAGCGCCTCGTTGAGCATGACCTCCTGGCCGCGCACGAGGCCGTCGAGCTCGACGGCGGGGCTCACGCTGACGCGCAGCTTGCGCCCGCCGGTGAACACGTCGACCGAGTCGTCGTCGTTGCGCGCGAGGAAGGTGCCGAAGCCAGCGGGCGGCTGGGCGAGCCGGTCGACCTCCTCCTTGAGCGTGGTGATCTGGTCACGGGCGTCGCGCAGCGTCTGCGCGAGGCGCTCGTTCTGGCTGGACACCGCGGCCAGCGACCGTTGGGCGTCGGCCAGCCGGCTCTCCAGGCCACGGGCCTGACCGGGTACGTCGTCGAGACGGCGGCGCAGGTCGGTGACCTCCGCCTCCAGGTAGCGCACCTGGGTGGCAAGTTGCTCGCGTGTCGGCTCAGTCATCTCGCACCTCCTGCTCAGTGACACTACCCACCTGCTGGAGGGACGGAAGTGAACATCTCGCCGTGTTGATCACCGTTTCGCAACGTCGGCGTCACCGGGACTTCGCACCCGAGTTGCGTACCTACAGGTAGAGATCTCCACCTGTAGGTACGGCGGTCCCCGGATATCCGGTGACTCCAGAGCCCGCCGGCGACCGGCCGACCACCCCGATCGCCCTCAGGAGTCCAGGTCCACCTCGGCCTCGGCGCCGGGCACGACGTCGAGGTCAATCTCCACACCGGCCTCGACCGGGGGCAGGTCGGCGGGTCGGGGCCCGGTGTAGTCCGGTCCGTACGCACCGGGCGCGGGGCGGCGGGTCTTGCGGGGCGCCTTCTGACCCGGCGCCATCCGGCGGGCGGTGACGAGGAACGCGGTGTGGCCGATCATCTTGTGGCCCGGCCGGACAGCGAGGCCCTCGACGTGCCAGTCGCGCACCAGCGACTCCCAGGGCTGCGGCTCGGTGAACCCTCCGTGGACGCGCAGCGTCTCCACGACCCGGGACAGCTGTGTCGTGGTGGCGACGTAGGCGCAGACGATGCCGCCGGGCACGAGGGCGTCCGCCACGACGTCGATGCAGCTCCACGGGTCGAGCATGTCGAGGATGACCCGGTCGACCTGCGTGCCGAGCTGCGGCAGGCCCTCCTTGAGGTCGCCGAGGCGCAGGTCCCAGGCGGGGTGCGTCGCGCCCTCGGGGGCGGAGAAGAACTGGTGGACGTTGCGGCGGGCGACGTCGGCGAACTCCTCGCGCAGCTCGAAGGAGGTCACCCGCCCCCACGGCCCGACGGCACGCAGCAGCGAGCAGGTCAGGGCGCCGGAGCCGGCGCCGGCCTCGACGACCCGGGCACCGGGGTAGATGTCGGCGAGCGCCACGATCTGGGCCGCGTCCTTGGGGTAGACCACCGCCGCACCGCGCGGCATGGACACCACGAACTCGTTGAGCAGCGGGCGGAAGACGAGGTACTGCCCGCCGGCCGAGGACGTCACGGTGAACCCCTCGTCGCGACCGATCATCTCGTCGTGGTCGAGGTGGCCCTTGTTGGAGAAGAACCGCTTGCCCGCGACGAGCTCGAAGTTGTGCTTGCGCCCCTTCTGGTCGACCAGGCGCACCCACTCGCCCTCGCGCAGGGGGCCGCGGTGGACGCCGGACCAAGCCTCGGCGGGGACGTCGGGAGAGGGCTCGGACATGCGCCGAAGACTAGTGGCCGAGGGCCCGGATCCCTCAGCGGGCGGCGTTCTCCCGGAAGGCCCGGTCGACGTCGGCGGTGGACAGCACGCCGTAGATCCGGCCGTCGGCCTCGACGAGGAGGTACTCGTCGGCCGGGCGCCGGCTGATCGCGAGGATCAGCTCCTCCCCCGCCATCGTGGCGGGGAGGGTCAGCCCCTCCTCCATGGCCCGCGCCACGGTGGACACCGGCACCCACGGGCGCCGCTCGGGCGGCATCGCGGTGACGGCCGCCTCGCTGACGATGCCGAGCGGGGTCCCGTCTCCGGCCACGGTGACGATGCTGCCGGCATGGGCGTCCTGCGCACGGCGCACGGCCTCGGCGAGGGGCAGGTCGGCGGGGACCGTGAGAGTTCGCCGTGCCAGCGGGCGCGCGACGAGGGCGGGCAGCCGCTGCCGGATCCTGGCGTGGGCCATCGCCGCCGTCGCCCCGGTCCAGAGGAAGAGGCCGAGGATGAACACCAGGACGAGGTCGACGACGGTGGGCTTCGTGCCGAGCAGCGGCTCCTGCACCAGCGGCCACGCGAGCAGGGCGAGCGCCGTCAGCCGACCGCCCCAGCCGGCCACGATCGTGCCGCGGTGCTGGTCGCCCGAGGCGCCCCACACGAGCGACTTGAGCACCCGGCCGCCGTCGAGCGGCAGGCCGGGCACGAGGTTGAGCACGCCGATCACCAGGTTGGCGCCGGCCAGCGCCCCGACGGCGACGCGGACCAGACCGTCGGGGAGGACGAGCCACAGCCCGCCCGCCGCGACACCGACGGCGACGGACGTCAGCGGGCCGACGACGGCGATCCAGAACTCGTGGCGCGGCTTGCGCGACGCACCGTCGATCTCCGTCATCCCCCCGAGGAAGTGGAGGGTGATGGACGTGACGCCGTAGCCGAGGCGCTGCGCGACCACGGCGTGCGACGCCTCGTGCAGCAGGACCGAGAGGTAGAGGACGACGGCGAAGACGAAGCCGGCGACGTACTTCCAGAACCCCAGCCCCGGGACCTCCTGCTCGATGCGCGGGGCGAAGGTCAGCGAGATGAGCAGGGCGACGATGAACCACGAGCTGGTGACGAGGACGTCGATGCCCACGATCGACCCGATCCGCAGGGTGCCCGGCTGCCTCGGGGCGCGCGGGGACCGCCCGGCAGGGGCGTGATCGGTGGGTTCGGGCACGTGACGACCCTAGCCAACCGCGCCCACAGCGGCGCCGCTGCGGAGCCGGTCCGGGCGCGGCCGCCCGGGGCTGTCGTACGCCTCACCTAGGGTGACCGCGTCATGTCGATCCCCGCTGCCGAGTCCCCCGCCGAGGCCGTGTCGACGCCGGTCGACGGCGTCGAGGTCCTCGGCGCCCTGTCGCCGAGCCGGGCGGGCGACTTCATGGCCTGCCCCCTGATGTACCGGTTCCGCACGATCGACCGCCTGCCGGAGGCTCCGTCGCCCGACGCCGTGCGCGGCACGGTCGTGCACAAGGTGCTCGAGGACCTCTTCGACCTGCCCGCCCTCGAGCGCACCCCCGAGCGCGCGGCCGACATGCTCGACCCCGCCTGGGACGCGCTCCTCGAGGCCGAGCCCGCGCTGGGCGAGATGTTCGGGGGCGAGGGGCCCGACGTGGCGACCTGGATGGCGTCGTGCCGCACGGTCCTGCAGCGCTACTTCGACCTCGAGGACCCGCGCCGCCTCGAGCCGGCCGAGCGCGAGCTCTACGTCGAGGCGCTCCTCGACTCCCGGCTGCTGCTGCGTGGCTTCGTCGACCGGGTCGACGTCGCGCCGGACGGGCGGATCAGGGTCGTGGACTACAAGACCGGCCGCAGCCCCGGCGTCGACCACGAGGCCAAGGCCCTTTTCCAGATGAAGTTCTACGCGCTGGTCATCTGGCGGCTGCGCGGCGTGGTGCCGTCGGTGCTCCAGCTCGTCTACCTCGGCAACGGCGAGATCCTGCGCTACGAGCCCGACGAGGACGACCTGCGCGCCACCGAGCGCAAGGTCGAGGCGCTGTGGACGGCGATCCAGCTGGCGCGGGAGTCGGGCGACTGGCGCCCGCGCCCCTCACGGCTGTGCGACTGGTGCTCGTTCCACCCCTACTGCCCGACCAAGGGCGGCACCGTCCCGCCCCTGCCCGATCGCACGCCGCCCGTCGCCGACGCGTCGGTGGACGAGTCGGCCGACTGAGGCGCCGCGCGGCTCAGGGGGCGATGTAGGCCTCGGGCGGTGGCGCCGGCTCCTCGCCCGTGGCGAAGCCGGTGACCAGCTCCGGCTCCACCGGGTGCGGCTGGAGCGTGCCCGAGGCGATCTGCTCGGCCCAGTGGCACGCCACCCGGTGCTCCGGCGAGGCGCCGTCCACCTCGACGACCCGCAGCTGCGGTCGGTCGGTGTCGCACAGGGTCTCCTGGCGCCACGGGCACCGGGTGTGGAAGCGGCAGCCCGTCGGCGGGTTAGCCGGCGAGGGCAGGTCGCCGGTCAGCAGGATCTGCTCGCGCCGGTCCTCGACCAGCGGGTCGGGGACGGGCACGGCCGACATGAGGGCACGCGTGTAGGGGTGGAGCGGGAGGTCGTAGAGCTCACCCGCCTCCGACTCCTCCACCAGCCCGCCGAGGTACATCACGCCGATCCGGTCGCTGATGTGGCGGACGACGGCGAGGTCGTGCGCCACGACGATGTAGGTGAGCCCGAGCTCCTCCTGGAGGTCCTGCAGCAGGTTGATCACCTGCGCCTGGATGGAGACGTCGAGGGCGCTGACCGGCTCGTCCGCGACGATGAGGTCGGGGCCGACCGAGAGCGCCCGGGCGATGCCGACGCGCTGGCGCTGGCCGCCGGAGAACTCGTGGGGGTACTTCTTCAGCCCGGCCGGCGGCAGCCCGACGGCCGACATGAGCTCGCGCAGGCGGGCGTGGGTGGCGGACTTGTCCGTGTCGAGGCCGTGGGCGCGCATCCCCTCGAGCAGCAGGGCCTCGACCGTCTGCCGCGGGTCCAGGCTCGACATCGGGTCCTGGAACACCATCTGGAACTTCTTGCGCCGGGTCCGCAGCTCCTCGCCCTGGAGGGAGGCGATGTCGACGCCCTCGAAGCTCACCGACCCCGCCGTGGGGGTCTCGAGGTTGAGGATCGCCTTGCCGAGGGTCGACTTGCCGCAGCCCGACTCCCCCACCAGTCCGTAGGTCTCGCCGCGGTGGATGGTCAGGTCGACCCCGTCGACTGCGCGGACGTGACCCACCGTCTTGTCGAAGATGACCCCCCGCTTGATCGGGAAGTGCACCTCCAGGTCACGGACCTCCAGGAGGACTTCCGGCTGCACGGTCATCGGGACACCCCCATCGGGTTGAAGCAGCGCAGGCCGACGACGTCGTCGCCGTCCCAGCCGGGGGTCTGCTGCACGCAGACCTCGAGGCGGTTCGGGCACCGCGGCGCGAAGGCGCACGCCGAGTCCCACGGCAGGTTGTCGGCGACCGAGCCCGGGATCGGCGACAGCGCCTCGCCGCGCGGGGCGTCGAGCCGTGGGATGGAGTTGAGCAGGCCCACCGTGTAGGGGTGCCGCGGGCGGCCGAACAGCGTGTGCCGGTCGCCGCGCTCGACGATCCTGCCGCCGTAGAGCACGTTGACCTCGTCGCACAGCCCGGCGACGACGCCGAGGTCGTGGGTGATCATCACCATCGCCGTCCCGGTCTCGACGACGAGCTCCTTGAGCAGCGCGAGGATCTGGGCCTGGATCGTCACGTCGAGCGCGGTGGTCGGCTCGTCGGCGATCAGCAGCCGGGGCTTGCAGGCCAGCGCCATCGCGATGAGCGCGCGCTGCCGCATGCCGCCGCTCAGCTGGTGGGGGTAGTTGGCCAGGCGCGCCCGGGGGTCCGGGATGCCGACCCGGTCCAGCAGCTCGGCGGCCTTCGGCATGGCCTCCCTGCGGCTGAGCCCCTGGTGCCGCTCCATCACCTCGGTGACCTGCCGTCCGATCTGCACGACCGGGTTGAGCGAGGACAGCGGGTCCTGGAAGATCATGGCGATGTCGCGACCGCGCCGGTCCCGCAGCTGGGAGGGCGACAGGCCGAGCAGGTCCTCGCCGTCGAAGACCGCCGCCCCCTCCACGACGTTGCCCCGCTGCGGCAGCAGTCCCATGATCGCGAGCGACGTGACGGACTTCCCGCAGCCGGACTCGCCGACGAGGCCCACGGTCTGGCCGGGACGTACGTCGAAGCTGATGCCGTCGACGGCCTTGAACGGCTCCTCCCCGCGCCTGACGAAGCTCACCCGCAGGTCGCGCACCGCGAGGAGCGGCTCGGTCGAACGGTCGGGCCGCAGCGCGTGCGAGCTCATCGCACTCACCTCCGGGTCTTGGGGTCGAGGGCCTCGCGCAGCGACTCGCCCATGAGCGTGAAGCCGAGCGCGACGACGATGATGCAGGCGGCGGGGTAGAACGCCAGGTGCGGCGCCTCCCCGAGGTAGGGCTGGGCCTTCCCGAGCATCTGTCCCCACTCGGGGCTCCGGTCGTCGGGGTTGCCCAGGCCGAGGAAGGACAGGGCGGCTGCGTCGATGATGGCGACGGCCAGCACCAGGGTGGCCTGCACGATGACCGGCCCCACCGAGTTGGGCAGCATGTGCCGGAAGACGATGGCACGTCGCTTCACCCCCAGCGAGCGGGCGGCGAGGACGTGGTCGCTGGCGCGCTGGCCCAGCATCGAGCCCCGCAGCAGCCGGGCGAAGACCGGCACCTGGACGACGGCGATCGCGATGATGAGCGTCCACTGGCTGGGGCGCGTCGCGAGCGCCGCGAGGCTGAAGGCGAGCAGGAGGGACGGGATCGAGAGCATCACGTCGACGATCCGCATCACCAGCGAGTCGGTCCAGCCGGCGAAGGCCCCCGCCAGCGTCCCGAGGACGAGGCCGCCGATCAGGCCGAAGAAGGTGGCCAGCACTCCCACCAGCAGGGTCTGCCGGCTGCCCACCAGGAGCCGGGACAGCAGGTCGCGACCCCGGTCGTCGCCGCCGAGGAGGTGACCTGCCTCGGGGCCCGGGACGGGGTTGGACTGGGGCCGCACGGCGTCGAGGAGCGGACGCGCTGCGGGGTCCCACGGCGCGAGCCAGGGCGAGACGACGGCCAGCACGATGAAGGACACGGTGATGACGAGACCGATGAGGAACACCGGGTCGCGCCGCAGCCGGCGCCACGCCGTCCGCACCAGCGAGACGCCGGGCTCCCGGTCGACGGAGGCGTCGGCGAGCGCGTCGATGCGCTGCTTGCGCCGCTGGGCGTACGACGGCATCTGCGGTGACTCAGGGGACATGACCGCTCACCTCGTCCTGATCCGGGGGTCGATGAGGGCGTACGCGATGTCCACCATGAGGTTCACCAGGACGTAGATGGCCGCTGCGGCGATGATCAGCACCTGCAGGACCGGGTAGTCCTTGTCGCGGAACGCCGTGGCCAGCGCGTCACCGATGCCCCGGATCGAGAAGACCGTCTCGGTGAGGATCGCCCCACCCAGCAGCGCCCCGACCTGCAGGCCGACGGTCGTCACGACGGGGAGCATGGCGTTGCGCAGGACGTGCCGTCCCCGGATGACCCGGGCCGTGAGCCCCTTGGCCTCCGCGGTGCGGACGTAGTCCTCGTCGAGGACGTCGAGCACCGAGGCGCGCGTGATGCGGAAGATGACGGCGAAGGGGATGGTGGCCAGCGCGACCGCCGGCAGGACCAGGTGCTTGAGCGCGTCCCAGGCGGCGTCCCACTCCCGCGTCATGATCCCGTCGAGGACGAACAGCCCGGTGACCCGCGTCGCGTCGAGGCCGGTGCTCTGCCGACCGGAGACCGGGAGGAGGTCCCACTCGACGGCGAAGAAGTACTTGAGGAGGAACCCGGTGAAGAAGACGGGCACGGCCACGCCCACCAGCGAGAAGATCACCGCGGTGTTGTCCAGGGCGGTCCCCCGGCGCCGGGCAGCGAGGTAGCCGAGCGGGATGCCGAGGAGGATGGCGATCGCCAGGGCGAAGAACGCGAGCTCGATGGTGGCCGGCAGACGCGCGAAGAAGATGTCGAGCGCGTCCTCACCCGGCAGCACCTTGGTGGAGACGCCGAAGTCGCCTCTCAGCGCTCGCTGCATGTAGCGCAGGTACTGCACGGGCAGGGGCTCGTCCAGCCCGAGCGCCTCCTCCATCCGCGCTCGTCGCTCGGGTGTGGCCCGCTCGCCCAGGAGCGCGGAGACAGGTCCCCCCGGGAGGGACCTCAACCAGAAGAAGACGAGCAGGGACAGGGCCAGGACGACGCCCAGCATCTGCAGCAGGCGTCGTAGGACGAAGCGAAGCATGGTTCTCCTCACACACGGCGTGGGCCAGGGGATCGCCCCGCAGGACGACCCCCTGGCTCACTCAGGACGCTTCAGACCGGTCAGGACACCGGTCGGGGTGCGTCACTCACCGCTCACGGTGACGGAGTCGAACTCCTCGGCGGTCAGCGGGCTCGGGATGACGCCCTCCACGCCCGGACCGACCACGAGGGCCGGCGGGGAGTGGCTGATCGGCAGACCGGGGAGGTAGTCCTCCATGATCTGGGCGTTGATCTCCTCGAACGCTGCGGAGCGCTCGGCCTCGTCGACGATGGCGTCGGCGGCCTTGAGGTCGTCGGCCAGCTGCTTGCCCCACGGCATGGCCGAGGTGCCGAAGTCGTTCTCCTTGAGGTTGCCGAAGAACGTGCCGATGAAGTTGAACGGCGAGTCGTAGTCGCCCGTCCAGCCGAGGATGTAGGCGTCGTACTTGCCGGCCGTCACGTTGTCGAGGTAGCCGCCGTTCCACGACGCGGTCTTGACGTCGACCTTGACGCCGACCGCCTCGAGGTCGGTGCGCAGCGCCTCGTAGAGCTTCTGCGGGTCGGGCATGTAGGGACGGCTGACCTCGGTCGGGTAGGCGAACGTCAGGGTCATCCCCTCCGCGCCGGCCTCGGCGAGCAGCTCCTGGGCCCTCTCCGGGTCGTACTCCGGGGCGGCCAGCTCGGTGTTGTAGCCGCTCACCGTCTTGGGCATGAACTGCGTCGCCACCTCGGCGCCCTCGGGCAGCTGCGTCTGCACGAGCTGCTCGCGGTTGATGGCGAGGTTGAGCGCCTGCCGGACCTTGAGGTCCTGCAGCTGCGGGTTGGTGTCGGGGTTGAACCCCATGTAGAGGATGTTGAACGCGTCGCGGATCTCGACGGTGTTGCCCGACTCCTCCAAGGCGTTCCAGTCGACCGGGTTGGGCAGGTCGTAGCCGTTGATGCTGCCGGCCTCGAGCTCCTGGCGACGGGTGCTCTCGTCGGGGATGACGCGGAAGACCAGCTCGCTGACCTTCGCCGCCTCGCCCCAGTAGTCATCGTTGCGCTCGAGGCTGATGGTGCCGTTGGCCTCGTCGTACTCGCCGAAGGTGAACGGGCCGGTGCCGACCGGGTTGTCGGCGTACTCCGGGAAGGAGAAGCCCTCGCCCTCGGCGGCGATGCCGTTGGCGTCGCCCTCCTCCAGCGCCTTCGGGGACTGCATCGACAGCGACTCGAGGGTCAGCATGGTCGGGAAGCCGGACGTCGGACCGCTGATGGTGACGACGGCCTCGAACTCGCCGGTGGCCTCACAGCCCTGGTAGAGGGAGTTGTCCGCGTCGTTGGCGAAGGCGCCCATGACGTAGCCCCAGTACTCACCGGCGACCTGGCCGGCGTCGTTCTGGTCGAACATCCGCTCGAAGTTGTAGCAGACGGCCTCGGCGTTGAACGGCTCGCCGTCGTGGAAGGTCACGTCGTCGCGGAGCGTGAAGGTCCACTGCGTGCCGTCCTCGTTGGGGGTCCACTCCGTGGCGAGCTCGGGGACGACCTCGGCGCTGCCGGGCTCGATGCCGAGGAGGCCCTCGAACATCTGCCGCGTGACACGGAACGTCTCGCCGTCGGTGGCGTAGAAGGGGTCGAACATCTCCGGGGCGCCGGCGGCGCCGAAGACGAAGGTGGCGTCGCTGCTGCCGCTGCCACCGCTGCCACCGCTGCCCTCGTCGCGGTCGCTCTCGGCGCAGCCAGCCAGTGCGGCGGCTGCCATGACAGCCGTGGTCCATGTCGCCACGGTGCGTGTTCGAGACATCCGAGGTCCTTCCGTCCGGTATGCGATCGGGGGTGTGCACCGCACCCTAGACCGCCGGAAGTGAGCCGGGCCACAGCGACATGGTCACGGTCCGGTCACGTGTCTCCACGTGCCCGGCGCGGTCCGGGCCCGCCACTGGAAGAGCCGCCGCGGGTCCCTACGACGTGACGAGGCGGGCAAGCGCCGCCGTGTCGAGTCCGTCGAGCGTGTCCGCGAACACCCGTCGCTCGCCCTCGAGGATCGGCACGTGGTTGGGCACGCAGAGCACGGTGCAGCCGGCGGCCACCGCCGACGTCGCGCCGGTGTTGGAGTCCTCGATCGCGAGGCAGTCCTCCGCCGCCAGCCCGAGCTCCGCGGCCGCGGTCAGGTAGGGCTCGGGGTGCGGCTTGCCGAGCTCGACGCGGTCGCCGGTGACGACGCTCGCGAACGTGTCCGTCGGGAGCTGGGCCAGGATCGGCGCGACGAAGCGCTGCCACGACATCGTCACCAGCGCGCACGGCACCTCGTTGACGACGAGGTCCGTGAGCAGCTCCCGAGCGCCCGGTCGCCACGGCACGTGCTCCTCCACCCGGGCTACGACGCCGTCGAGCAGCTCGTCGACGATCTGCTGCGGCGTCCGGTCGATGCCCATGTGCACCCGGATGTAGTCGCCCGACTCCAGCAGCGCGTTGCCCACGAGGTTCAACGCGTGCTGCTGGGACCAGGTCCCGCCGTACTTCTCCGCCATCGCGTACTCGGTGGCGATCCAATAGGGCTCCGTGTCGACGAGGGTGCCGTCCATGTCCCACAGCACCGCTGCCGGTCGCGGCGCTCCTGCGTCGGCGTCGGGTCCGTGGCCAGCAGGGACGGGGGAAGCGGTGGTGCTCAGGGTGTCCTCCGGGGAGCTCGTTCGTCGGTGCGTACGGCGTCCCAGCCTAGGTGCCCGACGTGACCCGACGACGACGTGCGCGCCAACGGTGGACGTCCGGAGTTCTCGAGCGGCGCGACCGACTGGGCGACCGACAGCGCGACCGACCCCGGGCACGCGGCTCGAGCGCCGCGGACGTGTTGACCCCACCCGCCCCAGCAGCGGTACTCTCGAACGACCCCACCCGTACGGGTGAGGTGCGCGACCTAGTGGCGCCAGCACGTGCACTTGGGAGGGTGCGCTGGCCCGCGGCCGTCGTGCGACGCGCTGCTCCGGGGAGGCACGCACCACATGAACGACCCGACCACCGCACCACCCGTCCGACCAGCGCCCCAGCGCGCCCCAGCGGGGGTTCCCCGCCTGCCCCGGACGTACGTCCCCCGGCTGGCGCTGTGGAGCCGGCTCGACGCCGCCGCGGGCGCGGCGGTGACCACACTGGTCGCGCCGGCCGGCGCCGGGAAGACGCTGGGCGTGGCCGGCTGGCTGCGGGAGGCGCGAGCGGACGCGGACCTGCAGGAGGTGGTGTGGCTCGACGGTCACCGCGGCCTCGACGCGGCCCGCCTCGACGCCGTCCTGGAGTCCGCTGCCCCCGGCGGCGGTCACGGCTCCCGCCCCGGGCTCGTGGTCATCGACGACGCCCACGCCCTGCCCGTGTCGGCTGTCCGCCTCCTGGACGCGCGGCTCGACGACGCTCCCCAGCGCCTGCGGGTCCTGCTCCTGAGCCGGTGGGACCTGCCCCTCACTCGGCTGGCGCCCCAGCTCCTCGGGCACCTCACCGAGCTGCGCGGCGACGTGCTGCGGCTCTCGGACGACGAGACCGCGCGCCTGGTCGAGCAGCACGTCGGCACGACCGTCCCCGAGGTGGTGGCCACGATCGCCACCCGCGCCGAGGGCTGGTGCGCCGTCGTCGTGCTGACGTCCCGGCTGGTGGCGGCGTCACCGGACCCCGCCGCAGCCGTGCGCCGGATCTCGCACCGCAGCTCGGAGGTCGCCGACCAGGTGGCGAGCGAGGTGTTCGCGACCCTCACCCCGCGCGAGCGCCACCTCCTGCTCTGCACGGCCAGCGAGCACGAGGTGTCCCCCGGGACCGCGGCGCACCTGACCAACGACCGCGGCGCCGGGCTCGTCCTCGACGGCCTGGAGTCCACCGGTCTCCTGGTCACCCGCTCCGAGCCGGGCCCTGCCGAGGATGCGCCGGCCGACGGTCCACGCAGGACGCGTGAGGCGCGCTTCCGGATCCACCCCCTGCTCGCCGAGGTGGTGCGGCGACGGGTCGCGGCGGGTGGCGTGGACGTCGAACGAGCCCGCGCGACCGTGCTGCGGGCCGTCCGCCTCGACGTCGGTCGGGGCGACACGGTGGCGGCGTTCGGGAGGTTGGTCGACCTGGGCCTGGCCGAGGCGGCGGCCGAGCGACTGGTGGAGGACGGGACGCGCCTGCTCATGCGCGGGCACGACAAGGACGTCGTCGCCTTCGCCCAGCGGTGGCCCGACGTGCTCGAGGGCCGTCCCGAGAGCTGGTTCGTGCTCGGCGTCGAGCGGTGGGTCCACGGTGACGTGCAGTCGGCCATGCACTGGTTCGACCGGCTGTTCCGCTCGGTGGGCGGCGCAGCCGTCCCGAGCCACCGACTCAGCGCGCAGCACCTGTGCGCCCGCCTCATGCGCGCCCGCGCCGGCTTCGAGCCCCTCGACGCCGTCGCCAGGCTCGCGCAGGAGCGCGTCGACTCGCCGTCCTTCTCCAGCACGCCCGCGGACCTGCAGCCCCACGTGCTGGGTGAGCTGGGGATCGTCCAGCTCACGCTGGGGATGCTGGTGCCCGCCGAGACCAACCTCCTCCGGGCGGCGCGCCTCGGCGACGAGCTGGGGCTGCCGGCCCATGCCGCGGCGGCGCTGACCCACCTCGCCGGCCTCTACTACATGCGTGGGCGCGAGCACGTCGCCGGCCGGCTGGCCGCACGCAGCCTCGAGTCCATGCAGCACCTCGGGGCCGGCCTGGGTGTCCCTCGGCACCGTGCCCTCCTCTACTCGCGCCTCGCGTCGATGTCCACGCTCCCGATGTCCCTCCCCCTGCCCCTCCCACCGGCCGAGCCGTCGGGCGCGGACCGGGCGGACGACGTGGTGCACCCGGCCGACGCCACGACTCGGTTCTGGCAGCAGGTGCATGACGCCCGGGTGCAGCTCTCCGAGGGATCGGTGATCCAGGCCGAGCGGACGCTGCAGGCCGTCATCGACGTCTCGGGTCTCCCGCGCCACCTCCGCGCGGCGCTGCTCATCGAGCGCGGCTACCTCGCCGCCCTGTGCGACGACCGGACCACCTTGCGGACCCTCACCGCGGAGCTGCACGAGCACGGGCACCTGGGAGAGGCGCTGCTCCTGCGGGGCGTGGCGGCCGACCTGGGCGGCGACCTGCGGCTCGCGGTCGACCAGTTCGCCGCGGCGGCCGACCACGCGGTCCTGGACCAGCCGCCGTGCCGCGCGCTGGCCCTCGTCGGACGGGCGCAGCTCCTCGACGCGCTCGGTGACGCACAGGGAGCCCGGGTCGCGGTGCTGGCCGCGGTCCGCGCGACCGAGAGCCGCGCCAACTACGTCGCGTTCCTGGGCTGGAGCCGGCACGGGACCGGAGTGCACGCGCTGCTGCGCCGGTTCGGCACCCGGACCGATCCCTGGCTCGGCCAGCTGGTGGAGCTCACCGGCCAGCATCCCGACATCACCTCGGCCCTTGCGGCGTCGACCCCCACGACCCGGGAGCGCCACACGGCCGAGCCGCTGGTGACGACCCACCTGAGCCCGCGCGAGCGCGACGTCCTGCGGGAGCTGGCGAGGGGCGCGACGTACGCCGACATCGCGACCGGCCTGTTCGTCTCCGAGAACACCGTCAAGACGCACGTGTCGAGCCTCTACAGCAAGCTCGGTGCGAGCCGGCGCAGCGAGGCCCTGTCCGTGGCGCGCCGGCTCGAGCTGCTCTGAGCCGGCGAGCCACCGACAGGGTGGCGGGCCGGGACTAGTCCGCGAACACCTCGCGGATGGCGCTCTCCTGCTCGTCGCTCAGATTCGTGAAGATCAGCTCCGGACGGTGCGAGGAGAAGGCGTCGCTCACCTTGTCCATCACGGCGTCCGAGCTCATCACGAACAGCGCCGAGGTCCCGGGGGTCACCTGGTCCCTGACCCGGTTGATGAAGCCGTCGTCGATGCCGACGTCGTTGAGGGAGCCGGCCAGCGCCCCGGACGCCGCGCCGATCGCCGCGCCGAGGAGCGGCACGAAGAAGATCATGCCGAACAACATGCCCCAGAAGGCCCCGCCCATGGCGCCGGCCCCCGCCAGGTTGTTGAGCTGACGCGTCTTCGGCTTCTTCTTGCCTTCCTCCCACCGGACGGTCGCCGCGTCGTGGATGGTGATGAGGTTCTTGGTGGCCAGCTCGCGCAACGTGTCCGTCGCGTCGTCTGCTCCGGATGCGGTGTCGAACTTCCAGACGGTGAGCGTTCCCATGGAGGCTTCCCTTTCGTCGGCGTGCCTTGGTGGCGCGGCGGGTCCCCGCATCGTCTCCACCGCTCGGGCGGTGCGTGCTCCCCCGATCCGGGTGAGTGCCGCACCCCGGTGTCCGGCGCTCCTCTCACCCGATTCAGGGGGTGCCCGCCGCGTCGGGAGCCGCGACCGTGGCGCCTGTCGGTCGCAGTCCCGGGCGACCGCGCGAGCGAGAGGATGCGACGTGGCGGACATCGTCCTGGGCCTGGTCGCCGTCGGTGTCGGGCTGCTGCTCTGCCTGCGCGGGGCCGTGGTGCTCCGCGTCCTCATCACGTTGTGGGCCTCGGTGGTGGGCTTCGCGACCGGCGCCGGGCTGGTGGCTGCCACCACCGGCGACTCGTTCCTGGCCGGAGCGCTGGCACTGGCGGTGGCCGCCGCTGCGGGGCTGCTGTTCGGAGCGGTCGCCTACGCCTTCTTCGTCGTCGCGATCCTCATCGCCATGGCCGCGTTCGGCTTCACCCTCGGGACGGACCTGATGGTGGCGCTCGGGGTGTCGTGGTCCTGGCTGATCGTGCTCGTCGGCGTCGTCACCGGGTTGGCCCTCGGCGCCGCCGCCGTTGCGGCGGACCTGCCCGTCGTCGTGCTCGTGGCGCTCAGCGCGTTCTCGGGCAGCAGCCTCGCCCTGACCGGCGTGCTCTTCCTCACCGGGACGCTGGACTCCTCGGACCTCGTGGAGGCCTCGACCACTGCGGTCCTCCGTGACACGTGGTGGTGGTGGCTCGCGTACGTCGGGCTCGGAGTGGCTGGCGTGGTCGTGCAGGTGCGTCAGCTGGACCGTTGGCGCGCGTCCGTCCACGAGCAGTGGGCGGGACAGCAGCCGCCCGCTGGCGTGGCCGCGTAGGCATCCGGCCCATGGCCGACGGTGTGGACGACGACGTGGACGACGCCAACCCCGAGGTGGACCGGTCGGCCGCTCCCCGGGCCCACCCGGCGCGCCGGCTCGGGGTGCTGGCGCTGTGCGTGGTCGTCGTGTGGCTGGCGCTCCGCTTCGTCGGGGACGTCGACTGGTCGGCGGTCCGGTCCTCGCTGGGCAAGCTGTCGTGGCCGGAGCTGGCCGCCCTCGTCGGCCTCCTGCTGGTCCGCAACGGGCTCAACGCCCTCCCGCTCGCCCTGTTCATCCCCGGCCTCGGCATGCTGCGTGCGTTGGTGAACGACCTCACCGCCCACCTCCTCGCCGTCGTCGCGCCACCTCCCAGCGACATCCTGGTGCGGCTCAGGATGTTCGCGTCCTGGGACGTCCCGGCGCCCGTGGCCCTGGCGGGCGCGGTCGCCAACACGATCGTCTTCTACACCGTGCGGTTCGCGATGCCGCTGGTCGGCGCGGCCCTGCTGGTCGCGACCCGGTGGCAGACCGGACCGGTCGCGCGGGTGCTGCTCAGCACCCTCGTGGCCGGGACCATCCTCGCGGTCGCCCTGGCCGCCGTACGGCGCGAGTCGACCGCGGCGAGGGTCGGCCGCACAGCGGGGCGGGCCGTCCGCCGCGTGCGGAGCGCGACCGACCCCGAGCAGTGGAGCGAGTCGGCCGTGACGTTCCGCACGCACGTGGCGGCGGGGTTCCGGTCACACCTGGCAGTCTCGGTGCTCGGCCTCGTCGCGATGGTGCTGGTGGACGCCACCATCGTCGTCCTCACGCTGCGCTTCGTGGGGGTCGGGGCGGGCGCCGTGCCGGCCCTCGACGTCTACGTCGCCTTCTGCCTGGTCTATCCGTTCACCCTGTTCCCGCTCATGGGCCTGGGCATCGTCGACGGGCTGCTCGTCGCCGAGATGGTGGCCGTCGGCGGGGACGGGGTGGAGGCAGCGGCGATCGCCGGGCTGGTCGTCTGGCGGACCGTCACGCTCGGCGGACCGATCGTCCTCGGCGCGCTCACCCTCGCGGCCTGGCGCCTCGGACTCGTCCCGCCACGCCGGACGCCGACCTCCGCGCCTGGTCGCCACCGCGACGACGTGGCCCCGTCATGACCCGCGACCACCGGCACGTCTCCGCCGGGCTCCTCCCCGCACCCGCGACGACCCGGGCCCGCGTCACCGAGGCCCACGAGCTGTTCCGGACCGTGACGGACGGCTCCCTCTCCACCGTCTACCCGGCGCTCGCGACCGCCGACCCCGACCTCTTCGGCCTGAGCCTCGTCTCGACGGCCGGCGGCGTCGTCGCGGCCGGCGACGCCGGCGTGCCGTTCGCCATCATGAGCGTGGCCAAGCCGTTCGTCTTCGCCCTCGCGTGCGAGCTCCGCGGGATCGAGTCCGTACGCCGGCGCGTCGGCGTCAACGCCACCGGGATGCCGTTCAGCTCGACGGTCCCCGTCGAGCGCGACGCGCGCGGCCGCACCAACCCCATGGTCAACCCCGGCGCCATCGCGACCACGAGCCTCGTCGGTGGAGCGAGCACGGAGGAGAGGTGGGAGCTCGTCCACGCGGCGCTGTCCGGCTTCGCCGGCCGCGACCTCGTCCTGGACGAGGAGATCCTGCACTCGGCGCGGACGACCAACCACCGCAACCGGGGCCTGGCCAACATGCTGGCTGCCGTCGGGGCCCTCGATGGCGAGGCCGCCGACGCGGTCGAGGTCTACACGCGGCAGAGCTGCCTCTCCGTCACGACCACCGACCTGGCGGTGATGGGCGCGACCCTCGCCGACGGCGGGACGAACCCCGTGACCGGCCGACGCGTCGTCGACGCCGAGACCGCGCACGCCACCCTCGCCGTGATGACCGTGGCCGGCATGTACGAGACGTCGGGCGACTGGCTCTTCGACGTCGGCATGCCGGGCAAGAGCGGCATCGCGGGTGGCATCGTCACGGTGTCGCCGGGCAAGGGGGCGCTCGCCACCTTCTCGCCGCTCCTCGACGACGCCGGCAACAGCGTCCGCGGGCAGCTCGCGACGAGGCACCTCGCGCGCCGCCTGGGACTCGACATCCTCGCCTCCGAGGTAGCGCCGCAGGCGGCGCGCGCCGAATCGCCCGAATCGGGGGAGCCTCGGCCACCGCTGCGCCGACCATCCTCGTCGCGTGCCCACAGCCCCGTCAGGAGGTCCACGGTGAGCAGCAGCGCGGCCCGCGAGATCGATCCCGTCCCCTCACTCCGCCACCCCGCCGAGGTCCGCGTCACCGACTCGCTCCCGTCCGTGGCCGAGGCTGCTGCACTCGCCGTCCCGGTGAGCGAGGGTGCGGACCCTCCCGGGGACCTGGGCACCGACGCGGCCCAGCTCGCCGTGCTCGGCTTCACCGGAGCCGCGCACCAGGTCGTCGTCCTGCCCGACCCCGCCGGCAGGGCGCTGGTGGCCCTCGGCGTCGGCGCCGCGGCATCCGTGGACACCACCGTCGTGCGGGACCTGGCTGCGACGTTCGCGCGGGCCGTGCCGCGCCAGACGACGCTCGCCGTCGAGCTGCCCGGCGCCGACCTGGCCGTCCCGCCGGCCGACTTCGCCCAGGCCGTCGTCGAGGGTGTGCTGCTCGCCCGGTGGCGCTTCTTCGTCGGGGCCGGCGGCGACGAACCCACGCTCACCGCCCTCACCCTCGTGGCGCCGCCCGAGCTCGTGGACGACGTACGCGCCGGTGCGGCCCGCGGCGAGGTCGTGGCCCGGGCTGCGATGATCAGCCGGGACCTGTCCAACTGCCCGGCCACCACGCTGTCCGCCGAGCGGATGGGCGAGGTGGCGACGGAGCTCGCCCCGATGGCCGGTCTGGAGGTCGAGCTGTTCGACCGGGCGCAGCTCGAGGAGATGGGCTGCGGCGGCATCCTGGGCGTCAACCGCGGCAGCGTCGAGGAGCCGCGGCTCATCAAGCTGTCCTACCGGCCCGACTCCCCCGTCGGCCACCTCGGCCTCGTCGGCAAGGGGATCATGTACGACTCCGGCGGGATCAGCCTCAAGCCGAGCGACGAGTCGCACGCCCAGATGAAGAACGACATGACCGGCGCCGCGGCCATCCTGGGCGCGATGACCGCGCTGCGGGACCTGGGGTGCCGGGCTTCAGTGACCGCCTACCTGTGCTGCACCGACAACATGCCGTCGGGCTCGGCCATGAAGCTCGGTGACGTCCTGCGGATGCGCAACGGCACCACCGTCGAGGTGCTCAACACCGACGCCGAGGGTCGCCTGGTGATGGCCGACGGGCTCTGCCTCGCGGTCGAGGACGGCGTCGACGCGGTGGTCGACGTCGCGACGCTCACCGGCGCCTGCCTGCGCACCTTCGGCGTGGACGTCGCGGGCGTGATGGGCAACGACGCGAGCCTCGTGGCCCGGCTCCGGGAGGCAGGTGCCGTCGCCGACGAGCCGGTGTGGGAGCTCCCGCTCCACCGCCCCTACCGCGAGCAGCTCGTGTCCACGATCGCCGACATGACCAACATGGGCGGGGCCAACGCCGGGTCGATCACGGCCGCGCTCTTCCTCGAGGAGTTCGTCGACGGGGTCTCGTGGGCCCACGTCGACATCGCCGGCACGGCGCAGCAGCCCGCGGTCCGGACCTGGCGCAACAAGGGCGCCAGCGGCTTCGGCGCGAAGCTGCTGATCGAGCTCGCGACGCGGTTCGAGTCGCCGGGATCCCCGCGATGAGCACCACGGCCGCCGAGGAGACCAGCTCCGGCGGCTTCCTCGGGTGGATCGAGCGGGTCGGCAACAAGGTCCCGCACCCGGCCATCATCTTCCTGGCACTGATCGTCGGCGTCATCGTGCTCTCGGCGGTCCTGGCGTGGGCCGACGTCAGCGTCACCACGGAGGTCGCCGAGGCGGAGGAGACGGGCGTCAGCCAGGACTACGACGCCGGCGGCAGCTCGTACCCCTCGCTGGACCACGAGCCGGAGCAGGCGATCCCCGAGTACGACGTCCGCACCGAGACCATCGAGGTCGAGAGCCTGCTCAACGGCGACGGCATCCGCTACATGTTCACCACGGCGGTGCAGAACTTCAACGACTTCGGCGTGGTCGCGGTCATCCTCGTCGCCATGATCGGGGTCGGGGTCGCCGAGGAGGCGGGGTTGATCGCGGCCCTGATCCGCAAGATGGTGCAGGTCGCCCCCGCCGGCGCGATCACGTTCATCATCGTGCTGCTGGGCGGGATCTCCAGCGTGGCCTCCGACGCCGGCTACCTGGTGCTCATCCCCCTCGGCGCCGCCGCGTTCGCCAGCCTGGGACGCAACCCCCTGGTCGGCATCGCCGCGGCGTACGCCGGGGTCAGCGCGTCGTTCTTCGTCAACATCCTCATCACCCCGGCCGACGGGATCATCACCGAGGTCACCAACGAGATCGTGGCCGGCGTGGCACCGGGCGCGGAGCCGCTCAACGTCACCAACAACTTCTATTTCGCCATCGTGTCCACCCTCTTCACCGCGGCGGTGATGACGATCCTCACCGAGCGCTACATCGAGCCGCGGGCCGGCAGGTGGGACCCGGCGGAGCGCCCCGCCGACGCCCCGGTCGACCACGTCCCCGCCGGCGACGAGCTCGCCCACGAGTCCCGCGGGCTGCGACTGTCCGGGATCTACACCCTCGTCGCGGTCGCGATCATCTGCGCGCTGACCTTCATCCCCGGCGCGCCGCTGCGCAACCCCGAGACCGGTGAGATCTTCGGCAACTCCCCGTTCATGAGCAGCCTGCTGCTGATCATCTCGATGCTGTTCCTCGCCGCCGGGCTGGGCTACGGCAAGGGCTCCGGCAGCCTCACCGGCAGCACCAACGTCATCAACGCGATCGTGAAGACCTTCAACGGCCTGGGCGGCCTCATCTTCCTGATGCTGCTGATCGCCCAGTTCATCGCCTTCTTCAACTACTCCAACATCTCCAACGTCGTGGCGACCCAGCTCGCCGACCTGCTCGGAAGCGCCGACATCGGGGCGCTGCCGCTCCTGATCGGCTTCATCCTGCTGGTCGTCGTCATCGACATGATCATGCCGGGGGTGATCCCCAAGTGGGCGATCATCGCCCCCATCTTCATCCCGCTGTTCTACAACCTCGGGATCGCCCCGCAGACCGTGCTGGCCGCCTACCGCGTGGGCGACGGGCCGGTCAACGTCATCACGCCGCTGATGGTCTACCTGCCCTTCATCATCCTGGTCTGCCAGCGCTACCGCGCCTCCGCCGGGATGGGCACGGTCATCTCGATGATGCTCCCCTACACGGTGGTCGTGCTGGTGTCGTGGACGCTGCTGTTCACCGGCTGGTACCTCCTCGAGATCCCCTGGGGTCCCGGCTCGCCTGTGCAGCTCGAGTAGGGCGGCGGGATGACGCTGGACGACGCGACCACGGCGCTGGTGGTCCTGGGGCTGGTCGTCGCCCTCTTCGTGTGGAACCGGCTCCCGGTCGGCGTGGTGGCCGTCCTCGCGGCACTGGCACTGTGGGCCACCGGCCTGGTCACCACTGAGGAGGCCGTGGCCGGGTTCGGGGATCCCGTCGTGATCTTCATCGCCACGCTCTTCGTGGTGAGCGAGGCCATCGACTCGACGGGGGTGACGACGTGGGCGGGCCGCCTCCTGCTCGAGCGCGCCGGCACCGGCGCCACCCGGGTGCTCGTGGCGGTGTGCCTGCTGTCGGCCGTGCTCACGTCGCTCATCACGCTCAACGGGGCGGTGGCCGCGCTCCTGCCGCTGGTCGTGCTGGTCGGGCACCGCATCGGGATGCCGGCCTCCCGGCTCCTGATGCCCGTGGCGTTCGCGGGCAGCGCCGGCGGGATGCTGCTGCTGATGAGCAGCCCGGTCAACGTGATCATCTCCGAGGCCGCGAGCGACGCCGGGGAAGGACCGTTCCCCTTCTTCTCCTTCGCCCTCGTCGGCCTCCCGCTGCTGGTGGGGACGGTGGCGCTCTGCGCGCTCCTCGGGCCGCGCCTGCTCCCGCGACGGACACCCGAGCACGCCGCCCCCGACCTCGGCGCCCTGGCGGAGACCCTCGAGGGCCAGTACCAGGTGACCGACGGGTTCTACCGCCTGCGCGTGCGCTCCCGCTCGGACCTGGTCGGGCAGGGGCCTGCGCGCAGCCTCGGCGCGGACCACGGCGTACGCGTCGTGGCGGCCGAGTCCCCCGCGGGCGCGGTCGTGCTGGGCCCCGTCAGCGACGACGACACCCTCGTCGTGACGGGCGCACCCCATGACGTCACCCAGTTCGCGCTCGAGCACGGCCTCGCCGTCAGCATGGTCGGCGTCGGCGACGGGCAGGGGCTGATGAACCGGGAGGCGGGCGCGGCGGAGGTGGTCGTGCCGCCGCGCTCGCGCCTGGTGGGCGAGCGGGTGCACCGGGGCATGAAGCGCGAGAACGCGCTGATCATCCTGGCCGTTCAGCGGCTCGGCACCGACCGCGGCGACGGCCCGATCGAGCTCGCGGAGGGCGACGCGATCCTCCTGCACGGTCGCTGGTCGGCGCTCGACCGGCTCAACCGCGACCGGGACGTGCTGCTGGTCGACTCCCCCGACCTCGTGCGTCGCCAGACCGTCGCCTGGGGACCGAGGGCGACCCTCGCCGTGCTGGTGCTGGTCGCGCTCGTCGCCATGCTCGGCTCGGGCCGGGTCCCTCCGGCCATCGCCGGGATGGCCGCCGCCGTGAGCCTCGTGCTGCTCCGGGTCGTCTCGGTGACCCAGGCCTACCGCTGCATCTCCTGGCAGACGATCGTGCTGGTGGGTGCGCTGATCCCGCTCTCGACCGCGATCCGCACCAGCGGGGCGGCCGACCGGGTGGCGTCGCTGCTCATCGACGCGGTGGGCTCGGGTCGCCCGATCCTCCTGCTGGCCGCACTCTTCGTCCTCACCGCCGTCCTGGGGCAGGTGGTGAGCAACACCGCGACCGTCCTCGTCGTCGTACCGATCGCCCTGGCCGCGGCCGAGGCGACGGGGACGTCGGCGAAGCCCCTGCTGATGGCGGTCGCGATCGCCGGGTGCGCGGCGCTGCTCACCCCCATCTCGACGCCCGGCAACATGATGATCATGAGCCCCGGCGGCTACCGGTTCGGCGACTACTGGAAGCTCGGGCTCCCCGTCCTGGTGTGGTGGTTCGTCGTCGCACTGGTCGTCGTCCCGCTGGTCTGGCCCCTCTGAGGAGCGGAGCGGCTCTCACGCATCGGGAGCGTCGAGAAGGGCCGCCATCTGCCGTACGCCGTCCGCGGCCAGCTCGGTCCGCACCAGCTCCACCTCGCCGGCCGCGAGTCCCCGCTGCACCAGCGACCGCACGACGTCGAGGTCCGCCCGGCCCGACATCACGAGCAGCACCGAGCACCCGGGGACGAAGTGCCGCGCGGTGGCGACGAGGAACTCGCTGTCGACGCCGGTCCCTCGCAGGCGGCCGGCGGCCGCGTCCGCGGCCGCGGGTGGCGCGTCCGAAGTCGCCACCTCGAGGACCACCCGCGCCAGCGCGGTGAGGGTCACGGGGTCGTCGAGCTCGGTCCGGACGCGGTGGCGCACGTGGGCCGTCCGGGGTCGGTGCGCGCCGTGCACCCAGGTGACGACGATCGCGCAGTGCACCTCCAGCGCCTCCGCGTCCTGCAGCCGGCGCAGGCGCAGCTCGCCCCGCCTCGCCCCGAAGGGCGTCCGGTAGCACCAGGCCGTCAGCGTCGGCATGTCGTTCACCTCTGAACCCATCAGTACCCACCGGCCGCACCTGACACCTCGCCCGATACGAGTGAGCGCAGCGGCGCTCGCGGTGGGACCGGCCGGGGAGAAGGTCGTGCGCGGCGTCCCTCGCGCGACGCGAGCCGACGCGCGGATCTGCGGGACCGATCTCGCGGCGCGCGCCGCTCCACGCCTCCGGCGGGGTCGCCTCCGTCGGGTGCTCAGCGCGCGTCGCGCGCGACCTGGCGGCGGGCGCCCTGCGCACGGGAGGACGCGTCCTTCTTGAGGCCACCGGTCGTGCGCGTCGTGCGGCGCCGGGTGCTGGGCATCGGCGTACCCCCGTCCCTCGCGGACGCCGGGCGAGGTGGTCCGCCGCCGGTGGCGGACCGAGCCTCGGCGATCCGCTCGGCCCGCAGCTCCTGCGCGGCGTTCCTCGCCGCTGCGCTGACCTGCCGGCTGACCTGGGCCAGCACGGACTCGAAGACCTCCGCCTTGGCGCGGGCACGCTGGTTCCGGTCGTACGCCTTCCCGCGGCCGCCGACGTCGGCGACGGCCGCGCTGGCGCCCCGGCGGTAGACCTTCAGGTGCTTCGTCCGCTCGCGCCTCACCCGGTCGTGCAGCTCGAGCAGCTGGTCCTCGTCGAGGTCGAGCAGGCCGGCAGGGTCCGCCTCGCGGACCAGAGCCGCTTCCTTCTCGGTCAGGGAGCTCAGCAACGCCTTGTTCACGGGTTCCTCCGCTTGCCGTCGGTCAACGAGTCGGACACGAGGCGCCCCCTCGGTCGGAGGGATGGCAACGCCTCGACGCTAGGCATGCCGGCCGTCGTCAGCCTCACCATTTTCGGGCGACCCGTCGTGCAGTCGGCGGCCCGGGCCGTCGACGGGGCCGTGGGCGACGTCCTTCACCCGAAATGCGTGAGGGCGGGACGATCGCGCGGATGGTGGGCTGGCGACGTCGCAGCAGCCGACGCGCCCGCCCACGCCCAGGAGGACCCATGTCGAGGCCGCCGAACAGCCGAGGGCCGGCCGGCGCTCTCCGTGCGCGCGCCGCAGCGGTCGTCCTGGCGACGGCCGGGCTCCTCGCTGGCTGTGGCTCCGACGGCGAGACCGGCGCGGCCCGCTCCCCCGCGCTCGAGCCGCTGCGGAGCGACATGGCGCTGCTGGAGGCCGCCTCCTTCGTCTCGTCCTCGGTGGAGGGTCGCGAGCTGGTCGAGGACACAGAGGTGCAGCTGTCCTTCGACGGGGACACGATGGCGGTGTCAGGCGGGTGCAACACGTCGTTCGGCGCCTACACCATCGAGGACGGGGTGCTCAGCTGGGAGGCCGGACCCGCCGCCACGATGATGGCGTGCGACGACGACGTCACCGCGCAGGACGCCTGGCTCGCGGAGCTGCTCACCGCTGGCGTCACCGCGACCACGGACGGCGCCGACCTGCACCTGGACTCCGACGGCACCACGCTCGTCCTCGAGCGGGAGCCGCCGGTCCCGCTCGACACGCTGCTGGGCCGCACGTGGTCCGTCGTGGGCACGGTGTCGGACCAATCGACGTCCCGGCTCCCCTCCCGGGTGCGCACCCCGCGGCTGGTGGTCGGGCAGGACGGCCTGTCCCGGCTGGACACCGGCTGCAACGTCGGGCGCACCCGGGTCACGGTCGACCGCGTCGCGGTCTCGTTCGCGCCGCCGACCGTGACGCGTACGGCGTGCCGCGAGCCCGACCGGACGATCGAGGGCATCGTCCTGTCCGTCGTGGACGGGCGCTCGGACTCCGTCTACTACGACGGTGCGGTCCTGCTCGTCATCAAGGACGGCTTCGGGCTGCTGTTCCAGGTGGCGTAGGTGGCGACCGTGACGAGGCCGACCTCGCCCGACCGCGGCCCGGCCGACGCTGCTCGGGCCGAGCCGCGCTGGTCGCGGGCGCTGCGTCGTCCGAGCCTGCTCGGCGTCGTGCTGGCGGCGTGGTTCGTCGGGCAGTCGATGGCGCCGTCCCTGCTGGCGCGGACCTGGTTCTTCCAGGGGGTGCTCACGGGCATCTCCCTGGCGCTGGGCTACGCCGTCGGGCTCGGGCTGACCCGGCTGCTCACCTGGCTCCGGGTCCGGTTCGACTGGCCCTGGCACCCGTTCGACCCGGCCCGGGACCGCCAGGTGCGCGTGGCGGTGGTCGCGCTCAGCATCGCCTACGCGACCTGGGCGGCATTCGACGCGCTGGCGGCCCACCGGTGGACCTGGGAGCGGCTCGGCTACGAGCGGTCGTCGTACTGGCTCGTCTTCGGCGGGACGCTGCTGCTCGCGGCGGTGGTGGCCCTCGTCCTCTTCGCCGTCGGACGACTGCTCACGCTCCTCTGGCGCCTCACCACGCGGGTCGGCACGTGGCTGCTGCCGGCCTGGATCGCCGCAGGGCTGGCGCTGGTGCTCGTCGGCTGGGTGGTGCTCGCCTCGCTCAACAACCTCGTCCTGCAACGCACCCTCGACGGCTTCAACGCGGCCTTCGCGCTCGGCGACCGCGACCTCGGCGGTGCTCCCGAGCCCCCGACGTCGCGGCTGCGATCCGGTGGCCCGGACTCCGAGGTGCAGTGGGACGAGGCCGGCCGCGAGGGCCGGCGGTTCCTCACCCGCGGGCCGACGACCGCAGACCTCGAGGAGCTCGCGACCGGTGAGGTCGTCGAGCCGGTGCGCGTCTTCGTCGGCCGCGCCTCCGCGGACACCGTCGAGGAGCGCGTGGACCTGGCCGTGGAGGAGATGGAGCGCTTCGGCGGGTTCGAGCGCGAGGCGCTGCTGGTGGTCATCCCGACCGGCACCGGCTGGATCAACGAGCAGCTGGTGCAGCCGCTGGAGTACTTCCACGACGGCGACGTCGCCACCGTCACCGTCCAGTACTCCCACCTGCCCAGCCCGCTGGCGTTCCTCTCCGAGTCGGCGGCCGCCGGCGACACGGCCGTCGCCCTCGTCGAGGCCGTCGAGGCCCGGCTCGCGGCACTCGGCGACGACCGCCCCCGGCTCTACGTCGCCGGCGAGAGCCTGGGCTCCTTCGGTGGCTCGCAGGTCTTCGACTCCCTCGCCGACAGCCGTGAGCGGGTCGACGGTGCGGTGTGGGTGGGCCCTCCCGAGACGATGCGGCTGCGTCGCGAGGCCGAGCGGGTGCGCGAGCCGGGCTCCCGGCAGGTCGCTCCCGTGGTCGGTGACGGCGAGTCGTACGTCTTCGCCAACCGCGCCGCCGACCTCGAGGGGCGCACCGCCCACACGGTGTTCCTCCAGCACGGCGACGACCCGATCGTGTGGTGGGACTGGGACACCCTCGCCGACGAGCCGGACTGGCTCGAGGAGCCGCTCGACCCGGCGGTCAACCCGGCCATCGAGTGGGCCCCGGTCACGACCTTCCTGCAGCTCGCCGTCGACATGGCCGTCAGCAACGACTTCGACGAGGACCACGGCCACAAGTACGGCACCCAGCCGCTCGACGCCTGGTACGCCGTCGTGCAGCCGCCCGGCTGGGACCGTGCCCGGGTCGACCAGCTGCGCGAACGGCTGGCGCCCATCGACCGCTGACGCCCCGGACCTCCCCGCGCGATCTCCCCCGGATCGGGGGAGGTCGTCGACCCGAGCCGGTCGGAAGAGTTGCCCACCGGTGCCGGTGGGCGCCGGCAGCACCCGGCTGAGGAGGGCTCGTGACCGTCGTGGCGTTCATCCTGCGGTGGGTGCTCCTCGCCCTCGCCGTCGTCCTGGCGGCCTGGGTCACGCCCGACGTCGACTTCCGCGGCGGACCGCTCTCCGCATTGGTGGTCGCCGCACTGATCGCCGCCGCCAACGTCGTCGCCCAGCTGGCCCTCCGATGGCTCCCGAGCCCGGACAACGTGCTGGCCCTCGCGGCCCTGACGCTGGTCGTCAACGGCTGCGTCGTGTGGCTCGCCTCGGTGCTCACGACGCGCCTTCGCATCGACGGCTTCGTCGCCGCGGTGACCTTCGCCCTCATGGTGACGGTGTTCTCCGTCGCCCTCGGCTGGGCGATCCAGAGGGTGCTCGACCGGTTCGACCGCTCGACCGTCGGCGAGACCGCCTGAGCCCGCACCCCGGCTCGGCGCCCGGGTGCCCTGGCCGGTCGGGGCCGGTCGGGGCCGGTCGAGGAGCGTCCTCCGGGCGCGCCACTGGCCAATCGTGGCTGCGTCCCGGTAGACAGAGGGGCCACTCGGGCCCGAAGGAGCACGCCAATGGTCGCCGTCCACACCAGCATCGCGATCCTGCTGGTCATCGCCTTGATCATCAAGGTCCGCATCGACCCGGTGATCTCGCTGATCCTCGGCTCGCTCTACCTCGGCCTCGCCGCGGGCGTCGGGTTCGCCGGGACGATCGAGGCGATCACGGCCGGCTTCGGCGGGATCATGGCCGAGGTCGGCCTCCTCATCGGCTTCGGCGTGCTCATCGGGGCCCTGCTGCACTCCACCGGCGCGTTCCGGCGCCTGGTGGGCCAGCTCGTCCAGCGCGTCGGCGCGGGCCGCCTGCCGTACGCCCTGACGTCGATGCTCGCGGTCGTCATGCCGTCCATCTACGTCGACGTGCAGGTCGTCCTGGCCGCCCCGGTCGCCCGCTCGGCCTCGCCGTTCATCGGCAAGATCGGGCTCCCGGTGCTCGCCTCCGCCCTGGGCTGCGGCATCTTCGCCGGTTACGTGTTCGTCATCCCGGGCCTCGCCGCCATCTCGATCGCGGGACTCCTCGACATCCGGCTCGGCGACTGGCTCCTCTACGGCGTGGTCATCGGCCTCGCCACGGCCCTCGTCTCGACTCTCCTCATGCGGCTGCTTTTCCACGCCGGTGGCTTCTGGAAGCCCGAGACCGACGAGGAGGTCGACGAGGCGATGATGGAGCAGGAGGCCGCCGACCGGGCCTACCTCACCGGCGAGGCGTCGACGTCCGAGGAGGCGCTCGCGCAGACCGAGGCCTCCGCCACCGCGACGGAGAGCGAGGAGGGCGTACGCCGCCTGCCGCTCGTCGTCCTGATGCTCCCGATCCTGGTCCCGCTGCTGCTGATCGCCTTCGGCGCCTTCGCCGAGCTCGGCGGCTGGTCCAACGACGCGATCGCCTTCTTCGGCGACGCCAACATGGCGCTCTTCATCGGGTTGCTCGGGGCCTACACGCTCTCGCGCGTGTCTGCCGGCTCGGAGCGGACCAACGAGGCCATGGAGGACGGGTTCCACACCACGGGCGAGATCCTGCTCATCACCGGCGTGGGCGGGTCGCTCGGCGCCGTCATCGAGGCGACCGGGCTCGACAAGGTCCTCGGCGACCTCTTCCAGGCCGACGAGGGCGCCCCGGTGGTCCTGAGCATCCTGCTGGCGTGGTTCATCGCCGCGGTGCTGCACCTCGCGATCGGGTCGGTCTCGGTCGCCGCCATCACCGCCGCGGGCATCATCGCGCCGATCCTCGACTCGCTGACGATCTCCCCCATCGTCATCGGCCTGGCCATCGCGTCGGGCGCCATGTTCGCCCTCCAGGTGAACAGCAACTTCTTCTGGATGTTCAAGTCGCTGCTCGGCCTCTCGACCAAGGGGACGCTCAAGACGCTGACCCTCGTCACCTCGGTCGCCTCCGTCGTGTCGCTGCCGATGGTGATGCTGGCGGCCGTCGTCGCCTGAGCCGGAGGTCCTCGGGGTCGTCAGCCGTCGGGGTCGTCAGTCCTCGGGGTCGTAGCCGAGGTTGGGCGAGAGCCACCGCTCGGCCTCGGCGAGGGTCCAGCCCTTGCGCTCGGCGTAGTCGGCGACCTGGTCACGGCCGAGGCGGCCCACGACGAAGTACTGCGCCTGCGGGTGGGAGTAGTAGAAGCCGCTGACCGACGCGCCGGGCCACATCGCCATCGACTCGGTGAGCCGGATGCCGGTCTGCTCCTCGACGTCGAGCAGCTCCCACAGGGTGGTCTTCTCGGTGTGCTCGGGGCAGGCGGGGTAGCCCGGCGCGGGGCGGATCCCGTCGTACTGCTCCTTGATCAGCCCCACGTTGTCGAGGTCCTCGTCGGGCGCGTAGCCCCACAGCTCCTTGCGGACGACCTCGTGCAGCCGCTCGGCGAACGCCTCGGCGAGGCGGTCGCCCAGCGACTCGATGAGGATCGCGTTGTAGTCGTCGAGCTCGTCGCGGAACGCCGCCACCCGCTCGGACAGGCCGTCGCCGGCGGTCACCGCGAAGGCGCCGACGTGGTCGCGCAGCCCGGTCTCCTTCGGCGCGACGTAGTCGGCCAGCGAGCGGTTGGGCACGCCGTCGCGGTGCTGGCCCTGCTGGCGCAGGTGGTGCAGCGTCGCGTGGACCTCGCTGCGCTCGTCGTCGAGGTAGACCTCGACGTCGTCGCCGACCGCGCTGGCCGGGAAGAAGCCGACCACGCCGTGGGCGCGGATCCACTTCTCCTCGATCATCTGGTCGAGCATCGCCTGGGCGTCGTCGTAGAGCTTGCGCGCCGCCTGGCCGGAGCTCGGGTTGTTGAGGATGTCGGGGAAGGCGCCCTTCATCTCCCAGGCGTTGAAGAACGGCTGCCAGTCGATGTAGGGCCGCAGCGTGGCGAGGTCGTAGTCGCGCAGCGTCCGCACGTGGCGGGTCACCTGGCTGCCCTCCGCCGCCGCCCCGGAGCCGGGCCGCGCGAGGACGGCGGGAGCGGGCGGCTCGTAGCCGGTCCAGTCGACTGGGGTGGCGTTGGCGCGCGCCTGCTCGAGCGGCACCATCGGCCGGTCGTGCTTGGCGGCGTGCCGGGTGCGCAGCGAGTCGAAGTCGGCCTGCACGTCGGCCATCAGCCGGGCCCGGCCGGTCTCGTGCAGCAGCGCCGCGGCGGTGGGGACCGACCGGGAGGCGTCCTTGACCCAGACCACCGGGCCGTCGTACTTCGGGTCGACCTTGACCGCGGTGTGGGCCCGCGACGTGGTCGCGCCGCCGATCAGCAGGGGGATCTCGAGGCCCTGGCGCTGCATCTCCGAGGCGAAGTTGACCATCTCGTCGAGCGAGGGCGTGATCAGCCCGGACAGGCCGATGATGTCGGCGCCCACCTCGGCGGCGGTGTCGAGGATCTTCTGTGCCGGCACCATCACGCCGAGGTCGATGACCTCGTAGTTGTTGCACTGGAGGACCACGCCGACGATGTTCTTGCCGATGTCGTGGACGTCGCCCTTCACGGTGGCCATGACGATGGTCCCGTTGGTGTCCTTGGCGGTGGCGAGGGCGGGGTTGTCGAGCTTCTCCTGCTCGATGAACGGGATGAGGTAGGCGACCGCCTTCTTCATCACGCGGGCGCTCTTGACCACCTGCGGCAGGAACATCTTCCCGGCCCCGAACAGGTCACCGACGACGTTCATGCCGTCCATCAGCGGACCCTCGATGACCTCGATGGGCCGCCCGCCGGCCTCGGCGATCTCGGACCGCAGCGCCTCGGTGTCGGCCTCGACGTGCGCGTCGATGCCCTTGACCAGGGCGTGGGTGATCCGCTCGCGCAGCGGCAGCGCGCGCCACTCGTCCTCGGCGACCTCGACGTCGCCGGCGGCGACGTTGAAGCGCTCGGCGACCTCCAGCAGCCGCTCGGCGGCGTCGGGACGCCGGTTGAGGACCACGTCCTCGATCCGCTCGCGGAGCTCGGCATCGACCTCGTCGTAGACGACCAGGGCGCCCGCGTTGACGATGCCCATGTCGAGCCCGGCCCGGATGGCGTGGAAGAGGAAGACCGCGTGGATCGCCTCGCGGACCGGGTTGTTGCCGCGGAAGGAGAAGGACACGTTGGAGATGCCGCCGCTGACCTTGGCGCCCGGCAGGTTCTCCTTGATCCAGCGGGTGGCCTCGATGAAGTCCTCGCCGTAGGTGGCGTGCTCCTCGATGCCGGTCGCGACCGCGAACACGTTGGGGTCGAAGATGATGTCCTCGGGCGGGAAGCCGACCTCGTCGACGAGGATCCGGTAGGCCCGCTCGCAGATCGCCTTGCGGCGCTCGAGGTTGTCGGCCTGGCCGTCCTCGTCGAAGGCCATCACCACCACGGCGGCGCCGTACTTGCGGCACAGCCGGGCGTGGTCGCGGAACGCCTCCTCGCCCTCCTTCATGGAGATGGAGTTGACGATCGCCTTGCCCTGGACGCACTTGAGGCCGGCCTCGATGACCTCCCACTTCGAGGAGTCGACCATCACCGGCACGCGGCTGATGTCGGGCTCGGCGGCGATGAGCTTGAGGAAGCGGTCCATCGCGGCGACGCCGTCGATCATGCCCTCGTCCATGTTGACGTCGATGACCTGCGCACCGGCCTCCACCTGCTGGGCGGCGACGGTCAGGGCGGTGTCGTAGTCGCCGTCCTTGATGAGCTTGCGGAAGCGGGCGGAGCCGGTGATGTTGGTGCGCTCACCGACGTTGACGAACAGGCTCTCCTCGGTGATCGTCAGCGGCTCGAGCCCGGAGAGCCGCATCACGGGCTGGTGGGTGACCGGCTCGCGCCGTGCCTTGCCGTCGACGGCCGTGGCGATGGCGGCGATGTGGTCGGGCGTGGTGCCGCAGCAGCCACCGACCAGGTTGAGGAAGCCGGCCTCGGCGAACTCCTCCAAGACGGCCGCCGTCTGGTCGGGCGTCTCGTCGTACTCGCCGAACGCGTTGGGCAGCCCGGCGTTGGGGTAGACCGACACGAAGGAGTCGGCCAGGCGGGACAGCTCGGCGACGTAGGGGCGCATGTCGCGCGCGCCGAGCGCGCAGTTGAGGCCCACGGCCAGGGGCCGCGCGTGGCGCACGGAGTCCCAGAACGCCTCGGTGACCTGGCCCGAGAGGGTGCGTCCCGAGGCGTCGGTGATCGTGCCGGAGATGATCACCGGCCAGCGCCGGTCCTGCTCCTCGAAGAGCGTCTCGACCGCGAAGATCGCCGCCTTCGCGTTGAGGGTGTCGAAGATCGTCTCGATGATCAGCAGGTCCGAGCCGCCGTCGACGAGGCCGCGGGCAGCGACGAGGTAGGCCTCGGCGAGCTGGTCGAAGCTGACGTTGCGCGCACCGGGGTCGTTGACGTCGGGCGAGATGGACGCGGTGCGGGTCGTCGGCCCTAGCGCGCCGGCCACCCAGCGCGGCCGGTCGTCGGTCGCGACGGCGTCCGCGGCGAGCCGGGCCAGCCGGGCCGCCTCGTAGTTGAGCTCGTAGGCCAGCGACTCGAGGCCGTAGTCGCTCAGCGAGATCGCGTTGGCGTTGAACGTGTTGGTCTCGATGACGTCCGCGCCAGCGGTCAGGTAGTCCTCGTGGATGGCGCGGATGAGCTGCGGCTGGGTGAGCGTCAGCAGGTCGTTGTTGCCGACCAGGTCGCTGGGGTGGTCCGCGAAGCGCTCGCCGCGGTAGCCCGCCTCGTCCGGGCGGTCACGCTGGATCGCCGTGCCCATCGCGCCGTCCAGCACCATGATCCGCTCGCTCAGGATCGACGTCAGCGCGTCGGTGGCGTCGGGGCGGTGCTGCGGCTTCACGGATGTGCCCTCTCTCGTGGACGACAGCCTCTCGCTGGCGTACGGCCAGCCTAGGAAGGTCGTCCGACACGCGGACTGGGTTCCCACATGGTGGCACTCGCGCGGACGGCGTACGAAATCACGACGACGCGCTCCGGAGGGCCGGTCGCGCCTCCGCGCTGGCGATGAGGCCTAGGCTGGGGAGGTGATCGAGTTCGACGACGTGCAGGACCTGGTCTCCCCCGTGGTGATCGCCGCGTTCGAGGGGTGGAACGACGCTGCCGACGCGGCGTCCGGTCTGGTCGACCACCTGATCGAGCAGTGGAAGGCCGAGGTGATCGGCGCGATCGACCCGGAGGAGTTCTACGACTTCCAGGTCAACCGACCCGTCATCGCCACCGACCACAACGGGCACCGCCGCCTGACCTGGCCCACGACCCGTATCGCCGTGGCGCGGCCCGCCGAGCTGGACCGGGACGTGATCCTCGTGCGCGGCATCGAGCCCAACATGAAGTGGCGCCAGTTCTGTGCCGAGCTCCTCGCCGCGTGCGACGACCTCGGGGCCGAGCTCGTCGTCACCCTCGGCGCGCTGCTCGCCGACACGCCGCACACCCGGCCCATCCCGGTGACCGGCACGGCCAGCGAGCCCGAGCTGGTCGACCGGCTCGACCTCGAGCAGTCCACCTACGAGGGGCCGACCGGCATCGTCGGGGTCTTCAACGACGCCTGCCTGCAGCTCGACATCCCGGCGGTGTCCTACTGGGCGGCGGTCCCCCACTACGTCGCCCAGCCGCCCTGCCCCAAGGCGACGCTCGCCCTGCTCGGCCAGCTCGAGGAGCTGCTGCAGGCGCCGATGCCGCTGGGCGACCTGCCCGACGACGCCAAGGCCTGGGAGCGGGGCGTCGACGAGCTCGCCGCCGAGGACGAGGACGTCGCCGACTACGTCCGCGCGCTCGAGGAGACCCGCGACACCGCCGACCTCCCCGAGGCCAGCGGCGAGGCGATCGCTCGGGAGTTCGAGCGCTACCTCAAACGCCGCGACACCGACTGAGGGCTGCTCGGGCGGGCGGTGAGTGAGCCACGTTGTCGTGAGCTCACACGTGGCTCACGCACCGCTGCGTCGTTCGCCCGTCCGAGCGGTGAGTGACGCAGGTTTCCGGCGTCAAAAACATGCCTCACTCACCGCTCCGACTCGGGCGGCGTACGAGCGGTGAGTGGCGCAGGTTTCCAGCGCACAGAACCTGCCTCACTCACCGCCCCGACCCGGGCGGCGTACGAGCGGTGAGTGACGCAGGTTTCCAGCGTCCAGAACCTGCCTCACTCACCGCCCACGCACGGGACGGCGTACGTCAGAGCGACAGGCCGAGCGCCGCGTCGAGCAGGCGGTGGATCTTGGCCGCCGCCTCGCGGTCCGAGGTGTCGGCCAGGCCGGTCGTGCCGAGGGTCGCCTCCACCCAGTCCTGCACGGCGGCGACGGCGGTCGGGGCGTCGAGGTCGTCGGCCAGCGCGGCGAGCACCCGCTCGACCACCGGCGCCGAGTCGGCGCCCGCGCCCAGGGCCAGGGCGCGACGCCACGTCGCGAGGGTGTCCACGGCGTCCCACAGCTGGTCGTCGGTCCATTCCCAGTCGCTGCGGTAGTGGTGCCGCAGCAGCACGAGCCGGATCGCCATCGGGTCGACCTCGCTCATCCGCAGCGCGGAGACGAAGACGAGGTTGCCCTTGGACTTCGACATCTTCTCGCCGTCGTAGGCCACCATCCCGGCGTGGGCGTAGACCCGCGCGAAGCGCTCGCCCGGGTGCGCGACCTGCGCCTCGCCCGCGGACATCTCGTGGTGCGGGAACACCAGGTCGCTGCCACCGCCCTGCACGTCGAAGGTGGTGCCGAGGTGGTCCAGGGCGATCGCGGAGCACTCGATGTGCCACCCGGGCCGGCCCGGACCCCACGGGCTGTCCCATGCGGGCTCGCCCGGTCGCTCGGCGCGCCAGAGCAGGCAGTCCAGCGGGTCCTTCTTGCCCTCGCGGTCGGGGTCGCCCCCGCGCTCGGCGAAGATCTCCAGCATGGCGTCGCGGTCGAGGCCGGACACCGAGCCGAAGCTGTCGTCGGCGGTCACGGAGAAGTAGAGGTCGTCCTCGACCGTGTAGACAGCCCCCGCCTCCTCGAGCCGCTGGATGAGCGCGATCACCTGGGGGATCGACTCGACCGCGCCGGTGTAGTGCGCCGGCGGCAGGACGCGCAGCGCCTCCATGTCGTCGCGGAACAGCTGCGTCTCCCGCTCGGCGAGCTCGCGCCAGTCGATCTTGACCTTGTCGGCACGCTCGAGAAGCGGGTCGTCGACGTCGGTGACGTTCTGGACGTAGGTGACCTCGTGGCCGGCGTTGCGCCAGGCCCGGTTGAGCAGGTCGAAGGCGACGTAGGTCGCCGCGTGGCCCATGTGGGTCGCGTCGTAGGGCGTGATGCCGCAGACGTACATGCGCGCGGGACCCTCCGGGCTGGTCGCCACCACGGTGCCGCTGGCGGTGTCGTGCAACCGCACGACCGGGCCGGCGACGGGCAGTCGGGGAACGTCGGGTGACGACCAGGCACGCATGTGGCGCAGCCTATCCGCCGGTGGTGAGCCTCCGACCGTCGCTGCCCGTCTCGATCTCGATCCGGCCTCTCGCGGGCTCGTGCGTCGCCCGCGGGCCTACTCGATCTGGCCGCGCCCACGCGCAGACCTTGTCCTCGGACGTCGCTGCGCGTCTCAGAAGGGCGGCCACGGGATGACGGGGTACGACGACGAGGCGGGCGCGGGGAACTCCCCGCGGGCCAGCAGCCGGGACAGCCGCCGGGTCGTCACGGCGACCTCCTCCTCGGCGAGCAGGTCGGCGAGGGTGCTCCCCAGGTCGCCGTCGAGGGCGGAGGCCAGCCGGCGCAGGCCCTCCGTCTCGTCGTCGGAGATCGGCTCGCCGACGAATCCCCACAGCACCGTGCGCAGCTTGTGCTCGACGTGGAAGGTCAGCCCGTGGTCGACGCCGTGCCGGTGCCCGTCGGTCATCGGCAGGACGTGCCCGCCCTTGCGGTCGGCGTTGTTGACCACGACGTCGAAGAGCGCCATCCGGCGCAGCGGCGCGGTGTCCTCGTGGATGAGCGACACCGCGCGGTCGTGGGCGTCGAGGCCGTCGAAGACGTGGCGGAAGCCGGCGGGCAGCTCGTCCTCGGCCACGATGTCGACGGGCGACTGGTCGTCGGCCTCGTCGCGCCACAGCTGCACCATGCCGGGGCCGTGCGGCCCGTCGTCGAGGACGGTGGGCGGGACGATGTCCCAGCCGAGCGCCTCCGAGACGGCGTACGCCGAGACCTCGCGGGCGGCGAGGGTGCCGTCGGGGAAGTCCCACAGCGGCCGCTCCCCCGCGATGGGCTTGTAGACCACGCGCACGCCCGCGATCTCGCCGACGAAGGTGGCGTTGCTGGCGGGCAGCACCCGGCCGTGCAGCGTTAGCTCACCGGTCGGGAAGCCGTCGGGCCGGGCGACCGAGGAGCGAGGGTCAGGGGTCACGACGCCGGAAGCCGTTGGCGCGGACGCACAGGTGCCCGGCGGGATCGACGGGCTCGCCGCAGAACGGGCAGTCGGGGCGACCGGCGCCGATGACGGTGCGGGCGCGCTCGACGAAGGACCGCGCCGCGGCCGCGGTGATGCGGACCAGGAAGATCTCCTCGGGCTCCGGCTCGAGCAGGTCCTCGAGGTCCTCCTGCAGCTGCTCGGGCGAGACCACGGCCGCCTCGGTGAACGGGAAGACCTCGACCACGACGCGCTCGTCGGCGCCGTCCCACGAGAGGGTCATCGTGCCGGCGCGGAACTCCTCCTCGATGGGCTGCTCCAGCGGCTGGCTGTCCGCCATGTCCCTCGGTGCGATGGCCGGGATCAGCACCTCGTCCCCGGCCGCTCGCATCAGCTCGTCGAGGAGCTCGTCGATCCGCTCGGCGAGCGCCTGCACCTGCTGCTTCTCCAGCGAGACGCTGACCAGCCGGGCGCCCTCGCGTGCCTGGAGGAAGAAGGTGCGCTGGCCGGGCTCGCCAACGGTGCCGGCGACGAAGCGCTCGGGCGGGTCGAAGCGGTGCACGACGGGCATGCCACTCACCCTAGGGCGTGGCTGGCTGCGTGCCGGTCATGGTGTCGGGACCGGCCCCTCCGCCGACCTCGGCGTCGGCGCGGGCGGCACGCGACGAGCGGCGTCGGGCCTTCTTGGGGGGCGTCAGCCACGAGAGGTCCCCGGCGTGGGTGTTGGTGCCCACCACGAAGGGCCGCGCCTCCGTGTAGCGCACGATGGAGACCGACGCGGGGTCCACGTGGATGCGCTGGAAGAGGTCGAGGTGGGTGCCGAGGGCGTCGGCGAGGATCGACTTGATGACGTCGCCGTGGCTGACGGCGAGCCAGACCGCGTCCTCGCCGTGCTCGGCCGCGACCCGGGCGTCGTGGCGTCGTACGGCGGCGACCGCCCGGTCCTGCATCGCCCGCATCGACTCCCCGCCGGGGAACGTGGCCGCGGACGGCTGGGCCTGGACGGTCTTCCAGAGCTTCTCCTTGGCGAGGTCCTTGAGCGGGCGGCCCTGCCACTCGCCGTAGTCGCACTCCGAGAGCAGCCGGTCGGTGGTGGCGCGCAGCGGCTCGGCCTGGCGGGAGGTGATCTCCCGGCAGGTCTCCCGGCACCGCTCCAGCGGGCTCGTGACCGCGGCGGAGAGGCGTACGCCGGCCAGCCGCTCGCCGACCGCGGCAGCCTGCGCCACGCCCGACTCGTCGAGGTGCACGCCGGGCAGCCGACCGGCCAGGACGCCGGTCGCGTTGGCCGTCGAGCGGCCGTGTCGGACGAGGATCACAGTGGGCACAGCGCGACCCTAGTGGCACTAGCCTGAGCGCGTGATCGTCGACAACGCCCTCTACCACCAGGGCAAGCGGGTCCCGCTCGGCGAGGGAGACGACCAGAGCCTCGGTGCTGTGCGGGTGCCGTGCGCCCCCGGCGACTTCCAGTGGATCGGCGTCCACGACCCGAGCCGCGAGGAGCTCGCGGTCATCGCCGACACCTTCGACCTGCACCCGCTGGCCGTCGAGGACGCCGGCGACTCCCACCAGCGGCCCAAGCTCGAGCGCTACGGCCGGACGTTGTTCCTCGTCATCAAGACGCTCTGGTACGTCGACGAGGAGGACGCGGTCGAGACCGGCGAGATCAACATGTTCGTCGGCCGTGACTTCGTCGTGACGGTCCGCCACGGCCAAGGCATCGACCTCGCCGCGTCCCGGCGCGACCTCGAGGACCGGGCCCAAGTCCTCGAGCACGGCCCCATGGCGGTGCTGTACGCCGTGTGCGACCGCGTCGTGGACGAGTACGAGCGGGTCGGGGCCGCCCTCGAGATCGACGTCGACGAGGTCGAGGAGTCGGTGTTCTCCCCCGCCCGCACCGACGACTCCACCCGCATCTACGTCCTCAAGCGCGAGATCGCGGAGGTCCGCCGCGCCGTGATGCCGCTGCGCGAGCCGATGCGCAAGTTCGCCACGGCCGCCGACGACGAGATCACCGCCGAGACCGCGACCTACTTCCGCGACGTCGCCGACCACCTCCAGCGGGTCTCGGAGGTCGTCGACAACCTCGACGGGCTGCTGTCCTCGGCCTTCGACGCGCACCTGGCCCGGATCTCGGTCCAGCAGAACGAGGACATGCGCAAGATCTCCGCCGGCGCCGCGCTCATCGTCGTGCCGACCCTCATCGCGGGGATCTACGGCATGAACTTCGACCACATGCCCGAGCTTCACTGGGCCTACGGCTACCCGTTCGCGCTGCTCCTGATGGTCGGGGTGTCGCTGGGGCTCTTCGCCTGGTTCAAGAAGTCCGGGTGGCTGTGAGGCCGGACCGGGAGGCGGCGACGTCCGCTCCTTCGGCCTGGCGCGTGGTGTGGTGGTTCGGCTTCGTGAGCCTGGCCGCCGACATGGTCTACGAGGGCGCCCGCTCCGTCTACGGTCCCGTCCTGGCCGCCCTCGGCGCCTCCGCCGTCGTCGTCGGCCTGGTCACCGGTGCCGGCGAGGCGGTGGCACTGGTGCTGCGGCTGGCGTTCGGGCCGGTCGCCGACCGCACCGGCCGCTACTGGTCGCTGACCATCCTCGGCTACGGCCTCACAGCGGTGTGCGTCCCGCTGCTCGCCCTCGCGCCACGGCTCGGGGCGGCCGGGCTCGCCTTCGCCGCCACCATGATCCTGCTCGAGCGGCTGGGCAAGGCGATCCGCTCGCCGTCCAAGTCGGCACTGCTCGCGCACGTCGCCACCTCCGTGGGCCGCGGCCGTGGGTTCGGCGTCCACAAGGCGCTGGACCAGGTCGGCGCCTTCGCCGGGCCCCTGGTCGTCTCGGCGGCGGTCGCCGTGGCCTCGGTGTGGGCCGGCCTCGCCGTGCTGGCGGTGCCGGGCGCCGTCGCGATGCTCCTCCTGCTCGCCCTGCGCCGGCGGGTGCCCGACCCGGCGTCGTACGACGCCTCCGTCCCGCCGGTCGCGACGGAGGACGAGCCCCGGCGCGGCTGGTGGGCCGAGGCCGCCGGAGCCGGGTTGTCGGGCGACTTCTTCCGCTACGCGGTCGCCGCCTCGCTGACCACCGGTGGACTGGTGACCTTCGGCATCATCGGCTACCACCTCACCATCGACGGCGTCCTGCCCGTGGCGGCGGTGCCCCTCCTCTACGCCGCCGCGATGGCCGTCGAGGCCCTGGCGGCGCTGGTGGTCGGGTCGGTCTACGACCGCACGGGTCCGCGCGTCCTGCTGGTCGTGCCGGTGCTGGTGGCGCTCGTGCCGGCGCTGGCCCTCGGCTCGGCGCTGGCGGCGGTGCTCGCGGGCGTCGCGGCGTGGGGGTTCGCGCAGGGGGTCCAGGACTCGACGATCAAGGCGGTCGTCGCCGACCTCGTGGCGGCGCCCCGGCGCGCGACGGCGTACGGCGTGTTCGCCGGCATCCAGGGCCTCCTGGCGGTCGTCGGCGGGACGGCGGCGGGCTGGCTCTACGAGCGCTCGCTGACGGCGCTGGTGGTCGTCGTGGCCGTCACGCAGGTCGTCGCGCTGGTCCTGCTCGTCGGCACGCTCAGGCGGTCAGCACCCCGGCGCTGAGCAGCGCCAGGGTCCCGGCGCCGAGCAGGATCCGGTAGATGACGAACGGCGTGTAGGACCGCGTGCTGACGTAGCGCAGCAGCCACGCGATGGCGGCATAGCCGACCACGAAGGACACCACCGTCGCGGTGATCGTGGGGCCCCACCCGAAGTCGTTGTGGCCGTTCGGGATCTCCTTGAGCTCGAACAGGCCCGCCCCGACCACGGCCGGGATGGCCAGCAGGAAGGCGAAGCGCGTTGCGGCCTCGCGGTCGAAGCCGAGGAAGCGGCCCATCGAGATCGTCGCGCCGGAGCGGGACACGCCGGGGATCAGCGCCAGCGCCTGCGCGAGGCCCATCAGCACGGCGTCCCTCAGGGTGATCTTGCCGATCGGGCGGTCGGTGCGTCCCACGCGGTCGGCGATGCCGAGCACGACGCCCATCACGATGAGGGTCGTGCCGATGATCCAGAGGTTGCGGAAGTCGCGCTCGATGACGTCCTTGAGCAGCACGCCCAGCACCACGATCGGCAGCGAGCCGACGATGATGAACCAGCCCATCCGCGAGTCCAGCGTGCCGCGGTACTCCGGCTGGAACAGCGAGCGGACCCAGGCGCTGCCGATGCGCCAGATGTCCTTGCGGAAGTAGATGAGCACCGCGAGCTCGGTGCCGATCTGGATCACGGCCGTGAACGCGGCGCCCGGGTCGCCCCAGCCGAACAGCTCGGGGAAGATCCGGAGGTGCGCGCTGCTCGAGATCGGCAGGAACTCGGTCAGCCCCTGGATCACTCCGAGGACGACGGCTTTGAGGAGATCCATCACAGGGCAGGAGCCTACGGGCGCGTCCCCTCGGGTCCGTGCAGCACCCGTGGCTACTCTCACCTCCATGCAGCAGCGTTCCCTCGGTGCCACCGGCCTCAAGGTCTCCCGGCTGGGCCTCGGCACCATGACGTGGGGCCGCGACACCGACGAGCACGAGGCGCGTGACCAGCTGGCCGCGTTCGTCGAGGCGGGCGGCACGCTGCTCGACACGGCCGCCGGCTACGGCGACGGGGCGAGCGAGGAGCTCATCGGCTCGCTCCTGGGCGACGTCGTCGCCCGTGACGAGGTCGTGCTGGCGACGAAGGCCGGCATCTCCCGGCGTACGGGCGAGCGGGTCACCAACACCTCCCGCGGACACCTGCTGACCACCCTCGACGCGTCCCTGGCCCGGCTCGGGGTCGACCACGTCGACCTGTGGCAGGTGCACGTGTGGACCGACGAGACGCCCGTCGAGGAGACCCTCACCGCCCTCGACCTCGCCGTGACCTCCGGACGCGCCTCCTACGTCGGCGTCTCCAACTACACCGGCTGGCAGACCGCCCAGGCAGCCACCTGGCAGCGGGCGGTGCCGGGACGGACCCCGCTCGCCTCCACCCAGGTCGAGTACTCCCTGCTCAACCGCCAGGTCGAGCACGAGGTGCTGCCCGCCGCGGAGGCGCTCGGGCTCGGCGTCCTGCCGTGGTCGCCGCTCGGTCGCGGCGTCCTGACCGGCAAGTACCGCACCGGCACCCCGTCCGGCTCCCGCGGCGCGAGCGAGCACTTCGCCCGGTTCGTGTCGGCCTACCTCGACGAGCGGGGCCGCGGCATCGTCGAGGCCGTCGCCCGTGCCGCCGACGGCCTGGGCTGGACGCCGTTGCAGGTCGCCCTGGTGTGGGTACGGGACCGCGCCGGCGTGGCCGCTCCCGTCGTCGGCGCCCGGACCGCAGCCCAGCTCGACGGTGCGCTCAGCACCGAGGACCTCACCCTTCCGCCCGAGATCGTCGACGCGCTCGACGACGTGTCAGCCGACTGACCGCGGGTCGGCACCCGAGAGGAGATCACATGGCCAGGACGCAGCGCCGCCCGCCGGCGCGAGGCGTGGAGTGGGAGTTCGAGACGCTCGTGCTGCCCAAGGACTTCTCCCGCAGCGTGGTCACCCGGATGCTCGTCGAGCGCGCCGAGCACGGCGGCTGGGAGCTCGACCGGCTCCGGATCGGCAACGACGGCAAGCGCCGCGTGGTGCTGCGCCGCAAGATCATCCGCCAGCGGTTGACGCTCTTCGCGGGGTGAGTGTCGGGGGCGTCTGGCCGCCTGGTCGCCGCGGGGCGGTCACCGGATATCCGGTGACTCCCGGCGCAACGCGGAAGATCCGAGCCACCGGGTGACCTCGATCTTCCACGATCACGCCGCCCAACCCGATCTCGAGCCCGCACGGCCGGGCGTCACCAGCCTGAGGTGCCCGGTGCTCCCTTGAAGGGCCCGGTGACCCGCGAGGTGATCCAGCCGCCGTAGAAGCTGCCCGGTTGCGGCTCGACGACCTCGCCGTCGACGGTGCACCGGTCGACGCGGCCGGGGTAGAGCGCGACGTGGTCGAGCAGCGCCTCGAAGCCCTTCGACGGCGTCGGGTACGTCCACGCCACCGCCGGCAGGACATTGTCGCCGACGACCAGGTCGAGGTAGTCGGCCTGACCCTTCCACTCGCACCAGGAGGCGCCGTCGCCCGGGCGCAGGACGCCGGGGACGAAGTCGGCGACCGGCAGGTAGTAGGTCGGCGGATGGCTGGTCTCCAGCACCCGCAGGCTCGCCGTCGTGTCGGCCACGACGACACCGGCGTACGTCACCACGACGTGCTCGCCGCTCTTCTCGACCCGCGGGGGCCGCGGGTAGTCCCACACCGACTCGGTCATGCCGCCAACCTACGGACCCCGTCCTACTCCTCGAGCCGGTGCTCCTCGAGCCACAGCCGCCTGCGCCGGGCCGACGCCTGCGCGAGCCACGCGTCCTGCACGATCTCGACGAGCTCGTCGCGGTCCACCTCGCCGACCCGCGACGCCCGCAGGAGCACCGACGGGTGGCCGTCGAAGTGCGGCGTGGTGCAGAACGGCAGCCGCTCGTCCTGGAGCAGCGCCTGCTTGTCGCCCTCGGAGGCCACCCAGATCACGACGACGTCGTCGTAGCGCTCCCCCGTGTCCGGGTCGACGGCGTCGGGTCGCGGGGTCCGGAAGAAGACGAACGACTTGCTGCCGACCTGGTAGACGGGATTGCTGTCGGGACGGAAGACGGTGACGTGCGGCATCGCCCGCGCGGTGGCGTGGATGTCGTCGACCGTCGCCCGCGGGCTCATGACCCGACGGCCTCGGCCTTCGCCCTCAGCTCGCGCACCATCGCGTCCGGGTCGTCCGCGGAGTAGACCGCGGACCCGGCGACGAACACGTCCGCGCCGGCCTCCGCGCAGCGCTCGATCGTCTCCAGCGACACGCCGCCGTCGACCTGCAGCCACGTCTCGCCGCCGTGCTTGCGCACGAGCTCGCGGGCGGTGCGGATCTTGGGCAGGCACAGGTCGAGGAACTTCTGCCCGCCGAAGCCCGGCTCGACGGTCATGATCAGCAGCATGTCGAGCTCGGGCAGGATCGCCTCGTAGGGCTCGACGGGCGTCGCCGGCTTCAGCGCCATCGACGCGCGGGCGCCCTGCCCGCGGATCTCCCGGGCGAGCCGCACCGGGGCCCTCGCCGCCTCGGCGTGGAACGTCACCGAGCCGCACCCGGCCTCGGCGAAGGCCGGTGCCCAGCGGTCGGCGTCCTCGATCATCAGGTGGACGTCGATCGGCTGGGAGGCGTGCCTGGCCAGCGACTCGACGACGGGCAGCCCGAGCGTCAGGTTGGGTACGAAGTGGTTGTCCATCACGTCGACGTGGACCCAGTCGGCGCTGGGGATCCGCGCCACCTCCTCGGCCAGGCGCGAGAGGTCGGCGTTGAGGATGCTCGGCGTGATCTGGATGCCCACGGGTCGATCCTAGGCAGTGGCGCGACCATCCATCCGCGCGGCACGGCTCCCGGCCGGTACGACGACGTGCAGGGCGTTGCGGTCGACCTCGAAGGTCGCGGGCGTCCGGGCCGCGACCTCCCCGTCGAGGTTGACCTCCAGCGGCTCGTCGGTCACCAGCCGGAGGCGGCGGGCGGTGACGTGGTGCACCCGGTCGTGGTCGACGAGGTGCCCGGTCCGCAGCAGGCGGGCAACCGACACGTGGTCGCGCAACCGGCCCTGCACGACGGCGTACACGTCGAGGAGGTGGTCGTCGATGGAGGCCCGAGGCGCGACCGTGAGCCCGCCGCCGTAGTGACGGCCGTTGCCGACCGCGACCTGCATGAGGTCCTGCAGCTCGAGCACCGTGCCGTCCTCGAGCTCGAGGCGGGCGTCGAACGGTCGGTGGGAGCGGTAGGCCGCCACCGTGGCGACGGGGTAGGCGAAGCGGCCCAGCCGTCGCTTCAGGCCCGGCGTCAGCCGCTGCGCCACGGCCACGGACAGCCCGATCGAGGCGACGTTGAGGTAGGCCCGGCCGTCGACGCGGCCGAGGTCGACATCGACCACCTTGCCGTGCAGCAGCGTGTCCACGGCCGCAGTGAGGGTGTCGGGGATCTCGAGCGTGCGGGCGAAGTCGTTGGCCGTGCCGAGCGGCAGCACACCGAGGACCGTGGGGGTGTGGGCGACGAGGTCGGCCGCGCAGCCGATGGTGCCGTCGCCGCCCCCGACGACGAGCAGGTCCGGCTCGGACTCCATGGCCCGCTCGAGGGCACCGGCCAGCTCTCCGCCACCGTGGGCCGGGTGGATGAGGACCAAGTCGGACGTCGGCCGCAGGGCCGCCTCGAGCAACGGCAGCGAGCGGGCACCGGTCCGTGACGCGGTGTTGACCACCACCGCGACCCGGTCGGTGCGGCGTGGCCGGGTGTGCGCGTCGCTCTGCATGCCTCGACGGTAGGCGACGAGGGTGAGAGAACCGTGAGGACGACCTGTGCGGGGGCTGTGGGACCGACCCTGCCGAGAGGGATGTCCGGTGGACCTCAGGTCGGCGGCTGGTCCTCGTCGGGCTCGGGTGGCGCCGCCGCGCCCTCCGCCTCGTCGCGATCCGCCCACGCGAGCAGCGGTGCGATGTCGAAGGGGTGGGCGTCGATGTCGGCGTGCAGGTCCCCGATCCGCGCGAACCGCTCCGGCATGGTGAAGATCGTGAAGTCGTCCGGCTCGCAGTCGTCGACCTCCTCCCACCGCACCGGCGCGGAGACGCGGGCGCTGGGCACGCCGCGCACCGAGTACGCCGCGGCGATGGTGTGGTCGCGGGCGTTCTGGTTGTAGTCGACGAACAGCTGCGACGGGTCGCGGTCCTTGCGCCACCACGCGGTGGTCACCTCTCCCCCGGCCCGGCGCTCGACCTCGCGGGCGAACGCCAGCGCGGCTCGGCGTACGTCCTGGAAGCCGTGGTCGGGCGGGATCCGCACGTAGACGTGCAGGCCCGAGCCGCCGCTGGTCTTGGGGAAGCCGACTGCGCCCAGCTCGTCGAGCACCTCGCGGGTGACGTGGGTGACGCGCTGCACCGTCGCCCAGTCGCACTCCGGCCCGGGGTCGAGGTCGATGCGCCACTCGTCGGGCTTCTCGGTGTCCTCGCGCCGGCTGTTCCACGGGTGGAACTCCACGGTCGACATCTGCACCGCCCAGATCACGCTGGCCAGCTCGGTGACGCACAGCTCGTCCGCGGTGCGCTTCCACCGCGGGAAGAACAGCTGGACCGTCTCGACCCACGGCGGGGCGCCGGCCGGAAGTCGCTTCTGGTGCACCTTGTCGCCCTCGATCCCCTTGGGGAAGCGGTGCAGCATGCACGGGCGCTCGAGGAGGGCGTTGACGATGCCGTCGCCGACGGCGAGGTAGTACTCGACGAGGTCGAGCTTGGTCGCCCCACCGTGCCCGGACCCGGTGGGCGGGAAGTAGACGCGGTCGGGGTTGGTCACCTTGACGACGCGGTCGTCGACCTCGATCTCGATGAAGGGCGACGCCATGGGAGCGAGCCTAGTGGGGCCCGAGGCCCGGGCCGGGCTAGTCCTGCCCCTGGTCCTGCCCCTGGTCCTGCTCCTGTCCCTGCTGCGACTGCCCGCCCTGCTCCTGCGCCGGGGTCTGCCCCGGGCTCTGCTCGGCGGTCTGCTCGGGCGCCTGCTGGACCGTCACGGTCACCGTCTCCGACCAGCCCTCGTCGGCGTACTGGCTCTCGGGCCGGTGCCAGCGCAGCTCCGTGGTCTCCGTGAGGCGTACGACGACGCGCGCGACGCCGTTGGCCTCGGCGAGGACCGGGTCGCCGGCCGGCTTCCAGGCGCCGCCGGGCGCACGGGACTCGAGGACGAGCGGGTCGCCGGTCACGCGCCCGCCGGCGTCGGTCACCCGGCCGGTGATGGCGACCTCGTCGCCCGCGGGGACCCGCGTGCGCTCCGCGGCGATGGCGGTGGCGAGGGTGATGCCCTCGAAGTCGAACGTCGACCCGGACCCGCGGACGGCGTCGAGGTTGAAGGCCTTGCCGTCGCACCCGAAGCCGGTGACGACGAAGCCCTTGCCGTCGCCGTGCTCCTCGGCGAAGGCGGCGGGTGTGGCCGTCCCGGCCGGACCCAGCGGGGCGCCGGTGGGCAGGTCGACCAGGGTCCAGTCGTAGCTGAGCCTGGAGGCCGAGACGGTCGACCACGAGCCGGGCGCCGCGGCGACGTCGGCGCGACCGCTCCACGCGGTGCCGCGGGGGCTCGTGCGCGTCACGGCCAGGACGTAGGACACACCCGTGCTGCCGGCGGTGGCGGCGACCGACACGGAGGCGTCGAGCCGGGTGAGGGAGCCGAACTCGGAGTAGGGCCCCGAGGCGCTGCCCCGGGCGGCCGGCACGAGCCCGAGGGATCGGCGGCCCATCGGCGCGGAGTAGGGGCCGAGGTTGAGCCGCGACTGCGGTGCGGCGGCATCGGCGAAGAGGCTGGTGCACCCGACGTAGGTGATGAACGCGCTCGCGTCGCCCGTGGCGGGCCCCGTCAGCGTACGGGTCCCCTCGGCCCGGGCCGGGCCCGCGCCCGTCGTCACGAGCACCGTCGTGACCGCGACGCCTGTCAGAGTCCTGAGAAACCGCATCCGTGTCCTGCTCCCCGATGCACCGCGCACCCCTCCGGTGCGCCGTGCTCACTCCATCATGGTGGGCTACACGCGGGTTGTGAACAGGCGGCCTGCAGATGAATGCCGAATGTTGGGTGGGACCCACCTGTGCGGGTGGATGCTCCTCCGCTCGGCTAGCGTGCGGGCATGCCGCTGAGGGGTGGGGACGTCCCGCGACATCCCGTGCGGCGTGTGGAGGCCGGCTCCGCGCACGGCCTGCGCCGGGACAGCTATCCGGCGTCGATCCCCGCCGTGGCGCAGGTCCTCGACGAGGGCCTGGACCTCGGTCCCGGCGTGACGTTCCTCGTCGGCGAGAACGGCTCGGGCAAGTCGACGCTGGTCGAGGCGGTCGCGACCGCGTTCGGGCTCTCTCCCGAGGGCGGCAGCGTCCACAGCCGGCACTCCACCCGATCCACCGAGTCCCCGCTCGGGGAGGCGCTCCAGCTGGTGCGCGGGGCCGGGTCGACCAGGTGGGGGTTCTTCCTCCGGGCCGAGACGATGCACGGCTGGTACTCCTACATCGAGGACCACCCGAGCACGTCGGGCGAGGGCGACGTCGACTTCCACGGGCTGAGCCACGGCGAGTCCTTCCTCGCCGTGCTGGAGACGCGGTTCTCGGGCACCGGCTTCTTCTGCCTCGACGAGCCGGAGGCAGCGCTGTCGTTCTCCTCCACCCTCGGCCTCGTCGCCGCCCTGCAGCGGGTGGTCGAGCGCAGGGGCCAGGTCCTGTGCGCCACCCACTCCCCGGTCCTGGCGGCGATGCCGGGCGCCCGCATCCTCGAGGTGGGCGAGTGGGGCCTGCGTGACAGCGCGTGGGAGGACCTCGCGCTCGTGGAGCACTGGCGGCGCTACCTCGCCGAGCCGCAGGCCTACCTGCGCCACCTGCTGGACTGAGCGCCGTCGTCCGACCGGGTCAGGCCCGGCGGCGCAGCGTCGAGGCGAACATCGCGTCGGTGCCGTCGCGGTGCGGCCACAGCTGGAACCGGTCGACCTCGTCGGTGTCGCCGCGACGCCCGAGCACGGCCTCCACGACCTCGACCGTCTCGGCGCGCACCGGCGAGCACGTCGCGTAGACCACGACGCCACCGGGCCGCACCGACTCCAGCGCCACGTCGAGCAGGACCTGCTGGAGCGCCACCAGGACGTCGAGGTCCCGCGGCGCGCGTCGCCACCGCGACTCCGGCCGACGCCGCAGCGCCCCCAGGCCCGTGCAGGGTGCGTCCACCAGGACCCGGTCGAAGGTGCCCGGCACCCACGCCGGCCGGGCACCGTCACCGGCGAGCACGTGCACGCTGCCCGCGGGGAGCGCGCGGACCGCTGAGGCGACGAGCGTGGCGCGGTGCGGCTGGCGCTCGTGGGCCACCAGCACGGCTCCTCGCTCGGCGGCGAGCGCGCCGAGCAGAGCGGCCTTGCCCCCGGGGCCGGCGCACAGGTCCAGCCAGCGCTCGTCACGTCCCTCGAGCGCCGCCTGCGCCATCGCCAGCGCGACGACCTGCGAGCCCTCGTCCTGCACCCCCGCACGTCCCTCGGCCACGGCCGGCACGCCGCCCGGGTCGCCGCCGCCCAGCACGACGCCGTACGGCGACAGGCTGGTGCGGCTGCCACCGGCGGCCTCCAGCTCCTCCACGCCCGCCAGGCCGGGTCGGGCGACGAGGGTGACGCGCGGTGGGGCGTTGTCGGCAGCGAGCAGCGCCTCGAGCTCCGTCCCGTCGCCATCGCGGCCGCCGTCGCCGTCGCCGTCGTGCAGGGCCTCGGCGAGGAGCTCGACCACCCAGCGGGGGTGGGAGTGGGCGGTGGCGAGGTGGCCGAGGAGGTCGGTGATCCGGTCGGGAGCCACCTCCGCGACCCAGGCGTCGAGGTCACGGCGGCTGACCTTGCGCAGCACCGCGTTGACGAGGCCTGCCGGGCCCTGGCCGACGCTCGCGCGCACGAGGTCGACGCTGGTGGAGATCGCGGCGTGGTCGGGCACGCGCATGGAGAGCAGCTGGTGGACGCCGAGCCGGAGCACGTCGCGCACGCCCGCCTGCAGCCGCGGCTTCGTCAGGCAGGCGTCGATGATCGGGTCGTAGAGGCCCTGCATGCGGATGGCGCCCGACGCCAGCTCGGTGGTGAGAGCGGCGTCGCGGCCCTCGAGGCCGTGCTTGCGCAGCACCTGCGGCAGCACGAGGTTGGCGTAGGCCTCGTCGGTGCGGACCGCCGTGAGCACGTCGAGCGCCGCACGCCGCGGGCGGTCGACCGGGCGGCGCCGTTCACTCACCGAAGTGCTCCCGGACCAGCTTCTGCGGGGCCTTCGCGGCCCACGCCTCGGTGATCACCTCGGCCAGCTCCTCGCGGCTGATCTCGCCGAGCCGGGACTGCTGCACCAGCACGGCGGCATGGCCGTTGAAGTGGTCGATGGTGAAGAACGGCGTCGACTCGTCCTCGACGAGCGCGTGCTTCTCGGCCTCGGTCGGCGTGACGATGACCAGCAGGTCGTCGTACATCTCCCCCGTGGCCGGGTCCACCGCGTTCTGGTGCGGCGCGCGGTGCAGGACGAAGCCCTTGCCCTTGTCGCCGCGGGGGACCTTCCAGGTCGGGCGGTCGCCCCACGACGTGCCGAGCTCGGTGTCGGGCAGGCTGCCGCAGATCTCGTCGACGTCCTCCGGCCGGGCGGGCCGCTTCGCTGGGGAGCTCATCCCCCGCACCCTAGGCGACGCGCGTCAGTCACCGAGGCGGGCGCCCGACTCGAGGCGTACGCCGCGCGCCCAGTCGGCGGCCGCCATCTGCTTCTTGCCGAACGCCTTCACGTCCCCGAGCTGAACAGGTGAGGTGGAGGTGCCCACGAGGACGGCGTTCTTGGTCACGTCGAGCACCCCGGGGGGCAGCGGCTCGCGTTCGACCGGGTGGACCGGCCCGATCTTGATGCGCTCGCCTCCGAAGGTGCTCCACGCGCCCGGCGCCGGGTCGCAGGCGCGCACCTGGCGGTCGATCGCGACGGCGGGGTGCGCCCAGTCGATCCGGGCGTCCTCGACGGTGATCTTGGGCGCGAACGAGACGCCCTCGGCCTGCTGCTCACGCGCTTCGAGCGTGCCGTCCTCGATGCCGTCGAGCGTCTGCACGAGCAGGCCCGCTCCCCCCTCCGCCAGCCGAGCCAGGAGGTCGCCCGCCGTGTCGCCGGGGCGGATCCGCTCGGTCATCACGCCGAAGACCGGACCCGCGTCGAGCTCCTTGACGATCCGGAAGGTGGTCGCCCCGGTCACCTCGTCACCGGCCCACAGCGAGTGCTGGACGGGCGCGGCTCCGCGCCAGGACGGCAGCACCGAGAAGTGCAGGTTGATCCAGCCGTGCGGCACGAGGTCCAGCGCCGGCTGCGGCAGCAGCGCTCCGTAGGCCACCACCGGGCACGCGTCGGGCCGGAGCCCGGCCAGGGCCGCCTGGAAGTCGGGCTCGCGCGGGTGGGTCGGCTTGAGGACGGGTACGCCGAGCTCGTCGGCGCGCTGGGCCACCGGGCTGGCCACCAGACGGCGGCCACGTCCGCTCGGGGCGTCGGGGCGGGTGACGACGCCGACGAGCTCGTGCCGGCTGGCGGCGACCGCGTCGAGGGCGGGCAGCGCCACCTCGGGCGTGCCCGCGAAGACGACGCGCATCAGGCCGCGCTCATCGGGCGAACCCGTGGGTGGCGTGCGGGCTGACCCGGACCGTGGGCTTCTCGAGGCCGAACCACTCGGACTCGCGGATCTCCTTCATCGCCGCCTTGCGGGCGTCGGTGTCGAGCTTGTCGATGAAGAGGATGCCGTCGAGGTGGTCGGTCTCGTGCTGCATGGCGCGCGCCAGGAGCTCCGAGGCCTCGATCCGCTGCGGCTCGCCGTGCATGTCGAAGCCGGTGGCGACGACGGACAGCGCGCGCAGGCAGTCGTAGGTCAGCTCGGGCAGCGACAGGCAACCCTCCGCGCCGTCCTGGGTGTCCTCGGAGAGCTCCAGCGACGGGTTGACCAGGTGGCCGAGCTCGCCGTGCACGTGCCAGGTGAACACCCGGAGCCCGACACCGATCTGCGGTGCGGCCAGGCCCGCGCCGGGCGCGGCGAGCATCGTGTCGGTGAGGTCGGTGACCAGCTGGCGCAGCTCCCGGTCGAAGCTGTCGACCTCGATCGCTCGCTGGCGGAGCACCGGGTCGCCGAAGAGGCGGATCGGCTGGACGGCCACGGATCTCCCTGAGGTGTGGGTCGGTGTGGTGGGGCGGTGCGGAGGAGCGGTCGGCGGCCGGTCGGGCGCCCGGACCGTGAGGTCACAAGTCTAGGGAGGCCGCCGACCCGGCCAGCACCCGCGCTAGATCGTGAGGGGGTCGACCTGGATCCGCACGGGGTCGAGCTTGCGGGCCGAGCGGACCCGCTGGAGGTCGCCCAGGGCGGCGGAGAGGGCCGGGCCCTGCGTCCAGGGCACGCGCAGCAGGACGCGGTGCTCGTCGCCGACCGCCACCGGGCCGAGCACCTCGGCGCCCTCCGGGACGTCGAGCAGGTGCAGCACGTCGTCGAGCGCGCCGAGGTCGCCGGTGACCGTCGCCAGCCGGGCGGCGGGCGGCAGGTGGGCCTGCGCGCGCTCGTCGGCCTCGCGACGGGCGTAGCCGGCGGGGTCCCACCGGACCAGTGCCTGCAGCGCCGGGTGTGCGGGGTCGCCGACGGCGACCACGTGGCCGCCGGGGCGCGCCAGCGCGGCGGCGTTGAGCCACCGGCGCAGCGCCTCCTCCGCGGCGCGCATGTCGTCACGGGCCAGGCTCAGCCACGTGTCGAGGACGACCACGGCGGCGTAGCCGCCGTCGGCGACGGGCTCGGCGCCCACCGTGGCGACGACGATGTGGGCGGCGGCGGGCACCGTGTCGAGGACGCGCTCGCCGCTGGAGCTGCGGACCGTGGTGCCGGGGAAGGTCCGACCGAGCTCCTCCGCCGTGCGTGCCTCGCCGCGGACCGGGGCACGCAGTCCCCGACCGCCGCAGGTGGGGCACGCCCAGGCCTGCTCGACGTGGCCGCACCAGCGGCAGTGGGGCGGGGCGGCGGGGCCCGCCAGCGCGAGCGGTCCGCTGCACACCGAGCAGCGGGCGGGCGTACGGCAGGTGTCGCAGGCCAGCGAGGCGGCGTAGCCGGCCCGTGGCGTCTGGACGAGCACGGGCCCCGACGTCAGGCCGCTGCGGATGGCGTCGTAGGCGGTGCGGGGGATGCGGGTGCCGACGGCCCGGTCCTCGGCGGGCACCGCCTCGACCCGGACCCGGCGACGCAGCACCTCGCGGGGCGTGGTCAGCTCGCGGGCCCACCCGGTCGCGAGCAGCTGCTGCGCCTCCGGGGTCCGTGCGAACCCGCCGAGCAGCGCCGCCGTCGACTGCTGCTCGGCCCGGGTGACGAGGACCTCGCGGGTGTGGGGGTAGGGCGCACGCGGCTCGGCGTGGAGGTCGTCGCCGTCGTCCCAGAGCACGACCAGGCCGAGGTCGTGGACCGGCGCGAACGCGGCCGAGCGCGTGCCGACGACGATCCTGCGGGCCCCGCGCGAGACGGCGAGGAAGTCGCGGTAGCGGGCGGCCGGTCCCCCGTCGGCGGTGAGGCTGACATGGTGGCCCTCGCCCAGCAGCGCGCGGAGCGCGGCGTCGACGCGGGTGACGTCGCGCCGGTCCGGCACGCACACCAGCGCGCCGCGCCCGGCGGCGTAGGTCGCCGCCACGGCCTCGGCGACCATCGCGGGCCAGTCGTCGCCCGGCGCGGCGGACCACACGGCCCTCGGCGACTCCCCCGCCGCCAGCCGGCGGAGGAACGGTGCTGCGTGCTCGACGTCGGACCACGCGCGGGGTGCCGTGGCGGCGGGCAGCGCCGGGGCGGCCTCGGACGGCACCTTCTCGGTGGCGGCGTGCCTCGGCGGGACGGCGAGGCGCAGGACGTCGGACCGGGCGCCGGCGTACGTCCGGGCGAGGGTCTCGCTCAGCTCGGCAATCTCGGGGGCGAGCACCGGCTCGGGGCTCACCACGCGCCGCAGCGGCTGCAGCGCGCCGGTGTGGTCGGTCTCGCCGGCGCGCTCGACGACGAACCCGTCGACGTCCTGGCCGGCGAAGCGCACCTTGACCCTCGCCCCGGGCACGGCCGTCTGGGCCATGCCGACCGGGACGGCGTAGTCGAAGGGCCGGTCGAGGTGGGCCAGCGCGATGTCGACCAGCACGCGCGCGACCGGGTCGGTGGCGGCCGGCTCCCACGCCGCGGCCTTGCGGCGCCGGGTCGCCGCCGCCTTCGCCCGGGCGTCGTCCACCGCGGCACGAAGCCCCGGGAGCATGTCTGCTTCCGGGGTGTCGTGGGAGGTCATGCGGGCGATTCTGTCAGCGGCCACCGACGGGGCCGGACTCCCCGAGGAGTTTGTGAACTTCTCGGGGCGTGTACGGCTCGAGAAGTTCGGGTTTCCCCGCATATGCGGGGAAACCGTAGGGCGCCACGGCCGCCAACGTCGGCCCAGCCGTCAGACCCCCGCGGCCGCCTTCAGCTTCTCCGCGCGGTCGGTCGTCTCCCACGTGAAGTCGGGCAGCTCGCGACCGAAGTGGCCGTAGGCCGAGGTCTGGGCGTAGATCGGGCGGAGCAGGTCGAGGTCGCGGATGATCGCGGCCGGGCGGAGGTCGAAGACCTCGAGCACGGCGTCCTGGATCTGCGAGTCCGGCACGACGCCGGTGCCGAAGGTCTCGATGAAGACACCCACCGGCGCGGCCTTGCCGATGGCGTAGGCGACCTGCGCCTCGCAGCGGCGGGCGAGCCCGGCGGCCACGACGTTCTTCGCCACCCAGCGCATGGCGTACGCGGCCGAGCGGTCGACCTTCGAGGGGTCCTTGCCCGAGAAGGCGCCGCCGCCGTGGCGCGCCATGCCGCCGTAGGTGTCGACGATGATCTTGCGACCGGTGAGGCCGGCGTCGCCCATCGGGCCACCGATGACGAAGGTGCCGGTCGGGTTGACCAGCATCCGATAGCCCTCGGAGGGCAGCGAGAAGTCGGCGAGCACGGGGTCGATCACGTGCTGCTTGATCTCGGCCTCGAGCTGGGCGTGCTCGATGTCGGGGTCGTGCTGGGTGGAGAGCACCACGGTGTCGATGCGCACCGGGCGGTCGTCCTCGTCGTACTCGATGGTGACCTGGGTCTTGCCGTCGGGGCGCAGGTAGTGCAGGACGCCGTCCTTGCGGACCTGCGTCAGCCGCTGGGCGAGCCGCTGGGCGATGGTGATCGGGAGCGGCATCAGCTCGGGGGTGTCGTCGCAGGCGTAGCCGAACATCAGGCCCTGATCGCCGGCGCCGCGCTTGTCGAGCTCGTCGTCGGAGTCGCCCACGCGGGACTCGTGGCCGGCGTCGACGCCGGCGGCGATGTCGCTGGACTGGGCGCCGATCGCGACCTGGACGCCGCACGTGGTGCCGTCGAAGCCCTTCTCCGAGGAGTCGTAGCCGATGTCGAGGATCGCCCGGCGGACGATGTCGGCCACCGGGGCGTAGGCGGTGGTGCGCACCTCGCCCGCCACCACCACCAGGCCGGTGGTCAGCAGCGTCTCGACGGCGACGCGCAGGTTGGCGCGGTCGGGGTCCTCCGCCATGAGGTGGTCGAGGACCGAGTCGCTGATCCGGTCGGCGATCTTGTCGGGGTGCCCCTCGGTCACGGACTCGGAGGTGAACAGGCGTCCAGCCACGATGCTCTCAATTCTTGTGTGGAACGGTCGGGGAGAAACCTAGCGGCTGACCAGCATCCGGGACGTGTGTCTCACCCGACGAATCGCCGGGCGACCTCGTCCCAGATCACGTGGGCCAGGGCGGTCTTGGAGCCCCGGGCGACCTCGACGGCGGTGCCGTCGGCCCCCAGGATGACCGCCTCGTTGTCGGTGCTGCCGAACACCGCTCCCCCGCTGACGTCGTTGACGACGAGCAGGTCGCAGCCCTTGCGGGCCAGCTTGGCGCGCCCGAGCTCGAGCACGGAGCCGGTGGTGTCACCGGTCTCGGCGGCGAAGCCGACGACGACCGCTCCGGCGCGGGCCCGGTCGTGGGAGATCTCGGCGAGGATGTCGGGGTTCTGCACCAGCTCGATGGCGGGCGCGGAGCCGTCGCCGGCCTTCTTGATCTTGGCGTCGCTGACCGCGGTGGGCCGGAAGTCGGCGGGCGCGGCCGCCATGACGACCGCGTCGGCGGTGGCCGTGGCGCCCACCACGGCCTCGCGCAGCTGCTCGGTCGTCTCCACGCGTACGACGCCCACGCCGGCCGGATCGGGCAGCGACACGTTGGCGCTCACGAGCGTGACGTGCGCACCGCGCGAGGCGGCGGCCCGGGCGAGGGCGTAGCCCTGCAACCCGGACGAGCGGTTCCCGAGGAACCGGACGGGGTCGAGGTACTCGCGGGTGCCGCCGGCGGACACGACGACCTTGCGCCCGGCGAGGTCCTGCGCCGCGTCGGCACCCCGGTCGAGCACCCCGAGCACCAGCTCGAAGATCTCGGCCGGGTCGGGCAGGCGGCCCTTGCCGGTGTCGGCGCCCGTGAGCCGGCCCTCGGCCGGCTCGATGACCACGGCGCCTCGTCGGCGCAGGGTGTCGACGTTGGCCTGGGTGGCCGGGTGCTCCCACATCTCGGTGTGCATCGCCGGGGCGAACACGACCGGGCAGCGCGCGGTGAGCAGGGTGTTGGTGAGCAGGTCGTCGGCCAGCCCGTGGGCGGCCCTGGCCAGCAGGTCGGCCGTGGCCGGCGCCACGACGACGACGTCGGCGTGCTGCCCGATCTGGACGTGCGGCACAGCGTGGACGTCGGCCCACACCGTGGCGGAGACGGGCTTGCCCGACAGGGCGGCCCACGTCGGGGCGCCGACGAACTCCAGCGCCGAGGCCGTGGGCACGACGGTGACGTCGTGCCCCGACTCGGTGAACCGGCGCAGCAGCTCGCAGGCCTTGTAGGCCGCGATCCCGCCGGAGACGCCCAGGACGACCGCGGTCACCAGGAGGCTCGCGTCACTCCGTGGGCGCGGCGGCAGCGGCCTCAGCGGCGGCGGCCTCGGCGGCGGGGTCGATGTCCTCGCAGGTCAGCAGGTCGTCGTTGATCTCGCGGAGCGCGATCGAGAGCGGCTTCTCCTGCACGTGGGTGTCCACGAGCGGGCCGACGTACTCGAGGAGGCCCTCGCCGAGCTGGGAGTAGTAGGCGTTGATCTGACGGGCGCGCTGGGCGCTGTAGAGCACCAGCTTGTACTTGCTGTCGGTCTTGGTGAGCAGGTCGTCGATCGAGGGGTTGGTGACGCCCTCGGCGGCGATGTTGGGAGAAGCCACGGTGCAGGTGCCTCGCTAGTCAGAAGAGGGTGAAGCAGGACCAACCATCAAGGCTACCAACTCGTCGGCAGCAGCGTGAACTTCGTGGTTGACGATGGTCACGTCGAACTCGCTCTCGGCGGCCAGCTCGGCCCGCGCGGTCTCGAGCCGGCGCTCGCGCTCGGCCTCGCTCTCGGTGCCGCGGCCGACGAGGCGGCGTACGAGCTCGTCCCACGACGGCGGCTTGAGGAAGACGAACAGCGCCTCGGGCATCGTCTCGCGCACCTGGCGCGCGCCCTGGAGGTCGATCTCCAACATCGCCGGGTGCCCGGAGGCGACGGCGAGCTCGACCGGGGCCCGTGGAGTGCCGTAGCGGGCCGCCTTGTGGACGACCGCCCACTCCAGCAGGTCGCCCTTGTCGATCATGGCGTCGAACTCCTCGTCGGAGACGAACCAGTAGTGGACGCCGTTCTCCTCGCCGGGCCGCGGCGGCCGGGTGGTCGCGGACACCGACAGCCAGACCTCCGGGTGGGTCTCGCGCACGGCGGCTGCCACGGTGCCCTTGCCGACGGCGGTGGGGCCGGCGAGGACGATCAGCCGGGAGCGGCGGGTGGGGGTGCTTGCCGCGGGAGCGGGCTCTGCCTCGATCACGACGGGTCGGGGCCGAACTCACGCTCGAGCGCCGCGACCTGCTTGACGCCGAGCCCGCGGACCCGGCGGCTCTCGGCGATGCCGAGGCGCTGCATGACCTGGCGGGCACGGACGCGGCCGAGGCCGGGCACCGACTGCAGCAGCTCGACGACCCGCATCTTGCCGATGACCTCGTTGGTCTGCCCCTCGTGGAGCACGTCGAGGATGGACCCGCCGGAGTTCTTCAGGCGGTTCTTGACCTCGGCCCGCTCGCGTCGGGAGGCCGCAGCCTTGTCGAGGGCTGCCTGGCGCTGCTCGGGCGTCAGAGGGGGCAAGGCCACGAAAGCTGTCCTTCGGGAGGTCGGGGGTCCGGCGGTGGTGGCTCAATCTAGTCACGTCGCGAGCGGGCAGGCAATCGAGCCCTCGGCGCCGGTCCGTCGACGTGACGTTCACCATCACCGGGCGTCACCTAGCGGGACAGCGGCGTCCCGCACACGTCCCTCGCGTGGTGCTCGAGGGCCGCCATCGCCTCGACGGCGCGCGCGGAGCCGACCCGGCGGGCGGCGGCCTCGATGGTCCGACGCGCGTGGCGGTCGAGACCGACCGGCGGCTTGCGTGCGTACGACGACGCGTCCACGCCGTGGTCGGCCAGGACCTGCCGGAGGTCGCGCAGCGGGTCGATCACCGCGGCCCAGTCGTCGGCGATGTCGCCCGGGGCCTCGTCGGCCAGGGCGGCCAGCAGCAGGAGGAAGGCGAGCCGCCTCACGCGCCCAGGGACCGGACGGCGTCGTTGCCGCGCAGGGCCGCGTCGCGCAGTGCCGTCACGTCAGGGCCGGCCCGCAGCACCTCGCGCGAGGAGCTGGGCAGCGCCCAGCGGGCGGCGGCGCCGAAGACCCGGGCGAGGTCGTCGGTCGTGCCGCCCTGGGCGCCGTAGCCGGGCACGAGGAAGGGGCCGTTGATGTCGAGGTCCTCGTCGTGGTCGGCGATGGTGGCGCCGACCACGGCACCGAACGACCCGACGGGGTCCGCACCGGCGTTGAGCGCGCGCAGGTGGGCGAGCACCGTGCCGGCGACCGTGCCGTGCTCGGCGCGGGCCCGCTGCACCTCGGGTCCCTCCTTGTTGGAGGTCAGCGCGAGGACGAACAGCCCGCCGCCGTGCTCGTGGCAGGCCTCGACCATGGGGCCGAGCGAGCCGAACCCGAGGAACGGGCTCGCGGTGATCGCGTCCGCGGCCAGGGGCGAGGAGGGGTCGAGGTAGGCGTCGGCGTAGGCCTGGCTGGTCGAGCCGATGTCACCGCGCTTGACGTCGAGCAGCACGAGCGCGCCGGCGTCGCGCGACTCGGCGACGACCCGTTCGAGGACGGCGACGCCCCTGCTGCCGAACCGCTCGTAGAACGCGCTCTGCGGCTTGACGACGCTGACGACCGGCGCCACCGCCTCCACCACCGTCAGCGCGAAGCGCTCCAGGGAGGCGACGTCGTCCGAGAGCCCCCACTCCTGCAGCAGGGCGGCGTGGGGGTCGATGCCGACGCAGAAGCGGCCGCGCTGGTCGACGGCCCGGGCCAGTCGGGTGCCGAAGGGGGTCATCGCATCTCCTCGGAGGTCGGCGTGAGGTGGTCCCGGAGCCGGGCCACCGTCGTGGGGTCGTGGAGCAGGGCGGTGCCCACCTGGACGGCGCTCGCACCGGCGGCGAGGTAGGCGCGGGCGGACGCGGCGTCACGGACGCCGCCGCACCCGATCGTGGGGACGCCGGGCAGCGCGTCCCGGACGGCGGTGACGCAGCGCAGCGCGATCGGTGCCACGGCCGGGCCGCTCAGACCCCCGGCTCGGCCGTCGGGGAAGGCGGCCGGGACGGCGTTGCCCACCACCACGGCCGTGGCGCCGGCCTCGTGGCAGGCGCGGGCGCCCTCGACGATCCGTGACACGTCCGGACGCAGCTTGGCCAGCACGGGTCGGTCGGCGGGGAACTCGCGGCGGACGGCGGCGACGACGCTGGCGGCGTGGAAGGGCTCGCGGACCTCGAACAGCCCGGCGCCCGCCTCGTCGGGGGCGCCGACGTTGACCTCGAGGCCGGCGACGCCCGGGGCCCGGCTCAGGCGCCGCGCGAGGTCGGCGTACTCCCCGATGGTGGCGCCGGCCACTGACACGGTGACCCGCACGCCGGCCCGTACGAGCCACGGCAGCTCGGTGGCGAGGAAGTGCTCGAGGCCGGGATTGGGCAGGCCGACGGCGTTGACCAGCCCGCCGGGCACCTCGACCAGGCGCGGCCCCGGGCCGCCGGGCCGGGCGTCGAGGGTGATGGACCGGGTGACGAGGTCGAGCCCGTCGAGGCCGGCCGGGCCCGCGTACGCCTCGAGCTCGCGACCGGTGCCGCCGCAGCCGGCGGCGACCATGACCGGTCCGGGGACCCGCGCGCTCACAGGGCGTCCCACCGGACGCGGTCGCCGCGGACGACCGGGCCCTCTGCGCAGGCCCGGACGACACGGTCCACGCCGTCCTCCCCCACCACCGGCAGCGGGCAGCCGTGGCACAGCCCGGTGCCGCACGGCGTGTGCACCTCGACGGCGACCTGGCTCCACGCCCCGACCTGCTCGGCCGCGGACGCGGCGCTGCGGAGGACGTCGGTGGGGCCGGCGGCGTAGACGACGTCGGCCCGGCTGCGGCGGACCAGGTCGTCGAGGTGGTCGGCGGCCGTGCCGCGCTGCCCCACGGACCCGTCGGCGGTGAGCACGGTGACCGAGCGCACCGAGCGGCGGGCCTCGAGCGCGGAGAGCAGGTGCGCCTCGTCGGGGGCCGACACGACGAGCGACACGGCGCAGCCGCGCTCGCGCAGCCGCTCGGCGAGCGGGAACAGCGGTGCTGCGGCGTAGCCCTCGCCGACCAGCAGGCAGGACACCGCCTCCTTGGGCAGCGCGAACGGACGGCCCAGCGGCCCCGTGACGGCGACCTTCGTGCCGACCGGCTGGGCCGCCAGCCACGCGGTGCCGCTCCCCCGCACGTCGACGACGACGTCGAGCGTCGGTCCGAAGGCGCTGGAGGCGCGCACGCGGTGGATCCACAGGGCACGCCGGGCCACGTGGCCCTCCACGGTCACCGCCACGAAGCTGCCGGCGCGGAACCGCTCGGGGACCCCCGGCGCGGTGAGCGTGAGGTGGCGGTAGCCGCCGACCCGCTTGGTTGCGACCACCTCGCCGTCGACGTGGACCGGGCCGCGCGGCTCCGCCGGGCGCTCAGCCATCGCCGCCGTCATCGCCGCTGTCATCGACGCCGTCATCGCGGTCAGGCATCCGCGGCGAGCCCCCGCACGATGCGTCGCGGCCAGAGCGGGCCCTCGTAGACGAAGGCGGTGTAGGCCTGGAGCAGGTCGGCGCCGGCGGCGAGGCGGCGGCGGGCGTCGTCGAGCGTCGTGATCCCCCCGACGCCGATGAGCGTCAGGTCGGGACCGACCCGGTCGCGCAGCATCCGCACCACGGCCTCGGAGCGGTGGGTCAGGGGGCGGCCGCTGAGGCCACCGGCGCCGGTGGCCTCGACCGTGTCCGCGCTGCTGGCCAGCCCGTCGCGGCTGATGGTCGTGTTGGTGGCGATGATCCCGTCGAGGCCGCTCGCGACGGCGAGGTCGGCGACGGCGAGGACGTCGTCGTCGCTGAGGTCTGGCGCGATCTTCACCAGCAGCGGGACCCGGTCGTGGGGCCGGACCTCGTCGGCGCGACGGCGTACGGCGGCGAGCAGGGGCTCGAGCTTCTCGACGGCCTGCAGGTCGCGCAGGCCGGGCGTGTTGGGCGAGGACACGTTGACGACGAGGTAGTCGGCGTGGGGGGCGAGCAGGCCGGCGGACTTCTCGTAGTCGCGCGCGGCCTCCTCCTCGGGGACGACCTTGGTCTTGCCGATGTTGACCCCGAGGATCGGGGGTGGCGCACCGGGAGACGTGGCGAACCCGTTGCGCCGGGCGGCCCGGCGGCTCCGCTCGTGGTGCGCGTCCCGCCAGGCGGTCAGGCGTCGGGCGACCACCTCGGCGCCGTCGTTGTTGAAGCCCATCCGGTTGACGATCGCGCGGTCGGCGGTCAGCCGGAAGAGCCGCGGGCGCGGGTTGCCCGGCTGCGCCTCGCCGGTGACCGTGCCGACCTCGACGTGGCCGAAGCCCAACGCGGCGAGGCCGTCGATCCCCACGGCGTTCTTGTCGAAGCCCGCGGCCAGGCCGAGCGGGTGCGGGAACCGCAGGCCCATCGCGTGGACCGGGGCACCCGGCACCCGCACCGCGCGCCGGGTGAGCGGACCCGCGGCCCGGATCGCCCGGAACGCCGCGTGGTGGATGCGCTCGGGGTCGGCCCGCGTCAGGGCCTGCTCGAAGACGACGTCGTAGGGGCGCACGACTCAGGCGGTCCGCTCGCCGGCGCCGCGCAGCCGGGCCGCCCAGTCCTGCAGCGAGCACACCCCGATGTCGCCGCGGCGCATCGCCTCCAGGCCCTGCACCGCGGCACCGAGGCCCTGGATGGTGGTGATGCACGGGATGTCGGTGGACACGGCGGCCGTGCGGATGTCGTAGCCGTCCATCCGCGGCGAGCCGCCGCTCGTCGCGCCGTGCGGGGTGTTGATGACGAGGTCGACCTCACGGGCCCAGATGAGCCCCACGATCGTCGGCTCGCCGTCGGGTCCGGGGCCCTCGGAGTGCTTGCGGACCACGGTCGCCTGCACCCCGTTGCGGCGCAGCACCTCGGCGGTGCCGGCGGTCGCGAGGATCTCGAAGCCCATGTCGGCGATCTGCTTGACCGGGAAGATCATGTGCCGCTTGTCGCGGTTGGCGACCGAGACGAACACCTTGCCCGACAGCGGGAGGGAGCCGTAGGCGGCGGCCTGCGCCTTGGCGAAGGCGGTGCCGAAGAAGGCGTCGAACCCCATCACCTCGCCGGTCGAGCGCATCTCCGGCCCGAGCAGGGCGTCGACGGTGCGGCCGTCGGCGGTCTTGAAGCGGTCGAACGGCATGACCGCCTCCTTGACCGCGATCGGCGAGCCGTCGGCGAGGTGGCCGCCGTCGCCCTCGGCGGGCAGGACCCCGGCCGTGCGCAGGTCGGCGATCGACTCGCCGAGCATGACCCGGGCCGCCGCCTTCGCCAGCGGCGTCGCCGTGGCCTTGGAGACGAACGGCACGGTCCGCGAGGCGCGCGGGTTGGCCTCCAGGACGTAGAGCACGTCGGAGGCGAGGGCGTACTGGATGTTGAGCAGGCCACGGACGTCGAGCCCGCGCGCGATCGCCTCGGTGGAGCGGCGGATGCGGTCGATCTCCTCGCGGCCCAGCGTGATCGGCGGCAGCGCGCACGAGGAGTCGCCCGAGTGGATGCCGGCCTCCTCGATGTGCTCCATCACGCCGCCGAGGAAGAGCTCCTCGCCGTCGAAGATGGCGTCGACGTCGATCTCGACCGCGTCGTCGAGGAACCGGTCCACGAGCACGGGCTGGCGCTCGCTGATGAGTCCGTTGGCGACGTACTTCTCCAGGTAGGCCTCGAGCGCGCCGTCGTCGTAGACGATCTCCATGCCGCGCCCGCCGAGCACGTAGGACGGACGCACCAGGACGGGGTAGCCGATCTCGTGCGCGATCCGCTGCGCCTGGGGGTACGACGTCGCGGTGCCGTGCTTGGGCGCCGGCAGGCCCGCGTCGGCGAGGACCCGGCCGAACGCGCCCCGCTCTTCGGCGAGGTGGATCGACTCCGGGGTGGTGCCGACGATGGGCACGCCGGCGTCGGCGAGGCCCTGGGCCAGGCCGAGCGGCGTCTGCCCGCCGAGCTGGCACACCACGCCCGCGACCGGGCCGGCCTGCTGCTCGGCGTGCACGATCTCGAGGACGTCCTCCAGCGTGAGCGGCTCGAAGTAGAGCCGGTCGGAGGTGTCGTAGTCGGTGCTCACCGTCTCCGGGTTGCAGTTGACCATGATCGTCTCGTAGCCGGCCTCGGCCAGCGCCAGCGAGGCGTGGACGCAGCTGTAGTCGAACTCGATGCCCTGGCCGATGCGGTTCGGGCCGGAGCCGAGGATGATCACGGCCTCCTTGCCCTCCGCCCGGGGCTGCACCTCGGTCTCCTCGTCGTAGGACGAGTAGTGGTAGGGCGTGCGGGCGGCGAACTCGGCCGCGCAGGTGTCGACGGTCTTGAAGACCGGCCGGATCCCGAGCGCGTGGCGCACCCCGCGCACGACGTCGGAGCTCAGGCCGCGGATCCGCCCGACCTGCTCGTCGGAGAAGCCGTGCCGCTTGGCCAGGCGCAGCAGCTCGGGGGTCAGCTCACGGGCGTCGATGAGCTGCACCGCGACCTCGTTGATGAGCGCGAGCTGGTCGACGAACCACGGGTCGATCGCGGTGGCGTCGAAGATCTCCTCCGGCGTCGCGCCGGCCCGGATGGCGTCCATGACCTTCTTGAGGCGACCGTCGTGCGGGACCTTGATCTCCTCGAGCAGCGCCGCCTTCGAGGCGGGGGTGGCGAGGTCGTCGTCGAAGTGCTTGTGCCAGTCGAAGGGGGCGTGCTTGCTCTCCAGCGAGCGGAGCGCCTTCTGCAGCGCCTCGGTGAAGTTGCGGCCGATGGCCATCGCCTCGCCGACCGACTTCATGTGGGTGGTCAGCGTCGGGTCGGCCTCGGGGAACTTCTCGAACGCGAAGCGCGGCACCTTCACCACGACGTAGTCGAGGGCCGGCTCGAACGACGCCGGGGTCTCTTCGGTGATGTCGTTGCGGATCTCGTCGAGGGTGTAGCCGATGGCGACCTTGGCGGCGATCTTGGCGATCGGGAAGCCGGTGGCCTTGGAGGCCAGCGCGGAGGACCGCGAGACGCGCGGGTTCATCTCGATGACGATCAGCCGGCCGTCGGCGGGGTTGACGGCGTACTGGATGTTGCAGCCACCGGTGTCGACGCCGACCGCGCGGATGATGCCGATCGCGAGGTCGCGCATCTTCTGGTACTCGCGGTCGGTGAGCGTCATGGCGGGCGCGACGGTGATCGAGTCGCCGGTGTGCACGCCCATCGGGTCGAGGTTCTCGATCGAGCAGACGATGACGGTGTTGTCGGCGCGGTCGCGCATGACCTCGAGCTCGTACTCCTTCCAGCCGAGGATCGACTCCTCGAGGAGCACCTCGGTGGTCGGGCTGGCGGCGAGGCCGGAGCCGCCGATGCGGCGCAGGTCGGCCTCGTCGTAGGCCATGCCCGAGCCGGTGCCGCCCATGGTGAAGGACGGGCGCACCACCATCGGGTAGCCGAGCTCGTCGGCCGCCGCGAGGAGGTCGTCCACCGTGTGGCAGATCACGCTGCGGGCGGACTCGCCACCGAGCTGCTCGACGATCTTCTTGAACTCCTGGCGGTTCTCGCCGCGCTCGATCGCCTCGATCGACGCGCCGATGAGCTCCACGCCGTACTTCTCGAGCGTGCCCGCCTTGTCGAGCGCCATCGCGCAGTTCAGCGCCGTCTGCCCGCCGAGGGTCGCCAGCAGGGCGTCGGGGCGCTCCTTGGCGATCACCTTCTCGACGTAGTCGGGCGTGATCGGCTCGACGTACGTCGCGTCCGCGAACTCGGGGTCGGTCATGATCGTGGCCGGGTTGGAGTTGACCAGCACGACCCGCAGGCCCTCCTGCCGCAGCACGCGGCAGGCCTGGGTGCCGGAGTAGTCGAACTCCGCCGCCTGGCCGATGATGATCGGCCCGGAGCCGATGACCAGGACGCTCCTGATGTCGGTGCGCTTCGGCATCAGCGAGCTCCCTCGTGGTCGGTGCTGCGGTCGGTGTTGCGGTCGGTGCTGGTGCTGGTGCTGGTCCGGCCGGACGAGCCGGCCATCAGGTCGGTGAACCGGTCGAAGAGGTACGCCGCGTCGTGCGGGCCCGCCGCGGACTCCGGGTGGTACTGCACGGAGAACGCCGTGAGGTTGCCCTCGGCGTCGCGCAGCTCGAGGCCCTCGACGACGTCGTCGTTGAGGCACACGTGGCTGACCGCGGCCTCCCCGAGCTCGGTCGTGGTCGTCCCGGTCAGCGGCGCGTCGACGGCGAACCCGTGGTTGTGCGAGGTCACCTCGACCTTGCCGGTCGTGCGGTCCATGACCGGCTGGTTGATGCCGCGGTGCCCGTACTTGAGCTTGTAGGTGCCGAACCCGAGCGCGCGGCCGAAGAGCTGGTTGCCGAAGCAGATCCCGAAGTAGGGGATCCCGGCGCGCAGCGCGTCCTGGAGCAGCTCGACCTGCCCGGTCGTCGCGGCGGGGTCGCCCGGCCCGTTGGAGAAGAACAGCCCGTCGGGGCCGACGGCCTGGACGTCCTCGAGGCTGGCCGTGGCGGGCAGCACGTGCACCTCGATGCCGCGCTCGCTCATCATGCGCGGGGTGTTGGCCTTGATGCCGAGGTCGACCGCCGCGACGGTGAAGCGCTTCTCGCCCTGCGCAGGCACGACGTAAACCGCGGGGGTGCTGACCGCCTCGCTGAGGTTCGCACCGGCCATCTCGCCGGACTCCCGCACGCGGGCGAGCAGCCGGTCGACGTCGGTCTCGGTGGTGGAGATGCCGACCCGCATCGCGCCGCGCTCGCGCAGGTGCCGGGTGAGGGCGCGGGTGTCGACGCCGCTGATCCCCACGACACCCTGGTCGCGCAGGTCGTCGGCGAGCGTCCGCACGCTGCGCCAGCTCGACGGGACCCGGGCGGGGTCGCGCACGACGTAGCCGGCGACCCAGATGCGCGACGACTCGGTGTCCTCGTCGTTCATGCCGGTGTTGCCGACGTGCGGGGCCGTCATGACGACGACCTGGCGGTGGTAGCTGGGGTCGGTCAGCGTCTCCTGGTAGCCGGACATGCCGGTGGAGAAGACCGCTTCGCCGAAGGTCTCGCCCTCGGCGCCGAAGGACTCACCGCGGAAGACGCGGCCGTCCTCGAGGACCATCAGGGCCGGGACGGGCGGGGTCCGGTGGGGCAGATTCCGGGCAGGCGATGCCATGCCGTACCTCCTTCTCCGCCTCACGGGACGGATCGTTAAAGGATGTTCGAGCCGTCGCAGACCCTACCAGCGGACCCGCCCCGCGACGGCATCCCGTCCACGAGCCGGCGGGCCCTGCGACCCCTCACCAGCGCCGGTCCTCACCAGGCCGTCAACGCCAGTGCGGACCCCTCCCAGCGCCGGCGCAGCCAGCGGTCGTGCGAGGCCAGCACGACGCCTCCCGGAGATGTGGCGAGCGCCTCCTCGAGCTCGCCGGCCAGCGCGAGGGACACGTGGTTGGTCGGCTCGTCGAGGAGCAGCAGGTCCGGTGCGGCCGCGATCGCCACCGCCAGGCCGAGGCGGCGTCGCTGGCCCACCGACAGGCTGCCGACCGGCGTGCGGTGGTCCCGCGGGTGCAGCAGGCCGAGGTCGCGCAGGGCGGGCGGGTCGAGGAGGTCACGCACCGCGGCGTCGTACGTCGCCCCGGCCGAGCGCGCCGGGTCGTCCACCTCCGGGTCCTGGGTGAGCTCGCGGACCGTGCGCGCGGAGACGTCGACCGAGCCGCCGGTGGGTGTGAGCCGGCCGGACAGCACCCCGAGGAGCGTCGACTTGCCCGAGCCGTTGGGGCCGGTCACCAGCAGGTGCTCCCCCGCCGCCAGGTCGAGCCGGGCCAGGCGCAACCGACCGCGCACCTCGGCGTCGCGGACCTGGACGAGGCGTCCGGTCGCCGCCGCGGTGAGGTCGCCGCGGAAGGACAGCGGCACGGGCGGCTTGCGCACCTGCTCGCGCTCGGCGACCTCGAGCCGGCGCTGCGCGTCCTTCTTGCGCCGGGCCAGCGCCTGCTCGACCCGCCCGCCCTTGAAGGAGTAGATGAACTTGTCGCCGTCACGGGGGCCGCGGTCGTGGGCGATGGCGCCGGTGCCGATCCGCGTCCCCTCGCGCAGCCGGGCGATCTCCTCCTGCTGCGCGGCCCACGTCTCCTCCCACCGCCGACGGGCGTCGGCCCGCGCGGCTTCGTACGCCGACCAGCCGCCGCCGAACCGACGCCCGCCCCTGCCGTCGGTGCCGAGGGCGCCGGCGTCGAGGTCGACGAGGTCGGTGCACACGTCGTCCAGCAGCACGCGGTCGTGGCTGGCCAGGAGCACGACCCCGGGCAGGTCGCGCAGGAACGCGGTCAGCACCTCGACCGCGTCGTCGTCGAGGTGGTTGGTCGGCTCGTCCAGCAGCAGGCACGCCGGCCGCGACGTCATGATCGTCGCCAGCGCCAGCCGGGTGCGCTGGCCGCCCGACAGGGTGGCGACGACGCGGTCCGGGTCGAGGCCGTCGAGCCCGATGCGGGCCGCGGCGAGCACCGCGCGCCGGTCGGCGTCCCAGGCGTCGTGCGCCACGGCGTGCTCCAGCGCCCGCTCGTACGCCGCGTCGCCCTCGGCCGTGCCGACGCGGCCGGCGGACCGCTCGACCTCGACGACGGCCGTCCGCAGCGGCTCGAGGGTCATCGCCAGCACCTCCGCGACCGTGGCCGTGTCACGGAACGGCGGCTCCTGGCCGAGCAGCACGAGGTCGTCCGGCGCCGTGACCGTGCCGGTGACCCGGGCCCGGGCCGGGAGCCTGCCGGCGACGGCCCGCAGCAGGGTCGACTTGCCGACGCCGTTCTCGCCGACGAGCCCGATGCGCCGACCCGGCTGGGCCAGCAGGTCGACGTGGCTGAGCACCGCGCGGTCGGGATAGGCGACCGACAGCCCGCCGACGACGAGCGGCGCGAGGGTGCCGGAGGAGGGCGGGGCCGAGGTGGCCGAGGTGGCCGAGGTGGTGGAGGGGGTGGGATGGGTGGCAGGCATGCGGACGTCCTCGAGGGTCAGGGGAGGACTCGCCGGGCACCGGGCGCCGGAGGGGCGCCGCCGCGGTCGCGAGTCGGGTCAGTCCTGGATCCACATGGTGCCCACCAGCCTAGGCGCCCTCCGGGCCGGCCGCCAACCGATTTCGACGCGCCCGGTTTCCCGGCGCTGCGACGGGGCAGCATCGCGTCATGACGCACACGACGCCCCTCCGGTCCCGCCGCGCCACCTCCGGCGCTGCTCTCCTCTCCGCCTCCCTCACCTGCGCCCTGCTCGTGGGCGCGGCACCGTCGCACGCCGACGTGGTCCTCGACTGCATGGGCGGCTCGGTGACGGTGGCCGAGAGCACCGAGACGGTGACGATCACCGGCGTCTGCGTCGACGTGGTGGTGTCGGGCAGCAACACCTCGGTGACGATGCCGGCGGCCGCGAGCCTCACGGTCACCGGCGCCAACACAGACGTCGTGGCCAGCGGCCACCTCGGGACCGTGTCCGTCGCCGGCGGCAACAGCAGCGTCCGGGGCCCGAGCGCGGGCGACGTGACGCTGGCGAGGGGCAACGACTCCGCCGCCTTCACCGGCACGGTCGGGCGCGTGGAGCTGCGGGAGGGCAACGTCAGCCTCCGTGCGGACCGCACCGGTGACGTCCTGGTCAGGACGTCGAACGCGAGCCTGCGTGCCGGACGCGCGAACGCCGTGGTCGTCCGCGGCGCCAACAACAAGGTGCGGCTGACCCGGCTGCCCTCGCTCAGGGTGGTCGGTCCCAACAACCTGGTGGTGGTGAGCGAGGGCCGGACGAAGGTGTCCGTCCGGGGCGCCAACAACCGCATCCGGGTCAACCGGGAGGCCTGAGGGCCGCCGGCGCTCAGCCCACGAAGATGCAGAACGGGTGACCCTCGGGGTCGGCGAGGACCCAGAGCGGCTCGTCCGGGTCGTCTGTGCGGTCGAGCAGGACGGTGGCACCGAGCGCGACCGCCCGGTCGTGCTGGGCGGCCAGCTCGGCGAGGTCGGTGACGGTGAGGTCGAGGTGCAGCTGCTGCGGCACGTCCTGGCTGGGCCAGGTGCTGCGGGGCTGCTCGGCGACCTGCTGGACGGCGAGGCAGCGCCGGCCGTCCGGGTGGGTGAGGACGAGCCAGTCGGCGTCGTCCGCCGCGGGGCCATCGGGAGGGACCTCGTCGCCCGCTCGGTAGACCAGCCCGAGCAGCTCACGCCAGAACTCCGCCTCCCGGCGTACGTCCACGGCGTCGAGGACGGTGTGCAGCAGCCGGGGGTGCGCGGCCATCAGTAGAGGCCCCGGTCGTAGTTCTCCGGGCGGTAGTAGTCCTCCAGCTCGGCCAGCCCCTGGCCGGCGACCGGCTCCAGCTCGTGGGCGATCACCGCCCGGGCGGGCACCGCGTCGGGCGTCCACGACGCGGGCTCCCACAGCCGGGAGCGACGGAACGCCTTGGCGCAGTGGAAGAAGAGGGTCTCGACGTCCACGACGAGCGCCAGCACCGGTCGCCGGCCGCGCACGGCCATGTCGTCGAAGAACGGGGCGTCGGTCACCAGGCGACCGCGGCCGTTCACCCGCAGGGTGTCGCCGCGACCCGGCACCACGAAGAGCAGGCCGACGTGGGGGTTCTCGAGGAGGTTCCGGTAGCCGTCGACGCGGCGGTTGCCCGGGCGCTCCGCGATCGCGATCGTGGTGTCGTCGACGACGTGGACGAGCGAGCCCGCCGGGTCGCCCTTCGGGCTCGCGTCGCAGCGACCGGACGCGTCCGCGGTCGACAGGACGCAGAACGGCGAGGCGGCCAGCCACGCGCGGTCGATGTCGGTGAGGCGCGAGCGCTCCTTGGTGCGGGCCCGCTCCGCCGGCGTGCCGAGGAGCGCCTCGAGCTGCTCGGGAGTCGTGATCACGGACGGTGCCGGCGCGGATGCCTCGCTGCTCATGGACCACAACGCTACGCCCGGCAGCGGCGGTCCGGTCGGTGACAGGATGGCCGCATGACGGCCTGGCTCCAGATCTTCCTCGACACGCCGGCCGACGAGGTCGAGCGCGCGGTCGCCTTCTGGTCGGCGGTCACCGGCTCGCAGCCGTCCGAGCGTCGCGGCGAGGACGGCCGGTTCCTCACGCTCGTGCCGGCGGCAGGGTCGGCGTACGTCAAGGTGCAGGCCGTGGCCGCACCGGCCGGCATCCACCTCGACCTCGACTCGCGCGACCGCCCGGCGGCCGTCGCCCGGGCGCGGGCGCTCGGGGCGACGCCGGCGTGGACCTACGAGGGCGTGGAGGTGATGCGCTCCCCCGGCGGCTTCACGTTCTGCCACACGCTCGTCGAGGGCGAGCCGGCGCTGGTGCGGGACGGCTCGACGATCCTCGACCAGGTCTGCCTCGACGTCCCGGACGCCCACTGGGAGTCGGAGGTCGCCTTCTGGCGCGACCTCACCGGACGCGAGCTGCAGCAGGCGACCGGACCCGGGTTCGCGCGGCTGGTGGCACCGGACCAGCCGCGGATCCTGCTGCAGCACCTCGGCGAGCCCGACGGACCCGTGCGGGCCCACCCCGACCTCGCCTCGGCCGACCGCGCCGGCGACACCGAGCGCCACGTGGCGCTCGGTGCCCGGCTCGTTCGCGTGAACGACTTCTGGACGGTGCTGACCGCCCCGGGCGGACAGGTCTACTGCCTCACCGACCGCGACCCGGCGACCGGCGTGGTCGGCTGAGCGCGAGGTCAGGCGTCGGCGAGCGCGCCGTCGCGCACGGTGACCCGGCCGGCGAACACCGTGTGCACCACCCGCGAGGTGAGGCTGCGCCCGTGCCAGGGGTTGTTGCGCGAGAGCGACGCCGAGGCGTCGCGGTCGACCGTGAGCGCCGCGTCGGGCTCCACCAGCACGACGTGCGCCGGTGAGCCCGGCGTCAGCGGCCGGCCCTGGTCGGCGAGGCCGGCGATGCGGGCGGGCGTCACCGACATGACCCGCGCGACGTCGGGCCACGACAGCTGCGGCAGCGCCGTGCGCACGACGGCCAGCGCGGTCTCGAGGCCGACCATGCCGAACGCGGCGTCGACGAACGCGTGCTCCTTGTCGTGGCGGGCGTGCGGCGCGTGGTCGGTGGCGACCGCGTCGATCGTGCCGTCGGCGAGGGCCTCGCGCAGCGCGTCCACGTCCTCCTGCGGGCGCAGCGGCGGGTTGACCTTGTAGGTCGGGTCGTAGCCGGTGAGCAGGTCGGTGGTCAGGAGGAGGTGGTGCGGGGTCACCTCGGCGGTCACCGACCACGTCCCGTCGCGCTCCGCCCGCGCCTTCGCCCACCGCAGCACGTCGACGGAGCCGGCGGTGGAGACGTGGGCGACGTGCACCCGCGAACCGGTGTGCCGCGCGAGCATCACGTCGCGGGCCACGATGACCTCCTCGGCGATGCCGGGCCAGCCGGGCAGGCCGAGCCGGCCCGACAGCTCGCCCTCGTGGCAGCACGCGGCCGGACCGGCGAGCGACGGGTCCTGGGAGTGCTGCGACACCACGCCGCCGAACGCCTTGACGTACTCCAGCGCCCGGCGCATCACGCGGGCGTCGTGGACGCACCTGCCGTCGTCGGAGAAGACGGTGACGCCCGCGCGGGAGCGGTGCATGAGCCCGAGCTCGGCGAGCTCCTCGCCGCCGAGTCCCCGGGTGACCGCGCCGACGGGCTGGACGTGGACGAGGCCGGCCTCGCGACCGAGCTCCCACACACGCGTCGCCGCCTCGGCGGTGTCGGTGACCGGCGTCGTGTTGGCCATCGCCAGAACAGCGGTGTAGCCGCCCAGCGCCGCCGCGCGCGACCCGGTCAGGATCGTCTCCGCGTCCTCGCGGCCCGGCTCGCGCAGGTGCGTGTGCAGGTCGACGAGGCCGGGCAGCGCGACGAGGCCGGCAGCGTCGATCCGCTCCGCCCCCGCGGGCGCCGAGTCCCCGAGCATCCCGTGGTCGTCGACGTAGAGGTCGGTGGTCCCCTCGCCCAGCAGCGAGGCTCCCTCGATCACCAGCGACATCAGGCCATCCCTCCTTCGGACTCTCCGGCGAGCAGGTGGTAGAGCACGGCCATACGGACCGCCAGGCCGCTGGACACCTGCTCCAGCACGACCGACTGGGCGGCGTCCGCGGCGTCCGCGGCGATCTCGAGGCCCCGGTTCATCGGCCCGGGGTGGCAGATCGGCACGTCCGGGCCGAGCACGGCGAGCCGGTCGCGCGTCAGGCCGTAGCCGACCGTGTACTCCCGCGGGCTCGGGAAGTAGGCGCCGGTCATCCGCTCGCGCTGCACCCGCAGCATCATCACCGCGTCCGGACCGCCGTCGCGCCGCAGCACGTCGTCGAGGTCGTACGACGTCTCGAACCCGGCCGCGGCCGACCACGCGCCGACGCCGCTGGGCATCAGCGTGGGCGGCGCCACCACGGTGACGCGGGCACCGAGCCTGGTCAGGCACTGGATGTTGGAGCGGAAGACCCGGCTGTGGGTGAGGTCGCCGACGATCGCCACGTGGCGCCCCTCGAGGGAGCCGAGGCGGCGCTGCAGTGTGTAGGCGTCGAGGAGCGCCTGCGTGGGGTGCTCGTGCGTGCCGTCGCCGGCGTTGACGACCGAGGCGTCGACCCACTCGCTGACCTGGAGCGCCGCGCCGCTGGCCGGGTGCCGGATGACGAGCCCGTCCACGCCCATCGCGCAGACGGTGAGCACGGTGTCGCGCAGGCTCTCGCCCTTGGACGTGCTGGACCCCTTGGCGCTGACGTTGATGACGTCGGCGGAGAGCCACTTGCCGGCGATCTCGAACGACGACCGGGTGCGGGTGGAGTCCTCGAAGAACATGTTGACGACTGTGCGGCCGCGCAGCGCCGGCAGCTTCTTGACCTCGCGGCGCTGCACGTCGTGCATGTCGGCGGCGGTCTCGAAGAGCTGCTGGATGGCGTCGGCCGACAGGTCGTCGACGGAGAGCAGGTGCTTCACGAGATCGTCACCTCGTCGGTGCCGTCGACCTCGCTGAGCCGGACGCTGACGCGCTCGGCGAGCGCGCTCGGCAGGTTCTTGCCGACGTGGTCGGCGCGGATCGGGAGCTCGCGGTGGCCGCGGTCCACGAGGACGGCGAGGCGCACGGCGGAGGGCCGGCCGAGGTCGGCGAGGGCGTCGAGCGCGGCCCGGATCGTCCGGCCGGAGAAGAGCACGTCGTCGACGAGCACGACCACCTTGCGGTCGATCCCGCCGGGAGGCAGGGCCGTCTTGTGGGCGCGCCGGGTGGGCTGGGAGCGCAGGTCGTCGCGGTACATCGTCACGTCGAGCTCGCCGACCGCGACGGGCGCGCCCTCGACGGTGGCGATCTTGTCGGCGATGCGCCGGGCCAGGGGTACGCCGCGGGTGTGCAGGCCGAGCAGCACCAGGTCGGTGGCGCCCTTGTTGCGCTCGAGCAGCTCGTGCGAGATCCGGGTCAGCGCCCGGGAGATGTCACGGGCGTCGAGGACGGTGCGGTCGGCCCGCTCGGGGCCGGTCCCGGGGCTGGTCTCGTCGGTGGTGGCAGGCATGTGCGCGCCGGACCTCCTTCTCCGCCTCACGGGACGGCTCGTTAAAGGATGTCGATCGGGGGCGACCCTACAGGTGAGCGGGCACTTCGTGCCCGTCCCGGACCCCGACCGGGCACCTCCTGCCCGTCAGACGGCACGAAGTGCCCGGTCGCCGAGCAGGACGGGCACGAAGTGCCCGGTCAGCGCGCCGGTCAGCGCTCCAGGATCGCCACGACCCCCTGGCCACCGGCGGCGCAGATCGAGATGAGGGCGCGGCCCTGACCCTTCTGCGCCAGCAGCTTGGCGGCGACGGGGAGGATCCGCCCACCGGTGGCGGCGAAGGGGTGCGCCGCCGCCAGCGACGAGCCGTTGACGTTGAGCCTGTCGCGGTCGATGGAGCCGAGGGGCTCGTCGAGACCGAGCCGCTCCCGGCAGAACACCGGGTCCTCCCAGGCGGCCAAGGTCGCGAGCACCTGGGAGGCGAACGCCTCGTGGATCTCGTAGTAGTCGAAGTCCTGCAGCGTCAGGCCGTTGCGCGCCAGCATCCGCGGGACGGCGTACGCCGGTGCCATCAGGAGGCCCTCGTGGCCGTTGACGTAGTCGACCGCGGCCGTCTCGGCGTCGACGAGGTGGGCGAGGACGGGCAGGCCGCGCTCCTCGGCCCACTCGTCGCTGGCCAGCAGCACCGCCGAGGCGCCGTCGGACAGCGGCGTGCTGTTGCCGGCCGTCATCGTCGCGGCCGAGCCCTTGCCGAAGACCGGCTTGAGGGTGGCCAGCTTCTCGACGGTGGAGTCGGGCCGCATGTGGTTGTCGCGCTCGACGCCGCGGAACGGCGTGACGAGGTCGTCGTGGAAGCCCTCGTCGTAGGACCGCGCCAGGTTGTGGTGCGAGCGAGCAGCGAGCTCGTCCTGCGCCTCGCGGCTGACCCGCCACTCGAGCGCGGTCAGCGCGGCGTGCTCGCCCATCGAGAGCCGGGTGCGCGGCTCGCCGTTCTGCGGGATGTCGAGCCCGATGTCGCCGGGACGGATGGAGCCGAGCGCCTTGAGCCGGCCGGCGGTGTCCTTGGCGGCGTTGACCCGCATCAGCTTGCGGCGCAGCTTGTCGCTGATCGCGACCGGGGCGTCGGAGGTGGTGTCGGTGCCGCCCGCCACGCCCGCGTCGATCACGCCGAGGGCGATCTTGCCGGCGACCTGGATCGCCGCCTGCAACCCGGTGCCGCAGGCCTGCTGGATGTCGGTGGCGGGCGTCTCGGGTGCGAGCGTGGAGCCGAGCACGCACTCACGGGTGAGGTTGAAGTCGCGAGCGTGCTTGAGGACCGCTCCCGCGACCACCTCGCCGAGGCGCTCGCCGCGGAGGTCGAACCGGTCGGCGAGTCCGTCGATGGCCGCGGTGAGCATCTCCTGGTTGGACACCCCGGCGTAGACCGTGTTGGAGCGGGCGAACGGGATGCGGTTGCCGCCGACGACGGCGACCGGGCGGGTGGTGGGCTGCATGTTCCTATCCTTGCCGGTGACGCATCCGGGGCCAACGCCCTGAGGGGCACGTCACGAAATCTGGACTCCCGTTCGAACACCCAGTTGCATGTCATCGACCCGGCTCCACCACCCGACAGCGAAGAGGGACCTGCCACCATGAGCGACCGCTACCAGGGCTTCGTGTCCACCTCGATCGGGCAGCTGCTCGTGAAGAACCTGGGCCTGCCCAATCCCACCGCGCTGGAGCGCTGGACCGACGGCGCCCCGCTCGTCGACGGTCTCGTCGTGCTCGGCGGGTCCGGCCGGCTGGCCGACGTGCTCCCCACCACCCTCGACGGCCTCGGCATCGCCTCCGCGCGCGAGCTGGGCGAGGGCGCGCGCGCCAAGGCCCTCGTCTTCGACGCGACCGGCATCGAGGACACCACCGCCCTGGTCGAGCTGCAGGAGTTCTTCACCCCGCTGGTGCGGCGCCTCGAGACCTGCCCCCGCGTCGTCGTGATCGGTACGCCGCCGGAGCAGGCCACCGGATCGCAGCGCGTCGCGCAGCGCGCGCTCGAGGGCTTCACCCGCTCCCTCGGCAAGGAGGTCGGGCGTGGCGGCACGGTCCAGCTGGTCTACGTCGCCCCTGCCGCGGACGGAGCGATCGCCTCGACGCTCGCGTTCCTCCTCTCCCCCAAGTCGGCCTACGTCTCCGGCCAGGTGGTCCGGATCGGCGCGCACGGACCGACCACGACCGACGAGGTGGCCGACTGGTCCCGGCCGCTGGCCGGCAAGGTCGCCCTCGTCACGGGCGCCAGCCGCGGCATCGGCGAGGAGATCGCCCGCGTGCTGCACCGCGACGGCGCGACCGTCGTCGGGGTCGACGTCCCGCAGGCCGCCAGCGAGCTCCAGACGCTCATGGCCGAGCTCGACGGCGACCACCTGGTGCTCGACATCACCGCCAAGGACGCGCCGCAGCGGATCGCCCACCACCTCCGCACCCACCACGGTGGCGTGGACGTGGTGGTCCACAACGCCGGCATCACCCGCGACAAGAAGCTCGCCAACATGGCCGCGGACCGCTGGAGCAGCGTGATCGCGGTCAACGTCACCGCCCCGGAGCTGATCACCCGCGAGCTGCTGGACGCCGGCGTGGTCAACCCGGGCGGACGCATCATCGGCGTCGCCTCCATCGCCGGCATCGCGGGCAACGTCGGCCAGACCCACTACGCCGCGTCCAAGGCCGGGGTCATCGGGCTCATCGACAGCCTGCGCGACGAGCTCGGCGACGGCATCACCATCAACGCGGTCGCGCCGGGCTTCATCGTCACGCAGATGACCGCCGCAGTGCCCTTCGCGACCCGCGAGGTCGGCCAGCGCCTCAACGCGATGTCGCAGGGCGGTCTGCCCGTCGACGTCGCCGAGACGATCGCCTGGCTGGCCGGCGCCGGCTCGGGTGCCGTCAACGGCAACGTGGTCCGCGTCTGCGGCCAGATGATGCTGGGCGCCTGATGCCGGGCACGAGGACGCTCGACGGCGAGCCGGGCGGCATCACGACGCTCGTCCGCGCCGCCCTGCCCGCCCTGCCCGTGGTCAACCGGCTGCCGGGCGTGCGCAAGCGCCCGGCAGATCAGTTCGGCGGCCTCACCTGGTCCCGCCGGGGCGTCGTGGTGCAGCGCGCCCGCGTCGACGCGTACGCCGCGGTGTGCGGCTTCCCGCGCAAGGACGTCGTACCCCTCACCTACCCGCACCTGCTGGCGTTCCCGCTGCACACCGCGATCATGGCCGACCCGGCCTTCCCCTACCCCGCCGTCGGGCTGGTGCACGTGGAGAACACGATCACCGCCCACCGCGTGATCGGCGTCGGCGAGGAGGTCGACGTCACGACCGCCGCCGGCATCCCTCGCCCGCACGCCAAGGGGGTCCTCCTCGACTTCGTCACCACCGTCTCCGCCGGTGGTGGGACGGCCTGGGAGTCGACCTCGACCTACCTCCGGCGCGGGCACACGACTGACGGCGAGCCGGGCCCCGGCCTGACCCTGCCGGACCCACCGACCGGCGGCGTGGAGTGGCGGCTGCCGGCCGACCTGGGCCGCACGTACGCCGGGGTGTCCGGCGACGCCAACCCGATCCACCTCTGGCCGCTGACCGCGAAGGCGCTCGGCTTCCCGCGGCAGATCGCCCACGGCATGTGGACCAAGGCCCGCTCGGTGGCGGCGATCGAGAACCGGCTGCCCGAAGCCGTCACGGTCGAGGTGGCGTTCAAGAAGCCGGTCCTGCTCCCCGGCACCGTGGCGTACGCCGCGCGCCGCGAGGACGACGGCTGGGCCTTCGCGGTCAGCAGCCCCCGCGACGGCTCGCCGCACCTGGTGGGGCGTACGACCTCGGCCTGAGCCGCTGCTCCGTCACGGCGTGCGCCCGTCGCGCAGGCGGATCAGGCCCTCCTGCGCGACGGTGGCGACCAGCTCGCCCGACCGCGTGAACACCCGTGCGAGCGCCAGCCCGCGCGCTCCGCCGGCGAACGGCGAGAACTGGTCGTAGAGCCACCACTCGTCGGCCCGGAACGGCCGGTGGAACCAGATCGTGTGGTCGAGCGAGGCGGGCTGCAGCTTGGGCGAGGCGATGTTGATGCCGTGCGGCACCAGGGCGGCGCCGAGCAGCGTCAGGTCGCTGGCGTAGGTGAACGCCGCCGCCTGCGTCGTGGGGTCGTCGGAGAGGGCACCGTCCACCTTGATCCACAGCCGGGCGCGCGCGGCGTGCTCGGCGTCCTCGTCGATCCCCTGGCCGGTCATGCCGACGTGGCGCACGTCGAGCGCCGACCACTCGCGCTCCCAGTGCTCGGCCGTCTCGGGGCCCTGTGCCCGGGCCAGCTCGACCAGCGGGAACCCCTGCTCGGGCGGGACCACGTCGGGCATGCGGTCCTGGTGCTCGAGGCCCGGCTCGGGGACCTGGAAGTTGGCCGTCATGTAGTAGATCGGCCGGCCGTGCTGACGCGCGGACACCCGGCGGGTGACGAAGGAGCGGCCGTCGCGGATGCGCTCGACGTCGTAGACGATCGGGACCGAGGTGTCGCCCGGGCGGAGGAAGTAGGAGTGGAGCGAGTGCAGCACGAAGTCGCCGTCCACGCTGCGGGTCGCGGCCACGACGGCCTGGGCGGCCACCTGCCCGCCGAAGACCCGCTGGCGCGAGGTCTTCGCCTGCGCACCCCGGAAGAGGTCGACCTCGAGCCGCTCGAGGTCGAGCAGGCCGGCGAGCTCCTCGGCGCTGCCGGCCATCAGCGGTCCTCCCAGCCGGCGGCCGGGTCCTCGCCCTCGCCCTTGGAGTCGTCGAGGTCGGCGAGGAACGCCTCGAAGGCGCTGCCGATCTCCTCGCCCGTGGGCAGCGGGCCGTCGCCGGCGAGCAGCGACGAGCCGGCCGCCTCCGCCTCGCGGAAGGAGTCGTACTGCTGCTCGAGCCCGCGCACGACCTCGCCGACCTCGTCGTGGGAGGACAGGTAGCGGTCGACCTCGGTCTCGGTGATCTCGGCGGCCTCGCGCAGATCGCCGAGGTCGATGGTGAGGTGCCCGCCGATCTCGAGGTGCTCGAGCAGCACGAGCGCGGCCTGGGGGTACTCCATCTGCGCGAGGTAGTGCGGGATGTGCGCGACGAACCCGAGGGCGTCGAGGCCCCACTCCCCCAGCCGCAGCTCCAGCAGCGCCTGCGCGCTCGCCGGCACCCGCAGCTCGCCCTGCCACGGGCTCTCGCCCGGCACCAGGTCGGGACGGTTGGCGTGCGGGGTGATCGCGATGGGACGGGTGTGCGGCACGGCCATGGGCACGGCACCCAGGCTCACGGTGCGCGAGACGCCGAAGTGCTCGACGACCTCACGCACGGCACGGATGAAGGCCTCCCACCGGATGTCGGGCTCGGGCCCCGCGAGCAGCAGGAACGGCGTACCGCCGGTGTCGCGCAGCGCGCGCACGACGAGCCGCGGGGCCTCGTAGTCGGCGTAGTGGTCACGCACGAACGACATCGGTGGGCGGCGGGCGCGGTAGTCGTGGAGCGAGTCGACGTCGAAGGTCGCCACGACCTTGCCGTCGGACAGCTCCGCGAGGTGGGACGCCGCGAGCTCGGCCGACTTGCCCGCGTCGAGGAATCCGGTGAGCACGACGACCAGCGTGAGGTCGCCGGCGTCGGCCAGCACCTCGGCATCGTCGACGATGTGCACGAGTCGTTCGGCCATGGCGCCAGCCTAGTGACCGGGCCCGAGTGACCTGACACACACCCGCCCTCGTGGGCAGGCATTGTTACCGAGGGGTAACCTGATCGCGCCCCGTTCCCCGAGCCTGGGAGTAGCCAGTGTCCCGTCCACAGCGTGAGGTCGTCTTCGTCGACGGCGTCCGCACCCCGTTCGGCAAGGCCAAGGGCCAGTACGCCGAGACACGTGCCGACGACCTCGTCATCAAGTCCATCCGCGAGCTGATGCGCCGCAACCCGTCCCTGCCGCCCGAGCGGGTCGACGAGGTGGCCATCGCCGCCACCACCCAGATCGGCGACCAGGGCCTCACCCTCGGCCGCACCGCCGCGCTTCTCGCCGGCCTGCCCCAGAGCGTGCCGGGCTACTCCATCGACCGCATGTGCGCCGGTGCGATGACCGCGGTCACCAACACCGCGTCTGGCATCGCCTTCGGTGCCTACGACGTCGCCATCGCCGGCGGCGTGGAGCACATGGGCCGCCACCCGATGGGCGAGGGCGTGGACCCCAACCCGCGGATCCTCTCCGAGCGGATCGTCAACCCCGACGCCCTCGTGATGGGCAAGACGGCCGAGAACCTCCACGACCGCTACCCCACGATCACCAAGCAGCGCGTGGACGCGTACGCCGTCCGCAGCCAGCAGAAGACCAAGGCCGCCTACGACGCCGGGCTCATCCAGCCGGACCTCGTGCCCGTGGCGACCCGCTCCGCCGAGGCCGGCTGGGGCCTGGCCACCACCGACGAGCCGATGCGCCCCGACACGACCATGGAGTCGCTCGCCGGCCTCAAGACGCCGTTCCGCTCGCACGGCAACGTGACCGCGGGCAACGCCGCCGGCATCAACGACGGCGCCACCGCCGCGCTGCTCGCCGACGAGGAGACCGCCCGCGAGCTCGGCCTCCCGGTCAAGATGCGCCTGGTGACCTACGCCTTCGTCGGCGTCGAGCCCGAGGTCATGGGCGCCGGCCCGATCCCGGCCACCGAGAAGGCGCTGCGCCTCGCCGGCCTCACGATCGACGACATCGAGGCCTTCGAGGTCAACGAGGCCTTCGCCGTGCAGGTGCTGGCGTTCCTCGAGCACTTCGGCATCGCCGACGACGACGAGCGCGTGAACCCCTACGGCGGCGCGATCGCGATGGGCCACCCGCTGGCCTCGTCCGGCGTACGCCTGATGAACCAGCTCGCGAGGGCGTTCGAGGAGCGCCCGGAGGTCCGCTACGGCCTCACGACCATGTGCATCGGCATCGGCATGGGCGGCACCGTGATCTGGGAGAACCCGCACTGGAACGGTTCGCACGACTCGACGGGAGACACCGAGTGAGCACCCCCCACGACCCCAGCATCGTCGAGCGCGCCCGGACGATCGTCTCCGACGCCGAGCGCGTCACCCGCGCGCACCTGCGCACGGTCGCCCTGCCCGGGGCGACGTTCGGCCTGATCACCCTCGACAACGGCGAGGACCACACCAGGCCGAACACCTTCGGCCCCGCGTCGCTGCTCTCGCTCGACGAGGCCGTCGACGCCGCCCTCGCCGACGACACCGTCGACGCAATCGCCGTCACCGGCAAGCCGTTCATCCTGGCCGCCGGCGCCGACCTCACCTCCATCCAGGGCGGCGGCCCCGACGCCGTACGCATCGTGGCGGAGCTCGGGCACGCGGTCTTCCGCAAGCTGCAGGACGGCGGCAAGCCGTCGTTCGGGCTCATCAACGGCCTCGCCCTCGGCGGCGGCCTGGAGGTGGCGCTGCACTGCACCTACCGCACCGTCATGGACTCCGCCCCCGCGCTCGGCCTGCCCGAGGTCATGCTCGGCCTCGTCCCGGGCTGGGGCGGCGCGTGGCTGGTGCCCAACCTGGTCGGTGCGGACAAGGCCGTAACCCTGATCCTCGAGAACCCGCTCAACCAGGGCAAGACGCTGGGCGGGCAGGCGGCGTACGACCTCGGGCTGGCCGACGCGGTCTTCAACGGCGCCGACTTCCTCGAGCAGTCGCTGCTGTGGGCCGCCTCGGTGCTGCGCGGCGAGACGACCGTGGAGCGGCCGGAGGTCGACCGTGGCGACGCGTGGGACGCCGCGATCAGGCGGGCCGAGGGCATCGTGGCCTCCCGGACCGGTGGCGGCTCCCCGGCCGCCGCGAAGGCCGTCGAGCTGATCGCCGCCGCACGCCACACCGACCGTGACGCGGGCTTCGCCGCCGAGGACGACGCCCTGCACGCGCTGTCGCAGACGGCGGAGCTGCTGGCCTCGCTCTACTCCTTCGACCTGGTGCAGAAGCGGGCCAAGCGTCCCGCCGGCGCCCCCGACAAGTCGCTCGCGCGACCGGTCACCAAGGTCGGCATCGTGGGTGCCGGCCTGATGGCCAGCCAGCTCGCGCTGCTGTTCGTGCGCCGCCTCGAGGTGCCGGTCGTGCTGACCGACCTCGACCAGGAGCGGGCCGACAAGGGCGTCGCCTACGTCCACGCCGAGATCGACAAGCTGCTGGCCAAGGGCCGGATCAGCCAGGACAAGGCCAACCGGCACAAGGCGCTGGTCTCCGGCGAGACCGACAAGCAGGTCGCGTTCGGCGACGCCGACTTCGTGATCGAGGCCGTCTTCGAGGAGATGGCGGTCAAGAAGACCGTCTTCGCCGACGTGGAGAAGGTCGTCTCCCCCGAGTGCGTGCTGGCCACCAACACGTCCTCGCTGTCGATCACCGAGATGGCGTCGGACCTCGAGCACCCCGAGCGGGTCGTCGGCTTCCACTTCTTCAACCCCGTCGCGGTGATGCCGCTGCTCGAGATCGTCAAGGGAGAGGCCACCGACGACGCGACGCTGGCCACCGCCTTCGCCACGGGCAAGGCGCTGAAGAAGACGACCATCCTGGTCAACGACAGCCCGTCCTTCATCGTCAACCGGCTGCTCGGGCGGTTCATGAGCGAGGTCGGCCGGATCGTCGACGAGGGCACGCCGGTCGAGGTGGCCGACAACGCCTTCGCCGGCATCGCACCGATGCCGCCCTTCGTGCTGCTCTCGCTCGTCGGCCCCGCCATCGCGCTGCACAACAACGAGACGCTCAGGGGCGCGTTCCCCGACCGCTTCTACGTCTCCCCCGCCCTCGAGCGGATCGTGGCGGCGAGGAAGACGGCCTACTACGGACCCGACGGCGCCCTCGACCCCGAGGTCGAGGCGCTTCTCGAGAAGCCCGCCGACCCGGTGGTGCTGACCGCCGAGGAGGTCCGCGAGCGGACGCTGTCCGGCCTCGCCGAGGAGGCCCGGCTCATGCTCGACGAGGGCGTCGTCGCCGCTCCCCAGGACATCGACCTGGCGATGATCACCGGCGCCGGCTTCTCGTTCTGGAACGGCGGCCTGACGTTCCTGCTCGACGTCGCGGGCATCTCGGAGAAGGCGACCGGCCAGCGGTTCCACTGATCCACCGCGCCCACCGGGCACGCTCAGACGGCTGACCGGGCACTTCCTGCCCCATCACGGGCAGGAAGTGCCCGGTCGGCGTCCGGGACGGGCAGGAACCGCCCGGTCAGGCGGTGCGGTCGGCGTCGGACAGCCCGAGGGTCTCGCCCCGGCCGAGGCGGCTGTGCGAGCGGCCGTAGACGAAGTAGACGACCAGGCCGATGGCCATCCAGATGAGGAAGCGGACCCAGGTCTCGCCGATGAGGTTGAGCATCAGGTAGAAGCACAGCAGCACCGAGAGCGTCGCGATCAGCCCGACCGCGGGCGTGCGGAAGGCGCGCGGCAGGTCCGGACGGGTGCGCCGCAGCACGAGGACCCCGACGCTGACCAGGACGAAGGCGAAGAGGGTGCCGATGCTCACCAGGTCGCCGAGCGTGGCGAAGTCGACGAAGCCGGAGAGCAGCGCGACGCCGATGCCGGTGATCGCGGTGATCCGGTAGGGCGTGCCGAACCTGGGGTGCACCTTGGCCAGCGACCGCGGCAGCAGGCCGTCGCGCGCCATCGCGAAGGCGACGCGCGTCTGCCCCATCATCAGGATCAGCACGACGACGGTGAGGCCGATGGTGGCCCCGACCGAGATCACGTTGCCGATCCACTCGACCCCCGCCTGGTCGAAGGCCGTGGCGAGCGGGGCCGCGTCGTCGGGGTCGATGTCCTTGTAGGACTGCATGCCGGTGATCACCAGGCACACGGCGATGTAGAGCACCGTGACGATCGCGAGCGAGCCGAGGATGCCGATCGGGACGTCGCGCTGGGGGTTGCGGGTCTCCTCGGCGGTCGTGGCGACCACGTCGAAGCCGATGAAGGCGAAGAAGACGATGGCCGCGCCGGCGATCACTCCCCCGATGCCGAACACGGCGGGCTCGAGCCCGAAGATCGTGGTGATGAGCGGCGACTTCCAGAAGTCGGCCTCGCCGCCGCCGGTCGGCTGGCTCTCGGGGATGAACGGCGAGTAGTTGGCCGTCTTGATGTAGCCGACCCCCATCACGATGACCAGGCCGACGACGGCCAGCTTGATCGCGACGATGACCTGGTTGATCCGGCTGGAGAGCTTGATCCCGCCGATGAGCACCGCGGTGACGAGCAGGGCGATGAGCACGGCCGGCAGGTTCACCACACCGTCGCTCGCCGAGGCGAGGGACTCGGGCACCTCGAGGGGCGTGCCCTCGAGGACGTTCTGCAGGTAGCCGGAGAACCCGGCGGCGAGCGCCGAGGCCCCCACGGTGAACTCGAGGACCAGGTCCCAGCCGATGATCCAGGCGACCAGCTCCCCGAACGTGGCGTAGCTGAACGTGTACGCGCTGCCGGCGACCGGCACGGTCGAGGCGAACTCGGCGTAGCAGAGGGCCGCGAGCGCGCACGCCAGGCCGGCGATGAGGAACGACAGGGCGATCGCGGGCCCGGCGTTGGTCGCCGCCACGAGCCCGGTGTAGACGAAGATGCCGGCGCCGATGATCACGCCGACGCCGAAGATCGTCAGGTCGAGGGCTCCGAGGTTCTTCTTGAGCCGGTGCTCCGGTTCCTCCGTCTCGGCGATCGACTGCTCGACTGACTTGGTGCGGAACAGGCTCATGCCAGCAACCTAGGCGGCTGCCGTCGTTACCGTCGAGTCAGGTCAGGCGGGGTGGTCGACCTCGACCAGCGTGACGCCCTCGCCGAGGGCGGTGACGTCCTCGACGATGGCGCGGGCGATGGTCTGCGCGTCCAGGCCGATGCGGGTGAGGATCGCATCGCGCTTGGCGTGGTCGAGGAACTCCTGCGGGATCCCGTGCAGCCGGAACGGCGTGTGCACGCCCTCGTCGTTGAGGGTCTGCAGGAGCACCGCACCGCAGCCGCCGACGCGGCCGTTGTCCTCGATGCTCACGACGAGCCGGTGCTCGCGGGCCAGGTCGATGACGGCCGGGTCGACCGGCTTGACCCACCGCGGGTCGACGACGGTCACGCCGATGCCCTGCGCGGTGAGCCTGGAGGCGACCTCGACCGCGGTGGTGCCCATGGACCCGACCGCCACGACGAGCACGTCCTGCTCGCCCTCGCGGACGAGCACGTCGACACCGCCGACACGGTCGACGGCGGGGATGTCGGCGGGCGGCGGGCCCTTGGGGAACCGGACCACTGTCGGGGCGTCGTCGACCTGCACGGCCTCGTCGAGGAGCTCGTGCAGGCGCGTGACGTCGCGCGGGGCGGCGAGGCGCAGGCCCGGGACCACCTGGAGCATCGACATGTCCCACATGCCGTTGTGGCTGGCGCCGTCGTCACCGGTGACGCCGGAGCGGTCGAGCACGAAGGTGACGCCGCACCTGTGCAGCGCGACGTCCATGAGGACCTGGTCGAAGGCCCGGTTGAGGAACGTCGCGTAGACCGCGAACACCGGGTGCAGCCCACCCATCGCCAGGCCGGCGGCCGACGTGACGGCGTGCTGCTCGGCGATGCCGACGTCGAAGGTGCGCTCGGGGTAGGTCGCGGCGAAGACGTCGAGCCCGACCGGGTGCATCATCGCGGCGGTGATGGCCACGACGTCCTCGCGGCGGGCGCCCAGGTCGACGATGGCCTCGGAGAAGTGGTCGGTCCAGATCTTGCCCTTGGGCTTCTCCGCGCCCGTCTGGACGTCGAAGGGGCCGGGGGCGTGGAACTGGTCGGCCTCGTGGCGCAGCGCCGGGTCGTAGCCCTGGCCCTTGCGGGTGATGGCGTGCACGATCACGGGGCCGTTGAACTTCTTGGCGTGGGTGAGCGCCTGCTCCATGGCGGCGCGGTCGTGGCCGTCGACCGGGCCGACGTACTTGAGGCCCAGGTCCTCGAACAGGCCCTGGGGCGCCAGGGCGTCCTTCATGCCCTTCTTCACCGCGTGCAGCGCGTCGTAGGCCGCGTGGCCGACACCGGGCACGGCGTTGAGCCGCTTCTTGACCAGGTCGAGGACCTGCTCGTAGCGGGGGTTGGTGCGTAGCGAGGTCAGCGCGGTCGCGAGGCCGCCGATCGTCGGGGTGTAGGACCGCTCGTTGTCGTTGACCACGATCACCAGGCGGCTGTTCTGCGCGATGGCGATGTTGTTGAGCGCCTCCCAGGCCATGCCGCCGGTGAGCGCACCGTCACCGATGACGGCCACGACGTGCCGGTCCTCGCCCTTGATGGCGTAGGCCTTGGCGAGCCCGTCGGCGTAGGACAGCGAGGTGGAGGCGTGGGAGTTCTCGACGATGTCGTGCTCGGACTCGGCCTGGCTGGGGTAGCCGCTGACGCCGCCCTCCTTGCGCAGGGTTCCGAAGCCGACGTGGCGCCCGGTGACGAGCTTGTGGACGTAGGACTGGTGCCCGGTGTCGAAGACGACACGGTCGTGCGGCGAGTCGAAGACCCGGTGGATGGCCAGCGTCAGCTCCACGACGCCCAGGTTGGGCCCGAGGTGACCGGAGTTGGTCGCCACCGTGCGGATCATCAGGTCGCGGATCTCCGCGGCCAGCTCGTCCAGCTGCTCCGCCGAGAGGTCGCGGAGGTCGCGCGGTGACGCGATCGAGTCGAGGAGTGCCATGGGGCCCGAGTCTATTTCATGCCAGGTCATGGACCGCCACCGACGGCTCATGGAGGCTCCCCATCCACACCCGGCCGTCGTGCTCCCGCACGCCGGTGACCATGTGGTAGCCCGGTCCGTGACCGGGCGGGGCGAGGTCGAGGTCGTGGACGAGCCGGCCGTCGTCGTCGTAGGCCTGCACGCGGATCGTCCGCGCCGGCTTGGGCTGCAGCGCCTCGGGGATCCTCGTCACCGCCCGGCGCAGCACCATGGGGGCCGAGCCGAGTCGCTCGACCAGGGCGTCCACCGGACTGGCGACCGCCACCCAGATGAGCCCGTCGCTGCCCCGGCTGATGTTGTCGGGGTAGCCCGGCAGGTCGGTGACGAGGTGGTCGCGCTCCCCGGCACGCGGACCGCTGAGCCACAGGCGTACGACGGTCCGCCCGCGGCACTCGGCCACGCAGACGTACGACTCGTCCGCCGCCAGGGCCACCCCGTTGGCGAAGGCGAGGCCGTCGAGGGCGACGGTGACCCTGCCGTCGGGGTCGCGCCGCAGCAGCCGGCCCGTGCGGGTGTCCTGGACGAAGTCGTCCTTCCAGCGAGCGACGCCGAAGTGCAGCGAGGAGTCGCTGAACCAGATGGTGCCGTCACTCGCGACGGCGGCGTTGTTGCAGAACTTCATCGGCTCGCCGTCCACGCGGTCCAGCAGGACCTCGACCGCGCCGGACGCCAGGGAGACGCGGAGCAGGCCGCGCTCGGCGTCGCAGACGGCCAGGTGCTCGCCGTCGAGCAGCTCCAGGCCGAGGGGCCGGCCACCGGTGTCGGCGACCCGCCGGGTGCTGCCGGTGCGGGGGTCGAGCGACCAGATGGCCCCGTCCTCGGTGCCGGTGAGCACCAGGCCGTCGGGCGAGACGACCACGTCCTCGGCCCCCATCGACGGGACGGGGTGGACGGTCAGGCTCGGCGAGGTCATGGCGCCATCGTGGCGTAGAGCCGGCTGGCGAGGAAGGCGGGCACGATGTCGACCGCCGCGGCGCTCAGGTCGAGCCCCCGCGCCACCTCGGGGTCCACGAAGACGATCTGCCGACCCTCGCGGCAGTCGATGTCCGCGTCGGTGAGGTCGGTGCGCGCGGCGAACACCTGCATGAGGTCCCAGGTGCCGTAGGCCTCGCGGTGGTCGACGGCGAACTCACCGAGCAGCGCCAGCTGGTCCGGCTCGAGCCGGACGCCGGTCTCCTCCTCCAGCTCGCGTTCCGCCCCGACGACGAAGTCCTCGCCCGGCTCGAGGTGGCCGCCGGCCAGGCCCCACTTCTCCGGGTCGATCCGGGGGTGCTCGTCGCGCTCCTGCAGCAGGAGCCACCCGCGCGCATCGACGAGGATCACGCCGGCGAAGCGCCGCCTGTGGTCATCCCCGCCGCGCGGGTGCTGCGCGATCCACTCGAGCAGCGCCGGCGCCACGAGAGCCGTCGACGGCACGAGGTCCAGCCCGGGCAGCGGGTCGGGGTCGACGAAGACCATCTGCCGGCCCTCGTGGCACTCCACGTCGCGGTCGGTGAGCGTCGTACGCGCGACGAAGGCGTGGAACCGGAAGGTGCCGCGGTCGGTGGCGAGCTCGAACAGGCCGAGGTCGGTGAGCTCCTCGGGGGCCAGCACCACGCCGGTCTCCTCGGCCAGCTCGCGCGCCGCACCCGTCGCCGGCTCCTCTCCCTCCTCGAGGCCGCCGCCCGGGAAGCACCACATGTCGGGCCAGACCGGGGCGTGCTCGTCCCGCTCCTGCATGAGCACCCGGCCGCGCGGGTCCACCAGCGTCACCTGGACGAAGTCGGTGCGCACCGAGGTGGCGTGCCACTCCCGCACCCGGTCGAGGGTCAGCGCGGCGGCCTGGTGCAGCTCCCGGTCGCCCAGGTCGGACGGGTCGACGAGGAGCACCTGCCGGCCCTCGCCGCACACGAGGTCGTCCTGGGAGACCGACAGGCGCACGGCGAAGAGCTCGAAGACGTCGTCCTCACCGCACGACGCGCTGCGGAACCGGTGGCTGCCGAGGGACTGGAGACGCGCGGGGTCGACGACCAGCCCGGTCTCCTCCTCCAGCTCGCGCACCGCGGCGGTGACGAAGTCCTCCCCCGGCTCGAGGTCACCGCCGGGGTAGCCCCAGCGCTCGGGGTCGTGGGGCGCGTCCTCGTCACGCTCCTGCAGCAGCAGCCGGCCGAAAAGGTCGAACACGGCCACGGCCACGGCCGCGAAGCGATGCATGGCGCGACCCTAGCCACCGGCGGGGGCGGGACCTCACATCCGGACGCGGTAGCGACGACCGCGCAGCGCCTCCTCGACCAGCCCGACCTCGCGGCGTACGCCGAGCAGGCGGGCGTCCTCGAGCTGGAAGGTCTGCACCGCGGCCTCGACGACCGCCTCGTTGGCGACGTCCTTCAGGTCGCCGCGGATCTCGCTGAGCCCGCGCCGGGTCGCCAGCTGCTGCGCCTCGACGTGCAGCACGGCGAAGCGCGCCAGCACCACGACGTGACGCCGCAGCCCGGGGAACCGGCGGTAGTCGGGCGGGCAGAGGTCGAGCAGCCAGCTGGCCGCGGTGGTCTCCCAGTCGGGGGCGTCCGGCGGCCGCACCTGTCGCGGCCAGCCGGGCGGGGCGACGCCGCGGTGACCCTGGGGCGGCGTGGCCCGCCGGGGCGGTTGCGGGACAGGGAACACCGCGCCAGCCTATCGAACGTGTGTTCGATCGCTCGGCGGGGTCAGGAGAGTCCGAGTGCTGCCTCGACCTCGGCCAGGTCGGGGTCGCGGAGGCCGGTGGAGTCGTGCCGCCACCAGACCTCGGGATAGACCACTCGACCCGTCATCCAGCCCTCGAGGGCGAGGGGGACGACCTGGAACGCCGGTGCCGGCACCCGGCGGCTGGGCGCCTCGAAGCCGTGCGCGGCCGCGGGCTCGAAGCCGCGAGCGCCGTAGAAGGACGGGCTGCCCTCGAGGAACATCGCCGGCCTGCCCAGGCCGCGGGCGGCCTCGATCGCGGCGGCGACGAGGGCGGTGCCCGTGCCCCGACCCTGGTGGGCGGGTGCGGTGCTGAGCGGCGAGAGCATGCACGCCGCGACGAGCTCGCGTCGCGCGTCGATCCAGCAGTGGCTCACTCCCACGTGGCCCACGACCTCGCCGTCGACCACCGCCACCCGCTCGGCCAGCAGGTGCTCCCCCGCCCGGACCTCCGCCCAGAGGTCGGCCACCTGGTCCCCGTGCGCCGACCCGCCGGCGCCGAAGGCGGCACGGACCACCTGCAGCACGGCGTCGGCGACGGCCGGACCGGCGGGGCGGATCTCCACGGCCACCACGCGTCAGCCCTCGAGGAAGGACCAGCGCACCTCGCGCTGGGCGTTGTCGACGTTGAGGTCCACCAGGCAGATGCTCTGCCAGGTGCCCAGGGCCAGCTCACCGGCCAGCACGGGGACGGTGCAGTGCGGCGGCACGATGGCGGGCATCACGTGGGAGCGGCCGTGCCCGGGCGACCCGTGCCGGTGCCGCCACCGGTCGTCGGCGGGGAGCAGGTCGCCCAGCGCGGCGAGCAGGTCGTCGTCCGACCCGGCCCCGGTCTCGATCACGGCGATGCCGGCGGTCGCGTGGGGCACGAAGACGTGCAGCAGCCCGTCGCCACGGCCTGCCACGAAGTCGGCCGCGTCGCGGGTCAGGTCGAGCACGACCTCCTCGCCGCCGGTGCGGTAGCTGCGCGTCTCACTCAGCACGGCGCAGCGCCTCCTCGATGCGCTCGACCTTGGCGGTCAGCTGCCCCTCGTGGCCGGGCCGGATGTCGGCCTTGAGGACCAGTCCGACGCGCGGCGACACCTCGGCCACCACGTCGACGGCGCGCTTGACCACGGCCATGACCTCGTCCCACTCCCCCTCGATGTTGGTGAACATCGCGTTGGTCTCGTGGGGCAGGCCGGACTCACGGACGACCCGGACGGCGGCGGCGACCGCCTCGGTGACCGACCCGCTGGGGTCCTGGGCGACGGGCGAGATCGAGAAGGCGACGAGCATGCGGCGAGGCTATCGGAGCCGGTGGCTCGGATCCTGCACGTCGTCAGGCGTTGGTGCCCTCACCCGGCAGGGCGCCGCCGGGATCGGGGGTGCCGCCCCGGCAGGAGACGCCGATCTCCGGCGCCGTCTGGCCGTCGCCGTACTCCTCGAGGAAGAGCCCGAGCCGCTCGTCGTCGGCGCCGTCGAGGCGGAGCTGGGCGCCCCACACGGTGACCACGACGGGCGACGGCAGGTCCTCGCGCGGCGACAGGATGCCGTTGTCCGGCAGCTGGGCTGCGAGCGCGTCCACGTCGTCGTCGGACAGGCCCGGGTCGTGGGTGATCCAGACCGTGCCGTGCTCGAGGTCGTGGACGGCGTTCTCCTCGCGGACCGGCTCGTCGTAGACGCCGCACGCCAGCCACACGGGGTGGTGCGCCCCACCGGCGGGTGGGTCCTGCGGGTAGGTCAGGTCGTCGTCGGTGTGCCTGCGGTCCGTGACGTCCCACGTCTCCACCAGGCTCAGGTCGAGGGCGCGCTGCGCCTGCTCCTCGCCGCGCAGCGCCCGGTCGACGAGCGGCGCGGCGAGCGCTGCGCCGAGCACCAGCGCGGCGGCCACGCTGGCGAGGACGAGCGGCAGGCGCCTGGAGTGCCGCTCCTCGACCGGCTCCGTCGCCCCCTCGAACACCGGTGCGGCGGCGTACGCCTGCTCGCCGGGGTCGCTGTGCGGTTCGGAGTGGGAGTCGGGGTGGGCACCGTCGGGGGTCTCGGTGTCGCTCACCGCGTCAGGCTACCGGCGCCCTCCACGTCGGGGAGCGCCTGCCTCAGCCTCGCGAGTCCGTCGCGGGCCTGGGACTTCACCGTCCCCGGCGCGATCCCGAGCGTCGCCGCGATGTCGGCCTCCGAGAGGTCCTCGTAGTAGCGGAGCACGATCACCGCGCGTTGCCGTGGAGGCAGGGTGGCCAGCGCCGTGCGGACGGCGAGCAGCTCGGCCCGGTCGGGCTCGGCGGCCAGCACGTCGGGGAGGTCGCCGGTGCTGTGCTCACGCCACCGCCGGCGGCGCCACCGGGAGACGTTCTCGTTGACGAGGACCCGGCGGACGTAGGGCTCGGGGTTGTCGGCGATCCTCCGCCACTGCGGGACGACCTTGACGAGCGTGGCCTGGACGAGGTCCTCCGCGTCCTGCGCGTGCCCGGTGAGGAGGTACGCCGTGCGCAGCAGCGCCGCCTGCCGCGCCACGACGAACTCCGTGAAGCCCTCAGGGGTGGCCACGGCGCCGCCTCAGGTCGCGGACGAGGGAGACGAAGAAGACGACGACCACCATCCCGCCCACCCCGACCAGTCGGGGGTCGGGCGCGAACGGCGCGTCGGGCGCCTCCACCACCTCGGCGGTCCACGCCTCCGCCGCCACACTGACCGGCAACGCGCCCCGCAGCTCGAGCAGCTCCGTGCGCGCACCCGTGGTGACGTCGACCGCCGAGACCTGCCGGCCGCGGATCACCTGTGACTCGTCCACGACCGTCGGGATCGACGCCACGACCTCGCTCGGCGAGCGCCACCCCAGCAGGGACTGCGCCCCCACGCCCTCGACCGGCTCCAGGACCACGGTCCCCTCGGTCGCGCTCCCGACGAGGAGCTCCTTGGCCTCGGCGTCGTCGAACACCGCGGCTTCCCGCACCATCAGCGCCGCGACGCGTGTCCCGTCCGTCGCCATCTGGGGATCGAACAGGCCGGCTGTCGAAGGTGCGTCGGGCGGCAGGTCCATCCGCAGCGACACGGGGTCCTCGGCCTCCATCACGCGCTGGAGCCGGAAGGTGCGAGGGAGGGTGACGAACCCCTGCGGTGCGTGGCCGGCCTCGTTGAGGTACAGCGCTGCACGCGGATCCTTGCCTCCGATCACCGACCTCTCGTCCGTCTCGACGTCCCACACGTGGGTCTCGATGTCGGTGCTGGTCCTACCGCTCCCGAGCGGGGTGACCGGCCCTCCCTGCCACCACACGACGTCACCGGCCCAGACGAGACCCTGGACCGCGAGGCCGTGCTCCGACTCGACGTCCCACCGGACCACGTCGCCCGTCTCGAGGTCCACCACGGCGAGCCCCACCACGGGCGTGTCGTCCTCGGTCCCCCCCATCGACATCGGCTCACCGGGGGTCGTCCCCGTCACCCAGTAGGCGAGGCGACGGCCGTCGGCCGACAGCTGGGCATCCGCTTCGGCCGTGGGCAGGGCGCCGGGGAGCTCGAGCCAGCGACCCTCGCCCGTGCCGGCGTCGACACCCCACAGGGCGGCGGAGGACGACCACAGGCCTGCGCGCTGCCCGACGCCGACCGCGGACAACCGGCGGGGCGTCACGGTGAACGCGGGAGTCCAGGCCCCCGGGGCCTCCAGCACGTCGGGCAGCACCATCCGCTGCGACGAGGCGGCGACCGGTGGCTCGACCCGGGCCAGCACCGCAGGCGTCACTGCAGCGGCGAGCACCCCGGCCGCGACGATCGCCGCGAGCACCGACGCCGTACGACGTCCCTGGCGACGCCGTCCGCGCGCCCAGACCGCGTCGGGGTCGACGGTGCCTCCAGGGGCGTGACCGGCCAGTCGCTCGAGCCGGTCGACGACGTCGGTGGGCGGTGCGGACATGGCGGTCTCCTCGCGGGTGCGGACACTCTCACACGTCCACACGCCGCGAGCCCGGCACTTGGTGGGGTGCCGCGGCGAGCTTTCTCAGGCGAGCGCGGCGCGCACGGCCTCGGCGCGGGCGTCGTACTCGTCCTGCGGGATGTCGGGCAGCATGTCGGCCCAGACCGGCAGGTTGGAGCCGCGGAGCTGGAGCACGCCGCGCGGGCGCGCCATCACGTTGACGGAGAGGTGTCCGCTGCCGTTCTCCCACTTGGTGATGTGGGCGTTGCCGACACCGTCGAGCGCGCGGACGGCGGCACACGTGCGCGCGAGCAGGCGGCCGAGCTCGACGTGGCCCGCGTCATCGAGGTCCTCGATGAGCTCGTGCTCACGGGCGACGACGTTGGCGACGAACGGCAGGCTGGTCGCGGCCGGACGGACGACCGCGAGCCGCTCACCCAGGTGGAGCACCTCGGTGTCCCGGCCCAGCGCACGGCAGGTCCGGCAGTCGGCCGGGTCCTGGCGGCGGTCGGGCTCGGGGTCGGCGAACTCGGTCAGCGGCCGCGCCCGCAGGCCGCCGCGCTCGAAGGGGAACACGTCCCAGGCGGGCATCCGCCCGAGCGGCAGGCGGCCGTCGTCACCGACGGCCGCCTGCGCACGCTCGAGGAAGTCCGCCACCTCAGCCCTTGAGCAGGCTGCGGAGGACGTACTGCATGATCCCGCCGTTGCGGTAGTAGTTCGCCTCACCAGGGGTGTCGATGCGCACGGTCGCCTCGAACTCGCTCGTCTCGCCGTGCGCCTGGTCGGTGCCGGGAGCCGGCTCGACCTTGACCGTGACGGTCTTCGGCGTGGTGCCGTCGTTGAGCTCGGTGATGCCGCTGATCGAGATGATCTCGGCACCGGTCAGCCCCAGGTCGTCGGCGGTCTTGCCGGGCGGGAACTGGAGCGGGATGACGCCCATGCCGATCAGGTTGGAGCGGTGGATGCGCTCGTAGGACTCGGCGATGACCGCCTTGACGCCCAGCAGGGCCGTGCCCTTGGCCGCCCAGTCGCGCGACGAGCCGGAGCCGTACTCCTTGCCGGCCAGGACGACCAGTGGGGTGCCGGCGGCCTGGTAGTTCTGGCTCGCCTCGAACACCGTGGTGACGTCGCCGTCGGCGGTGAAGTCGCGCGTGACGCCGCCCTCGGTGCCCGGCGCGAGCTGGTTGCGCAGGCGGATGTTGGCGAACGTGCCGCGGATCATGACCTCGTGGTTGCCGCGGCGCGAGCCGTAGGAGTTGAAGTCGCGCTGGTCGACGCCGTGCTCGGCGAGGTAGCGGCCCGCCGGGCTGTCCTTCTTGATGGCACCGGCCGGGCTGATGTGGTCGGTGGTCACCGAGTCACCCAGCTTGAGCAGCACCCGCGCGCCGACGATGTCGGTGACCGGCTCCGGCTCGTCGGGCATGCCGTCGAAGTAGGGAGGCCTGCGGACGTAGGTCGAGTCCTCGTCCCACGCGAAGGTGTTGCCCTCCGGCGTGGGCAGCGAGCGCCACTGCTCGTCGCCGGCGAAGACGTCCTGGTAGCTGGAGTCGAACATGTCGGAGCTGATCGCCTGCGCGATCACGTCCTCGATCTCCTTGGCCGTCGGCCAGATGTCGCGCATGAAGACATCGTTGCCGTCGGTGTCCTGACCCAGCGGGTCGTTGAACAGGTCGACGTCCATCGAGCCGGCCAGCGCGTAGGCGACCACCAGCGGCGGCGATGCCAGGTAGTTCATCTTCACGTCCGGGTTGATCCGGCCCTCGAAGTTGCGGTTGCCCGACAGCACCGACACGACCGCGAGGTCGTTGGCGTTGACGGCCTGGCTGACCTCGGGGATGAGGGGACCGGAGTTGCCGATGCAGGTGGTGCAGCCGTAGCCGACGAGGTTGAAGCCGAGCTTGTCGAGGTAGGGCGTGAGGCCCGACTTCTCGTAGTAGTCGGAGACGACCTTGGAGCCCGGGGCCAGCGTCGTCTTGACCCACGGCTTGCGCTGCAGGCCCTTCTCGACGGCCTTCTTGGCGACCAGCGCGGCACCGATCATCACCGACGGGTTGGAGGTGTTGGTGCACGAGGTGATCGCCGCGATGGTCACGGCGCCGTGGTCGATCTCGAACTCGGTGCCGTCGGCCAGCGTGACCGACGCCGTGTTGCTCGGCCGGCTGCCGGACGCGGCGGCCGCGTGGTCGTGCCAGTCGTCCGGGTGCCCGCTGCCGTTGCCGCCACCGCCGCCGCCGTTGGAGGCGGGCGCGTCGCTGGACGGGAACGACTCGGCCGAGGCCTCGTCGACGCGCGAGGTGACGCCCTCGGGCTGCTCCTGCTGGGGCACGCCCGGCTTGCGGTCGTCGCCACCGGTGACGCCCTCGCTGACGTAGTCGGCGAGCGCCGTGCGGAACGCCTCCTTGGCCTCCGACAGCGACACGCGGTCCTGCGGGCGCTTGGGGCCGGCGAGGGACGGGACGACGGTCGCCAGGTCCAGCTCGAGCCGCTCGGAGTAGCGCGGCTCGGCCTCGGGGTCGTGCCAGAGGCCCTGCTCCTTGGCGTACGCCTCCACGAGCGCGAGCTGCTCGTCGTTGCGGCCGGTGAGCCGGAGGTAGTCGATGGTCTGCTCGTCGATCGGGAACACCGCGATCGTGGAGCCGAACTCCGGGCTCATGTTGCCGATCGTGGCGCGGTTGGCCAGCGGCAGCACGGAGACGCCCGGACCGTAGAACTCGACGAACTTGCCCACCACGCCGTGCTCGCGCAGCATCTCGGTGATGGTGAGGACCAGGTCGGTCGCCGTGGCGCCCTCGGGCAGGTCACCACTGAGCTTGAAGCCGACGACGCGCGGGATCAGCATGGAGACGGGCTGGCCGAGCATCGCGGCCTCGGCCTCGATGCCGCCCACGCCCCAGCCGACCACGCCGATGCCGTTGACCATCGTGGTGTGGGAGTCGGTGCCGACGCAGGTGTCGGGGTAGGCCACGCCGTCGCGGACCATCACGACGCGCGCGAGGTGCTCGATGTTGACCTGGTGCACGATGCCGGTGCCGGGCGGGACGACCTTGAAGTCGTCGAAGGCGCCCTGGCCCCAGCGGAGGAACTGGTAGCGCTCGCGGTTGCGCTCGTACTCGATCTCGACGTTGCGCTCGAAGGCGTCGGCGCTGCCGAAGACGTCGGCGATGACGGAGTGGTCGATGACCATCTCGGCCGGCGCCAGCGGGTTGATCCTGGTGGCGTCGCCACCGAGCTCGGCCATCGCCTCGCGCATGGTGGCGAGGTCGACGACGCAGGGGACGCCGGTGAAGTCCTGCATGATCACGCGCGCCGGCGTGAACTGGATCTCCTGGTCGGGGTCGGCGCTCGCCTCCCAGCCGGCGATGGCCTTGATGTGGTCGGCGGTGATGTCCGCGCCGTCCTCGGTGCGGAGCAGGTTCTCCAGCAGCACCTTGAGCGAGAAGGGCAGGCTCTCGACGTCGAGGCCCTCGCCCTTCACCGCGTCGAGGCGGTAGATCTCGTAGGACTGTCCGTCCACGTCCAGGGTGCCCTTGGCACCGAAGCTGTCCTGACTGGCCATCAGCCACATCTCCTCGGGGAGTTCGCGGGTTCGCGTCCATCTTGCCGTCGCACGTGGAGGGACGGGAAGGCAGGCGACCCTAAGTTCGGGCAACGACTTCTCTCGACATCAAGATACATGATGTCGAGGGGTACGCCAACCGGCCGTCGACCCGCCCGTCAGGAGATGCCGGCCCTCGCGTCGAGGTGCTGGAGCAGCTCGTGCGCCGCGAGCTCCACCTGCTTGTGCCGCCACTCCGAGGCCCGGTAGACGCACGCGATGAGCGCGGACCGGTGCACCCGCCGCAGGTCGCCGACGACGAACGCGTACCGCGCCTTCGTCTCGTCGTTGGCGCCCTCGGTCAGCCCGAGGTGCCAGCCGGCGTAGTCCTCCCAGGAGTGCCGCTCGAGGAACGCGTTCTCGGCCTCCGCATTCGGCTGCACCCGTCCCCAGTCGCTGTCGAGGACGTACTGGCGGGCGTCGATCAGCTCGCGGGCACGGGCGACGGCGGCCGGGTTGACGGCGTAGGTGGCCATGGCGCCACCCTCCCCCGCCCGCTCCCGCCTGACAAGCAGCCAGGTGACGCCCTCACGGGCTCAGCGGTGGACCGGCTCCAGCAGCGCGACGCACTCCACGTGGTGCGTCATCGGGAACAGGTCGAAGGCCCGGATCGCGGCGAGGGCGTAGCCGTGCTCGGCGAAGATCGCGACGTCGCGACCGAGCGCAGCGGGGTCGCAGGCGACGTACGCCACCGCGCGCGGGCGGCGGTCGACGACCTGCTCCACCACGGCGCGCTTGGCGCCCTCGCGGGGAGGGTCGAGGACCACGAGGTCGAACGGCTCGTCGAGGCCCGCGCGCAGCACCTTGTCCGTCGGCCCGCACTCCACGGCGGCCCGATCGAGCCCGGCGAGGTTGGCGCGGGCGTGCTGGCACGCGGTGCGGTCGGCCTCGACCGCGACGACCCGCGCCGCGGTCGCCTCGCCGACGAAGCGGGCGAAGAGGCCGACGCCGGCGTAGAGGTCGAGGGCCCGCTCCCCCGGCGCCGGCCGCAGGAGGTCCAGCACGGCACCGACCAGCGCGCCCGGCGCCTCGGGGTGGACCTGCCAGAACCCGTCGGAGGCCACGCTGAACGGGACGGTGGAGCTGCCGGTCGTCACGTCGTGCGACGTCATGGCCTCCGGCTCGCCGGGCGACCACTCGCCCTGACGTCCGGGCTCCACGCCGGGACGGGGCCGTGCCTCCTCGACCGCGATCAGGCAGTCGTCGACCGGCACGAGGTGGTGCGAGCGGTGCCCGCGCATGGCGGGGCGTCCGTCCGGCAGCACCGCGTAGCGCTGGCGGGTGCGCCACCGCAGCCCGTCGTCGGGGCGACCCGCAACGGGCAGCGCCTCCACCTGCAGGCCGCTCACGAGCTCCGACGCCGGGTCGAGCCTGCCGAGCCGGACGAGCTGCTCGCGCACGACGGCCGTCTTGAGGTCGCGCTGCACGGGCAGGGCGACGTGCTGGAAGTCGCAGCCGCCGCAGAGCCCGGGGCCGGCATAGGGGCAGGGCGGGACGACGCGGTGGGGCGAGGACTCCACGACCTCGACGGCGTCGGCGCGCCAGAACCGGTCGCCGTCGGTGCCCTCGGTCACCTCGAGGACCACGCGCTCACCGGGGATCGCGTGGCGGACGAAGACCACGCGCGACTCCGGCTCCGGGAGCCGCGCCACGCAGTGCCCGCCGTGGGCGACCGGGCCCACCTCGGCCTCGAAGCGCTCCCCCACCCGCGAGCGGCCGCGTGCCTTGCGGGGACGGTTCGTACGACGGCTCACGTGTCGTCACCCGGACGCGACCGGCCACCGCGGGAGGTCACCCGTCCGCGCCGCAGGTCGCCGGCGTGGACGCGGCCCTCGTCGCGCTTCCCCCGCTCCTGGGCGACCTGGGACGAGCGCAGCTGGTAGGGCACCGAGATCACCATGACGCCCGGGGTGAAGAGCAGCCGGCCCTTGAGCCGCAGCGCGGTCTGGTTGTGCAGCAGCTGCTCCCACCAGTGGCCCACGACGTACTCGGGGATGTAGACCGCGACGACCCCACGCGGGCTGGCGCGGCGGATCTCCTGGGTGTACTCGACGATCGGGCGCACCACCTCGCGGTAGGGCGAGTGCAGCACCTTGAGGGGGATGTCGAGGTGCCGCTCGTCCCACTCCTCCAGCAGCCGGCTGGTGGCCTTGGCGTCGATGCTGACGTAGATCGCCTCGAGGACGTTGGGGCGGGTGGCCCGGGCGAAGGCGAGGGCGCGCAGCGTCGGCTTGTGCAGCTTGGCCGCCAGGACGATGGCGTGGACGCGGGTCGGCATCACCTTGTCCTGCTCGTCCGCCGCGAGCTCGAGCTCGACGCGGGCGTAGTGGCGACCGATGGCCTGCATGCCGAGGAAGAAGAACCCCATCGCCAGGATGGTGATCCACGCACCGGCGAGGAACTTCGTCACCAGGACGATGACCAGGACGACCGCGGTCATCCCGAGCCCGAAGGTGTTGATCGCGCGCGAGCGCAGCATCCGGCGGCGCTCCGCCGGGTCGGTCTCGGTGCGCAGGTGCCGGGTCCAGTGGCGGATCATGCCGAGCTGGCTGAGGTTGAACGAGACGAACACGCCCACGATGTAGAGCTGGATGAGCTTGGTGGTCTCGGCGTCGAAGGCCCAGATCAGCAGGATCGACATCGCGGCGAGGAAGACGATGCCGTTGCTGTAGGCCAGGCGGTCGCCCCGCGAGCCCAGCGAGCGCGGCGCGAGCCCGTCCTGGGCGAGGATCGAGCCGAGGACCGGGAAGCCGTTGAAGGCGGTGTTGGCGGCCAGCACGAGGATGATGCCGGTCACGCTGACGACGAAGTAGAAGCCCGGCGAGAAGTGGTCGAACACCCCGGCGGCGATCTGCGAGATCACCGGGTGCTGCTCGTAGCCCTCGGGCAGCGCCCCGCCCCCCGCCGTACGCAGCCGCTCGAGGTGGTGCGGGTCGACGAACCGGATGCTCATCTGCTTGGCCAGCACGATGACGCTCATCATCATCGAGATCGCGATGAGGCCGAGCAGGAGGAGGGTGGTCGCCGCGTTGCGGCTCTTGGGCCGCTCGAAGGCCGGCACGCCGTTGCTGATCGCCTCGACGCCGGTGAGGGCCGCACAGCCGGACGAGAAGGCCCGGGCGAGCAGGAACATCAGGGCCACCTGGGTGAGCGGGCCGTCCCATCCCGGCTCGGGCTCGATGACCAGCTGGGCGCTCTCCGCCTCGGGCAGGTCGCCGGCCAGCAGGCGCAGCAGGCCGTAGGCGCACATGCCGAGGATCGCGGTCATGAACAGGTAGGTCGGCACGGCGAAGAAGGCACCGGACTCCCGCACCCCGCGCAGGTTCATCGCCGTGAGCAGCACGATCGCGACGACCGCCACGGTCACCTCGTGCCCGATCAGGGACGGCACGGCGCCGGCGGCGTACTGCGCGGCCGACGAGATCGACACCGCCACGGTGAGGACGTAGTCGACCAGCAGGGCGCTCGCCACGGTGACGCCGGCGTTGCGGCCGAGGTTGACCGTGGCCACCTCGTAGTCGCCGCCGCCCGAGGGATAGGCGTGCACGGTCTGGCGGTAGGACGCGATCACGGTGAGCATCACGACCGCCACCGCCAGGCCGATCTTCCACGACCAGACGTAGGTCGAGGCGCCGGCGACGGCGAGCATGATGAAGATCTCGTCCGGTGCGTAGGCGACGGACGAGAGGGCGTCACTGGCGAAGACCGGCAGGGCGATGCGCTTGGGCAGCAGGGTCTCCCCGAGCTGGCTGCTCCGCAGCTTGCGACCGAGCAGGATGCGCTTGGACACGTCGCCGACACTCACAGGCGGGAAGCCTAGACCCGCGACCACCGTGATCCACGCTGGGATACGGTTCGGATGTGCACGTCGTGATCATGGGCTGCGGCCGCGTCGGCTCGACGCTCGCCCGCAGCCTCGAGGACCGCAACCACACGGTGTCGATCATCGACAGCGAGCCCGACTCGTTCCGGCGCCTCGGCCCGGAGTTCAACGGCGACAAGATCACCGGCTACGGCTTCGACCAGCAGGTGCTCGAGAAGGCCGGCATCCGGCGCGCCGACGCCTTCGCGGCGGTGTCCAGCGGCGACAACTCCAACATCATCGCGGCGCGCGTGGCGCGGGAGACGTTCGGCCTGCAGCAGGTCGTCGCCCGCATCTACGACCCGGGCCGCGCCGAGGTCTACCAGCGCCTCGGCATCACCACCGTCGCCACGGTCAAGTGGACCGCCGACCAGATCCTGCGACGGATCCTCCCCGCCGGCGCCGAGCCCGACTTCCGCGACCCGTCGGGCACCATCCGGGTCGACCACGTCCCGATCCCCGAGGCGTGGATCGGCCACCGCACGGTGGAGTTCCAGATGCAGTCGCGCAGCCGGATCGCGTGGATCGACCGGCTCGGCGAGGGCATGCTGCCGACCCGCGAGACGGTGCTGCAGGAGGGCGACATGCTGCACCTGGTCATGCGCGAGGAGCACGCCGCCCATGCCTACGCCGTCCTCGAGGCCGGCCCCGACAACGACTGATCGACCAGACCGAAGCCAGGAGCACCGTAGACATGCGCGTCGCCATCGCCGGAGCCGGAGCAGTGGGCCGATCGATCGCCCGCGAGCTCATCGAGAACGGCCACCAGGTCCTGCTGATCGACAAGAACCCCTCGTCGATCCGCCCCGAGCGGGTGCCCGACGCCGAGTGGCTGCTGGCCGACTCCTGCGAGCTGTCCTCGCTGGCCGAGGCCCAGCTCGGCAAGTGCGACGTGGTGATCGCGGCGACCGGTGACGACAAGGCCAACCTGGTCACCTCCCTGCTCGCCAAGACCGAGTTCGGCGTGCCCCGCACCGTGGGCCGGGTCAACCACCCCAACAACGAGTGGCTCTTCACCGAGGCGTGGGGCGTCGACGTCAACGTCTCGACGCCCCGCATCATGTCGGCGCTCGTCGAGGAGGCGGTCTCGATCGGCGACCTCGTCCGGCTGTTCACCTTCCGGCAGGGCAACGCCAACCTCGTCGAGCTCACCCTGTCCGCGGACTCCCCCTACGTCGGCACGCCCAGCGGGCTCGTGCCCTTCCCCGACAACTGCGCGCTCGTCACGATCCTGCGCGACGGACAGGTCTACACCCCCGACGCCGAGCAGCCGCTCGAGTCGGGCGACGAGCTGCTGTTCGTCGTGCCCGCCGAGGTCGAGCACGACCTCGAGCAGCTGCTCTCCCCCGGCCACTACTGAGTCGCGGCCCGCTGCTCAGGCGGGCGCGGGACCGGTCGTGACCGGCGTGCGGTTGCGCGAGAGCAGCCACACCATCGAGCCGAGTGCCGCGAGCTGGAGCGGCCAGCCGAGGACGATCTTGAGCACCCCCAGCGCCGCGACGGCAGCATCGGGGTCGATCGACCCCGAGGTGCCCGCGAGCCAGATCGGTGCCTGCACCGCCACCCTGAGCAGGCAGGGGGCGACGAGCAGCCACGTGAGCCGGCTGCACAGCTTCACGACCTGGCGGTCGGAGTGCCACGCCGTCGCGTCGCCGGTGATGCTGCCGACCATGAAGCCGACGAGCGGCCAGCCGATGAGGCAGGTGAACGCCAGCACGACGGCGTAGCCGCCGTTGTAGAGGATGCCGGGCAGGAAGTAGGCCAGGGCCTGGTCCTGCTCGGAGCCGCCCGAGGCTGCCGAGCGGTGCACGAAGTACCAGCCGATCGCGATCCCGAACAGGGCGTTGACGACGAACTGCACGGTGGAGCGCTGCACGAGCCGGACCAGGAGCAGCACCACGGCAGCGCCGATGCTCACCCACAGCGCGAGCTCGAGCTCGCGCATCGTCAGCCACGTGGCGGTGAACAGGATGGTCGGCACGGCGGCCTCGGCCATGCCGCGGCGGCCGCCGAGCGCCTTGGAGAGCTGCTGTCGCACCACGGCCTCGACCGTGTCGGTCTCCACCGGGTGCGCGGGCCGCTCCGAGGTCAGGCCGGGGGTCAGGTCCGAGGTCATCTCGGACGTCAGGTCGGAGGTGTGGTCACCGGTCCCGGCCGGCGTCTGGTCCGTCACGGCAGCAGCTCGTAGCGCGGGTTGAACATGATGGGGACGCCGCCTTGGCGGCCGATGCAGCCGGCCACGGTGACCGAGCGGCCGGGGTCGACGCCGCTGATGCGGCGGCGGCCGAGCCACACCACGGTGATGACGCCGGAGCCGTCGTCGAGCTCGGCCTCGAGGGCCGGCACGCCGCCACGCGGTCGCAGCGTCACCGTGCGCAGCACGCCGTTGACGACGACGTGCTCGCGCTCGGGCGCGTCCGCGATCGCGACCGCCTCGTGGGTGGCGTAGGACTGGCGGAGGTCACGCTGGTGCGCCTCCGAGCTGTCCGCCCACCGCGACAGCGCCTGGCGCAGGCGGCTCTTCTCCGGCACGGCTCACCTCACCCGGCGGGCGTCGTCCGGCAGCCTCACGGGCAGAGGCTCGCCGACGGGCATCGCGCCCTCACCACGGCGTACGACGACCTGCGCGAGCGCGTCCTCCCACTCCGGGGTCTCCTCCGGCTCGAGCGCCGGGCGCCCGAGGAACGAGGCCCGCAGCATCCAGCGGTCACCGTTGATCCCGATGATCCGCGACGGCTGCAGCGCGGTGGAGCCGTCGGGGCGCTTGACCGGCATCTGGCACACCAGCTCGGTGCCCCAGCGGCCCTCGCGCTCCACGGCCTGGCCACCGCGGCGGGCCATGTCCTCGGCGATCTGCGGCCGCACGTCGGACCACAGGTCGCCGTTGCGCGGAGCGGCGAAGGCCTGGAACTCGCAGGCGCCGTCGGAGCCGGCCAGCATGACGGCGCGGACCTGGCCGCTCGCCTCGTCGACCTGCAGCCGCAGCTCGCGGTCGGCGATGGCGGGCACCAGCAGCGATCCGAGGTCGGCACGGTCGGTGCCGTCGCCCTCGACCTGCGAGACGTCGAACGGTCCCGCGCCGCGCCCGGCGGACGCGGTGCCCGCCCCGGCGTCGCCCGCGGTCTCCGCGGCCGCGTCGGCGACGGTGTCGGTGGCCTCTGCCTTGCGGCGGAACTTCACGTCAGAACTCCTTGGTGGTGGGCCGTCGGTGGACCCCGGAGGCGTCCCGGGTCATGGACGCGCACCGGTACCCGTAGAACCGTAACCCCCGGCTCCCCGCACCGACTCCGGCAGCACCCCCACCTCGACGAAGCGAGCGCGCTCGAAGCGCTGGACGACGAGCTGGGCGATGCGGTCGCCGCGGGACAGCGTGACCGCCTCGACCGGGTCGTGGTTGATCAGCAGGACCTTGATCTCGCCGCGGTAGCCGGCGTCGACGGTGCCCGGCGTGTTGACGATCGACAGGCCGTGACGCGCCGCGAGGCCCGAGCGCGGGTGCACCAGCGCGACGTAGCCCTCGGGCAGCGCGACGGACAGCCCGGTCGGCACCAGCGCCCGCTCGCCGGGCGCCAGGGTGACGTCGACGGTGGTGTGCAGGTCGGCTCCGGCGTCGCCGGGGTGGGCGTACGACGGCAGCGGCAGGCCGGGGTCGAGACGGACGACGGCGATCTCGAGGTCGGGCCCGAGGTAGGCCCCGGGGTCGGGCGTGAGGTGGGCGTCGGGCACGAGGAGTGAATCTATAGGCTCTGCGCCGTGGACTACGCCGAACGCCTCACCGTCCCGCTGCGCTGGTGGGCGCAGGGGACCATGCTGGTGGCGTCCCTGTGGCTGGCCGTCCTGGCGGCCACGCCGGAGGTGGTCGCGTGGTCGGTGACGGCCGGGGCGCTGGCCGTCATGGTCGCGCTGTTCGTCTCCTACGGGTCCGCCCGCGTCGCGGTCGACCGGCAGGCCTTCCGGGCCGGCCGGGCGCAGGTGCCGCTCGAGCACGTGGGCGCGGTCACCCCCCTCGGCGCCGACGACGTACGTCGCCTGGCGGGCGTGGAGGCCGACGCGCGCGCCTACCTCCTGCTGCGCCCCTACCTCAAGCGCGGGGTGCGCGTGGACATCGCCGACCCCGCCGACCCGACTCCCTACTGGCTGGTCAGCTGCCGTCGGCCCGACGCCCTCGTCTCAGCCCTAGAGGCGGCGCGGACCCGCTGACGCGCTGGGTAGGGTTGCCGCCATGGCAGAGGACAGCTCGAAGATGTGGACCGTTTTCTCGCTGGTGAGCGCCCTGGGCGCGGCCGCGGTCGCCCGCAAGGCGATCGACAAGGGCTGGAAGGTCAGCACCGGCAAGAACCCGCCCGAGAACCCGGCCGACCCCGACGTCGGTGTGGGCGAGGCCGTCGCGTGGGCCGCCGTCACGGGGGCGATCATCGCCCTCGCCCGGATGTTCGCGCAGCGACGGGCGGCCGATTACTACACCAGGTCGACCGGCCACCGGCCGCCCGGCCTCCGCGCCGGCGACCAGGCCTGACCGGCCTGACCGGCCCGGCTCGGGCCGACACGTGACGAGGCCCCGGCCTGTCCCTCGCGGGACGGGTCGGGGCCTCGGTGCGTGCCTGTGCGACAGGACCTCAGGTGCGTGGACCTAGATGCAGTCGCGGCAGATGAGCTTCTTCTCGTCCGCGAGCTGCGAGCGGTGGTGCACCAGGAAGCAGCTCATGCAGGTGAACTCGTCGTCCTGCCGCGGCATGACCTCGACGGCGAGCTCCTCGTGCGAGAGGTCGGCGCCGGGGAGCTCGAAGGACTCAGCGGCCTCGGTCTCGTCCTCGTCGACCTTGCCCGAGTTCTTGTCGTGGCGGCGGGCCTTGAGCTCCTCGATGCTCTCCTCGCTCTGGTCCTCCTCGGACTTGCGTGGTGCGTCGTAGTCGGTGGCCATCGGTTCCCTCTCCCCATGCTGTGCCTCGTGCCTGCCGGATCGCGGCGGGCCCGAGTCGAGTTGTGCTCATCGTCGGCGCCAGATTGTGCACCATGGATCGGCTCCGTGGTGAGCCGGTCCGCGACGTGTCGCGTGAACAGTGGGCCACGTCCCCCTATTCCCGCCACCCCCGCGGGGGTCGCGCCACCCTTGGGGGCGGGTGACAGGTCGGCGGCCAGGCTGCGGTCAGGCGGACGGCGCCGCCAGGAACCCCGCCTGCGCGAGCGCCTCCACGAAGCTGTCCCAGCCCTGGGCCGGTGCGCCCACCACGACGTTGCGGACCGAGTGGTCCCCCAGGTCCAGGCTGCCGTCGAGCAGGTCGAAGCGCCCGCCGGCCTCGCGCAGGACCAGGCCTCCGGCCGACCAGTCCCACGGGTGCGGCCCGGCCTCGACGTAGGCGTCCGCGCTGCCGTCGGCGACGTGGCACAGGTCGAGGGCGCACGAGCCCATCCGCCGGATGTCGCGGACCTCCGGCAGCAGCCGGGCGACGCACCGGGCCTGGTGCTCGCGCACCTCGCGGCGGTAACCGAAGCCCGTCAGCACCAGGCGCTCCGCCAGCGGCGGCGTGGGGCGTACGGCGATGGGCCGGCCGTCGCGGGTGGCCCCGTGGCCCTCCGCCGCGGCGTACTCGAGGCCCGTCGGGATCGTCACCACGGCCCCGGCCACGACGCGCCCCTCGACCTCGGCGGCGATCGACACCGCGCAGTCCGGCAGCCCGTAGAGGTAGTTGACCGTGCCGTCGATCGGGTCGACCACCCAGCGGACGCCGCTCGTGCCGGGGCGGTCGTCGCCCTCCTCGCCGAGGATGGCGTCGTCGGGTCGCTGGGCGGTGATCCGCTGCCGGACGAGGGCCTCCACCGCCCGGTCCGCCTCGGTCACGACGTCGACCGCGCTGGTCTTGGTGTCGGCGACGTCGATGCCGTCCTGTCGCATCTCGCGGGCCAGTGCGGCGCCCTCGTGGGCGATCGAGCGGGCCAGGTCGCGCAGGGCGTCGGGCGCGGCCGTCACGAGTCGCGTCCGCAGAGGGCCGGGCGCGGCCCGCGCGGGTTGGGGCAGCAGCCTGCTCCGCAGATGTCGGGGCCCGGCGGCAGCGCGCCGACGGCGGGGCGCTCGGGCTGCTCACCGCGCTCGGCCGCGGCCCGCTCGAGCACCAGGTCGCGGACCATCGCGACGAAGCGCTCGTCGACGCCCGCGGTGGCGGCGCGCACGGCCTGGATGCCGAGCTTCTCGGCGGTCTCCATCGCCTCGGTGTCGAGGTCGTAGATGACCTCCATGTGGTCGGAGACGAAGCCGATGGGTGCGAGCACCACGCGCGTCACGCCGTCGCTGGCGAGCTCCTCGAGGTGGTCGTTGACGTCCGGCTCGAGCCAGGGCGTCGACGGGGCGCCGGAGCGCGAGCAGTAGACGAGGTCGTGGCGGTGGGTCCGGTTCGTGGCGGCCCTGACCCGGGCGGCCACCTCGTCGGCCACGCTGCGGTGCTGGGGGACGTACGCCGGGCGCCGCTGCCCGAGCGGGTCCTCGGACCCGCTGGTGTCCGCCATCGCGGTGGGGATCGAGTGGGTGACGAAGACCAGGCGGGCGGCGTCGCCGTTGTCGGGCAGCTGCTCGAGCGCGGCGAGGCACGCGTCGACGGCGGGCTCGATGAAGCCGGGGTGGTTGTAGTACTGGCGCAGCTTGTCCAGCCGCGGGGCACCGGGCGTCTCCTCGACGGCGTCCCAGAGGTTCTCGCGGTACTGCCGGCACGACGACCACGAGGAGTAGGCCGACGTCGCGAACACCGCGGCCCGCTCGACCCCGTCGGCGGCCATGCGGGCCAGCGTGTCGGCGAGGTAGGGGTCCCAGTTGCGGTTGCCGAAGTAGACCGGGAGGTCGATGCCCTGGTCGGCGAAGTCCTTCTCGAGGGCGGCGATGAGGGCGCGGTTCTGGTCGTTGATCGGGCTCTTGCCGCCGAAGAGGAAGTAGTGCTCGCCGACCTGCTCGAGGCGCTCGCGGGGGATGCCCCTCCCGCGCGTCACGTTCTCGAGGAACGGGACGACGTCCTCGGGCTTCTCCGGGCCTCCGAAGGAGAGCACCAGGAGGGCGTCGTACGGCTTCACGTCGGGGTGACCCGCAGGATTCATGTCGCCAGCGTAGGCCGCCCTACCATCACGCTGATGCTCGACTCCTACCGCCGGGTGCTGGCGCGCCCGGGCGCCCTCGCCTTCAGCAGCGCCGCACTCGTCGCCCGGCTCCCCATCTCCATGGTCGGGCTCGGCATCGTGCTGCTCGTCGAGGGGCGCACCGGCTCCTACGGCCTCGCCGGGACGGTGTCCGCGGCGTTCGTGCTGTCCGAGGCGGCGTTCGCGGTGCTGCACGGTCGGTGGGTCGACCACTTCGGCCAGGCGCGGGTGCTGCCCGCGGCCATCTCGGTCTTCGGCGCCGGGCTGGCGCTGATGATGCTGGCGGTCGAGCAGGACTGGCCGCGCGTGTGGACCTACCTCTTCGCCGCCGTGTCCGGCGCCGCGCTCCCGCAGGTCGGCGCCAGCGTGCGGACGCGCTGGTCGTACCTGCTCGACGACGCCGGCGAGAAGCAGACCGCGTTCGCGCTCGAGGCGGTGCTCGACGAGGTCGTCTTCGTCGTGGGTCCTGTCCTCGTCACCCTGCTGGCCACGAGCTGGCACCCGGTCGCCGGTCTGACGTCCGCCCTCGTCGCCGGCGTGGTCGGGACGTTCGCCTTCGCCGCGCAGCGCTCCACCGAGCCGCCGGCCGGGCGCAGCTCCGGCCCCGTCGGGGTCCGTCCCGCGATGCCGTGGCGGCTGGTCCTCCCCCTGGCGCTGGTCTGCCTGACGCTCGGCGCGCTCTTCGGCGCGGCCGAGGTCACCACCGTGGCGTTCGCGGAGGAGCAGGGCGAGCGCTGGGTCGCCGGCTGGCTGCTCGCCGTCTGGTCCCTCGGCAGCCTCGTCGCCGGCCTGGTCACCGGCGCGGTCGCCTGGCGCAGCGGTCCCGAGGTCCGGCTGCGCTGGGGCTCCGCGGCCATGGCGCTGGCGATGGCGCCGCTCATGCTGGTCCAGTCGATCCCGGTGATGGCGGTCGTGCTGCTGGTCGGGGGCCTCGCCATCGCGCCCACCATGATCGGCGCGATGACGATGGTGGAGCAGGGCGTGCCCTCGGGGCGGCTCACCGAGGGCATGGCGATCCTGCACACCGGGATCGTCGCCGGCGTCGCGCCGGGCGCGAGCATCGCGGGGTTCGTGGTCGACCACAGCGGCGCGTCGGCGGCGTACGGCGTCGCGCTCGCCGGCGGTGTCCTCGGAGCGCTCGCCGCCCAGACCGCCCGCCCGTCCTCTAGCGTGCGGGCATGACCCCACCCGTGCAGCCAGGTCCGACGGGCCACACCTGGCGCAACTGGTCCGGCCTCGAGGAGGCCGTGCCGCGGCACGTGGAGACGCCGCGCTCGGTCGAGGACGTCGTCGACGTCGTGCGCCGCACCCGCGAGGCCGGCCGGACGGTGAAGATGGCCGGCACCGGGCACAGCTTCACCGCCATCGCCGCGCCCGAGCACACCCTGCTGCGACCCGACGGCCTGACCGGCGTCCTCGCGGTCGACCGCGAGGCCATGACGGTCACCGCGCGCGCCGGCACCCCGCTCAAGGACCTCAACCTCGCGCTCGAGCGGCTGGGGCTGTCGCTGCACAACATGGGCGACATCGCCGAGCAGACGCTCGCCGGCGCCACCTCGACCGGCACCCACGGCACGGGTGGCGTGGCCGCCGGGCTCGCCGCGCAGCTCGCCGGGCTGGAGCTCGTCACCGGCACCGGCGAGGTGGTCCGCGCCTCGGCGCAGGAGAACCCCGACGTCCTCGAGGTGGCCCGGGTCGGCCTGGGGGCGCTGGGCATCCTCACCAGCCTGACCTTCCACGTCGAGCCGCTCTTCGTCGTGGAGGCCCACGAGGAGCCGATGACCTGGGCCCGCGGGCTGGCGTCCTACGACGAGATGGTCGCCGCGTCCCACCACGTCGACCTCTACTGGTTCCCGCACACCGACCGGCTGATGGTGAAGCAGAACGTCCGCACCGACCTCGACCCGGGCGAGCAGGAGCCGCCGTCGCGGCTCGCCGCCTGGTGGGAGGACGAGCTCGTGTCCAACTCCGTCTTCGGCGGCCTCTGCCGGGTCGGCTCGCGGGTCCCGCCGCTGGTGCCGAGGATCAACCGCGTCGCCGGCCGCGCGCTGTCCGAGCGGCGCTACAGCGACCTCGCGCACCGCGTGTTCGTCAGCCCGCGTCGGGTGCGCTTCCGCGAGATGGAGTACGCCGTCCCGCGCGAGGTCGGCCTCGACGTGCTGCGCGAGTGCCGCCGGGTGATCGACGCGAGCGACTGGCGCATCGCCTTCCCGGTCGAGGTCCGCACCGCCCCGGCGGACGACGTACCGCTGTCGACCGCCCACGGCCGCGACACCCTCTACCTCGCCTTCCACGTCCCGCAGGACACCGACCACACGGCCTACTTCGGCGGCCTCGAGCCGATCCTGCGCGAGGCCGGCGGTCGGCCCCACTGGGGCAAGGTGCACACCCGCACCGCGGCCGACCTCGCGCCGGCGTACGACCGCTTCGACGACTTCCTCGCCCTCCGCGACCGCCTCGACCCGGACCGGGTCTTCGCCAACGACCACCTCCGGCGGGTGCTCGGGGCCTGAGGTCCGCCGGTGGGCGGGTCAGACGTTGGCTGGCCCGCGGGGCATCGGCGCCTGCCAGCCCCGCACGAGGGCCAGCAGCCGCCACCCCAGGCAGGTGGCGAAGCCGGCGGCGGCCACGACCACCGTCGGCAGGTCGGTCCGGTCGAGGAGCACGGCGACGGCGGCACCCGCCAGGGCGGGCGTCGCGTAGAGGGCGCCCTCGAAGATGACCGGCACCCGTCCGGCCAGCACGTCGCGCATGATGCCGCCGCCGATCGCGGTGACCATGCCGAGCAGCGCCGCCGGCACGGGACCGACGCCGAGCTCCACGGCCTTGAGCGCCCCGGTCACGCAGAAGAGCGCCAGCCCGAAGGCGTCGAGCAGGGTGATGCCACGCTCGAGGCGCCCGATCGCCGGGTGGAAGGCGAAGGTCAGGGCGCCGGCGGCGAGCGGGACGAGGAGGTAGCGCCAGTCGGCGAGGGCCGCGGGAGGCGTCGCGCCGAGCAGCACGTCGCGGAGGAAGCCGCCACCGAGGCCGGTCACCCCGGCGAGGACGATCGCGGCGAAGAGGTCGAGGTTCTTGCGCACGGCGACCAGCGCGCCCGTCACGGCGAACACGAAGATGCCGACCAGGTCGAGCACGACGAGCGACGTGGCGAGCTCCGTCTCAGGCACGCCCCGAAGGCTAGGCCCTGGCCGTGGCACGCACGTCGGCGCGCCGCAGCCGAAGCGGTGGCGGAGCACCTCGCTGGCGTAGGCTCGAGCGAACGGATGCCCCGCGCATCGCCCACCCTCCCGAGGCAGGAGTCCGCCGTCCATGGCCAAGCTGACGTTCACCGGACGCAGCGGGGACGGCAAGCTCCTGCGCCTGGTGGACGAGTCGGGCCAGGAGCACGTCCTGGTGATCGACGCGAAGCTCCGCCGCGCCCTCTCGGACGCACCCGCCAGCAACGGCCAGTTGGAGATCCCGATGGAATCAAGCCTCCGCCCCCGCGACATCCAGGCCCGCATCCGCGCGGGTGAGACCCCCGAGGCGGTGGCCCACGCCGCCGGCACGTCGGTGGAGAAGATCGCGCCGTTCGCCGCCCCCGTCATGGCCGAGCGCGCCCACGTCGCCCAGCGCGCGCAGCTCGCGTCCGTACGCCGCCGCGCCAGCGAGTCCGGCGCGCGCACCCTCGGCGACGCCGTCACCGCCCACCTGCGCGCCCACAACGTCGACCCGGGCGGCGTCGAGTGGGACGCCTGGCGCCGCGAGGACGGTCGCTGGACCCTGACCGCCCTCTACGACGTCGCGGGCCGCGTCGGCACCGCCACCTTCTCCCACGACCCCCGCGGCAACTTCGTCACCGTCGACGACGAGGACGCCCACTGGCTGATCGGCGACATCGCGCCCGCGGCCCCGTCCCAGGCAGCCGCCGACGACCTCGCGGCAGCGCGGCAGCGCCGGCTCAGCGCCGTCGGCGACGACCCGCTCGCGGGTGACGCCGGGACCGACGATCGCGCCGGCGCGAGCGGTGACGCCCTCGGCGACGACGCGATCGAGATGGTGACCGCCGAGTCGGCCAACGAGACCACGATCGAGATCTCCGACCCGTCGCTGGGCGCCGAGCAGTCGGTCGAGGCCTACCTCGACGGCACCGACCAGACCGACGCGGCCGGGTCCACGTCGACCGAGGACGACCGCCCCGGGCGCGAGCCCGAGCAGCCCGCCGCCGACACGCGCGACGAGCCCCGCGCCAAGCCGGCCCGCAAGCGGGGCCGCGCCTCCGTGCCGAGCTGGGACGAGATCATGTTCGGCGGCCCGAGCGAGCGCGGATGAGCGCCTCGCAGGTCAGCGCCGCTCCCCCGCCGGCCGGCTGACGCCGTGCGTCTGGTCCAGCTCAACGTCCACCCGCTGAAGTCCGGGGCCGTCCGCCCCGTCCCGTCGGCCACCGTGCTGGCGCGCGGGCTCGAGGACGACCGCTCCTGGATGCTCGTCGACGCCGACGGGCGGCTGGTCTCCGCGCGGGAGGCCCACGCGACGCTCCGCGTCGTCGCCGACACGCCCGCCACCGACGCGTCCGTGACCGGCGCCCTGCGGCTGCGCGCCCCCGGCCTGGCGGACCTGGACCTCGACGTGCCCGACGGCCCGCCGGTCGACGTACGCCTGTTCTCCCTGGACCTGCACGCCGTCCCGGCCCCGGAGGCGGACGGCTGGCTCGCGGAGGCCCTCGGCCGCTCGGACCTGCGCCTCGTCTGGTGTCACGACCCGACCGAGCGCCGGCTCCAGCCGGGCTTCTCGGCCGAGGGCGACCACACCGCCTTCGCCGACGCCTTCCCCGTCACCATCGCCTCCCTGGCCTCGTTGCGTCGGCTGAACGACTGGATCCTCGAGCGAGCGCTCGAGGCCGGTGAGGAGCCGCCGGAGCCGCTGCCGGTCGAGCGGTTCCGCGCCAACCTGGTCGTCGACGGGGACGAGCCGTTCGCGGAGGACCAGTGGGAGGCGGTGACCGTCGGTGGCGTCCGGTTCCGGGTCGCCAAGCCGACGAGCCGGTGCGTGATGACGACGATCGACGCGCACACCCTCACCACGGCCAAGGAGCCGATCCGGACCCTCGCCCGGCACCGGCTCCTGGGTGGCAAGACGGTGTTCGCCGTCTCGATGGTCCCGGAGTCCGGCGGCCGGATCAGCGTGGGCGACGAGGTCCGGGCCGACGTCCTGTCGCGACCGGTCGCTCCGGGTCGGTGACCCAGCCGCTCCAGCTGCCGGGGTAGAGCGCCGCGGGGATGCCGGCGACCTCCATCGCGAGCAGGTCGTGGGCGGCGGTGACCCCCGAGCCGCAGTAGGCAGCCACCGTGCCGTCGGTGTGGGCGCCCACCCGGGCGTACGCCTCGCGCAGCCGGTCGGCCGGCAGGAAGCGCCCCCGCTCGTCGAGGTTGTCCGTCGTCGGCACGTTGACGGCGCCCGGGATGTGACCGGCCACCGGGTCCACGGGCTCCGTCTCGCCGGCGTACCTCTCGGTCGCTCGCGCGTCGATGAGCACGTCGACGCCGAGCACGTCGTCGGCGTCCACCACCGCGGTCCCCTTGACTGCGGAGACCGAGAAGTCGCCCGGCTCCGGGGTGGTCTCGCCGGACTCCGCCGGGTGCCCGTCCTCGAGCCACGCCGACCAGCCGCCGTCGAGGACCCGCACGTCGGCGTGCCCGTGGTGGCGCAGCAGCCACCAGGCGCGCGCGGCCGCCCGCCCCTGCCAGTCGTCGTAGACGACGACCGGCCGGTCACGACCCACCCCGACCCGCCGCATCGCCGCCTCGAAGGACGCCTCGTCCGGCAACGGGTGGCGGCCACCGGCGCCCGGCGGGGCGGCCAGGTCGCGGTCGAGGTCGACGTAGGCCGCCCCCGGGACGTGGCCGGCCGCGTGCTCCTCGCGTCCGGGCGGGCCGCCCATGGCGTAGCGCACGTCCAGCACGGTGACCCGGTCGAGCTCGGCTGCCAGCTCGTCGGGGCTGATCAGCGGGCCGCGGCCACCCGCCTCGGCGTCGGTCCGGGCAAAGTCCTCGTCCATGCCCGGCACGGTAGCCGCCAGGTCGGACGCGGGCTGTGACAAGATCCCCGGGACATGGCTGAGCTGCACTTCTTCACGGGCACGATGGACTCCGGCAAGTCGACGCTGGCGCTCCAGACCAACCACAACCACGCGGCCCGCGGGCGCATCGGCCGGATCTTCACCATCCACGACCGGTCCGGCGCGGCGGTGGTGTCGAGCCGGCTCGGGCTGACGCACGAGGCGCTCGAGGTCGACACCGACTTCGACTTCTGGGCCTACGTCGTCGACTCCTTGACCCGCGGGGGCCGCATCGACTACCTCATCTGTGACGAGGCCCAGTTCTACTCCGCCGCGCAGATCGACCAGCTCGCCAAGGTCGTCGACGAGCTGCAGATCGACGTCTTCGCATTCGGGATCCTGACCGACTTCCGGTCACTGCTGTTCCCCGGCAGCGCCCGCCTCGTCGAGCTCGCCGACCGGATGAACGTGCTCCAGGTCGAGGCGCTGTGCTGGTGCGGCAAGCGGGCCACCCACAACGCCCGCACCGAGAACGGCGCGATGGTCGTCGAGGGCGAGGTGATCGTCGTGGGCGACGTCGACCAGGCCGACGAGCCGCCCGCCGACGTGGCGTACGAGGTCCTGTGCCGCCAGCACCACCGCCGCCGGCTCACCGCCGCGCGCGCCAAGGCCGTCAGCCTCGCTCCCGAGCCGCTCCCCTTCGGCTGACCTCGGCCGTGAGTCGCTCAGGGACTCAAGACGGATGGCTGGGCATGTCGGACAGGACGAACCCCACCGCGAGACGTCCGCGCCCCGCGTGGCCCATGCCGATCGGCTGACTTCGTCCTGTCCGACAGGCCGCGGCGCGTCGGACGACCAGAAGCCCGCAGTCGACGTCGTACGCCGCGGGGCGGGGCGCGGATGCGCCAGGTTGTGGTCGTCCGACACGCCCGGCCTCGGCCGTGAGTCGCTCAGGGACTCCAGGTGGAGTGGCGGGGGTCAGCCGACGCGGATCGGGATCAGCATCTCGGCCGAGGTGAGCGATCCGTGCAGCCCGACGAGCGTGTCCTCGTAGGCGAAGTCGACCGACGAGACGATCGCCGTGTCGTCGTGGCAGGCGACCATCACGTCGCCGAGGCGGGGCAGCACGCCGTGCTGGACGTCCCCGAACCAGCCGCGGCCGATGGCGTCCTCGCGGGTGACGACGGTGGCCCGCTCCCCCAGCACCTCGCGCCAGGTGGCGACGACGTCGTCGACCGCTCCCGCCGCGCAGTAGAGGTGGCGGAACCGGGCCTCGCCGCCCAGCAGCGCGACGCCGTCGCGCATGCCGTGGACCTCGTCGACGTCGACCCGGGCCTCGCGCGGGCTGTCGACCATGCCGTGGTCGGCCACGACCAGCATCCGCGTCGAGGCGGGCAGGGCCTCGCGCAGCTGCTCGGCCTGGGCGTCGACCATCGCGAGCTGCTGGAGCCACTGGGTGGAGGCGACGCCGAACTTGTGCCCGGTCCAGTCGAGGTCGGAGTCGTAGACGTAGGTGAGCGACGGCTGGTGCGCGGAGGCGCTCACGGTCGCCGCGATCCGCTCGCCGACGCGGTCCGCACCGACGTACGTCACCCCGCGCTGCGAGGCGACGGTCAGCCCGGACCCGTCGAACTCACGCTTGTTGACCGAGGTCACGTGGACGCCGGCGTGCGCCAGCCGGCCGAACGCCGTCGGGTGCGGCTGCCAGTCCACCGGGTCGACGGACTTGTCCCACCAGAGGTGGTTGAGCAGCCGGTCGGTGCCGGGGATGCGCGCCGTGAAGCCCACGAGCCCGTGTGCGCCCGGCACGAGGCCGGTGCCGAGCGACGTCAGCGACGTGGCGGTCGTGGACGGCACGCCGGCGGTGCCGGTCGCCCCGTCACCGGCGAGCGAGGCGAGGTAGGGCGCGGAGTGGGCGTAGCGGGTGAGGAGCTCGGCGCCCATCCCGTCGACGAGGAAGAGGACGTACGACGGCGCCGGGGGCAGCTCGAGGCCCACCGGGTGCCCGTCGAGGTCCACGCCGAGCGCGCGACCGATCGAGGGGACGACGTCGGCCAGCGAGCGGTCGCCGTACGCGGGTGGCGTGAACGCCGGACCCCCGCCGAGGTGGTCCGTCACCCTCGGGTGCGCGCCGAGAGCGCGTCGGAGAAGGCCAGCAGGCCGGCGACGGCGTCCGTGCCCTCGGCCGCCGCGGAGACGCGGAGCGTGTAGTCGTCGCCGGCCAGCGTGCCGGTGTAGCCGTGGTCGGCGTCGCACTCGGGGTCGGAGCAGGCGGCGGGCTCGAGGTCGAGGCGGCCCACCCCACCCCAGCCGATCGTCAGCACGGCCTCGGCCGGCGGGGCGACGCCCGCGGTCGGGTTCGCCACCATGCGGGTGACCACGACCGTGCGGATCGAGGTCAGCGTCACCGCCTCGGTGGTCGTGGACGTGTAGGGCTCGGGCAGCAGGTCGTCGCCGGGGTGCTCGTCGGTGTGGGCGATCACCAGCCGCGTGGGCGTGAGCAGCAGCGCCGTCAGGTGGCGGCGTACCTCCTCGTGGTCGAACGTCGTCTCGTGGTGCACGAAGTAGGAGACGACCTCCTCACCCCCGGCCGCGGAGAAGACGCCGTCGGCGACGACCTCGGGGTAGTAGCCGGTGCGTTGGATCGCCTGGCGGAGGTCGTGGGAGACGTCCGCGTCACGGGTGGAGCGGGGCATGGTCGCAGTCTGTCACGCAACCGGGCTCAGTCGGGGAGAGTGTCCCCCGGCATCGTGCTGAGGCGCCGCACGAACCAGTCGGAGCGCGGGTCCTTCACCGGCTCCACCCGCACGTTGGCGCCGAGCACCGTCGCCCCCTCGGCGCCGGCCAGGACGAGCGGCAGCTGGAGGGCGCGCACCTGCGGCAGGTCGTGCTGGAGCTGCGCGACCTGGCGCACCAGCCGCTCGATCTCGGCCACGTCGACGATCTCGCTGCCGCGGTAGCCGAACAGCAGCGGCGAGGCCTTGATCTCGCGCACCATGTCCTGTGCGTCGTGGTCGGCCAGCGGCGGGATCCGGAACGACTTGTCGCCGAGCAGCTCGGTCAGCGGGCCGCTGATCCCGAACGACAGCACCGGGCCGAACAGCGGGTCCTCCATCGTCGCGATGGTGACCGGCACCCCCGGCGGCGCGTTGCGCTGCACCACGAAGCCGGCCCGCTCGGGGTCGGTGATGAGGTCGTTGAGCGAGCGCCAGGCGACGGCCATCTCGTCGGCGCTGTCGATGTTGCGCCACACGTGGGCCAGGTCGGGGCGGTCGCGCAGGTGGTCGGCCGTGGCCTTGAGGACCACGTCCCAGCCGAGCGTCTCCCCCGCCGTGGTCGCCTCGTCGAGCGTCTCGACCGCGTAGGTGTCCCAGAGGTCGATGCCGTAGGCGCGCAGCAGCCGGTGCTGCTCGTGGAAGTCGAGGTCGCGGCCCTCGGGGTGGTTCATCAGCACCTCGTTGACCAGGTGCCGGGCCGCGTCGAGGTCGTTGGCGCTCGGCTCGACCGGCGGGGCCTGCGGCACGCGCAGCCACACGGCGTACTCGACGACGCGGGCGAGGGCACGCACGGCGGCCTCGACGGCGGGGTACGACGGCACGGACCCGCGGCCGGCGCTGGAGCCGGCCACGTCGGGCACCCGCAGCAGCTCGGGCACGCCCTCGGTGCCGAGGAACGTCGACACGATCGGCTTGTCGGACTGCTCGCCGACGGCGGCGAGGACGTTGGCGACGTCCTCGCGGGCGCCCGCGACGTTGAGCGGCGGGATGAAGATCGCCGCGACCGCGTCGACCTCCGGGTCGTCGATCGCCGCGTCGAGGGCGTCCTCGAAGTCCTCCGCGGTGGCGTCGGCGCCCAGCGCCTCCTGCCGGTTGACGACGAGGCCGACGGAGTTGGCGGCGTCGGCGGCCAGCAGCCCGAGCGCGTCGGAGTTGCCGACGATGGCGACCCGGCGACCGCGCGGCAGCGGCTGGTGGGCCAGCAGCTGGGCGACGTCGAACATCTCCTCCAGCGACTCGACCTGGATGATCCCGGCCTGCCGGAACATGGCGTCGACCGCCTCGGGAGGCGCGCCGATCTTGCGGACCGCGTGGCCCATCGGCACGCCCTGCGAGCTGCGGCCCGACCGTACGGCGACGATCGGCTTGCGGCGGCTGACGCGGCGGGCGATGCGGGAGAACTTGCGCGGGTTGCCAATTGACTCGAGGTAGAGCAGCACGACCTCGGTGGCGTCGTCCTCCTCCCAGTACTGCAGGAGGTCGTTGCCGGAGACGTCGGCGCGGTTGCCGGCGCTGACGAAGGTGGTGAGGCCGAGGCCGCGGTTCTGGACCTTCTCCAGGATGGCCGAGCCGAGCGCGCCGGACTGGCAGAAGAACCCGGCGCGGCCGCGGGGCGGCATCACCGAGGACAGCGAGGCGTTGAGGGAGACGTCGGGGTCGGTGTTGATGATGCCGAGCGCGTTGGGCCCGATCAGCCGGAGTCCGTAGGAGCGGGAGAGCCCGACCAGGCGCCGCTGCCGCATCCGGCCCTCCTCGCCGGTCTCGGCGAAGCCGGAGGAGATGACGACGAGGCCGTGGACCCCCTTCGCGGCGCAGTCGAGCACGACGTCCTGCACGGACTCGGCGGGGACGGCCACGATCGCCACGTCGACCTCGCCGGGGATCTCCCCCACCGTCTTCCACGCGGGCATGCCCGCCACCGAGTCAGCGCTCGGGTTGACGACGTGGATCCGGCCGGAGAAGTTGCCGAGGACGAGGTGGCGCACCAGCGCCCGCCCGATGGTGTCCTGGCGCCGGCTGGCGCCGATGATGGCGACCGACTTCGGGGAGAAGAAGCGCTCGATCGAGGCGTACTCGGCGCGGTGCTCGCGCTGCTCCATCACGCCGATCGCGGTGTCGGTCGGGTCGATCCGGAACACCAGCTCCATCACGCCGTCCTCGAAGGCGCTCTTCACCTGGTAGCCGGCGTCCTTGAAGGTGTGGATCATCGCCTGGTTGTCGGGCAGCACCTCCGCGACGAACTCCTCGATCCCACGCTCGCGGCCCGCCTGGGCGAGGTGCTCGAGGAGGAGCTGGCCGATCCCGCGGCCCTGGTGCCGGTCCTCGACGAGGAACGCGACCTCGGCGTAGCCCGGGCGGATGGTGTCGTAGCGACCGACGGCGATCATCTGGCCGGCGACGGTCAGGATCATCGCCACCCGGTCGCGGTGGTCGACCTTGGTGAACCGGTCGAGGTCGCGCTCGGAGAGCTCGGGCATGGGCGAGAAGAAGCGGTAGTACTTCGACTGGTCGGAGACCCGGCTGTAGAACTCGACCAGCAGCGCGCGGTCCTCCGGCTGCATGGGCCGGATGTGCGCGGTGCGGCCGTCGCGCAGCAGGACGTCCGCCTCCCAGTGGCGCGGCGCCGGCGGCACTGTGCGCAGTTCCTCCGTCTCGGTCACCCCGTCAATCTATCCGAGCGACGCCGGATCCATCACGGGTCGAGCAGCGGACGCCTCATCGCTGGTCGAGTAGCCGAGCGAGGAACGAGCGAGGCGTATCGAGACCCGTCCACAGATCCCGCCCACCCCCTGTCACCGACCACCCCGGACGACGACCCTCGAACGATGACCGCCTACGTCTACATGCTGAGGTGCGCCGACGGCTCCTTCTACGTCGGCAGCACCCGGGACCTCTTCACCCGCCTGTTCCAGCACGAGAGCGGCGTGGGCGCGGCCTACACGCGTGGACGGAGGCCCGTCGAGCTGGTGTGGCACGAGGAGCACGAGAACGTCGCCCTGGCCTTCGCCCGCGAGAAGCAGGTGCAGGGCTGGAGCCGCGCGAAGAGGCTGGCGCTCATCGCCGGCGACTACGAAGGACTGCCGCCCCTGGCGAGGAAGGACTTCTCGCGCCGGCAGAAGAGGGCCGACGGCTGAGGGCCGGGTCTCGATACGCCCGCTCGCTGGCGCTCGCGACCTACTCGACCATCGAGAGGACGCCTCTTCTCGAGCGAGGCGTGTCGAGACGCGATCGCCGGCGGAAGAGGTCGCCCCGCCCCGGCGAGCCCCCAGCCGGACTCGGCGGGCCAGCGGGGACAATGGCCCGCATGGCACGACGTACGACGAAACAGCCCCTCCCGGACGACTTCGAGGAGCACATCCTCGACACCGACATCCGTGACGAGATGCAGTCGTCGTTCCTGGAGTACGCCTACTCGGTCATCTACTCCCGCGCCCTGCCCGACGCGCGCGACGGCCTCAAGCCGGTGCAGCGCCGCATCCTCTACACGATGGACGACATGTCGCTGCGGCCCGACCGCGGCCACGTGAAGAGCGCCCGCGTCGTCGGCGAGGTGATGGGCCGCCTGCACCCGCACGGCGACGGCGCGATCTACGACGCCCTGGTCCGGATGGCGCAGCCCTGGTCGATGCGCCTGCCGACCGTCGACGGGCACGGCAACTTCGGCTCGCCGGACGACCCGCCCGCCGCGATGCGCTACACCGAGTGCCGGATGGCGCCCGCCGCGGTCGCCATGACGGCCTCGATCCACGAGGACACGGTCGACTTCAAGCCCAACTACGACTCGCGCGAGACCGAGCCGGTCGTGCTCCCTGCCGCCATCCCGCACCTGCTCGTCAACGGCGCCGCCGGCATCGCGGTCGGGATGGCGACCAACATCGCCCCCCACAACCTCGTCGAGGTCGTGCAGGCCCTCAAGCACCTCGTCACGCACCCAAAGGCCACGCTCGACGACCTCATGCGCTACATCCCGGGCCCCGACCTGCCCACCGGCGGCAAGATCGTCGGCCTCGACGGCGTCCGCGACGCGTACGACACCGGCCGCGGCACGTTCCGGATGCGGGCCACGGCGCGGATCGAGTCCGTGACCCCCCGGCGCAAGGGCATCGTCGTCACCGAGCTGCCCTACGGCGTCGGCGAGGAGCGTGTCGTCGAGCAGATCAAGAAGCTGGTCCTCGCCAAGAAGCTGCAGGGCATCGCCGACGTCAAGCAGCTGGGCGACCGCCACCAGGGCCTGCGCCTGGTCATCGAGATCAAGAACGGCTTCGTCCCCGAGGCCATCCTCGAGCAGCTCTACCGCCAGACCGCGCTCGAGGACTCCTTCGGCATCAATGCGGTCGCGCTGGTCGACGGCCAGCCGCGCACGCTGGGCCTCAAGGAGATGCTCGAGGTCTTCCTCGCCCATCGCTTCGACGTCGTCCGCCGCCGCTCCTCGTTCCGCCGCGCACGGGCCGCCGACCGGCTGCACCTCGTCGACGGCCTCCTCATCGCGATCCTCGACATCGACGAGGTCATCCAGGTGATCCGCAGCTCGGACAACGCCGCCGCTGCCAAGGAGCGGCTGATCTCCGTCTTCGAGCTGTCGGAGGCGCAGGCCGACTACATCCTCGACATGCCGCTGCGCCGGCTGACCAAGTTCTCCCGGATCGAGCTGGAGAAGGAGAAGTCCGAGCTCGAGCGCACCATCGAGTACCTCGACGCGATCCTCGCCGACGAGAAGCTGCTCCGGAAGGTCGTCTCCGACGAGCTGACTGACGTCGCCAAGGAGCACGGCACGCCGCGGCGCACCGTCCTGCTCGCCTCGGCCGGCACCACCGTCACGGCCGCGTCCGCCACGCCGCTCGAGGTCGCCGACGACCCGTGCTTCGCGCTGCTGTCGTCGAGTGGCCTCCTGGCCCGTACGACGTCCGCCACCGCCCCCGGGCACGGCGAGGGTCGAGCCAACCACGACGTGGTGACGAGCGCGGTCCGCACGACCGCGCGGGGCGAGGTCGGCGTGGTGACCAGCCGCGGTCGGCTGCTCAAGGTGGGCGTCCTCGACATGCCCGAGCTGCCGGACTCCGCCAACGACCCCAACCTCCAGGGCGGCCTCCCGCTCACCGAGATCCTCCCCCTCGACACCGGCGAGCGCGCCCTCGCCCTCACCTCGCTGCCCACCGACGGCCCCGGCCTCGCGCTCGGCACCCGCGACGGTGTCGTCAAGCGGGTCAACCCCGAGGTCCTGGGGCGCGACGAGTGGGAGGTGATCGGCCTCAAGGACGGCGACGAGGTCGTCGGTGCGGTGCAGCTCGTGACCGGGGAGGAGGAGCTGTGCTTCATCTCCTCCGACGCCCAGCTGCTCCACTTCCCCGCCGCCGGCGTCCGCCCGCAGGGCCGCTCCGGCGGCGGCATGGCCGGCATCAAGCTCGGCGCCGGCCAGCACGTCGCGTTCTTCGGGGCGTTCGACCCCTCGGACGCCGTCGTGGTGACCGCCTCGGGGTCCTCGACCGCGCTCCCCGGCACCGAGGCCGGCGCGGTCAAGGTGACGCCGTTCAGCGAGTACCCCGGCAAGGGACGCGCCACCGGGGGCGTCCGCAGCCACCGCTTCCTCAAGGGCGAGGACGTCCTGGTCGCGGCGTGGGCCGGACCGGGCCCCGCCCGGGCAGCTGCCGCCAGCGGCGCGCCCGTCGACCTGCCCGAGGCCAACGGCAGGCGGGACGGGTCCGGCGTGCCGGCCCCTCAGCCGATCGCCGCCGTCGCCTCGCCCGTCGCGGCGCAGGTCGCGTCCCAGCTCGGCCCCGCCGGTGCCGCGCCGTCCGACCCGGCGCCCGCCCCTGTGGAAGGCTGAGCCCATGCTCGCTTGTGCCCGGACCACCGGACGTCTCGCCACCGCTCTCGCCGGGGTGCTGCTGGCCGTGCCCACGCTCGCCGCCTGCTCGGGCGACGACGGCGGCGGCGAGGAGGCGGAGAGCCAGACGCCCGAGGAGATCCTGGCCGAGGCCTCCACCCGGCTGACCGAGACGAGCGGCGTCGACCTGACCCTCTCGACGCCCTCGCTGCCCGACGGCGTCTCCGGCATCACCCGGGCGGCCGGCACCCTGACCCAGGCACCGGCCTTCGACGGGTCCATCACCGTCGTCTTCGCCGGCCAGACCGTCGACGTGCCGGTCATCGCCGTCGACGACACCGTCTACGCCCAGCTGCCCTTCACCCCGGGCTGGAACGAGGTCGACCCCAAGGAGTACGGCGCCCCCGACCCGTCCGGCCTCATCGGCCAGGACGGGTTCGCCGGCCTGCTCGGGCTCACCGACTCGCCGAAGGCCGGCGAGAGCGTGCGCGGCGGCTCCAACAACTCCGAGGTCCTCACCACCTACTCCGGCACCGTGCCCGGCGACGCCATGGACGCGGTCATCCCCTCGTCCTCCGGCGACACCTTCGACGTCGAGTGGCAGGTCACCGACGAGGGTGAGCTGCGCAAGGCGACGCTCACCGGCGTCTTCTACCCCCGCACCGACCCGATGACCTACACGGTCGACTTCGCCGACTACGGCACGGAGAAGGACATCACCGCACCGTGAGCGAGCCGGCCGGGCTCGCCCGCACCTCGCGGCTGCTCCTCGCCATGGCGGCGGTCGCCGTGGCCTTCGCGGCCGCCGACACGTACGTCGTCGTGCTCGCGCTGCCCGACATGATGACCGGCGTCGGCGTCCCGATCGACCAGCTGCAGCGGGCCGCGCCCATCGTCAGCGGCTTCCTCCTCGGCTACGTCGCCATGCTCCCGCTGATCGGACGCATCGCCGACCTGCGCGGCCGCGTGCCCGTGCTCGTCATGGCGCTCGTGCTCTTCGCGCTGGGCTCCCTCATCACCACCGTGGCCTACGACATGCCGAGCATCGTCGCGGGTCGCTTCCTGCAGGGCGTCGGCGGCGGCGGTCTCGTCCCCGCGACGCTGGCGCTCGTCGCCGACCTCTACCCCGTCGAGCGGCGCGGCGTCCCGCTGGGCGTGGTGTCGGCCGTGCAGGAGATCGGCTCGGTGCTCGGACCGCTGTTCGGCGCGGCGGTGCTCGCCTTCGCGGACTGGCGAGCGATCTTCGCGATCAACCTCGCCGTCGGCCTCGTCCTCGCCGCGGCCATCCGCGCCCTCGCCCCCCGGGAGCACCGGGAGGCCCAGGAGCACCGGGAGCGCCGGGAACGGCGCCGACCGGACGTCGTCGGCCTCCTGCTCGCCCTCGCCACGGTCGCCGGCGGTGCCGTCGTCTTCCTCCGACCACCGTCGCTCATGCGCGACCTCACCTGGGGCCAGCTGTTCATCCCGTTCGCCGGCGACGGCCGCTGGCTCACGCCGATCGGCGCCGCGACGATGGCGGCGCTCGTCCTGCTCCTCGCCTGGTGCGCTTTCGCCCCGCACCCGCTGCTGGACCTGCGCGGCTGGGGTCGCGTGCTGGTCGAGGCCGACCTCGTCGGGGCGCTGCTGCTCGCCACGGCCCTCGGCGGCGTGATCCTCGCCTTCGCCACCGCCGATCCCAAGATCGAGGTGTTCTCGCCCCGCGGCCGGTGGTACCTCCTGGGTGCGGTCCTCGGCGCCGTGGCCTTCGTGTGGCACGTACGCCGCGCCGCGAACCCGCTCGTGCCCCGCGGCGCGCTGCGGCGTACGCCGGCGTGGGGGGCGCTGCTGGTCAGCTTCTTCGTGGGTGCCGCGCTGATCGCCGCCCTCATCGACATCCCGCTCTTCGCCCGCACCACCGTCTACCCCGACGACCAGCTGCCGGCCGCCCTCGTGCTGGTCCGCTTCCTGCTGGCGCTCCCTGTCGGCGCGGTGGCGGGCGGCTACCTCATCCGGTTCCTCTCCCCCGGCGTCGTCACCGCCATCGGCATGCTGATGGCGGCCGCCGGGTTCGTGCTGATGACCCGCTGGGGGCTGACGACCATCGAGGAGCCGATCGCCAACCTCGCCCTGGTCACCGGTGGGCTGGGCTTCGGCCTGGCCCTGGCACCCGTGAACGCCGCGCTCCTCGCCTTCACCGACGACGACGCCCACGGGGTGGCCAGCGCCTTCGTCGTCGTCGCGCGCATGGTCGGCATGCTCGTCGGCATCTCCGCCCTCACCACGATCGGGCTGCGCCGCTACTACGCCGAGCAGGGCGCCGTGCCCGCCGTGCAGGACGTCTGCGACGGCAGGAGCCGGTGCAAGGAGTTCTCCGACCTGCTGCGGGTCGCCGGGATCGCCCAGGAGCACGCCGTCTTCTGGGGCGCGGCGGGCTGCGCCGTGGTGGCAGCGGCGCTCGCGCTGGTGCTGCTCCGGCAGGTCGGGCCGACGCGGCTCAGCGCGCGGGACGTCTTCTCCGGGTCGGTCTGAGGGGCGCTACCCTGCCGGTCGTGAGCGACTTCGACGACCTGATGCGGGCCAACCGCGAGTTCGCGGACACCTTCGACCTCGGCGGCTTCGACGGCAAGGCCCACGCCGGCATCGCGCTGGTGACGTGCATGGACTCGCGCATCGACCCGCTGCGGATGCTCGGCCTCCGCCACGGCGACGCCAAGATCTTCCGCAACCCCGGCGGCCGCGTCACGCCCCAGGCCCTCGAGGCGCTCGTGCTGGGCGTGCACCTGCTCAACGTGCAGCGTGTCCTCGTGGTCCCGCACACCCGCTGCGCGATGGCCTCCGCCTCGGAGGACGAGCTGCGGGCCAGGGTCGGCGAGTCGGCCGGGGTCGACGCCAGCTGGCAGTCCTTCGGCGTCGTGACCGACCAGCTCGACCAGCTGCGCCAGGACGTCGCCAAGGTGCGCACGCACCCGCTCATCGGCGAGCGCGCCGCGGTCGGCGGCTTCCTCTACGACGTCGACACCGGGCTGCTCACCCAGCACGTCTGACGTACGCCCTCCCGCCGGGGCGGGCTACTTGAGGGTCTGCTTGCCGCCGTGCAGGAGCGTGATGAGCTGCGCGACCTTGCCGTCGGTCGCGGCGTCGCGGGCGAAGGACGTCAGGTTCATCACCGGAGCGAACTTCTGCCGGGTGATCGCCTTGGCGTAGGTGAACTCGCGCAGCCCGTCGGCCCCGTGGATCCGGCCGAACCCGGACTGTCCGACGCCCCCGAAGGGCAGGGCAGGCACCGCGGCGAAGGAGACGACCGAGTTCACCGACGTCATGCCGGACCGGATGCGGCGCGCGATCGACATGCCGTTGGCCTTGGAGAACACCGCGCCCGCCAGGCCGTACTGGGTCGCGTTGGTGAGGCGGACCGCCTCCTCCATGCTGTCGACGGGGTTGATCGCCAGCGTCGGGCCGAAGGTCTCCTCGGTGATCGCCGTGGAGTCCTCGGGCACGTGGGTCAGGATCGTCGGCTGGACGAACCGCTCCCCCACGGCGTCGGGCCCTCCGAGCACCGCCCGCGCGCCCCGGGCGACGGCGTCGTCGATGTGGCTCCTGATGACGCCCAGCTGTGACGGCATCGTGATCGGCCCGATCTGGGCGGCGGAGTCGGCACCGGCGCGGAGGCCGTCGGCCTGGGCGAGGATCTCGGCCATGAAGGCGTCGAAGACGTTGCGGTGGACGTAGACGCGCTCGGTCCCGGTGCAGGTCTGTCCCGCGTTGGCCATCCCGCCCCACAGCGCCGCCTCCGCCGCCTTGGCCAGGTCGGCGTCCTCGTCGACGATCAGCGAGTCCTTGCCGCCGGCCTCGATGACGACCGGCGTGAGGTTCTCGGCGCAGGCGGCCATGACCAGCTTGCCCGTGCGTCCGGAGCCCGTGAACGCGAGCTTGTCGATCCGCGCCCGGCACAGCGCGTTGCCGGTCTCGCCGAGGCCGGTGACGACCTGCAGCACGTCACGCCCGTGCACCACCTGGCGGAACGAGTCGGCGAGCCACTGGCCGACGCCGGGGGTGTACTCGCTCGGCTTGAACACCACCGCGTTGCCGGCGGCCAGGGCGTACGCGATGGACCCCAGCGGGGTGAACACCGGGTAGTTCCACGGTCCGATCACGCCGACGACGCCGAGCGGGTGGTAGGCCACGGTCGCCGCCTGGTTAGCCATCAGGAGCCCGGAGCCGACCTTGCGCGCCCCGAGCACCTTCTTGGCGTTCTTGGCCGCCCAGGCGATGTGCTCGATGGCGAGGACGATCTCGAGCTGGGCGTCACCGTGCGGCTTCCCGGTCTCGCGGTGCGACAGGTCGGCCAGCTGGGCGATGCGGCGGGTGATCACCGAGCGCCACGTGAGGAGGAAGTCGGCCCGCTCGTCGAACGACAGGTTGCCCCACCAGTCGACCGCGTCACGCGCACGGGCGACCGCCGCGTCGACCTCGTCGCGCCCGGCGACGGGGTGGGTGCCGACGACGTCCCCGGTGGCGGGGTCGAGCGAGTCGAAGGTCTCGCCGGCGCCGGCGGTCGCAGTGGGCTGGAGGGTGCTGGTCATCGGGACTCCTTGACGAGATCCGCGCACTTCTCGCCGATCATGATGGTGGGGGCGTTGGTGTTGCCGCGCGGGACCCGCGGCATGACCGAGGCGTCGGCGACCCGGAGGCCCTCCACGCCGTGCACCCGGAGCTGCGGGTCGACGACGCTGCCCTCCACGGTGCCCATGGCGCACGTCGCGACCGGGTGGTAGAGCGTCTGGCCCAGCCGCCCGATGCCCTCGATGATCTCGTCGTCGCTCGGGTCGGCCGACGCCGGGACCCACGGCTCGTCGACGAACCTCGCGATCGGACCCTGGCGCAGGACCTCCAGGGCGGTGCGGAACCCGCCGATCATGGCCTCGAGGTCGGCGCGGTCGTCGAAGTAGCCCGGGTCGATCTCGGGGTGCCAGGTGGGGTCCGCCGAGCGCAACCGCACGTGGCCCGAGCTCTGGACGTTGACCAGCGTGATGGCCGTGGTAAGCGCCCGGCGTACGGGCTCGTGCATGCCGTTGTCGTAGAAGCCGGTCGGCGCCACGTGGAGCTGGACGTCGGGCAGCGCGAGGTCGTCGCGCGAGGTGTAGAACGCGCCCGCCTCCCCGACGTTGGAGCTCAGCGGGCCCTTGCCGGTCGCCTTCCACTTCACGAGGTTGCGCAGGCCGAGCATCTCCGCGATGTCGGTCGTGTCGCGGGTGTAGCTGAGGATGCCCGCCGCCGGGTGGTCCTGCAGGTTCTGTCCCACGCCCGACGACTCGACAGCGACGTCGATGCCCATGTCGCGCAGGTGAGCACCGGGGCCGATGCCGGACAGCATCAGCAGCTGCGGGCTGTTGATCGCGCCCCCGCTGAGGACGACCTCGGCCTCCGCCCGCGCCACCAGCTGCTCGCCGCGGCGGGTGTAGGCGACGCCGACCGCGCGGTTGCCCTCCAGCACGATGCGCGTCACGAAGGACTCGGTGCGGACGGTGAGGTTGGGGCGCGTGTCCGCCGGGTGGATGTAGGCGTCGGCGACGGACCAGCGCCGCCCCTTGTGGCACGTCACCTGGTAGAGCCCGACACCCTCCTGCTCGGCGCCGTTGAAGTCGTCGTTGCGCTTCAGCCCCGCGGCGACGCCGGCCTCCACGAACGCGGTGCTCAGCTCGTGGTCGTAGGTCCGGTCCTCCACGTGCAGCGGACCGTCGGTGCCGTGGAACGGGCCGCCCAGCCGGGTGTTGGCCTCGGCCTTGCGGAAGTAGGGCAGGACGTCGTCGAAGCCCCACCCGGTCGCGCCGTAGGCGTCGCGCCACTCGTCGTAGTCGGCGTGGTTGCCGCGGATGTAGATCATCGCGTTCATCGAGGAGCAGCCGCCGAGCGCCTTCATCCGAGGCCAGTAGGCCCGGCGTCCCGCGAGGTGCTTCTGCGGGGTCGTCTCGTAGTTCCAGTCCCACTTCGTCTTGAAGAGCGCGGAGAACGCCAGCGGGATGTGGATGTTGTCGTCGTCGTCGGCCGGGCCGGCCTCGAGCAGCAGCACCCGTACGTCCGGGTCCTCGGTCAGCCGCGCGGCGACCACGCCGCCGGCACTGCCCGATCCGATGACGATGTAGTCGAACTTCTCGTCGGGCATGTGTCTCCCTGTCGGCAGCGGTGTGACGCGAGCCACAAACCTACTGAGGCGGGCACGTCGCCACAACCACTGTCAGCGTCGCGCCGGCCCGGCGCGGTCGTCGTACGGCGCTCAGCTCGCGGGGGCCGCTCAGGCGTCCAGCGCCTCGACGTCCACCTCGTAGGCCCCCTGGACGATGAACTCCTTGCGGGGCGCGACGTCGGAGCCCATCAGCAGGTCGAAGACCCGGCTCGCCTCGTCGACGTCGTCGATGGTGAGCTTGCGCAGCGTCCGGTAGCGGGGGTCCATGGTCGTCTCGGCCAGCTGGTCGGCGTCCATCTCGCCGAGACCCTTGTAGCGCTGGACCGGGTCCTTCCAGCGGACGTTCTTCTTCTTGAGCTCGGCGAGCCGGCGCTGCAGCTCGTCGTCGGAGTAGGTGTAGATGTACTTGTCCATCCCCTTCTTGGGGTTGGACAGCTCGATGCGGTGCAGAGGCGGCACGGCGGAGTAGAGCCGCCCGTCGCGGACGAGCTCGGGCATGTACTTGAAGAACAGCGTCGCCAGCAGGCACCGGATGTGGGCGCCGTCGGAGTCGGCGTCGGCCATCAGGATGATCCGCCCGTAACGCGCGGACTCGAGGTCGAACGTACGGCCCGAGCCGGCGCCGACGACCTGGATGATCGAGGCGCACTCGGCGTTCTTGAGCATGTCGCCGACGGTGGCCTTCTGGACGTTGAGGATCTTGCCGCGGATGGGCAGCAGCGCCTGGAACTCGCTGCTGCGAGCCGCCTTGGCGGTGCCCATCGCCGAGTCGCCCTCGACGATGAAGAGCTCGGTGCGCTCGGTGTCGGCGCTGCGGCAGTCGAAGAGCTTGGCGGGCAGGGCGGAGGACTCGAGCGCGTTCTTGCGGCGCTGGTTCTCCTTGTGCTGGCGCGCCGCGAGCCGGGTCTTGGACGCCGCGGCGACCTTCTCCATGAGGAGCTTGGCCTGCGCCTTCTCCGTGCGCTTGGTCGAGGTGAGGAACGCCTTGAGCTCCCCGCCCACCACCTTGCGTACGACGCCGCGCGCGGCCGGGGTGCCGAGGATCTCCTTGGTCTGGCCCTCGAACTGCGGCTCGGCCAGGCGCACGGTCACCACGGCGGTCAGACCCTCGAGCACGTCGTCCTTGATGACGTCGGCGTCAGCCGAGCGCAGCACCTTGCCGGCGCGCATGGCGTCGTTGAACGTCTTGGTGAGAGCGCTCTCGAAGCCGCTGACGTGGGTGCCGCCCTTCGGCGTCGCGATCACGTTGACGAAGGAGCGCACCTCGGTGTCGTAGGCCGTGTCCCAGCGCACCGCGACGTCGACGGTGAGCTCGCGCTCGACCTCCTGGGGCGTCATGTGGCCCTTGTCGTCGAGGAGCGGCACCGTCTCGGTGAAGGTGTCGGTGCCCTGGAGCCGGAGGATGTCGGTGACGGGCTCGCCGTGGGAGAGGAACTCGACGAACTCCGCGATGCCGCCGTCGTGGCGGAACTTCTCCTCGACCATCTCCGAGGAGCGCTGGTCGCGGATCACCAGCTCGAGACCCGGCACGATGTAGGACGTCTGCCGGGCGCGCCCGATGAGGCCCTCCATCTCGAAGCGGGCGTCCTTGGTGAAGACCTGGCGGTCCGGCCAGAACCGGATCCGCGTGCCGGTGCGCCCCTTGGCGACCCGCTTGCCCTTGCGGGTCAGGCCCGACTGCGGGGTGAACGGCGCCGCCGGACCCTCGCCGTCGAAGACGCCCGGCACGCCGCGCTGGAACGACAGGCCCTGCTGGGTCGGCGAGCGGTCGACGTCGATGTCCATCCGGGAGGACAGCGCGTTGACCACCGACAGGCCGACCCCGTGCAGGCCGCCCGTGGCGACGTAGGAGCCGCCGCCGAACTTGCCGCCGGCGTGCAGCTTGGTGGCCACCACCTCGACGCCCGACAGGCCGGTCTTCGGCTCCTTGTCGGTCGGGATGCCGCGCCCGTCGTCGTAGACCTCGACCGAGCCGTCGTCGTGGAGCGTCACCTCCACCCGGTGCGCGACGCCGGCCAGGGCCTCGTCCACGCCGTTGTCGATGATCTCCCACAGGCAGTGCATCAGCCCGCGCGTGTCGGTGGAGCCGATGTACATGCCCGGCCGCTTGCGTACGGCGTCGAGGCCCTCGAGGACCAGGAGGTGCGCTGCGTTGTAGGTGTTGTCCGCCGGTGCTGCCACAAGGAGCAAACCTACCTGCGACACGCCGGGCGTCGACGGAGGCACGCTGGCCGTGGGCGCGCATGAGGCGGTCTAGCGTGGGGCACCTATCCGTATCGCTTCTGCAACGGCCGCCGACGGTTGGTGGACAACGCCAGCGCGGAGGAGTGTGACGTGATTGACTGCACGAGTTCTCGATCTACAAGTGCTCGAGGGGAATCTTTGCCCCAAGGGCTACGTTGGGCCAGACACCGATGAACAAGAAATGAGGCTGACGTGACCACTGCCACCGCACCCACCCAGGCCGTCCTGACGGCCGGTGACCGCTGCGACCGCTGCGGTGCCCAGGCCTACCTCCGCGTGGAGCTCCAGACCGGAGGTGAGCTGCTCTTCTGCGCCCACCACGCTCGCGAGCACGGCGAGAAGCTCCGTGAGGTCGCAGCGAGCGTCCACGACGAGACGCACAAGCTGGAGACCCCGGCCACCCCGGCCCCGGAGGCCTGAGCACGACCCGACCCACACCTACTTCCAGATCGGCCCCGGACACGCTCTCCGGGGCCGATCTGCGTCCTCTGGGAGGCTCTGCCCGTGAGTGCCATGGAGCTCGTCGTCGCCGTCGCGATCGCCGTCGGCATCGCGGGCATCATCGTCCCCGTCCTGCCCGGCACCCTGCTGGTGCTCGGCGCCGTCCTCGTGTGGGCGCTGGAGATCGGTGGGTCGACGGCCTGGGCGGTGTTCGCGGCGTGCGCGCTCCTGCTGGTGGGCGGCTCGGTCGTCAAGTACCTGGTCCCCGGCCGCCGGCTCAAGGCCTCAGGCGTCCCCAACCGCACCCTGGTCGCGGGTGGCGTGCTGGCCTTCGTGGGGTTCTTCGTCATCCCCCTGGTCGGCATGTTCATCGGCTTCGTCCTGGGCGTCTACGCCGCCGAGCGGGCACGGGTGGGCGGCGCGCAGGCATGGCCGTCCACGATGGCGGCGCTGCGGGCGGTCGGGGTCTCCATCCTCATCGAGCTGGTCGCCGCGTTCCTCGCAGCCGTGGTCTGGGTCGTCGGCGTCACGGCCACCTGAGGCGCCGATGGCCGTCCTGCTCTCCCTCGCCGCCGCCCTGGCCTACGGGCTCTCGGACTTCGTCGGCGGGCTCGCCTCCCGTCGTACGTCGGCATGGCCCGTCGCCTTCATCGGCTCGGTCGCGGCGTTCGCCGGCGCCGTGGTGCTGACGCTCGCCACGGACGGCTCCCCCACCCGGGCCGACCTGTGGTGGGGCGCCCTCGCAGGTATCGGCAGCGGCACCGGTGGCGCCTTCCTCTACCGCGGCCTCGCGGCCGGTCGGATGGGCGTCGTGGCGCCCATCTCGGCCGTGGGGGCGGCCCTGCTCCCGGTCGGCGTGGGCGTCGCCACCGGTGAGCGGCCCGACGCGCTGGTCTGGCTGGGGATCCTGGCAGCCGTGCCCGGCATCTGGCTGGTCAGCCGCGAGCCGGGGACCTCGGGCGACCTCGCGGCCGGGATCGTCGACGGCGTCCTGGCCGGGATCGGCTTCGGCGTCCTCTTCGCGGCCATGGGCCAGGTGCCCGAGGAGGCCGGGCTCGCGCCGCTCGCGCTCGCCCAGCTCGTCGCGGCGGTCGCCGTCGCCCTCACCGCCAGCGCCCTGGGGGCACGGTGGTGGCCACACGACCGCTCACAGGCCTGGGGCGCGGCCGCGGGGCTGCTGGGCACCGCCGCGACCGTCACGTTCCTGCTGGCCACGCAGAGCGGCCTGCTCACGATCGCCTCGGTCCTCACCTCGCTCTACCCAGCGATCACCATCGCGCTGGCCGCCGTCGTGCTTAAGGAGCGGATCCAGGGCTCGCAGGGCCTCGGGCTGGTGCTGTGCGGGCTCGCGGTGGCACTGGTCGCAGCCGCCTAGGGCCCGCGGTCGGACCGCCTCGGTCAGGCGCCGAGGCCGGAGGCGATCGGGACGCTCCAGCGGTGGCGCTTCGGCGCCCAGTCCACCACCGGCTGCGTGCCATCTGCCTGGTCGCCCATCCTGACCGAGACCCGCACCTGCGGCACCCGGTCGAAGCAGTCGCGACCGATCACCGCGCGGAAGACGTCCTTGCCCCAGCGCGGGCGCGCGGAGTAGTCGCAGCGCACGCGTCGGTCCACGGCCCGCCACCCCTCGGCCCGGGTCAGGACGTAGTCGGTGCCGTCGCCGAGGCCGCTGCTGAGGACGTACTCGGCGCCCCTCCGGTCACGGTCGGTGTCGAGGAAGACCGAGACCCCGGCGACGCTCGAGCGCATGAGCTCGGTGAAGCGCACCCGGACCAGCAGGTTGTCGCCCCCGTGGTTGGCCTCGAACCGCTGGATGTCGGTCAGGGACGTCGGCGCGTCCGCGGGGTCGTCGACGGCGTAGTACTCCGCGTGCGCGGGAGCGGCGACGACGCCGGCGAGCACGACCGACGCTGTGGCGACCAGGACTGTCCGAGACCTCATGTCCCGAGTGTGGCACCCCCCACCCCTGACGCGTCCACCCTCGTGCGGGCGAAGTGGGAGCGCCCGCGGGGCGGCACGCCGACGTGTGAGAATCCGACCCATGTCGCCCCGGGTCCGCAGCCGCCCGGTCGGCGCGCCGGTGCCGGCCGCGCTGGTGCTCGCGGTCCTGCTGGCGGTGCTGCTCGCCGGCTGCACGTCGTCCGAGGGCCCGCCGCCCCCGGACGCCCCCACGACGTCGCCCTCGGCGTCCACGCCCGCGGACCCGTCCCCGTCGACCACCGCCCCGCGCGAGCCGAGCCCGGCGCCTGCCCGGCCGGCTGCGGTGCGCATCGCCCTGGCCGGCGACGTCCACTTCGAGGGGCCGCTCGCCGGACGCCTGGCGGACCCGGCGACGGCGCTCGCGCCCGTGGCGCGCGTCCTCTCGTCGGCCGACCTCGCCGTGGTGAACCTCGAGACCTCCGTCGGCTCGGGCGGGCGTCCCGCGCCGGGCAAGCGCTTCACCTTCTCCGCCGGACCGGCGGCCTTCACGGCCCTCGCCGCAGCCGGCGTGGACGTGGCCACGATGGCCAACAACCACGCCGTCGACTTCGGCCGTGCCCGCCTGCCCAGCACGCTGCGCGCCGCGCGGGCAGCAGCAGGGGCCGACCCCCCGCTCGCGGTGATCGGGGTCGGCCGCACCGCCGACGAGGCGTACCGGCCGGCGCTCACCGACGTCGACGGCACCGTGGTCGCCACCGTGACGGCGTCCGTGGCCGACCAGGACCCGACCGCGGACCCGACCGGGCAGTGGGCCGCGACCGACCGACGTGCCGGCACCGCCGACGCCATGGACCCCGCACGCCTGCTGGCGACCGTGCGGCGGGCAGCGCGTGAGGCGGACGCGGTGGTGGCCTACCTCCACTGGGGCGTGCAGGGCGAGCGCTGCCCGAGCCCGGACCAGAGGTCCCTGGCCCGCCGCCTGGTCGACGCGGGAGCCGATGTCGTCGCCGGCACGCACGCCCACGAGCTGCGGGGCGACGGGCGTCTCGGCGAGGCCTACGTGGCCTACGGTCTCGGCAACTTCGCGTGGTACTCCCCCGGCCCGACGGGCGTGCTGACGCTCACCGTCCGGCCCGCCCGCGAGCGGTCGGGGCGGGCGACCGTGACGCGGGCACGCTGGTGGCCGGGCGCCATCGGCGCCGACGGGCTGGCGCGCGCCGTCACGGGTGCGGCCGCAGCGGACTTCCGCTCCGACGTGGCCGCCCTGCGCGCCTGCGCCGGCCTCGGCTGAGGGTCACCGAGGGGGCGCGAGCCAGGCGAGCACCAGACGCCCGACACGCTCGAGCTGCGCTGGCGACACGACTGCCGGGACGTCCCCGGCCGAGTGGTAGCCGGCATAGGGCGTCGAGCCGAGCCGTGCCGCCGGAAGCCCGTCGCGGACGAACGACCAGTGGTCGCTGCTGCGCTGCTCGCCGTCGGCGACCGTGGGCACCCCGGCCCGTCGGGCCGCGGCGAGGAGGCTGCGCTGCACCGGGTCGGAGGCGCCGGCGGAGCCCACCGGCACCCGCGCGCCGACGCCCACGCGGTCGAGGGAGACCATCGCGCGCATCGCCCGACGCTCCTGCGGCGTGAGCTGCGCGACGTACTGCCGCGAGCCGTAGTGGTGGTCGTCGTCGGTGGGTCCGCGCGGCTCCTCGGCGCCGAAGGCGACGAAGAGCACCGGCAGCCGCGTACGACGGTCCGCGGCCGCCTCGGCGGCGGCCAGCAGCACCCCGACGCCCGACGCGTTGTCCTCGGCCCCGGGCGCCTGCGGCACGGTGTCGAGGTGCGCGCCGACGACGAGGTGGGGCTGCGCGGGGTCGAACCCGGGCGGCGCGGCGACGACGTTCACCGACCTTCCGGCCGGGACGTCGACGCCCCACGAGGTCCCCGCGGGGACGTCGACACGCTGGCGCTCGACGTCGTAGCCGAGGCCACGCAGCTCGCGCGCGACCCATCCGGCCGCTCGGGCGTACGCCGGTCCGGTCGCCTCGCGGGCGCCGATCTGCCCCGCCAGGTGTCGGACCGCGCGCACGGCGGTGTCCGGGTCGAGGTCGGCGGCCGAGACGGGGTCGGGCGGGGCGGGCGACACCGGCTGCTCGGGCGCCTCCGAGGCCGCAGCCGGCTCGGAGGCGGAGGACTTCGGAGGTGCGGCCCCGCCGGTCCCGGGCTCGGACGTCGCCGCCGTGGCACCGGGCGGGTCGGCCGAGGGCGAGCACCCGGTCAGGAGCAGGGCCGCCAGGACGGCGGCGGCGGAGCCCCTCGCTGCGACCATGCCGTCACCGTAGCCGGGAGCTCAGGTAGGCGCCGAGCATGAGCTCGAGCTCCGCCAGCGACGCCGCCCGTCCGGGGTCCTGTGCCGGGTGGTGGGCGAGCGTGTGCCGCACGGTCTCGATGCAGAGCTCCACGACCGCGCGCAGCTCGGGCGGGGGCGTGGCGACGCCCGCCCTCCGCAGCGCCTCGGTGAAGAGGTCGAGCAGGTGCTCGCGCACGACCCGCGCCGGCGAGTCGCCGCGCTCGGGCGCGAGCTCCTCGGTGAGCCGGTAGTAGCCGGGGTGCTCCAGCTGCAGGTCGGCCGCCCGCCGGACCAGCACGCCGACGACCGCCTCGAGGTCCTCGAGGGACGACACCTGCGACACCGCGTCGGCGTACGCCGGCGTCACGGCCTCGAGGTAGCGGGCCGCGAGGGCGTCGGCGATCGCGTCCCGGTCGTGGAAGAACCGGTAGAGCGCACCCACGGACAGCCCGGCCCGCGCCGCGATGCGGGTGGTGCTCGCGCCGGCCAGCCCGCGCTCGCCGATCTCGTGGTCGGCGGCGAGGAGGATCCGGTCGACCGTCTCCTGGGAGCGCACCTGCTGGGGACGGCGCCGGGAGGGCGCAGCGGGCGCCCTCCCGGCTCCTCCCCTGGCTCCCCCGGACCCGGCGTGGCTCACCGGCGCCTCACTGGACGACGATGCTGCCCGCGGACGTGCGGGCGCAGCTGACGCGCGTCGCCTCCGTCGCCGTCCAGGCCCCGCTCAGGCAACGCCCCAGCGCCTGGTGGCCGGCGGCGTTCGGGTGCCACGACTCCTGGCAGGTCTGGTAGTAGGACTGGCAGGTGTCGGTGACGCGCTTGATGTCGAGCTTGTCGTAGGGGCCGAAGCTCTGCACGTGGACCCCGCTGGGCCCGTCCATCACCCGCAGCGGGGTGGCCAGCGCGTTGCCCGGGCTCCCGGGGTTCTCGCAGAGGCGCGCGCCGTCGAAGGCACGCTGCACGTCGAGGTAGGTGATGTCGGTCCCGGGCCGCTCGGCCTGCAGCGTCGAGGCCACGCCGGCGACGAGCCCGCCGAGGTTCTGGCTGAAGCGGTGCGCCGGGGCGAGCGTGTCGATGTCGGCCGGGCACCCCGCGGCGTACCTCTCGTCGACGAGCGCGCGGTACTTGTCGCGGGTGTCGCTGCGCCCGTCCTCGGTGCGGTACTGCTCGGCGTAGGCCGGCGGCAGCGGGTTGGTGTAGTCCTGGAGCACCACTCGGTGCTCGCCGTCGGCGTCGACCTCGGCCAGGACGTCGAGGACCTGGCGGACCGCGACGGTCGTCTCCGCGCGCGCCGCCTGCAGCTGCGCCGCGGTCGCGAAGTCCGCGTCAGAGCAGGCCCGCTCGTTGAGCTCCTCACCGGTGACCCAGTTGACGAAGTGGATCCACACCTCCCACCAACCGGTGTAGCCGTCGGCGACGAAGCGCCCGGCACACTCGGCGGCGACGCCGCCGAAGGTGAACTGGCTGTTGTTGGAGCCCAGGCCCAGCAGGACGAGGTCGACGTCACCGGTCCGCGCCACCTCGCGGAGCTGGTCGACCTGGGCGGCGACCGTGCGCCCCGCCGGCCGGGCGCTGGAGGCGGATGCCATGTCGGCGGGCTGCGCGCCCGAGCAGGCGAGGTTGACGCGCTGGGTGATCCCGGGCAGGTCGGCGACCTGGATGGAGGCGTGGGCGGAGCGGTGGCAGAAGTAGGGGTTGCTGTTGGGCGCGGACCACCCCGGGAAGCCCTGGGCCACCCCCGACTGGTCGGTGACGGCGACGTAGCCACCGGCTCCCTCGCCGCTGATGAAGCTGTCGCCCATCGCGACGGCGGTCGGTGGGAGCGGGTCGGCCTGGGCCGGTGCCGCCAGGCCCGACAGCATCGCCGTCGCGAGCAGCAGGGTGCCGGCCAGGGCCGACGTGGTGAGCAGGGGTCGTCCGAGCATGAGGGGCCTCCCGAGAAGGAAACGCGAAGAAGTCTTCGCGTTTGCGATCCTGCGCCTGTCCGCCGGCCACGTCAAGGGTGGCGGGTCCGGCCCTCCCGGCCTGCGCGTCAGCCGATGCGCAGGCGCGTCAGCCGATGCCCAGGACGTTGGCCATGGTCGTCACGCCCGCCACGATGATCACGATGCCGATGACGTCGAAGACGATGCCGGAGCGGATCATCCGGGTGATGGGCACCAGCCCGGTGCCGTAGACGATCGCGTTGGGCGGCGTCGAGACCGGGAGCATGAAGCCGTACGACGCGCCGAACACCGCCGCGAGGGCCGGGATCGCCGGGTTGACGTCGGCCGCGATGGCCAGCTGGATGGCGATCGGCGCCACCACGCCGACGCTCGCGGTGTTGCTGGTGGTCTCGCTGATGACGACGGCGATCACCGTCGACAGCAGCGTGATCGAGAGCAGCGAGCTGACACCGAGAAGGTCGCTCAGCCCGGTGCCCATGGTCTCGGCCAGACCGGTCGAGCCGAGGAGCCCGCCGAGCGCGATGCCGGAGCCGAACAGCACGATCGTGCCCCAGTCGATCCGGGCCGCGTCGTTCCAGGTGATCGTGAACTGGCGCCGCGGCCAATCGATGGGCAGCAGGAAGAGCAGGCTGGCGCCGAGGATCGCGACGGCACCCTCCTGGAGGTGGAGAGCGACGCTCTCGTAGAACGCACCCTCGCCGCCGGTGACGAGCGCGACGGCGCCGGGGAAGATCCACAGCGTCACGGTGATCCCGAACGCGATCAGGGTGTTGCGCCCGCCGGGGCTCATCCGACCCAGCTCGGCACGCTGCTCGCGGATGAACTCCTCAGCGCCCTCGATCCGCTTGGTCTCCGGCCGGTTGAGCCGGAGCAGCACCACGCACAGGGCGATGAACATCAGGAGGACCACGGGGAAGGCCAGCAGCATCCAGGTGAAGAAGGGGATCTCCTCGCCGGTCTCCTGGGTGATCAGCTCGCGACCGATGAGGTTCGGCGGGCTGCCGACGGGGGTCAGCAGTCCGCCGACGCTGGCGCCGTACGCGACCATCAACAGCAGGGCGGTCGAGAAGCGGAGCCGGCGCACGTCGTCGGGGTCGGTGTCCTCGTCGGACTGCGACGCGACCCGGCCGGCCAGGAACCCGATGATCCCCATCGCGATCGGCATGAGCATCGCGGCGCTCGCCGTGTTGGACACGAAGGCGCTGAGGCTGGCGCTGATGATCCCGAAGGCCACCACGACGCGCACCGTGGACGAGGCGACGCCCGGGATGCTGAGCACGCCGTAGGCGAACCGCTTGTCGAGGCCGTGCTTGCGCATCGCCTCCGCCAGCACGAAGCCTCCGATGAAGACGAAGATCGTGGAGTTGCCGAAGAGCGCGAACACCTCCTCGGCCGGTGCCACGCCGAGCACCACGCACAGCGCCATCGCGAGCATGGCGGTGACCGGGATCGGGATCGCCTCGGTCATCCACCACACGATGACGAGGCTCAGGATCCCGGCCAGCTTCTGCGCCGGGTCGTCCAGGCCGGAGCAGAGCAGGTAGACCACCACCGCGACCACCGGTCCGGCGACCAGGCCCGAGGTGCGGCGCAGCCGTTCGAAGCGCTGCTCCGCCGGGCTGAGGGTCTCCTCGACCTCGTCGAGCGTGCGGTACGTCGCCGGGCGGGCGTGGTCGGACACGGGGCGCTCCTCTGGTCGGAAAGCCCCGACCCTAGCGAGCGCGGTGTGACCGGTGCCACAGCCTGTTCCCGGCGTCACCGGCTCCCGGAAGCGGAACAGCGCCACCCGACCGGGTGGCGCTGTTCGGCGTCCGTGGTGCTGCGGTGTGGTGCTGCGGTGAGTCAGTCCAGGTAGTCGCGCAGGACCTGCGAGCGGCTGGGGTGCCGCAGCTTCGACATCGTCTTGGACTCGATCTGGCGGATGCGCTCGCGCGTCACGCCGTAGACCTTGCCGATCTCGTCGAGGGTCTTGGGCTGGCCGTCGGTGAGGCCGAACCGCATCGAGACCACGCCGGCCTCGCGCTCGGACAGGGTGTCGAGCACCGCGTGCAGCTGCTCCTGCAGCAGGGTGAACGAGACCGCGTCCGCCGGGACGATCGCCTCGGAGTCCTCGATGAGGTCACCGAACTCGGAGTCGCCGTCCTCACCGAGGGGCGTGTGCAGCGAGATGGGCTCGCGGCCGTACTTCTGGACCTCGATGACCTTCTCGGGGGTCATGTCGAGCTCCTTGGCCAGCTCCTCCGGCGTGGGCTCGCGGCCCAGGTCCTGGAGCATCTGCCGCTGGACGCGGGCGAGCTTGTTGATGACCTCGACCATGTGCACCGGGATGCGGATGGTGCGGGCCTGGTCGGCCATGGCGCGGGTGATCGCCTGGCGGATCCACCAGGTCGCGTAGGTCGAGAACTTGTAGCCCTTGGTGTAGTCGAACTTCTCCACCGCGCGAATCAGACCGAGGTTGCCCTCCTGGATGAGGTCCAGGAACAGCATCCCGCGGCCGGTGTAGCGCTTGGCGAGCGAGACCACGAGTCGCAGGTTGGCCTCGAGGAGGTGGTTCTTGGCGCGCCGACCGTCCTCGGCGATCCACTCGTACTCCTCGAGCATCTTCGGGCTGATCCGGCCGCCCTTGGCGAGCTTCTCCTCGGAGAACAGGCCGGCCTCGATGCGCTTGGCGAGCTCGACCTCCATCTCGGCGTTGAGGAGCGGGACCTTGCCGATCTGCTTGAGGTAGTCCTTCACCGGGTCGGCGGTGGCGCCGGCCACCATGACCTGCTGCTCGGGCTCGTCGGTCTCGTCGGCCGCGGAGACGGTGAAGGCCTGCTTCTCGTCCTCCTTGATCGTCGGGTCCTTGGCGACGTCCTTCTCGAACACCTCGTCGGGGATGTCCGGCAGCAGCTTCTTGCCGTCCGGGCCGATCACCACGGGAGCCGCGGCGCCGAGGTCGACGACGTCGGCCGCGGGGTCGACCGGGGTGTCGGCGGCCTTCTTGGCGGCGGTCTTCTTCGCCGCGGCCTTCTTGGCGGGGGCCTCGGCGGTCGTCGCGGCGGCCGCCTTGGTCGCGGGCGCCTTCTTGGCCGGGGCCTTCTTCGCCGCCGCGGACGTCGCGGCACGCTTGCTGGTCGCAGCGACCGCGCGCGAGCTGGCGGCGTCGATCTGGACGGAGATGCCCAGACCGCTGAGGTGCACCAGCAGGGCCTTCAGGTGCCGGGGCTCGACACCGGCCTCGTCACTGGCGCGTCGCACGTCCTCAGGGGACACGGTGCCGGTCGATGTGGCGCCGGCGACCAGAGCGGCGATGGAGGGGTGCGTGAGCACCTCCGCGGGGAGCAACTTGCGTGCGTGTGAGGACACGAACACCTCTCGTCAAACAGCTTCGGGGCGCGGCGAGGCCCGGTGACGTCAAGAGCCGCGTCGTCATTCTGCCACGGGGTTCCACGCGGTCCCCCATCAGGCCCGCCGCGGCCCGCTCCACGGCCTACTCGGCGGGCGGCTGCGTCGCGGTCCTGGCCTCGGCCTTCTTGGCCTTCTTGAAGTCGCGCACCTTCTGCAGCGAGTCGGCGTCGACCACGTCGGCGACCGAGCGGTGTCCCTCGAGGGCGTAGTCACCGACCACGCGCTCCCAGCCGTCGGGGCGCACGCCGAGCTGCTTGGCCAGCAGCGCCACGAAGATCTGGGCCTTCTGCTTGCCGAAGCCCGGCAGCGCCATGACCCGCTTGAGCAGGTCCTTGCCGTCGGCGGCCTCGGTCCACAACCGGGAGGCGTCGCCGCCGTAGGTGTCCTCGACGATGCGGGCGAGCTCCTGCAGACGGGCCGCCATCGAGCCGGGGAACCGGTGGATGGCCGGCGGGGTGGACGCCATCGCCGCGAACTGCTCGGGGTCGGCCGCCGCGATCGCCGCGGGCTCGAAGGTGCCCAACCGGTCGAGCACCTTGGCCGGGCCGCGGAAGGCGTGCTCCATGGGGTACTGCTGGTCGAGCATCATCCCCGCCAGCAGCGCGAACGCGGAGTCGTCGAGGACCTTGTCGGCGGCGGGGTCGCCGGTGATCTGGATCGCCATGGCGTCCATCCTGCCCGAGAACGTCGGGACGTCACACGGACGGCGCAGGGCCTTGCCCCATCCGCATGACGTCGCGCGCCGGACCGGTCGGGGCTGGTGGAGGTGCTGCAGCGGCGGCTACTGCGCCTTGACTGCGAGCACCGGGCAGGGGGCATCGAGAAGCACGCGCTGCGCGTTGCTGCCGAGGATGAGCTTGCCGACGGGCGAGCGACGGCGCAGGCCGATGACGAGCAGCTCGGCGTGGTTGGCCTCGGCGATGCTGATGAGGTCCTCGGCGGGCTCGAAGCCGCGCACCAGCTGGCGGATGTCGTGCTCGACGCCGGACTCCTCCAGCGTGGCCCTGATGCCCGCGAGGTCGTCCTCCGCGGCACGCGCCTTGGGTCCGTCGAACTCCTGGCCTCCTCGGTGCGAGTTGACGACGACCAGCTTGCTGCCGCGCAGCTTGGCCTCGTTGATGCCCGCGGACAGGGCAGCCTCGCCCTCCGGCTTGGGGACGTATCCGACGACGACGGTGCCCATGGTGTCTCCTCTCGTGGCCCGCAGCGCCTCGCCGCCGGCCTGTTGGCACCGTAACGGAAACGGACGGGGTTGGGCAGCCTGTGGACAGGCGGGTTGCGGAGCCCCACCTCCGGCAGGGTGGGGTCATGGCCCACCCCGGACCGAGCAAGCAGACCCACGCCGGTGGTCCGGTCGTCGTGCACGCCGCTCGCCACCTCGGCCTGCAGGCTCCGATCGAGCGCCACACCCACATCGTCCTGCGCGCGGCCACGCTCGAGCTGGTGGAGGAGCAGCGGCAGCGGCGCTTCCCCACGACGCTCCACGCCGGCGTCCCCGGCCGGTGCGCCCGCCACGTCGAGGACCCTGCGCTGACCGATGCCGGGATCCGGGCGGACGTCGTCCTCGCGCTGCTCCGTCACGCGCAGGGCCTGACGCCGCGGCCGCACCTGTGGCTCACCCGACCCGGCGAGCTGAGCCCGCACGACGACGACCTGCGCTGGCTCGGCCCCGCCACGTGGGCCTGCGCGTCCCTGGGGCTGCCGCTCGGCCTGGTCGTCGTGACCCGCCGCGGCTGGTTCGACCCCGTCAGCGGCGTACGCCGGGAGTGGCGCCGGCTGCGGCGACGACCGGCCGGCTGACCGGCCGCGCCCGGCAGGGACGGCTCAGTCCCAGGCGTGCACCGGCTCGTTGCTGTGCATCCGCTCGCGGTAGTCGAGGAGCGTCGCGCGCAGGGCGTCGTAGCGGTCGGCTCCCCCGCGCTGGCGCACCCGCTCGACGAACCACGAGGACCCGCTGGCCTCGGCCTGGCAGCGCTGCTCGATGATCCCGAGGTAGCGGTCGCTCTCCTCGGCGGGGACGCCCCACGAGTCGAGGCCCGCCCGGGCCATGGGCAGGAGCCGGCGCAGCACGAGCTCGGTGGCGCGGACCTGGCCGATGCCGGGCCAGTAGACCTGCGCCTCCACGCCCATCTGCGCGGCGACGTGGAAGTTCTCCTCGGCGGCGGAGAAGGACATCTGCGACCACAGCGGCCGCTCGCTCTCGACGAGGTAGCGGACGAGGCCGAACCACAGGGCGGCGTTGGCGATGGTGTCGGCCACGGTCGGGCCGGCCGCCAGCAGCCTGTTCTCGACGCGCAGGTGCGGCACCCCACCGGCGATGTCGTAGACCGGCCGGTTCCAGCGGTAGATGGTGCCGTTGTGCAGCCGCAGCTCGTGGAGCTCGGGGGTGCCGCCGGACTCGAGGACGTCGAGCGGGTCCTCCTCGTCGGTCACCGGGAGCAGCGCCGGGAAGTAGCGGACGTTCTCCTCGAAGAGGTCGAAGACCGACGTGATCCACCGCTCGCCGAACCACACGCGCGGGCGCACGCCCTGTGCCTTGAGCTCCTCGCTGCGGGTGTCGGTGGCCTGCTCGAAGAGCGGGATGCGCGTCTCGCGCCACAGCTCCTTGCCGAGCAGGTAGGGCGAGTTGGCCGACACCGCGAGCTGGACGCCCGCGATCGCCTGGGCGGCGTTCCAGTAGGCCGCGAACTGGTCGGGCGAGGTCTGCACGTGGAACTGCGTGCTGGTGCAGGCCGCCTCCGGCACGATCGAGTCGGCGGTCGTGGTGAGCCGCTCGCGCCCGGAGATGCTGATGGTGATGTCCTCGCCGCGCGCCGCGAGGATCTGCTCGGACAGCAGCTTGTAGCGCGGGTTGGAGCTGAGCGACTCGAGCTTCATGTGCCCCTCGGCGAGCGTCGGCAGGATGCCGATCATCACCTGGTGGGCGCCGACCTTGACGGCCTTCTCCTCCGCGTCGTTGAGCGAGCGGCGCAGGCTGTCCTCGAAGGTGGACAGGCCGCCCTCGCGGAGCTTGGCCGGGGCGAGGTTGATCTCGATGTTGAACTGGCCCAGCTCGGTCTGGAAGTCGGGGTCGGCGATGGCCTCGAGCACCTCGGCGTTCTTCAGCGCCGGGTCGCCCGCGTCGTCGATGAGGTTGAGCTCCATCTCGAGGCCGGTCATCGGGTCGTCGGTGTCGAACGCCGCCTCGCGCAGCATCCGGGCGAACACGTCGAGGTTGCGCCGCACCTTCTCGCGGTGCCGGGTCCGGTCGGCCCGGCTGAACTCCTGGTTCGCGACCTCTTCTCCCATGACGGCACCCTAGTCACCCGCGTCGTGGCGGGGAACCGCCCGGGCCCTGCCCGCTCACGCGGCCGGGTCACCACTGGCACCCGTCGACGGTCGCAGCGACTCCCACTCGTCGGGCGACGTGGCGGACTCGAGCAGCTGGGCGACGAGCCCCGCCAGGGAGTGCGCGGGCTCCGCCTCGCGACACCGGTCGACGGCACACCACGACAGGGCACCGTCGCCGACCAGCCACGCGCAGAACGCCAGCACGGCGGCCGGGCCCGCCACGTGCGAGCCGGGCAGGCGCCGTACGGCGTCCGACCACAGCTCGCACGCGCTGCGGGCCTCGGCCCGGCCCAGCCACACCCACGCCTCGTCGCGCCGGGCGGGCACCACGACCGTCGCGGCCACCGAGGCGAGCTCGGCGCGGGAGAGCGTGGAGCCGCCTCGCATGTGGCGGCGGACCAGCGCGGCCAGCGCGCCCGGCGGCAGCACGGCGGCGCTCACCACGTCGGACGCTGCGATGGCAGCCGTGGGGTCCGGCGCGAGGGTCGCCCGGAGCGCCTCACGACTGGCGTGGGTCACCCGACCGTCGAACACGCCCTGGGCGGTGAAGGCGTGGTCGACGAGCGAGAACGGGACGCCCTGGTAGGCCGCGAGCGGCGCGCCCGGGAGGACGGCGTACCAGTGGTCGTCGTGGACGCGCAGCACCTCGCGCACCTCGATGCCGGTGGCGGTGAGCTCCTCGTGGAGCGACCAGGCGGCCTCGTCGGCCACGGTGGTGTCGTCGTCGTAGACGACCACCACCACCTCGCGCACGCCGTTGCGTCGCGCCGGGCGGAGCAGGGCCTCGACCACGTCGTCGACGTCGTCGGGGTCGTGCGGCAGGTCGACGCGGGCGTTCATCCCCGGGGCGCCGATGCTGAGCATCACGACCGACCGCTCCGGGACGAAGCCGAGGGCCAGCGGCACGAAGGCCGCGATGTCGCTGGGCGTGCGTGCGCGCAGGCGCGTCGGTGCGGGGTCGGGCGGGGCCGCGGAGGCCGGGCGGGGGTCCGAGGTCCGGACTGGGTCTGGTGTGCCGTGTGTGGGATCCATGACGACGACCGTTCCCGTGCCCACCGACGAGCCATGCCGAGTCCCTCGCGACCCTGTGGAGGAAGCGGCCGAGGCGCGGCCTGTGGACGGTTGGTGGGCTGCGAGAATGCCCGCGTGCGCACCACCGCGTCGATCCTGCACCTGGACCTGGACGCCTTCTTCGCCGCCGTCGAGCAGCGCGACAAGCCGTCGCTGCGCGGCAAGCCGGTCATCGTCGGCGGGACCGGTGGCCGCGGCGTGGTGTCCACGGCGTCGTACGAGGCCCGCAAGTTCGGGGTGGGGTCGGCGATGTCCACGCGCGAGGCCCGCGCCCGCTGTCCCCACGCCGCGTTCCTCGGCGGCCGCTTCCACGCCTACCGCGAGACCAGCAAGCGGGTCATGCAGGTGCTGCGCGACCTGTCGCCCCTCGTCGAGCCGCTCTCGCTGGACGAGGCGTTCGTCGACCTCGCCGCGGCCGGCCTGCCGGACCTCGACGTCGCGACGGTCACCGAGGCCGGGGAACGCCTGCGCGCGTCGGTGCACGAGGTCACCGGGGGCCTGACGGCGACGGTGGGCATCGCCTCGTCGAAGTTCCTCGCCAAGGTGGCCAGCGAGCTGGACAAGCCCGACGGCATGACGGTCGTGCCACCCGGCACGGAGCTCGACCTGCTGCGGCCGATGAAGGTCACGGTCATCCCCGGCGTCGGACCGGCCACGGCCGAGCGCCTGCGGCGGGCGGGCATCCACACGATCGCCGAGCTCGAGCGGGTCGGTGAGGACGAGCTCGTCGGGCTGCTGGGCCAGGCGCTCGGCCAGGGCCTGTGGCGGCTCGCCCGCGCCCAGGACTCGCGTCCGGTCGTCGCCGAGCGCGAGGCGAAGTCGGTCAGCGTCGAGGGCACCTACGACACCGACATCACCGACCGCCGCCTCATGGAGGGCCTGCTGACCAGGCAGGCCAAGGAGGTCGGCACCCGGATGCGCAAGAACGGCACCTCCGGGCGCACGGTCACCATCAAGGTGAGGCTGCACGACTTCACGACGCTCAGCCGGTCGAGCACCCTGTCCAGCCCGACCGACGACGGCAGCACCATCGCCCGCGTCGCCCGCTCCCTGCTGGGCGACCTCGACACGACCGGCGGGGTGCGCCTGCTCGGGGTCGGGATGTCGGGACTGGCCGACTGGGTGCAGGAGGACCTCTTCGGCGACGAGCCCGGCGAGGAGGAGCCCGAGGACGTGGTGCTCCCGGAGCCCCCGCGCCGCTCGTGGCCGCCGGGCGCCGACGTGGTGCACGACGAGATGGGGCCCGGCTGGGTGTGGGGCGCCGGGTCGGGCGTGGTGACCGTCCGCTTCGAGACCGCCGAGACGCCGCCCGGTCCCGTCCGCAGCTTCCGGGCCGACGACCCGGCGCTGCACCGCTTCGAGCCGCCCGCCGAGGACTGAGCGCGGGCGACTGCTCACACGACCCGAAGCACCACTCGCTCCCCCGGCCGCAGCTGGGCGCACAGGTCGAGGTCGTCGTCGTCGACGATCGCGACCACCGGGTAGCCGCCCGTCGTCGGGTGGTCGGCCAGGAACACCACCGGCTCGCCCGAGGGCGGCAGCTGCACGGCGCCGAGCACGATGCCCTCGCTGGGCAGCTCGCCCTCGCGACGGGCGATCCGCGGGCCGGTGAGCCGGAGCCCGACCCGGTCGCTGTCGGGCGCCACGGCGTACTCCGCCCCGTCGAGGCCCGCCCACGCGGCCCCGGCCAGCCAGTCCACCCGCGGGCCCGGGTGCAGGCGCAGCACCCGCTCGCGACGGCGTACGACGACCGCAGCAGGCGGCTCCGGCAGGGGCCCCGGCCGCCCGACCGCCAGCAGCTGTCCCGCGGCGAGGCGGGGTGGGCCCACCCAGGCGAGGGTGTCCGTCGAACGGGAGCCGAGGACCGGGTCCGCGTCCAGCCCGCCCGCGAGGGCGACGTAGGAGCGCACGCCCTCCGTCGCGGGGCCCACCGTGACGACGGCGCCGGCCGGGACCGTGACCGGTGCCCCGTGGGCGACTGCCCGACGACCGACGCCGACCCGGCAGGGCGCGCCGGTGACGGCGAGGGTCACCGCCCGGTGGGTGCGCAGCACGATGCCGCCGAGCGTGGTCTCCACCACCGCGTCGTCCGGGGCGCCGCCGACGAGCCGCAGCGCCAGCGCGGCCGCCCCGCGGTCGAGGGCACCGGCCCGCGGCACCCCGAGGTGGGCCCACCCGCGCCGGCCACGGTCCTGCAGCGTGGCGAGCGGACCCGGGTCGAGCACCTCGATGCTCATCCGACTGCCTCGAAGCGGACCCGCGCGCCGGGAGGCAGCAGCGCGGGCGGGTCGCGCGTCGCGTCCCACAGGACGACGTCGGTGGACCCGATCAGCTGCCAGCCGCCGGGCGAGGCGGTGGGGTAGATGCCGCACCACGTGTCGGCCAGCGCCACCGAGCCGGGCGCCACCCGCGCGCGCGGCGTGGCCAGCCGGGGCACCGTCCGGGGCAGGCCGGAGAGGTAGGTGAAGCCGGGCGCGAAGCCCGAGAAGACCGCGACGAGCTCGACGGAGGTGTGCAGGTCGACGACCTCCCCCGCCGAGCAGCCCCAGTGCCCGGCGACCGCCTCGAGGTCCGGCCCGTCGTAGGTGACCGGCACCCGCACCAGCGGTCCCGCTCCACCCGCCGGTCCACCCGCCCAGTGCGCCAGGACGGCCTGCACCGGGGCGGGGTCGACGCCGTCGAGGAGGACCGTCGTGGCGGCCGGGACCACCTCGTCCGGTGCGAGGCCGTGGTCGGGGCCGGAGGTGCGGAGCCACGCGGCCAGCGAGGCCGCCTCGACGGCACCGCCCACCTCCACCAGGCACGCCCGCGCACCGACCGTGATCACCCGCACGGGGCCATCATCGCGCTCCCGGACCGGGCGCCCGCGGAGGCGGCACCCCGGGGCGTCGCCCAGCGTTCACCGGTGCGGAGTTGCGGACGAGGAAGCGAGTCGGCAGCCTCGGAAGCGAAAAAGGTGAGGGGCTCCCGATGGTATGAGCATCAGGAGCCCCTCGATTCGGTCGGGTTGGTGACGTCCGACCCACCGATCCGGCATCCCCGTCCCCGCCGACCCCGTCACCGGGCCTGCGCGGCGAGCGAGCTCGCCGGGTGGAACAGTTCGTCCGATCCGATCCCCGGCCCCGCCGAAGCGGCTCCGGTGAGAGAGTTCTATGCCGCCCGGACCACCCCTCGCAAGGGGTGCGCGCGACAAACCTGCGGTCCCACAGGGTTCCCCACAGAAGTGGTCCTCCGCTCCACAGCCACGGCGGCTGTCTCCACAGCTCGACGCTCAGGCTGTGGAGGACCAGCAGCTGGTCACGGTCGTCCCGGCGGCCTCGAGCGCGCGGCGTACGGCACGGGCGGCGGCCACGGCGCCCGGTGAGTCGCCGTGCACGCAGACCGAGTCGACCGAGCGCGCCAGGTGCACCGCTCGCGCGGCCACCTCGTCCGGGTCCGTGACCAGCGCGCCCGGCTGCCCACGGGGCACCAGGCGCCCCTCGTCGGTGTAGCCCCGGTCGGGGAACCCCTCGAGCCGCACCTCCCGGCCACGTCGGCGCGCCAGCTCGAGCAGCAGCGATCCGGGCATGCCCAGCACCGGGAGGTCGCCGGAGCCGTCCAGCACGGCCGTCGCCTGCTCCTCGTCGACCGCCACCCGGTGGTAGAGCGCGCCGTGCGGCTTGAGGTAGGCCACTCCCCCGCCCTCGGCGAGCGCGATGCCGGTCAGGACACCGACCTGCTCGGCGACCTGGTCGCGCAGGAGGTCGGCCGGGACGTCGCGGGCCACGCGCCCGAAGCCCTCCCGGTCGGCGTACGACACCTGCGCCCCGACCACGACGTCGCGCCGCACGGCCCCCGCACACACCGCGCGCATCACCTCGGCGTTGCCGGCGTGGAAGCCGCAGGCGACGTTGGCGCTCGTCACCACCTCGAGCAGCCCCGCGTCGTCGGTGACCTCCTCGCCCAGGTCGGCGTTCAGGTCGACCCGGGATGGCTCCGTCGAGGGGTCCGTCACGGTGCGCATGGGGCCAGTGTCCCCGGGGAACCCCTGAGAAGTCCCTGAGAGTTCCGGGATCAGGAAACTCCCGGAGGAACTGGCTCGTCACTTGAGATGAAGGCACCGCAATCCGGACGGGAATCCCGCTTCGAACACAGGTGTTGGAACAGGTGTGCGGCACGGGGTGGTCGCACGAGGACGCAGGAGGATTGAGATGAGCACCGCACAGCCGAAGCGCACCACCACCACGCGTGAGATCGAGGGCCGCGACAGCGTCGGCCTCTACCTGGACGAGATCGCCCGCACCCCGCTCCTCGACGCCGAGACCGAGGTCGAGCTCTCCAAGACCATCGAGGCAGGCCTGCTGGCCCAGCACCTGCTCGACACGGGCCGGGTCGGTCGCCGCAAGGGCGGCGCCCCGATGAGCGCCAACGAGGCCGAGCTCGAGTGGCTCGCCGAGCAGGGCCGCCTCGCCGTCGACCGCTTCATCGAGGCCAACCTGCGCCTCGTGGTGTCGATCGCGCGCAAGTACGGCCGTTCCCAGATGCCGATGCTGGACCTGATCCAGGAGGGCAACACCGGCCTGATCCGCGCGGTCGAGAAGTTCGACTACACCAAGGGCTACAAGTTCTCGACGTACGCCACCTGGTGGGTGCGCCAGGCCATCACCCGCGGCATCGCGCAGCAGGCCCGCGTGGTCCGCCTGCCCGTCCACGTGGTCGAGGAGCTCAACCAGGTCGGCAGCGCCCGCCGCACGCTCGAGCGCCAGCTCGGCCGCGACCCGGAGCCGCAGGAGATCGCCACCGAGCTCGGCATGGACATCGACCGGGTGCTCGACCTCATGAGCTGGGGCCGCGACCACGTCTCGCTGGACACCCCGGTGGACGAGGACGGCGACACCTCGCTCGGTGACCTGATGGCCCAGGAGACCGCGCCGGGTCCGGACCTCAACGTCCTCGACGCCGAGGCCCGCCAGCGGCTCGACGACCTGGTCGGCATCCTCGACGAGCGCTCGGCCGACATCGTCCGGGCCCGCTACGGGCTCGCCGACGGCCGCCAGCACAAGCTCGCCGACATCGGTGCCCGCCACGGCATCTCCGCCGAGCGCGTGCGCCAGCTCGAGCGGGAGGCGCTGCAGAAGCTGCGCCGCGCCGGCGACCCCGATCTGGCTGCCTGAGGACTCAGTACGCCGCGGACAACAGGTCCGCACTCGCGGCCCGTGCCCGTTCGACCACGTCGGCAGGCACGGGCCGCTGTGCTGCCACCCGGGCCTGCCACCGCTGCAGCGCCACGACGCGCGCGGCGGCCTCCTCGACGCGCTCGCGCGACACCTCGCCCGACGCGATGCCGTCGACGACGACCTGGTGGGTGACCGCGGTGTCCACTGGCATCAGGAGGAGGTCGGCCCCGGCCACGAGGGCCTGCAGCGCCGGCTTGGGACGGCCGGCGACGGCGCCCATGCCCATCGAGTCGGTGATCGCCACGCCCTCGAACCCCATGTCGTCCCGCAGCAGGGAGTAGACCTCGGGGGCCATGGACGCCGGGACGCCGGGGGCGACGGCCGTGAGGTCGAGGTGGCTCAGCATCACCGCTGGCGCGGCCTGCCGGATGGCCGACTCGAACGGGGGCAGGTCGTGCGCCTCGATCTCGGCCAGCGGAGAGTCGACCACCGGCAGGGTGTCGTGGCTGTCGCTCGTGGCGGTGCCGTGGCCGGGGAAGTGCTTGACGGTCGAGACGATGCCGGCGTCGTCGTAGCCCTTGATCGCCGCGCCGATGGCCTGGGCGGCCGTCCGGGGGTCCTGCGACGGCGAGCGGGGTCCGATCGTCGGGTCGGCCGCGCCGACGGTGACGTCGGCGACGGGGGCGAAGACCCACGTGAAGCCGAGGTCGCGCAGCTCGAGCCCGGTGGTCAGCGCGGCCGCGCGGGTGACCCGACGGCCCTGGCGGGCGTCCGCCTCGATCGCCAGTCCGGCCGACTGGAAGTGGGGGAACTCCGTCGCGACGCCGCGCAGGTGCGAGACGTAGCCGCCCTCCTGGTCGACGCCCACCACCGGCGGGAAGTCGCGGCCGTCGGCCCCGGCCGCCGCGGCCAGCGCGGCGGTCATCGTGCGCACCTGCAGCTCGTCGACCACGTTGTCGCCCGTCACCGACACGCCCGCGAGGTGCAGCTCGCGCACCATCCGTGCAGGCTCCTGCGGGTCGGTGCCGTGGAAGCGACCCACGATGACACCGCCGGCGAGCTGCTCGGGCGTCCACGTGCTGACCAGCTCGCGCGCCTCCTCGACCTCGCCGACGGTGGGGCCCCACGACGTGGGGGTGTCGGGGTCGACGGGGGTCTCCGTCGCCGTGGGCGTGGACGTCGGCCCGCGGTCCTCCGAGCGGCTCGAGGAGGTGGCCGGTGCGGCGTCGTCCGGACCCGCGTCGAGGCTCGCGCAGCCGCTCGCCAGCAGGGCTGCTGCTGCGATCACGGCCAGGCGGGGTCGGAGCGGGAGCACGCCGGGGAGGTTACCGGCCCGACCGCGACATCCGGGAAACGTCACGCCCGGGCCAGGAGGTCGGCGTGGACGTCCTCGACCTGCTGGCGCAGGTCGTCGAGCGAGCCGGTGTTGACGACCACGTGCGTCGCGATCGCGAGCCTGTCCTCACGGCTGGCCTGGGCGGCGATCCTCGACTCCGCCTCCTCGCGCGACCACCCGCGGTGCTCCACCATCCGGGAGACCTGGAGCTCGGCGGGGGCGTCGACGACGACCACGGCGTCGAAGGTGCCGGCGCGGCCGACCTCGGCCAGCAGCGGGATGTCGTGGACCACCACGGCACCGGGGTCGGCGTCGGCCTCGAGCTCGGCGCTGCGTCGGTGGACGAGCGGGTGGATGATCGCCTCGAGGCGCCGGCGTGCGTCGTCGTCCGAGAAGACGAGGGCGCCCATCGCCGGCCGGTCGAGGTCGCCGTCGGCCGTGAGCAGGCCGGTGCCGAACTCCTCGACGACCGCCGCGAGCCCCGGCGTGCCCCGCGCGACGACCTCCCGGGCGATGAGGTCGGCGTCGATCACCACGGCGCCCAGCTCGGCGAGGATCGACGAGACGGTGCTCTTGCCCGAGGCGATGCCTCCGGTCAGGCCGACGCGGACGGTCACGGGTCCTCCCCCAGGACGACGGTCAGGATCTCGTGGAGCGTACGACGCTGCGCCGGCGTCAGCACGGCCAGGACCTGCTCGGACGCCTGGCGACGCACGTCGTCGATCCTGCCCACCAGGTCGCGACCGCTCCCGGTGAGGGTCACGGTGGTCGCCCGCCGGTCGGTGGGGTCGGCGGCACGCTGCACCCAGCCGCGGTGCTGCAGGGCGTCCACGACCTCCGTCGCGGAGCGCGGGGCGATGCGCAGCTCGTCCGCCAGGGCCGACGGGCGCATCCCGTCCGTCCGCTCGAGCACGCGCAGGGCCCGCGACTGCGACGGCGTGACGTGCCACTGCGCCAGCGCCTCGGCGTACGTCCGTCGCACCCGGCGCGCCAGCGCCAGGACGAGGTCGCCGGTGTCCGGGTGTGCGGTGTCCACGGGAATATCTCCCCCATCGGTAGGGTTGTCACCTCATAGTGAGGCTACCTCACCTCTTGTCCCACCTCCAGAGAGGAGCTGGTCGCATGGATGACCACTCCACCACTCGCGGCCCCGGCCGCTCGCGCCGCGGCCGTCCCGACCCCGCGGACCTGCGCCAGCTGTCGGAGTCGCCGGTCTCGCTGCGGCGGATCGCCCGGCTGTTCGCCCCGCACCGCGCCACGCTGGCCGTCGTCGTGGCCCTCATCGTCGTGAGCTCGGGCGTCGGGCTCGCGCAGCCGTTCCTCGTGCGCCACGTCATCGACGAGGCGCTGCCGCGCCAGGACGTACGCCTCCTGCTGGTCCTGATCGCGGCGATGCTCGGCGTCGCGGTCGCGACCGCCGTCATCGGCGTCGTCCAGACGTGGCTCTCCACGGCCGTCGGCCAGCGCGTCATGCACCGGCTGCGCAGCGACCTCTTCGCCCACCTCCAGCGCCAGTCGCTCGGCTTCTTCACCCGCACCCGCGGTGGCGAGGTGCAGTCGCGCCTGGTCAACGACATCGGCAGCATGCAGGGCGTCGTGACCCAGACCGCGACGTCGATCGCCGCCAACCTGACCGTGGTGGTCGGCACCGCCGTCGCCATGGTCGCCCTGAGCTGGCGACTCGCCCTCATCTCCCTGGTCGTCCTCCCGCCCGCCGTGCTGCTGACCCGCCAGGTCGCCCGGATGCGGCACCGGGTCACCGCCGAGCGCCAGCGCCGCCTCGCCGACCTGCACGTGCAGATCGAGGAGGGCCTGTCGGTCAGCGGCGTCCTGCTCACCAAGACCCTGGGCGCCTCCCCCCGCCTGACCGCGCGGTTCGAGGAGACCTCCGCCGACCTCGTCGGCCTGGAGATCCGCTCCCGCCTGGCCGGTCGCTGGCGCATGGCGACGATGAACATCGTGTTCGCCGCCGTCCCGGCGGCGATCTACCTCGCCGCCGGCTTCCCCGCGACCTCCGGCGGGATGACGATCGGCACGCTGGTCGCCTTCATCGCCCTGCAGGGCAACCTGTTCCGCCCGCTCATGGGCCTGCTCAACGTCGGTGTCGACATCACCGCCTCGCTCGCCCTGTTCAGCCGCATCTTCGAGTACGCCGACCTCCCGGTCGAGATCGCCGAGCCGGCCAGCCCCGCCCGACTCCCCCGCGCCGACGCGCGCGGCGAGGTCCGCCTCGAGCACGTGGGCTTCTCGTACGACGAGGACCGGCCGGTGCTCACCGACATCGACCTGCGCGTCCCGGCGGGCACGACGCTCGCCCTGGTCGGCGAGACCGGCAGCGGCAAGTCCACCCTCGCCGCACTCGTCCCGCGCCTGCACGACGCAACCAGTGGTCGCGTCACCATCGACGGCGTCGAGGTGCGCGACCTCGCCCAGGCCGACCTCGCGGACCTCGTCGGGGTGGTCACCCAGGAGACCTACCTGATGCACGCGAGCGTGCGCGACAACCTGCGCCACGCGCGCCCCGACGCGACCGACGCCGAGATCGAGCAGGCGTGCCGCGAGGCCCGCATCCACGACCTCGTCGTGTCCCTGCCGGAGGGCTACGACACCCTTGTCGGCTCCCGCGGGCACCGGTTCTCGGGCGGCGAGCAGCAGCGGATCGCCATTGCGCGGACCCTCCTGCGCGACCCCGCGGTGCTCGTCCTCGACGAGGCCACCAGCGCACTCGACAACGAGACCGAGCGGTCGATCCTCGCCGCGTTCGAGGACGTCGCCCGCACCCGCACCACCATCACGATCGCGCACCGGCTCTCGACGGTCCGCAACGCCGACCAGATCGCCGTCCTGCACCGCGGACGCGTGGTCGAGCTCGGCACGCACGAGGAGCTGCTGCTGCGGGGCGGGCGCTACACCGACCTCGTCCGCGGCGGTCTCGGCGCCGAGCGCGTCGCCGCCTGAGGCCGGGTCACCCAGCAGTCAGGCGGTCGCCTTCTCGGCGGCGGCCAGCAGGACGCAGGTCGCGACCGCCTCCATCGCCTCGGTGACCTCGGCGAGCGGGGGCATCGTCGGCGCCAGCCGGATGTTGGTGTCGTCCGGGTCCTGCTTGTGGGGGAACGACGAGCCGGCCGGCGTCAGCGCGATGCCGGCCTCCTTGGCCAGCGCGACTACCCGGCTGGCCGTGCCGGGCACGACGTCGAGGTTCACGAAGTAGCCCCCGGCGGGCGTGTTCCAGGTCGCCACGCCGCGCCCCCCGAGCCGCTCGGTGAGGACGCGGTCCACCTCGGCGAACTTGGGCGCGATGATCTCGCGGTGCTTGACCATGTGGTCGCGGACCCCCTGCGGCGAGCCGAAGAACTCGACGTGGCGCAGGTGGTTGACCTTGTCGGGTCCGATCGACCCGTTGCCGAGGTGTCCGAGGTACCACGCGACGTTGTCCGTCGAGGCGGCCAGGAAGGCCACCCCCGCGCCCGCGAAGGTGATCTTGGACGTCGAGGCGAACATGAGGGGACGGTGCGGGTGCCCGGCCGCCGAGGCGAGGGTGAGGATGTCGGCGCTCTTCGCCTCCTCCTCGGTCAGGTGGTGCAGCGCGTAGGCGTTGTCCCAGAAGATCTTGAAGTCCGGTGCTGCGGTCGGCATCGCGGCCAGCCGGGCGGCCACGTCCTGGCTGACGATCGAGCCGGACGGGTTGGCGTACGTCGGGACGACCCACATCCCCTTGAACGTCGGGTCGTCTGCGACGAGCGCGGCGACCGCGTCGACGTCGGGGCCGTCCTCGCGCATCGGGACGGTCACCATCTCGATGCCGAGGCTCTCGAGGAGGGTGAAGTGGCGGTCGTAGCCGGGCACCGGGCACACGAAGCGCACCTTCTCCTCCTGGCCCCACGGGCGCTCGGAGTCGACGCCGCCGAAGAGCACCAGCCAGACCAGGCAGTCGCGCATCATCGTCAGGCTCGAGTTGCCGCCGGCCACGACCTGCTCGGGCTCGACCCACAGGAGCTCGGCGAACATCTCGCGCAGCTCCTCGAGGCCCTCGAGGCCGCCGTAGTTGCGTACGTCGACGCCGGCGGAGTCCTTCGTGGTGGTGGGCAGGCGGAGGAGCTCGTCGGCCAGGTCGAGCTGCTGGGCCGACGGCTTGCCACGCGTGAGGTCGAGCTTGAGGCCCCGCGACTTCAGCTGCTCGTAGGCCGCACGCTGCTCCTCGAGCAGGGCGGTGAGCTCGTCGGCGGACAGGTCGGCCAGCGCAGTCGCGTTCACACGGGCAAGGCTACCGAGCGGCGGGGTCGTCTCAGGCGGGCGTCCGAAACGTGCGCCGGTACTCCTGGGGGCTGACGCCGCGCGAGCGACCGAAGTGGTGGCGCAGCGTGGCGGCGTTGCCGAAGCCGACCTCGGCGGCCACCCAGTCGATCGAGTGGTCGGTCTGCTCGAGCAGCTCCTGCGCGGCCCGGACCCGTTCGCCGAGGATCCAGCTGTAGGGGGTCGTCCCGGTCTCCTCCTTGAAGCGCCGCGCGAAGGTGCGGGCCGACATGTGCATCTGCCGGGCCAGGGTGTCCACGTCGAGCTCCTCGCCGAGGTGCTCGCTGATCCAGGCGAGCAGGGGCGCCAGTGCCTCCGACTCGCACACCGGGACGGCGCGGGCGATGAACTGCGCCTGCCCGCCGTCGCGGTGCGGAGGTACGACCATGCGACGGGCCGTGGTGGCAGCGACCCTGGCGCCGAAGTGCTGGCGCATCACGTGCAGCGCGGCATCGAGACCCGCCGCCGAGCCGGCGCCGGTCACGATGGACCCGTCCTGGACGTAGAGCACGTTCCCGTCGATCGTCGCCTCCGGGAAGCGCGTGGCGAGCTCGTCGACGTGGCGCCAGTGCGTGGTCGCGCGGCGCCCGTCCAGCAGGCCGGCCTCCCCCAGCATGAACGCGGCCGTGCAGTGGGCGAAGACCTGGGCGCCGCGGCCGTGGGCCGCCCGGACCAGCTCGACGACCTCGGGGGACGGCTCGAGGTAGCCGCGCTTGGGGATCAGGCAGAGGAGGTCCGCGTCGGCCGCGTCCTCCAGCGAGTGGTCGACGTGCAGGTCGTATCCCGTGGCGCCCCGCACGCGTCCGGGACGCGGGGTGGCGACGAGGAAGTCGAAGACCGGGTTGTCGTCGTCGGGGTGGTAGGGCTCGCCCCACACCTCGCACATCGACCCGAGCCCGAACGGCTCAGCACCGTCCTGCACCACCGCGACGATCTTCTTCATGCGGCCCACCCTGCACCACCCGTGGCAGTAAATCAACTAACTCTGTCATTCCTGCCACTGGTGGCAGGAACTGGATGAGCGGAGGATTACTGCCATGAACACGATCATCGTCCTTCTGGTCCTGGCCGCCCTCGTCTCGCTGCTGGTCAGCTACGCCCGTCACGACCGGTTCGCCGGCCCCTCGTCCACCAGCCACCCGTTCGATGAGCTCGGCCTCATCGAGGAGCGCGGCCACCTCGTCCACCGCTCCTGACCACGCGTGGTCCGCACCCGCGTGACGTACGACCCCGAAGGCCCGCCGGAGATCCCCGGCGGGCCTCTCGTCGTCCAGTGGCTCGGTGCTCAGGCGGCCCAGACGCCGCGGACCTGGTCGACGAGGTCCCCTGACTGGCGCAGGCCCGCCTCGGCCGCGGCAGCCCGCTTGGCCGGGTCGAGCAGGTTGCGGCCGAAGGCGGCGAGCGCCTCGGGATCGGGGGTGATGACCGACCACGCGCGGGGCGCCACCTTCTCCATCTGCGCCCGGATGGACGTGTTCTTGCTGAACGCCCTGGGCAGCGGGGCGAGCACCACCACTCGCTCGGCACCGGCGACGACGTCGACGTTGGCGGTGGAGCGCATGCCGCCGTCCATGTAGGTGCGGCCGCCGATCGAGACGGGCGGCCACACCGTCGGCACGGCACAGCTCGCGGCGACGGCCGCGACGAGGTCGACGCCGGACTCGCGGGTGAAGACGGTGAACTCCCCGCTGTCGGTGTCCACGGCGGTGATCCGGAGGTCCCGGTCCGGCCAGTCGTGGACCGGCAGCCGCGAGCGGATCACGCCCTCGCGGTCGACGCTGCCCGGCTTGTGCGCGGCACGTGCGACCCGGCCGACCCGGGCGAGCTTGTCGCGACCGCTGCCGGGGAGGACGTAGGGCGGCACCAGCTTGAGTGCGGCGATCCGGGAGAGCCGCCCACCGAGCTCGGCGTCCGGCGGTTCGAGCTGTGAGGCGTAGAGGCCGGGGAGCGACAGGCCGCTGCCCAGCTGGGCGCCGACGACCGAGCCCGCCGACGTGCCGACCACGACGTCGGCACCGGTGAGGTCGACCCCCGCCTCCGCCAGCCCGTGCAGGATCCCGAGCTCCCACGCGATGCCGGTGATGCCTCCGCCGCCGAGGACCAGGGCCGACGTTCCACGTCCAGTCATGTGCCAGTTCTAGCCGACCCGTCCACGTCCGCGGCCCACCCGGGCGTACGACGACGGCCCGCCGGGTGATCCCGGCGGGCCGTCGTGTCGTGCGGTCGTGCGTGGGGGTCAGCCGATCAGGCCTGGCCGCCGGTGAGCTTCTCGCGGAGCGCCTGCAGCGCCTCGTCGGACGCCAGCGAGCCGCCGGTGTCGCCACCGGTCTCGACCTCGGTGTCGCCACCCGAGGAGTAGGACGTGGCCTCGCCGGCCTCGACCTCGGCCTGCTTGGCCTCCTCCTGCTGCTTGACGTGCGCCTCCCAGCGAGCGTGCGCCTTGGCGTACTGCTCCTCCCAGGTCGCGCGCTGCTCGTCGAAGCCCTCGAGCCACTCGCCCGTCTCGGGGTCGAAGCCCTCGGGGTAGACGTAGTTGCCCTGCTCGTCGTAGGTCGCGGTCATGCCGTAGAGGGTCGGGTCGAACTCCTCCACGTCGGCGGCGGCGGACGTCTCGTTGGCCTGCTTGAGGGACAGCGAGATCCGGCGACGCTCGAGGTCGATGTCGATGATCTTGACCATGACGTCGTCGTTGACCTGGACGACCTGCTCCGGGATCTCCACGTGGCGCTCGGCCAGCTCGGAGATGTGCACCAGGCCCTCGATGCCCTCCTCGACACGGACGAACGAGCCGAAGGGCACCAGCTTGGTGACCTTGCCCGGCACGATCTGGCCGATCTGGTGGGTGCGGGCGAAGTGCTGCCACGGGTCCTCCTGCGTCGCCTTCAGCGACAGGGAGACACGCTCGCGGTCCATGTCCACGTCGAGGACCTCGACGGTGACCTCGTCGCCGACGGCGACGACCTCGGACGGGTGGTCGATGTGCTTCCACGACAGCTCGGAGACGTGGACCAGGCCGTCGACGCCACCGAGGTCCACGAAGGCACCGAAGTTGACGATCGAGGACACGACACCCTTGCGGATCTGGCCCTTCTGGAGCTGGGTGAGGAAACCGTGGCGGACCTCGGACTGGGTCTGCTCGAGCCAGGCACGGCGCGACAGGACCACGTTGTTGCGGTTCTTGTCGAGCTCGATGATCTTGGCCTCGAGCGTCTGGCCGACGTAGGGCTGCAGGTCGCGGACGCGACGCATCTCCACGAGGGACGCGGGCAGGAAGCCGCGGAGGCCGATGTCGAGGATGAGGCCGCCCTTGACGACCTCGATGACGGTGCCCTCGACGACGCCGTCCTCCTCCTTGACCTGCTCGATGGTGCCCCAGGCACGCTCGTACTGAGCACGCTTCTTGGACAGGATCAGGCGGCCTTCCTTGTCCTCCTTCTGGAGGACGAGGGCCTCGACCTTGTCACCGACGGTGACGACCTCGTTGGGGTCGACGTCGTGCTTGATCGACAGCTCGCGGGACGGGATGACGCCCTCGGTCTTGTAGCCGATGTCGAGGAGGACCTCGTCGCGGTCCACCTTGACGATGGTCCCCTCGACGATGTCACCGTCGTTGAAGTACTTGATGGTCTCGTCGATAGCGGCGAGGAAGTCCTCTTCGGACCCGATGTCGTTGACAGCCACCTGCGGGGCGTCGTAGTCCGGAAGAGTGGAGAGCGTGCTCGTCATATGGGAAGTGATTCCTTGGATGGGTGGAGTCGTGCGGACGCGCGCAACCGTCTGTTTCACTGGCCTCTCATCGGTGACGGGTCACTGACAGGGGCACGGCGAGCCGGGGTTCGCTCGGTATGGAAGCCGGGCAGACGTGTGGCGCAACTCCCAAGCGTACGCGGGTCCGACCGTCCGCGTCCAACCGGGCGGCACGCTCACGCCACGCTCGGCGCACGCCCGCACGACGTCGGCCCCGGCACCCTCCTCGGCCCGTGTGACGTGCACCGGATTCCGGGGTTCCGACCTGCAGCGGCGATGCGCCGTGTTACCTATTTGTGGGTATGTCGTTGATCGACCACGGGAGCCAAGGCCAAGTCCAACCCGTCCGACGTGAGGTCCGGCCCGCGCCGGCCGCTCGGCCGGGCCGACGGGAGCGACCCGCTCCCGGCGGGGATGGGCTGACCCCGACCTGATCCGACCGGACCCGTGCTCCCGGTGGCCCACCGCCGCCGGGAGCACGGCCGCGTGCTGCCCGGGTCAGTCCCCGAACGGCCACGCGTGCAGGTCGCCGGTCTCCGCGATCGCCCGGAGCAGCACGTCCGCGCGATCGGCGACGGGGTTCGTCCCGACACGCGCGGCCAGGTCGATCAGCGCCCACAGGTCGGCGGCACGGGCGCCGGCGAGGAGCTCCTCAGGACTGCCGCCCCGCAGGCCCGTCCACGCCTCCAGCACCGCCTCGACGTACGCCGGGTGGCGCTCGAACCGCACGAGGTTGCCGACGTCGGTCCACGGGTGGCCGGCGTGGGCGAACTCCCAGTCGAGGACGGCGGTGGGCTCGAGCGTGCCGGGGTCCACGAGGACGTTCTTGGGGTTGAGGTCGCTGTGCACCACGCAGGTGCGACCGACGGTGTCGAGCACGTCCTGGGCCGGCCCCGCCGCCTCCACGAGGCTGGCTCGTCGTCCCTGGGGCCAGCCGGGCAGCCGGGACTCGATCCACTCCCCCAGGTCGTCGCCCGGGAAGCGGCCGACCGACAGGTCCGGGTCCACGAACGGTCCCGGGCGCAGCATCGGCATCCCGGCGAGCGTGCCGGCGACCCGGCCCATCGAGCGACCGAACCGGCGCGTGCCGTCCTCGTCCAAGCCGGGCAGCACGAGGTCACCGCGCTCGCCCGGCACGTACGCGGTCACGAGCAGGCCCGGCAGCCCCGAGGCCGCGTCCTCCCGCCTCGCCTCGAGCACCTCGGGCACCGGCACCAGTCCACGCACCAGGCGCAGCACCGCCCGGTCGACCTCCGGCGCCGCGGAGCCACGGCCGTCGCCCGGCGGGTAGATGCGCACGACCGCACGCTCGCCACCCACCTCTCCGAGGAAGGTCCGGCCCGAGTGGCCGCCCGCCAAGGGGTCCAGTGACAGCTCGAGGTCGCTCACCCGCTGATCGTGGCACGACGCGCGTCTCACCCCTACGGGGAACCTTTGTGTTACCTCTGCGTGGCTTCGTCGTTGATCCGTTTGATCGCAGGTATCCGTCGCGTGGGTTTCCCGAGAATCCGCTCGACGCCACTACATGAGGGGGCACAGATGCATCACACACACCCACCCCGGCACTCGCGCCGGGTCACGACGGCGTCGCTCGCAGCCATGGCCGTCGTCCTCCCGGGATCGCTCCTGGGACTCACCGCAGCGCCCGCGTCGGCAGCGCCGTTGCCGGCGGCGTACTCCGGCTCCGCGCACGCGGACATCGTCGACCTGAGCGCCGACCTCCTGGCACCGCTCGCACCCGGGTCGGTCGCGGACGTCGAGATCGGGCACAGCCGGAGCGCCGTCACCAGCGCCGCCAGCGGCAGCGGCAGCTCCACCGCCACGTCGTCCAACCTCGACGCCGACCTGCTCTTCGGCAACGTGCCGATCCAGACCGACTCCCAGACCGCCACCGCGCCGCCGTCGAGCGACCCGGCGCCGGAGACGCTCGCGCCCGTCCCGCTGGCCCCGCTGGCCGACATCGGCCTCGTGCAGGGTGACACGCAGGCCGCGTGGTCCGGCGGCGACTCCTGCGTGCCCGGCGTGAACGGCACCCGCACGCTGTCCCAGTCGCGTACGACGCTGGCGCGCAGCACCGTGGGCACCATCCCGGCGTTCCTCCCCGGCGTCAGCGGCGCGCTCGTCGACGTCGAGGCGTCCGAGACCCGGACCGGCACCTACCTCGTCGACGACGGCGTCGGTGGCTCGGACGTCCTCTCCAGCGCCACCACCACCGTGGGCGACGTCGAGCTGCTCGGCGGTCTGGTCACCGTCGACGTCACGAACCCCGTCGTCCTCCAGGCGCGCTCCGACGGGACGACGGGCTCCGCCGGCTACGCCAGCCCGCCCACCGTCGTCGCGACGATCCAGGGCAACCAGATCCCCATCCCGCTCAACAGCCAGCCGCGCACCATCGCGCTCCCGTCTGGCCTCGACGCGCTCGTCGACCTGACGATCACCGCGTTCCAGCCCACCCAGCAGTCCGCCGGCGCCACCGGCAGGGCGACGCTGGACGCCCTCTTCCGCGTCGACCTCGAGGTCATCACCCTCCCGGCCCCGGCACCTCGGATCACGGTCGCCGACGTGTCGCTCGCCGTCGCGCCGTCGGCCGTGGACGCCACCGCGCCCAGCGGCGGCGTGGAGTGCGACAGCGGTCCCCAGTCGGGCGCCCCTGCGGCACCGGACATCACCTCCCCCGCGGCCGGGGCGGTCGTGACGGACTCGACGCCGGCGATCTCCGGCACCGGCCAGCCCGGCGCGACCGTGACCGTCCGCGAGGGCGACACCGTCCTGTGCACGGCGGTGGTGCGGCAGGACCGCACCTGGTCGTGCTCGCCCAGCACGCCGCTCGGCGCCGGCCCGCACACCGTGACCGCGACCCAGACCGACGACAACGGCACGGCGAGCGGCTCGGACTCGGTGACCTTCACCGTCGTGCCCGACCCGACCGACCCGGACGGTGACGGCCTGCCGAACGGTCAGGAGACCGCCGAGGGCACCAACCCGAACAACCCGGACACCGACGGCGACGGCCTCACCGACGGCGCCGAGGTCACCACCCACGGCACCGACCCGCTCGACGCGGACACCGACAACGACGGGCTCACCGACGGCGCCGAGGTCACCACCCACGGCACCGACCCGCTCGACGCGGACACCGACAACGACGGGCTCGGCGACGGTGCCGAGGTCAAGGGCGTGCAGGTCCGCGAGCGCTTCGAGGTCTGCGGCACGAAGGCCCGGAAGTCCATCACGGTGACCACCGACCCGCTGCGCAAGGACACCGACAAGGACGGGCTCAGCGACGGCCGCGAGGTCACGGGCTACAAGATCAAGCAGAAGGTGAAGACGCGCAAGGGCAGCTTCGTCATCGGCAGGACCCGGTCGAACCCGACGAAGAAGGACACCGACCGCGACGGCCTCAAGGACAAGGTCGAGACGACCGGCAAGGCCAACAAGCGCTTCGGCAAGGCCAAGACCGACCCGACCAAGTGCGACACCGACCGGGGTGGCGTCCGCGACGGCGCCGAGGTCCGCGCCAAGGCCGACCCGGCCGACTGGCGCTCGGGCCCGCGTGACCCGCAGGTGCGCAACGGCCGCTCGGCCAGCGAGCGCGGGACGTCCGGCATCGGCTGACACGCCGCAGCCCCGCCCCGCACCACGCCGGCGCACCGGACAGGCTCCTGTCCGGTGCGCCGGCTCCTCTACGCTCCGGGGGTGCACGATCACGAACCCCAGTCGGTGCGGGTCGAGCGACGACCGGTCTCCGAGCGGGAGTCACGCGCCGCCAACGGGCCCGACTGGGACCGCTACGCCGACGAGTACCAGGCCACCCACGGTGCGTTCCTCGGCGACGCCGGGTTCGTCTGGGGCCCCGAGGGGCACACCGAGGACGAGCTGCGGGTGCTCGGCGACGTGCGCGGCCTCGACGTCCTCGAGGTGGGCAGCGGTGCAGGACAGTGCTCGCGCTGGGTGCGCACCCACGGCGGACGCGGCTTCGGCCTCGACCTCTCCCACCGCCAGCTCCAGCACTCGCTCCGCCTCGACGAGGAGACCGGGGTCAGGGTGCCGTCCGTGCACGGGACCGCGACCGACCTCCCCTTCGCCCCCGGCAGCTTCGACATCGTTTTCTGCTCCTTCGGCGCCCTGCAGTTCGTCGCCGAGATCGACCGGGCGGTCGGCGAGGTCGCCCGCGTGCTGCGCCCCGGCGGGCGGTTCGCGTTCTCCGTCACCCACCCCACGCGGTGGATGTTCCCCGACGACCCGGGCGAGCCGGGCCTGACGGCGACGCAGTCCTACTGGGACCGCACCCCCTACGTCGAGATCGACGACGCGTCCGGCGTCGTGTCCTACGTCGAGCACCACCGCACCCTCGGCGACTGGGTGCGGCTGCTGGCGGCGCACCGCTTCAGGCTGGTCGACCTCGTCGAGCCCGAGTGGCCCGAGCACCACGACCGCGTGTGGGGCGGCTGGTCACGCACCCGCGGGACGCTCACGCCGGGCACCGCCATCTTCGTGGCGCACCTGCAGGACACCCGGGACCTCCCTGCCGGGTGACGGGACCGGTCGTCCGGCTGCCGCGACCATCGCGGGGAGGTACGTTGCCCCCGTGCTCCGTCCGCCTCGTCACCCCCTCGCCGCGCGACGGACGAGGACGACCGCCCGAGCGCTGGTGATGTCCGCGGCCGGATGCACGATGCTCATGGCCGTCGCCGCCCCCGCAGCCGGCCGCGTCGACGGGGTGGTCGGCGAGGTGGTCGGCGAGGTGGTCGTCACCGGAGTGTCGCGCGACGCCGCGGCGCGGACGGACCGCGACCGTGACGGCCTGTCCGACCGCCGCGAGCTGGGCGCCAGCGCCCTGAGCCAGCCCGACCTCGTCCCCCTGACGACCGCACTCGCGCAGCGCGGCGTCCGCAGCGTGCGCCTGCTCTTCCTCGGGTCGTCGACGACGTACGGCGTCGGCGCCAGCACGACCGGCAACCGCTACGTCGACCAGGTCGTCACCCGCCTGCAGGGGGCCTTCCCGTCGGGCACGGCGCCCGCCCCGGTCCGCGACCTGCGGCGCAGCACCCGACGGCCGGACGACTCCCCCGGTGTCCAGGGCGTCAACGGCGGTGTCGGCGGCGCCACCGCGGCGACGTACTTCACCGACGCGCACGCCCACGCGGTGCGCGAGCTGCAGCCGACGTGCGTCGTGCACCTCATCGGCTCCAACGACTCCGTCGCCCGCGTGCCGGCGGACGCCTACCGGGCGCAGGTGCTGGACACGATCCGACGCATCGACGCGCTCAGCGACCGTCCGCCGTGCCACGTCCTGGTCCGACCGGTGCGTCGCTACCAGGTGGGCGTCGAGGCGTGGGCGGCGTACGGCGAGGCGCTGCGCGGGACCGCCCTCGGCCTGCGCCGCGTCGCGTACGTCGACGCCGGAGCCGCGTTCGAGGAGCGTGACGCGCTCGGCGCGGACCGCGCGGACCTCGTCGGCGCCGACCGGGTCCACCTGACCGACGCCGGCCACGCCCTGCTGGCCGCCACCGTCGTCGAGGCGCTCGGACTGTCGGTCACCGGCCTCGGCACCGGCACCGACCCGCGGGACGCCGACAGCGACGGGGACGGCATGGCGGACGGCCGAGAGGTCCGCGGCTACGTGGTCCGGCAGCGGGTCGTCCTGTGCTCGGGACCCGCCGTCGCCCGGCGGCGCACGAGCAGCCTGCCCTTCCGGCGCGACACGGACGGCGACGGCATCGCCGACCTGCGCGAGGTCACCGGGCACCGGCTGCTCGACGGCCGGACCGTGCGCACCGATCCGGCCGACGCGGACACGGACGGGGACGGTCGCGACGACGGGCGCGAGTCGTCGGCGCGGGGCGCGGACCCCACGACGTGCGGACGGCCGGCGGGGTGATCCCGCCGGCCGTCGCCCCGACCGCTGTGCGGGTGGGGTGGGTGGTTCCTCGTCAGGCGGTGTGCGCCGGACGGTTGCGCTGCCGGGCCATCATCGCGATCCCGGCCACGAGCAGCAGCAGGCCGAGGATGCCGCCCACGATGGGCAGCCAGATGCGGACGATCTTGAGCTGGGTGGCGAGCGAGGAGTAGGTGTCGACGTTCTCCGAGACGGTGTCGGGGTTGTAGCCGATGACGACGTCGGTGAGCGTGGCCACCTCCTCCCCCTGGTACTCGGCGACGGTGAGCTGGTCCTCCTGGCCGCGGATGATCACGCCGGTCTCCGGCTCGATCCACAGCGTGCGGGTGTTGGAGTAGACGCGGTCGAGGGTGACGTCGCCCTCCTCGTCGATGCCGAAGAACGCCGCCGGTGCGGTGATGTTGCCGACGGTCGACGGCGCGATCTGCTGCTCGAAGCGGTAGACCTCGAGCCCCTCGATGGTCTCGGCCTCCTGGAACTCGATGTCCGGAGCCTCGCCGAGCGAGCCGTCCCAGAACTGGTAGGTCTTCTGCTCGGTCTGGAAGGGGAACTTGAAGTAGAGGCCCTCGAACCCGATGGTGTCCTTGACCTCCACGCCGCGGTCGTCGGCGGTGGTGGCGGTGAAGGTGTCACAGCACTTGACGGTCTCGCCGGTGTGCCGGTCGAAGGCGACGCGGTCGTGGCTGCCGGAGCGCGGCGGGTCGTCGGGGCTGACCTCGGCGCCGGGCTCGTCGGTGTAGACCAGCGTCTCCCACACGGCGATGTCGCGGCCGAGCTCGTCGCTGGCCTCCTCGGAGGCCTCGACGTCACCGACGACGTTGCGGGTGGAGACCAGGTCGACGGTGATCTCCTGCTGGCTGGCGATGTCGAAGATCGTGGCGTCCGGGCCCTCGGACACCGAGACCGTGTCCTGGTCCAGCGGGACCACAGCCAGGCGGTCGTAGGCGTAGAACCTCGCCAGCAAGGCCACGGCGAGGAAGAAGACGCCCACCCCCGTCAAGATGACTCCGAGCTTCCTGCTCACTCTTGGTGCTCCCTCGTTCGGCTCATGTGACGCGCGCACGTTACCAGCCAGTCACCTACGTGGCACCCAACTTCGAAGGCAAATTCACCGCGCGTCGATCTCGACCACGACGACCGCGTGGGCGGTGTAGAGGAGCCGGTCGTACGGCGTCCCCCAGGCTTCCTCGGGCACCACCTCCCGCCAGCTGTTGCGGTGCCTCTCGCGCACCAGCGCGCGCATCCGGCTCGACGGGATCTCGCCCGATCGCAGCTGCGCGTCCAGCGAGGGGTTGTAGCCCACGGGGTGGGTGATCCACAACCGGCCCCCGGGCCTGACGTGCGCCCGCAGCCGCTCGATGGCCCGGGCGGGCTTGGCCGGGTCGAGGTCGTCCTCGTCGAGCCCCACGTGCTCGAGGGTGGAGATGGCCAGCACGAGGTCGAAGGTCCTGCCGAGGTCGAGGTCGGCGACGTCGGCGTTGAGGACGCCGGGCGCCTGCTCGTACTTGTCGACGACGACGTGCGACACGTCCGCGTAGTGCCCGAGCACGTTGCCGACCTCCAGGACCTCGGCTCCGGGGTGCCGCTCGAGCAGGTCCAGCGCGAGGGCCACCTCGACGGCGCGCTCGTTGAGCCAGGTGTAGTGGTAGCCGTGGACGAAGTAGGGCAGCGTCCGTCCGTCCCAGCCGAAGCCGCCGGGCGCGCGGCGCGCCCGCGGTCCCCCGGTGAGCCACCCCCAGCCCCACCGCGTGGACGAGCCGAGGACGTCCACGACACCGCGGTCGCGGGAGGTGGCGAGCAGGCGGGACAGGACGGCGACCACACGGCGCAGGAGCGGCATGCGCGCACGATAGTGCCGCCGGGCGCGGCACCGCGTGCGATCATCGCTCCATGCAGCGCCCGGACGACTCGAGCGTCGCGACGACGTTCCCCGTCCTGGACTCGCTGCGCGCCCTGGCCGCGATCGCCGTCCTCGCCACGCACGCCGCCTTCTGGGCCGGCGACTACTCCGAGCCGGTGTGGGGCTGGGCGCTCGCGCGGCTCGACGTGGGCGTGGCGGTGTTCTTCGTGCTGTCCGGGTTCCTGCTGTCCCTGCCGTGGTTCGAGCGGCACCGCACGGGACGGCCGGCGCCGTCGACCGGTCGCTACCTGTGGAAGCGCGCCCTTCGGCTCGCGCCGGTCTACGTCATCACGGCCGTCGCCGCCCTGTCGCTGCTCCCCGGCAACGACGACGCCGGGCCAGGCCAGTGGGCCTCGACGCTCCTGCTGGCCGACATCTACGTCGACGACCAGCTGCCCGACGGCCTGACCCAGATGTGGAGCCTGGCCACCGAGGTGGCCTTCTACGTCGTCCTGCCGGCCCTGATGTGGCTGGCCCTCCCCCGCCGGGACGGACGCCCCGGGCGTGCCCGCCTCGCCCCCGTGGTCCTCGCGATGGTGGCGACCACCGTCGTCTGGCTGCTGGACCTGTCGGTGCGCCTGGACACGGGCGACACGATGATGCGGCTCTGGCTGCCGTCCTACCTCACGTGGTTCGCGGTCGGCCTGGTCCTCGCCCGGACGGTCACGCGGGCCCGCCACCGCGACCGGGGCGCCCGGGACCGGCTGACCGTGCTGGTCCTGGAGCTGGGCCGGTCACCCGGCCTGTGCTGGCTCTCGGCCGCGGCCCTCTTCGCCGTCGCCGCCACGCCCGTCGCCGGGCCCGCGGACCTGACTCCCCCGACGCTGGGTGCGGCGCTGACCAAGAACCTGCTGTACGCCGCCGTCGCGGGACTCATCGTCCTGCCGGGCGTCTTCGCGCCCGCCGACGGGCGCTTCGCCCGGGTGCTGTCGCGTCCCGTGCTCCGCCACCTCGGGCACCTGTCCTACGGGATCTTCTGCGTGCACCTGCTGCTGCTCGAGCTGATCACCGAGTGGCGCGACATGCCGCTGTTCGAGGGCCGTGGACTGGAGCTGTTCTCGCTCACGCTCCTCGCCTCGGTCGCCGTCTCCGAGGTGCTTCACCGGGTGGTGGAGCGACCCTCCCAGCGGCTGCGCGACATCCGTCCCCCGTGGGCCGCCACGGCGGCGAGCCAGGCGCCCAGCGACAGGGCCACCAGCAGCTGGGGGGCGAGCAGCGCCCCTGCCCAGCCGTCCTCCGAGCCGAGCGGCCGCAACCAGTAGACGCCGGCGGCCGCGAGCAGGGGCACCCCGGCGGCGAGGGCGACGACGGCTGCCGGGAAGCGCGTGCGGGCGACGAGGCCGAGACCGGCGCCCAGGGCGCCCCAGCCGACGCCCGGCCACCCTGCGACCAGGCCGAGGGTGAGCAGACCTGCGACCGGGACGACCCATCCCGCCACCGCGGTGCGCACGGGAGGCGCCGCCGAGCCGCGGCGCGGCACCACCACGGCGCCGAGCAGCAGGACGAGGAGCAGGGCGGCGCCGCCGAGCAGCGCCGCCCGGTAGGTCCGGTCCGGGCCGTAGCGCAGGTCCAGCGAGTCGGTACCGGCCGGCACCCGCCAGCCCTGCTGCCACCCGTCGACGGTCAGGTCCGCCGCCTCCTCGCCGTCGGGGAGCCGCGCGTGCCAGCCGGCGTTGACGTTCTGGTGCAGCGCCGCCACCGAGGGCGCGTCCGCGTCCTCCAGCGCCAGCCCGGCGGTCACGGGCGAGGTGGGCCGGAGGGTGGCGCTGGACGGGGAGGTCCCGAGCGCCGCGGCCCCGGGCCGGCTGAGGACCACCCGCACCGGCCGGAACGCGGGTGCGGGCGTGCTGACGACCCGCGTGGTCGACGACCCGAGGCCGACCGTCGCAGGCCCGCAGGCGCGGGCGGTCACGAGCTCGCCGTCGAACAGCTGCCGGGCGGAGGCGGTGACGCTGGTGGCGTAGATGTCGCCGCCCACGCGCAGCGCGGGACCGAACCCGCAGCCGATGTCCACCGGTGTCTCCGGCAGCTCGATCGGCAGCAGACCGACGCCGCTCACCCGCAGCTCGCTCACACCGACCCCCACCGGGTCGATGCCGCCGAAGGCGGACCGGGTCCCGGCCCGCGCGGAGTCCAGGACCCGGACCTCGAGGCGGGTGGTGCGGAATGGCTCCACCCGGGCATAGCCGTCGGGGTCGAGCTCCACGGTCTGTCGTCCGGCGTCGTGCACGAGCTCGACGCGGGTGGCCGGGGCGGCCGCGGCCTCGCGGTCGAGCCCGAGCTCGATCGCACGCACGGGACGCTTCACGATCCAGTTGAGGGTGAGCGTCGGGGCCGGGTCGTCGACGTCGGCGATCCACGTCGTGCCACCGGCCCCGTCGATCGCGGCCACCGCGGAGGCGCGAGCGTCCGGCGCACCCGTCGAGGAGGCCGTCACGTTGACGAGCTGGTTGCGCTGCAGCAGTCCCTCGAGCGCGTCGCCGGCCACCGGGAGCACGCCGACCGAGACCTCGTAGTCGGCGCCGGTGCCCAGGCGGACCGTCCGGTCGATGACACCGCCGTCCTCGTCCGGGCGCTGCCGTCCGGGGGCGCACCGCACGTCGCTCCCGACCTCCACGCAGGCGCCGCGGCTGGTGGGCGCCGCGAGGAGCACGTGGTCGGGTGCGCCCCACCCGGCCGGGACCTCCGGCAGCACGAGGGTCCGGTCGAGGTCGAGCCCCAGGACGCGCACCTCGGCGATGGACAGGCCCTTCGCGGGACCGTCGCTCGGGGCCGCCGCGACGCGGATCCACGACGTCGGGCCCGCCGGCGGCACGAGCGTGACCGACTCCCCCGGCAGCAGCGTCCGGGCCTCGGACGTGCCCGCCTCCGTCTCGACCACCAAGGAGGTCGCGTCGTCACCCTGGGTCTCGCCGGCGACGACGGTCACCGGCCCGACCTCGCGGGGCTCCTCGAGGACCACCCGCACCCAGGGGTCCTCGTCACTGCGCGGGATCCCCGACTCCCACGCCGTCTCCGGCCGGCCGTCGAAGGCGGCGTACGGCAGTGTCTCCGGCAGCACCGGGCCGATGGTGTCCGCGAAGGCTCGCGACCCGGACGCGTCGACCGAGCGCGCCCCGAGCACCTGCGCCGTCGTCTCCCAGCGGGCCTGGTCCTCCAGCACGTACTCGCGCGCCGGCGCACCCCTGCGACCGTCGTCGTCCGGGGCGAGCGTCGCCGACCGGCCGTCGTGCACGCGGGCGAAGGTCGCCTCGCGACGGCGCAGCCCGTCCGTCAGGACCAGCCCACCGCCGTCGGGCCCGTCCGGTGCGTCGAGCGCGAGCACCGCGGGCTCGTCGCCCAGCAGGTCGGCGTCGAGCAGGTCGAGGAGGTCCTCCGGCCCGCCCACCACCACCGGTGGGGCCGGGCTTCCGGCGGCCGCTCCGGCGCCGGCCACCTCGTAGACCTCGACGGCCGGGTAGTCGGCGTGCCAGCCCCCGTCCACGACCACCCGGCGCGGCCGCTCCTCGTCGGCCTCCTCGTCGTTCTCCTCGTCGTCCTCGTCGAGGCGCACCGGCCCGCCGACGTCCGGGCCGAACTCGGCGACCTTGGTGAGCCCGGGTGAGCCCTCGATCGCCTGGTGCACCAGGACCGGGAGCGGGACGTCGTCGGAGGCACGCAGGTCGTTGCGCACCACCAGCCGCCCCACCCCGGCCCGGCGGAGGTAGGCGGCGAGGCCCGGCGAGGGCCGGCCGGCGGCCAGGCGGGCCTCGACGGCGTCGAGCATCCTGATGTTGCCCGGCGGCGCGAGCGGCACGGCGTTGCGCACCGCCCACCCGGCGACGCCGTAGGCCTGTGCCGGCTCGTCCTCGGGGGTGCCCCACAGGTAGGTGGCGAAGCTGGAGCCGGGCACGAGCAGCGCGGTCGTCCCGTCCGGGTCGCGGTCGGCGGTCGTGCCGAGCCACGACACCGCTCGCTCCCAGTAGCCGGGGACGGCCTCGAAGTCGTCGGCCGGCGCCAGGCGTCCGGCGAGCGCCGGGCTCGCGACGCCCGCCACGGCGACGACGCTCAGCGCCAGCACACCGGCGTACGCCACGCGGTCGCCGTCCTCCAGCCGCTCGCGGAACGACCGTGGCGGAGCGGACCGCACGCGTGCTGCGGCGGCAGCGAGCAGGTGCGCCAGCCCCAGGACGAGCGGCAGCCGCACCAGCGGCTCGAGCTTGTGCACGTTGCGCAGCGGCGCCAGCACGCCGTCGAGCGCGGACCGCTCGTCGGCGGCGAACCATCCCGACACGCTGCCCGAGTGCCCCAGCGACACCAGGACGAGGCCCAGCAACGTGCCGAGGGCCAGGAACTGCCGGTGCGGGTTGCCCCGCAGCGCGATGCCCGCGAGCCCGAGCACGACGAGCACTGCGCCGTTGAGCGCCACGTAGCCCGTGGAGACGAGGTCGTTGCCCGCGCGCCAGGTCGAGTCGACGTACGGGACCCAGTGCGAGGTGCCGCGGAGCACGTCGAACGGCGTCGTGGGGAAGGTCGTGATCGAGGCGGTCTCGATGAAGTCGAGGAACGGCGGGCTGTACGCACCGAGCAGGAGGAGCGGGACGAGCCACCAGGCGGTGCCCGCGACCACCAGGAGCGGCCACCACGTCATCAGCGCCCGGCGCCGGGGCCCCGCGGAGCGGGTGAGCAGCCACACCGCGCCGAGCGGGATGACGGCGAAGGTCGCGGCCGCGTTCACCCCGCCCACCGCCGCGACCGCCAGCGCCGAGAGCGCCGCGGCCCGCCGCGGTGAGCCGGCCCGCGAGCCGAGGACGAGCGGCACCAGCACCCACGGTGCCAGCGCCATCGGCCAGCCCTCGATGGAGATGGGGCCGATGGTGGTCAGGATGCGGGGCGACAGCGCGTAGGCGAAGCCCGCGACGATGCGGCTGGTCGGCGACCCGAGGTCCAGCGCGGCGCACAGCTTGACGACGCCGAGGAAGGCGACCACCAGCAGCAGGGACCACCACGTCCGCTGGACGACCCACCCGGGCACCGTGAGGAGATCGCCGAGCCAGAAGAAGGGCCCCATGGGGAAGAGGTAGCCGTAGGCCTGATTCTGGATCTGCCCGAAGCCACCCGACGGGTCCCACATGTGCAGCGCCCGCCCGAGCATCGCGCCGGGGTCGGCGACGAGGTCGAACTTCGTGTCGCTGACGATGCGTCCCGGGCGCTGCGAGAAGGCGAGGGCCACGAGGACCAGGCAGCACGCGACGAGCCGGAACCGCCAGGTGATCGCCGTCGGGCTGCTCGTGGTCGGTGGGCTCATCGCCGGCGCAGGACGATGACGAGGTTCCAGGTGACGACCTCGCGCACCACCGGGACGTACGTCAGCCAGCGGGCGGCCCGCGGGTTGTAGCGGGGGACGACGTCGAGGACCTCGGCGTCCGTCTGCTCGCGCGCCCAGTCCAGGCCTGCGCGGACCGTCACCGCGAAGAGCGACTCGCCGAACCTGTTCTTGGGCTCGTGCCCGTGCGTACGCCGGTAGCGGCGGCGCGCGCGGCGCCCGCCGAGGTAGTGCCACGGAGCCGTCTCGTGCCCGCCCCACGGGCCGAACCAGACGGTGTAGGAGATGAACGTGATGCCGCCAGGTCGCGTCACCCGGACCATCTCGTCGGCCATCCGCCACGGCTCTGACACGTGCTCGAGCACGTTGGAGGAGTAGCAGACGTCGAACGTGCCGTCCCCGAAGGGCAGCTGCATGCCGCTGCCCAGCACCGTCCTCGGCGAGATCTCGCCGAGCCCGGAGAGCTCGCCGGCGTCGGCGTCGAGGGCGAAGTAGGTCGCTCCCGCGTCCTCGAACGCCCGCCGGAAGTAGCCCGGGCCACCTCCGACGTCGAGCATCCGGCTCCCGGCGAGGTCGGCGTACTCCGACAGGTGCCCGACGGAGTCCTCGGCGAGCGCGCCGTAGAAGACGTCGGGCCGGGTCTGCTCGAGCCGGAACGCGCGGAAGAGCCGGACGGAGCGTCGCAGCGTGGGTGCCCAGGCCGAGGATGGTGGGACGGACTGCTGCGGCACGCGGCGACTGTAGTCGATGGCCGGGTGCCGCGAGCTCGATCGGACGGACCCGCGCGGCGGTCGCGCGTGATCTAATCGCCCGCGTGGTAGCCAGCACCGCGGTGACGTGGGAGGACACGCCGGGCGACGAGGCGGCGGCCCGACGGGCGGCCGAGATCGCCAGCCTCACCGGGCTCCGCGGCCTCGCCGCGTTGATGGTCGTGCTCATGCACACCGCCGGCCGCACCGAGTTCGACTGGCTCGGCCTGCCGACCTACGGACCGGTGAGCCTGTTCGTGATCTCCGGGTTCCTCCTCTACCGGCCGTGGGCGCGGTGGAGCCTGGGCCTGCAAGACAGGCCCGCGCTCGGCCCCTACCTGCTGCGCCGGGCCACACGCATCTTCCCCGCCTACTGGCTCGTCCTCGTCGTCGTCGCGGTCGTCGTCCCGGCGTCGCGCCCGGTCGGCGCCGAGGGCTGGTGGCGGGCGGTGACGCTCACCTGGATCTACGAGGCGGAGCCGATGCGCGAGGCGCTGCTGCACACGTGGAGCCTCGCCACGGAGGTGTCGTGGTACGTCGCGCTGCCCGTGATGGCCGGCATCTCGGGGCACCTGGCACGCCGGTTGTCCGGTGTCAGGGCGTTCTGGCTGTGCACCGCCGGCCTGGCGCTCTCGCTGCCCGTCTCGATCGGCTGGCGCACCTGGGCGTCGAAGGCCGACCTGCTCGGGCAGCTGACCTACCCCTACTGGCTCCCCTCCTTCCTCTACTGCTTCGCGGGGGGCGCGTTCGTCGCGCTGCTCGTCGAGGCGCGGCGTGCGCGCATCGTGACGGCCGGCCGGCTGACCGCGCTGGTGAGCGACCCGTGGGCGCCGCTGGTGATCGCCCTGGCGTTCACGCTGGTGGCCACCTCGTCGCTCGGTGGCCCGACGGGGTTCGTCCCGGTGACCTTCGCGGAGGAGCAGGTCCGGAGCTGGTCGGCCGCCAGCATCGCCTGGCTCCTGCTCTGCGTGGTGGTCCTCGCCCCCCTGGACGTGCCCCTCAGCCGCCTGCTCGGCACCCGGTGGTTCAGCGCCGTCGGGCGGTGGTCCTACGGGATCTACCTGTGGCACGTCCCCGTCGTGGTCGTGCTCGAGCGCGACCTCACGTTCCCCGACGGCCTGCTCGGGCTGGTGTGGCGGCTCGCCTGCGTGCTGGCGATCTCGATCCCGCTCGGAGCGGCGACCTACGCGTGGGTGGAGCGACCCACCATCGCCTGGTCGCGACGCTGGTCCGGGGCCGCCGGAGACGGCCGGCGCCTCCTCGGCCGCAAGCCCAGCGCCACCGCGAGCACGAGCAGCCAGCCGAACGCCCCGGCGCCGGCCGCGACCCGCAGCACCTCGACCGACGAGTAGCGCAGGCTGACCCGCTCGGCACCCTCGGGGACCTGCCACGCCTGCGCCCAGCCGTCGACGGTCAGCGTGGGCAGCTCGGCACCGTCGGCGACCGCGCTCCAGCCGGTGCCCGCCGGCACGGCGAGCGCGACGGTCGACGGCCCGTCCACCTCGACCGACCGGCCGTCGGGATCGACGGCGATGACCCCCGCGGGGAGCGACGCGGGAGCGTCCACCGCGGACCCGAGCTCGGCCACGTCGCCCAGGAAGCCGTCGGGGGGCGCAAGCACCAGACCGACGGGGGTCCACGAGAAGGACGCCTCGACGCTGACCCGCGCCTCACCGGCCGGCAGCGTCGGCTCCTCGCACAGCCGGGCGGTCACCAGTGACGCCTCCACCAGCTGGCGCGCGGACACCCGGACCGCGGTCTCGTACGTCTCGCCGTGGACGGTGACGTCGGGTCCCGAGCCGCAGCCGAGCTCCTCGGACCGGTCCGCGTCGTACTCGGTCTCCGGGCCGCCGATCACCTCCACCTCCGACAGCGCCATCGGCACCGCGACCGTGGCGCCGGTGACCGAGTCGACGGAGCCCACGGGCTGGTCGGCGCCGAAGATCACCGACACGGACCGCGTCCGCACGGGCGGCAGCCGCACCACCCCGTCGTCGCCGATCTCGGCGGCGACCGGGTCGGTGCCCTCGTCGAAGCCGACGACGACGCGGCTGGGCGTGGAGGCGAGCTCGCGCTCGGCGGTGGTCACCCGCAGGCCGGTGACGCGCGTCGGCCGGTCCCAGGAGAGCGCGAGCGTGGGGGCGGCGTCCTCCGGCGCGGGCCGCCACGCGGTCGACGGGTCTCCGTCGGCCGCCGCCTGGGCGTCGCCCACGAGGTCGGGGGACGCGACGCTCGACCCGGTCGCGGTGACGGAGGGGCGTGCCAGCCGGTCGGCGAGCGCGCGCGACTCGGCGCTGTCCGCCGCCCGGAGCCACACCCGTCCGCCGACCTCCACGCTCCCCTCGGACGTGACGACGCGCGCCAACGAGCCCGAGTCCGGACCGTCGACGCCCACTGCCCGGCTGCACACGGTCTCGCTCGCGGCCGGGTCACCGGCGCCCCCGACGGGGTAGGACGGCACGCACGTCGCGAAGCTGGGTGGGCGGGCGGCGAGGACCCAGGTGGCGGTGGCCCCGCCGGCGACGACGAGCTCCTCCTCGACCTCGAGGCCCGGCACCGACAGCTCCGCGATCGCGAAGCTGCTGTCGCCCGACGCGGGGCCGGTGACGCCCGTGGCCACGACCCGCAGGCGGTCGGTCCGGCCGACGGCCGCCAACGGGACCAGGCCGTCGGCGGGGACGTCCACCTCCGTCGACCCGTCGTCGGACTGCAGGACCACCCGGGAGACGAGGTGGGACGCGAAGGCGTTCTGGACGACCTGGAGCGAGGCGTCGGCCAAGTCGGTGGTCCCGTCGAAGGCGATCTCCCACCACTCCCCCACGACGGTGCCGCGGCGCGACTGCCAGGCGGTGAACCCGTTGCCGTCGACGGCCGCGGCCGGCACCGCACCGGTGAGGCGCCGGTGCCCGTCGAGGTCGGCCGCCGAGGAGGAGGCGCGCACCTCGTCAGCACCCGACAGGCCCCGGGAGGCGGTCGGCGTCCGCGCGGCGCCGGCCGGCACCGCGGTCCAGGGCTCATCGGCCCCGACCACGGGGCCGAACGGGTCGGACGCCACCCGCTGGTCCACGTCGCGCCGTCGCGCGCTGTCGGAGACGGCGTCGCTGGTCCCGTCCGGACCACGCCCCAGGACGAGCGCCTGCTCGGGCTCCAGCCCGGCGTCGGCCAGGTCGCCGACCACCCCGCTGTCGCCCAGCACGGACACGGGCGCGCCCGCGTGGACGGACCCGTCGGCCGCCTCGTCGAGGGCCCAGATCTCGATGGTCCCGCCCGGGTCGTGCACGCCGAGGTCCACGAGGCCGGCCGGCGCCTCGCCGGCTGCCTCCACGACGGCGACGCGCGAGGCCCCCTGCCGCGACAGGGCGTGGCGGACGAGGCCGACCGGTCGCTCGCGGTCGACGGCCGCCGGGACGTCGTTGCGCAGTAGGACGTAGGAGATGCCGAGGTGGCGCAGGGCGGCGGCCGTGCCCGGTCCGTCGAGTCCGCGCTCGAGTCGGGCCACGGCGTCGTCGAGGGCGGCGGTGGCCGCTGCCCCGGACAGCGGCACGGTGTCGCGCGCCACCCACGGGCGGTCGACGAGCGCCTCCGCCACCACCGGGTCCACTCGCCCGTCCGCCACGGCCGGCAGCACCAGCACGCGTCCCGGAGGAGCGGTCGCGGACCACCTCGCCACCTCCGCCCACTGCGCCCGGTCGATGTCCGCGCGCTCGGACGTACGCTCCTGGACCGCGAGCACCGGGCCCGCCACCGACACCAGCCCGAGGACGGTGAGACCGGCGACGGCCGCGCCGGTGCGACGCGTCCACGGCCCGGCGACCCCGGCCGGCGACCGCGAGCCCAGGTGCTCGACGAGCGGCGACCACGCCACCAGGCCGGCGAGCGCGACCCAGACCAGCACTGCGACCCACGGCGCCGGGACGGAGTCGGTGGCCGTCGCCGAGGACGCGGGCACCGGCAGCCACGACGGCCATCCGTCGGACGCCATCCCCACCACCGCCGCGACGAGGGACGTCCCCAGCAGCGCGCCGACGAGCACGAGCTCGGTGCCGACCCGCAGGACCAGCGCGGCGACCGCCACCACTGCGGGCGCGAACGCGAGGAGCACCAGCCACAGCGGCTCGGCGGACGGAAGACCGAGCGTGTCGCCCAGCGCGAGCGCCGACGGCGAGGCGACGAGACCCGTCACCTCCACGGCGTGGGCGACCTCCCAGGCGTAGGCCGCGAGCCACCACGCGCTGGACGCGGCCGCGAGGAGCGACCACCGCAGCAGCTGCCGGGCGCCGCCCGCGTGGCGCGACGTCACGGCCGCGGAGACGAGACCGGCGAGCAGCGCCACCAGGCCCCACGGCGGGCTCCCCACCCCGGCCAGCCCGAGCCAGGCGGCCGACCCGGCCGCGGGCCGCCAGCCCACGTCGCGACCAACGAGCGGGACGAGCACCCACGGGAGGAGGGCGACGACGAGGCCGTCACCCGGGGCGTGCAGCACCGTGGTCACCAGCAGCGGCCCGCAGGCGTAGAGCGCCGCGGCGACCCACGGGCTCCACGGCTCGTCCACCGTCCCGTGCCGCCGCTGCGTGCTCGCCCGCCCCGAGCAGGCACGGCCGAGCCGGACCGCCCCGACCACGGCCAGCACGAAGACCAGGACGCACCAGCCGGTGCGAGCGACGGACGCGGGCGCGCCGACGAGGTCGGCCAGCCAGGACCAGACGGCCAGCGGCAGGTCCCGCAGCCCCTGGGCGGTGGCGTCGCCGAACGTCCCGGACACGCTCCAACCGTCCGCCGCGCTGCGCAGCGACGCGGTCGGGGCGGCGGCGACACGGGCGTACGCGCCGGTGACGGCCTGCGCGCCGGAGACTCGTACGGCCACTGCAGCGGCGAGGACGGCGACGACGAGGGTGCGGACACCGGCGACCGTCAACGCTCCTCCTCCCCTCCGGGCGGGCGAACCCGGCTCCACGGTGGTCATGGACGCACGAGCACGCGGCCGCAGACGACGCCCACGACCAGCGCCACGACGACGTCGGACCCTACCGGGGGCACGACCACCTCGGAGGCGGACACGGCCATGAGCCCGGCGAACGCCAGCGCGGCGGCGCAGGCGGCGGAGACCAGGTGCAGCGGGTGGTGCCGCGTGGCCCACGCGACCAGCGCTCCCACCGCGAGGGGCAACGAGACGATGCCGACCACGAGGACGGCGGGGAGCTGGACCAGCTGCCACCCGCGGGACGACCGACGCGCGGGCCCGCCGGGGTCGCCGGCCTCCTCGTCCGCCGCAGGCGCCGGTGCCCGGCCGACGCGGCGGACGAGCAGGAACCCCGAGAGCAGGAGCAGCAGGCCGACCAGGACGAGGCCGCCGACGAGCGACACCCGGAACGGCACCTGCGGGCCGTAGTCGAGCTCGACCACCCCTGTCGCCCCGGCCGGGAGGACGAAGCCCTGCCGCCACCCGTCCAGGACCACCGGGCGCAGCTCGACGCCGTCGAGGCTGGCCGTCCAGCCGCGGTTGTGGCTCTCGGTGACGGCGAGCACGGACTCGGCGCCGGCCGACACCTCGACCTCACGGTGCGTCGCCGACCACGCCAGGACGGACGGGCGCGTGCTGGCGGCCGCCGCCGGCGGCGGGGACGGCGCCAGCACCAGGGTGGTCGTGGCGAGTCCCGGGGGGTTCACCACCCGCACCCGGTGCTCGCCGGCCGACAGCGAGACCGACCGCTTCCCGCAGGGGACCACCGCCAGGTCGCCGCCCGAGCGCACGTCGCGCAGCGTGCCGGTGACCCGCGTCTGCACGACTCGCCCACCCACCTCGATGGTGGGACCGAAGCCGCAGGCGGCACCGGTGGGCGTCGCCGGGTCCGGCTCGTGGCGCAGGTCCTCGATGCCGGCGACCTCGACCTCGGCCACGCCGACGCCCTCCAGCCCGGCCTCGCCGAAGGCGGTGACCCGCAGCTGCTTGGTCCGCACCGGGCGCATCTCCCCCGCGTCCGGGCCGGCGGTCGCGACGAGCTGGGGCTCGCCCGTCCCCGGACCACCGTCCACGAGGAACGCCTCGGGCAGGGCGCCCGGCTGCCCGGGCGAGGACGTCACCACGACCCTGGTCACCTTGCGTCGGGGGCCCCATGCCAGCTGGAGGGCCGGCGCAGGATCGCCCGGTGACGACGTCCAGCCCGTCTCGGGGCGCCCGTCGACGGCCCCGGCCGCCGTGACCGCGGGGTCGCCCGCGTAGGTGCTGCTCGCCGTCACGCCGACCTGCCGGTCCGACAGCGGTGCGAAGAGGCGGTCGAGCTCGGGACCGTGGGTGGCGACGACGCGTCCCTTGAGGCGCCACTCGCCGCTCTCCGCGACCGTGATGGTGCGGTCGAACCCCGCCGTCTCCGACGTCTCGACCTGGCGGGACAGCTCGCAGCCGACGTAGGCGTCGTCGCCGTCGACGGCGCATGCCCGTCGCGGCGCCTCGCTCGTGAGGAACACCGAGGTCGCCGACGAGACCGCCCCGGGCACCACCAGCGAGCGGGTGACGTCGTGGTCGGCGATGCGCACGTCGGCGAGCCGCACCTGGCCGCGTCCGGCCGCCGCACCGAGCACCGTGACGCGCATCCGCGACGCCGCGTCGTCGTCGACGTCGACGAGCGGCGCCGTGCCGTCGGCCTGCACGTCCGCCACCACGGACCGGTCCTCGGTGGTGATCCGCACCGACGTCACCCGCGCCCCGGCGAACGTGTCGAACGACACGGACACCTGGCGCACGGGCGTCGGCCGGTCGAAGCGGGCCTCGATCCACTGGCCCTGCGGTGCGGACAGGGGCGCGCTCGCCCACGAGGTCCAGATCGACCGGTCGAAGGCGGCGTAGGGGCTCAGCTCGGGCCGCACCGGACCGAGCACGTCGGCGTAGCCCGCGGAGCTCGACGCCACGATCTCCGCCGCACCGTCGTACGCCGCCGTCGTCCGGTCCGCGGGCATGGCGCCGTCGCTGTGGTCGTGGGCGAGCCGGGTGACGCGGTAGGCCTCGGACGGGGTCATCACCGCCGACCGCGCGTCGTGCACGCGCCCGAAGCTGCGCTCGACGCGTCGCAGGTCGTCGGTGACGATGTCCGCCTGCTCGCCGTCGGCGGCCAGCACGGTCGCCTCGTCGTCCGGCACGAGGCCCGCAGCGCGCAGCTCCGGCACGACCTCCGGCCCGCCGTCGACCACCGACCGGTCCGCCCAGTCCTGGACCTCGACGCGGGGCTCGTCGTCGTGCGCGAGCTCGTAGACCTCGACGGCGGGCAGACCACGCGACGTGCTGCCGAAGGCGCCGGCCACCCGGGCCCCCGGCACGTGCCCCAGGGCGGCGCGCACCACCTCGGGCTCGGGTGCGTCGGTCGCGTCCGGGTCCAGGTCGTTGCGCACGATGACGTGGGTCGCGCCGAGCGCCTGCAGGGCTGCGGCGAGCCGCCGCTGCGGTCGCGGCTCGGCGACCGACTGCTCCACGGTGTCCAACAGCCGCAGGGTGCCCGCAGGGGCCACGGTGACCTGGGCGCGCGCCATCCACGGCGACGGGTCGAGGACCTGGACCGGCTCGTCGATGGTGCGGCCCCACGTCTGCACGGCGAAGCCGGCCCCCGGGAGCACGATGGCCCGGGTCGGGCCCGGCCGGTCGCCCAGGTAGGCGACGGCGTCGCGCCAGCTGTCGGGGACGTCCTCGAAGCCGCCCTCGGTCCGCAGCGACCCCGCGGCCGCGGGGCCGGCGGCGGCCACGACGAGGAGACCGGTGACCGCCACAGCGATGGTCCGCACCGGCAGGACGGTCGAACCGGCCGTGCGTCGCCACGTGGCCGGCACGGCGCTCGTGACGAACGCCCCCACGCCGAGCGCGAGCGGCAGCCTCACCACGGGGTCGAACTTGTGGATGTTGCGCAGCGGCGCCAGGGAGGTGTCGAGAGCCTGCAGCCACGCCTCGGAGAAGACCGAACCGGCCCAGCCGCCGCTCCCGGCGGTCAGCACGGCGAGGCCGACCAGCACCGACACCGCGAGCACCCGCCGCTCCCACAGGCCCGCCTGCAGCAGGCCGAGGAGTCCGATGGCCGCGACCAGGACCGTCGGGACCATCAGCAGCGTCGAGGACGCCAGCTCGTAGCCACCGGCCCAGCCGATGTTGCCCCCGCCGGGGAAGAGCGCCACCCAGTGGCTGGTCCCGCGCAGCGACGACAGCCACCCGGTGTCCCCGGCCGTGGTCTCGGCCGACTCGATGAAGTCCAGGAACGGCGGGGAGTAGGCGCCCATCAGGAGGAGCGGGACGACCCACCACAGCGTCGCGACGCCGACCAGCGCGCCCCACCCGACCAGGTCGGTGAGGCGACGGCGCACCGACCGGCCGGAGGCGAGGGCCAGGAGCAGCGCCGGGAGGACCAGGCACGCCACCACGAGGGTGGCGTTCTGCCCGCCCATCAGGGGCACGGTGGACGCCGACAGCACGAATGCCACCCAGCCGCGCAGCCGTCCTCGGAGGAAGAGCACGAGTGGGAGCACCGTCCAGGGCAGCACCGCCGCCGGCAGCGTCTCGCCGCTGAGCCCGCCCACGGTCGTCAGGACGCGCGGGGCGAGCATGTAGGTGAGCCCTGCCAGGATCGCGCCCGCGCGTCCGATGCCGGGCCAGGAGGCCGCGAGCCGACGGGCCCCCTCGTAGGCCAGCAGCATGACGAGCGCGGACCACAGCCGCTGCCAGATCCACATCGGGACCCCGAGCAGCTCCCCGGCGAGGAAGGCCGGCCCCATCGGGAACAGGTAGCCGGACGCCTGGTTCTGCAGGCCGCCCAGGGCCCAGTCGCCGTTCCACAGGCTGGAGCTGCGCGCCAGCAGGTCGGCGGGGTCGAGCTGCAGGTCGAGCTTGGTGTCGAAGGTGATGCGTCCGGTCTGCTGGAAGAGGTTCAGCACGACGACGGAGACGACGACGAGCACGTGCACGCCGAGCAGCCACGGGTCCGACCGAGAGGGACGCCGGCGGACCGGGGCGGTGGAGCCGTCGGTCACTGCGGCTGCCTTCCGTGTCGATCCGCTCGGGCGGCGGTGAGTCTATATTCTGCGTCGGTACTCCGGACCAGCCGCGCCGATCCACGCCCGAGGGACTTCACATGACTGCTTGCCAGCCCGCCGGGTTCGAGGCGACCTGGGACGTCGCCTCGGCGATCCCCGGGTGGCTCACCGAGGACCAGGCGCGGCTGCTCTTCGACACCGCGCAGGAGCTGCCGGAGCGTCCGCTGATCGTCGAGATCGGCAGCCACCAGGGCAAGTCGACGGTCGTCCTGGCCACCGCGGCCCGCGCGCTGCAGGGCCGGGTCGTGGCCGTCGACCCCTTCGTCGAGGGCCGCTTGTTCGGCGGCGTGACCACCCGGACGAAGTTCGAGCGCAACGTGGCGGAGACCGGCCTGGCGGACACGGTCGAGCTGGTGGCCGACTACAGCACGCGGGCGCGACCCGGCTGGACGCGCGGCATCGACTACCTCTACATCGACGGCAAGCACGACTACTGGACGCTGACCGACGACCTCAAGTGGGCGGCGCACCTCCCGGTGGGGGCCCCGATCCTCGTCCACGACTGCTACTCCTCCATCGGTGTCACCCTCGGCGTGCTGGCCCACGTGCTGCCCTCGCGCCGTCTCCGCTACGAGCGTCGCGCCGGGTCGATGGCGCTGTTCCGGGTCGGCGCCCCGTCGGCGGCCGACCGGTGGCGCATCCTGCAGGAGGTGCCGTGGTGGCTGCGCAACGTCGCCGTCAAGGTCCTCCTCCGGCTGCGGCTGCGACCGCTGGCCCGCCGGCTGTTCGGCCACGAGAGCCCCTACGACCCCTACTGAGTCTCCTGCTGAGCACCTCCGGCCGCCGCGTCGAGCCGGTAGATGCGCCGCTCGAGGACGGCGTCGTCGGCGCGCTGGTGCTCGGGCTTGACCACCTGGTTGAACGGGATCCGTACGTCGCGCCGCCGGCGGCGGGTCGGCAACGTCCACGCCGCCGTCAGCGCCTGGACGGCGCCCGCCTCCCAGCCGCGCTGGTGACCGGGCGCGCGCAGGGCCGCGGCGAAGAAGTCGGGATCGAGCCGTCCCTCGGTCCGCAGCCGGACGGCGCCCGACCAGTGGTACTGGATGACGCGGTGCTCGAAGTGCCGGTTGAGGACGCTGTCGAGGTCGTCGCGGACGCCGGCGCGCTCGATGTAGGCGTGGATCTCGGCGTCGAAGTACGGCGCCTGCTTGGCGGTGAGCACGAGCGTCGGCGCGTCCCCCGCGGAGCTGCCCTCGGAGCTGCCCTCGGCGCCCCCATCCTCCAGCCGGCACCACCACACGTGGCTGGGGAAGTCGACGATCTTGGCGCTGGCCGCCTCCGGCACCTCGATGTAGCCGGCCCGGGCCACCCGGCTCAGCTCACGGGCCACCGCTGCCGGGTCGGGGACGTGCTCGAGCAGGTTGGAGCAGATGGCGTAGTCGAAGGCGCCGTCGCGGAACGGCATGTCGGCCGCGTCGGCGTCGAAGAGGGGGCGCGAGACGCGTGCAGCGGCGCGGCCGGACCGCTGGGCGGCGAACTCGGCCCCGGTGTAGCGGTCGAGCAGCACGTCGGCGCGCCACGAGGGCTTGTCACCGCTGCCGACGTCGAGGACGAGGGCGTCGTCGGGCACCGGCACCGCGATGCGTCGCTGGTGGAAGACCCGCAGGGCCGTCAGGGCGGACATGGTCCGGGAGTATGGCAGGTTCGCCGGAGCAGTCCCGTGGAAGTGAACTGACGGGTAACCTTCGCCGCATGGAGGCAGAAGAGGCGGTGTCGCTCGCGGGACGCCACGTCGTGCTGTTCAACTGGCGCGACACCAGCAACCCCGAGGGCGGAGGGTCCGAGCGCTACGTCGAGGCGATGGCGCGCGGACTGGTGCGCCACGGCGCGCGGGCCACCATCTTCTGCGCCTCCCACGACAACGCACCGGCCGACGAGGTCGTCGACGGCGTGCGCTTCGTCCGCCGCGGCGACCACCTCGCGATCTACCTCCTCGGTGCGCTGCACCTGCTGCTGCGGCGGTTCGGCAAGGTCGACATGGTCGTCGACGTGCAGAACGGACTTCCCTTCTTCACGCGCCTGGTGACGCGGGCACCCGTCGTGGTCCTGGTGCACCACGTGCACCGTGAGCAGTGGCCGGTCGTCTTCCCGGGCCTCATCGGCCGGCTCGGCTGGTGGATCGAGCGCTTCCTCGCGCCGCGGATCTACCGCCGGGCGCAGTACATCGCGGTGTCGCGGTCCACGCGCGGCGAGCTGATCGCGCTGGGCATCGGCAGCGAGCGGATCGCTGTCGTGCACAACGGCACCTCGCCGGCTCCCGTCGTCGACGTGCCGCGGAGCCCCACCCCCGCCCTCTGCGTGCTCGGCCGCCTCGTCCCGCACAAGCAGGTGGAGCACGCGATCGACGCGGTGGTCGCGCTCCGCCAGGTCCACCCCGACGTCAGCCTCGACGTGGTGGGCAACGGCTGGTGGGAGGACGACCTGCGCTCCTACGTCGCGTCCCGCGGCGCGCAGGACCTGGTCGTCTTCCACGGCCACGTCACCGAGCAGCGCAAGCACGAGATCCTCGCCCGCTCGTGGCTGATGCTGCTCCCCTCGCTCAAGGAGGGATGGGGCATCGTCGTCGGCGAGGCCGGCAGCCACGGCGTGCCGACCATCGCCTACGCCTCGGCCGGCGGCACCCGCGAGTCGATCGCGGACGGCGCGTCCGGGCTGCTGGTCGACGCACCCGACGAGTTCAGCGAGGCCGTACGCCGCCTCGTCGACGACCGCGCCGAGCGCCAGCGCCTGGGCAAGGGTGCGCGCGAGATGTCGGACACGTTCTCGTGGACGCACTCGGAGAACTCGTTCGCGCACGTCCTGGCCGACGTCCTGCAGGAGCGCCGCGTGGCCGTGGAGGACCCGGACGGCCCCTGAGCCGGCGCCTCAGTCCGGCGCCTCAGTCCGCCGACCGCGTCCGTCCGCAGCCGCGACGGGCGACGCCGGCACCGTCCGTACGCAGCGGCACCACCGTCGGTCCCGTCGTCATGGACGACGGGCGGACGGTGGTGCTGGAAGGCGATCTGTGGTGGTGCGGGGCCGCGGAGCGGCCGGGGACTACTCGGAGTCCTGGTTGGTGCCGTAGTCCATGACGGACTGCTCGGGCTGCGACGGCGCGCTGCTCACGGTGGTCACGACACCGACCGTGGTGAGGCCGGCGAGAACGAACCCGACGACAACCGCCACGATGCCAGCAATCTGTCCCTGCACGGCACACACTCCACTTCACTAGGTCGGGAGCACGGTAGCACCTCGTCAACGGCGGCGGCGCATTTCGCCACGACCGGTCCGGACGAGCACGAGACGGGCGGCCGCGAGCACCACCGCGGCGGCCGCCGACGCCCACGCCAGCGCCAGGAGGGCGTACGCCAGGCGCCGTCCGCCGGGCGGCTCCGGGTCGGCGACGTCGCCGGGTCCGAGCCGCGACAGCGTGTAGAGCCGCCCGCCGTGGACCTCGACGGCACCGGCGACGTCCGGAGGCTCCTCGCCGGTCTCCGCGGCCACGGCGCGGGTGGCCTCGCGGTCCACGACGACCCAGCCGATGCCCTCGTCACGCAGCGCCTGCGTCAGCTCGGCGCCGGTCAGCGTCCCGAGGAGGTCCGCGACACGGGCCGCACGCTCGTCCTCGCCCCCCACCACGCGGCCCGAGACCACGAGGGTGTCGCTCGCCAGGTAGTCGACCGGGAACCAGCGACCGACCGGGTCGAGGACGCGCCGGCCGTGGTTCCACCCGGGGCGCCGGTAGGAGGTGAACGGCAGCGACAGGAGGTCGCCCGCGGCACCTGCCGCCCGCTCCTCCTGCATCGCCGCTCTCGCCTCGGCCAGCTCGTCGGGGTACGAGACCGCGCGCAGCTGCCCGGAGAGCCCCCACGCCGCGTCCGGCATGAGCGCGAGCGGAGCCAGGACCAGGCCCGTCGCCACCGTCGCTCCCAGCTGCCGGGCCGGGACGGCCGCCGCGATCCGTGCCACGCCGAACCCGAACAGGATCGCCTGGAGCGGGGCGAGCAGCGCGACGAACCGCGAGCCGTCGCGCACCAGTCCCCCGCCCGGCACGTGGGCCACCAGCCACTCCACCGCTCCGGGTGCGACGGACCCGGCGAGCGCCACCAGCAGGCCCACGACGCCCGCGGTCGTCAGCGCGACGACCTCCCCGCGCGGGGAGGACCGGCGCCACGCGCGCACCCCGGCGGCGCAGACCACGAGGACGAGGAGGACCGCGACCACGCCCGCCCACGTGGTCCGCGAGACCGGCACCACGTCGGCGTTCCAGATGCCACCGAGGCCCAGGAGGCTGACCAGGGTCGGCGCGCCGCCCTCGCCACGGGCGGCGAACACCTCGACCCCCACGGGGTCGCTCACGGCGTTCGACGCGTGCAGGGCGCCCGCCACGATCCACGGCGCGTTGAGCGCAGCGGCGGCGCACCCGGTCCACAGCAGGCGACGGCGCGCACCCGCACGCGGCGCCGCGACGCACAGCAGCGCGAAGACCGCGGCGAGGATGCCGCCGACGGGGCTGAGGCTGCCGACCGCCACCCACAGCACCACGCCGGCCGAGGTCCGCTCGCCCGCCCCCCAGCCGCGTGCCGCGCGCAGGATCCACGGCAGCGCGGCGTACGTCATCAGCAGCGGCCAGTGGCCGATACCCAGCCGCTCGACCACGAACGGGTTCCACACGTAGACCGTGGCCGCCGCCACGCTGGCCACCCGGCTCCCCGGTGGCAGCAGCCGCCACGCACCGACGCCGGCGAGGACGAGCGACAGCAGCAGCGCCGCCTTCTGGAGCAGCATCCCCGGGACGACCTCGTCGAGGAGGGCCACCACGAGGTCCGACGGCACCGCGCGCGGGAGTCCGGATCCCAGCCCGAGGAAGTCGGGGCGCACGGAGAGGTCGGGGACCCAGACCATGTCGTAGGTGAGGACGAATCCCGGCCCCAGCGCCCCGCCCAGGAGGACCACGGCGAGGAGGAGCGACCACAGCACCGGAGCGGCACGGAGGGCTCCCTCGCTCGTCCGTCGCCGCACGGGACACCACCCTAGGGTCTGCGCTGCTCCACCACGGCCACCCCGGGCCGCGACCACGCGGACGTCGCCGGGACGGCACCGGGGCGGCACCGGGGCGGCGCCGGCGGGCCCGGGAACCTAGGATGCGGCGGGTGACGGCCCCGAGCAGCGTGCGCAGCAGGCGCACCTTCGACGGCACGTCCGTCGCGGTGGCCACCAGCGTGATGAACATCGCGACGTACGGCTTCACCATGCTGGCCGCACGGATCATCGGTCCCAGCGAGTACGGCGCGCTCGCGGCCTGCCTCAGCCTCCTGATCGTGCTGCAGGTGGGGGCGCTGGGGCTCCAGGCCACAGCCGCCCGGCGGATCGCCGTCGACCGCGGCAACGTCGCGGCCATCGAGAGGACCGTCCTGTCGCTGACGACCAGGGTGTCGCTCGTCGCCGGCGTGGTCATGCTCGTCCTCTGCCCCGTGATCAACCGGCTGCTCAACCTCGACGACCTCCTGACCGCCGCGATCGTCTCGCTCGCGGTCGTCCCCCTCACCCTCGCCGGAGGGCAGGCGGGCGTCCTGCAGGGCGAGCGCCGGTGGGGTGCGCTGTCGGTGTTCTACCTGGCCGGGGGGATCCCGCGCCTCGTCGTCGGCACGTCGCTGATCCTCTGGCGCCCCGACGCGACGGCCGCCGTGCTCGGCGTCACGCTCGGGCTGCTGTTCCCGGTGGCGGTCGGCTGGTGGGTGCTGCGCGAGCGTCGTACGCCCGACGTGGCGGCGCCGGAGCACTCCGCGCGGTCGATGCTGGTCGAGAGCGTGCACAACGCCCAGGTGCTCTTCGTCTTCTTCGCCCTGTCGAGCGTCGACATCGTGATGGCGCGCCACGTGCTCGACGACCACGACGCCGGGCTCTACGCCGCCGGCCTGATCATGACCAAGGTGATGCTGTTCCTGCCGCAGTTCATCGTCGTCATCGCCTTCCCCGACATGGCCTCGCCCGAGAGCCGCAAGCGCGCGCTGGTGCGGAGCCTGCTGGCCATCGGGGTCCTCGGCGTGCTGGCCGTGGCCGCCGCACGCCTGCTGTCGGGCGTCGCCATGATCTTCGTCGGCGGCTCCGACTTCGGTGAGGTCGAGGACCTGCTCTGGGTGTTCGCCGCGCTCGGCACCGTGCTGGCCATGCTGCAGCTCCAGGTGTACGCCGTCCTGGCGCGCCAGGCGCGTCGTTCGGTGCTCCTGGTGTGGGGGGCCCTCGTCGCGATCGTCGTGCTGGGCCTGCAGGCGGGATCGGTGGCGGCGCTCGTCACCACGGTCGTGTCCGTCGACGCCGTCCTGCTCGTCGTGCTCACGCTGGCGAGCCTGCGCATCGCCCGGGACGCTCCCCCGCCGCCCCTCCCGGGCACGCTGCCGGGCTGACGCCCAGCCCGCGCACCAGCTGCTGCTGCGGGGCGCGGGACCTAGTGCGCCGCGTCGTGCCAGCTGCGGCCGGTGCCGATGGACACGTCGAGCGGCACCGCCAGGTCGGCGGCTCCGCCCATCTCGACCCGCACCAGCTCGGCCAGCGCGTCGGCCTCGCCGGGCGCCACCTCGAAGACGAGCTCGTCGTGGACCTGGAGCAGCATCCGGGAGCGCAACCCCTGCTCGGCGAGCGCCCGCTCGACGCCCAGCATGGCGACCTTGACCAGGTCGGCGGCCGAGCCCTGGATGGGCGCGTTGAGCGCCATCCGCTCCGCGGTCTCTCGTCGCTGCCGGTTGTCGCTCGTGAGGTCGGGGAGGTAGCGGCGACGACCCAGGATCGTCTCGGTGAAGCCGGAGCGCCGCGCCTCGTCGACGATGCCGCCGAGGTAGTCACGGACCCCGCCGAAGGTCTGGAAGTACTCGTCCATCAGGCCCCGCGCCTCGGAGGTGTCGATGCGCAGCTGCTGGGACAGCCCGAACGCCGACAGGCCGTAGGCGAGGCCGTAGTTCATCGCCTTGATCTTGGCGCGCTGCTCGACGCTCACGTCCGCGGCGTCGACCCCGAACACCCGGGCAGCGGTGATGGAGTGGAAGTCCTGGCCGGAGCGGAACGCCTCGATGAGCAGCGCGTCCTCGGACAGGTGGGCCATGATCCGCATCTCGACCTGGCTGTAGTCGGCGGTCATCAGCGACTCGTAGCCCTCGCCGACGACGAAGCCCTCGCGGATGCGGCGCCCGGCCTCGGTGCGGATGGGGATGTTCTGCAGGTTGGGGTCGGTGCTCGAGAGCCGGCCGGTCGCCGCGATGATCTGGTTGTAGGTCGTGTGGATGCGACCGTCGGAGGCGACGGTCTTGAGCAGCCCCTCCACCGTCTGGCGCAGCCGGATCACGTCGCGGTGGCGCAGCAGGTGCTGGAGGAAGGGGTGCTCGGTCTTCTCGAACAGCTGCTGCAGCGCGTCGGCGTCGGTGGTGTAGCCGGTCTTGGTGCGCTTGGTCTTGGGCATGTCGAGCTCGTCGAACAGCACCACCTGCAGCTGCTTGGGCGAGCCGAGGTTGATCTCCTTGCCGATGACGTCGTAGGCGTCGTTGGCCGCCGCGCGGACCTGGTCGCCGAACTCGGACTCCAGGCCCTCGAGGTGGTCGGAGTCGACCGCGATGCCGACCTGCTCCATCCGCACGAGCGTCCCGATCAGCGGCAGCTCCACCTCCTGCAGCAGGCGGGTGCCGCCGTGCTCCTCGACGGCGCCGTCGAGGGCGTCGGCGAGGTCGAGGACCGCGCGGGCGGTCAGCATGGCGGTGTCGCTCGCCGTGGTGTCGTCCATCGCGTCGAAGCTCAGCTGCTCGGTGTCGACCGCGTCCTGCCGCAGCTCGCGCTTGAGGTAGCGCAGCGTGAGGTCGGCGAGGGCGTAGGACCGCTGGTCGGGCTGGACCAGGTAGGCCGCGAGCGCGGTGTCGACCTGCAGGCCGCCGAGCTCCCAGCCCCGGGCGGCCAGCGCCAGGCTCGGGCCGTTGGCGTCGTGGAGGGCCTTGGGCCGCGACGGGTCGGCGAGCCACGCGGCCACCGCCGCGTCGTCGTCGGGGCCGATGTCGGAGACGTCGATCCACGCCGCCTGGCCGTCGCCGGTCGCCACCGCGACGGAGACGACCTCGCCGGTGCCGGCCCGCCAGCTGCCCTGCACCGAGACACCGACCCGCACCTCGGCGGGGGCGTGGGTGTCGAGCCAGGCGGCTGCCTCGCCGGCGCCGAGCCGGCGGCCGTCGAGCTCGAAGCCCGACTCGGCCTCGAAGGTCTCGCCCGGGTCGGGGTCGATGGTGTCGAGCAGCCGGGAGCGGAGCTCGCCGCGGAACTCCAGCTCGTCGAGCAGCTCGAGACCCTCGGTGCGGTCCCACGGCTGGCGCACCAGCTGGTCGGGTCGCACCGGCAGCGTGAGGTCGCGGACCAGCGCGTTGAGGCGGCGGTTGCGGATGACGTCGCCGAGGTGCTCGCGCAGCGCCTCGCCCTTCTTGCCGGTGATCTCGTCGGCGCGGGCGATCACGTTGTCGAGGCCGTCGAACTGGTTGATCCACTTCGCGGCGTAGCCCTGGCCGACGCCCGGCACGCCGGGGAGGTTGTCGGAGGTCTCGCCGACGATGGCCGCGAGCTCGGGATAGCGGTGGGGCGGGACGCCGTACTTCTCCTGGACGGCCGCCGGCGTCAGCCGAGCCAGGTCGCTCACGCCCCGCATCGTGTAGAGGACCGTGGAGTCGTCGGTGACGAGCTGGATGGAGTCGCGGTCGCCGGTCATGATCAGGACCTGCATCCCCTCGGCCAGGCCCTGCGTGGCGAGCGTCGCGATGATGTCGTCGGCCTCGTAGCCGTCCATCGAGAGGTGCTGGATCCGCAGCGCGTCGAGCACCCGCCGGATGAGGGGCAGCTGGCTGCCGAACTCGTCGGGGGTCTTGTTGCGCTTGGCCTTGTAGTCGCTGTACTCCTCCAGGCGGAAGGTCTGGCGCGACTTGTCGAAGGCGACCGCGACGTGCGTCGGCACCTCGTCGCGGAGCACGTTGACCAGCATCGAGGTGAAGCCGTAGACCGCGTTGGTGTGCTGTCCGGACGCGGTCGCGAAGTTCTCCACCGGCAGGGCGAAGAACGCGCGGTAGGCCAGTGAGTGGCCGTCCAGCAGCAGGAGTCGGGGGCGTGTCTGCTCGGTCGACGCGGCACTCATTCCAGGCACCCGCCGACTCTAGCGGCCGGGACCGACAGCCCTGCGCCCGGGAACGGGCCCGGCTCCGACACAATGGCCGCATGAGCGATGCACCCGCGTCCCCGTCCGGATCCGCCCCCGCCACGCTGGCGGGACTGAGCGTCCAGGAGCTGATCGACTTCATGCCGCAGGGCAACGGCCGGCTCAACGACAAGATGGGCGTCGAGCTCGTGGAGGTGTCCGCCGAGCGGGTCGTGGCGACCATGCCCGTCGAGGGCAACACCCAGCCCTTCGGCCTCCTGCACGGCGGCGCGTCCGTCGTGCTGGCCGAGACGCTGGGATCCATCGGGTCGGCCATCCACGCCTACCCCGAGAAGATCGCGGTCGGCGTGGACATCAACGCCACCCACCACCGCGCCGCCACGTCGGGCACCGTCACCGGGGTCGCGACCGCGGTCCACCTCGGCCGCACGTCGACGTCGTACGAGATCGTCATCACCGACGAGCGCGGCAAGCGCGTGTGCACCTCGCGCATCACCTGCGCGCTGGTGCCGGCACCCACCCAGGGCGGCTGAGCCTCCGCCACCGCGAGCTGCGGCGGCTGCGGGTCAGCCGGGTACGACGCGCTCGCGCCGGGTGCGGCGCGCGGCGAGCACCCGGTCGATGCGCTGCCGGCTGCTGGCGGCCGGGGTCGCCTGACGGGCCTGCGGCAGCCGCGACCGCACGGAGCTGGTCGCGGCCGCCCGCAGGGTCGCCTGCGGTGCGAAGGACAGTCGGGCCATGAACCGGTTGGCGTCGCGCGCCTCCGACGCCGCGGCGGTCTGGACGTGCTGGATGCCGTGCTGCTCGGCGAACCGGCAGGCCACCTCCATCAGCGCGCTGCCCACGCCCTTGCGGCGGAACTGCGGGAAGACGTGCGGGGAGACGGCGAGCACGGCGGGCTCGAGGTTGAGGGGGGTGAAGGTCGTCGCCTCGAGGTAGACCGCACCGGCCACCTCGCCGTCGACCTCGGCCACGGCGACGCACTGGTCAGCGCGCTCGGACGCCGTCTCGACGATGCGTGCGACGTCGGCGAGCTGGTCCTCGCGAGCACCCTTGCGCAGGATGTCGCTCCACAGCTCACGCAGCGTCGCCACGTCGTACGGCTCTGCCTTGCGCACGGTCACCGGCGTCCGACTCATCGACCCACCATTTCCTCGAGCACCCACCGTGGCCCCCTTTGCCGACCCTTCGCGGCACCACCCGGGCGACACTATCCCCCGGTCCCGGATCAGGCTACGCCGAGGTAGGCCTCTCGCACCGAGGGATCGTCGAGAAGCTCCTCGCCGGTGCCGGTCTTGACGATCCGGCCCGTCTCGAGGACGTACGCCCGGTCGCTGCGGGACAACGCCTGCTTGGCGTTCTGCTCCACGACGAGGATCGTGGTGCCCTGCTGCGAGATCTCGGTGATGATGTCGAAGATCTGCTGGATCAGCATCGGCGCCAGGCCCATGGACGGCTCGTCGAGCATGAGCAGCTTGGGACGCGACATGAGCGAGCGTCCGATCGCGAGCATCTGCTGCTCGCCACCGGACATCGTGCCGGCGACCTGCTTGCGACGCTCCATCAGCCGCGGGAAGAGGTCGAAGACGCGCGCGTAGTCCTCCTCCATGGCGTCCTTGTCCTTGCGCGTGTAGGCGCCCATGTTGAGGTTCTCGGTCACCGTCATGCCGGGGAAGATGCCGCGACCCTCGGGGCACAGCACCAGGCCCTTGCGCAGGCGCTGGTCGGCGCGCAGCTTGGTGACGTCCTCGCCGTCGAACACGACCGACCCGGAGGCCAGGCCGCGGACGCCCGACAGGGCGCGCATCGTCGACGTCTTGCCGGCGCCGTTGGCGCCGATGAGCGAGACGACCTCGCCCTCCTTGACCTCCACGGAGATGCCGTGGAGCGCCTCGATCTTGCCGTAGCTGAGCACGGCGTCCTTCATCTCAAGCAGCATCGTCGGGTTCTCCCAGGTAGGCGGCGATGACCTTCGGGTCACGGGCAACTTGCTCGGGGCTGCCTTCGGCGATCTTCTGCCCGAACTCGAGGACCACGATCCGGTCGGTGACGCCGAGGACCAGCTTCATGTCGTGCTCGATGACCAGGACCGTGTGGCCCAGGTCGCGGATCCGGCGGATGAGGCCCATGAGGTCCTCCTTCTCCGCCGGGTTGAAGCCGGCTGCCGGCTCGTCCAGGCAGATCAGCTCCGGCTCGGTGGCCAGGGCCCGCGCGATCTCCAGACGACGCTGGTAGCCGTAGGGCAGGTTGCGCGCCAGCTCGTGCGCCCGGTCGGAGATCCCCACGAAGCGGAGCAGCTCCATCGACCGACGGCGCCCGGCGCGCTCCTCGAGGGTGTGGCGGCTGATGCCGAACACCTTCGCGAAGCTGCGGCGGATGCCGCTGGCCGGCAGCTCCTCCTCGGACGGGCGGACCCGGTAGGCACGGAACAACGCGCCCAGCACGCTCGTCTTGTGGCGGGCGTCGCAGCCCACCATGACGTTCTCCAGCGCCGACATCTCCGGGAAGAGCCGGATGTTCTGGAACGTGCGGGCGATCCCGAGCTGGTTGATCTTGTGCGACTTCTGGCCCGAGATCTCCTGGCCCTTGAACCGGATGGTGCCCTCGGTCGGGGTGTAGACGCCGGTCATCGCGTTGAAGCAGGTCGTCTTGCCGGCACCGTTGGGGCCGATCAGGCCCAGGATCTCGCCGCGACGGATCTCGAAGTGGACGTCGTCGAGGGCGACGACACCACCGAACCGCAGCGTGACGTGGTCCACCTCGAGCAGGACCTCACCCTTCGCCCCGGTGGCCTCGAGCGCGATCAGGTCGTGGTCCGAGGTGTCCGGCAGGACCTCGATGCCCGTGTCGTGCGTGGTCTGCTCAGACATCGGCAGCAGCCTCCTCGGCCTCGTGTCGTCGATCTTCGAACTCGCGTGCTCTCCGCCTGCTCGGCACCAGGCCCTGCGGGCGCAGCACCATCACCAGGACGAGGGCGACGCCGAAGGCGAACGGGCGCCACTCCTGGAGCTCGCGGAACCGCTCGGGCAGGTAGGTCAGCAGGAAGGCGCCGACGAGCACGCCGACGACGTTGCCGGACCCACCGATGACCACCATGGCCACGAACAGGAAGGACAGGTTGAGCATGAACGCGTTGGGCTCGACGTACTGCTGCTTGCTGCCGAAGAGCAGACCGGCCAGCCCGCCGACGGACGCGCCGATGGCGAAGGCCCACAGCTTGAACTTGAAGCCCGCGACGCCCATGACTGCGGCGGCGTCCTCGTCCTCGCGGATGGCCAGCCAGGCGCGGCCGACGCGGCTGTGCTCGAGCCGGAGGGTCAGCCAGATGATGATCAGCAGGATGACCAGCGCCAGCCAGTACCAGCGCTCGGCGTCGATCGTGTTGAAGAACGAGCGACCGTCGACCTCCGGCCCGGGCGGCACCGGCACCTGGGTGATGCCCGCTGCGCCGCCGGTCACGTTGTCGAGGTTGCGGGCGGTGATGCGGATGATCTCGCCGAAGCCGAGGGTCACGATCGCGAGGTAGTCGCCTCGCAGCCGCAGCGTCGGGGCGCCGAGGATCACGCCGGCGATCAGCGACATCGTGATCGCGATGGGGATGCAGATCGCGAACGGGACCGCCCAGTCCTCCGACAAGCCGAAGCGCGACTGCAGCGCCTCCACCACCGGCGACGACGGCGAGCCGAAGAGGGCCACCGAGTAGGCCCCCAGGGCGTAGAACCCGACGTAGCCCAGGTCGAGCAGGCCCGCGAGCCCGATCACGACGTTGAGGCCGACCGCCACGATCATGTAGACGACGATGAGGAAGAGCACGCTCGCCCAGTCCGAACCGGTGGGGTTCAGGTCGGTGCGCACGTAGGCGAACGGCAGGATGTTGAGGTAGGGCAGGTAGAACGCGAACGCGACCACCAGCAGCAGCAGGAACATCTTGAACAACCGGGGAGCGCTGTCCCAGCGGTTGCCGAGCTTGAGCCCGCGGTAGGAGTCCATGATCGTGCTCATGCGCGTGCCTTTCCGAGGGACTCACCCAGCAGGCCGGTGGGCCGGAACATGAGGACGAGGACGAGGACCACGAACGCGGTCACGTCGGTCCAGCTGGAGTCCCAGATCTGGGAGGCGTACACCTCGACGACGCCGAGCAGGAGGCCACCGACCAGCGCACCGCGCAGGTTGCCGATGCCCCCGAGGACCGCCGCGGTGAAGGCCTTGATGCCGATGATGAAGCCGATGTCGAACTTGGTGATGTCGTACTGGATGGTGAACAGCAGCGCCGCGACGCCGGCCATGGCGCCACCGAGGACGAAGACCAGCATGATGACGCGGTCCTGGTTGACACCCATCAGCGACGCGGTGTCGGGGTCCTGCGCGACGGCGCGGACGCCGCGACCGAGGCGGCTCTTGTTCACGAAGGTGTCCAGCGCCAGCATCATCACGATCGCGCCGATGATGATGAGCAGCCGGGTGTTGGTGACGGCGAGGTCGATCCCGGGGATCGTGAAGACCACCTTGGTCTCCAGGACCGACGGGATGTTGACCGTCACGCGGCCGAACGGCGGGCCGAAGAAGGCCCGCAGCACCTGGCCGAAGGTCTCGACCAGCACGATCGAGCAGCCGATGCCGGTGATGAGGAAGATGAGGGGCGGAGCGCCCTTCTTGCGCAGCGGCCGGTAGGCGATCCGCTCGACCGCCAGCGCGGTGCCGGCGGAGGCGAGCATCGCCGCGATCAGTGCGAGCAGCGTGGCCCCGATGACCATGCCGATGCTGGAGCCGGCGGTGGCACCGAGGACGGTGTAGACCCCCAGCACGGTCCAGGTTCCCACCATGAAGACCTCGGAGTGGGCGAAGTTGATCAGCTTCATCACGCCGTACACCATCGTGTAGCCGAGCGCGACGAGCGCGTAGATCGATCCGCGGGTGATGCCGTCGAGCGTGTGTCGGTCAAGCCCGCTGATCAAGGCGTCGAAGTCCACGCGGGACCCCTCTCAGACTCAGGCCCGGTCGGGCCATGGAGCGGGGGCGGCCGATGGTGCCGGCCGCCCCCGCGGTGCTGTTGTCGGTCGTGGATCAGCCCTCGGGCGCGACCTCCACCTCGGGCGTCAGGACGCCGTCGGTGTTCTTGTAGGCCCAGTAGGAGACGTTCTCGGCCGGCACGTCGCCGGCGTCGTCGAAGGCGACCTCCTTGCTGAGGCCCTCCTCCTGGTAGCCCTTGATGAACTCGAGGACCTCTTCGCGGCTGCGCGCACCGTCGTCGAGGGCGGCGAGGAAGACGTTCATCGCGTCGTAGCCCTCGGCCGCGTAGGCGCCGGGAGCGGAGCCGAACTCGGCCTCGAAGTCGGCAGCGAAGGTGCTGTCCTCCTCGATCGGGGCGCAGGGGCACATCACGACGGCACCCTCGCCGGCCGGGCCGACGGCGTTGCCGAAGTCGGCACCGTAGAGGCCGTCGCCACCGACGAACGGAGCGTCGATGCCGGCGTCACGGATCTGCTTGAGCAGCGGGGCCGCCTCGGCGATGTAGCCGCCGTAGAAGATGGCGTCCGGCGCGGCCGACTCCATCTTGGAGATGGTGGGCGCGAAGTCGGTCTGGCCGACCTGGGTCTTGTCGCGCTGCACCATGGCGTCACCGAGGGTCTCCTCGACGCGGTCCGCCAGCGGCTCGCCGTAGGCCTCGGAGTTGTCGACGACGAACACCTTGGAGGCGCCGACCTCGTCGGTCAGGTACTTGGCGATCGCCGCACCCTGGTAGTCGTCGTAGGGAACGAGACGGTGGAAGACCTCGACGGGCTCGTCCTGCGTCAGGTCGGTCGCGGTGGCCGACTGGCTGATCATCGGGACGCCGCCGTCCTGGTAGATCGTCTTGGTCGCGCGGGTCTCGCCCGAGAACGCGCCACCGATGACGCCGATGAACGTCTCGTCGCCGGCGATCTGGGTCGCGACCGGGGTCGCCTTGGCCGGGTCGCCCTCGGTGTCGAAGCGCTCCAGGCTGACCTCGCAGTCGCCGCCGTCCCACTGGCTCAGGGCCAGCTCGGCACCGTCGACCGACGGGATCACGATGCTGGCGTTGGCGCCGGACAGCGCACCCATCGCACCGATCTTGAAGTTGCAGTCCTCGCCGGACGCGTCGCCGCCGCCACCACCATCGGTGTCGGTGGTTCCGCACGCGCTGAGCACCAGACCGGCAGCGGCCGCGATGGCGGCAGCCTGCCACGTCTTGGATGAGCGGATCATGGATCCCTCCGTTGTTCTTGGGCTTTTGGGCTGACCACCTCGGCAGCCTCGTGGCGGGAACCTAACACCCCGGATGTGGCGCGGGACACGATTGGGACTCCTGAGACGCAGGCCGTTGCCGTTTCGTGACCAACTGGTCTGCACCGGAAACGGTCCCGAAACACCGCGTGCACACAGCGTGGCGGATCAGGCGGCGGTCAGGCGTCGTCCGCGACTGCCTCGCCCTGGCCCCCGAGGCCGGCCACTCCGTGCTCCACCACGCCGTCGGCGACCTGCTTCATCGACAGCCGCAGGTCCATCGCCGTCTTCTGGATCCAGCGGAAGGCGTCGGGCTCGCTGATCCCGAGCTTCTCCTGCAGCACGCCCTTGGCCCGGTCCACCGACTTGCGGGTCGCCAGGGACTCCTGGAGGTCCGAGACCTCCCGCTCGAGCACGGTGATCTCGGCGAAGCGGCTGACCGCCATCTCGATCGCGGGCACCAGGTCCCCGCGCTGGAACGGCTTGACGAGGTAGGCCATCGCGCCGGCGTCGCGCGCCCGGGCGACGAGGTCGCGCTGGGAGAAGGCGGTGAGGATGACGACGGGCGCGATCCGCTCCCCCGCGATCGTCTCCGCCGCCGCGATGCCGTCCAGCACGGGCATCTTGACGTCGAGGATCACCAGGTCGGGGCGCAGGTCGCGGGCCAGCTCGATGGCCTTCTGGCCGTCGCCGGCCTGCCCCACGACGTCGTACCCCTCCTCGCCGAGCATCTCGGCCAGGTCCATCCGGATCAAGGCCTCGTCCTCCGCGATCACCACACGGCGAGGGCCGTCGGGGCTGGGGGTCGGGGCGTCGGGCTGCGTCACGACGGCAAGGCTAGTCGGGTACGGTTTCCCCCCTGCAGGCCCCGGTAGCCCAACGGCAGAGGCGATGCTCTCAAACAGCATTCAGTGTGAGTTCGAATCTCACCCGGGGCACCGCACGGCCGTTCCGTCCGGATGACCGCACGCCCGGACGTCATGGTCCCTGGTGGTCCTGACGACCGCCGGCCATGACCTCGTCGACCGACGTCATGGCGACTGGCCGCCCGGGCGACGCGCGGCCATGACGTCCCGCGCGAGGACGTACGGGGCGATCAGGCGACCGGTGGCCCGACCGTCGCCAGCGGGACGCTATGTGGCTCAGGCACCGCTCGACGGAGCGGTCAGGCCCGGCGGTAGGCCGGGGCCTGGCCGTTGATCGCGTCGCCCATCCGGTGGATCCGGAGCGCGTTGGTGGAGCCGGGGATGCCGGGCGGGCTGCCCGCGATGATGACGACAAGGTCGCCCTCCTTGACCCGGCCGATGTGGAGCAGCGCCTCGTCGACCTGGCGCACCATCTCGTCGGTGTGCTCGACCTCGGCGCCCTGGAAGGTCTCCACGCCCCACGTCAGCGCGAGCTGCGAGCGCGTGCGCGCCTCCGGGGTGAAGGCGAGGACCGGGATCGGGCCGCGGTAGCGCGAGAGCCGCTTGGCCGAGTCACCGCTCACCGTGAACGCGACGACGTACTTGGCGCCCACCCGCTCGGCCACCTCGGCCGCGGCCTTGGCGATGATGCCGCCGCGGGTGTGCGGGTTCCAGGCGACGGCCGCCATGTGGCTCAGGCCGTGGTCCTCGGTGGAGGCGACGATGCGCGCCATCGTCTCGACGGCGACGATGGGGTACTCCCCCACGCTGGTCTCGCCCGAGAGCATCACGGCGTCGGCGCCGTCGAGGACGGCGTTGGCGACGTCACTGGCCTCGGCGCGGGTCGGCGCGGGCGAGCTGATCATCGACTCGAGCATCTGGGTGGCGACGATGACCGGCTTGGCGTTGCGTCGGGCCTTGTCGATGATGAGCTTCTGGTGGATCGGGACGTCCTCGAGCGGGCACTCCACGCCGAGGTCGCCGCGGGCGACCATGATGCCGTCGAAGGCGTCGACGATCTCGTCGATGTTGTCGATGGCCTGCGGCTTCTCGATCTTGGCGATCACGGGGACGTGGATGTTCTCCTCGCGCATGATCACGCGCACGTCCTCGGCGTCGCGGGCGTTGCGCACGAAGCTGAGGGCGATGAAGTCGACGCCGAGGTTGAGCGCCCAGCGCAGGTCCTCAGTGTCCTTCTCCGACAGCGCCGGCACTGACACGGCGACGCCGGGCAGGTTGATGCCCTTGTTGTTGGACACCTTGCCCGCCACGACGACCTCGGTCACCACGTCGGTGTCGTCGACGGAGACGACCTTGAGCCGCACCTTGCCGTCGTCGATGAGCAGCGGGTCGCCCGGCTTCACGTCACCGGGCAGCCCCTTGTAGGTCGTGCCGCAGATGTCGACGTCACCGATGACGTCGCGCGTGGTGATCGTGAAGGTCGCGCCCTTCTTGAGCTTCACCGGGCCGTCGGCGAACCGCTCGAGGCGGATCTTCGGACCCTGGAGGTCGGCGAAGATGCCGATCGCGTGACCGGTGTCGTCGGAGGCCTTGCGGACCAGCCGGTAGACGGCCTCGTGGTCGGCGTACGCCCCGTGGCTCATGTTGAGCCGGGCGACGTCCATGCCCGCCTCGACGAGTGCTCGGATGCCCTCGGGGGTGTTCACCGCTGGGCCGAGGGTGCAGACGATCTTGGCTCTACGCACGTGCTCAACCCTAGCGGAAGTTGGATCGTTCCAACGAGGGTTCGTCCACCCGGAGCGGTGAGTGGGGCAGGTTTTCCATCCGGAGAACCTGCCTCACTCACCGCTCCACGGGTGTCAGACGACCAGCGGGCGCTCGTGCGGCTTGATCGGCGCCGGGAGCGTCGTCGACCCGGTCAGGTGGGCGTCGACCGCGGCGGCCGCGCTGCGGCCCTCCGCGATGGCCCACACGATCAGCGACTGGCCGCGGCCCACGTCGCCGGCGACGAAGACGCCGGGCACCGAGGCGGCGTACGACGCGTCGCGCCGGACGTTGCCGCGCTCGTCGAGCTCCACGCCGAGCTGCTCGACCAGGCCCGCCTTCTCCGGACCCACGAAGCCCATGGCGAGCAGCACCAGCTGCGCGGGGATCTCGCGCTCGGTGCCCTCGACCGGTTGGAACCTCTCGTCGACCTCGACCAGCCGGAGGCCGGACACGTGGCCGTCGGCGTCGCCGGCGAACTCCTGCGTCGAGACGGCGTAGACCCGGTCACCGCCCTCCTCGTGGGCCGAGGAGACCCGGAAGGTCATGGGGTACGTCGGCCACGGCTGGCCCGTCGGCCGGTCCGAGCCGGGCTGCGGCATGATCTCCAGCTGCGTGATCGAGCGGGCGCCCTGGCGGATCGACGTGCCGAGGCAGTCGGCGCCGGTGTCGCCGCCACCGATGATGACGACGTCCTTGCCGGTCGCCACGATCTGCTCGGAGCCGTCGAGCGTCGGGGGCTCGCCGAGCGAGGCGCGGTTGGCCTGGGGCAGGAACTCCATGGCCTGGTGGATGCCGCCCAGCTCGCGGCCCGGGACCGGGAGGTCGCGGGCGGCGGTCGCGCCCATGGCGAGCACGACCGCGTCGTAGCGGTCGAGCAGCTGCTGGCCGGTCAGGTCGCCCCCGACGTCGACCCCGGCGCGGAAGACTGTGCCCTCGCGGCGCATCTGGTCCAGGCGCCGGTCGAGGTGCTTCTTCTCCATCTTGAACTCGGGGATGCCGTAGCGGAGCAGCCCGCCGATCTTGTCGGCGCGCTCGTAGACCGCCACGGTGTGCCCGGCCCGGGTGAGCTGCTGGGCGGCGGCGAGGCCGGCGGGGCCGGAGCCGATGACGGCGACCGTCTTGCCCGAGAGCCACTCCGGCGGCTCCGGGCGGACGTAGCCCGAGCCCCAGGCCCGGTCGATGATGGAGACCTCGACGTTCTTGATGGTCACCGGGTCCTGGTTGATGCCGAGCACGCAGGCGGTCTCGCAAGGGGCTGGGCACAGCCGGCCGGTGAACTCGGGGAAGTTGTTGGTCGCGTGGAGCCGGTCCATCGCGCCGTCCCAGTCGTCACGCCAAACCAGGTCGTTCCACTCCGGGATGATGTTGCCCAGGGGGCACCCCTGGTGGCAGAACGGGATGCCGCAGTCCATGCAGCGTCCGGCCTGGGTGTTGATGATCGGCAGCAGCGCACGCCCGACTCCGTCGGGGTAGACCTCGTTCCAGTCGTGCACCCGCTCGGCGACCTCGCGGCGGGAGGCGACCTCGCGGCCGTGCTTGAGGAATCCCTTGGGGTCAGCCATGAAGCACCTCCATGATCCGGGCGTTGGCCTCGTCCTCGGTGAGCCCCTCCTGGAGGGCCTCCTCACGAGCGTCGAGCACGCGCTTGAAGTCCCTCGGCATCACCTCGGTGAAGTGCGCCAGGGCGGAGTCCCAGTCGGCGAGCAGCGCGGTGGCGACGGCGGAGCCGGTCTCCTCCGCGTGCTGCTCTACCAGGGACCTGAGCTCGTCGGCGGCCTTGCCGCCCACGGGCGCGAGCTCGACGAGCTCGCGGTTGACCCGCGCCTCGTCGAGGTCGAGCACGAAGGCGTAGCCGCCCGACATGCCGGCCGCGAAGTTGCGCCCGGTCGGACCGAGGACGACGACGACGCCGCCGGTCATGTACTCGCAGCCGTGGTCGCCCACGCCCTCGACGACGGCGCTGGCGCCGGAGTTGCGGACGCAGAACCGCTCGCCGACCCGGCCGCTCAGGAAGATCTGGCCCGACGTGGCGCCGTAGCCGATCGTGTTGCCGGCGATGATCTGCTCGCCGGCCTCGAAGGTCGCGGCCCGGTCGGGGCGCACCACCAGGCGGCCTCCGGACAGGCCCTTGCCGACGTAGTCGTTGGCGTCGCCCTCGAGGCGCAGGGTCACCCCACGCGGCACGAACGCGCCGAAGGACTGGCCCGCCGACCCGGTGAGCGTGATGTCGATCGTGCCCTCGGGCAGCCCCGCACCGCGGTAGCGCCTGGTCACCTCGTGACCGAGCATCGTGCCGACCGTGCGGTTGACGTTGCGGACCTGGACCTGCGCGCGCACCGGCTCGCCGGACTCCAGCGCCGGCCGCGCGATGTCGATGAGCTCGTTGTCGAGCGCCTTGTCGAGGCCGTGGTCCTGCGTCCTGGTGCAGCGCAGGTCCTGGTCCTCGAACTGGCCGAACTCGCCGTGGCGGGAGGCCTGGTGCAGGATCGGCCGGAGGTCGAGGCCCGCGGCCTTCCAGTGGTCGATCGCCTGGGCGACGTCGAGGGTGCCGACCTGGCCGATGGCCTCGTCGAGGGTGCGGAACCCGAGCTCGGCGAGCAGCTCGCGGACCTCCTGGGCGATGAACTCGAAGAAGTTCACGACGTAGTCGGCCTGGCCGCTGAAGCGCTCGCGCAGCACCGGGTTCTGCGTGGCCACGCCCACCGGGCAGGTGTCGAGGTGGCACACGCGCATCATGATGCAGCCGCTGACGACCAGCGGCGCGGTGGCGAAGCCGTACTCCTCCGCGCCGAGCAGTGCCGCCACCACGACGTCGCGGCCGGTCTTGAGCTGGCCGTCGGCCTGCACCACGATCCGGTCGCGCAGCCCGTTGAGCAGGAGCGTCTGCTGGGTCTCGGCGAGGCCGAGCTCCCACGGACCGCCCGCGTGCTTGAGCGAGGTCAGCGGGGAGGCGCCGGTGCCGCCGTCGTGCCCGGAGACCAGCACGACGTCGGCGTGGGCCTTGGACACGCCCGCGGCGACGGTGCCGATGCCGACCTCCGAGACCAGCTTGACGTGCACCCGTGCCGACGGATTGGCGTTCTTGAGGTCGTGGATCAGCTGCGCCAGGTCCTCGATCGAGTAGATGTCGTGGTGCGGCGGCGGGCTGATCAGGCCGACCCCCGGCGTGGAGTGCCGGGTCTTGGCCACCCACGGGTAGACCTTGTGGCCGGGCAGCTGGCCGCCCTCGCCGGGCTTGGCGCCCTGCGCCATCTTGATCTGGATGTCGTCGGCGTTGGTGAGGTACTCCGAGGTGACGCCGAAGCGGCCGGAGGCGACCTGCTTGATCGACGAGCGGCGCTCGGGGTCGTGGAGCCGGTCGGCGTCCTCGCCGCCCTCACCGGTGTTGGACTTGCCGCCCAGCCGGTTCATCGCGATCGCGAGGGTCTCGTGCGCCTCCTGGCTGATGGAGCCGTAGGACATGGCGCCGGTCGAGAACCGCTTGACGATCTCGGAGACGGGCTCGACCTCGTCGATGTCGACGGGCTCGCGCACGCCGTCCTTGAACGTGAACAGCCCACGCAGCGTCATCAGGCGCTCGGACTGGGCGTTCACCCGGTCGGTGTACTGCTTGAAGACGTCGTAGCTGCCGGTGCGCGTCGAGTGCTGGAGCCGGAACACCGTCTCGGGGTCGAACAGGTGCGGCTCGCCCTCGCGACGCCACTGGTACTCGCCGCCGACGGGCAGCTCGCGGTGCGCCGGCGCGATCCCACCACGAGGGTACGCCGTCGCGTGGCGGCGCGCGACCTCCTCGGCGATCGTGCCGAGCTCGATGCCGCCGAGCTTGGAGGTCGTACCGGTGAAGTAGCGGTCGATGACCGCCTGGGACAGGCCGACGGACTCGAAGATCTTCGCCCCGGTGTAGGAGGCGACCGTCGAGACGCCCATCTTGGACATCACCTTGAGCACGCCCTTGCCGAGCGCCTTGATGAGGTTGGCGACGGCCTGCTCCGGCTCGACCTTCACGTAGTAGGCCTCGCGGGCGAGGTCCTCCACCGACTCCATGGCGAGGTAGGGGTTGACCGCGGCCGCGCCGTAGCCGACGAGCAATGCGACGTGGTGCACCTCGCGGACGTCACCGGCCTCGACGAGCAGGCCGACCTGGGTGCGGGTCTTCTCCCGGACCAGGTGGTGGTGCACCGCACCGGTGAGCAGCAGCGACGGGATCGGCGCCAGCTCGGCCGTGGCGTGGCGGTCGGAGAGCACGATGATCCGCGCTCCCTCGGCGATGGCGGCCGAGACCTCGGCGCACAGCTCGTCGAGCCGGGCGGCGAGGGCGTCCCCTCCCCCGGCCACGTCGTAGAGCCCGCGGACGATGTGGACCTGGAAGCCCGGCATGTCGCCGTTGCGGTTGATGTGGCGGATCTTGGCCAGGTCGTCGTTGGAGAAGACCGGGAACGGCAGCACGATCTGGCGGCACGACGCCGGGCCCGGCTCCAGCAGGTTGGCCTCGGGTCCGATCGAGCCGCTGAGGGACGTGACGAGCTCCTCGCGGATCGCGTCGAGCGGCGGGTTGGTCACCTGGGCGAAGAGCTGCGAGAAGTAGTCGAAGAGCAGGCGCGGCTTCTCGCTCAGCGCGGCGATGGGGGTGTCGGTGCCCATCGAGCCGAGTGCCTCGCCACCGGTGTTGGCCATCGGGCTGAGCAGGACGCGCAGCTCCTCCTCGGTGTAGCCGAAGATCTGCTGGCGGCGGGTGACCGAGGCGTGCGTGTGGACGATGTGCTCGAGCTCGTCGATGTCGTCGAGGTGGACGAGACCGGCGTGCAGCCACTCGTCGTAGGGGTGCTCGGCGGCGAGCTGGCCCTTGATCTCCTCGTCCTCGATGATGCGGTGCTCCTCGGTGTCGACGAGGAACATCCGGCCGGGCTGCAGCCGGCCCTTGCGCACCACGGTCGCCGGGTCGAGGTCGAGCACGCCGACCTCGGAGGCCAGCACGACGAGGCCGTCGTCGGTGACCCAGTAGCGCGACGGGCGCAGGCCGTTGCGGTCGAGCACGGCACCGATCTGGGTGCCGTCGGTGAACACCACGCACGCGGGGCCGTCCCACGGCTCCATGAGCATCGAGTGGAACTCGTAGAACGCCCGGCGCCTGGCGTCCATCTCGCCGTGGTTCTCCCACGCCTCCGGGATCATCATCAGCACGGCGTGCGGCAGCGAGCGGCCGGCGAGGTGGAGGAGCTCCAGGACCTCGTCGAACGACGCGGAGTCCGACGCGCCGGGCGTGCAGATCGGGAAGAGGCGCTCCAGGTCGCCGCCGATCAGGTCGCTCTCGAGCAGCGCCTCGCGGGCGCGCATCCAGTTGCGGTTGCCCATCACGGTGTTGATCTCGCCGTTGTGCGCGATGAAGCGGAAGGGGTGCGCCAGCGGCCAGCTCGGGAAGGTGTTGGTCGAGAAGCGCGAGTGCACGACCGCCATCGCCGAGGCGACCCGCTCGTCGGTCAGGTCGGGGAAGACCCGGTCGAGCTGGTCGGTCGTGAGCATGCCCTTGTAGGCGAGGGTGCGTGACGACAGCGACGGGAAGTAGACGTCGGTCTCGGACTCGGCGCGCTTGCGCAGGCAGAACGCCAGGCGCTCGAGCGCCATGCCGCTGACCCGCGAGCCCTTGCCGGCCACGAAGACCTGGGCGAAGGCCGGCATCACGCTGCGCGCGGTCGCGCCGAGCGTCGAGTCGTCGACCGGCACCTCGCGCCAGCCGAGGACGGCGAGGCCCTCCTCGTCGGCGATCTCCTCGATGCGGCGACGGGTCGCGGCCACCGCCTCGGCGTCACCGGGCAGGAAGGCGGTGCCGACGGCGTACGCCCGCGCCGGGGGCAGCTCGAAGCCCGCCTCGCGTGCCACGTCGCGCAGGAAGGCGTCCGGCACCTGCATCAGGATCCCGGCCCCGTCGCCCGAGTTGACCTCGGCGCCCGCGGCGCCGCGGTGGTCGAGGTTGCGCAGCGCGGTGAGCGCCTTGACCACGATGTCGTGGCTGGCCTCGCCCGTCAGCGTCGCGACCATGGCGACACCACAGGCGTCCTTCTCGTGGCGCGGGTCGTAGAGGCCCTGCGGCGGTGGGAAGTTCGGCGGGAACGCGTGCGTCGAGGACACTGGTTCTCCCGTCGTCGTCTCGGCGATCGCGGGCGGGGGCCCGGTCAGGCTGAGTGGTGGGCGTGACCGCTGGGGACGACGTTGGCCCGAGCGAGACGGAATCTATCACCGGCCACCGACGCCGGGGCGCCGTGTTTCAGGCCGTGGGATCGGCCGTGGAGCGGCCCTGCGTGGACGCCGTCGATCCCGAGGACCGGGTGTCGTCGGTGCTGTCGTGGGAGGCGTCGTGGCCGGCGTCGTCGGAGGACTCGTCCGGGGTGCCGTCGGTGGTCGCGTCGTCGTCCTCCAGCGGACGGGTGCGCACGACCTGCTCGCGTCCGGGGTGGCGGCGCGCGGACCACACGAACCAGGCGGCCGCGAGCACGAACAGCACGATGGAGGTCCACACGTTGAGCCGCAGGCCCAGCACGTCGTCGAGCTGGACGTCGTCGATGCGCAGGTTCTCGATCCAGCCGCGGCCGGCTGTGTAGAACATGACGTAGAGGGCGACCACGCGGCCGTGCCCGAGCTGGAAGCGGCGGTCGAGCCAGACGAGCAGCGCGAAGGCCGCGAGGACCCACAGGCACTCGTAGAGGAACGTCGGGTGGAAGGTCGGCACGTCGAGGTACTGCGAGGGCCGGTGGTCGACGTCGATCTCGAGTCCCCATGGCAGGTCGGTGGGACGTCCGTAGAGCTCCTGGTTGAACCAGTTGCCCCAGCGACCCATCGCCTGGGCCACCAGCACGCCCGGGGCGAGCGCGTCGAGGAGGGGCAGCAGCTTGATGCCGCGCAGGTGGGCGCCGATGGCGACGCCGACGGCGCCGAGGGCGATCGCGCCCCAGATGCCGAGGCCGCCGCGCCAGACGTACAGCGCCGTGACCGGGTTCTTGCCCTCGCCGAAGTAGAGCTCCCAGTCGGTGGCGACGTGGTAGAGCCGGCCGCCGACCAGGCCGAAGGGCACCGCCCAGATGGCGAGGTCGCTGACCTCGCCGGCGACGCCGCCGCGGGCCACCCAGCGGCGCTCGCCGATCCAGATGGCCAGGACGATGCCGAGGATGATGCACAGCGCGTAGCCGCGGATCGGCACGGGGCCGAGGTTCCACACGCCGTCGGACGGGCTGGGGATGGACATCAGCGTCACCAGGGGCGACTGCAGGGACAACATGGGGAGCATCATCCTCGGTCGAGCAACATCGTGACGTCGTGGGCGAGCTGGGCCTGCGAGACGTCGGAGCCCCAGAAGGTCTCGACGCCGTCGTCGGGACCGATCCCGAACACCTGGGTGCCGTGGTCGACCTCGTAGCCGGTGGCCGGGAGACTGCCCGGGTCGAGCTCCGTGCCGTCGGGGTCGAAGTAGCCGATGGCGACCTTCATGCTCGACGCCACCTCTCGAATGTCGGCCAGGTCGCCGGTGAGCCCGACGATGCTCGGGTCGAAGGCGTCGACGTAGTCCTCGACCACGGCAGCGTCGTCGCGGGTGGGGTCGGTGGTCACGAAGACGACCTCGAGCTGCTCCTTCTCCTCGTCGGAGAGCCGGCTCAACGCGCCCGCCAGCGTGGCCATGACCTGACCGCAGATGTCGGGGCAGTTGGTGTAGCCGAAGAACACCAGGGTGAGGTCCTCGTCGGTGTCCTCGGTCAGGCTGAAGGGGGCACCCTCGGTGTCGACGAGCGGCGTCGAGGACACCTCGAACGGCGGGTCGAGGACGGTGCCCGTGAGCTCCATCGAGCCAAAGCCGGCTCCCGCGCCGCCGCCGCAGGCGGTCATCAGCCCGAGGAGCGCTGCTGCCGCACTCGCCCGCAGGGCACTAGTTCTGACCACGGCGCACGCCCTCGGCGAGGTCGGTGGTCAGCGCGCGCAGGGCGTCCAGACCGGCGGCCTCGTCCCCGGCGTGGTCGAGCAGGCAGCGGACGAAGGCCGAGCCGACGATGACGCCGTCGGCGAAGGCGGCCACCTCGGCGGCCTGGTCGCCGTTGCTGACGCCGATGCCGACGGCTACCGGGATGTCGCCGGTCGCCCGCACGCGGCGGACCAGCGGCCCGGCGAGGTCGGAGGTGGCGTCGCGGGCGCCGGTGACGCCCATGACCGCGGCGGCGTAGACGAACCCGCGGCTGGCCTCGGCGGTGAGCGCGATGCGCTCGTCGGTGGAGCTCGGCGCGACGAGGAAGACCTTGTCGAGGTCGTGTGCGTCGGCGGCCTCCACCCACGCGGATCCGTGGTCGGGGGTGATGTCGGGCGTGATGAGCCCCGCTCCCCCGGCCTTCGCCAGGTCGCCGGCCCAGCGCTCCACGCCGTAGCGCTCGATGGGGTTCCAGTAGGTCATCACCACCGTCGGCACGCCGGTCTCGGCCACCGCGGCGACGACGTCGAGCACGTCGCTGGTGCGCACGCCCGCGTCGAGCGCCTGCTGGGCCGCTGCCTGGATGGTCGGGCCGTCCATGACGGGGTCGCTGTAGGGGAGGCCGATCTCGATCGCGTCGCAGCCCGCCTCCACCATCGTGCGCATCGCGTTGATGGAGCCCTCGACGCTCGGGTAGCCCGCGGGGAGGTAGCCGATGAGCGCCGAGCGTCCCTCGGCCCGTGCGGTCGCGAAGGCCGTGGCGGTGGAGCTCGCGGTCACTGGGTGGCCTCCTTCGCGGCCTGCTCCAGGTCGGCCTCAGGGCCCTCCTCGGCGTCGCCGAGGCCGAACCACTCGATGGCCGTGCCCATGTCCTTGTCGCCGCGACCGCTGAGGTTGACGATGATCGTCGCGTCGGGGCCCTTCTCGCGGCCGAGCCGCTTGGCCACCTCGAGCGCACCGTGGATCGCGTGGGCGGACTCGATGGCCGGGATGATGCCCTCGGTCCGGCTCAGCAGCGCCATGGCCTCCATGGCCTGGGTGTCCGTGACGGGGGTGTACGTCGCCCGCCCGTCGGCCGCGAGCCACGAGTGCTGCGGGCCGACGCCGGGGTAGTCGAGGCCGGCGGAGATGGAGTGCGACTCGACCGTCTGGCCGTCCTCGTCCTGGAGGACGAAGGTCCGGGCACCGTGCAGCACCCCGGCCTCGCCGGCGTGGATGGTGGCGGCGTGCCGGCCGGTCTCGACGCCGTCACCGCCGGGCTCGAAGCCGTGGATCTCGACGCCCTCGTCCTCGAGGAACGCGGTGAACAGGCCGATGGCGTTGGAGCCGCCACCGACGCACGCCGCGACCGCGTCCGGCAGGACGCCGTACTGCTCGAGGCACTGTGCGCGGGCCTCGTCGCCGATGCCGCGGCAGAAGTCGCGGACCATGCTCGGGAACGGGTGCGGACCCGCGGCGGTGCCGAAGAGGTAGGCGGTGTGGTCGACGCTGGCGACCCAGTCGCGCAGCGCCTCGTTGATGGCGTCCTTGAGCGTCGCGCTGCCGGACTCGACCGGCACGACCTTCGCGCCCAGCAGCTGCATGCGGGCGACGTTGAGCGCCTGGCGGCGGGTGTCGACGGCCCCCATGTAGACGGTGCAGTCGAGGTCGAACCACGCGGCGGCGGTGGCGCTGGCCACGCCGTGCTGCCCGGCGCCCGTCTCGGCGATCACCCGGGTCTTGCCCATCCGCTTGGTCAGCAGCGCCTGGCCGAGCACGTTGCGGATCTTGTGGGCGCCGGTGTGGTTGAGGTCCTCGCGCTTGAGCAGCACCCGGGCGCCGACGGTCTCGGAGAGCCGCTCGGCGTGGTAGAGCCGGCTCGGCGTGCCGGCATAGTCGCGCAGGACCCGCTCGAAGTCGGCGACGAACGCGGGGTCCGCCATCGCGTCGTGCCAGGCGACGGTCAGCTCGTCCAGTGCGGCGACGAGCGCCTCGGGCATGAACCGCCCGCCCCAGGTCCCGCCGAAGTAGCCGCGCTCGTCGGCGTCGTACCTCGTGGTCGGGCTCGTCGTCTCGGTCGTCTGCTGGCTCACGCCGTCACTCCTGTCATCGCTCGCACGGCGGCCTCGGGGTCGCCGTCCTTGACCAGCGCCTCGCCGACCAGCACCACGTCGGCTCCCTCGGAGACGAAGCGCTGGACGTCGGGCACGCCGGTGATGCCGCTCTCGGCGACCAGGGCCGCGTCGCCGCGCAGGTGCGGGGCGAGCCGGCCGAAGACGTCGGGGTCGACCTCGAGGGTCTTGAGGTTGCGGCTGTTGACGCCGACCAGGCCGGCGCCCAGGGCGAGGGCGCGCTCGGCCTCGGCCTCGTCGTGGACCTCGACGAGCACGGTGAGGCCCAGCTCGCGGGCCTCGTCGTCCAACCGCCGCAGCGTGTCGTCGTCCAGCGCGGCCACGATCAGCAGCGCGAGGTCGGCGCCGGCGGCGCGGGCCTCGACGAGCTGGTAGGTCTCGACGATGAAGTCCTTGCGCAGCAGCGGGGTGTCGACCGCCGCGCGGACGGTGCGCAGGTCGTCGAGGCTCCCGCCGAAGCGTCGCTCCTCGGTCAGCACCGAGATCGCGGCCGCACCGCCACGGGCGTACGCCGCCGCGAGCGCCGCCGGGTCGGGGATGTCGGCGAGGTCGCCCTTGCTCGGGCTGCGGCGCTTGACCTCGGCGATGACGCTCGATCCCGGGCCGCGGAACGCCGGCATCGGGTCGCGCGGTGCCGGCGCGTCCGCGAGGCGCGCACGCAGCTCGGGGAGCGGGAGCGCGGCCTCGCGGCGCGCGAGGTCGTCGCGTGCTCCGGCGACGATGTCGTCGAGCACGGAGGCGGTCGCAGGCATGCGCTCAGCCTCTCACCCGGGCCCAGCCCGGCCGGCGGCGGTGCCCAGTGGCCGGACTCGGCCGGTCGAGCCCGTGGCTCAGTGCTCGGAGGCGTTGAAGCCGAGCTTGGACAGCACGAGGAAGAGCGGGAACGCGATGAGCCCGATGGCGATGCCGATCCACAGCAGGGTCTCGTTGGCCGGGATCTGCAGCAGGGCGACGCTGCCGACGACGAAGCCGAGCATCGCGACCCCGACGGCGGTCCAAGCAGCGGGGGTGTTGCCGTGGCCAGCAGCCATCGTGGTGCTCCTTCGTCGACTCGAGCGGTTGCGCGACCGAGTCTAGGCGGTCGGGTCCCGACCCTCGTCGAGGGCCTTCCAGATGTCGATGTTGTCGGTCGGCACGGCCGACCGGTCGCCGTCGGGCTCCCCGCGCGTGCCGGTCGGGGCGTCGTAGCGCGTGCCCATCTCGGGCCACGAGCCCACGAAGCGCAGGGCCGCAGCGGCGGCGGCGACGCTCAGGGCGGCGGCCACCAGCCCGGCGACGTACCAGGCGGTGATCCCGGTGCTCACGGTGTCGGTGCCCGACACCTCGAGGAGGGCGTCGGCGAGCGTGTCGGGCAGGCTCCAGAAGGCCTCGACCGTGGTGATGACCAGCCCGACCGCCGCGACGAGCGCCAGCACGGCGACCGCGCGGCGCACGCGACCGCGGGTGACCAGCAGGACGCCCCAGCAGGCGAGCAGCGCGAGCGCCAGGGCGGCCGCCAGCGGTGACTCGGCGGCGCTGTTGAGGGCGAGCACGGACGCCATCGCGTCGTCCGTGTCCGAGCTGACCGACCCCGAGGTCCCCTCGACCCACGGCTTGCTGCCCGCAACGGCCGCCAGCGCGGCGCCCGCCAGGCCGAGCAGCACCACGGGTCCGAAGGTGCGCCGGGACCTGGCCGCGCCGCCCGCCTCGTCAGCCATCGACGCGGTGCACGAGGTCGGCGTCGAAGCAGGTGTGGTCGCCCGTGTGGCACGCAGCGCCGACCTGGTCGACGACGAAGAGCAGCGTGTCGCCGTCGCAGTCGAGGCGGATCTCCTTGACCCACTGCACGTGGCCGGAGGTGTCGCCCTTGACCCAGTACTCACGGCGCGAGCGGGACCAGTACGTCGCCCGGCCGGTGTCGATGGTCCGCGCGAGCGCCTCGTCGTCGGCCCACGCCAGCATGAGGACCTCGCGGGACCCCTGCTGCTGCACGACGACGGGGACCAGTCCCTCGGCGGTGTGGCGGAGCCGCGCCGCGATGGCCGGGTCGAGGGTGGTGTCGGAAGTGCTCACGGCTCCATGGTCTCAGCCTCGCGGGCGGCCCAGGTCTCCGCACACCGCTGGGTGACCGGTCCCGGGGCCGGCAGGTCGCGGTGGTCCCAGCGCGAGATGGCCTGCACGTCGCGGGTGGTGGAGACGAGGAACGCCTCGCTGGCGCTGCGCTGCACCTCGACGAGCGGCTCGTCCACCTCGCGGGCGCCGCACCACTCGATGACCAGGTCGCGCGTGATCCCGGCCAGGCACCCGACGGCGAGGCTCGGGGTGCGGAGCTCGTCGTCGATGACGTAGAACACGTTGGAGCCCGTGCCCTCGCAGAGGTTGCCGGCCGTGTTGGCGAAGATCGCCTCGCTGCCGCCCTCCGCCTTGGCGTGGGCGAGCGCGATCACGTTGTCGGCGTACGAGGTGGTCTTGAGGCCCGCTGTCGCGCCGTGCTCGTTGCGGGTCCACGGCACAGTCACGACCGTCGTCGCGTCAGCAGCGGCGTCGATGGCGCTGTAGGCGACCACCAGGGTCGGCGTCCCGTCGCCACGCCCGGACCCCATCGGCGCCGGACCGGCGGTCCAGGTGATCCGCAGCCGCCCGACCGGGTCGGCCTCGCTCCCGTCGGCGAGGACCGCCTCGACCCCCCGTCGTACGTCGTCGAGGTCGGGGACGGGCAGCCCGAGGCCGGCGGCCGACCGCTCGAGCCGCGCCAGGTGGCGGGTGAGCGCGAAGGGGCGTCCCCCGAGCGTCTTCACCGCCTCGAAGACGCCGTCCCCCACGGTGAAGCCGTGGTCGGTGACCGCGACGGCCCCCTGGGACGGATCGATCAGCAGGTCACCGTTGAGCCACGCGCGCATGGGTCCACCCTAGGGCCCCGAACACGCCAGGTCGGGGGGGCGATTTTGGCCCCGCGCAAGCCATGTACTACTGTTCCACTCGCACTTGAGGCCGGTGAAACGGCCGAGGATGCAGGCGGACATAGCTCAGTTGGTAGAGCGCAACCTTGCCAAGGTTGAGGTCGCGAGTTCGAGTCTCGTTGTCCGCTCGGAAGGTCTCCGCCGTACTTGTTTGGACCTCCACGGTGGGTTGGCCGAGAGGCGAGGCAACGGACTGCAAATCCGTCTACACGGGTTCAAATCCCGTACCCACCTCTCCCCCAGATGTGAACAACTCAAGACCCGGGCGATTGGCGCAGCGGTAGCGCGCTTCCTTGACACGGAAGAGGTCACTGGTTCAAACCCAGTATCGCCCACCACCGTCGAGTGGCCCCTGACCTGCGGAAACAGCAGGTCGGGGGCCCTTTCACCTGGGAGCCGTGGAGGCAACCCACGCCTGCACATGGCGACGGGTCGTGAGGCCCCCTAAGTAACCCGCATGAGGCCAGATGCCCGGCGCGCGGTCGTGGAGCCTGCCGAAGACTGCTAGCGCGCCGCGGGGATCCTGGTAGGAGCTGACTCAAGGTCGTCGAGCTGCTGCTCTGATTGGCGATGATCCTGTCGGCACAAACGAACCGCGCGTGCGACACCAAGCGGTTCGAGCCAAGGAAAGCCTTGTCGAGGGTTGCCGCATGACGACGGACGTGGTGTGCTGAGTCCAGTCACATTTCACGTGGCTGCTACCCCGGACCTCGGTGGCGCGACATTCCTTGTCGCCCCGAGGTGCTGGCCTCCTCGACAGGGCGCGCAACCTGTCCGCACCGCTGTGCGGTTGGAGGAAAACACATGATCGTGCTCAACAACACGCCCGGCGCATCGGGACTGGCTCCAGCGACCTGCACCCCATGGGTGGTTGTGGTGCTCGCCGGGGAACTCGACTTCGCTGCTTCGCACGCCCTGGACGTGCTGGACGTGGCAGTCAAGGCCCACCCGGGAGCTCACATCCTCGTCGATCTGAGTGATGTCACCTTTCTCGACCACACCGCCCTCTTCGCGTTCGCTCTGGCAAAGTCTCGCGCCGAGGCGCAAGGTGGCGTGCTGAGCCTGCACGGCGCGAGTGTCTTCGCCCTCAAGCTGCTGGAGATCTGGCACCTCGAACCCGCCTCGTCCGAGCCGCCCGTGGGAGGCGACGCGGCCTAGAAACGGCCACTGCCCCTTGGCCGGCCCGAGCGCCTCGTCGTGTCGAGATCCGAGCTGCCAGCGTCTGCATCACCGTGGTCGTGGCGCCTGCCTACAGGCAACGCGCTCAACCTTCAGCAGTCGAAGCCGCCTTATGGTGCCGACAGGCAGCTGCCCGCCGCACGACCTCGTGTGCAGGTCGCAGTCGCAAGGGACCGGGCGCATGGATGCGCAGCGGACCGTGTGTTGAACGCGTAGACGAATTGGTCGCGCAGAGACGTCTCCAACGGCCGCGGCTTCGCCATCGCTTCAGCACTGCCGCACGGAACCAAGGCGTGCGCCCCAAAGGAGGATTGTTCTTCATCATGACCACCGATTACGACGCCTCTCGCAAGAGCGAGGAGGAGCAGAAGGAGGAGAGCCTTGAAGCTCTCCGACTCACTGCGACTGACAGAGACGCAAACTCCGGCAAGGTCGACCAAGACGAGAACGAGGCCGCCGAGGCCTTCGAGCTGCCTGGAGCTGACCTGTCGCACGAGGAGCTGACCGTCGAAGTAGTGCCTGAGCAGCACGACGAGTTTTCGTGCTCTGTGTGCTTCCTCGTGCGCCACCGCAGCGCCAAGGTGTCGGAACACCCCTTCGTCTGCCGCGACTGCGCCTGACTGTTCCCCACCGCCCCCGCGGCCAGGAAGCGCCGCTCATCGACCAGCCAAGCCTCGGCATCGCCCGGCCGACGCCACGCCGAGCACGGCCTACGGGCCGGCTGGGACGGCCCGAGAGAGGCACGCACGGGTGCTCATCCGGGTCGCGCCTGCTCGGCGCCCCAGCGCGCGAGCGCCTCGACCGCCCCGCGCGCGGCGAGTCCACGATCCGTCAACGCGTACGCCCGGGTGTTGTGCCGCAGCGGCAGACGGGTCAGCACGCCCGCAGCCTCCAGCTCCCGCAGTCGGGTCGCGAGCATGTTCGTCGGCACGCCCAGGTCCCGCTGCAGGTCGCCGTAACGCTGGGGCCCGTCGAGCAGTCGTTCCACGATGAGCAGTGCCCACCGCGCCCCCAGGACGTCGAGGGCGGCGCGGAGATCGCTCACGAGCCCGGGGCGGCGTCCGGCTTCATCCAGAACGGCGAGTAGTGATAGCCGTCGGGGTCGTCGAACTGGCGCTGGTACATGAACGGGTAGTCGTCGGTGTCCCCCGCCCGGCCACCGGCGCGCTCCGCGCGCTCGACGAGCGCGTCGACCGCCTCACGGCTGCCGAGGTCGAACGAGACCGTGACCTTCGACGGCGTGTCGGGCCCGCCGACCAGGTCTTCGACGCCGCCCACGCCGGCGTACATCTCGCGGCTGCCCAGCATGACGTACTGGTCCGGGGCGATCGCGAAGCACGACACGTTGTGGTCGGACATCTCACGGTTGAGGGTCCAGCCGAGGGCGGAGTAGAAGGCGGTCGAGCGGTCGACACTCTCGACCGGGCAGGTGATGAAGAGGCTCATGACCTCATACTTGTAAAATGCAAGTGCGGCGTCAACCCACCCGCCGCGCCTCGTACGCGCTCATCCACAGGCGAGGTCGCCACCATCAACCGTCCCCGGCTCTGCACTGAGCGCCTGGCTCGTTGGCGTGGCGGCGGACGTCGTGATCGACCCGGCCATCGCAGTCGTGCGAGCCGAGGGAGGATGTCGCCATGGTCATCAACGAGGACGTCGTACGGCGGCGGTTGTCCGAGGGACAGCCCTGCCACGGGGTGTGGAGCCTGCTGCCGGGCGTCGTGAGCGCCGAGGTCCTCGCGAGGACCGGTCCAGACTTCGTCGTCGTGGACCTGCAGCACGGGGCTGCGACAGAAGCCGAGCTCCCCGGGGTTGCCGCAGCCATCAGGGCAGCAGGCTCGGTCCCGCTCGTGCGGACACGCAGCCCGCAGTTCGCCGATGTCGGGCGCCCGCTCGACCTCGGCGCCGGCGGCGTCATCGTGCCCAACGTGCGCGACGCCGAGCACGCCCGGGAGGTCGTCGCCGCCACCCGCTACGCCCCAGCCGGTGGGCGGTCCATCGGGCGTCTGTCCGGTGGTGCCGATCAGCCGCTGGTCATCGTGATGGTGGAGACGCGGACAGCACTCGACGACCTCGACGCCATCGTGCGGGTGGAGGGGTTGGACGGGATCTACGTCGGCCCCGGGGACCTCTCCCTGTCCCTGGGGCTTGCGGGCGCCGATCGCTCGGCGGACCTGCGCCCGGTCCTGTCCTCCATCATCGCGGGCGCCGTCTCCGCCGGGATGCCTGTCGGCGTCCATGCCTACGACGGAGACGACGCCGCGCGCCATGCCGCTGAGGGAGCGACGATCGTGACCGTCGCCGTGGACTCCGTCTCGCTGGGCGAGGTCGTGACGCACCACCTCGACATCACGCGTGGCCGGCAGGAGACGGGCTACGCCTGAACGCGGTGCGTCGTCACGGCCGCGGCAGGACGAACGGCACCTCGTCGCCGGGCTCGATCGTGAGCGTGTCGCGGCGGTGGCGGGTCACCTGGCCCTCGGCGTACGTCCAGCCAGTCACGTCCTCGAGCACCCGGGTCGGCTGGCCCGCGCGCAGGGTCGCGAGCGGTGCGTCGGTCTCGTCGAGCCACTCGACCAGCTTCTTCCCGAGCTGCTGGACGAGCCCGCGCCTGCGGGCGGCGAGGTCGGTGGTCTCGCCGAGGTCGGCCTCGAGGTCGTAGAGCTCGAAGGAGCCGTCGGTGTAGTCGTGGTAGAGCTTCCACCGGCCGTCGCGGACGCTGGAGAACGGTCGCGACTGCAGCTGTCCCCCGAACCGGACGTAGCCCGGGACGTGGTGGAAGTGGTCACGGTTGATCGTCGCCCCGCGGCTGAAGGCGGGCTTCAGGTCGACGCCGTCGAGCGGGACCCCGGCCGGGAGCGCGGCCTGGGCGTAGGACGCGAGGGTCGTGTAGAGGTCGGTGCTGTTGACGAGCGTCTCGTTGCTGCGACCGCCACCGCGGACCAGGTCGCGACCGCCGCTCCACACGATCCACGGGACGCGGACGCCGCCTTCGTACTTGAAGCCCTTGTCCTCGCGGAGCGGGCCGTTGTCCGCTCCCGCCTCGACGGGGTCCTCCTCGCCGCCGTTGTCGGAGGTGAAGATGACCAGGGTGTTGTCCGCGAGCGGCTTGCCGCCGTTGCGCGGGTCGGGGGTCTCCTCGAGGTAGTCGACGATCCGGGCCACCGACTGGTCGACTCCCTCGGTCAGGGCGCCGTACGACGGCTTGGCCGGGGAGCTGCCGGGGGCCTTGGCCCGGTACTTCACGAGCAGGTCGGGGCGGGCCTGGGCGTCGTTGACCGGGAAGTGCGGAGCGAACTCGCTGACGAAGGCGAAGAACGGCTCGTCCTTGCTGCGGTCGATGAAGTCGATGGCCGCGTCGGTCTGCGCGTCGGTCACGTGCTTGTCGGTGCCGACCAGTGCGTCGAGCTGGGCCTCGCTGACGCCGCGGCTGTAGGGCGCGATGTTCGCGTCGACGTAGTCCTGGGTGTAGTCGGCTGCGAACTGGTCGAGGCTCGGCGACACCGAGTCGTTGAACTGGTTGCTCGTCGCGAAGTAGTAGGTCGCGTGCGAGTTCTGGCTGCCGCCCCAGTTCTCGTCGTAGCCGTGGCTGGCGACGATCTCGTCCGCAGACCCCGCCACGTGGAACTTGCCCGAGTAGCCGGTGGCGTAGCCGGCCCGCTGCAGGGTCTCGCCGAGGGTCGTGTAGTCGGTGGGAACCGCCGAGCGACCATCGGCCGGACGACCGTGCGGGGCACCGAGCAGGGGGTCGCCCGCCTGGCCGGCGATGCCGCTCACGGCGTACACGTTGTTGGTCGGGCGGGTGGCGTACTGGCCGGTGTGCAATGCGGTCCGGGTCGGGCTGCACTGCACCGAGGCATAGGCCTCCGTGAAGACCTGGCCCTCCGCGGCGAGCTGGTCGAGGTGCGGCGTCTCGTTGAAGTCGTTGGCGAAGCCGCCGTTGGGCAGGCCGCTGCTGAGGTCGGCCCAACCGAGGTCGTCGGCCATGACGAACACGAGGTTGGGGCGTGGCGCCTTGTCGCGCGGTGCGGCAGCGCCCGGGGCGCTGTCCGGCTGCACGACACCGAGGGCCGGCGCGACGCTGGTGAGCGTGAGCACGGCCGGGAGGGCCAGGGCCGTGAACATCTTCCGAGGGGGCATTGATGGTCCTTGTCCGAGTGGGTTCGAGCAGTTCCGAGTGGTCTGGCGCTAATTTGCACCTTCTCTATGTACTTACTCTAGTCAGGCAACCGCTCGTGGGACGACCCCGTCCACGGCCCCGGCGCCTGAACCGGATCAAGACCATCGACCTGCTGTACTTTTGTCCCATGGCGACGCACCTCGAGGCATCCCACGTCGGGTCGTGCTGCGCCCCGACGACCGACCGGTCGGCACCGGTGGCGGAGCGCCCGCCGGAGGCAGTCCTGGCGCGAGGCGCGCGCAGCACGCGGGGCCAGGTGCGCGTGCCCGCCGGGGACTTCTGGATGGGTGACAGCCACGGTGACGGGTACGCCGCCGACGGCGAGCGGCCGGTCCACCTCGTGCGGCTGTCGTCCTACCTCATCGACTCCAGGGCCGTCACCAACGCCCAGTTCGCCGCGTTCGCCAAGGCGACCGGCCACGTCACCGACGCCGAGCGCGACGGCGTCTCGGCGGTCTTCCACCTGGCTGTCCAGGCGGCACCCGCCGACGTCCTGCAGCGCGCCGCCGGCGTCCCGTGGTGGCTCGCCGTGCGCGGTGCCGACTGGCGCCACCCGGCGGGACCGCGCTCGAGCATCGCCGACCTCCAGAACCACCCCGTCGTCCACGTGTCCTGGCGCGACGCGCAGGCCTACTGCACCTGGGCCGGCAAGCGACTGCCGACCGAGGCCGAGTGGGAGCACGCGGCGCGCGGGGGTCTCGACCGCGCGCGCTACCCGTGGGGCGACGACCTGATGAGCGGCGGCCGGTGGCGGTGCAACATCTGGCAGGGCGACTTCCCGCGCCGCAACACCCTCGACGACGGCCACCTCACCACCGCGCCGGCGACCGCCTTCCAGCCCAACGGCTACGGGCTGCACAACACCGTCGGCAACGTGTGGGAGTGGTGCCAGGACGCCTTCCGCCCCACCGAGTACGCCGAGCGCGCGGGCGAGGAGGCGGTCGTCGACCCGGTGGCGAGCGATCCGACCGGCACGGACGAGGCCCAGGTGTCGCGCGTGATGCGCGGCGGGTCGTACCTCTGCCACGACAGCTACTGCAACCGCTACCGCGTGGCGGCCCGCTCGTCGAACACGGCGGAGTCCTCGTCGGGCAACATCGGGTTCCGCTGCGCCAACGACGCCTGACCCGACGTGCTCCGGTCGGACGGCCGGGTTGCCGAGGGGCTAGACCTCTCGCGCGCGCAGCTCCTTCCCCCGCGCCTGACGGAGCAGCGTCAACCGCCGGGACACGTCGGTCACGTCGGCTCCCCGGCGGCTCTCGAGCTGGTGGGGATCGGACTCCAGGTCGTAGAGCTCCCACTCCCCGCGCTCGTGGTGCTCGATGTAGGCGGTGGACCCCTCCCGCAGCATCGCCCACCCCAGGTCGGGGTTCTCGACCAGGAGGCGGCGTCGCCAACGCCCCCAGTCGCCGGTGCGCAGCGGCTGCAGCATCGAGCGCCCCGACAGGTCCCGGCCGGCGTCGGGATCGAGGCCGGCGATGTCGAGGGTGGTCGGCATCAGGTCGACCTGCGAGACGAGCGCGCGTCGGGTGCCGGGCCTGACCCCGGGGCCGCGGACGACGTACGGAATGCCGCTCGACTCCTCGTAGGGCTGCTCCTTGTGGACCAGGCGGTGCTCGCCGAGCAGGTAGCCGTTGTCGGAGACGAGGAAGATCCAGGTCCGCCTCAGCTGACCGGTCTTCCTCAGCAGCGCGAGCAGCCGGCCGATCTGGTCGTCGAGGTCCTGGAGCTCCTCGAGCTTCCCCTCGAGCAGCCGGCGCATCTCCGCCCGCTCCTGCGGCGGCAGGTCGCGCATCCAGGTGGGCTTGTCGGACAGGTCGGCCTCGTTGAGGGCGGGCGGGTCCCACTGCACGTCGTCGAAGTCGTGGCGGTGCGCGGGCGACGGTGTGTACGGCGCGTGCGGCGCCGTCGGCCCCCACACCGCGAACCAGGGCCCGGTGTCCCGGTGGCGCCTGACGAAGCGCCGGAGCTTCCTGTAGGCGAACCGCTCCACCGCCTGGCGGCTCGCCAGCTCGCGCAGCTCTCCGTCGACGTTGACCGTCTCCCGGTCACCCACCGACGAGCCCACCCAGCGACCCCACCCGGGGGCGACGTACGTGGCGTCGCGGCCCATGCCGTTCATGTACTTGCCGAAGTAGCCCGTGTCGTAGCCGGCAGCCCGCATCCGCGTGGCGACGGTGTCGCGGTCGTGGCGCTGCGCGACGAACCGCGTGTGGGTCGCGTTGGTGAGGCAGCCGTGGTCGTGGGGGTAGCGACTCGTCAGGATGGAGGCGCGTGCCGGACCGCAGAGCGGGATTGCGGCATAGCCGCGGCTGAACTCCGCGCCCTTGCCCACGAGCCGCTTCCGCGTCCTGGGCATCCTGCTCAGCGTCCAGCGCATCTGGTCGTCGGTGATGATCCACAGCACGTTGTCCACCATCCTCACGAGCCTAGGGCGAGACCACGCGCGTGTCGCGGGTGTCGGCGCCCGGGCAGAGGAGTCACCGTCGCTCCGCCGTGGCGACCACCTCACGCATCCGGTCGATCAAGGCCGCGGTGGCGGGCACGGCCTCGGCGCCGTGGCGATGGGCGAGGCCGATGTGGCGGCGTCCGAGCGCGGGGAGATCGACCACGCGCACGTCGGGGTGGCGGTAGGCGGCGAGGGCGGAGGCGGGGAGCACCGTGACCCCCAGCCCGCGGGCCACCAGGTTCTGCACCACGACGTAGTCGTCGGTCGTGTGCCGCAGCGTCGGGGAGAAGCCGGCTGCCTGGCAGCAGGCGACGAGGTGGCTGCGGCACCGCACGCAGCCGCCGATCCAGTCCGCGTCGGCCAGGGCCGCGAGGCCACGCCGCCCGGGTCCCCGCCAGCCGGGCGGCACGACGAGGTGCACCGGCTCGTCGAGCATAGGCTGCCAGGTCAGCAGGCCCATGGCCTCCGGCGGGCCGTCGTACCCGAAGACGAGGGCGAGGTCGGAGTCCCCCGCCGCGACGGCGGCCATCGCCTCGGGCGGCTCCGCCTCGTCGAGGCCGACCTCGATCTCGGGATGGTCGACTGCGAGCGCGCCGATGGCCTCGGGCACCAGGGTGGCTGCGGCCGACGGGAAGGCCGTGAGCCGGACCCGCCCCGCCCGCAGCTGGGTGAGGGCGGCGAGCTCCTCCTCGGCGGCGTGCAGCTCGGCGGCGAGGACGTCGGCACGGCGGAGGAGCGCCACCCCGGCCTCGGTCGGGGTCGCCCCGCTGGGACCGCGCAGGAGCAGGGGCCCTCCGACGTCCCGCTCGATCCGGGCGAGGTGCTGGCTGACGGCGGGCTGGGTCCACCCGAGCGCCCGGGCGGCGGCGCTGATCGATCCCTGCCGGGCCACCTCGCGGAAGATCAGGACGCGTCGGGGATCAAGGCTCATGGGCCTAGCATCGCTTATGGGCCGCCCAAGGAGAACGGGGGTTCCTTTGAGCCCGCCGGTTGACCACCATGGAGCCATGAAGACGATCGGCCTCATCGGAGGCATGTCCTGGCACTCGACCGCGACCTACTACCGGCTCATCAACGAGCAGGTCGCCGCCCGCCTGGGCGGGCACGCGTCGGCCCGGATCTCGCTGCAGTCGCTCGACTTCGCCGAGGTGCGCGACTGCCAGCTGCGCGGCGACTGGGACGGCTCGGCACGGCTGCTGGCCGACGCGACGCGCCGCTGCGAGGCGGGCGGTGCGGACCTCGTCGCGCTGTGCACCAATCTCATGCACAAGAACTTCGCCGCGCTCGAGTCCGCGGCCGAGGGGCCCGCCGTCCACATCGCCGACGCGGTCGCAGCCGTCGCCGCACGCGAGGGCTGGACGACGCTCGGCCTCCTCGGCGCCACGTGGGTGATGGAGGAGACGTTCTACGCCGACCGTCTCGCCGGCCACGGCATCTCCGTGGTCGTCCCCGACGCCGCCGGTCGCGAGCTCGTCGACCGGGTGGTGTTCGACGAGATCACCCAGGGCATCTTCCTGCCGTCGTCGCGCGAGGCGTACGTCGAGGTCATGCGCGACCTCGCGGACCGCGGCGCGGACGCGGTCGTGCTCGCCTGCACCGAGATCGGGCTCCTCGTCGGCCCCGAGGACGCACCGCTGCCGGTCATCGACTCGGCGGTCGCCCACGCCGACCTGCTCGTCGACCTCGCGCTCGCATGAGGCGGTGGGGAGTCGCCAGCAGCCCGGGCAGCCGGCCGGGACCCGAGCCTCAGAACTCGTAGCCGAACTCGCGGATGGTGCGGGCGAAGCGCTGCGCCACGATCTTGGCGTCACCCGGTCCGTAGAGCTCGCGGTAGTGCGGGCCGCTCCCCTGCTTGGCGTGCGGGAGGTCGAGGGGCACGCCGAGGCGGGCGGAGACGTCCTCGACCGCGGCGGGCAGGTCCTCGTAGCGGTAGACCCGGTCGACGACCACGCGACCGCCGAGCCGGTAGAGCCGCTCGTTGAGCGCGAGCCGCTCCATCCGCTTCGGCGTGCGGACGAACTCGGCGAACGTCTTGGTGAAGCTCGGCTTGCGGGCGCTGTAGCGGTAGGAGGACGCGACGACGTCGTAGGGGTTGCGCTCGACAGCGAAGGTGAAGAAGGCGTCCCACGTCTCGCGGCCGATGACGTCGATGACGCGGCGGGCGCCCATGTGGGCGTACGAGCTGGGCGAGGTGTCGTCGTTCTGCGGGCCCACTCCCCCGGCGGCCGCGCGCAGCTCCTCGTCGGCCGGGCTGATCCGGGTGACGATGTCGTCGGGTCCGCAGTGCCGCGACAGCGCGATCTCGAGGCTGGTGCCGGCGGTCTTGCGGGTCTTGATGAAGACGAAGCGATGGGCGTGGGAGGCGATCACGGAGCGTGGTTCCTCAGTCCTCGTCGTCGGCCAGGTCCTCGCCGTGGGTGCCCGGTCGGGGCGCCCACGGCAGCTCCTTGGCAGGGCGTACGACGATGAGCCGGTCGCCGCGCGCGAGCAGCGAGACCACCGGGTCGAAGTAGCGGTAGACCTTCTCGTCGCGGATCACCGCGATCACCTGGTCCGGCAGCGACTGCGGCTGCTTGCCGACCTCGTTGACCAGCAGGTCGCGCTCGGCGACCTCGAGGCCCTCGCCGTAGGTCATCAGGTCCTCCATCACCGAGCCGAGCATCGGCGACATGGAGGAGAGCCCGAGGAGGCGGCCGACCGCGTCGGAGGAGGTGATGACCGAGTTGGCGCCGGACTGCCGCATGAGGGGCACGTTCTCCTGCTCGCGCACCGACGCCACGATCCAGGCGTCGGGGTTGAGCTGGCGGACCGTGAGGGTGACGAGCACGTTGGAGTCGTCGCGGTCGGTGGTGATGATGACGTGGGTGGCCTTCTCCACGCCGGCCTGCCGCAGCACGCCGCGCCGGGTGGCGTCGCCGGCGATGCCGACGAGCTGGTCGCGGTTGGCCTCCTCCATGGCGACCACCCCGGGGTCGACCACCACGATGCTGTCGCGGTCGTAGCCGTTGCTCACGAGGGTGTCGATCGCGCTGCGGCCCTTGGTGCCGTAGCCGACGACGACGACGTGCTGGTCCATCTTCTTCCTCCACCGGGCGACCCGGAACATCTCGCGTCCCTGGGAGGCGAGGACCTCCAGGGTGGTGCCGATCAGCAGGACCAGGAAGGCGATGCGCGCGGGCGTGATCACCAGCGCGTTGACCAGCCGGGCCTGGGGCGAGACGGGGGCGATGTCGCCGTAGCCGGTCGTGCTGAGCGTGACGGTCGTGTAGTAGAACGCGTCGAGCAGCGTGATCGTGTTGGTCGGGTCGTTGCCGTCGCGGTAGCCCCCGCGGTCGAAGAAGACCAGGAGCACCGTGCCGACGAGGATCGCCATCGCCAGCAGCAGCCGGCGCCCGAGCTCCCACCACGGCGACCGCACCCGGTCGGGCAGGGAGACCCGTCCCACGCTGGGGTGGTTGGTGGGCGCTTGCACGGTCAGGAGTCTCGCACGCTGATCCGCTCCCGCAGGCGCTGCACCAGCTCCATCCGGGCGCGCGTCGTGTTCTTCTGCGGGAAGACCGTGTCGAAGGCGGCGTTGACCGCCGCCCCGATGAGCACGGCGAGGGCGAGGAGGTAGAGCCACAGGAGGACGGCGATCGGCGCGGCCAGCGGGCCGTAGATCGAGCGCGACTCGGCGGCGGTCACCGTCAGCACCCAGCGCAGCACGTAGGACCCCGCGATCCAGCAGAAGAGGGCGAAGGTGGCGCCGGGGAGGTTGAAGCTCCAGTTCGTCCGCACCGGCACGGACACGTGGTAGAGCGTGGCGAGGAAGCAGATGCACACCAGCAGGACGACCGGCCAGTAGAGGTTGTTGAGGACGTCGAGCCGCGGCGGGAGCAGCCGGTCGACGAGCGAGGGCCCGGCCACCACGAGCGGCAGGCTCACGGCACCGGTGACCATGGCGAGGACGTAGAGCACGAAGGACAGGGCCCGCGTGGCGACGATCCCGCGGTGCCCGCCGAGCCCGTGCATGATCGTGATCGTGTCGACGAAGACGTTGAGCGCGCGCGAGCCCGACCACAGGGCGAGGATGAAGCCGATCGAGATGACGTCGTAGCGACCGCCGGTCAGCACCTCGTTGATGGTCGGCTCGATGATCCGGTCGACCGCCCGGTCGGTGAGCGCCTGGCGCGAGATCTCGAGCACCGCGTTGCTGACGTCCTCGATCTGCGTGTCGGTGAACCGGTCGCTGACGAAGCCGATCGCCCCCGCGAGGGCGAAGACCAGCGGCGGCACCGACAGCACCGCGAAGAACGCCGCCTCCGCGGCCAGACCGGTCACCCGGTGCCGCAGGCACGAGCCGACGGACGTGACGATGATGCGCCACAGGTGCTCGCTCCAGCGGCGCGCGAGGACCTCCGCCCGCCGCGGGGCGGGCTCCTCCTCGCTCGCCTCGACCATGCGCCCACGCTATCGAGCAGCACTCCCGAACGACCGCAGCCCGGCCGCGGGTCCCCCGCCGCGACGCGTGGGTGATGTCACTCCCCCGCGTCGGCGCCACCGCCTACGGTGGGCGCCATGACCGACCCGCGCACGGCCACCAACCAGGCGCCCGCCCTCGTCGGGCACAACGTCGTCACGTCCGACCTCGCCCTCACCGAGGCTGTCGCCCGCCACGGGTCACCGGAGGTCGTCGACGACCTCGTCGCGCTGGGGGCCGAGGCCGGGTCGGCGGAGGCGCGCGAGCACGGCATGCTCGCCAACCGCCACCACCCCGGGCTGACGCCGTACGACCGCTGGGGCACCCGCATCGACGAGGTGGAGTTCCACCCCTCCTGGCACTGGCTGATGCAGCGCGCGGTGGGCCACGGCCTGCAGGCGGCGCCGTGGGAGCAGCAGGAGGGCGGCGACCCGCACGCCCACCTGCGCCGCGCGGCGGGCTTCTTCGCCTGGTCGCAGACCGAGCCGGGGCACGGCTGCCCGATCTCGATGACGTACGCCGCGGTGCCCGCGCTGCGGGCCGACGACGCGATCGCCGAGGAGTGGACGCCGCTGCTGGCGGCGCGCTCCTACGACCCCGGCGTGCGGCCGAGGTCGGAGAAGGTCGGCGCCCTGGCCGGCATGGGCATGACGGAGAAGCAGGGCGGCTCGGACGTGCGCGCCAACCAGACGCGGGCGGTCCCGACCGCCGAGGACGGGTGGTACACGCTCCACGGCCACAAGTGGTTCACCTCGGCCCCGATGAACGACGTGTTCCTCGTCCTCGCCCAGGCCGACGGCGGCCTGACCTGCTTCGTGGTGCCGCGCGTCCTCGCCGACGGCACCCGCAACCGGATCGACGTCGTCCGGCTCAAGGACAAGCTCGGCAACCGCTCCAACGCCTCCGGCGAGCTCGAGCTCGACGGCACCCTGGCCCAGCGCATCGGCGACGAGGGGCGCGGCGTGCGCACGATCATCGAGATGGTCGCCGCGACGCGGCTCGACTGCGTGATCGGCTCCGCCTCGCTGATGCGGCACGCGCTGGCGGAGGCCTCGTGGCACGTCGGCCACCGCTCCGCGTTCGGCGGCCTGCTCGTCGACAAGCCGCTCATGCAGAACGTCGTGGCCGACCTCGCCGTGGAGTCGGAGGCCGCCACCGCCCTGGCGATGCGGCTGGCCGCCGCCGTGGACCAACCCGGCGACCCGCACGAGGTGGCCCTGCGCCGCATCGCCCTTCCCCTCGCCAAGTTCTGGGTCTGCAAGCGCACCCCGGCGATGGTCGCCGAGGCGCTCGAGTGCCTCGGCGGCGACGGCTACGTCGAGGACTCCGGGCTGCCGCTGCTGTTCCGCGAGTCCCCGCTCAACTCGATCTGGGAGGGCTCGGGCAACGTCAACGCGCTCGACGTGCTGCGCGCCCTCGGCCGGGAGCCGGAGGTGCTGCAGGCCTGGATCACCGAGGTCGGCGCGGCCCGCGGCGGCGACAGCCGGCTGGACCGGGCGGTCGACGACACGCTCGCCCTGCTCGGCGAGGCCGGTGCGACCGGAGGCGGCCCCGAGGCGGGCGCGCGCCGGCTGGCCGGCCACATGGCGGCGTGCCTCCAGGGCTCGCTGCTGGTCCGGTTCGCCCCGCCCGAGGTGGCCGACGCGTTCTGCGGCAGCCGGTTCGGGGGGTCGTACGGCGGGACGTTCGGGATGCTGACCAGCGGCTCGCTGCGGCAGGTCGTGGAGCGCGCGACGCCGATCGGCTGATGGGCAGTGGTCCAGACGGGCCAGGCGAGAACGGACGTTCGGTCAAGGTTCCCCGAACACCCGCGGCGCGGCGGCGGGAGCGACGTAGGGTCGCCGGAAGTCCTGCCAGGGGGGTCCGTCCATGTCCAGCCAGTCGAGCACCTTGTTCACCGTCGGCACGCTGCTGCGCCACGCCAAGGACGCGGGCTCCGCCGTGCGGGTCCTGGTGTCCGGGACGTGGCTGGACGGCACGGTCGTCGGCTCCGACGGCCTCGGCGTGATCCTCGACGACGGCGCCGGCAACCAGGTGCTCGTGCGGCTCGACTCGATCGTCGCGGTCAGCTTCTCCCGCGCGTCGATCGACGGTGACGAGCAGCCGTCCCGACAGGACGACGCCCGCCCCCACTGGCACGCACCCCGCCAGCCGATCGAGGCGGGGCCGGTGGGCGCGTCACGCTAGGGCGGCCGACACGACCTCCCGGGCCTCGGCCTGGACCTCCGCGAGGTGGTCGGGCCCGCGGAACGACTCGGCGTAGATCTTGTAGACGTCCTCGGTGCCGCTCGGGCGGGCGGCGAACCACGCCGACTCCGTGGTGACCTTGAGGCCGCCGATCTTCGCGCCGTTGCCCGGCGCCTCGGTGAGCTTGCCGGTGATGTCCTCGCCCGCCAGCGTCGTGGCGGTGACGTCCTCCGGCGACAGCGCGGCGAGCTTCGCCTTCTGGTCGCGGTCGGCGGGCGCGTCGATGCGGGCATAGGCCGGGTCGCCGTGGCGGGCGACCAGCTCGGCGTAGTGCTCGCTCGGCGTCCGACCGGTCGCACCGAGGATCTCGCTGGCCAGCAGCGCGAGCAGGATGCCGTCCTTGTCGGTCGTCCACGTGGAGCCGTCGCGGCGCAGGAAGGAGGCGCCGGCGGACTCCTCCCCGCCGAAGCCGAAGGAGCCGTCCATGAGGCCCGGCACGAACCACTTGAAGCCGACCGGCACCTCGACCAGGGGCTTGCCGATCGACTCGGCCACCCGGTCGATCATCGAGCTCGAGACGAGGGTCTTGCCGATGCGCGCCGTCCCCGGCCACTCCGGGCGCGCCCCGCCGAAGAGATGCGCGATCGCCACGGCGAGGAAGTGGTTGGGGTTCATCAGGCCCGCGTCGGGCGTGACGATCCCGTGCCGGTCGGCGTCGGCGTCGTTGCCGGTGGCGATGGCGTACTCGTCCTTGCGGCCCACCAGCGAGGCCATCGCGTAGGGCGACGAGCAGTCCATCCGGATCTTGCCGTCCCAGTCGAGCGTCATGAACCGCCACGTCGGGTCGACCAGCGGGTTGACCACCGAGAGGTCGAGGCGGTGCCGCTCGGCGATCTCGCCCCAGTAGGCCACGCTCGCCCCGCCCAGCGGGTCGGCGCCGATCCGGACGCCGGCGTCGCGGATCGCGTCGAGGTCGAGGACGGTCGGCAGGTCGTCGACGTAGGTCCCGAGGAAGTCGTAGTCGCCGACCGCGGCGCGGGCCTTGGCGAAGGCGACGCGTCGTACGCCCTCGATGTTGCCGCGGATCAGCTCGTTGGCACGCGCGGCGATGACGCTCGTGGCGTCGGAGTCGGCCGGGCCGCCGTGCGGCGGGTTGTACTTGAACCCGCCGTCCTGCGGCGGGTTGTGCGACGGCGTGACGACGATGCCGTCGGCGAGCCCCGCACCCGACGTGCGCCCCTGGTTGGCGCGCAGGATCGCGTGGCTGACCGCCGGGGTGGGGGTGAACCCGTCGCGGTCGTCGACCAGGACGGTGACGTCGTTGGCGACGAGGACCTCCAGCGCGGTGGCCCACGCCGGCTCGGACAGCGCGTGGGTGTCGCGACCGATGAAGAGCGGTCCGTCGTAGCCCTGCTCCTTGCGGTAGTCGCAGATCGCCTGCGTCGTGGCGGCGATGTGGACCTCGTTGAAGGACGTGGTGAGCGACGTGCCGCGGTGGCCGCTGGTGCCGAACGCGACCTGCTGGGAGACGTCGTCGGGGTCGGGCTCCAGGTCGAAGTAGGCCGTCACGAGGTGGGAGACGTCCACCAGGTCCTCGGTGCGGGCGGGCTGTCCTGCTCTCTCGTGGGTGGCCATGGGCCCCATCTTGGTGGGTCCGGCGTGCCCCGTCGAGAAAGTCCCCGTCCTCGTGTCGATTCCGGCAGTCTGGACCCGTCAGAGGGGTGAGGCCGCAGCCCTGCGGTCCGCGACAACCGAAGGAGCTCACCGACGATGAGCCGCTACCTGATCCTGCTGCCCGCACCCGAGGCGGAGTGGGCCGAGCTGCCGCCCGAGGTCCACGAGAAGGGGCAGCGGTCGCACGAGCAGTTCCACCGCGACCTCTCCGCCGGAGGGCACGTGCTGGTGGTCGGCGGTCCCCTCGAGGCCTCCGACCGCGCCACGTCCATGCGCCCCGGCACGGACGGCGAGGCACTCGTGACGGACGGTCCGTTCTCGGAGACGGCCGAGCAGGTGGTCGGCTTCTACCTCGTCGAGAGCGACGACGAGGCCGACCTGCGCGCCGCCTGCGAGCGGTTCGCGGGTCGTGGCGAGCACATCGAGCTCCGACGACTGGCCGAGTGAGGAGACAAACATGACCGACTACATCGTGCTGCTGTTCGGTGACACCGAGGCGTGGTGGGACACGCCCGAGGAGGAGAAGAAGGCCACCTACGACGTGCACGGGCGCTTCACCGAGGAGCTCGAGCGGCGCGGACACACCATCATCGGTGGGGCCGAGCTGCCGCGTGCGTCCGAGGCGAAGTCCATCGCGCCCCACGCGGAGACCGTCACCGACGGACCCTGGACCGAGACCACCGAGCAGCTCGGCGGCTACTACGAGGTCCGGACCGACGACCTCGACGACCTGATGGCGGTGTGCCGGATCCTCGCCACCACGGGAGACGCCGTGGAGGTCCACCGCAAGATCACCGGCGAGGAGGCAGCGTCGTGAAGTACCTGGTGCTGCTGATCGGAGACGGCGAGCTGAAGGCATGGCCCGACCACACCGAGGAGGAACAGCAGGAGGTCATGCGCCAGTTCGAGGCGTTCGACGAGGCCTGCCGCGAGCGCGTGGGCGTGACGATCCTCGCCGGTGAGGCCCTCGCCGGCCCGAGCCACGCGACCACCGTGCGCACGCGCGGAGGACGCACCAGCCTCACCGAGGGGCCGTACGCCGAGGTGATCGAGGCGATGGGTGGCTTCTACCTCATCGAGGCCCCCGACCTCGACGTGCTCGTCGAGCTGCTCGGCATCCTCCCTGCCTACGACATCCAGATCTCGCCGGCCGTGGATCCGTACTGATCCGGTGACCGATCTCGAACAGGTCGTGCGCCAGGAGTGGGGCCGGCTCGTGGCCCTGCTCCTGGCGCAGTTCCGCCGGCTCGACCTGGTCGAGGACGCCCTCGGTGACGCGGTGGAGTCGGCCAGTCGCCGGTGGCCCGAGGACGGGGTGCCGGACAACCCGGCCGCCTGGCTGATGACCGCCGCGCGACGACGGGTGCTCGACCGGCTGCGCACCGAGGAGGTGGCGCGTCGCAAGCTGCCCGTCCTCCTCACCGACGCCGAGCACCACCAGGAAGGGGCGCGCACGATGGCCGACGCCGGCAGCCTCGTCGAGGACGACGTGCTCCGCCTGGTGCTGATGTGCGCCCACCCGGCGCTCGCGCCGGAGTCCGCCGGGGCGCTGAGCCTGCGGCTGGTGCTCGGGGTCCCCACCGCCGACATCGCGCGGCTCTTCCTCGTGCCGGAGCCCACCATGGCCGCCCGGATCACCCGCGCCAAGAAGCGCATCGTCGGCGCCGGCATCCCCTTCGCCGTGCCCGACTCCTCCGTGCTGCCCGAGCGGCTCGACATCGTCGCGCAGACCGCCTACCTCGCCTTCACCGCCGGCTACTCCCCCGGCACCGGGCCCGACCTGCTGCGCGCCGAGCTGTCGGGTGAGGCGATCCGGCTGGTGAGGGTGGTGCTGGGCCTGCGCCCCGAGGAGCCGGCGCTGGTCGCGCTGCTCGCGCTGATGCTGCTCCAGCACTCGCGCCGCGACGCCCGCGTCCGCGACGGCCACCTGGTCCTGCTCACCGACCAGGACCGCACCCGGTGGCACCACGACGAGGTCGCCGAGGCCACCCGGCTCCTCGCCCACCCGAGCCTCGCCGGACCACTGAGCCCGCTGGCGGCGTCGTACGTCCTCCAGGGGCGGATCGCGGCCGAGCACGCCACCGCGCCGACCGCCGCCGACACCCGCTGGGACCGCATCGTCGAGTGCTACGACCTGCTGCTGCAGGTCGCGCCCTCGCCGTCGGCGCGGCTGGCCCGTGCCGTGGCCGTCGCCGAGGACCGCGGAGCCGCGGCCGGGCTGGACGCCCTCGAGGGGCTCGAGATCCCCGACAGCCACCGCCCGGCCGCCGTGCGGGCCGAGCTGCTGGCGCGGACCGGCGACGTCGACGCGGCGCGGGCGGCGTACGACCAGGCGATCGCGGCGTGCCGCAACGACGTCGAGCGGGAGTTCCTCGTCGGGCGTCGCGCCGACCTGCCCTAGCCCTCGGGCACCGGCTGCTGCTTGGAGAGCACCGTCAGGCCCTCGTCGACGACGAACCCGCGGGCCCGGTCGGCGTCCTGGTCGACCCCGATGTGCACGCCCGGCGGGACGACGACGCCCTTGTCGATGATCGCGTTGCGCACGACGGCGCCCTCGCCGATGCGGACCCCGTCCATCAGCACCGAGTCGGAGACCTCCGCGCCGTCCTTGACCCACACGGCGGGCGAGAGCACAGACTGGTTGACCGTGCCGCCGCTGACGACGACGCCGGGCGACAGGATCGAGTTGAACGTCGACACCTGCGCGCCGCTGGCCCCCTCGACCAGCTTGGCCGGCGGGTGCGGGCCGTAGCTGGTGTAGATCGGCCAGGCGGTGTTGTAGAGGTTGAACACCGGCAGCGGCGAGACCAGGTCCATCTGGGCGGCGTAGTAGGACCGCATCGTCCCCACGTCGCGCCAGTAGCCGCGGTCGCGGTCGGTCGCGCCCGGGACCTCGTTGTCCTTGTAGTCGTAGACCGCGGACTCCGACTTGTCGACGAACCACGGCACGATGTCGCCGCCCATGTCGTGCTTGGACTGCTCGGCCTCGGCGTCACGGGTCACGGCGTCGCGCAGGGCGTCGGCGTCGAAGACGTAGTTGCCCATGCTGGCCAGCACCTCGTCCGGTGCGTCGGGCAGGCCGACCGGGTCGGTGGGCTTCTCGAGGAACGCGCGGATGCGCTGCGGGTTGCCCGGGTCGACGTCGATCACGCCGAACTGGTCGGCGAGGCTGATCGGCTGGCGGATCGCGGCGACGGTGCAGCCGGCGCCGGACTCGACGTGGTCGGCGACCATCTGGGAGAAATCCATGCGGTAGACGTGGTCGGCGCCGACCACGACCACGATGTCGGGCTGCTCGTCGGTGAGCAGGTTGAGCGACTGGTAGATCGCGTCGGCGCTGCCGAGGTACCACCGCTTGCCGACGCGCTGCTGCGCCGGCACCGGGGTGACGTAGTTGCCCAGCAGGTTCGACATCCGCCACGTCGTGGTGACGTGCCGGTCGAGGCTGTGCGACTTGTACTGCGTGAGCACGACGACCTTGAGGTAGCCGGAGTTCACGACGTTGGACAGGGCGAAGTCGATGAGCCGGTAGATCCCCCCGAACGGCACCGCGGGCTTGGCCCGGTCGGCGGTGAGCGGCATCAACCGTTTGCCCTCACCACCTGCGAGGACGACGGCGAGGACCTTCTTGCGACTCGGCGTGGCTGCCATGCCTCGAAACTAGCCCTCCGCGGGGGCGCGGGTCGACCTCCCTTCAGGCTACGTTCGGCTCATGCGCATCGACGTCCTCAGCAAGGAGTACCCACCGGAGGTCTACGGCGGCGCCGGCGTGCACGTCGCCGAGCTCGTCCGCGCGCTGCGGGTGCTGCCCGACGTGGACGCCCGGGTGCGCTGCTTCGGGGCGCCGCGGTCGGAGGCCGGCACGACGGCCTACGCCGAGCCCGAGTCGCTGGTCGGCGCCAACGCCGCCATCCGCACGCTCGGCGTCGACCTCGCGATGGTCGACGACTGCGCCGGGGCGGACCTCGTGCACTCCCACACGTGGTACGCCAACATGGCCGGTCACCTCGCCGGGCTGATGCACGACATCCCCCACGTCGTCAGCGCCCACTCCCTCGAGCCGATGCGGCCGTGGAAGGCCGAGCAGCTCGGCGGCGGCTACGCCCTGTCCAGCTGGGTGGAGCGGACGGCGTACGAGCACGCGGCGGGCATCGTGGCCGTCAGCGCGGCGATGCGCGACGACGTCCTGCGCAGCTATCCGTCCGTCGACCCCGAGCGGGTCCACGTCGTGCACAACGGCATCGACACCACGCAGTGGTCGCCTGCGCCCGACCCCGACCGGGTCCGCGAGCTCGGCGTCGACCCGGACCGCCCGAGCGTGATCTTCGTCGGGCGGATCACGCGCCAGAAGGGTCTGCCGCTGTTCCTGCGCGCGGCCGCCGCGCTCCCGCAGGACGTCCAGCTCGTCCTGTGCGCGGGAGCGCCGGACACCCCGGAGATCGAGGCCGAGGTCCGCGGGCTCGTCGACGACCTCGCGGCCACGCGGTCCGGCGTCGTGTGGATCGCCGAGATGCTCCCCCGGCACGACGTCGTCGCGCTGCTCACCGCGGCGACCGTCTTCGCCTGCCCGTCGATCTACGAGCCGCTCGGCATCGTCAACCTCGAGGCGATGGCCTGCGAGACCGCCGTCGTCGCGACCGCGACCGGAGGGATCCCGGAGGTCGTGGTGCACGGCGAGACCGGCTGGCTGGTTCCCATCGAGCAGGCCACCGACGGCACCGGCACGCCGCTCGACCCCGAGCAGTACGTCGCCGACCTCGCCGCCGCCCTGACCGACGCCGTCAGCGACCCCGACCGCGCGCGTACCTTCGGCGAGGCAGGACGCCGGCGCGCCGAGGAGTCCTTCAGCTGGGGCTCGATCGCATCCCGCACGGTCGACCTCTACCGCTCGCTCGCCTAGGCGCGCGGACCAACGGACCGAACGACGGTTGCGGCTGGCCGTGCACGTTTAGGTCGGCCGTCCGGACGTGCGTTCGGTCCGTACGCCGGTCCTGTGGATGACGCGAGCGGGACACCGCTTCGGGAGGGGTGCCGCCCACCCCCGCGTGGGTCTACCGTGACCGGAGGAGGCGCCATGAGCCAGCCGGTCCCCGAGCCCGTGCCACCCGCCGTACGGGCGCAGATCCTCGCCACGGAGCACTGGGGGCTGCTCGCAGTGCGCAGCCAGACGTGGAACGAGGTGATGGGCCGGATCACCGCCCAGCTGATGTTCACCTCGGCCAGCCTGCTGTTCCTGGCGCTGGTCGGGCAGAGCGTGGGCTACACCGACACCTTCCGGTTCCTCGCCATCGTCCTCGGCCTCACCCTGTTGACCACGGGCACCCTCACGGCCTTCCGCGTGCACAACGCGAGCCAGGAGGACTACATGTTCGTCAAGGGGATGAACCGGCTGCGGGCGGGCTACCTCGACATCGACCCCGGCCTCGAGCCGTACTTCATCACCGGCCTCACCGACGACGAGGCCGGCATCGCCCAGACCTACACGATGGGGCCGGCGCGCAGCGCGAGCCACGTCGCGGCCAGCTCCGGGGTCTTCATCATCGCGGTCAACACGATCGTCGCCGCGGGCGTCACCGCGTTCGTCCTGTGGCCGCTCGGCGCCTGGGTCGCCGCCGTCGGCGCCATCCTGCTCGGGATCGCCCACTTCGCGTGGTGGATCTACCTCGGCTGGCGCAACTGGCAGCTGAACCTCACCCCCGAGTGGACGAGGTTCCCCACAGGCCGCGCGGTCGGCCGCGTCAGCTGAGGACGAGCCCTGGATAGAGCGGGTGCTTGTCGAGCATCTCCGCCGACCGCTTCGTGACGCGGTCGGCCACGCCGTCGCCCAGGACGTACGACGCCTTGCTCGGGCCGCCGGCCTTGGTCGTGCCGGCCTCGGTGTTGCTCAGCACGTCGACGATCAGGTCGGCGACCGTGTCGAACTCGTCGTGGCCGAAGCCGCGGGTGGTGAGCGCGGGAGTGCCGAGGCGGACGCCGGAGGTGTACCAGGCGCCGTTGGCGTCGGCCGGGACCGAGTTGCGGTTGGTGACCACCCCGGCGTCGAGCAGCGCGGACTCGGCCTGGCGGCCGGTCAGCCCGAACGACGACACGTCGAGCAGGACGAGGTGGTTGTCGGTGCCGCCGGTGACCAGGTTCGCGCCGCGGCTGAGGAAGCCCTCGGCGAGCGACTTGGCGTTGTCGGCGACCTTCTGCGCGTAACCCTGGAACTCGGTGGTGCGGGCCTCGGCGAAGGCGACGGCCTTGGCGGCCATCACGTGCGAGAGCGGGCCGCCGAGCACCATCGGGCAGCCGCGGTCGACGTCGGCGGCGAACTCCTCCTGCGCCAGCACCATGCCGCCGCGCGGCCCGCGCAGCGACTTGTGGGTCGTCGTGGTGGTGATGTGGGCGTAGGGCACCGGGTTCTCCTCACCGGTGAACACCTTGCCTGCCACCAGGCCGGCGAAGTGCGCCATGTCGACCATCAGCACCGCGCCGACCTCGTCGGCGATCTCGCGCATCCTGGCGAAGTTCACCCGGCGGGGGTAGGCGGAGTAGCCGGCGACCAGCACGAGCGGCTTGAACTCGCGGGCCTTGGCGGCGACGGCGTCGTAGTCGAGGAGCCCCGTCCCGGGGTCGGTGCCGTACTGCTGCTGGTGGAACATCTTGCCGCTGATGTTCGGGCGGAAGCCGTGGGTGAGGTGGCCCCCGGCGTCCAGGGACATGCCGAGCAGGCGCTGGTTGCCGAACTCGTGGCGCAGCGTCTCCCAGTCGGCCTCGGTGAGCTCGTTGACGTTCTTGGTCTGCAGCTTCTGCAGGTAGGGGGTCTCGACCCGGTTGGCCAGGATCGACCAGAAGGCGACGAGGTTGGCGTCGATGCCCGAGTGCGGCTGGACGTAGGCATACGGCGCGCCGAACAGCTCGCGGGCGTGCTCGGCGGCGAGCGCCTCCACCGTGTCGACGTTCTGGCAGCCGGCGTAGAACCGGTGCCCGACGGTGCCCTCGGCGTACTTGTCGCTGAACCAGGTGCCCATGGTGAGCAACACGGCCGGCGACGCGTAGTTCTCCGACGCGATCAGCTTGAGCGATCCGCGCTGGTCCGCGAGCTCCTGGCGGGTGGCCTCGGCGATCCGCGGCTCCACCGAGGCGATGACCTCGAGGGCCTGGGAGTACGCGCTGCTGATCAGGGAGTCCGTCATGCGCCACAGCCTAGAGGCCACGTCGCGGACCGACGTACGAGGTCGCGCGGGCGCGGACGGTGTGACCTGGACCGCACCAGTGGTCCTCCACAAGCGTCGCCAGCCCCCGCCGTCTCACATGTCGGAGCGCCATCTCACATGACAAGATTTCGCCTTGTGGAACCGGTGTCCAGTGACTGAGACTTCTTGACATGGTCACCGCCTCCACCCACGCGCACCTCGTGGTCCGACGTCATGTCGACCTCATGCGCGTGGGCAGCGCGACCTGTTGGCATCGCTGACGCCGCCCCCCAGCACGTCTTCTCCGCGCTCAACGTCGCGCGCGGCACTCCTCAGCGAACAGGATATTCCTGACCATGCCCGACCTCCGGTTCAAGCCCCAGGCCGCCCAGAGCACCGAGATCCCGCGCCCCAAGCGCGCCGAGGGCCAGTGGGCGCTCGGCTACACCGAGCCGCTCAACAAGAACGAGCAGTCCAAGAAGGACGACGACCCGCTCAACGTGCGGGACCGCATCCTCTTCACCTACTCGCGCCGCGGCTTCGACTCGATCGATCCCGCGGACCTGCGCGGCCGGTTCCGGTGGATGGGCCTCTACACGCAGCGTGCGCCCGGCTTCGACGGGGGCAAGACCGCGCAGCTCGAGGAGGAGGAGCTCGACGACCGATTCTTCATGATGCGCGTGCGCACCGACGGAGCGATCCTCGACGGGCCGGCCCTGCGCGCCCTCGGTGAGTGCTCGACGTCGTACGCCCGCAACACCGCGGACATCACCGACCGCAACAACATCCAGTACCACTGGATCGAGATCGAGAGCGTCCCGGCGATCTGGGAGCGGCTCGAGTCGGTCGGCCTCACCACGCTCGAGGCGTGCGGCGACAGCCCGCGGCCGTTCCTCGGCTCGCCCGTCGCCGGCATCGCCAAGGACGAGATCATCGACGGCAGCGAGGCGCTCGCCGAGATCAAGCGCCGCATCCTGGGCAACCCGGCGTACTCGAACCTGCCGCGCAAGTTCAAGACCGCGCTCACCGGGCACCCCAGCCACGACGTGGCGCCCGAGGTCAACGACGTGTCCTTCGTCGGCACGGTCCACCCCGAGCACGGCCCCGGCTTCGACCTGTGGGTCGGCGGCGGGCTGTCCACCAACCCGATGCTCGCCCACAAGCTCGGCGTGTGGATCCCCCTCGACGAGGTGGCCGACGCGTGGGAGGGCGTGGCGGGCATCTTCCGCGACTACGGCTACCGGCGGCTGCGCTCGAAGGCCCGCCTGAAGTTCCTGCTCGCCGACTGGGGCAAGGAGAAGTTCCGCGAGGTCCTCGAGAACGAGTACCTCCACCGCGCGCTCGTCGACAACCCCTCCCCCGCGGCTCCGGTCACGCCCGGCGACCACATCGGCATCCACGAGCAGAAGGACGGCCGCTTCTACATCGGCGCCGCGCCCGTGGTCGGCCGCATCGACGGCACGACGCTGTCCGCGCTCGGCGACCTCGTGGACGCGTACGGCGCCGGCGGCGCGCGGCTGACCGCCTACCAGAAGCTGGTGGTGATCGGCGTCGCCGCCGAGGACACCGAGCGGTTCGCCGACGACCTCGAGAAGATCGGGCTCACCGCCCGCCCGAGCAACTGGCGCCGCTCCACGATGGCCTGCACCGGCATCGAGTTCTGCAAGCTGGCGATCGTGGACACCAAGGAGCGCTCGCGCCGCCTGGTCACCGAGCTGGAGAAGCGCTTCCCCGACCTCGACACGCAGATCTCGGTCAACGTCAACGGCTGCCCCAACGCCTGCGCCCGCACCCAGGTCGCCGACATCGGGCTCAAGGGCCAGCTCGTCATGGACGCCGACGGCCAGCAGGTAGAGGGCTTTCAGGTTCACCTCGGCGGCGCCCTCGGGCTCAACCCCGTCATGGGTCGCAAGCTGCGGGCGCACAAGGTCACCAGCGCGGGCCTCGACGACTACGTCACCGCGGTCGTCTCGGCGTACCTCGGGGACCGCACCGACGGCGAGCGCTTCGCCGACTGGGTCGCGCGCGCCGACGAGAGGCTGCTGCGCGGCGAGCCGGAGCCGGTCCCGGCATGACCAGGCGCGCCCATGTCTGAGAGAGCACAGCCCTTCCACTGCCCCTACTGCGGGGACGAGAACCTGTTCCCCCGTGAGGGCGCGGGTGCCTGGGAGTGCCGCTCGTGCCTGCGCGGGTTCACCGTGCAGATGACCGGGATGATCCGCGACCCCCGCACCGAGGGAGGTGCCCCGTGAGCCTCTCCACCCGCGCCGCGCGCGCCTTCAAGGGCACCCACACCGAGGGACGTACGCCGGAGGAGCTGCGCGAGCTGGTCTCCCACGTCGGCGCCGAGCTCGAGCTGGCGCCCGCCGAGGTCATCATCGAGTGGGCCGTCGCGACGTTCGGCGACCGCTTCGCCATCACCTCCTCGATGGGCGACGCCGTGCTGGCGCACCTCGCGTCGAAGGTCGCCCCCGGCATCGACGTGGTCTTCCTCGACACCGGCTACCACTTCGTCGAGACCATCGGCACCCGCGACGCCGTCGAGGCGACGCTGCCGGTCAACCTGCTGACCATCACTCCGAAGCAGACCGTGGCCGAGCAGGACGCCGAGCACGGCACGGACCTTTACAAGACCGACCCGGACCTCTGCTGCGCCCTGCGCAAGGTCGCGCCGCTCAACGATGCGCTCTCGCGCTACGACGCCTGGGCCACCGGCCTGCGCCGCGCCGAGACCCACAACCGGGTCATCGCGCCGGTCGTCGGCTGGGACGCGCGCAAGGGGAAGGTCAAGGTGTCGCCCCTCGCCCGCTGGAGCGACGAGCAGGTCGAGCGCTACATCGTCGACAACGGCGTGCTGGTCAACCCGCTCCTCCACGACGGCTACCCCAGCATCGGCTGCTGGCCCTGCACCCGCCGCGTCGCCCCCGGCGACGACCCGCGCAGCGGTCGGTGGGCCGGCACCACCAAGACGGAGTGCGGGATCCATGCCTAGGCCACCCCGCGGCTCCACGACCGCACCCCCGAACACCGACAACGACGTCGAGCCCACCCAGCACCACCGCACCACTACGCACGATCGGAGGCACCCCTGATGGCTGCTCCTGCTCTGGTTGCCCTGGCCCACGGAAGCCGGGACCCGCGCTCAGCCGCGACGATCAAGGCGCTCGTCGCCGAGGTCAAGGCCATGCGTCCCGACCTCCGGGTCGAGACGGCGTTCCTCGACCTCTCCAAGCCGAGCTTCGACACCGTGGTCGACCGGCTGGTCAAGGCCGGCCATGACGAGATCGTCGTCGTCCCGCTCCTGCTCACCGAGGCCTACCACGCCAAGGTCGACGTCCCCGAGGCCGTCGCGGCGGCCATGGCCCGCCACGAGGGCGTCCGCATCCAGGCCAGCCGGATCCTCGGCATGGAGGCCGCCTTCCTCGAGGTCCTCGACGTCCGCCTGCGCGACGCGCTGAAGGCCGCGCGGGTCCGGGAGCTCGACGCGCTCGTGCTCGCCGCGGCCGGCTCGTCCGACCCGCTCGCCAACCAGGCGGTCGCCCGGATCGCCCGCACCTGGGGCGCCCGCCACCGGCTCCCGGTCACGGCGGCGTTCGCGTCGGCCGCTCCCCCGGCCGCCGGCGAGGCGGTGCGCGCCTTCCGCGCCGAGGGCAAGCGCCACATCGCGGTCGCGTCGTTCTTCCTGGCCCCCGGCCGCCTGCCGGACCGGGCCACCGAGCTCGCCGTCGAGGCCGGCGCCGTCGCCGTCTCCGACCCGCTGGGCGCCCACCCCGCCGTGGCGCGGGCCGTGCTGGCTCGCTACGCCGTCGGCGCGGTGGAGCTCGTCCCCGTCTGAGGTCCTCTCGTCGCCTGACGTCATGGCGGCTGGTCGCTCCGGCGACCGGTTGCCATGACGCTCGCGCCCGACGTCATGGGGGCTGGTCGCTCCGGCGACCCGTCGCCATGACGTCAGCCGAGGTGCTTGAGCGCCTCGCGGCGCGACAGCCCGCTCAGCCGGTCGTCGTGCGTCCGGACGAAGGCGCGGACCCAGTCCGGGTCGGTCCGCGCGTGCTGGCGCAGCGCCCAGCCGAGCGCCTTGCGCACGAAGAACTCCCGGCCGTAGGCGGTGTCGTCGAGGTTCGCGACGAGCACGCGGGCGAGCAGGGCGGTGTCGGTGTCCTCGCGGTGCCGCAGCTGCGCGAGCATCGCCGTACGCCGGACCCACAGGCTGCCGGCGTCCACGGACCACGCGTCCATCACCGGCGTCGCGTCGGGGCGGTGCTCGAGCAGCACGTGGCCCACGACGTGACCGGCGATCTCGTCCACGACGTCCCACCACGCGCCGGTGCGCACCAGCTCCTCCAGCAGCGGCAGCAGGTCGGGGTCGAGCCACCCGCGGTACGCGCGGTGCCGCAGCAGCGCGATCGCGGCGTACCACTCCTCGCGACGGGCCGCGTCCTCCCACAGCTCCAGGACCGCCGCCTCCCAGGACCCGCGGTCGACGAACCTGTGCTCCTGCAGCAGCGGCCGCAGCAGCTTCTTCAGCTCTGGTGAGCCCAGGCCGACGTAGGGCAGGTCCGACTTCATGTAGGCCTGCTGCTGCGCCGCCCGCTCCGGGTCTCCGACCTCGGCGAGCGCGGCACGGACCGCACCGACGTACGTCATCGCGCCGCGCCCCGGCTCAGCCGACCAGGCGCTCGCGCAGGTGCCGCAGCTGACGGGCCGGGTCCTGCGTCATCCCGCCGTGGACGGGACCAGGCTGGAGCACGGTGCTGCGCGGTGCCTTCAGGAAGCCGAAGCGCTGGCCGAGGGACTGCCGCGCCGCCTCGCCGGCGCGCTCGTCCCCGCGGCAGACCAGGTCGACGAACGTCAGGGCCTCGCAGACCCGGTCGACGTCGAGCTGGGCGTCGAGCGCGCGCAGCCGGTCGGCGTCGACGGACCAGTCGGCATCGAGGAAGTCCGACGACTGGCAGTGCAGCACCACGCCGACGTTGAGGAACTCCTCGCGGTCGGGACGGGGCACGCACCGGAGGACGACGTACTGGTAGGCCATCACGACGCCGCCTCCGGGAGCCACTGCCGGGTGCCGAGCCGGGCGGTGAGGAAGTCGACGTACGCCGCCCGCAGCGCGTCGGTGGTCTCCGCGCCGGGGACCGGCTCCAGCCAGACGTCGGGCACCTCGGCCAGGACCTCGGTGAACACCTCCGGCCCGAGCAGGGCGGACAGCTCCTCGTCCAGCTCGCGCGCCCGCCGGGTGCAGGTCTCGAAGACGTGGCCGCCGACGTCCCACGGCTGCGCTGCGAACCTCGCCGGGTCGGTGACGCCCGAGCGCCAGCCGTGGTGGAAGTAGAGCGACGCGCCGTGGTCGATGACCCACAGGTCGCCGTGCCACATCAGCAGGTTGGGGTTGCGCCACGAGCGGTCGACGTTGGCAGTGAACGCGTCCAGCCACAGCACCCGGGCCCCCTCGTCGTCGGCCGCGCTGACCTGGCCGTCGACGCCGAAGGAGCCGGGCAGGAAGTCGATGCCGAGGTTGAGCCCCACGCTCGCGTTGAGCAGGTCCTGGACCTCCTCGTCCGCCTCGTAGCGGGCGAGCTCGGGGTCGAGGTCGAGGACGACGAGCCGCGGGGTGCGCAGGCCGAGCCGGGTGGCGAGCCCGCTGACCACGACCTCGGCGACGAGCACCTTGGCGCCCTGGCCCGCGCCGCGGAACTTGCAGACGTAGGTGCCGAGGTCGTCGCCCTCGACGACGCCGGGCAGGCTGCCGCCCTCGCGGAGCGGGGTGACGTAGCGGGTGACCGCGACGGTCGGGAGCCCGGCGGGAGCGGCGCCGGGACGTGCGGTGGCGCTCACCGGACCGGGGCCTCCTCGGCGAGGCGCTGCTGCTCCGCGGCGACGTCGAAGTCCGCCTCCGGCCACTGCAGGTCGAGCCCGCGGAGGGTGTCGAGGAGCAGCTGGCCGACCGCGAGGTTGCGGAACCACTTCTTGTCCGAGGGCACGACGTGCCACGGGGCGACGTCGGTGCTGGTGCGCTCGAGCGCGACCTCGTAGGCCTCCCGGTAGGCCGGCCACAGGGCGCGCTCGTCGAGATCGCCGGGGTTGTACTTCCAGTGCTTCTCGGGGTTCGCCAGCCGCTCAGCGAGCCGCACCTTCTGCTCGTCGGCACCGATGTGGAGCATGCACTTGATGATGGAGACACCCTCGTCGGCCAGGCGGGCCTCGAACTCGTTGATCGCGCCGTAGCGGCGCTCGACCTCCGTGGGGTCGGCGAAGCCGCGCACCCGCGCGATGAGGACATCCTCGTAGTGCGAGCGGTCGAAGACGCCGATGTATCCGGCAGCCGGCAGGCCCTTCTCGATGCGCCACAGGAAGTCCTGCGCGCGCTCCTCCTCCGTCGGCGCCTTGAAGCTGGTGATGCGCACGCCCTGCGGGTCGACGAGGCCGATGGTGTGGCGCAGCACGCCGCCCTTGCCGCTGGTGTCCATCCCCTGCAGCACGACGAGCACCCGACGCTCGGAGCCGGCGGTGCGCTCGGCCCACAGCCGCTCCTGCAGGTCGGCGAGCTCGGGCGCCATGGCAGCGAGGGCCGCCTTGCCGTCGGACTTGCTGCCGTCGAAGCCCGGCGCCGCGTCGGTCTCGATGGCGGTGAGGTCCACCCGCCCCGGGGCGAGGCGTACGGCGTCGGCGATCGCGGAGGTCGTCATGGGCACATCATGGCCCACCGGCCGAGGCTCGCACCTCAGCCCAGGACGCGGCGGACGTCGAGGGTGCACCCGACGACGGTGGCCACGCTCCCGTCGGCCTGCGGCTCGTCGAACCACGTCCCGCGCTCGAACCCCACCTTGTCGAGGACCCGCAGCGAGGCGGCGTTGCGGTGGTCGGGTGTCGCGAACAACTCCTCCACGTCCGGGTAGCGGCCGATCGCCCGCAGCATCCAGGTCCACAGGACGCGGGGGCCGAGCGCGCGGCCGACCCACTCGGGCTCGCCGATGACGTAGTCGAGGCCGACGGCGTCGGGGCGCGCCGTGAGCAGCGCGAAGCCCGGGTGGTCGCCGACGCGGTAGTCCTGGACGAAGCCGATCGAGCGACCGTTGACCTCGACGACCCACAGCCGGGTCGGTGTCGTGCCATCGACGCCCGGGCCGTACGCCGCCGCGACCCGCTCGCGGGTCGGCTCGCCGTCGGCGTGCCACCACCGCCGTAGGTGCGGCGAGGCGAGCCACCGCGCGAGCAGCGGCAGGTCGCCGCGGGTCATCGCCCGCAGGTCGACGGTGACGTCGCGGTCGACGACGAACTCCTTGACCGCCCCGGACAGGTCGGTGGCGACCGGCGTCCTCCCCGTCGGCGCGGCGACGCGCCGGGCGGCCGCGGCCCACGACTCCGCGGGGAGCACCGCGTCGACGAGCTCGTCGTCGTCGGCCCGGACCCGGACGGTCGTGCGGTCCACCGGCGTCAGTGCGCCAGGCGGCCGGGCACCACGGGTGGCAGGGAGGACCACGGGAAGTCGATCCAGCGCTCGGTCTGACGCCAGGAGTAGTCGGGCTTGATGACCGACTGCGGCTTCTCGTAGACCACCACGGTGCGCGCCTCCGAGACGTGCCCGCGCAGGAAGTCGTGCACGAGCTCGAGGGTGCGCCCGGTGTCGGCCACGTCGTCGGTGATGAGGACCTCGAGGCCCGAGAGGTCTACGGCGGCCGGGGTCGGCGGGAGCATGATCGGCACGTCGAGGCGCTGGTCCACGCCGGTGTAGAACTCGACGTTGACGACCGAGATGTTCTTCACCGCCAGGGCGTAGCCGAGACCCATGCCGAGCGCCAGGCCGCCCCGCGCGATGGCCAGGACGATGTCGGGCTCGAAGCCGGAGTCGGCGACCTCCTGCGCCAGCTCGCGCGTGGCCGTGCCGAACAGCTCGTAGGTGAGGACCTCGCGCTCGTTGCTCACCCACCCATCCCACCAGAGCCCGGCGGCGGGGTGGAAGTGGCGGTCCGACCCGTCTCAGACGTCGGGCGGCTCGAGGTCGTCGACCTCGTCGTGGCTCTCGCGCAGCGCCTCGCGCATAACGGAGAAGGCCAGTCCCGCGGAGTAGCCCTTGCGCGCGAGCATCCCGGCGAGCCGACGCGTCGCCACCTGCGTGTCGAGCCCCCGCATGGAGCGCAGCTTCTTGTCGACCAGCTCACGGGCGGCGTGGCGCTGGTCCGCCTCGTCGATCTGCTCGAGCGCGAGCTTGGTGTCCTCGTCGTCGACGCCCTTGCGACGCAGCTCCTGGGCCAGGGCCCGGGGCGCGAGGCCACGGCTGCGGTGCCGGCTCTCGACCCACTGCCGCGCGAACGCCCCGTCGTCGATCAGGCCGACCTCGGTGAACCGGTCGAGCAGCCCGGCGGCGAGGTCGTCGGGAACCCCGCGCTTGGCCAGCTTGTCGGCCAGCTCCTGGCGCGTGCGCGCCTGCCCCGTGAGGGTGTCGAGGAGGATCTTGCGTGCCACGGCCTCCGGGTCGGCCTCGACCTCGGCGGCCGCCGCCTCCTCGCGGGCGAGCCGGGCGGCCTCCCGCTCCTCCCACGTCCGGTTGCGTCCCTTGCCGCTCCGGCCGCCCTTGCCGCTCCGGCCGTCCCGGCCGCCCTTGCCGCGCCCGGTGCCCGCGGAGCGCTCCGGAGACGCCTCGGCCGGCGTGGGTGGGGTCTCCCCCACCCACGCCCGGACACCGAGCCCGACGTCACCGACCCAGTCGGGCGCGGGACGCGACTCAGAAGTCATCGACCCCGATGGGCTCGTCGCTCAGGTCGTCGGCAGGCTTGTCGACGGCCGGGATGACACCCAGCTTCTCGAGGATCAGCTTCTCGATCTCGTTGGCGAGGTCGGGGTTGTCGCGCAGGAAGTTGCGCGAGTTCTCCTTGCCCTGGCCGAGCTGGTCGCCCTCGTAGGTGTACCAGGCGCCGGCCTTGCGGATGATGCCCGCCTCGACGCCGACGTCGATCAGGCCGCCCTCGCGGCTGATGCCCTTGCCGTACATGATGTCGAACTCGGCCTGCTTGAACGGCGGGGCCACCTTGTTCTTGACGACCTTGACGCGGGTGCGGTTGCCGACCATGTCGGTGCCGTCCTTCAGCGTCTCGATGCGGCGCACGTCGAGGCGCACCGAGGAGTAGAACTTCAGCGCGCGACCACCGGTGGTGGTCTCGGGCGAGCCGAACATCACGCCGATCTTCTCGCGCAGCTGGTTGATGAAGATCGCGGTGGTGCCGGAGTTGTTGAGGGCACCGGTCATCTTGCGCAGCGCCTGGCTCATCAGGCGGGCCTGGAGGCCGACGTGGCTGTCGCCCATCTCGCCCTCGATCTCCGCGCGGGGCACGAGCGCGGCCACGGAGTCGATGACGATGAGCGACAGGGCACCCGAGCGGATCAGCATGTCGGCGATCTCGAGCGCCTGCTCACCGGAGTCGGGCTGGGACACCAGCAGCGCGTCGGTGTCGACGCCGAGGTTCTTCGCGTAGTCGGGGTCGAGCGCGTGCTCGGCGTCGATGAAGGCGACGATGCCGCCGGCCGCCTGGGCGCTGGCCACCGCGTGCAGGGCGACCGTGGTCTTTCCGGAGGACTCCGGACCGTAGATCTCCACGACGCGCCCGCGGGGCAGGCCGCCGAGGCCGAGGGCCACGTCGAGGGCGATCGACCCGGTGGGGATCACCTCGAGCGGGGCACGCGTCTCGTCGCCCAGTCGCATGACCGAGCCCTTGCCGAACTGCTTCTCCACCTGTGCGAGCGCGGCGTCGAGGGCCTTCTCGCGGTCTGCACCAGCCATTGCTGTGTCCCGTTCTCTCGTCGTGATGTGTGAGGTACGTCTTCGACGCTAGGGCGAGCCACCGACAGTCCCTGATCAGGACGGCCGACGCTGTGGACAACCTCGCCCCTCGTCGTACCTGTGGACAGACAGTAGCCCGAACAGGTGTTCGACGGTGGCTCCCGGCCCGGCGTGTCGCCCACCCGGTCGGAGGCGGGTCAGGCCGGTGCGCGGGTCAGGCGCCCTGCCACCACGACCGCGCCCGCCAGCAGCGCCGCGAACAGCGCCAGCGCCGGGTAGCCGAGCGCGCCCACGATGACCCCGGCGAGCCCGCCGCCACCGGCCGCGGTGAGGGCCATGGCCATGTCGGAGGTGCCCTGCACGTCGGTGCGCGCCTCGATCGGCGTGCGGTCGGCGATCACCGTCGAGGCGGCGACGGTGGCGCACGACCAGCCGACCCCGAGCAGGAACAGCCCGGCGAAGATCTGCCAGGACGAGCCCTCGGGCGAGAGCCCGCACAGCGCGAGCGAGACCAGCAGGACCACTCCCCCGGTCACCAGGACCGCCGAGCGGCCGTGGCGGTCGGCGGCCCACCCCACGAGCGGGGAGAACGCGAACATCCCGAGCACGTGGATGGAGATCACGAAGCCGATCACCTCGAGGTGCGCCCCGCCGTGCTCCATGTGCAGCGGCGTCATGATCATCACCGTCACCATCGCCGCGTGCGCGCACGCCATCGCCACCACCGCGGCGCCGACGGCGGGGACGTCGCGGACCACGGCGACGAAGCGTCCCCACGACCGGCCGCGCGGCTCCGGCCCGTCGGCCGGCACCACGCCCGCCGTGTGCTGGGCCAGGAGCAGCGGGTCGGGCCGCAGCCGCAGCCACACCCACCCGGCCGCCAGGACCAGGACGACCGCCCCGATCGCGAAGCCGCCGGTGAGCTCGGGGATGTCGAGCCGGCGCGCCGTCGCACCGCCGACCCCGACGAGGTTGGGCCCGGCGACGGCGCCGATCGTCGTGGCCCAGACGACCACGGACAGCGCCCGGGCGCGGTGCTCCTCGGCGGCCAGGTCGGTGGCGGCGTAACGGGAGCCGCTGTTGACCGCGGACGTCGCCCCGAGCAGCAGCGCGCCGCCCAGCAGCACGAGCATGGAGTCGACCACGCCCGCGACGACGGCGAGGACGGCACCCGTGGCACCCGCGAGGTAGCCCAGGGTAATCCCCACGCGCCGACCGCGCCGTCGCATGACCCGCGCGAGGGCGTACGCCGCCGCGGCGGTGCCGAGGACCTGGAAGGTCTGCGCCAGCCCCGCCATCGTCTCGCTGCCGGAGATGTCGCGGGCCAGCAGCGAGGCGGTCGCGACCCCGATGGTGACGCCGACCGCCCCGACCGCCTGGGCGACGACGAGCGTGCGGACGGTGCGGCGCTGGACGGCCTCGAGGTCGAGGTCGGTCCCGACGCGGCTGCTCACCGCTCGCTCGCGGGGAGCTCCAGCTGGCGCCACACGGCCGCCCACACCTGCTTGGGCGGCACGCCGGCGTCCAGCGCCTCCTGGGTGGTGCGGCCGTCGAGGTCGCGCACGACGGTCAGCTCCGCCCACGTGCGGGAGTAGTCGCGGCCCAGCGCCGCGTCGAGCCGCGCCCAGAACTCGGTGTGCCTCATGCGACCACCTGACCACGCCGCGCCGACAGCGCCAACCAGGCCTCGCCCCGCGTGCCGGGGATGCAGGAGCGCACCGACACCTCCGACCAGCCGGCGGCAGCGGCGACCTGCTCCAGCGGTCCGGCACGCCAGTAGGTGAAGTGACGCGGGAGCCGGATCGACCCGTGCGTCGACCAGCCGTCGCCGTCGCCCTCCTTGACCGACATCCGGAGGATGCCGGCCGGACGGGTGACGGCGGCCAGCCGGGCGAGGACGGCGCCCAGGTCGTCGCGCGCCACGTGCAGGAGCGACGCGTTGGCCCACACGGCGTCGTAGGGACCCTCCGGCGCAGCGAGGTCGTCGGTGAGCGGGTCCAGCAGGTCGCAGGTGTGGCCCTGCCCGCGCAGGAGGTCGACGAAGGCGGGGGTCACGTCGGTGCGGCGCACGGCGAGCCCGAGCTGCTCCATCAGCAGCGCGTCGCGGCCGGCACCCGAGCCCACCTCGAGCACCCGGGCGCCCTCACCGGTCGCGGCGGCGAGCGCCTCGAGGTCGGCGCGGACGGCGTCGGGCATCGGCGGCGCGTGGACGGCGTACGCCCTGGCGTCGAGGTCGTAGGCGCGGACGGTCTCGTTCACCGGGGCGGCACCACGCCCACGTCGTGCAGGTGGTGGACGACGTCGTGCAGGTGGTAGCTGCCGAGCGTCTCGACGGTGAAGACGTCGCCGTTGGACCGCACGCCGCGACGTCCCCTGGTCGCGTCGGTGACGGTGGCGTAGGTGCCGGCGACGGCGCCGGCCGCCTCCACCAGCTCGGCGGCGACCACGGCGGGGTCCTGCGCGGCGTAGTCGCGCTCGACCGCGGTGGCGTCCTGGTCCCAGTTGGCGAAGGTCGGCTCGTCCTGCTCGAGCATGAGGTGCAGGCGCTGGCCGAACAGCGCGTGGACGTCGCGGACGTGGCAGCCGTACTCCAGCGGCGACCACACGTCCGGGGCCGGGCGAGCGGCCACGTCGGGGCGCGCGAGCACCTGCGACCAGGTCGTCGCCGTGTCGTGGACGAGGCGGGGAAGGTCCGCGAGCCCCTGGGCGGCGGGGTCGAAGCCGCACTCCGCGCACGGCCTCTCGAGGACCCAGGTCCAGTCCTTGGTGTCGGGCGTGATGCTCATGCCCGCCATCCAACCAGCCGCGCCGCCGAGGACAATGCGAGGAATGGACATCCGTCGCGCACTTCCCGCCGACCTGCCCGCGGTCGCCGCGATCTACGCGAGGGAGGCGCGTCGGGGCCACGCGACCTTCGACCTCGAAGGGCGTCCGACGGCCCAGTGGGAGGAGCGGCTCGCCGCGACCGGCACCGGCGACCACTTCCTGGTCGCCGAGCACGACGGCGGTGTGGCCGGCTACGCCACCTCGTCGCCGTTCCGGCCCAAGCCGGCCTACCGCCACACCCGCGAGAGCACCGTCTACGTCGCGCCGGGGCACCAGGGCGCCGGCATCGGCCGGGCGCTGTACGACGCCCTGCTGGCGCACCTGGCCGACGACGGCGTCCACCTCGTCGTCGCCGCCGTCGCCCTGCCCAACCCGGCGAGCCTCGCCCTGCACCGGGCGTGCGGCTTCGAGGACGTCGGCACCATGCGCGAGGTGGGGCGCAAGCACGACCGGTGGATCGACGTGGCGTGGCTGCAGCGGAGGCTCGGCTGAGCCGATCCTGACCGGCGATCCCCACCCCGCCCCCGCATAGGGTGCCGCCATGACCACGGCCCGCACCGTCCCGGTGACGACCGAGATGGACGGCGACGAGCTCGACGCCGAGGACGCCTGGCACCTCGCGCGCCACCACGGCCTGCGCCGCATCCTCGTCGAGTCGTTCGTCCGGTTCCGCTACGGCGACGGCTTCACCAACAGCCGTGCCCTCGCCCTGCAGACCTGCCTCGCCGTGGTGCCGTTCCTGCTGGCCGTCATGGGGCTCGCCGCCGACATCGACGACGACCGGCCCGCCGCCGTGGTCGCCGCGACCGTCAACGCCGTCTCCCCGACCAGCGGCGACGACGACGCCTTCGTGCAGGCCCTGACCAGCGGCTCGGAGGGCGCCGGCGAGGTGGCGCTCGCGTTCGGCCTGGTGTTCGCCCTGTTCTCGATGACCACGGCGATGGCGCAGGTCGAGCGCGGCGGCAACCGCATCTACGGCATCCGGCGCGACCGCCCCGCCCTGCACAAGTACGGCCGCGCCGCCGTCTTCACCGCCCTGCTCGCGGGCCCGCTCGGGCTGGGCTTCCTCGCCCTGGTCGCGGGCGGCGCGTTCGGCGACGCGATGGTCGACGAGTACGGCTGGTCCGAGGGCGCGCGGCTGGCGTGGGAGTGGTGCCGCTGGCCCCTGGGCCTGCTGGCGCTCGTCGTCGTCATCGCGATCCTCTTCGACCACGCTCCCCGACGCCGCCAGCCCGCCCTCTCCTGGCTCGCGCTGGGGTCGGCCATCACCGTGCTCGGAAGCATGGCGGCCGCGGCCGGGCTCGCGGCGTACGTCAACGCCAGCGGCTCCTTCAGCAGCACCTACGGCCCGCTCGCGGGGGTGTTCGCCCTGCTGCTGTGGAGCCTGCTGTCGTCCATCTCGCTGTTCTACGGCCTGGCGGTGTGCGCGCAGCTGGAGGCCCTGCGCGCCGGCGAGGCCGAGCCGGCGTACGACGACCCCGGCCGGCCGCACCGGCAGGTGGTGGAGGACTGAGGCTGGGGGGTCCGTCGTCGGAGGTGGCGGCACATCGCCGGCTGGTCGACGAGGTGGCGGCCCTGCAGGGTGGCGGCACATCACAGGTACGACCCCCGCCAGCGTGCGATCTGCCGCCACCACCGGGCGGCCGGTGCGGAGGTGGCGGCACATCACACGTACGACCCCCGCCAAACGCGATCTGCCGCCACCCCCAGGCCCCCTGAAGACCCAGCGACGAAGCGTCAGGTGAGCAGCAGCGCGTCCAGCCGGCGGCGTACGACGGCCAGGCCGATGATGCCCATCACGACGAGGTAGACGACCGAGACGCCCGACTCCCACGTCACGACGCCGGTGGTGAGCTCGCGGCACAGCACGACGCCGCGGTAGAGCGGCGTCGCCTCGACGACCCAGCGCAGCACGCCGTCGCCGAACGCCTCGATCGGGAAGAAGGTGGCCGAGAACAGGAACAGCGGCATCTGGGCGAGGGTGATCTTGTCGAAGTCCTGCCAGCTCTTCATCCACGTCGTCGCGGCCATGCACACGGCCGAGAAGGCGAAGGCGATGAGCACCGTGGCCGGCAGCGCCAGCAGCGCCCACCACGAGCTGGTCAGCCCCATGAGCGCCATGACGACGAGGAACGCCGCGGAGTAGACCGACCCCCGCAGGAGCCCCCACACGATCTCGCCGCGCGCGATGTCGCCGGTGGACAGCGGCGTGGCCAGCATCTGGTCGTAGAGCTTCTCGTACTTCAGCTTGAAGAACACGTTGTAGGTGGAGTCGAGCAGTGCGCCGTTGAAGGCCGAGGTCGCCAGCATCGCCGGGGCGACGAACTCGGCGTAGGGGATCGCCTGCCCGTGGAACTCGAAGGTGTCGATGAGCTGGCCGACGCCGATGCCGATCGAGAACAGGTAGAACACCGGCTCGAGGAAGCCGGTGATGAAGAGCTTCCACGCGCCGCGGTAGACGACGTAGTTGCGCAGCACCAGCACCTTGGTCGCGGCGCCCGGCGTCAGCGGGGCGGGGATGCCGTCGAGGACCGCCATCTCAGGTCTCCAGCCGTCGGTCGAGGTTGCGGACGGCGAGCACCCAGCCCACGACGGTGAGCACCACGAGCACCACGACGTGGAGCAGCGCGAGCGACCAGTCGACCCGGTCGACGCAGAACATCCGCGACAGCGAGACGCCGTGCCACAGCGGGGTCAGCCGGGCGACCCACTCCAGCACCGGTCCGAGGTTGCCGATGGGGAAGAACGCCCCCGAGAAGAGGGTCAGCGGGATGACGCCGAGGCGGAAGAGGATGCCGAAGCCCTCCTCGGACCTCAGTCGGGCGCTGTAGGCGAAGACCAGCGTCGAGAACGCGAAGCCCACCAGCAGCTGCGACAGCCACGCCAGGATCGGACCCCACCAGGTCGCGAAGACGCCGAACGGCGCCAGCACCAGCATGAAGACCGCGCACGCCGACGCGACGCGGAACATCACGAAGCCGATGAAGGCGTTGACCAGGTCGCGCACCGCCAGCGGCGTGGCGAGCTGGGCGTAGAACGTCTTGTGCCACTTGATGGCGCCCATCACGGGGTAGGTCGTCTCGCTGACCGCGATCGTCATGGCGTGCGAGGCGACCAGGCCGGGCACCACGAAGGCGAGGTAGGACGTGGCCCCCTCGAGCCGCTCGGGGTCGCCCTCGATGAACCCGCCGAGCAGCACGCCCATCGCGACGACGTAGAGCAGCGGGGTGAGGAAGCTGCTGACCACTCCCCCGCGCCAGGTGCGCTTGAGGACGGTGAGCCAGTAGTCGTACTGGCGGGACATGCCCTCGGCTGCGGACAGGGACCCGGTCGGGCGAGGGGTCCGAGCGGTCGAGCGGGTCCGGCGGGTCGGTGGCGTCGTGTCGGTGGCCATGTCGGTGCCCTCAGTCCGCCAGGCTCCGGCCGGTGAGCCGCAGGAAGACGTCCTCGAGCGTCGAGCGACGCACGAGGGTGGCGATCGGCTGCAGACCGCGGTCGAGCACGGCCGTGACGACCTCCTCGCCGTGGTCGCTGTAGACGAGCAGGCGGTCGGGCAGCACCTCGACCCGCTCGCCGAGGTCCTCGACCTTCCCCGCCAGCGCCTCGTGCTCGCCGACCCCGAAGCGCAGCTCGGCCACCTCGCGGGTCGAGTGCTCCTCGATCAGCTGGCGCGGCGATCCCTCGGCGGCGATCACGCCCTTGTCCATCACGACGAGGCGGTCGCACAGCTGCTCGGCCTCGTCCATGTAGTGGGTCGTGATGACGAGCGTGACGCCGGCCTGCTTGAGCCGGAACAGCTGGTCCCAGAGGACGTGGCGGGCCTGGGGGTCGAGCCCGGTGGTGGGCTCGTCGAGCAGCAGCAGGTCGGGGTTGTTGATGAGGCTGCGCGCGATGGTGAGGCGCCGCTTCATGCCGCCCGAGAGGTCCTCGACCTTGGCCTTGGCCTTCTCGGTGATCTGCGCGAACTCGAGCAGCTCACGGGCGCGCTCGCGGCAGGTGGCGCGGTCGATGCCGAAGTAGCGGCCGTAGATGTAGAGGTTGTCGAGGACGTTGAGCTCGTTGTCGAGCGTGTCCTCCTGCGGGCAGACCCCGAGCCGGCCGCGGATGGCCGGACCGTCGGTGGCCGGGTCCATGCCGAGGATCCGCAGCTCGCCCGAGGTCACCGGGCTGACCGAGGCGATCATCCGCATGGTGCTCGACTTGCCGGCGCCGTTGGGGCCGAGGAACCCGAACGCCTCCCCCTTGTGGACCTCGACGTCGATCCCCTTCACCGCCTCGAAGTCGCCGAACGACTTGCGCAGTCCCCGCGCCGAGATCATGGAGTCCGTCACGCTCGCCGACACTAGATCAGGACGGGGACATCGCGGAAACGATCACCGACGGTCGAGTCCCGGCCGGGCAGCGAGTGGGGCCGGCGCCCTTCGAGGGGCGCCTAGGGTGAGGAGGTGGACGACCCCGCCGTCGAGCCCGTGTCGCCGGACGCACCGGCCATGACGCGCACCGTCGTCATGAGCCAGCTCTGGCGCGACCTGACCTTCCTGCACTGGGCGGTCGACCCGGCCGAGGTGGCCCACCGGATGCCGCCGGGCGTGCGCCCGGACACGCTCCACGGGCGGACCTACGTCGGGCTCATCCCCTTCCGGATGGTCGACGCGGGTCTGGGCCGCGGGCCGGCCGTGCCGTGGCTGGGGACCTTCCTCGAGACCAACGTGCGCCTCTACTCCGTCGACGAGACGGGACGGCGCGGCATCGTCTTCCTGAGCCTCGACACCGATCGCGCCGCGGTCGTCCTCGGTGCGCGCGCCTCGTTCGGCGTGCCCTACCGGTGGGCCCGGATGCGCTACCACCGCGACGGAGACGTGCACACGTACGACGCCCGGCTGCGCCGACCCGGACCGCGGCGGGGAGGGCCACGGCCCACGAGCCACGTCGTCGTCCGCGCCGGGGCCGTCCGTGAGCCCACCGAGCTCGACCACTTCCTCAGCGCCCGGTGGGGCCTGCACACCCGGTGGTGGGGCCGCACCCTCTACGTCCCCAACCGCCACGAGGCGTGGCCCGTGCACGACGCGGAGGTCCTCGCCCTCGACGACGAGCTGATGGCGTCCGTGGGTCTGCCCGACCTGGCCGCACGGCCCCCCGACCACGTCGGCTTCAGCCCCGGCGTCCGCACGGAGTTCGGACTGCCGGGCGACGCCCGCACGCCGCGACGCGGCTGACGCCTAGTCCGCGGGAGTCAACCGCAGCAGCCGCCCGCCGCCCTCGTCCTCGAGCACCCAGACGGCGCCGTCGGGGCCCTCCTCGACCGCCCGCACCCGCTCGCCCATTTCGTACACCTCGACCTCGCCGGCGGTCTCGCCGTCGAGGTCGACGCGGACCAGCGCCTCGCCCGACAGCGCGCCGAGGAAGGCGTCGCCCTGCCAGTCCTCGAAGAGGTCGCCGCCGTAGACCATCAGGCTGCCGGGCGAGATGCTCGGGTTCCACGACACGGCCGGGGCGGCATAGCCGTCGCCCTCGGCGTGGTCCGGGATCTCCCCGCCGCCGTAGTCGCTGCCGTCGGACACCTCCGGCCAGCCGTAGTTGGCCCCGGGCTCGACGAGGTTGAGCTCGTCGCCGCCCTCCGGCCCCATCTCGGAAGACCACAGCCTCCCGTCCGGCGCGAAGTCCAGACCCAGCGGGTTGCGGTGCCCCCAGCTCCAGATCTCGGCCGTCGCCCCGCCCTCGTCGGCCATCGGGTTGCCCGGCGCCGGGTCCCCGTCGAGCGTCAGTCGCACGATCGTGCCGAGGGTGTTGCCGGTGTCCTGCGCCGGATCGCCGAGCTGGCGGTCGCCCGAGGACACGAACAGGTGCCGGCCGTCGGGCGAGAACGCGATGCGGTGGCTGAAGTGCCCGTCGCCGTCGGTCCTCGGCGTCTGCCGCCACACGACCTCGAGGTCCTCGAGCCGGGGTGCCCCGCCGCCGGTCTCGAGCCGGGCGCGGCCGACCGCGGCCCCGACTCCACCGTCGCCAGCCTCGGCCCAGCTGAGGTAGACGACGCCGTCGTCCTCGTACGTCGGCGCGGGCACGACGTCTCCCAGCCCGCCCTGCCCGGCGTCGACCACCGTGGGCGTGCCCTCGACCTCGACCCGCTCGCCGCTCGCGGCGTCGCGCAGGTGGAGGGTGCCGCTGCGCTCGGTGACGAGCAGGTCGCCGCTGCCCGGCAGGAACGCCATCGCCCACGGCTCGCCGAACCGGTCGACCTGCTCGACCTCGAAGGGCCAGGCGGCGTCGTCCTCGGCCGTCGACGGCCCGAGCGCACCCGAGGACGCGGTGTCGGAGGAGCACGCCGGCGCGAGGGCGAGCACGAGGCCCGCGACGAGGCCGCGGCGGAGGACGGTCGCCGGCTTCATGGGTCCATCGTGCGCGGCTCCGCCAACCGGGCGGTGCTGCTCAGAGGCGCGAGGCGGTGCGCACGAGGCCGGCGACGACGGTCGAGGTGCTGTGCGGAGGCCACGCGATGACCGTGGTGACCCGCGGGGCGTCGGACACCGGGACGACGGCCAGCCCGTCGCGCAGGTCGGCCTGCGCCGACTCCGGCAGCACGATCGCCGCACGGCCGAGCCGCACGAGCTGCAGCACCTGGGTCAGGTCGCGCAGCTCGGGCCCCGGACCGTCGGGGTAGGTGCCGTCGAGGTGGGGCCACCGCGGCAGCGGGAGGTCCGGGATCGAGGTGGCCTCGGCGAGGGTCATCGAGGTCCGGCGGCTCGCCGGGTGGCCGGCGGGCAGGATCAGGGCTTGGTCCTCGACCGCGAGCGTGTCGACGTCGAAGCCGCTCACGTCGTCGAAGGGCAGGTGCAGCAGCGCGACGTCGGCCCGCCCGTCGCGCAGCATGGCCGACTGGTGCCCGGGCGGGCTGAGCACGACCTCCACGTCGACGGCGTCCGGCTCTGCGGCGTAGGCGTCCAGCAGCTTGGCCATCAGCTCGCCGGACGCGCCGGCCTTGGCGGTGAGCACCACGGCCGGTCGCCCGCCCGCCTCGATGGTCCGGCGGGTGCGCCGCTCGGCGGCCTCGACGGCGGCGAGGGCCGCGCGGCCCTCGCGCAGCAGCGTCTCCCCGGCGGTCGTCAGCTCGACACCGCGGGGTCCGCGCACGAAGAGCTCGGCACCGAGCCGGCGCTCGAGCTGGGCGATCGCCCGCGACAGCGGTGGCTGCGCCATCCCGAGGCGCTGGGCGGCGCGGCCGACGTGCGACTCCTCGGCGACGGCGACGAAGTAGCGCAGCTCGCGGGTCTCCACGACCCCGAGCCTACGTCGCCCCGACCAGCCCTCATACCCGTCAGGTATCGGCCGCCACCCGATCGGTGTTGGAACCCCGCGGGCCCACGAGCACAGGATCGAGGCATGTCAGAGACCACCCACGGGAACACCATGAAGAAGACAGCGCTGGTCACCGGCGCCAACAAGGGCATTGGCTACGAGATCGCGGCGGGCCTGGCCCGGTCGGGCTTCCGGGTCGGGGTCGGCGCCCGCGACCCCGGTCGCCGCGAGGAGGCCGTGGACAAGCTGCGGGCCGAGGGGCTCGACGTGTTCGGCGTCCCGCTCGACGTCACCGACGACGAGAGCGTCGCCGCCGCGGCGGTCCTGCTCGAGGAGGAGGGCGGCCTCGACGTCCTGGTCAACAACGCCGCCATCACCGGCGGCATGCCGCAGGAGCCGAGCCGCGTCAGCGCCGCGCAGGTCCTGCAGGTCGTCGACACCAACGTCGTCGGCGTCATCCGGGTCACCAACGCGATGCTGCCGATGCTGCGCCGCGCCGCGTCGCCCCGCGTCGTCAACGTCTCGAGCACGGTCGGCTCGCTCACCCTGCAGACCGCCCAGGACGAGGCCGTCGGCCCGATCTCGGCGGCGTACTCGCCCTCCAAGACCTACCTCAACGCCATCACCGTCCAGTACGCCAAGGAGCTCGCCGGCGCGGGCGTCCTGGTCAACGCCGGGTGCCCGGGCTACGTCGCCACGGACCTCAACGGCCACCGAGGGACGCGTACGCCCGAGCAGGGCGCCGCGGTCTTCCTCGAGCTCGCGACCCTGCCCGACGACGGCCCCACCGGGACGTTCCGGGACGAGAGCGGCGTGCAGCCCTGGTGAGACCGCCCGCTGGGTGGCGGCCCCGCTCGGGGTCGCCGCCCGCCGCCGGGGTATGAAGGGCCATGCGCATCTTCTTCACCGGCGGCAGCGGCAAGGCCGGCCGGCACGTCGCTCCCTACCTCGCCGAGCAGGGCCACCAGGTCACCAACGCCGACCTGACCCCCCTCGGCCACCCGGCGGTGGCCGACCTCCGCGTCGACCTCACCGACGCGGGCGAGACCTACTCGGCGCTCGCCGGGCTGGCGACCGCCGCGGAGCTCGACCTGCCGGAGAAGCCGTCCTACGACGCGGTCGTCCACTTCGCGGCGGTGCCCGCGATCCTGCTGACCTCGGACGCGGCGACGTACGCGGCCAACGTGCTCAGCACCTACCACGTGCTCGAGGCGGCCACCCGCCTCGGCGTCCGCAAGGTCGTGTTCGCCTCCTCCGAGACGACCTACGGCATCTGCTTCGCCCAGGGCGAGCGGCGCCCGCTCTACCTGCCGGTGGACGAGGAGCACCCGACGGTCCCCGAGGACTCCTACGCGATGTCCAAGGTCGCCAACGAGGTGACCGCGCGCTCGTTCCACGCGCGCACCGGTGCCGACGTCTACGGCCTGCGGATCAACAACGTCATCGAGCCGCACGAGTACGCCGAGAGGTTCCCGGCGTTCGTGGCCGACCCGTCCCTGCGGCGGCGCAACGTCTTCGCCTACATCGACGTGCGCGACCTCGGCCAGATGGTGCAGCGCTGCCTGGTGACCGACGGGCTGGGCTACGAGGTCTTCAACGTCGCGAACGCCGACCTGTCCGTGGCGGCCACGAACGACGAGGTCCGCGAGCGCTTCTACGACGGGGTGGAGGTGCGTCGCGAGATGGGTCGCGACGAGACGTTCTACGCGATCGACAAGGCGCGCGAGCTGGTCGGGTTCGACCCCCGGCACTCGTGGCGCGACGTGCTGGACGCACCCGCCGCGGGGTGAGGCCGGCTCAGGCGAAGAGCGGGCGCAGGTGGTCGTTGAGGAACATCCCCTCGGGATCGAGCTCGCGGCGCAGGGCGATGAAGTCGGCGGCACGCGGGTAGAGCGCGTGCAGCCGCTCGGGCGTCATGAAGTGCAGCTTGCCCCAATGCACCCGGGCGTCGAAGTCGGCCAGGAGCGCGTCGACCGAGCGCAGGTAGGCCCAGTAGTCGGTGCCGGGCTTGCCGGACACCGAGATGACGACGGTCGCCGTGCCGTGCTGCGGTGACAGGAACGCGCGGTCCGCGCCGACCGTGCGCACCTCGAGCGGGTAGACCGCGTCCGGGAGGCTGCGGAGCATCAGCTCGCGGACCGCCTGCAGCGCCTGCGGGGCGCGCTCGAGCGCGACGAAGTACTCGAGCTCGTGGAAGTTCGGGTCGTAGACCATGGGGAAGATCCGGTAGCACCGGTCGACGCGACGGCCCACCGTGTCGTCGTCGGCGACGTCCGGGCCGACCTCGTCGTAGACCTTGACGTAGCACTGATTGGCCAGCCGCTCGCCGTGGCCGTCGAGGTTGTAGAGCGCGCCGGACTCCTCGGTCGGGAGCCAGAAGAAGCCGAAGTGGCGGTGCTGGTCGACCAGCTCGTCCCAGTGCTCCGTCACGTCGTCCCACGACCGCAGCCCGACCTGCTCGCGCAGGCGGTAGGCGTCGGTGACCTCGAGCTCGAGGCGCGTGACGACGCCCAGCATTCCGACGGAGACCTGCGTGGCGTGCAGGAGGTCGAGGTCGGAGCCGTCGACGTCGCGGACGTCGCCGGTGGCGGTGACGATCCGCGCGCCGCGCACCACCCCCGACAGGCTCGTGAAGCGGGTGCCCGAGCCGTGGGTGCCGGTGGCCACCGCGCCGGCGATCTGCTGGGTGTCGATGTCGCCCTGGTTGCGCAGCGCGAGGCCGGCCTGCCACAGCGGCTCGTAGAAGTCGCGGATCCGCGTCGCGGCCAGCGCGGTGGCGCGCTTGCCGACGGGGTCGGTGTGCACGACACCGCTCAGCGCCGCGAGGTCGAGCAGCAGGCCGTCGGTCTGCACGACCGGCGTGAACGAGTGCCCGGCACCGGCGACGCGTACGCCGACCCCGCGCTCGGCCGCCCGGCGGACGAGGGCGGCGACCTCCTCCTCGTCGCGCGGTGCGGCGGCGCGGGCGGGTGTGAAGGACTGGTTGCCGACCCAGTTGGTCCACGTCGGCGACGTCTGGTCGGTGAACGCGCTCCGGGCCATGGCTCCTCCAGCGGTCGGCGACCGTCGTGCCCAGAGTGGAGAGCCGGCCCCGTGGCGTCAAGGGGCGACGGCGTCAAGGGGCGACCGGCGTCACGGGGGCGGCCGGCGGGCCGGGGTCACGTCAGCCGGCGAAGGCGGCGCGTCCCTGCATCGCCGAGGTGCCGAGGTCGCTCTTCGGCAGCGGCTCCCCTGCGCGGACCGCGCTCGCCCACGTCTCGGTGGTCGCGACGGCGGCGAAGTTGGAGTGGAGCAGGACCAGGAGTGTCTCGTGCAGGACCTCGGCCGGGACCTTGCCCACCTCGTTGGCCAGGTGGATGGCCCCGCTGGCGTCCGACAGCACCTCGGCGGCGAGGCCGAGGCCCTCCGCCTCGACGGCGGCCGCGATGTCGCAGTTGTTGGTCATGAAGCCGACGACGGTGACGGTGTCGACGCCCTGCTCGGCCAGCCACTCGGCGACGTCGGTGCCGGCGAACACGCTGCCCTTGTCCTTGCTGGCGCGCTTCCAGCCGGGCTGGAGGCGCTTCTCGACCTCGGGGTGCAGGGCCCAGCCCGCGGACCCGACGGCGAAGACGGGAGCACCCTCGGGCAGCTCGTGCTGCACCACGACGACCGGCAGGCCCTCCTCGGTCGCGAGGTCCATCGCACGGGTGACGTGGGCGAGGGACTCCTCGCGCGGGGGGTGCTGGATCTGCAGGGGGCCGTCGAAGTACTCCTGCTGGACGTCGACGACGACGAGGGCGCGGCGGGGGCTGGACATGGGGCTCCTTCGGTGACGGGTGGGTCTTCCCCCAGCCTGACGTGCCCGAGGCCGGTAGCGTGAGCGGCAGCTGAGACCACCTTCGATGAGATCGGGCCAACGATGAGGATCGGCGTGCACGCCTTCGACGGCATCACGATGTTCCACCTCGCCGCGCCGCTGCTCGTCTTCGGCGAGGTCGGCCGCCTCGGGCTGGCCGAGGGCTGGCGCACGACCGTGTGGACCGACGACGGCCGGGCCGTCCGCACCGCCGAGGGACTCGTGGTCGACGACGTCGGGGACCCCGGGAGCGTCGCGGACGCCGACCTCCTCGTCCTCCCGTCGTGGCCGACCGACCTGCCACCCGCCGGCGCGTCCCTCGTCTCGCTCGTGGGCGCCGCCCACGCCCGCGGCGCCAGCATCGCCGGGCTCTGCCTCGGCGCGTTCCCGGTGGTCGACAGCGTGCCGCTCGAGGGCCGCAGCGTGGTCACCCACTGGGCGGTCACGTCCGAGCTCGCGGCCCGCCGCCCCGGCGTCCGGGTCGACCCGGTGGCGCTCTACCTCGACCACGGCGACGTCCTCACCTCGGCCGGGACGGCCTCGGCGCTGGACGCCTGCCTCCACATCGTCCGCTCCCACCTCGGCGCCGCCGCGGCCACGACGGTGGCCCGGCACCTCGTGGTGGCGCCGCACCGCGAGGGCAACCAGGCGCAGTACGTCGACCGCCCGGTGCCGGACGCCGGTGGGGTCGGCCACCTCGGACCCACGCTCGACTGGGCGCTGGCGCACCTCGACCGCGACCTCGGTGTCGACGAGCTCGCCGACCGGGCCGGGATGAGCCGCCGCAACTTCACCCGCCGGTTCGCCGAGGTCACCGGGACCACTCCGGCGCGATGGGTCCTGGCCCGCCGGCTGGACGAGGCCCGCACCCTCCTCGAGACCACCACGTGGCCGATGACCCGGGTGGCGACGGCCTGCGGCTTCCAGAGCGTCGTCACGTTCCGGCAGAACTTCGTGGCGGCCTACGCCACCACGCCGACGTCGTACCGCGAGAGGTTCACGGCCTCGGGGCGCACCGCCGCCCGGTAGTCCCGGGCCGTCGGGACTCGCGACCCATGACAGACCGCGGCCGCAGGTCCACCATGGAAGATCCCGACCGCGACCTCCGGAGGGTCGTCATGGCCCACGTCCCCGCCCTGGACGGCATCCGTGCCGTCGCGGTCGTCGGCGTCCTGGCCTTCCACGGCGGCGTGTCGTGGGCCAGCGGCGGCTTCCTCGGCGTGGACGCGTTCTTCGTGCTGTCCGGCTACCTCATCACCACGCTCCTGCTCGCGGAGTGGGCCCGCACCGGCGGCCGGATCGACCTGACCGCCTTCTGGGGACGTCGGGCACGGCGGCTGCTGCCGGCGCTGCTGCTCGTGGTGGCGGCCGTGGCGGTCGGCGCGCGGGCCCTGCTTCCGCCTGAGGAGGTCCGCCTCCTGCGCGGCGACGGCATCGCGGCCCTCTTCTACGTCGCCAACTGGCGCATGGTCCTCCGCGGCGGCGACTACTTCGCCCAGACGGCCGCGCCGTCGCCCCTCGAGCACACCTGGTCGCTCGGCATCGAGGAGCAGTTCTACCTGCTGTGGCCCCTGGTCCTGTGCGCCGTCCTGGTCGGCTGTCGCACGCCCCGCACGTCCGCGGGCAGCTCCGACGGGGGCCGGGTGCGGGCCCGCCTGTGGGCGCTGGTCGTGCTGTGCGGCGTCGGCGCCGTCGCCTCGGCGGTCGCGCTCGCGGCGGTGTGGTCCCCCGCCGACCCGGGCCGGGCCTACTACGGCACCGACACCCGGGGAGGCGCGATCCTCGTCGGAGCGGCCCTGGCAGCGTTCCTGGCGGTCCGCGGCGAGAGGGGCGCCGCGCTGCGCGAGCGGCCCTTCACGTCCGTCGCCCCGCGACCCGCCGCCCGCGGCTGGCGTCGTACGGCGCTGGGTGCGTTGGCCGCCCTCGCCACGGCGGTCGTGGTGGGAGCCTCGACGCGGCTGTCCGGGACGGACCCGGCGCTCTACCGCGGCGGCATGGCGGCCGTCGCCCTCGCGGTGGCGGTGGTCATCGCCCACGTCGTCCTCGTCCCGTCCGGGTGGTCCGCCCGGCTGCTCTCGCTGCCCCCGCTGCCGGCGCTGGGCCGGATCTCCTACGGCGTCTACCTCTGGCACTGGCCGGTGTTCGTCGCCGCCAACGCCGACCGGACCGGGCTGGACGGCCTGACGTTGCTCGCCGTGCGGTGCCTGCTGACCGTGGGCATCGCCGCCGTCTCGTACGTGCTCGTCGAGCGTCCGGTCCAGCGGGGACTGCACCCGAGGCGTCCCGTGCTCGGCGTCGCCGAGGCGGGGGTGGCGCTGGCAGCGGGGGCCGTGGTGCTGCTCGCCACCACGACGGTGCCGTCGCTGCCCGTGCAGCAGGCGGACGCGTCCGTCGCGCTCGACCGCTTCCTCCGGGGGGAGGACGGCGGCGACGACGGTGGGGACGGCCGTACGTCCGAGGACGGCGACCGCGACCGCACCCGGGACCGGACGAAGGCGGGGAGCGAGCGGCCCACCCCGCGCCCGACCCCGGAGCTGCACCGGCGGCGACCGGGCCAGCCCGTGGTGGTCGACGTGTTCGGCGACTCGGTGGCGTGGACGCTGGTGAACTACCTGCCCGCCCACCCCGAGCTGGACGTGCGAGACCGCACGCTCATGGGGTGCGGGATCAGCCGGACGGCGCCGTTCCGCTACTTCGGGCGCCACTACGCCGGCCTGATGCCGACGTGCCGGGACTGGCCGCGGATCTGGCGCTCGCACGTCGCCCGGGACGACCCGGACGTCGCGCTCGTCCTCGTCGGGAGGTGGGAGACGATGGACCGCGTGCTCGAGGGGCGGTGGACGCACGTCGGCGATCCCGCCTTCGACGCGCACCTCCGGTCCGAGCTCGACCTCGCCATCCGCACGGTCGGAGCCCGCGGGGCGCACGTGCTGCTGGCCACCGAGCCCTACAACCGGCGCGGCGAGCAGCTGGACGGCAGCCTGTTCCCCGAGGACGAGCCGCACCGCGTGACGGCCTGGAACGACCTGCTGCGCAGCGTCGCGAGCGACCACCCCCACGTGAGGGTCGTCGACCTCGGCGCCCGGATCTCCCCGGGGGGTCGCTTCACCTGGACCGCCGGCGGCTACCAGGTCCGCTCGGACGGGCTGCACCTCACTCCGTCGGGCGTCCAGGGGTGGATCGCCCCGTGGCTCCTGCCGCAGCTCGTCGCCGCCGTGCCGAGGTGAGGTCCGGTCCCGCTCTGGCGCGCGACGGTCGTTGCCACGATGCTGGGCAGCGCGCGCGCAGGCCTCGCCCGCGCCGCCGACAGAGCCGAGTCCCGATGTCCGCACGCACGATCGCCGTCAGTGCCGCCGAGGGTGCCGTCCTCAGCGTGTGGCGCTACGTGCCCGACGCGATCGACGTGTTCAAGGAGATGCTCGCCCGGAACGCCGAGATCACCCGCGCCCTGGCTGCGGGGGTCGCCGGGGACGGCCCGAGCGCGACGGACCGGCGCCGGTTCGCGCTCGCGCGGCTGTGGTGCGTGACGGTGTTCCCCGTCTACCAGGTGGCCGACGACATCCCCGGCTACTGGGTCTACCTGCGGATGCATGCCCTCCTCGGTCCGCTCGCCGCGTACGCCGTCACCGCCCTCGTCGCGCTCGTCCTGGCCGTCGCGCTCGGGCTGGTGCAGCGCGGGGTCGAGCGGCACCGCGCCGAGCTGGTCGGCCTGCGCCCCGTCGACGACGACACCGACAACTCGCGCTACCTCCTCGACGCGGTCGTGATGAGCGCCCCGTGGCAGGTCTACCGCCGGGCGAACCGGCCGGTCGCGGACGGCCACGTCGGCCTCACACCGGTCCGGCGGATCCTCCAGTACGGCGCGGTCTACGCCGTCGTGAACACTGCCCTCTACGCGGTCGGGCGCCACCTCCCGGTCGGCGACTGGACGGGGTTCGCCATCGCCCTCGTCGCGGTGACGGCGCTGGGCGGGGCGTGGGCCGGCGTCAGGAACAGGCCGCACCTCACGGGTGCAGGCCCGCGCCCTTGACCGACTTGTCCACGGCGTTCCTGGGACCGAACACCGCGACGCCGACCAGGTCGAGGTCCGCCCCGGCGACCGCGCGGACGACCGCGCGGTTGGCCTCGTCGTGGCCGGTCCGGAACATGTCGGCGGCGTAGAGCGCGAGCGGCAGGTCCCGGCGCACGGCACGTTCGCGCACCGCACGCAGGGTCCCCCCGTCCGCCTCGAAGACGAGCACGGGCATGCCCAGCAGCGGGAGGTAGGTGGTGTCGTCCGCGTCGACGTACGGCAGCCCCACGAGCTGCGGGTGCGCCGCGGCGACGCCGCTGGCGAGGAACGCCGTCACGTTGAGCCGCTGCCAGGTGGCGAGGTCGTCACGGACGACGATCGCGATCTTGGAGTCGAACGGTGGGGTCGGGAAGTCGCTCATCCGGTCATCGTCGGCTCGCCCACGGCATCCGGTCTTGTACGTTCTTGCCATGGCGGACCCGGCGCACCCGGCGGCCCCCGTGGCCCCGGCGACGCGCGTCCGGGCGTGGCGCCCCGACGTCCCCGGCCTCACCGAGGTGCTGCACGCCGCCTTCACGAGCCACGCCTACCCCAAGCACACCCACGACGCCTGGACGGTGCTGCTGGTGGACGCCGGCGGCGTGCGCTACGACCTGGACCGTCGCGAGCACCAGACCGCACCGTCGCGCGTCGTCCTCCTGCCTCCCCACGTCGCCCACGACGGCCGTGCGGTCGGCGCCGAGGGCTTCCGCAAGCGGGTGCTCTACCTCGACACCAGCCAGGTGGATGTCCAGCGGCTGGGCCGGGCCGTCGACCGGCCGGACTGGACCGACCCGTCCCTGTGGGCCGCGGTCGACCGCGTGCACCGCGCCGTCCAGCGACCGGGCGACGAGCTCGCGGCGGAGACCTGGCTCGCGATCGTCACCGCACGGCTCGGTCGCCACCTCGACCGCACGGACGCGGCGCCTGCCCGGGGACGGGCGCCCACCCTGGCGCGACGGCTCCAGGACCTGCTCGACGCACACGTCGTCGACGGGATCAGCCTGGCGACCGCGTCGGCGGTGCTGGGGGCCGGTCCGTCGCACCTCGTCCGTGCCTTCGGCCACGAGCTCGGCATCTCCCCGCACCGCTACCTCGTGGGTCGTCGGGTCGACGTGGCGCGACGGCTGCTGCTCGCCGGCACGCCGCCGGGCGTCGTCGCGGTCGAGGCCGGGTTCCACGACCAGGCGCACCTGACGCGCCACTTCCGACGGACGCTCGGGGTCACGCCGGCGGCGTACGCGCGCTCCGCCTGAGGACCGCCGGGCTCCGTAGGGTGGGGGCCATGGCCGACAACGTGCTCTGGATCATCACCGACGACCAGATGCGCTCCACGCTGAGGTCGATGGACCGGACCTGGAGACGCCTGGCGAGGAAGGGCGTGCACTTCCGGCGCGGCTACAGCGCGATGCCACTGTGCGGTCCGGCGCGCGCCTCGATGCTCACCAGTCTCTATCCCCACAACCACGGGTGCGACAGCAACATGACCCATCCGCCGTTCGTGGCGCAGGGGCACGACCGGGACACGGCGGCGACGCGGATGAGGGCGGCCGGCTACGACACCGGCTACTTCGGCAAGTACATGAACGGGCTCGCACAGCAGCCGTCGTACGTCGCCCCCGGTTGGGACCGCTGGATCGCCCTCCTCGACGGCATGGTCGACGACCCCCGCGTGAACGTCGACGGGACCGTGCGGACGGTCGGGTCGCAACGCGAGTTCGACGCCTTCGCCGCCCAGCGCCTGCGCCGCTTCATCCGCCGGCACCGCGACACCGGTCCGTGGTTCGCCGTGTACGCGCCGACGGCGCCCCACGGTCCCTACACGCCGAGCCCCGAGCACGCCGACGACTTCGACGGGGTCGAGTGGGACCCACCGGCGCTCAACGAGCCCGACATGGGCGACAAGCCCTCGTGGATCCGGGACCTCCCGCCCCAGGACCGCCGCCGGATGCGGAAGATCTACGAGGGCAAGCTGGAGGAGCTGCAGGACGTCGACGACCGGATCGGGAGCGTGCTGGACGTCCTGCGGCGGACCGGCCAGCTCAGGAGGACGTGGATCTTCTTCGTCTCCGACAACGGCTACCTGCTCGGCGAGCACCGGCTCTTCCACAAGTCGCAGCCCTACGAGGAGTCGGCCGGCATCCCGTTCGTCGTCCGCGGGCCGGGCGTCGAGCCGCGCACGGTCGACGCGCTTGTCTCGCAGGTCGACCTGATGCCCACCACCCTCGACATCGCCGGGCTCGACCCGGACGCCGGGCGCGACCTGGACGGTCGCTCGATGCTCGAGCCGCTCAGGTCCGGCGACTGGTCCTCCTGGCGCCGCCGCCTGCTGGTCGAGAACACGAACCTCGACTGGGCGATGCTCCGCGAGGAGTCGCAGTCCTACGTCGAGCACGTCCGCTCCGGCGAGTGGGAGCTCTACGACCTCGCCAGCGACCCTCACCAGCTCCAGAGCCTGCGCGACACCGACGTCTCCGAGTGGTCGAGGAGGACGGGCCAGCTGGCCGGTTCGCGGGGCCGTGCCCTGCGCGAGCTCGAGCTGTAGCCGCCGCCCGGTGTCGTACGCCAGTGGCAGACTCGGGGCCATGACCGCCCTCGACCGCTTCAGTGCGCCCACGCGCGCGTGGTTCGAGGCGTCCTTCGCGAGCCCGACGCCGGCGCAGGAGGGGGCCTGGGACGCCATCGCCGCCGGCAAGCACGCCCTCGTCGTCGCCCCGACCGGCAGCGGCAAGACCCTGAGCGCTTTCCTGCACGCCATCGACCGGCTGCTGAGCACCGAGCGACCCGACGACAAGATGCGGCGCACCCGTGTCCTCTACATCTCCCCGCTCAAGGCGCTGGGCGTCGACGTCGAGCGCAACCTCCGCGCGCCGCTGACCGGCATCCGCAACACGGCCGAGCGGCTCGAGGCGACGGTCCCCGACGTCACCGTCGGGCTGCGCTCGGGCGACACCAGCCCGGCCGACCGGCGCAAGCTCGGCACGACGCCGCCCGACATCCTCATCACCACGCCCGAGTCGCTCTTCCTCATGCTCACCAGCCAGGCGCGCGAGACGCTGCGCGGGGTCGACACCGTCATCATCGACGAGGTGCACGCCGTGGCCGGCACCAAGCGCGGTGCCCACCTCGGCCTGAGCCTCGAGCGCCTCGACGCGCTGCTCGACCGTCCCGCGCAGCGCATCGGGCTGAGCGCGACCGTGCGTCCCCTCGAGGAGGTGGCGCGCTTCCTCGGCGGCACCCAGCCCGTCGAGATCGTCTCCCCGCCCAGCACCAAGGAGTGGGACCTGCGGGTCGTCGTGCCGGTCGAGGACATGACGATGCCGGAGGAGTACGACGAGGAGTCCGGCGATCCGGGCCGCTCGACGAGCATCTGGCCCCACGTCGAGGAGAACGTCGTCGACCTCGTCGAGCAGCACCGCTCCACGATCGTCTTCGCCAACTCCCGGCGCCTCGCCGAGCGCCTCACCGCCCGGCTCAACGAGATCGCGACCGAGCGCGCCGGCGTCGAGGTCGAGGAGGGCGGCCGCTCCCCCGCCCAGGTGATGGCGCAGTCGGGCCAGAGCACCGGCGCCGACACCGTCATCGCCAAGGCCCACCACGGCTCGGTCTCCAAGGAGCAGCGGGCGATCATCGAGGACGACCTCAAGCGCGGGCGGCTCCCCTGCGTGGTCGCGACGAGCAGCCTCGAGCTCGGCATCGACATGGGGTCGGTCGACCTCGTCGTGCAGATCGAGTCGCCGCCCAGCGTGGCCAGCGCCCTCCAGCGCGTGGGGCGTGCCGGCCACCAGGTCGGCGAGACCAGCCGCGGCGTGCTCTTCCCCAAGCACCGCGGCGACCTCGCCCAGACCGCCGTCGCCGTGGAGCGGATGCGCAGCGGCGCCATCGAGAAGCTGTCGATCCCCACCAACCCGCTCGACGTGCTCGCCCAGCAGGTGGTGGCGATGCTGGCGATGGAGGAGTGGGACGTCGACGAGATGTTCGCCCTCTTCATCCGGGCGGCCTCCTACTCCCAGCTCCCCCGCTCGGCCTTCGACGCCACCCTCGACCTGCTCAGCGGCCGCTACCCCAGCGACGAGTTCGCCGAGCTGCGCCCCCGCATCGTGTGGGACCGGGTCACCGGTTCCCTCAGCGGTCGGCCCGGTGCCCAGCGGCTGGCCGTGACCAGCGGCGGCACGATCCCCGACCGCGGGCTCTTCGGGGTGTTCCTCGTCGGCGAGAAGGCCAGCCGCGTCGGCGAGCTCGACGAGGAGATGGTCTACGAGTCCCGCGTCGGCGACGTCTTCGCGCTGGGTGCCACCAGCTGGCGCATCGAGGACATCACCCACGACCGGGTGCTGGTGACGCCCGCGCCGGGCATCCCGGGGCGGCTGCCGTTCTGGAAGGGCGACGCCCTCGGCCGGCCCGCCGAGCTCGGGGCAGCGGTCGGCGCCTTCACGCGCGAGCTCGCCGCCCAGCCGCACGACAAGGCCGTCGCGTCCGTGCGCGAGCGGGGCCTCGACGCCAACGCCGCCGCCAACCTCGTCACCTACCTCGGCGAGCAGCGCGAGGCCACGCAGGTCGTGCCCAACGACACCCAGGTCGTGGTCGAGCGGTTCCGCGACGAGCTCGGCGACTGGCGCCTCGTGGTCCACTCCCCCTACGGCACCCCCGTCCACGCGCCGTGGGCACTCGCCATCAACGCCCGGCTGCGCGAGCGCTACGACGTCGACGGGCAGGCCGTCGCGTCCGACGACGGCATCGTGATCCGGATCCCCGACACCGACGCCGAGCCGCCGACCGGCGAGATCATCGTCTTCGAGCCCGAGGAGATCGAGCAGCTCGTCACCCAGGAGGTCGGCGGGTCCGCGCTCTTCGCCAGCCGCTTCCGCGAGTGCGCGGCCCGGGCCCTGCTCCTGCCGCGTCGTGACCCCGGCCGGCGCAGCCCGCTGTGGCAGCAGCGCCAGCGCAGCGCGCAGCTGCTCCAGGTCGCGTCGCAATATCCTGCCTTTCCCATCGTGCTCGAGGCGGTGCGCGAGTGCCTCCAGGACGTCTACGACCTCCCCGCGCTCGTGGCCCTGCTCGGGCGGGTGCAGCGCCGCGAGATCACCGTGGTCGACGTCGCCACCACCCAGCCCAGCCCCTTCGCCCGCAGCCTGCTCTTCGGCTACGTCGCCCAGTTCGTCTACGAGGGCGACTCCCCGATCGCCGAGCGTCGGGCCGCCGCCCTCTCGCTCGACCAGGGCCTGCTCGCCGAGCTGCTGGGTCGCGCCGAGCTGCGCGAGCTGCTCGACCCCGAGGTGCTGGCCGAGGTCGAGGCCGAGCTCCAGTGGCTCGCCGACGACCGGCGCGCCCGCGACGCCGAGGCGGTCGCCGACCTCCTGCGGCTCGTCGGCCCGCTGTCCACCGCCGAGATCCGCGCCCGCGCGGTCGAGGGGGCCGACGTCGAGGGCTGGCTGGCCTCGCTGGCCGACGTACGCCGCGTCGTCGAGGTGCGGATGGCCGGCGAGGACCGGTGGACCGCGATCGAGGACATCGGCCGGCTGCGCGACGGCCTCGGCGTGCCCGTCCCCGTGGGCACCCCCGACGCGTTCCTCCAGCTGCCCGAGGACCCGCTCGCCGACCTCGTCTCCCGCTACGCCCGCAGCCACGGCCCCTTCACGACCGCGGAGGTCGCCGGGCGGCTCGGCCTCGGTGAGGCCGTGGCGCGCCAGACCCTCCAGCGGCTCGCCCACCGGGGCCGGGTGCTCGACGGCGAGTTCCGGCCCTCCGGGGCCGGCAACGAGTGGTGCGACGCCGAGGTGCTCCGCAAGCTGCGCCGCCGCTCCCTCGCCCGGCTGCGCCAGGAGATCGAGCCGGTCGGCCACGACGCAGTGGCGCGGTTCCTGCCCGCCTGGCAGCGCGTCGGCGGCACGCTGCGCGGCGTCGACGGGGTGGTGGCGGCGATCGACCAGCTCGCCGGGTGCCCCGTGCCGGCGAGCGCGCTCGAGCCGCTCGTGCTGGCGGCCCGCGTGCGCGACTACGAGCCGTCGATGCTCGACGAGCTCACCGCCTCGGGCGAGGTCATCTGGACCGGCCACTCCCCGCTCCCCGGCAGCGACGGGTGGGTCAGCCTGCACCTCGCCGACCAGGCCCACCTGACCCTGCCCGAGCTCGAGGGCGACGAGCCCACCGGCCTCCAGCGCGCCGTGCTCGACGCGCTCGACCCCGGCGGCGCGTGGTTCTTCCGCCAGCTCGCCGACCGCGTCGGCCCCACCACCGACGCCGAGCTCAGCACCGCCCTCTGGGAGCTCGTGTGGCGCGGCCTCGTCACCAACGACACCCTCACGCCCCTGCGGGCCCTCGTCCGCAGCGGCACGCCGTCGCACCGCTCGCGTCGCACGCCCCCGCGCATGGGCAGGACGACCCGCGGCCGGATGCCCGCCCGCACCGGGCCGCCGGAGACCGCCGGGCGCTGGGCGCTGCTGCCCGACCGCGACGGTGACCCGACCCGGCGCGCGCACGCCCGCGCCGAGCACCTCCTCGAGCGGCACGGCGTGGTGACGCGCGGCGCCGTGATGAGCGAGCGCGTGGTGGGCGGCTTCGCCGGCGTCTACAAGGTGCTCAGCGCGTTCGAGGACACCGGCCGCTGCCGCCGCGGCTACTTCATCGAGGGCCTCGGCGCCGCTCAGTTCGGCAGCGCGGGGGCGATCGACCGGCTCCGCACCTTCGCCGAGCCCGACAGCGCCAAGGGAGGCACCAAGCCCACCGTCGTCGCCCTCGCCGCGACCGACCCGGCCAACGTCTTCGGTGCCGCCCTGCCGTGGCCCGAGGCCGACGCCGAGCGCACCGGCCACCGTCCCGGCCGCAAGGCAGGCGCGCTGGTCGTGCTCGTCGACGGCGACCTCACCGTCTACGTCGAGCGCGGCGGACGCACCCTCCTCACCTGGACCGAGGACCCCGACGTGCTCACCCCGGCCATGACCGCGCTGGCCGACGCGGCCCGCCGCGGCGCGCTGGGCCGGCTCACGGTGGAGAAGGCCGACGGCCAGGCGCTCATCGGCAACGGCGGCGAGACGCCCATCCGGCTGGCGCTGTCGGCCGCGGGGTTCGTCGCGACGCCCAAGGGGCTGAGGATCCGTGCCTGAGGGAGACACCGTCTGGCGCGCGGCCACCAAGCTCGACCGCGCCCTCACCGGCCACCGGCTCACGCTCACTGACTTCCGGGTGCCGGCCTTCGCGACCGTCGACCTGACCGGCGGCACCGTCATCCGCTCGCTGTCGCGCGGCAAGCACATCATCACGCGCATCGACCACGAGCGCGCCTGGACGCTGCACACCCACCTCAAGATGGAGGGCTCCTGGCACGTCTACCCCGACGGCGAGAAGTGGCGGCGGCCCGACGTCCAGGTCCGGCTCGTGCTGGGCATCGAGGGGCGCAAGGCGGTCGGCTTCCAGCTGGGCATCGTCGAGCTGGTGCCCCGCGAGGCCGAGGCCGAGCTCACCGCTCACCTCGGCCCCGACCTGCTGGGGCCCGACTGGGACGAGGACCAGGCGCTGCACAACCTCCGGCACGAGCCGGCCCGCCCCGTCGGGGAGGCGCTGCTCGACCAGCGCAACCTGGCCGGCGTCGGCAACATGTACATGGCGGAGCTGTGCTTCACCAGCGGCGTCAACCCCGCCACCGAGGTCGCCGGCGTGCCCGACCTGACCCGCCTGGTCCGCCGGGCCAAGCAGATGCTCGAGGTCAACAAGGACCGCGCCATCCAGTCCACCACGGGCAACCTGCGCGAGCGCGAGCGCATGTGGGTCTACCGGCGCGACAAGTCGCCCTGCCGCCGCTGCGGCACCCCGATCGCGGTCACCATGCTGGGTGAGCCGGGCCGCGAGCGCGCGGCCTACTGGTGCCCCAGCTGCCAGCCGGAGCGGTGAGGGCGGGCCTCAGGCGGCGGAGGCCACCACGTCGCCGGCTCGGCGCACGGCGGTGATCTGCGTGCTCGCCAGGACGGCGGCCTCCTCGAGGGCCACCGCGTCGGCGACGTCGCGCAGCACGTCGGACAGCGGCAGGTCCATCGCCTGGCACAGCGACGCCAGCAGCTCGGACGACGCCTCCTTCTGACCCCGCTCGATCTCGCTGATGTAGCCCAGGCTGACCCGGGCCTCGGCCGAGAGCTCCCGCAAGGTCATCCCCCGCTGCATCCGCGCACCGCGCAGCACGTCGCCGAGCAGTCGTCGGAAGAGCACCATGCGCACAGTCCTTCGTCGAGGCGGGAGGAAGTCTTCTGCCCCAACGCTACCCGAGGGCTCATTAGTCCCGCGGGCAGACGCCCAGTCGGAGCGGATCGCTCCGCGCTCAGCGGACGAGCAGGCCCTCGAGGGCGGACAGCACGCCTTCGCACGCACCCCGCCGGATCGTGCTCCGGTCGCCGTGCAGCGTGAGCCTGCGCGCCTCGACCGCGTCGGGGCCCGCGACGGCCACCCACACGGTGCCGGCGGGCTTGCCCTCCTGCTCGTCCGGGCCCGCGACGCCGGTGGTCGAGACGCCCCACGAGGCATCGAGCCGGGCCCGCGTCCCGCGCGCCATGGCGATCGCGCACTCCTCCGACACCACGCCGTGCCGGTCCACCACGTCGGCGGGCACGTCGAGCACCGCGACCTTGACGCGCGTCGCGTAGGACACGACGCCGCCCACGAACGACCTCGAGGCGCCCGGCACGTCGGTCAGCCAGGACGAGAGCATCCCGCCCGTGAGCGACTCCGCGGTCGCGACCGTCTCGCCGCGTCGGGCCAGCTGCTCGAGCACGCGCCGCGCCAGCGCGTCGTCCGACCACATGTCGGCGACACTATCCGCATGGCACTCCCCATCGAGGACTACGCCCTCATCGGTGACAACGGCACCGCAGCGCTGGTCGGCACGGACGGCTCGATCGACTGGCTGTGCCTGCCGCGGTTCGACTCCCCCGCCTGCTTCGCCGCGCTGCTGGGCACCGAGGAGCACGGCCGCTGGCTCCTCGCGCCGGCCGACGAGGTGGTCGCCTGCAGCCGCAGGTACGTCGACGGGACTGCGCTGCTCGAGACCACCTTCGCGACCGCGGACGGCGAGGTGGTGCTGCTCGACCTGATGCCGACCGGCGACGGCCGCGCGGACGTCGTACGCCGCCTGACGTGCACGCGCGGGACGGTGCGGATCCGCCACGACTGGGTCGTGCGCACCGACTACGGGAAGGTCCGCCCGTGGGTGAGCCGTGAGCACGCGCACGGCAACGAGGTCGTCGTCGCGGTGGCGGGGCCGGACAAGTTCATCCTGCGGGGCCCGCGCCTGCCCCACGGTCAGCGCGGCCACCACCGCGACGAGTTCGAGCTGTCCGCCGGCGACGAGATGACCTTCTCGACGACGTGGGTCCGCTCGTGGCGCGACGTCCCCAAGCCCCTCAGCTTCGACGAGCGCATCCGCGCGACGGCCGCCGAGCAGCAGTCGTGGTCCGAGCGCTCCCCCGGCACCGTGCCGCACGCCGACCTGGTGCGCCGCAGCCTGCTGACGCTGCTGATGATGACCCACGCCGAGACCGGCGGCATCGTGGCCGCCCCGACGACGTCGCTGCCCGAGGACTTCGGCGGCGAGCGCAACTGGGACTACCGCTTCTGCTGGCTGCGCGACGCCGCGCTGACGTTGGAGTCGCTGCTGGGCGCCGGCTACGTCGACGAGGCGCACCGGTGGCGCGAGTGGTTGCTGCGTGCCGTCGCCGGCGACCCGGCCGACCTGCAGATCATGTACACCGTCGACGGCGGTCGCGAGCTGCCGGAGCGCGAGCTGCACCACCTGCCCGGCTATGCCGGCAGCACACCGGTGCGCATCGGCAACGGAGCGGTCTCGCAGCGCCAGAACGACGTGCTGGGCGAGGTGATGATCGCCCTCGAGCTGGCTCGGCGGGCGGGCGTGGAGGAGAGCCACAACTCCTGGGCGCTCCAGCGGGCGCTGGTCGACGACCTCGCCGACCACTGGGACGAGCCCGACAACGGACTGTGGGAGATCCGGGGACCGCAGCGCCACTTCACCCACTCGCGGGTCATGGTGTGGGTGGCCTTCGACCGTGCGGTCAAGGCGGTCGAGGACCACGGGCTCGACGGCCCCCTGGAGCGGTGGCGCGAGCTGCGCGACCGGGTGCGCGACGAGGTGCTCGAGAAGGGCTTCGACAGCGCGCGCGGGACCTTCACCCAGCACTACGACACCGACGAGGTCGACGCGTCGTTGCTGACCATCCCGCTCGTCGGCTTCCTGCCGGGCGACGACCCGCGGGTGCTCGGGACGATCGACGCGGTGACGACGGACCTGATGCACTCCGGCCTGCTGCTGCGCTACCGCACCCAGACCGGCGTCGACGGCCTCTCCGGCGACGAGCACCCGTTCCTGGCGTGCTCGTTCTGGCTGGTGTCGGCGCTGGCGGCGGCGGGACGGCGCGAGCAGGCCGAGGAACTGATGGACCGGCTGTGCGACCTGGCCAACGACGTCGGCCTGCTCTCGGAGGAGTACGACCCCGACCGCCGCCGGATGGCGGGCAACTTCCCGCAGGCCTTCAGCCACCTCGCGCTCGTGCAGGCGGCGCTCGCCCTCGGGTGACGGACGCACCGGAGGCCCGGCCATCGCGGACGATGACCGGGCCTCCGGGTTCGTGCTGGGTCGATCAGTGCGTCACTTGCGGCGCACCTTGATCTTCACGACGGCCGTCTTGGTGCGCACCTTGTTGCTGCCGGCGTACTTCACGACGACGCGCTTGGTGCCGGTCTTGGCGAAGCGGTCGAGCTTGACCGTCGCCTTGCCGTTCTTGAGCTTGACGGTGTACTTCTTGCCGCCGACCTTGACCACGAGCTTGCCGGTCACGGCCTTGATGCCCAGGGCCGAGGCCTTGATCTTCAGGCGAGCGCGGGTCTTGCCCTTGACGATGCGACCGGGCTTGGTGCGGGCCTTGAGCTCCGCCTTGGCCTTGCGGATGTCGACCGGGAGGGTGAACGTGGTGCCGGTGGTGGGACCGGTGAAGGTCAGCAGCTGCTTGCCCTTGCGCACCTTGCCCTTGAGGGAGATCGACACGGCGGCCTTGCCGGTCTCGTCGTCCTGGGCCGTCGTCGACACGGTGTTGTCGACGGGGACCGAGGACACCGACGCGTTGCCGACCTTGACCGCGAGGGAGGCGTCCTTGGGGTCGGCCGCGGTGCTCATGGCGAGGGACGACAGGTTCAGCTTGAGGTCCTGACCGAGGCGGTAGAAGCGCGGGGCGCCGGCGGGCCAGCTGACGCCGACCTGGCGCTGGTCGGCCTTGACCGGCAGCGGGGTCGTGGCGGCCTTCGCGGCCATGTAGTCGACCATGGCCTGCAGGTCGGACTTGCCGGTGTCGCGCTTGGCGGTGGCGGCGTTGAACCCGCGGAAGTTGTCACCGCCGCCGGCGAGGAACGAGTTGGCGGTCACGGAGTACTGGGTGCCCGACTCGATCGCCTTGCCGTTGAGCCACATGCCGGTGACCCGGTTGCCCTCGGGGCGGCTGGGGTCGTAGGTGGCGAAGAAGCCCTCTGAGGTGCCGAGGCGCAGGAAGGCACGGGTGGGCACGACGCCCTTGTCGTCGCGCTGCCACTGCTGCTCGAGCACAGTCTTGATCTGCGCGCCGGTCATCTTCATGTTGACCAGGGTGTTGGCGAAGGGCTGCACGACGGCGGCCTGCTTGTAGGTCACGTCCGCCGGGCCGGCGATGTCCTGGCGGAGGCCGCCGGGGTTCATGAACGCGATCTGCGCGGCGCCGGCCTCGGCGGTCGAGGTGGCCCAGCGGTGGACCTCGGCGACGAGGTTGCCGAGGGTGGACTCGCCACCGCGGTTCTCGGTGGTGCCGTCGGCGAGCTTGGCGCGGTTGAACGCGCCGCCGACCTTGCCGAGCACGCGGGCGCCGAGCACGTTGGCCTGGGCCTCCGCCTTGGAGACGATCTCCTGGACCGCGGCCTTGGTGGCGAGGGCGCCGGCGTCAGCCACCGTCACGGTGTTGGCGCGGACGATGTCGCCGCTCTTGAGGACGACCGTGTCGGCGACCGGGTCGACCGTGAAGACGAGGCGGTTGAGGTTCGTGCCGTACTGGCCGGCCGAGACGACCGGGCGGCCGTTGATCACGTGGTTGTAGGCCAGGTGGGTGTGGCCGGAGATGATCGCGCTGACGTCGCCGTCCACGCCGTTGACGATCCGGCCGAAGGCGTTGTCGTTGCTGCGCGCCGACGCCTCGGTGGTGTCGGGAGCACCCTCGTGCACGAGGAGCACGACGATGTCGGCGCCCTGGGCCTTGAGCCGGTCAGCGGCGGCGTTGGTCTCGGCGATGATGCTGCTGATCTTGAGGTCGGCGATGCCGGACGGGCTCACCAGCGAGGGCAGGTCCTCGGTGACGCCGCCGATGAAGCCCATCTTCACGCCGCCGGCCGTGGTGGTCCACGTGCCGCCGTCGGAGGTGTCGTTGGCATCGGGGGTGCGCGCGGTGATGTCGGGCAGGGCGTAGGAGTCGTCCGACTTCTTGCGCACGTTGGCCGCGATGTACTGCCACGCGGCGCCGCCCTCGGCGTTGCTGGTGGCGTCGTAGGGACCCATCACGCGGTTGACGAGGTCGCCGTAGCCGGCGTCGAACTCGTGGTTGCCGGCGGCGGACACGTCGAGCCCCGCGGCGTTGAGCGAGTCGATGGTCGGCTTGTCGCGCTGGATGAAGGACTCGAAGGTCGAGGCGCCGATGAGGTCGCCGCCGGCAGCGAAGACGGTGGGACCTGCGAAACCGGCCTCGAGCTGCTTGACGGCACCGGCGAACTGCGCGGCGCCGGCCTCCTGCGCACCGCTGCTCGTGTTGGGGAGGAGGCGGCCGTGGAAGTCGTTGGTGCCGAGGATCTGGATGTCGACGGGTGCGGCGTGCGCCGGCGCGGCCAGGCCGACGACGGCGAGCGGAGCTACGAGGAGCCCCGTCAGGGAGGTCGTCAGAGCGAGTCTGCGACCGGTTCGTGATGCTGACACGAGTGGGCCTTTCGGGTGGAAGTGCGTGTGAGTCGGGTCACCATAACCCGACCGTCGGACAGTGGTGCGGCTCCCTGCGGGCAGGGGGTGTGCCGAGTGGCCCGGCCGTCCTGGCTGGACGGCCGGGCCACTCGTGCGGGTCCGGCTCAGCGGCGCTTCACCTTCACGGTGACGCGGGTGCCCGCCCCCTCGGTGGTCGCGTCGCCGGAGTAGGAGACCTTCGCCTTGTAGGTGCCCGGCTTCTTGAAGGCCTTCAGCGTGATGACGGCGCGGCCCTTCTTCAGGGTCGCCCGGTAGGTCTTGCCACCGACCTTGACGCTCACCTTGCCGGTCGGCGTGAAGCCCTGGGCGGACACGGTGATCTTGACCGTGGCCTTCTTGCCGACCTTGACCTTCTTCGGCGTGACCTTCGCCCCGAGAGTGGGGTCGGCCTTGCTCACCGCGACTGTGACCGAGCCGGTGGACGGCTTGTGCCCTGCGTCGCCCGAGTAGGCGAGCGCGAGCGTGTGCGTCCCGACCGGCAGCGACTTCGCGGCCAGCGTGACCGTGCCCTGGCCCGACGCCAGCGTGGCGGAGCCCACGACCGTGGCGCCCTTGGCGACCGTCACGGTGCCGGTGGCGGTCGCCGGGGCGACCTTCACCGTCACGGAGCCGGTCTTGCCGTAGACCACCGTGCCGGCGGAGCCGGTGACGGACGTGTCCGCCACGACCGGCGGTGCCGTGGGCGCCGTCTTCCTGAAGCCCAGGATGACCGGGTCGTGGTCGGAGGACCGGTACGGGCCCGCGGCGTGGAAGTCGGTCGCGTGGTAGTTCCAGCGGCTGTACTCCAGCGCCAGCGACTCCCCGCCGTTGATGTTCCAGATGTCCGTGCCCGTCGACCGCTTGAGCGCCGCGTCGTTCACGAGGATGTGGTCCAGCGAGCCGGACAGCCCCGAGAACGAGTAGGAGAACTCGCCGTTGTCGAAGTGCTGCTCGACGTTGGTGAAGCCGGCGTCGTAGAGGATCCGCAGCGGGTCCTCCATGGCGTAGGAGTTGTAGTCGCCGCCCATGACGACCGACTGCACGCCGGTCTCGGCCTGGAGGCCGGTGACCCAGTCGCGCAGCGCCGTGGCCTGCAGCTTGCGCGAGCCGTTGGACGCGCCCTGACCGTCGCCGGTGTCGGTGTCGCCCGGGTTGGGACCGGCCGAGCCCTTGGACTTGAAGTGGTTGACGACGAACAGGAACGGGTCGCCGCCGGCGTCGCTGCGGAACACCTGGCCGACCGGCTCACGTGCGTTGTCGAACGCCTCGCCGGCGTCGCTCAGGGTGCCGAGCGCACGCGACTCGCCGATGCGGTCCACGCTGGCCGGCTTGTAGATGATCGCGTTGGTGATGACGTCCATGCCGTCGGCCGGGAGCTCGGTCGAGGACGGGTTCGCCGCCCACGTGCCGGCGCTCGCCTCGGCGTTGAGCGCGGCGACGAGGCTGTTGGTGGCCTCGTCGGGCGTCTCGCCGAGCTGCTTGGAGTTCTCGATCTCCATGAGCCCGACGACGTCGGCGTCGAGGGCGTTGATCGCCGAGACGATCTTCGACTGCTGGCGCTGGAAGTCCTGCGGGTCCCAGGCACCGCGCTGGTCGCAGCCGCCGTTGACGGTGTTGCCGTCGTCGTCGCGGTCGCGGAACGGCGTGCACCCGCCGTCGCCGATGTTGTCGTCGTTGGCGTCGCCGAGGGTCGTGAAGTAGTTCAGCACGTTGAACGAGGCGATCTTGAGGTCAGCGGTGCCGACCTCGTTGATGAGGGCCTCGTCCGGCGCCGCCGTACGGGTGTTCTCGAACGTCGCCGGCGAGCCGGCGTTGGTCGGGCCGACCACCGTGGTGAGGGGCTGGAACCGGTAGGTCGGGGCGCTCGGCGAGCCGCCCTCCGTGAAGATGACATCGGCGACGAACGTGGCGCGCGCGCCCACCCGGATGGGCTTGGTGGTCGAGACGTACGGCGGGGTCTGGTCGCCGTTGAGCAGGCAGCCGGTCGGCCGCGGTGCGCAGTCGGTGGCGTTGCCCGTCAGGAGGAAGTTGGTCGAGGAGCCGTCGTCGAGGACGACGCCGCGAGCCAGGTTGTCCGCCTCGGTGGCGCTGGAGGCGGCCGGGCCGGGCAGCTCCACCTCGGTGCGTTGGATCAGCGGCTTGGTGCCCTGGGCGAGCCCGACCTCACCGAAGTTGTTGGTGGAGAAGGTGTTGGTGACGGTGAAGTCGCCGGTCGGGCGGTAGCGCATGCCCTCCAGCGACTCCTTCTGCGCCGCGGCGCGCGGCCAGGTGGCGGTGGTGGTCGTCACGACGGCCGCCGGGTTCTGGCCGACGAGCGGCGTGATGTCGGCCGCCGCTGCTTCGATCTGCGTGGCGCCGGCGAACTCGGTGACGTTGCCGGTCACCTCGACGTAGTCGCCGGGGAACCCGTCGATCGAGCCACTCGGCTGGCGCACGAAGACGCCGTCGGAGGCGGTGTGCGCGGCCAGGTCGATGTTGGCCGCCCCGGAGCCGGGGGTCTGGATGTAGAACCCGCGGAAGCCACCGCTCGGGTAGGTCGCGGTGACGATGCCTCGGGTGATGACCTTCTGGCCGACCAGCGGCGAGACCGCACCGGTGCCCTGCACGGCAGAGATCGGGATGAGCGTCGGCGCCGCCGTGACGGTGAAGGTGAAGGTCACGTCATCGGTCGCCGCGGTCGGCGTGGCCGAGTCGGTGGCCGTCGCCGTGACGGTGTAGGTGCCGGGCGCCGTCGGCGTCCCGGAGACCGCGCCGTTGCCGGCGACGGTGACTCCGGCCGGGAGGCCGGTCGCGGACCAGGTGTAGGGCGAGGTGCCACCGGTGGCCGTCAGGGTGAACGGCGCGATCGGCACGTCGGCCTGACCCGACTTGTTGCCGGGCTGGGCGACGGTGAGCGGCCCGGCGACGGACGTCGTCGTGGGGCTGGGCGTCGCGGCGGTCGCGAAGTCGGCGGCGTTCGAGTCGGTGTCCTGGACGACCGTGCCGGCGGTCTTGCGCGAGATCGACGTGGCGTTCGTGGTCGCGGGCGCCGAGTTGCGGGTGGCCGGCGCGACGACCTCACCCTCGTAGCTGGTCGTCGTCGTCCCCCAGCCCACGAAGTCGACGACGCTGGCGTTGGAGATCGTGCCCGTGCCGGCGTCGAGGGGTGCGGTGCCGTTGACCAGGTAGACCTGACCGCCGGTGCCCGACAGGTTGAGGTTCGTGCCCGTGGTCTGCGCGTCCGGGATGACGGGGAGCGGCTTGTCCGTCACGGTGGCGCCGGGCGCCGCCTGGACCAGGAAGTAGCCACCCGGCTGGATCGTCTTGTTCGGCAGCGAGAAGACGTTGGACGTCCCCGGCGCACCCGTGCCCGCGGCCGAGCGGTACTGGAGGCTCAGCCCGTTCACCGAGATCGCGGACGTGCTCGGGTTGTGGAGCTCGATGAAGTCGTTGGTGAAGACGGCGCCGGTGTTGCCGCCGCCGCCGTAGACCTCGTTGATGACGAGGCCGGTGCCGGCGGGGTTGGCCGATGCTGCAAGGGGGGTGAGTCCGGCCGCCAAGAGGGCCAGGCCCGCTCCTGCCGCGATGTGGCGCGGCGAGGGGAGCGCAGGTGTGCGCATGTGTGCTCCGGGGTGTTCGGGTGGATGTGACCGACGCATCTTCACCCAGCGGGACCCCGAAAAGGGAGGCGCGGCACGACCTTTTCCTGCCAGTGTTGCCAAAAGTTCAGGCGGCCGTTTGTGGACGTGTGACCTACGTCTCAGACGGGCGCGGCGTTCCGTTGCTTGCGCACCTCACGGACGAACTCCCAGCCCGACCACATCGTCATCGCGACGGCGCCGGCCAGCAGGACCTGGCTGACGTAGAACAGCACCTCGCCCAGGGGACCCGGCCAGAAGTCGAAGGCACCGCCGTGCGCGTCACCGTGGGGCAGGGGCCAGATCAGCCCGGACAGGGCGACGGCCTGGAGGACGGTCTTGACCTTGCCGCTCCACGCGGCCGGGATGACGACCTGCTTGAGGACGGAGAGCCGGAGCAGCGTCACGCCCCACTCGCGCAGCAGCACGATGACCGTCACCCACCACCAGACGTCGCCGACGACCGACAGGCCGATGAAGGCCATGCCGGTGATGGCCTTGTCGGCGATGGGGTCGGCGATCTTGCCGAAGTCGGTGACCAGGTCGTGCTTGCGGGCGAGGTCTCCGTCGATCTTGTCCGTGATCATCGCGACGGCGAACAGCGCGAACGCCACCCACCGCCACAGCGGGTCGTCGCCGCCGTCGTGCAGGAGCGCCCAGCCGAAGAACGGGACCATCACGATGCGCAGGGTGGTCAGCACGTTGGCGATGTTGAAGTTCGACACCTGGCGCTGCTCGGCGTGCGTCGGGTCCGTGCTCATCGGGCCGCTCCGTCCACGCGCGCGACGAGGTCGACCCCGTCGGTGCCGGTGACCGTGGCGCTCAGCAGGTGGCCGACCTGCGCGTCGGCGGCGCCCAGCAGGAGCGTCGTACCGTCGACCTCGGGGCCCTGGTGGGCCGCGCGGCCCTCGACGACGCCGTCCTCGACGGATTCCACGAGCACCACGACCTCCTCGCCGACGCGCTCCTCGGCCCGCTGGGCGTTGAGCTCCTCGACGAGGGCGGTGACGTGCTCGGTGCGGGCACGGATCTCGTCCTCGTCGAGCTTGAGGTGGTCGGCGAAGCCCGCCGCCTCGGTGCCGTCCTCGTCGGAGTAGCCGAAGACGCCGGTGACGTCCATCCGCGCCGCCTCGAGGAAGTCGCAGAGCACCTGCAGCTCGTCCTCGGTCTCGCCGGGGAACCCGACGATGACGTTTGACCGTACGCCGGCCAGCGGGGCCAGCGTGCGCACCCGGTCGAGCAGCCCGAGGAAGCTCTCGGGGTCGCCGAAGCGGCGCATCCGGCGCAGCACCGTGGCGCTGGCGTGCTGGAAGGACAGGTCGAAGTACGGCACGACGCCGGGCGTCGAGGCGATCGCCTCGATGAGGCCGGGGCGGGTCTCGGCCGGTTGCAGGTAGGACACGCGGACGCGCTTGACGCCGTCGATGCCAGACAGCTCGGGCAGCAGGGTCTCCAGCAGCCTCAGGTCGCCGAGGTCCTTGCCGTAGGAGGTCGAGTTCTCGCTGACGAGGAAGAGCTCCTTGACGCCCTGCGTCGCGAGCCAGCGCGCCTCGGCGACCACGTCGCTCGGGCGGCGGCTGACGAAGGACCCACGGAAGCTCGGGATCGCGCAGAAGGTGCAGCGACGGTCGCAGCCGCTGGCGAGCTTGAGCGGCGCCATCGGGCCCGCGTCGAGCCGACGGCGTACGGCGCGGGGTCCCGTCGCCGGCGCGCCCGCGCCGATGTCGGTGAGGTCGCCCGGCTCGGCGACGAGCGTGGCGGCGGGGGTGCTGGCGTCCTGGTGGCCGGGCACCGAGATCCCGGAGGCGTCACGGTCCACCGGCGAGATGGGCAGCAGCCGCCGACGGTCCGAGGGCGTGTGGGGGTGGTGGGTCTCCCCCGCGACGATGGCGCGGAGCTTGGACGCGATGTCGGGGTAGTCGTCGAAGCCGAGGACGGCGTCGGCCTCGGGCAGCGACGCCGCGAGGTCCTTGCCGTACCTCTCGGCCAGGCAGCCCACGGCGACGACGGCCTGCGCACGCCCGCCGTTGCCGGCCGACTCCTTGAGGTCCGCGGCCTCGAGCAGCGTGTCGACGGAGTCCTTCTTGGCGGCCTCGACGAAGCCGCACGTGTTGACCAGGACGGTGTCCGCGTCCTCGGGATCCTCGACCAACACGAACCCGCCCGCCTCGAGGCGTCCGGCGAGCTCCTCCGAGTCCACCTCGTTGCGGGCGCAGCCCAGCGTGACCACCGCGACGTTCAGCGGGGTGGGGGGCAGCTCGGTGTCAGTCGTCATCGCATCGTGAGTATGCCGTGCCCCGCCACTCCGACCCGCACCAGCGGCGCGGTGAGGCGGCTCTCACGGGGGGTGGGGTCACCTGGGGGCGGTGTCTTGCCTCGGTCGTGTTGCTGCTCGAGTAGTCGAGTGGGCTGCCACGAGACGTCCGCCCTCCTCGCTGGTCGAGTAGCGGAGCGAGGCGTTTGTCCTTGCTGGTCGAGTAGCCGAGCGAGGGACGAGCGAGGCGTATCGAGACCCCCCTCCTCGGTGGTCGAGTAGCCGGAGCGAGGCACGAGCGAGGCGTACCGCGACCCCCTCCCCGGTGGTCGAGTAGCCGGAGCGAGGCACGAGCGAGGCGTATCGAGACCCGCTTCCTGTGGGTGGTCGAGTAGCCGAGCGAGGGACGAGCGAGGCGTATCGAGACCTCCTCAACAGATCTCTCGAGCTCGGGCCGATGTCGGTAGTGCACCGTAAAATCGAACACATGATCGAGACGCTGGCAGGGGCACCCGAGGCAAAGGTCGAGGACCTCTCGGCCTCCGCGCTGCTGGCACTCGCCCGCGACCGGAAGGCCGCTGAGGACCGCGCGGCAGCGGACGTGCTGGAGGTGGCCGCCCGCTGGGCGGACCTGCACCCGCCGGAGTCGATCCACACCGCTGCGGTGTTCACCGACGATGGCTGCTACGGGCTCGAGCACGAGGAGCCGATCGCCGGCCCGGGTTGTCCGGCGGTGGCGGAGTTCTGCATCGCCGAGCTCGGCACCGTCCTCGGCATCTCGTCGACGTCGGCGAAGCGGCTCATCGGGCACGCGCTCGAGCTGCGGCACCGGCTCCCGCGGCTGTGGGCGCAGGTCCAGGCCGGTGCGGTGCCGGCGTGGCGGGCGCGGACGGTCGCGGAGGCCACGATCCATGCCACCCCGTCCCTCACAGTCGAGGCGGCGCAGTGGGTCGACGCCCAGGTCGCGGCCGTCGCCGGGCGGGTCGGTGCCGCGCAGCTGGACCGGTTGGTCGCGGAGACGATCAAGCGCCACCACCTCGACGCCCACGACCCCACGAAGGATCCAGAGGACGGCTGGCAGCACGTCGACCCGCGCCACGCCACCCTCCACTCCGAGGACGTGCACTACGCCGGGACGATGCGGTTCGAGGCCGAGCTCGGCATCGCCGACGCCCTCGACCTCGACCGAGCCCTCGCCCACGGCGCCGAGACGCTGAAGGCCCTCGGCTCACACGCTCCGCTCGACGCCCGACGATCGGCTGCGCTGGGCGACCTGGCGCGCACCCAGACCGCCCTCGACCTCCACGCGCAAGGCTCGACCGCCGCGCGGAGCGAGGACGGCCTGCCCATCGCCCGGGAGGTAGCGGTGCACGCCCACTTCGACGCCAGCCTCGAGGGGCTGGAGACTGTCTTCGGTTCCACCGGGCGGATGGAGGAGGGGCAGCGGCTCGTCCTCCTCGACCAGGTGAAGCACTGGTGCGGCGACTCTCGGACCAAGGTGACCGTCAAGCCGGTCATCGACCTCACCGCGGAGCTCACGGCACCGGGCTACGACATTCCCGACCGGATCCGCGAACAGATCATCCTGCGCGACCGCACGTGTGTGTTCCCGTGGTGCACCCGCCCAGCGCGGGCCTGCGACATCGACCACGTCATCGCCTACGACCACGACGCCGCCGCCGAGGGCCGTTCCCAGCCGGGGCCGACCGTGTCCTCGAACCTCGCACCCGAGTGCCGCTGGCACCACCGCCTCAAGACCCACACCGCCTGGCGCTACGACGTGATCAAGCCCGGTGTCTACGAGTGGACCAGCCCCCACAGGCACCGCTACCGCCGCGACCGCACCGGCACCACCCGCATCGACACCCCGCCGCGCGCCGCCGACGACCCCGAGCCACCCGACCGACCATGACCCCGCCCCGCACCCCGCCGGCCCGAGGCGAGCGGGGCCATCGGCGCGCCCGCCACGACCACGGACGGACCTCCGGCCACCAAGAGCTGAGCGAACCGGCATGAGACGGTGCACCTGTGATCGATCCGAGCGAGCTGCTGACCCGGTTCTGGGGGCTTGACGCGCCTCGGGTGAGGCCGCTGGACGGCGGCATGAACTCGAGCACGTGGCTCGTCGAGCACCGAGGAGCGGTCTACGTCGCCAAGCTCGTGCCGGCATCGGGGGTGGCCGACCTGGCGGCAGGTGCCGACGTCGCCACGATGCTGGCAGCGGCCGGGTTCCTGACCGGCCGCCCGGTCCCGGCGCTCGACGGCCGCATCGTCGTCACCGAGCACGCCCTCGCGCTGCTGGAGCACGTGCCGGGCCGCGAGCTCGTCGGTGACACCGATGCCGAGCAGGAGTGGATCGCCGAGGTCCTCGCTGGTGTCCACGTGGCAAGCGAACCGGGCGTCGGACCGCGCACCGCCACGTTCGCCCAGGACTGGCTCAGTCCGGCGGCGCCCGGGGTGGAGAGTCACCCGTGGCTCCTGGCCGCCATCGAGGCAGCCCGGGCCGCGACAGACTCGCTGCGCCTGATGTGGTCGGTGCTGCACACCGACCCCGCGCCCGAGGCGTTCGTCCACGACGACGAGACCCAGGTGACCGGGCTCATCGACTGGGCCGGAGCCCGGCGTGGGCCGGTGCTCTACGACGTCGCGTCGGCCGTGATGTACCTCGGTGGCCCGCACGAGGCGGCGACGTTCCTCCGCGCCTACCAGGCGACGGGGCCGCTCGACCCTACCGAGATGCAGCACCTCGACGCGTTCCGGCTCTTCCGCGAGGCCGTCCAGGGTGTCTACTTCGCGACGCGCCTGGCCTCCGACGACCTCACCGGCGACGTCGAGGTCGCCGACAACGAGAAGGGCCTCGCCGACGCGCGGCGACGGCTCGAGGCCCTCGGCGCCGCCTGACCCGGGCAGCGGCCGGCTCAGTCGGCGACGAAGGTCCCTTGGCCGGCAGTGCCCGGCTCCCCCACCGCACGCGCATCGGCGCCGGCGAGCGAGACCGTCACGGCCCCGTCGGTGGACTGCACGCGGACCGGCGGCGACGCCTGGAGCTCACGGCTCTGGCCGACGGCCAGGCTTCCGCGGAAGGCGATCTCCCCGAGCGCGTCGCGCACCACGACCTTCGCGCCACCCGACGGCGCGGTGAGCACCACGGCCACCGGGTCGGCGACGGGCGCGCTGCCCCCACCCTGCGGGCCACCGGAGCCGTTGAGCACCGGCGTCGAGCCACGCAGCTCGGGCGGGGTGTCCATCACGAGCCGCGCGATGGACCAGGCGAGCACCAGCGCCATGACGACGGCGACCAGCACCGACCAGTTGGGACCGCCACGCGTGCCGCGGATGGAGCCGTGCGCACCGGTCGCCAGCTCGGCCTCGAAGACCCGGCGCGGGTTGATCGGGGCGTGCGCGTAGCGCTCGTCGTACGACGCCAGCAGCGGGGCGACGTCGATCCCGAGCACCCGGGCCAGGGTGCGCAGGTGCCCACGGGCGTAGAAGTCGCCACCGCACGGCTCGAAGTCGTCGACCTCGACGGCCTCGATCACGTGGGGGCGGATGCGGGTGCGGTCGGCGAGCTGGTCGACCGACAGGCCGAGACGCGTACGGGCGGCAGCGAGCTCCGGGCCGATGACGGGGTCCTCGGCGGGCTCGACCTCAAAGTCGTCGAGCACCAGCGGCTCCACCGGCTCGCCCGGACGGGCGATGGCGCGGACGCGGTCGCCCCACGACTGGGTCTCCTCGACGAGGCTGACCCGACCGGGGCGGCGCAGCTCGCGACCCTCGAGGTCGTCCTGCTCCGGCTCGGCGTAGTCGCGACGGACCTCCGAGCGACGGGCGGCGCCGGTCTCGCGCAGCGCGGCGGGCGTCGGGCTCGCGACGACTGGCGCCACGGGGACGTCGTCGACCGGGGCCTCGACCACCGGGGCCTCGATCTCCGGGGCCTCGATCTCCGGGGCCTCGATCTCCGGGGCCTCGATCTCCGACGACGACTCAACCTCCGACGACGGCGCTGCCTCGGGCTCCAGCACCACGATCTGGCCGGCGTCGCGGGCGACCCGGCCCAACGCCTCGGTCAGGTCGTCACCGGCGCCCACGACGCGGGTGGACAGGCCCAGCGGGACGGCGAAGGGAGCGCCGTGGATGAGCCGCGAGACGCCGGCGTGCCGCTTGCCGGCGGCGGTGAGCTCGGACTCGACCAGCTCGGGGTTGTGCGGCACGACGACCAGGCGACCGTCACGCAGCAGGCCCTGGCGGGGCGTGTGCTCGACGTGGTGCACCGCGGACCACGGCAGGCCGCGCCACGTGCGGCCGAGACGGATCCGGATGCCCTGCGCGTCGGCGACCAGCAGGGGCGTCCGGGCGTCGACCAGGCCGACGAGCCAGTAGGCGGCGAGCAGGCCCATGGCGACGACGAAGGCCCAGTCAAGGACCGAGCCGCTCTGCGTCGCGCGGGCGAAGTAGGCGATGGCGACCGCCGAGGCGGTCAGACCGACCCCGGCGGCGACGCCGGCGTGGCGACGTACCTCCACGTGGTCAGGGGCGACCGCGAGGCCCTCCCCCTCGTGCTCGTCGTGCTGGTCGTGGCCGACCTCTGTCTCGTGCACTGCTGCGGCGCCCATCAGGCTCCCCCCTCCAACGTGGCGATCACGGAATCCAGCTCGTCGGGCTTCACCAGGACGTCACGGGCCTTCGAGCCCTCGCTGGGGCCCACCACCCCGCGGCTCTCCATGATGTCCATCAGGCGCCCGGCCTTGGCGAAGCCGACGCGCAGCTTGCGCTGCAGCATCGACGTCGAGCCGAACTGGGTCGAGACGACGAGCTCGATGGCCTGGACCACGAGCTCCATGTCGTCGCCGATGTCGTCGTCGAGGTCGCGCTTCGCCGAGGCCGGGGCCGTGACGTCCTCGACGTAGGTCGGCTCGAGCTGGTCCTTGCAGTGCTTGACGACCTGGTGGATCTCGGCCTCGGTGACCCACGAGCCCTGGACGCGGACCGGCTTGCTGGCCCCCATCGGCAGGAAGAGCCCGTCACCCTGTCCGACCAGCTTCTCCGCGCCCGGCTGGTCGAGGATGACCCGGCTGTCGCCGAGCGAGCTGGTGGCGAAGGCGAGCCGCGACGGCACGTTGGCCTTGATCAGGCCGGTGACGACGTCCACCGACGGCCGCTGCGTGGCGAGCACCAGGTGGATGCCGGCCGCACGCGCGAGCTGGGTGATGCGGACGACCGAGTCCTCGACGTCGCGCGGCGAGACCATCATCAGGTCGGCGAGCTCGTCGACGATCACGAGGAGGTAGGGGTACGGCGTGACCTTGCGCTCGCTGCCCGCCGGGACCTCGACCTTGCCGGCCCGGACCGCCTTGTTGAAGTCGTCGATGTGACGGAAGCCGAAGTTGGCCAGGTCGTCGTAGCGCATGTCCATCTCGCGCACGACCCAGGCGAGCGCCTCGGCGGCCTTCTTGGGGTTGGTGATGATCGGCGTGATGAGGTGCGGCACGCCCTCGTAGGCGTTCAGCTCGACCCGCTTCGGGTCGATCATGATCATCCGCACCTCGTCGGGCGTCGACCGCATCAGGATCGAGGTGATCAGCGAGTTGATGAACGACGACTTGCCGGAGCCCGTCGCACCGGCCACGAGCAGGTGCGGCATCTTGGCCATGTTGGCGACCACGAAACCGCCCTCGACGTCCTTGCCGAGGCCCGCCACCATCGGGTGGTGGTCGGCGCGGGCCGTGCCGGACCGGAGCACGTCGCCGAGGGAGACGATCTCCTTGTCGAGGTTGGGGATCTCGATGCCGATGGCGGACTTGCCGGGGATCGGGCTCAGGATCCGCACGTCGGCGGACGCCACGGCGTAGGCGATGTTCTTCGAGAGGGCGGTGACCTTCTCCACCTTCACCGCCGGGCCGAGCTCGACCTCGTAGCGGGTGACGGTCGGGCCACGGGTGTAGCCGGTGACGGTCGCGTCGATGCCGAACTCGTCCATCACCTGCATCAGCCGCTCGACGACCGCGTCGCTGGCCTTGGACCGCGCCTTGTGCGGCGAGCCCGGCTTGAGCGCGGAGTTGTCGGGCAGCGAGTACGTGATGTCGCCGGACAGGGCGAGCTGCTCGACGCGGGCGGGCAGCGGCGTGTGCGGCGGCGGCTCGACGGGGCCGGTGTCGGCGTCCTTGACGACGACGGGGGCCGGCTCGACGGCCGGCGCCACCTCGGTCGGGGCGTCGGCGAACAGGTCGATGCCGTAGTCCTCGAACGGCTCGGCGTCCTTCTTCTTGCGACGCTTCTTGAGCTCGCGGTCGGCCAGCACCGGGCTGTCGTAGGCCGGGTCGCCCATCTCGGGGTCGATCTCGTCCTGGTCGAGCATCGAGCGACGACGCGTGCGGGCGGGCCGGGTGGCGTCGTCGTCCTCCGACGCTGCCTCGGGCTCGGCCGCGGAGCGGCCCAGCGCCTTGTCGCGCAGCGCGGCGAGCTTGACCGGGACCTGGTAGACCGGCGTGGCGGTGATGATGAGGATGCCGAAGGTGGCGAGCAGCACCAGCAGCGGCACCACGACGTACGGCGTCTGCATGAGGTCGAGCAGCAGGCTCGAGGTGACGTAGCCGACCGCTCCCCCGGCCTCCTGCAGGTTGCTGGCGTCGCCGAGCACGGGCTGCGGGTTGCCGTTGGCGATGTGCACGATACCGAGCAGGCCGAGGCCGAACGCGGCCCAGCCGATGACCTGGCGACCCACCGGACCGTTGCGCTCGGGGTCGCGGAGCGTCCGCCACCCGGCGTAGACGAGGAACAGCGGCACCAGCCAGCCGACCTTGCCGACGGCACCGGCGGTGGCCGAGCGGGCGAAGTCCATGACACCGCCCGGCAGCTGCCACCACACGGCGGCGGCGACGACGAGGGCCACGCCGATCAGGAACAGCCCGGCACCGTCGCGGCGGTGCTCGGGGTCGAGGTCGCGTGCGGACCGTCCGATCGAGCGCGCGACGGCACCGACGGCGTGGGCGATGCCGAGCCAGACGGCCACGACCCCGCGGGCGAGGGCTCCGAAGGCCCGGGAGACCGGACCGGCGCCGTTGCGGACGGCGCGGGGGGCCGGACGCGCGGCGGGGCGCCGCTTGGACGCGGTGGAGCCGCTCCGCCCCCTCGACGAGGTCGAGCGAGGGGCGGGGCGCTTGCTGGTACTCCGTGATCGGGTGCTCGAGGCCTTGGTGCTGCCCTTGGTTCCGGACGTGCTCGAGCTCCGCGACCCCGGCGGGGAAGACGTACGGGTCGCCATGCCGGGAACCCTACGGGCAAGTCACACCAGCCACAGGGATCACACGGCTGCGTGTCCTGAGAACTTCGACCACGCGTCCCGCTTCCCGGGCCCTTAGCAGCAGATCGTCCGGCGGGTGGCGGATATCGGACGAAAACCGACCATGGGGTCTTCCTGACCGACCGGACAGGTGCTTATGGTGACCCGGGTCACCCGGCCGATCGGAGCCGCGTGGCGACGAACACTGGAGGAAACACACGTGAAGCTCCTCAACAGGGGGCTTGCACTCGCAGTCGTGGGGGCCGGCCTGGCCGCTCTGCCCACGCTCGGCGCGCAAGCAACAGCGGCACCCGGTGCCGCACCTTCGCTGCTCTCGCAGCTCCGCGACCAGGCCGAGGGCTCGGTCGCCATCAGCAGGGAAGCCGCCACCGGCAAGGCGGGCTTCGTCCGCTCCAACGGCGACCTGCTCCCCGGCACGTCCGCGACCGACGCCACGAGCGCGGCCGCCAAAGCCGACACCTACCTCGACGAGTACGCCACCGTGCTCGGCGCTCGCAGCGACGAGCTCGAGCAGGTTCGAGTCGAGTCGGGACCGCTCGGCTGGACCGTCACCTACACGCAGACCTACCAGGGCGTCCCCGTCTTCGGGTCGGGCCTCAAGGCCAACCTCGACAAGCAGGGCGACCTGACCTCGGTCACCGGCTTCGCCGCGCCGGGGCTGTCCCTCAGCACGACCCCTCGTCGTAGCCGCGACGAGGCCGCGAAGGCGGCCGTGGCGATCGTCGAGGCGGCTCCGCCGATGTCCGACGCGGACACCGCGGTCGACACGTCCGGGCTGCGCGCCGACGGGGCCGAGCTCGTCGTCTACCGGAAGGGCTCCGTGAGGGGCGAGGACGGCGAGGCCGTCCTGGCCTGGCAGGTCGACGTCTCCAACGTGACCGAGGACAGCGGGACCGTCCGTGAGGTCCTGCTGCTCGACAGCACCAGCCTCAAGCCCGTCAACCGCTACTCCCGCATCCACGAGGCGCGCGACCGTCGGCTCCTGACCGTCACCGACGACGGCGACACCCCGGACGACGTCAGCGACGACACGCTCGCTCCTGTCTGGCGCGAGGGCCAGCCGCTCCCCGGCAGCCTCACCCAGGACCAGCAGAACATGGTCGCCTCGGCGGGCGAGATCTACAACCTCTACAAGAACATGTTCGGCCGCGACTCCTTCGACGGCGAGGGCGGCACCATGTACATGGTCCACAACCGCGCCGACCGGTGCCCCAACGCGTCCTGGAACGGCCAGTACACCAGCTTCTGCCCGGGCGTCTACGACGACGACACCGTCGGCCACGAGTGGAGCCACGCCTACACCGACTACACCTCCGGCCTGATCTACCAGTGGCAGTCGGGCGCGCTGAACGAGTCGATGTCGGACGTGTTCGGAGAGACCCAGGACATCCTCAACGGCCGCGAGGACACGGGCGAGGGCGACCTGGGCGTCAAGCGCACGGCCGGCCTCTGCTCGCGCTACACCCGTGGTGAGATCGGTGCGACCATCAACGCGCCGGCGTCGGTGGCCGGCGATTGCGAATGGGCCGTGCCCTTCCAGCACGGTCCCGTCTTCGACAAGGCCGGCGTGACGGCCGACGTCGTCGCCGGTGTGGACCCGATCGAGGTCGACGCCGCGAACAAGCCCATCGGCACCGCGTCGGACGGTTGCTCCGACCTCACCAACGCGGCCGCGGTCAAGGGCAAGTGGGTCTACGTCGACCGTGGCGCCTGCATCCTCAACGACAAGGTGCAGAACGCCGTCGACGCCGGCGCGACCGGCATCGTGGTCGGCAACATCACCAACGGCTCGCCGGCTGCCGCCGGCGGCGACTTCCCGATCTACGGCCTCATGGTCGACGCCGTGGCGGCGGGCAAGATCAAGTCCGTCGGTGCGGTGACGATGACCGTCAAGGACATCGACGCGGCGGCCAAGGACGACAACGCCCGCTGGGTCCTGAGCGAGAAGTCCTCGGCCTTCGGTGGCGCGATCCGCGACATGTGGACGCCCACCTGCTACGGCGACCCGGGCAAGGTCTCGGACGCCGAGTACAAGTGCAGCACCGAGGACGGCGGCGGCGTCCACAGCAACTCCGGCGTGCCCAACCACGCCTACGCCCTGGCCGTCGACGGAGGCACCTACAACGGTCAGACCATGGCCGGCATGGGCTTCGACAAGGCGTCCAACATCTGGTGGCGCACCCAGTCGGCCTACCTCACGCCGACCTCGGACTTCACCGACCTGGCCGACGGCCTCGAGGCGTCCTGCGTCGATCTGACCGGCAAGCCGATCAACAAGGTCAGCCTCGCGGACAACGACGTGCAGCCGGCGGCGCCCATCACCGCGGCCGACTGCGCCGAGCTGGCCAAGGTCATCACGGCGACCGAGCTCCGCGCGGAGCCCGTGCAGTGCGACTTCCAGCCGTTGCTCGACCCGAAGGCCCCGTCGCTCTGCGGCGACGGCTTCGTCAACGAGGTCAGCTGGAGCGAGAACTTCGAGGACGGTCTCGCCGGCTGGACGGCCAGCAACGAGGTCGTGTTCGAGGGCGGGATCCACGAGCCGTGGCAGTCCACGTCCGTCGAGAACCACCCGGGCAAGGTCGCCTTCGGCCCGGCCCCGGACGAGGGTGCGTGCACCAACGGCGCCGGGGACTTCTCGAGCCGTGACTCGATCGCCAGCCCCGTCATCGAGGTCGGCGACGTGCTGAACCCCAAGCTCGCCTTCGACCACTCGGTCTCGACCGAGCTGGGCTACGACGGCGGCAACCTCAAGGTCAGCGTCAACGGCGGCTCCTTCGCGGCCGTGCCGGCCGAGGCGTACCTCTACAACCCGCCGACCACGTTGACCACGGCAGCCGGCGGCAACACCAACCCGCTCGCGGGTGAGGACGCCTTCACCGGCACCGACGGCGGCACCCTGGAGTCCGGCTGGGGCACCTCGGTGGTCGACCTGACGGCCCTGGGCCTCGAGTCCGGCGACACCCTGCAGATGCGCTTCGACATCGGTCGCGACGGCTGCAGCGGCGTCATCGGGTGGTCCGTGGACAACGTCAGGCTCATCGACTGCAAGCTGCCGACCAAGCTGGTCGCGGTGCGCAAGCCCGAGCCGACCACCTACGGCACCGCCTCCTCGGTCGACGTCACCGTGAGCCGCGACGGCAGCGTGGGCTCCGCGCCCACGGGCCAGGTCAAGGTGACCGACGCCAAGGGCCAGGTCCTCGGCAGCGCCGACCTGGACGCCAACGGCAAGGCCACGGTGGCTCTCCCGGCAGACCTGCCGGTGGGCGCCAACAAGCTGACCGCGACCTACTCCGGCAGCCGCACCCAGGGCAAGTCGTCGGCGACGTTCACCGCGACCGTCCTCGCGGCCACCAAGGCCGACTCGAAGACCAAGGTGAAGGTCAAGCCGGCCAAGCCCGAGGCCGGCGACAAGGTCACCTTCAAGGTCACCGTGAAGGCCGACGTCGCCGTCAAGGGCAAGGTCGTCATCAAGATCGACGGCAAGAAGGCGAAGGTCGAGCTCAAGAAGGGCAAGGCCGGCTGGACCCTCAAGAAGGGCCTGAAGGCCGGCAAGCACACGGTGAAGGTGACGTACCTCGGCTCCGACACCGTGGCCCGCAGCAAGGACACGCTGACGTTCCGGGTCACCCGCTGACCCCGAGCAGCAGCTGAGCACCACCCAGCAGCACCAGCACCATCACCGGAGGCCCCGGCGGAGCGATCCGCCGGGGCCTTCGGGCGTCCTCAGCGTGCGTCGAGGCCGCTGAGCCAGGGCAGCACGACGAGGAGCGTCGGCACGGCGAGGATCGCCGCGGCGAGCAGCATCACGCCCAGTGACTGCACCCGGTGCGGGCGAGTGTCGCGCAGCACCTCCACCCGCGCCGCCAGCGACCCGGCCGAGCCGAGCGACCCGGCGGGCGCGGTCGAGCCGGCGAGGGTGAGCAGCGCGGACGCGAGCGCCCGGCGCCCGCCCGTGCGTACGGCGGCGCGATCGGCGAGCACCTCCACCAGCACCTCCACCTCGTGCCGGGCCGCCGCACTGGCCACCCAACGCGGGAAGGCGCGGTGCAGCACCGCGAACGCCTCGAGCACCAGGTCGTGGCGCGAGCGCAGGTGCGAGCGCTCGTGCTCCAGCACCGCGGCCAGCTCGTCGGCCGAGAGGCTGGTCAGGGTCGAGCGCGACACGACGATGCGCGACCCGCTCATGCCCGGCACGCAGTAGGCCACGGGGAGGTCGTGCTCGAGCACGGACACTCCCCCGTCCGTCCTCGCGAGCAGGTCGACCCGCTCGCGGTGCACCCGGCGCGCGCGCCGCAGCGCCGTGCCGGTGCGGTGCGCGCTCAGCAGGACCCGGGCGGTCACCACCACCGTGACCGCACCGGCCAGGGCGGCGACGACGACGTCGACCGCGGCGACGGGCGGCTCCCACAGCCGGTCGGTGGCCAGTGAGAGCCCCGCACCGAGGGCCGCGAGCACCGCGGCCAGCGCCGTGCTCTGCCACAGCAGCATGGCCGCGGCCGGCGTACGCCTCAGCCCCGACCAGCGCGACAGCGCCCAGGGGACCGGCCCCGCGAGCAGCACGGCGAGCGCGCCGAGGACGAGCGGCGTGAGCACGGCCGGCCGACCGTGTCAGTCCATCTCGGCGAGGGCACGGCGCAGGGCCGCGAGGTCCTCGGCGCTGGCCTCGCCGACGAACGAGACGAGGGCCTGGTCACGGTCGGCGCCCGTGCCCTCCAGTGCCTCGCGCATGAGCTCGGCGGTCATCGCGGCGCGGGTCAGCCGCGGCGCGTAGCGGAAGGCGCGCCCGTCCCGCTCGCGCACGACGACGTCCTTGCCGACCAGCCGGTCGAGCACGGTCATCACGGTCGTGTAGGCCAGGTCGCGGTCACCGAGGCGCTCGTGCACCTCGCGACCGCTGGCGCCGCGCGACGTGTCGAGCTCCCACAGCGCGTCGAGGACCGCCTGCTCCAGCTCACCCATCCGTGACCGAGGACTCATGCCCCGGAGTCTAGGCGGTGCTGCGCCGAACTACTACACGGAGTAGTATTTACTACAGGATGTAGTAATAGCGCCGAAGGGGTTCCCATGGACGTGCTCGACATCGCCCGGTGGCAGTTCGGGATCATCACCGTCTACCACTTCCTGTTCGTGCCGCTGACGATCGGGCTCACCGCCGTCATCGCCGGGCTCGAGACCGCCTGGGTGCGGACCGGCAGGGAGGACTACCTCCGGCTGACCAAGTTCTTCGGCAAGCTCTTCCTCATCAACTTCGCCATCGGTGTGGTGACCGGCATCGTGCAGGAGTTCCAGTTCGGGATGAACTGGTCGGACTACTCGCGCTTCGTGGGCGACGTGTTCGGCGCACCCCTCGCGATCGAGGGGCTGCTCGCCTTCTTCCTCGAGTCGACCTTCCTCGGCCTCTGGATCTTCGGCTGGGACAAGCTCCCGCGCGGGCTGCACGCCGGCTGCATGTGGCTGGTGCACCTCGGCACGCTCGCCTCGTCGTGGTTCATCCTCGCCGCCAACTCGTGGATGCAGCACCCCGTCGGCTACCGCTTCAACCCCGAGTCGGGTCGCGCCGAGCTGACCGACTTCTGGGCGGTGATGTTCAACAAGGTCCAGGTCGTGACGTTCCCGCACGTGATCTTCGCGGCCTACATGACCGCCGGCGCCTTCCTCCTCGGCGTCTCGGCCTACCTCTACATGAGCAAGCGCCACGAGGCCGACCGGCCGATGTACCACGGCGCGATCCGCATCGGTGCGGTCGTGACGCTGCTGGCCGGCCTCGGCGTCGGGATCACCGGCGACCTGCAGGGCAAGGTGATGACCGAGGTGCAGCCGATGAAGATGGCCGCCGCGGAGGGCCTCTACGAGACCAGCGAGGGCTGCGCCCCGTTCTCGATCCTCACCATCGGCACGCCCGACGGGGAGCACGAGAAGTTCGCCCTCACCGTGCCGTGCCTGCTGTCCTTCCTCGGCACCGGCTCCTTCGACGGCACCGTCGAGGGCATCAACCCGCTCAAGGAGGAGTACGCCGAGACCTACGGCCAGCTCGACAGCGCCGACCCGGCCCAGCGCGACGGCGACTACGTCCCGATCGTCCCGGTCACCTACTGGTCCTTCCGCTTCATGATGGGCCTCGGCTTCTTCGCCGCCGGCGGCGCCGCACTCATCCTGTGGCTCACCCGGCGAGGCCGTACGCCGGGCGTGCGCTGGCTCGGCACCCTCGGCCTGAGCCTGCCGATCGCCACCACCCTGGCCTCGTCGTGGGGGTGGATCTTCACCGAGATGGGCCGCCAGCCCTGGGTCGTCTTCGGGCTGATGACCACCGAGTCGGGGGTCTCCCCCGGAGTCTCGGTCTTCGAGGCGGCCACGTCGCTCGTCGTCCTCACCGCGCTCTACGCCGTCCTCGCCGTGGTCGAGGTGAAGCTGCTCGTGACCTACGTCCGCAAGGGCGCCGACCCCTTCGAGGAGCCTCCCCGGGTGAGGGTCGGCGGCTCCGACGAGGACGCCCCGCTCACCTTCGCCTACTGACGCCGCACCGACCCGACACCGACCCCCACCGAGACCCCAAGGACTCCCATGGAACTGACCACCGTCTGGTTCGCCCTCATCGCCGTGCTGTGGGTCGGCTACTTCTGCCTCGAGGGCTTCGACTTCGGCGTCGGGATGCTGCTGCCCGTGCTGGCCCGCGACGACACCGAGCGGCGGGTGATGATCAACACCGTCGGTCCGGTCTGGGACGGCAACGAGGTGTGGGTGCTGGTCGCGGGCGGCGCCACCTTCGCCGCCTTCCCCGAGTGGTACGCCACGCTCTTCAGCGGGTTCTACCTGCCGCTGCTCCTCATCCTGGTCGCGCTCATCGTCCGCGGCCTGTCCTTCGAGTACCGCCACAAGCGGGACGACGCGACGTGGAAGGCCCGGTGGGACCTGGCGCTCGTCGTCGGCTCGGTCGTGCCGGCGCTGCTGTGGGGCGTCGCCTTCGCCAACATCGCCGCGGGTGTGCCGATCGACGCCGACAAGGAGTTCACCGGCAGCATGCTGACCCTGCTCAACCCGTTCGGCCTCCTGGGCGGGCTCGTCACCCTCACCCTCTTCGCCACGCACGGCGCCATGTTCGTCGCGCTCAAGACCGACGGCGAGATCCGGCACCGGGCGCGGGCCCTCGCCGTCCGCACCGGCTCGCTGGCCGCCGTCCTCGCCTCGGTGTTCATGGTCTGGACCCAGGCGCGGACCGGCAACGCCGTGACGGCGGCGGTCTTCTCGGCTGCCGCCCTGGCGCTCGTCGCCGGCCTCGCGGCGGCGCGGGCAGGCCGCGAGGGTTGGGCGTTCCTCGGCACCTTCCTCACCATCGGGCTCGCCGTGGCGGGCCTGTTCCTGGGGCTGTTCCCCGACGTGATGCCGTCGACCACGGACCCGGCGTTCTCGCTGACCACCACCAACGCCGCGTCGACGCCGTACACGCTCGAGGTGATGACGTGGGTCGCCGTGGTGTTCACGCCGATCGTGCTGGGCTACCAGGCCTGGACCTACTGGGTGTTCCGCAAGCGGATCTCAGTGCGCCACATCCCGACACCGGTGCTGGCCGAGGCCCGATGAAGCCGCTCGACCCGACGGTCCTCCCCCACCTGCGTCCCGCCCGGGCGTCCCTCGCCCTCGTCGCCGCCTGCGGCGTCCTCGGCGGGCTCGCCACGGTCGGGCAGGCCTTCGCGCTCGGGGCGCTGGTCGTCGCTGCGGTCGGTGCCGGCGACTGGCACGGACCGGCGTGGTGGCTGGGCGGCCTCGTGCTGCTGCGCACCGCCACGGCGTACGTCGGCCAGCGCGCGTCCGCACGCGCCGCCGGCGAGGTCTCCGGTGCTCTCCGGTGCCGGCTCCTCGACGCCGCCCGGCACGTCCCGGACCTGTCCCCCGCGCGCCTGGCGGTGCTCGCCACCCGCGGCGTGGCCGGCGTGGAGCCCTACGTCACGCGCTACCTCCCCGCGCTCGTCCCCGCGGCCGTCCTCCCGGTGGTCACGCTCGCGGCCATCACCTGGCTGGACCCGCTGTCCGGGCTCGTCGTGGCGCTGACCCTGCCGCTCGTCCCGGTCTTCGCGGTGCTCGTCGGCCTCACCACCCGCGACCGGGCCCGCACGCAGTGGCGCGCGCTCGAGACGCTGTCGGGCCACTTCCTCGACGTCGTGCGCGGCCTGCCGACGCTGGTCGCGCACCGTCGCGCCGACGCGCAGGTGGCCACCATCCGCTCCGTCACCCACCACCACCGCCGCGCCACCGTCGACACCCTCAAGGTGGCCTTCGCCTCCTCCTCGGTGCTGGAGCTGGTGGCCACGCTGTCGGTGGCCCTCGTCGCCGTCACCGTGGGGCTGCGGCTCGCATCGGGGTCGGTCGACTTCCGGGTCGCGCTCACTGTGCTGCTGCTGGCGCCGGAGGCCTACTGGCCGCTGCGCCGCGTGGGCGCCGAGTTCCACGCCGCGGCGGAGGGCACGGCGGCCCTCGCGGACGCCGACGAGCTGCTGGCCCGCTCGTCAGTGGCCCCGGCTCCCGCCACGAGGCCCGCGTCCACCGCGGTGGTGCTGCGCGGCCTCGCCGTCCGGCACGACGCCCCGCTGACCGCCCCGCTCGACCTCGAGCTGCCCGCCCGCGGGCTCGTCGCGGTCTCCGGGCCCTCGGGCTGCGGGAAGTCGACCCTGCTCGCCACCCTCCGTGGCGAGCTGCCGGCACGGGTCGGCGACGTCCTCGTCGGCGGCACGCCACTCGGCGAGGTGGACCCGCGGTGGTGGCGCGACCAGGTGGCGTGGGCGCCGCAACGACCGTGGCTGCTGGCCGACACCGTCGCGGCCAACGTCCGCCTCGGCGACCCCACGGCGGGCGACGCCGAGGTCTGGGAGGCGCTCGACAGCGTCGGGCTGCGCGAGGTGGTGCGTGCACTGCCGGAGGACCTGGCGACCCCGCTGGGCGAGGACGGCGCCGGGCTCTCCGCCGGCCAGCGGGCCCGCGTCGCGCTGGCGCGGGTGGTGCTGGCCGGGCGACCGGTCGTCCTGCTCGACGAGCCGAGCGCCCACCTCGACGACGAGACCGAGCAGGTGCTGCTCGACACCGTCGCGCGGCTGGCCCGGACGAGCCTCGTCGTGGTCGTCGCGCACCGGCCCGCCGTGCTCGCCGCCGCCGACCGGGTGGTCCGGCTCGAGCCCGCGGCCGCTGGGGTGGAGGCGGCGGAGCGGACCGCGGCAGCCGCGCCCGTCGCCGACCGCCGCCCGTCCACGGCGCGCCCCGCACCGGTGCCCGTCGACGACGCCGTGGAGGATGCCGCCCGCCCCCGCTGGGGGATGGCGACCGCGACAGTGCTCGGTGCGCTGTCCACCGCGTCCGGGGTCGCGCTCACCGCGACGGCGGGCTGGCTCATCACCCGTGCCAGCGAGCAGCCGCCCGTGCTGCACCTGGTCGTCGCGATCGTCGGGGTGCGGCTGTTCGGCCTGGCCCGGCCGGTCCTGCGGCACGCCGAGCGCGTGCTGAGCCACGACGTGGTGCTGCGCGAGCTGGCCGAGCGGCGGGCCCGGGTCTACGCCGACCTCGTCCCGCTGGTGCCGGGCCGGCTCGGCCCGCGTCGCGGCGACCTGCTCACCCAGGTCGTGGACGACGTCGACGCGCTGCTGGACGAGCGGCTGCGGGTGCGGCAGCCGGTCGCGACGGCCGCGCTCGTCGGCGCGGGTGCCGCGGTGCTGGCGGCACTGCTCGACCCTGCCGCCGGCCTCGTCGTGCTCGGGGTGGTGGCGGCGGGCGCCGCCGCCTACCTGCTCGCCCGCCACGGCGCAGCCACCGCGGAGCCGCACGTCCTGGCCCGTCGGGCCGACCTGGCCACGAGGGTCGAGGAGGTGGCCCACGGGGTGAGGGAGCTCGAGCAGTGGGGAGCCACCGACGGGGCCCTCGCGGACGTGCGGGACGGGTCCACCGCGCTCGCCGAGGCCATACACCGCTCCTCCCGAGCCGTGGCGGCCGCCACCGCGCTCACCACGCTCGCCGCGGGGCTCGGCGTCGTCGCGGTCGCCGTCCTCGTCGACCCCGGCTCGGTGGGTCCCGCCGTCCTGGCGCTCCTGCTGCTCCTGCCCCTGGCGCTGGCGGACGTCACCGCGGGTCTCGCCGACGCGGGTGCGCTGTCGGTCCGGGCAGCAGCCGCCCGCCGGCGCCTCGACCGGCTCGCCGCCACCGCGCCCGCCGTCACGGACCCCGCCCGGCCACGACCGCTGACCGGTGCCCACGACGTCGAGATGGACCACGTCGCGCTGGGCTGGGCGGACCGCGCGGTCGTGTCGCTGGACCACCTCGGCCTGCGGCCGGGCGAGCACCTCGGCGTCACCGGCCCCAGCGGGAGCGGCAAGTCCACCCTGGCCGCGACCCTGGTCCGCTTCGTCGACCCGGTCGCGGGGCAGGTGTCGCTCGCCGGGACGGACCTGCGGGAGCTGGCGCTCGACGACGTACGCCGCACCGTCGGCCTGGTCGATGACGACCCGCACGTCTTCGCGTCCACCGTGGCGGAGAACGTGCGCCTCGCCCGCCCCGGCGCCACCGACGACGAGGTGCGCGACGCGCTCGAGCGGGCGTGCCTCGGCACGTGGGTGGACGGCCTCCCGGCCGGCATCCACACGCACGTCGGCGCGGGCTCGCGGGAGGTCTCGGGCGGCGAGCGGGCACGGCTGGCGCTGGCCCGCGCGCTGCTGGCGGACGCCCCGGTCCTCGTCCTGGACGAGCCGACGGCCCACCTCGACGGCGCCACCGCGCGGGCCGTGGCCGGCGAGATGCTCGGGGCCGCCGCGAGCGAGGGCCGCTCCGTCGTGTGGATCACCCACGGCACCGTCGGGCTGGAGGCGATGGACCGCGCCGTCCGGCTGGACGCGGACGGGGGTGTCGACGGGGTCGGGCTCAGCCGGCCTCTCGCGGCGAGCGCAGCGGCAGGGTGAAGCGGAACGTGCTGCCCTCGCCGAGCTCGGAGGTCACCGACAGGGTGCCGCCGTGCGACTCGGCGATCCGCTGGGCGATCGGCAGCCCCAGCCCGGTGCCCGGCACCGAGAGGGCGTTGGGGTTGGTGGAGCGGTGGAAGGCGGAGAACACGTGGGCCTGGTCGGTCGCCGAGATGCCGAGACCGGTGTCGGCCACCTCGACGCTGACCTCGTCGTCCCCCACGGTCATCGAGACGGTGACCGAGCCGTCCTCGGGGGTGTACTTCACGGCGTTGTCGACCATGTTGTCGATCACCCGGGCGAGTTCCTCGGGGTCGCCGAAGACCACCACGGGCGTCGACCCGCAGCCGTCGAACGAGAGGCCGACCCCGGACTGCTTGGCGCGGATGCTCAGCAGGTCGACGCTCGCCTCGCACAGCTCGGCGAGGTCGACGGCCCGGCGCACGGTCTCGCGCCGGCCCTGGATCCGGGAGTAGTGCAGCAGGTTGGCCACGAGGTTGTTGAGGCGGCCGGCGTTGCGGATGATCGCGTCGACCGAGCTCAGGTCGGGGTAGCGGTCGGCGATCAGCTCGGCGTGCCCCAGGATCGCGGTCAACGGGGTCTTCAGCTCGTGGGAGATGGTGGCGATGAGCTCGCTGCGGTAGCGCGCGAGCTCGCGCAGCTCCTGGACCAGGCGCTGCTCGGTCTCCAGCACGCGGGAGGCACGCACCGCCTGGGCGAGGAGCCGGCCCACCTCCAGCACCGCGTCGGCCTGGGCGGGCGTCAAGGCCCGGGCGTCGCGCAGGAAGCCGAGGACCAGGTAGCCCACGAGGTCGTCCTGGGAGACCAGCGGGCACACGACGACCCGGTCCACGGCCGTGCCGCGCATCAGCTGCTGGAGGCGTTCGGCGCTGCGGGGCAGCAGGGACGAGCCGGCGTCGCGCACGCCCACCTCGACCAGCACGGGGAGGTCCTCGATGGCCGTGAGCTCCTCGCGCAGCTCCGGCACGAAGTGCTCCGGGGCGTACGGGCGCGGGGCCCCGACGCCCAGCTGGCTGCCCTGGGCGTCGGTGGGGAAGGTCCGCACCCACCCCTGCGCGGCACCCAAGGCCTCGGTGACCGAGGCGACGGCCGTGCCGAGCGCCTCGGCGAGGTCGTGGAGCGTGGCGGTGCCGGCCACCGTCGCCAGCATCCGGTCCAGCAGCACCCGGTCGGTGAGGCGCTCGCGCTCGCGGGCGTTGGACAGGGCCACCCCGGCCTGCACGGCGAACATCTCCAGCAGCTCGCGGTCGGCCCCGTCGGGGACCCGGCCGTCGGCAGGCAGGTCGACGGCCATGTTGCCGAGGAGCTCACCGCTGGCGGAGTAGAGCGGGGCGTACAGCGCGTGCTGGGGGTGCCACGCGTCCGGGTCGTCGTGGGTCTCGAGCTGCGGGATCCACGCGGCGCGCAGGCGCTCCTCCGACATCCGTCCCGCCGGGACGAACCGGAGGATCCCCCACTTGTCGGCCTCGCGGAACTCGTCGAGGATCTGCTCGGCCGGCGTCCGCCGGTGGAGGATCTCCTCCACCACCTCGGGCGGCCCGGCGACGTTGGTCATCACCAGGACGTCGCCCTCGAGGCGGGCGATGGCCGCGACGCCGTAGCCCAGCACGTCGACGACGCCGTGGGCGATCTCCTCGAGGATCGACTCGGTGTCGGTGGAGGAGTTGACGCGCCGCATCAGCTCCGCCAGACGGCTCAGCGCACCCTGGTTGCGCGGCATGCCCACCTCCCCACGAGGACAGGGCCCACTCCTACCTCAAGGGGATCGTAGGGCCGTCACGCCTCGATCACCACAGGGACGATCATCGGACGTCGGCGGTGGGCACGGTTGACCCAGCGACCGACGACCCGCCGCACGGTCTGCTGCAGCTGGTAGGAGTCGTTGGCGCCGTCCGCGACCGCGGAGTTGATGGCGTCGATGATCGGCTGCCGGATCTCGTCGAAGGTGGCCTCCTCCTCGGCGAACCCGCGTGCGTGGATCTCCGGGCCCGACACGACCTTGCCGGTCACCGAGTCGACCACGACGATGACGGACAGGAAGCCCTCCTCGCCCAGGATGCGGCGGTCCTTCATCGAGGCCTCGGAGATGTCGCCGATGGTGGTGCCGTCGACGAAGACGTATCCCACCTCCACCTTGCCGACGATCTTGGCGACGCCGTCGACGAGGTCGACGACGACGCCGTCCTCGGCCACGACGACGTTCTGGACGCCCGTCGCGCGGGCCAGGTCGGCGTTGGCGCGCATGTGGCGGAACTCGCCGTGCACCGGCATCACGTTGCGCGGCTTGACGATGTTGTAGCAGTAGAGGAGCTCGCCGGCGCTGGCGTGGCCGGACACGTGCACCAGGGCGTTGCCCTTGTGCACCACGTTGGCGCCCAGGCGCGAGAGCCCGTTGATGACGCGGTAGACGGCGTTCTCGTTGCCCGGGATCAGCGAGCTCGCCAGGACGACGGTGTCGCCCTCCTCGAGGTGCACGAAGGAGTGGCTCCGCTGCGCGATCCGGCTCAGAGCCGAGAGCGGCTCGCCCTGGGACCCGGTGGAGATCAGCACCTGCCTCTCCGGGGGCAGGTCGGCGAGCTCCTTGGCCTCGACCATCACCCCGGGCGGCACGGTGAGGTAGCCGAGCTCCTGGGCGATGGCCATGTTGCGCACCATCGAGCGGCCGACGTAGCCGACCTTGCGCCCGTGCGCGACGGCGACGTCGAGCACCTGCTGGACACGGTGCACGTGCGAGGCGAAGCAGGCCACGATGATCCGCTGGTCGCTCTTGGCGAAGACCCCCTCGAGGACCGGGGAGATGTCCTTCTCGGACGTGGTGAAGCCCGGCACCTCGGCGTTGGTCGAGTCGGTGAGGAACAGGTCGACACCCTCGTCGCCGAGGCGGGCGAACTCGTTGAGGTCGGTGATCCGGCCGTCGAGCGGGAGCTGGTCCATCTTGAAGTCGCCGGTGTGCAGCACGACGCCGGCGCCGGTGCGGATCACGACCGCGAGGGCGTCCGGGATGGAGTGGTTGACCGCGACGAACTCGAGCACGAACGGGCCGAAGGTGATCGTCTGGCCCTCGGCGACCTCGTACTGCGCCGTCTCGCGGAGCCGGTGCTCGCGCAGCTTGGAGCCGAGCAGCGCCAGGGTCAGCTTGGAGCCCACCAGTGGGATGTCGCCGCGCTCGCGCAGGAGGTAGGGCGTCGCGCCGATGTGGTCCTCGTGCCCGTGGGTCAGCACGAGCGCCTCGACCGCGTCGAGCCGCTCCCGGATCGGCTCGAAGTCGGGGAGGATCAGGTCGACGCCGGGGTGGTGGTCCTCGGGGAAGAGGACGCCGCAGTCGACGAGCAGCAGCCGGCCGTCGTACTCGAAGGCGGTCATGTTGCGACCGACCTCGCCCAGCCCTCCGAGCGGGATGACCCGGAGGCCTCCGGCCTGGAGGGGGGCGGGCGCGCTCAGGTCGGGGTGGGGATGGCTCAAGGGTTTCCTCGGTTCGTCGGAGAGCTGGCTCTCGGTCTGGATGTCACTGCCTGTCACAGGAGGCCGGCGGCGGCGAGCCCGGCACGCAGGGCGCCGACCTCGTCGTCGTCCAGGGCGACCAGTGGGCCGCGGACGCGGCGGTTGTCGAGCACGCCGAGCAGCTCGAGGGCTGCCTTGGCGGTGGTGGCTCCGTAGTTGGGGACGCCCATCACGGCGTCGAAGGCCGGGAGCAGCGAGGTGTGCATCCGCAGCGCCTCGGCGTGGTCCCCACGGACCCAGGCGTCGAGCATCGACGCGAGCTGGTGGCCGGCCGCGTGGGCCACGACCGACACCAGCCCCACACCGCCGTAGGCGAGGTAGCCGAGCGTGGCGACGTCGTCGCCGGAGTAGACGGCGTAGCCCATCTCGGTGAGCTGGGCGGTGCGCGGCAGGAGGCCTGAGGCGTCCTTGACCGACACGACGTGGTCGTAGGCGCGCAGCGCCTCGTAGGTCTCGAGCTCGATCAGCGTGGCGGTGCGGCCGGGCACGTCGTAGAGCATGACCGGGAGGTCGGTCGCCTCGGCGACGGAGGTGAAGTGGTGGCGCAGGCCGACCTGGCCCGGCTTGTTGTAGTAGGGGCTGACGAGCAGCACCCCGTCGACCCCGACCTTCTCCGCCTGGCGCGCCAGCTCGACCGAGTGGGCGGTCGCGTTGGTGCCGACGCCCGCGATGACGGTGGCGCGGTCGCCGACCGCGTCCTGGACCGCCCGCAGGATCTCGGCGTCCTCGGCCACCGACGTCGTGGGGCTCTCCCCCGTCGTGCCGCTGACCACGACGCCGTCGTTGCCGTGGTCGACCAGGTGCGCGGCGATCCGGGCCGTGCCGTCGAGGTCGACCGAGCCGTCCTGGTGGAACGCGGTGGCCATCGCCGTGAGCAGGCGGCCGAACGGGACGTTGGAGCTCATGGTCGAAGGTTATCGCTCCTGCCTCGTCGAGCGGTCGGCGGCGAGCCGCTCCGCGTGGCCCTACGCTGGGGCATGGCCTACGACGAGCTGCTGGCGCAGCGCATCCACGACCTGCTCGACGGCGAGCCCGGGCTGACCTCGCGCAGGATGTTCGGCGGTCTCGGCTTCATGCTCGACGGCCACATGGCGGTGGCGGCGGGCAGCGCCGGGGCGCTCATGGTCCGCGTCGACCCGGCCCGCGGCCAGGAGTGGGTCGACGGCGAGGCCGTACGACCGATGGAGATGCGCGGCCGCGAGCTCGACGGCTGGCTGCTGGTCTCCGGCGAGGCGCTGGCCGACGACGACCGGCTCCGGTTGTGGGTCGGGCGTGGCGCGGCCCACGTGCGGACGCTGCCGCCGAAGTGACGTCCGGGCCCGCCTAGCGCACGACGAGGCGGAACTGGCGGCGGACCGAGGTGTCCCCCGCCGTGAGCACCGTGGCGAAGCGGCCCACCGTGCGCTTGCGCACCGTGCCCGTGATGACGATCCGGTCGCCGACGACGCGCCACGTCAGACCCTGCGGCAGGCGCCGGTCGACCCGGGCCTCGGAGACGGGTCCGGTGAACCGGATCTCGGCGTGGTACTTCCGGCCGTGCCGGGCGCGGGGAAGGCTGGTGGTCGCGAAGCCGATGGCCGCGCCGGTGCCCGCGTGCGTCGCCGCCGGGGTGCCGGGGCTGGGCGCGGGGGTCGACGGCGGGGTCGCGGGGGCCTGGCCGGTGGGCTGGGTCGGCGCGGGCGTCGAGGTCGGCGTCGGGGCCGGCGCCTGGGTCGGGGGCTGGGTCGGGGGCTGGGTCGGGAGCTGGGTCGGGTCGGGCGCCGGGTTGTTGGCCGTCGGCGTCGGCAGGCCGTCGCGGAGGGAGACCGTGTAGGTCCCGATCGACCCGTAGTCGCTGTAGCGCCCGGGCTCGGCGGGGTCGCCGTGCCCGACACCGTCGACGACCGCGGTGTAGGTCACGGACCCCGGCGCCAGGTCGGCGGCCCAGGTGGCGGCCATGGACTGGTCGGACGCCACGTCCGCGACCGGGTCGACCGTCGCGACGGTGCGTCCGAGCGGGTCGAGGACGGTCAGCCGCACGTCGAGGTTCGAGAAGCCGTCCGGGCCGGCGACCTCGAGGGTCGTCGGGCCGTCGGCGGTGAAGGTGAACGCGTCGGTGTCCGTGCGCGAGGTGATGAGGCCGGCCGTCGTGGTCCCGGTGGAGATCCGGGTGGCGCCGGTCCGGGTGCCGGCGTGGTCGTCGGCGAGGAGCGGGGCGGTCCGGGCGATGATCGCCACGTCGTCCTCGACGTTGTCGGCGCCGGCGTACTCCCCGCTGGACCAGTGCGAGGCGCGGCGGTTGTAGGAGGCGCCCATGATCGGGGCCCACCCCTTGGCGCCGACGTGGTAGTCCGACGTGGCGGTGCCGTCGTGGCTCAGGCCGAAGGTGTGGCCGACCTCGTGGCTGATGACCTGGCCGAGGTTGTCGCCACCGGTCCCGGCGCCGTTGGTGAAGATGAAGGCCGGCTGGGCGTTGTTGCCTCCCGGGTTGCCGAAGACGCCGACGTACGCCGAGCCGCCGCAGCCGCAGCCCGCTCCGACGGAGTTGGTGGGCGTGACGACGACGTGCATGCCGTAGGTCGGGTCGGTGGCGCTGCTGCGGGTCAGGGCCGACGCGGCCGGCTCGCGGGTCGTGACGTTGACGTCGAACGGCGCGTAGTCCTCGGACACGACCCGCCACGCGAGGAGGACCTGGGCCCGCTCGACGTCGCTCAGGGTCGTCCGGTCGGCGTCGATGGAGTAGGCGGGCGAGACGATCTGCTCACCGCTCCTCCAGCGCGTGCCGGCCTCGGTCGAGCCGTCGAAGTCGAGGTAGATGGTGCGGGCCGAGCCCGGTCGCGACGACAGGTCGAGGACGTCGTCGGGCACGCCCTGCTGGGGCGCGGCGTCCGCGACGACCCGCTCGCCCTCGGGCGCGGCCTCGTCGACGACGAAGACCTGGGCGCACCGGTCGATCCACACCGAGTCGTCCTCGACGAGGTGGTCCAGCTCGTCAGCGGTGAGCGCGTTGCGCACCCGCACCAGCGCCGCGCTGACGCCGGAGTCGAGCGCGGCGTCGAGCCGGACGGGAGCGGTCAGCGAGCCCACGGCGCAGGCGAGGTCGTCGAGGGTGCCCGCCTCCGCGGCCGTCGCCGTGGCGAGGCTCGAGCCGACGACCGCGACAGCCACGAGGGCTCGCACGACGAAGGAGGGGCGGTACGACCGATCGGACACGATAGATGTTTCCTTGCTCTGGAATCAGTGGTCCGAAGTGGACAGGACCATTGATACCGAGCACAGATCCACTCGATCTGCACAGCGGAGTAGCGCTGGGCTACCTGTTGGTAATTGTGCTCAGGATCACCGGGAGCACGTGGTGCTCGAGCATCGGGGCGAGGTCGTCGGGGTGGTCGCGCAGCGGCGTCCACCGCACCTCGGCGATCTCCGCGGACGCGACCGGCTCGGCGTCGGACTCCACCCAGAACACCGTGGAGTGCAGGGTGTGGCCGGGCTCGTTGGCCGCCTCGGAGAGGAACTCGCCGAGCAGCGTGGCCGACTCGATGGCGAGGCCGACCTCCTCCCGCGTCTCGCGCAGCGCGGCGTCCCTCGCCGACTCCCCCGGCTCGAGCTTCCCGCCGACCAGCATGAAGCGCTGGGTGCCGCGCTTGCGCACCGTGAGGACGCAGCCGTCACGGACCAGGGCCACCGCGGCGACGACGATGTGCCGCTCCCCGGGTCGTCCTGCTGTCGATGCCCCTGGCTCCTGCACGCGACCGAGACTGCCACGCCCGCGCCCGGGGCCCGACATCGCGTCACGCCTCAGGCGAGGGCCGCCACCAGCGCGGCGTACGTCGTGCCCTCGTCGCCCTCGACCGAGTCCACGACGAGCGTGCCGGGGCGGTCCTCGACGAGGGCGGACAGCCGGCGCACGTAGTCGCCCAGGAGCGCGTCGCCGCCCGCCTCGGCGACCAGGCGCCGCACCTCGTCGTGCCACGGGTCGTCGCCGGAGCGCCGCCGGAAGCGCTCACCGGCGGCGCGGCCGGTGCGAGCGGAGGGATCACGCAGCACCACGTGCTGGAACGAGGCGCCGGCCCCGCGGGCGACCTCGGCGAAGGCGTCGAGCTCGCCCGGGTCGGCGATGAGCTGGGGCAGCACGACGTCACCAGCGGCCAGGTAGCCGGCGATCAGCCCCTGCGCGGCGGGTCGGACGGCCGCGCCGACCTCGACGAAGGAGGTGCGCCAGCCGCCGACCCAGGTCCGCAGCAGGTCGATGTCGCACACGAGGGTGCCGGGGTGCTCGGCGGCCCAGCGGCGGGCGAGGGTGGACTTGCCGACGCCCGGCAGGCCGTTGAGGAGGACCACGCGGGTCACTGGCCGAGCGCCCGGCGCACGGCGTCGAGCGCGGCGTCGTCGGAGAGCCCGAGCGACCGCACCGCCGAGACGTACGACGACGCGGCCGCGCGGACGGAGCTCGAGACCCCCCGACCGGCGACGTACGTCCCGGCGCGCCCGCGCGTCTCCACGACGCCGAGCGCCTCGAGCTCCTTGTAGGCGCGGGCCACGGTGTTGGCCGCGAGGTCGAGCGACGTCGCCAGCGCGCGCACCGGCGGCAGGCGGGAGCCGGCGGGCAGCTCGCCGGAGTCGACCTGCGCGCGGATGCCCTCGCGCACCTGCTCGAAGGGCGGCACGTCCGATGCGGGGTCGACGCGGAGGCGCAGCTCGGGCGTGCTCACGCCGCCGGGTCCAGGCGCTCGAGCCACACCCACTCGCAGCCATCGCCCACCTCGCGGCGCACCTCGACCCACTCGTCTCGGGGGTAGTCGGGGTAGAACGCGTCGCCCTCGGGCGCCGCGTCGACCTCGGTGAGCACCTGGTGGGTGGCGAGGGGCAGGGCGAGGGAGTAGATCTCGCCGCCTCCGGCGACCATCACGTCGCCGGGGAGCTCCGCCGCCAGGGCGAAGGCCTGCTCGAGCGAGTGCGCGACCAGCACGCCCTCGAAGCCCGGGTCGAAGGACGCGTCGCGGGTCACCACCACAGTGGCCCGTCCCGGGAGGGGCCGCCCGATCGAGTCCCAGGTGCGCCGGCCCATCACCAGCGTGTGCCCGAGCGTCTCGCGCTTGAAGTGCGCGAAGTCGTGGGGCAGGTGCCACGGGATCTCGCCGCCGGCGCCGATCACGCGGTTGCGCGCGTGGGCGGCGACGAGCACCACCCGCTGGCCGGGACGGGGCGAGCCCGAGGCGCCCTCAGACCGCAATGGGGGCCTTGATGCCGGGGTGCGGGTCGTAGCCCTCGAGGGCGAGGTCCTCGAGGTCGAAGCCGTCGATCTCGGTGACCGCCGGGTTGAGGACCAGCCGCGGCAGCGGACGCGGGTCGCGGGACAGCTGCAGCCGGGCCTGCTCGACGTGGTTGAGGTAGAGGTGCGCGTCGCCCATCGTGTGCACGAAGTCGCCGACCTCGAGCCCGGTCACCTGGGCGACCATGTGGGTCAGCAGGGCGTAGGAGGCGATGTTGAAGGGCACGCCGAGGAAGGTGTCGGCGGAGCGCTGGTAGAGCTGGCACGACAGCCGGCCGGGGCCGGTGGCGGTGGGCTCGACGTAGAACTGGAACAGCGTGTGGCACGGCGGCAGCGCCATGTCGTCGACGTCGGCGACGTTCCACGCCGAGACGATGTGGCGGCGGGAGTCGGGGTTGGTGCGGATCCCCTCGACGAGCCGCGCGACCTGGTCGACGTGCCGCCCGTCGGGCGTCGGCCACGACCGCCACTGGTAGCCGTAGACCGGTCCGAGGTCGCCGTCCTCGTCGGCCCACTCGTCCCAGATGGTGATGCCGCGGTCCTGCAGCCACTTCACGTTGGTGTCGCCGCGCAGGAACCAGAGCAGCTCGCCGAACACCGACCGGGTGTGCACCTTCTTGGTGGTCACCAGCGGGAAGCCCTCGGCGAGGTCGAAGCGCATCTGGTGGCCGAAGACGCTCAGCGTGCCGGTGCCGGTGCGGTCGGTCTTCTCGACGCCCTCGTCGAGGATCCGCTGGAGCAGGTCGAGGTAGGCGCGCACGGGACGACTGTACGACGCGCGCTCAGGTGAGCAGGACAACCTTGCCGGTGGTTCGCCGCCCGGCCAGGGCCCGGTGCGCCTCCGCGGCGTCGGCGAGGGGGAAGCCGGTCGTGGTGGGTCGCCAGGCGCCGGTGCCGAGCCGCTCCACCGCCTCCCGGGCGAGGCCCTGGATCCCGCCCGGACGGGCGAACATCCGCGCGCCGATGGCGGCCGTCACCGCGACACCGCGCTCGAACACGTCCTGCGCCGTCAGCGGCATCGCCTCGCCGGCGGTCCAGCCGAACATGACCAGCCTCCCGCCCGGGGCGACCAGCTCGAACGCGGCCCGACCCACGGCGCCGCCGACGCCGTCGAGGGCCACCGTCACCGGGCGCTCGTCGCCGAGCAGGTCGGACACCTCGCGGGGCCAGCCGGGCTCGAGATAGTCGACCGGGTGCGCGCCGTACGACGCCACCAGGGCCGACTTCGCCGCACCGCCGGCCACCCCGACGACCCTCGCCCCCGCCTGCACGGCCGCCTGGACCAGCAGCGTCCCGAGCCCACCGGCCGCGCTGGTGACCAGCACCGTGTCGTCCGGGCCGATCGCGGCCTCCTCGAGGATGCCGAGGGCCGTGCGACCGGTCCCCACCATCGCGACGGCGTCGGCCTCGGTCACGTGGTCGGCGAGCGGGAGCAGCGCCGCGGCGGGGGCGAGCGCGCGGGTGGCATAGCCACCGCTGAGGACACCGAGGTGCGCGACCACCCGCCGGCCGAGCCACGACCGGTCGACGTCGGGCCCGACCGCGTCCACGACCCCGGCGACCTCCCGGCCGGGCGTCAGGGGCAGCTCGGCCCGCCCGAAGGGGCCGGCGACCCCCTCGCGCAGCGTCGCGTCGAGCAGGTGCACCCCGGCGGCGGTCACGGCGACGCGCACCTGACCCGTCCCCGGGTCCGGCGCCTCGACGTCCTCCAGCACCAGCACCTCCGGGCCGCCGTACGCCCTCTGCACGATCGCCTGCATCATCGTCCGTCCCCGCTCGCTCGTCGCCGACTCGTCCTGGCGGACGCTAGGAGCTCACGTGGACATGAGGTCAAGCGGTGGTCCGGTCGCGCTCAGGACCGCGGCACCCGCGCCTCCACCAGCACGCACTCGACGTCGAAGGCGAGCCGGGGCTCCAGTGCGTCGTACGCCGAGCGCAGGCGGGCCTGCACGGCGGCGGACTGGGCCCGCCAGAGGACACCGAAGCTGCCGACGGAGGTGAGGCCGGTCCACAGGTCGTGGGCCGGGACCCGCCACGTCCACGCGCGCGTCCCAGCGGCGGTGACGGCGAGGCCGGCCTCGGCGAGGATGCCGGCGAGCCCGTGGGCCGACCGGTCGAAGTCCCGGCTAGGCGGCAGCCGCGGCACCGGCGGGCGGACGGCACCGACGGAGTCGAGCAGCCCGTTCCACATCACCGCCTGAGGCGGTGGGGTGCTCCCCCAGATCGTGGCCCGCACCACCGCCCCGGGCGCCGCGACACGCGCCAGCTCGCGCGCTCCGGCCCGGGGGTCGTCGACGTGGTTGAGCACGAAGTTGGCGGTCACCGCGTCGAAACCCGACTCGGCGAGCGGGAGGTCGGGCAGGCCGGCCACGACCACGTCGTCGTCGAGCGCGGTGCCCGCCATCGCCGCCATCGCCGGGTCGGGCTCCACGCCGATCGCGTCGGCGCCGGCACCGCGCGCGGCGCGCACCAGCTCGCCCGTCCCGCAGCCGACGTCCAGCAGGCGCCCACCCTTCGGCAGGCCGTCGAGGACGGCAGGGATCGCTCCGGCGCACAGGCCGGCGAAGCTCCTCGCGTAGGCCTCCGCCACGCCCGTCCACAGTGCCTCGGCCACGGCTCGGGACCCTAGAGCATCCGGGCGACCGGTCACCGCAGCCGGATGGTCCCGCCGCCCGACTCGACGATGGTCCGCGGCTCGCCGCAGCGGAGGTCGGCCGAGCAGACCACCAGGGCCCGGCGCCCCGACTCCGAGCGGCGTACGGCGTCCTGCCCACCGTCGCGGCGCGAGGAGTCCAACAGGTGGGCCCACCCGCCACCCGGCACGGGCGCGCTCTGGACCACGACGTCGTAGGCGCCGAGCGCCGGGAGCGGAGGAGCCTCGGGCGGGTCGTCGAGCTGCGCGGGCGGGGCGTCGGTGCCGTGGACGTCACCGTCGGCGTCGATGCGGACGACCTCTCCCGAGCGCAGCCGCGCGGCTGCCCCCGAGCCCCAGGAGACGAACTCCTCGACGCCCGTCAGGCCCACGACCACGTCGGCGAGGTGCAGCTCGTTCTGGGCGTACCAGACCACTGGCAGGGGGTTGGCCTCCCGGCGCACCTCGACCGGTGCCGGCCGGGCGGCCCACCACGCCCACCCGGCCGCGAGCAGGGCCGCCACGAGCAGGCCGGCGACGGCCCGCCTGGCGCCGCGGGCGCGTCGGGCGCGTCGGGCCGCCTCCGCCCGGGTCAGCCACTGGGCGGGGGTGTCGCGCGGGTCGAACGGGCGTACGCCGTGCGGGACCGGCTCACCGGGGCGTGCGGGCAGACCGGTGCGCTCACGGAGCTCGGCCCACAGGCTGACGTCGACCTGCTCCTCGCGGACGCGGCGCGACCACGAGCCCCGGCTGGCGAGGAGCGTCTCGGCGACCGCGAGCCGCGCCTCGTCGGGTGGCACGCCCTCGTCCTCGAGGCCGCCGACGAGGTCGGCCCAGCGGGCGTCGAGGTAGCGGGTGAAGTCCGCGTCCGCTCCCATGACCCGTGGTTCGGAGCCGGACCCGGCGTGGATGGGCTCAGGCGCTGAGCGGCATCGGCCCGTAGACCTGCCGCTCGTGCTCGAACAGGGTCACCGCGGCCACGCCGTGCTCGGCCAGCTCGGCCCAGATCTCGCCGACCCACGACTCGGCGTCGCCCTGCGTGCCGAACCGCTCCCCGGAGTAGCCGGCGAGCTCGACGGCCTCGCCCGAGGCGTCCTCGAGGCGCCACCACCACGGCCGCTCGGAGGCCGACGGCGGGCGGAAGGTCGGCGGCTGTCCGGGCAGCACGTCAGGACTCCTTGACCGACGGGTCCACGAACGGCGGCTTGACGAGCTGGAAGATCTCGCGCCGGCCGCGGACGTCGACGCCGACCTGTGCGTCCTCGGCGATCATCGTCGGGATCAGCGCCAGGCCGATTCCCTTCTTGAGCGTCGGGGAGAAGGTGCCGGAGGTGATGTCGGCCAGGGGGATGTCGTGGGTGAGGGTGACCCCCATCCCGGGCCGCGGGATGCCACGGCCGAGGGCGACGAGACCACGCAGCCGGCGCCTGGGTCCCTCCTCCTTGACCCGGACGACCGCGTCGCGACCCCAGAAGGACTCCTTGTTCCAGCCCACCGCCCACGCGAGCCCGGCCTCGACCGGGTTGGTGTCCAACCCGATGTCCTGGCCGTGCAGGGGGTAGCCCATCTCGGTGCGGAGCGTGTCGCGGGCGCCGAGGCCGCAAGCGGTGATGCCGTGCTCGGCGCCGGCGGCCATCAGCGCGTCCCACAGCTCGCCCGCGGCGTCGTTGACGACGACCAGCTCGTAGCCGCGCTCGCCGGTGTAGCCCGTGCGGCACACCACGACGCCGACCCCGGTGTCGTGCAGCTCGGCCTCGACGAAGGACATGTAGCCGTGGCCGGTCGGCAGGCCGACCTTCTCCAGCACCTCGTCCGAGCGGCTGCCCTGGACGGCCAGCACGGCGTAGTCGTCGTGGTGGTCGACCACCTTGACGCCCGCGGGTGCGGCGGCCTGCAACCGGCGCACGACCTCGGCGGCGTTGGCGGCGTTGGGGATGAGCAGCACGTGCTCGTCGTCGTGCCAGTAGGCGATCAGGTCGTCGACGATGCCGCCGGACTCGTCGAGGCAGAGGGTGTACTGGGCCTTGCCCGGCTCGATCTTGGCCAGGTCGTTGGAGAGCGTGGCGTTGACGAGCTCGGCAGCGCCCGGACCCGCCACCATCGCCTTGCCGAGGTGGCTCACGTCGAAGACGCCGACGGTCTCGCGGACCGTGGTGTGCTCCTTGACGACCCCGGTCGGGTACTCCAGCGGCATCGACCACCCGCCGAACTCCGCGAACTTGGCTCCGAGGGCCTCGTGGCGGTCATGGAGGGGCGACTGCTTGAGCGTGGCGGCCATGCGCCGAAACCTACCTCAGCGGATCTCGCCACCCGCCCCGCCTTGGGCTCGCCTAGCATGCCCCGGTGACCACGTACTCCCTGCGCACCGCCAGCCCCGCCAAGACCCGAGCCGACGCCGTCGTGGTGGGAGTGGTCGCCGGTGAGAAGGGTCCACGGCTGTGCGACGCGGCGGAGGAGGTCAGCAAGGCCTACGGCCGGCGGCTGGGCCCGTTCCTGTCCACGATGGGCATCACCGGCAAGGCGGGCGAGGCCGTGAAGGCGCCCACCCGCGACGAGGTCAAGGCGCCCCTGCTGGTGTTCGTCGGCCTCGGCGACGACCCCGCCGACCCCGTCGCCGTACGCCGCGCTGCCGGCGTCGCCGCCCGCAGCGTCGCCAACGCGGCGTCGGTCGCCCTCGCCCTGCCGAGCGAGACCCCGGAGCTCGTCGCCGCGGTCGTCGAGGGTCACCGCCTCGGCGGCTACACCTTCACCGCCTACAAGTCCACGACGAGCGAGTCCACCGGACCCACCGACGTCGTCGTGCTGACCGCCCTCGCCCGCCGCGCCGAGGCCGTCGCGGCGCTCGAGTCGGCCGAGGTCCTCGCCGACGCGGTCACCCTCTGCCGCGACTGGGTCAACACCCCGCCCCGCGACTGCACGCCGCCGCTCCTCGCCGACCTGGTCACGGCCGCGCACCAGGAGGTCACCAAGGGCCGCGGCGCCCCCAAGGTCAAGCTGGAGGTGTTCGACCACGAGCAGCTGGCGGAGATGGGCTGCGGCGGCATCCTCAGCGTCGGCGACTCCTCCGCCGCTCCGTCGCGGCTGGTGCGGCTCACGTGGGCGCCGAAGAACGCCGTCGCGCACCTCGCGCTGGTCGGCAAGGGCGTCACCTTCGACTCCGGCGGCCTCACCATCAAGCCGTCGTCCAGCATGCTCAACATGAAGGGCGACATGGCCGGCGCGGCCAGCGTGGTCGCCGCGACCCTCGCCATCGCGCGGCTGGGCCTGCCGGTGAAGGTGACCGCCTTCGCGCCGATGGCGGAGAACATGGTCTCGGCCACCTCGACGCGTCCCGGCGACGTGATCACGATGCACAACGGCACGACCGTCGAGATCGCCAACACCGACGCCGAGGGCCGCATGCTGCTCGGCGACGCGCTGTCGATGGCCGTGCAGGAGCAGCCCGACGTGGTGGTCGACATCGCCACCCTGACCGGCCACATGCAGCTGGCGCTCGGCGACAAGGTCGGCGCGGTGATGGGCACCGACGACCAGGTCCCCGCCGTCCTCGCCGCGGGCGTGGCCGCGGGCGAGCAGCACTGGCCCATGCCGATCCCCGAGGAGATGTCGGAGCGGATCACCAGCTCCAAGGTCGCCGACCTGCTCCAGCACGACTGGGTGCGGTGGGGTGGTGGTCTCTACGCCTCGGCGTTCCTGCGCGAGTTCACCGGCGGGCTGCCGTGGGCGCACCTCGACATCGCCGGCAAGGAGATCAACACCGGCGGTCCCTACGGCCACGTCCCCTCGGGCGCGACCGGGTTCGGCGTCACCACGCTCGTCGCGTTCGCTCGGTCGCTGGCCGAGGGCTGACCGGCCGGGGTCAGATCCCCTCGGCCTTCTTGCGCTTGTTGTAGTCGCGCATCCGCTGCGGCACGCCGACCACGGCGGCGTCGTAGGACGGCACGCGGTTGCGGTTGGCGAAGTCGTGGGCCCACTTCACGCTCGGCACCCGGCGGCGCGTCCACTCACCGTCGTGGGCCACCAGCAGGATGGTCACGTCGCTCACCGCGGTGCGAGGCTCGACGAACCCCTCGACCCCCTGCCGCGTGGTGACGAAGGCCTCGAGATGGCGCACGTCGTCGCCGTCGGAGGCGCGCACGCGGGTGGAGCCGGTGCGCGCGGCGTCCTGCGCCGGACGACTGGTGCGCCCCTTGCGCCGGAATCGGTCGAACATGCCCATGGCGGACATTCTGCCGGAGCCTGCCCACCGCCCCCGCCGTTCGGCGTCCGGTTCCACCTTTCGGCTGACGTCCGGGCTGACCCTGACCCGGTGTGGACAGCCTGACAAAGAGTGCAAAGATGGACGCGCCCGGACCCGGGATCTCGACGGGCCCGCGGTGGATCGGCAGGGACGAGTCGAAGTGTGGAGGGACATCTGTGGCGGACGGTGAGTACGACGTACTCGTCCTCGGGGCTGGTTCGGGCGGTTACGCCTGTGCCCTGCGGGCGGCCCAGCTGGGGCTGACGGTCGGACTGGTCGAGAAGGGCAACCTCGGCGGCACCTGCCTCCACGTGGGCTGCATCCCGACCAAGGCCCTGCTCCACGCCGCGGAGGTCGCCGACTCGGCCCGCGACGCCGCCAGGTTCGGCGTCCACGCCAGCCTCGACGGGATCGACATGGTCGGCGTGAACTCCTACAAGGACAAGGTCGTGGACCGGCTCTTCAAGGGCCTCACCGGTCTCATCAAGTCCCGCGGCATCACCGTGATCGAGGGCACCGGCACGCTGACCGGCCCGCGCACCGTGACCGTCGACGGCACCGAGCACACCGGCAGGACCGTCGTGCTCGCCTCCGGCTCCTACAGCAGGACGCTGCCCGGCCTCGAGGTCGACGGCGAGAAGGTCATCACCTCCGAGCAGGCGCTCCGGCTCGACCGGGTCCCCGCCTCCGTGATCGTGCTCGGCGGCGGTGTCATCGGCTGCGAGTTCGCCAGCGTGTGGAGGTCCTTCGGCGCCGACGTCACGATCATCGAGGCCCTGCCACGCCTCGTGGCCGCCGAGGACGAGGCCTCCTCCAAGGCCCTCGAGCGGGCCTTCCGCAAGCGCGGCATCACCTTCCTCACCGGCACGCCGTTCCAGAGCGTCAAGACCACCGACACGGGCGTCGCGGTCACCGTGGAGGGCGGTGACGTCGTCGAGGCCGAGCTGCTGCTCGTCGCGGTCGGCCGCGGACCGTCCACCGACGGCCTGGGCTACGCCGAGCAGGGCGTCGAGATGGAGCGCGGCTTCGTCCTCACCGACGAGCGCTGCCGCACCAACGTCGAGGGCGTCTACGCCGTCGGCGACATCGTCCCGGGGCTGCAGCTGGCCCACCGTGGCTTCCAGCAGGGCATCTTCGTCGCCGAGGACATCGCCGGCCTCGACCCGCAGCCCGTCGACGAGACCGGCATCCCGCGGGTGACGTACTCCCACCCCGAGATCGCCTCCGTCGGCCTCGACGAGGCGCGGGCCCGTGAGCTGCACGGCGACGCGGTCACCACGGTGACCTACGACCTCGGCGGCAACGGCAAGAGCCAGATCCTGCAGACCCAGGGCTTCGTCAAGCTGGTCGGCCTCACCGACGGCCCCGTGCTCGGCGTCCACATGGTGGGAGACCGCGTCGGTGAGCTCATCGGCGAGGCGCAGCTCATCTACAACTGGGAGGCGCACGCCGACGACGTCGCCCCGTTGGTGCACGCGCACCCGACGCAGAACGAGGCCCTCGGTGAGGCGCACCTGGCCCTCGCCGGCAAGCCGCTGCACGCCCACTCCTGACACCTGAACCCCACCCACACGCGAGCGAAGGAACCACATGGCCTCCGAAGTCACCCTCCCCGCACTCGGCGAGTCCGTCACCGAGGGCACCGTCACCCGCTGGCTCAAGCAGGTCGGTGACACGGTTGCCGTCGACGAGCCGTTGCTGGAGGTCTCCACCGACAAGGTCGACACCGAGATCCCCTCCCCCGTCGCCGGCACCCTGCTGGAGATCAAGGCCAACGAGGACGACACCGTCGAGGTCGGCGCGGTCCTCGCCGTCGTGGGCGAGGAGGGCGAGTCGGCCGGCGACGCCTCCGACTCCGCCGAGCCGGAGGCTCAGCCGAAGGACGAGGAGCAGTCGGAGAAGAAGGCCGAGCAGGAGGAGCAGGTCGCCGAGGAGACCGGCAGCCTGCCGCCCGGCGACGAGACCCCCGAGTCGCAGAAGGAGGACGCCCCCGCCGAGCAGGAGCCCGCGGCCGAGCAGGCAGCCTCGTCCGGCGGCTCGTCCTCCGGTGGTTCGTCCTCGGGCGGCGGCGCCGGTACGCCGGTCACGCTGCCCGCGCTGGGTGAGTCCGTCACCGAGGGCACCGTCACCCGCTGGCTCAAGCAGGTCGGCGACGAGGTCGCGGTCGACGAGCCGCTGCTCGAGGTCTCCACCGACAAGGTCGACACCGAGATCCCCTCCCCCGTCGCCGGCACCCTGCTGGAGATCAAGGCCGAGGAGGACGAGACCGTCGAGGTCGGCGCCGAGCTCGCGATCATCGGCTCCGGCGACGCCGGCTCCGGCGGCTCGCAGGGTGAGCCGCAGGCCCCCGAGGCGCAGCCCAAGGACGAGGCGAACGCCGAGAAGAAGGCCGAGCAGGAGGAGCAGATCGCCGAGGAGACCGGCAGCCTGCCCCCCGGCGACGAGACCCCCGAGGCGGAGAAGCAGGACTCCCCCGCTCAGCAGGAGCAGTCGCAGGAGCAGCCCCAGCAGGCGCAGCAGCAAGAGGCCGAGCCGCGCGCCCTCGGTGAGGCACCCTACGCCCCCACGGCCGAGGGCGAGCCCGAGCCCCAGCGCGACGACGCCGCGAGCCGGGCCCCCGCGGCCGGCTCCGTCTCCGGGTCTGCGTCCGGCTCCGCTGAGGGCGGCCGCGACCAGACGGCGTACGTCACCCCGCTGGTGCGCAAGATGGCCGACCAGCACGGCGTCGACCTCGGCGCGGTGCAGGGCACCGGCGTCGGTGGCCGGATCCGCAAGCAGGACGTCCTCGACGCAGCCGCGGCGGCCCAGCAGCAGAGCCAGCAGCAGGCCCAGCAGGCCGCACCCGTGGCCGCCGCTCCTGCTGCCGCCAGCGCTGCCCCGGCGGCCGCACCGACGTCGTCCGCGCCGTCGCCGCTGCGCGGCACGACCGAGCCGCTGTCGCGGCTGCGCAAGGTCATCGCCACGCGCATGGTCGAGTCGCTGCAGGAGGCCGCCCAGCTGACGCAGGTGATGGAGGTCGACGTGACCTCGATCGCCCGGCTGCGCGAGGCCGCGAAGGCCGACTTCCTGGCCCGTGAGGGCGTGAAGCTGACCTACCTGCCGTTCTTCGCCAAGGCCGCCATCGACGCGCTCAAGCTGCACCCCAAGCTCAACGCGGCGATCGACGCCGAGAAGGGCGAGGTGACCTACTTCGACCGCGAGAACATCGCCTTCGCCGTGGACACCGAGAAGGGCCTGCTGACGCCGGTCGTCAAGGAGGCGGGCGACCTCTCGATCGCCGGCCTGGCCAAGAAGATCGCCGACGTCGCCCAGCGCACCCGCACCAACAAGATCACCCCGGACGAGCTGTCCGGCGGGACCTTCACGATCACCAACCTCGGCAGCTTCGGGGCCCTGTTCGACACCCCGATCATCAACAAGCCGCAGGTCGCGATCCTCGGCCCCGGTGCCGTGGTGAAGCGTCCCGTGGTGATCGACGACCCCAACCTCGGCGAGACGATCGCGGTGCGCCACATGGTCCACCTGTCGCTCACCTACGACCACCGACTGGTCGACGGCGCCGACGCGGGCCGCTTCCTCCAGGAGGTCAAGAAGCGCCTCGAGGCCGGTCAGTTCGAGGTCTGAGGAGCGCCGCACGACCCGGAGCAGCAGCTCCCACGCAGGACCCCGGCCGACCCGTCGGCCGGGGTCCTGTGGTGTGCGCGGCCCCACCCTTATTCGGGAGCGCGCTGTCGGCTCCACCACCTAGCCTGAAGACACCGTGACGATCACCGAAGCCTCCCGCCCCACCGACGCGACCACCTCCGGGTCGGGGCTCCCCGCACACCGCCAGCCCGTCGACTGGCGGCGCGTGCGCCGTCCGCTGAGCTACCTCTGCTTCTCGATGTCGCTCCTCGGCGCCGTCGCCGCGTCGCTCGGGTCGATGGTGGCCGGCCGGCTCGCCGACAGCCCCACCGAGGGCCTGCTCGTGCTGCTCGCGGCCTGCGTCGTCGGCGGTGCGGTGATCGACACCGTCGCCAAGACGATCTGGGCAGGCATCTGCGACCGGGCCGAGGGCCGGCTCCGCTCCGACCTGCTCGACGCCGCGATGGCCCAGCCGCTCTCCGAGCTCTCCGAGCAGGCCGTCGGCGAGGTGCTCGACCGCATCGACGACGACACCTGGGAGGTCGGCCAGCTGATGCGCTGGGGCGTCTGGCAGGCGGCGCGCACGTTCTTGGCCTCCGGCCCGCTGTGGGTGGTCGCGTCCCTGACCTGGTGGCCGGCGGTCTTCCTCTTCCCGCTGACGGCGGTCGCGACGTTCCTCGTCGTCCGCAAGCTGCTGCCCCAGGTGGCGCTCAAGAAGGTGGTCGAGGAGGCCGCCTGGACCGACCACGCCGCCTCCACGGAGGAGGGCGTGGCCGCCCGCGACGACCTCCGCACGTCGCTGGGCCAGGCCCACGTCCTGCGCCGCAACGCTCACCTGGCCTCCGTCGTCCACCGCACCCTCGACGCGGTGCTGGCCGTCGAGGTCCGCATCACCCGCCGCAGCGGCGGCCTGCTCCACGGCGCCCTCGCCGCGGTCGGCGTCGTCGGCGTGGCGCTGGTGCTGTCCGGCGACCTGTCGACCGCGCGGCTGGTGACCCTCTTCCTCGTCACGACGATGTTCGTCGGCGGCGTCGACATGCTCGCCCGCCACCTGCCCGACCTCCAGGAGGGCTTCGGCGCGGTGCTCCGGCTGCGCGGGATGCTGGCCTCGCCGGCCGAGCCGACCGGCGGCCTCCCCGTGCCCGACGGTCCGCTCGACGTGGAGTTCCGCCACCTCGCGTTCAGCTACGGCACCGGCACCTTCGCGCTACGCGACGTCGACCTGCTGCTCACCGCCGGCCACACGTGCGCGCTCGTGGGCCGCACCGGCTCCGGCAAGTCGACCCTCGCCTCGCTGCTCTCCCGCGCCGTCGAGCCGCCCCGCGGCTCGGTCTTCCTCGGCGGCGTCGACGTGCTCGACCTCGACCTGCAGCAGCTGCGGGCCGCCGTCGGCGTCGTCACGCAGCGCACCGAGGTCCTCGCCGGCACGCTCGCCGACAACATCACCCTGTTCGACGACGCGCCCCGCGCCACCGTGGAGGCGGCGGTCGCCGAGCTCGGCCTCACCGACTGGGTCGCTGGCCTCCCCGCGGGCCTCGACACCGTCCTCGGACCCGGGGGCACCAGCCTGTCGGCGGGCGAGGAGCAGCTGGTCGCCTTCGCCCGGCTCCTCGTGCGCGACGTCAGCGTCGTCGTCCTCGACGAGGCGACCGCCCGGATGGACCCGGTCACCGAGGCCCGCGTCGTCCGTGCCGCCGACCGCCTGATCGCCGGACGCACCGGCATCCTCGTCGCCCACCGGCTCTCCACCACCGAGCGCGCCGAGCAGGTCGCCGTGCTCGAGTCCGGCCGTGTCGTCCAGCAGGGCCCCCGGGCGCGGCTCGCGGCCGAGGAGGGTCCCTTCCGCGACCTCCTCGCGGCCGCCGCCCACGAGGCGGTCGTCGAGGAGCACCACCACGACGACTCCACGATCGGGTCGGTGCGCCGCAGCACGACTCCCCCGCCGCCGCCCCAGCTCGCGCCCACCCCGAGCCTGGCCAGGGCGGTGCTCCACACCGTGAGCATCCAGCCGCAGTGGGGGCTGCTGGGCGCCGTGCTCTTCCTGCTGTCCTCCCTCACCGGTGCCTTCGGCGCCATCACGGGCTGGGTCTGGGGACACATCGTCACCGACCTCCAGGCCGGTGACAGCCCGGGGCTGCTCCTGCTCGCGCTGGTCGCCTCGCTGGTGGTCGCGCCGTTCCTGCTCGCCCAGGCGTTCCGCACCTACCCCCACTGGTGGGTCGAGGTGCGGCTCCGGGTGCGTGCGGCGGTGCTCCACGGCCAGACCTCTCAGCGTCGCCTGCTCCGCACGCCGCCCGGTGAGGTCGTCGCCCGCACGATGGACGCCGACCGGCTGGCGCGCTACACCGACCGCTGGGTCGACTTCGTCAACGGCCTGATCGTGGCCGCCCTCACCGCCCTCATCGCCCAGACCTGGGTCGCCGGGGCGGTCCTGTTGACGGTGATGGTCGTCTCCGCGCTCGCCTCGACCCTCGGCCGTCGGGTGGCGGGCCGGTCCGCGGCCGCTGCGTCCACCGCGCGGGCGACGTTCGGGCAGTCACTCGTGTCGGCCCTCGAGTCGGTGCGCACGGTCAAGCTCGCCGCCGCGACTCCCCAGGTGCACCAGCACCTGCGCGACGTCGACGGCGGCCGGGTCGACGCGGCCGTCCGCGAGCACCGCGTCCAGGCGCTGCTCGACGGCGTGCCGCTCGTGATGGTGCAGTGCGGCGTCGTCGCGGCGTGGGCCGGCCTGCTGACCGGCCGGTGGGAGCTCGCGACCGCGCTGCTCATCGCCAACGCGGTCAGCGGCTTCGACTGGTTCGGCCGCGTGGCCGGCTCCGTCGTGACCGAGGCCCCCGGTGTGCGCGCCTGGATGAACGCCACCAGCGAGCTCGCGGGCGGCGGCGACCTCGTCGACCTGCCGCCCGGCGTCGACCTCGTCGCCGGGACCGGCCCCGCGCCCGACCGGGCACCGCGCGAGCCGCTGCACTCGCTCAGCATCCGTGACCTCGACGCGATCCACGACGACGGCACCCTCGGCGTCCAGGGGGTCGACCTCGACGTGGCGGCCGGCGAGCTGGTGCTGCTGCTCGGCCAGGTCGGCTCGGGCAAGTCCAGCCTCCTCGGCGCGCTGGCCGGGCTGGTGACCAGCACCGGCGAGATCCGGTGGAACGGCGAGGTCGTCACCGACCCCCAGACCACGCTGCGGCCCGGTCGCGTGGCGCACGTCGCCCAGGTGCCGCGCGTGCTCTCGGGCACCTTCACCGGCAACGTCGCCCTCGACCACCCCGACCGCGCGGTCGTGCCCGCCCTGGAGGCGGCCCGCATGGGCCGCGACGTGGCCGAGGCCGGCGGCCCGGACGCCCTCGTCGGCCACCGCGGCGTCCGCCTCTCCGGAGGCCAGGTCCAGCGGCTCGCGCTGGCCCGCGCGCTCGCGGCCGAGGCCGACGTGCTGCTGGCCGACGACGTGTCGTCGGCGCTCGACGCGAGCACGGAGATCGAGCTGTGGCACGCGCTTCGCGCCCGCGGCGCTGCGGTGATCGGAGCCACCAGCAAGTCCGCCGCGCTCGCCCAGGCCGACCGGGTGGTCGTGCTCGACTCCGGTCGTGTGGTCGACGACGGCCCGTGGTCCGAGCTCTCCGCGCGCTGGGCACACCTGGCCGGCTGACGCCGCGGAGCCGCCCGGACCAGCTTGGAGCACATGGTTGGGTGGAGGCATGCGTGTCCTCATCGCCGGAGCGTCGGGCTTCCTCGGCACCCACCTCTCCGACCACCTCCGGGTCCACGGGCACGAGGTGACCGCGCTCGTCCGGCGTGAGCCGGCCTCCGAGCACGAGTCGCGGTGGGACCCGGCCGCCGGCCAGATCGACGCCGCCGTCGTCGACCGCGCCGACGCCGTCGTCAACCTCGCGGGCGCCAGCGTCGCCGGCAACCCGCACTCGCGGAAGTGGGCCGAGGAGGTCATGGAGTCGCGGGTCGCGACCACCCGGCTGCTGGCCCGGACCATCGCGGCGAGCGAGCGCCCGGCGGCGTTCATGGCCGGCAACGGCATCAGCTTCTACGGCGACCACGGCGACGCCCCGGTCACCGAGGAGTCCGACAGCCGCGGCGACGCGCTCCTCACCCGGGTCGCCCGGGAGTGGGACGAGGCCGCCGAGGAGGCCCGCGCCGCAGGCTCGCGGGTGTGCGTCCTGCGCACGGCTCCGGTGATGGACCGCACGGCTCCCCCGCTCAAGCAGCTCCGACTTCTCTTCCAAGCGGGTGGCGGCGCCCGCCTCGGCTCGGGCGAGCAGCACATGCCGATGATCTCGCTGCGCGACTGGATCGGCGCGACGAGCTACCTGATCGAGTCGCGCGACGTCTCGGGGCCCTTCAACCTGTGCTGCCCGCGTACGCCCACCAACGCCGAGTTCACCCGGGCCCTCGCCCACGCGCTGCACCGCAAGGCGTTCCTCGCGGTGCCCGGCTCGGTCCTGAAGGCGGCTGCCGGCGACATGGCGCCCGAGCTGCTGGGCTCGGTCAACGCCCGCCCCGCGGCGCTCGAGCGTGCGGGCTACGACTTCGAGGACGAGGACGTCCGCGAGGTCCTCGCCGCCGCCCTGTCCTGAGCTCCGCCCCGGGCGGACGCCTCGGCCACGAGCCAGGCCGCTCCCCCGCCGGCGTGGTCCCGCACCAGGACCACCCGGCGCGTGGACGCCCGGTCGGCAGGAAGCACGACATCGGTGTCCGCGCCGACCACCCGGCCGCCCGAGACGCGGTCGGTGACCACCAGCACCAGCCGGTCCGGCGTCCGCTCCACCACCTCGACGGCCAGGAGCTGGGTCGTCAGTCCCTCGACGGTGAGCCCGCGCTCGCGGTAGTCGCGCAGCAGCCGCACGTCCGCCGCCCCGGTGCGCGAGCCGGCGACGTACAGCTCCGCCAGCGCCTCCGCGTCCGCGGCGGCCCACGCCTCCGCCCGCCGCGCGTCCCAGTGCGCCAGGATGGCGGCCGGTCCGTCGGTCACCGCCCCGGCCGCCTGCGTCGCTCGCTCCGCGGGTGACGCGCCACCTCGAGCGTCCTCGCCGGCCCGGCCGAGCGACACGACCAGCGTCGCCGCCACGCAGGCCGAGGCCAGCGCCGCGAGGACGGGCAGGAGGCGTCGGGGGTCCACCTGTCCAGCGTGGCGGATCCCCGATCCTGCTGCAGGCGTCATCCACAGGCCGCTCGGGGTGCGGGTGACGGGGACACGTGTCCGAAAAGCCGCCCCCGCGCCGGCCGTACGACGGCCATGTCCCGGACACGTGTCCGCGAAGCCGCCCCCGCGCCGGCCGTACGAGGGCCATGTCCCGGACACGTGTCCGAGAAGCCGCTCCCGCGCCGGGCGTACGAGGGCAACGTCTCGGACACGTGTCCCCCACCCGGCGGCCGAGGCCAGCGGCGTAGGCTCGCGGCATGCCGCTGGACTACGAGATCGCCGGCCTCGGCGACGACGCCGTCGACTACCTCGCCGCCTGGGACGCCCAGCGCCACGTGCACGAGGCCGTCGTCGCCGGCAGCCGCCCCGACACGGTCCTGCTCCTCGAGCACCCGCCGGTCTTCACGGCCGGCAAGCGCACCGACCCCCACGAGCGGCCGCTCGACCCGGGCGGCGCGGACGTCATCGACGTCGACCGTGGCGGCAAGATCACCTTCCACGGCCCCGGCCAGCTGGTCGGCTACCCGATCGTCCGGCTGCCCGACCACGTCAAGGTCGTCGACTACGTCCGTCGCGTCGAGGAGGCGCTGATCGCGGTGTGCGCCGACCTCGGGGTCACCACGGCGCGCGTGCCGGGGCGCAGCGGGGTGTGGCTGCGGGCCGACGACCGCGGCCCGGAGCGCAAGATCGCCGCCATCGGCATCCGGGTCAGCCGCGGCGTGACGATGCACGGCTTCGCGCTCAACTGCGACGTCGACCTCGGCTGGTACGACCGGTTCGTGCCGTGCGGGATCGCCGACGCCGGCGTCACCTCGCTGTCGCAGGAGCTGGGGCGCGACGTCACCGTGCGCGACGTGCTGCCGAGCGTGCGCGAGCACCTGTCGGCCTACCTCGCCTGGCAGCCCTACGACGCCACGCCCGACTACGAGCCGCGTCCCGAGCCGGCCCGCGCGCCGCGCATCGAGCTGGTCCGGCCGGGCGCCTGAGGCGTACGCCGCTCAGCGCGGCGTCGTCCCCGGGACGTGCCTCCGGCTCCGGCTCAGGGCGAGTTGGGGGCGCCCGGACGCCGTCGTAGAGTGAGGCGTGTGACCACCGCTCCCGCACCTGAAGGACGCAAGCTCCTCCGACTGGAGATCCGCAACGCGGAGACCCCGATCGAACGCAAGCCGGAGTGGATCAAGACCCGGGCCAAGATGGGCCCGGAGTACACCTCGCTGCAGAACCTGGTGAAGTCCGAGGGGCTGCACACGGTGTGCCAGGAAGCCGGCTGCCCCAACATCTTCGAGTGCTGGGAGGACCGCGAGGCCACCTTCCTCATCGGTGGCGACCAGTGCACCCGCCGTTGCGACTTCTGCCAGATCGACACCGGCAAGCCCCAGCCGCTCGACCGCGACGAGCCGCGCCGCGTGGCCGAGTCCGTGCAGAAGATGCAGCTGCGCTACGCCACCATCACCGGCGTCGCCCGCGACGACCTGCCCGACGGCGGCGCCTGGCTGTACGCCGAGACGGTGCGCGCCATCCACGAGCTCAATCCCGACACGGGCGTGGAGAACCTCATCCCCGACTTCAACGGCAAGCCGGACCTCCTCACCGAGGTCTTCGAGTCGCGTCCCGAGGTCCTCGCCCACAACGTCGAGACGGTCCCGCGGATCTTCAAGCGGATCCGCCCCGCGTTCCGCTACGACCGCTCGCTCGACGTCATCACCCAGGCCCGCGACTTCGGCCTGGTGACCAAGTCCAACCTGATCCTCGGCATGGGCGAGACCCGTGAGGAGGTCAGTCAGGCGCTGCGCGACCTGCACGACGCCGGGTGCGAGCTGATCACGATCACGCAGTACCTCCGCCCCTCCCCCCGGCACCACCCCGTCGAGCGCTGGGTCAAGCCCGAGGAGTTCGTCGAGCTCAAGGCCGAGGCGGACGAGATCGGCTTCGCCGGCGCGCTGTCGGGTCCGCTGGTCCGCTCGTCCTACCGCGCCGGACGGCTGTACGGTCAGGCCATGGACGCGCGCGCCGCCGCGACCGCCTGAACCGCCCCCCGTCGGGCACGTCCCGACCCCACCCGCTCCACCTCACCGACCGCACCTAGCTGGACAGGGCCATCCTGATGTCGACCGCCGCACCCACGCCGAGCTCGCGCCGCGGGCAGATCATGCAGACCTACACGATGGCCAAGCGCAGCGACCCGCGCCTGGGTTGGATCCTCCTGGGCGTCTTCGTCCTGGGCGCGGCCATCGGCTTCGGCGTCATGTGGCTGCTGCCGGGCTCGGGCACCATCTCGCTGATCATCTCGATCGTCGGCGCCCTGCTCATCGGCCTGCTCTGCACGCTGCTGGTGTTCGGCCGCCGTGCGCAGAAGGCGGCGTACACCCAGATGGAGGGCCAGCCGGCCGCCGCCGCGGGTGCGCTCCAGATGCTGCGCCGCGGCTGGAAGGTCGACCCGGTCGTCGGCTTCACCAAGCAGCAGGACGTCGTGCACCGCGTCGTCGGTCCGCCCGGGATCGTCCTGGTCGGCGAGGGCTCGAGCCAGAGCCGCGTCAAGCAGCTGCTCGTCACCGAGCGCAAGAAGCACGAGCGCGTCGCCTACGAGGTGCCCATCCACGAGGTCGTCTGCGGCCGGGGCGAGGGCGAGGTCCCGCTGCCCAAGCTGGTGCGCCACGTGCAGAAGCTCGGCCGCTCGGTGAAGCCGGCCGAGATGACCGACATCCTCCAGCGCCTCAGGGCCCTCGACGCCCAGCGCGGCAAGCTGCCGCTGCCCAAGGGCCCGGTCCCGACCTCCATGAAGGGGATGCGCTCGCAGCAGCGCGGCCGCTGACCCGACCAGCACGCCTAGAGCGCGACGGTCCGCGTCCCCGCGGCGACGTCGTGCAGGCCGCGCCCGTCGAACGTCAGCAGCGGCGGGACGAGCAGCGCGATCAGCACCGAGCGCACCAGCGCCCGCAGCAGCGACACGGGCTGGCCCGGGGCGTCGTGGCGGATGACGCGCAGCCGGGTGGCGAGCTTGCCGAACGAGCCGCCGGTCACGGCGGTGAACAGCGCCGACTCGACGACGAAGAGCGCCAGCGTGCCCAGGCCGTTGGGGTTGCCGCCGAGGAACCCGGTCGCGACGAGGCCCTCGACGATGGCGAGGCACGTCACCCAGTCGATGAACAGCGCGAGGACCCGCCGGCCCCAGGTGGCGGACCGCAGCTCCGGTGTTACGACGCTCGACACGCTCCCAGCCTAGGTGGGGTCCGTACGGCGGCCACCGACCGGGCACTTGTAACACGGCCGAAACAATCGGGATACGGTCAGGAAACTGCTCCCGCCTAGCGTGGCGGCACGGTGCAACGAGGCCCCGTTCCGTGACGCTGCAACTCGACGTGCGCTCGCCGCCGTCAAGGAGGATCTCCGAATGTTCAACAACTCCGATGAGCTCTTGAAGTTCATCAAGGACGAGGGCGTCGAGATGGTCGACGTCCGCTTCTGCGACCTGCCGGGTGTGATGCAGCACTTCACGGTCCCGGTGTCCTCGTTCGACCAGAGCGTGTTCGACGACGGCCTCGGCTTCGACGGCTCCTCCATCCGCGGCTTCCAGGCGATCAACGAGTCGGACATGTCGCTCTTCCCCGACCCGACCACGGCGTACGTCGACCCGTTCCGCAAGTCCAAGACGCTGAACGTCAACTTCTTCATCCACGACCCGATCACCGGCGAGGCCTACAGCCGCGACCCGCGCAACATCGCGCGCAAGGCGCTGGCCTACCTCGACTCGACCGGCATCGCCGACACGGCGTACTTCGCCCCCGAGGCCGAGTTCTACATCTTCGACAGCGTCCGCTACAGCACCGGCGTCAACGAGGGCTACTACCACATCGACTCCGTCGAGGGCTGGTGGAACTCCGGCAAGGACGACGGCGACAACAAGGGCTACAAGACCCGGCTCAAGGGCGGCTACTTCCCCGTCGAGCCCTACGACCATTACAGCGACCTGCGCGCCGACATGGTCAAGAACCTCGAGGCGTGCGGCCTGCTCGTCGAGCGTGCCCACCACGAGGTCGGCACGGCCGGCCAGGCGGAGATCAACTACCGCTTCGACACGCTGCTCAAGGCCGCCGACGACGTGATGAAGTTCAAGTACCTCATCAAGAACACCGCTTGGGAGCAGGGCAAGTCGGTCACGTTCATGCCCAAGCCGATCTTCGGCGACAACGGCTCCGGGATGCACGTCCACCAGTCGCTGTGGAAGGACGGCGAGCCGCTGTTCTTCGACGAGACCGGCTACGCCGGCCTGTCCGACACCGCCCGCTGGTACATCGGCGGCATCCTGGCGCACGCGCCGTCGCTGCTGGCGTTCACCAACCCGACGGTGAACTCCTACCACCGCCTGGTGCCGGGCTTCGAGGCGCCGATCTCCCTGGTCTACTCCTCGCGCAACCGCTCCGCCTCGGTCCGCATCCCGATCACCGGTGCCAACCCCAAGGCCAAGCGCGTCGAGACCCGCTTCCCCGACCCGTCGGCGAACCCCTACCTCGCCTTCGCCGCGCTCATGCTCGCCGGCCTCGACGGCGTGCAGAACAAGATCGAGCCGGCCGACCCGATCGACAAGGACATCTACGAGCTGCCGCCGGACGAGATGGCCGACATCGACCAGGTGCCGACCTCCCTGGGTGCCGTGCTGGACGCCCTCGAGGCGGACCACGACTACCTGACGGCCGGCGGTGTCTTCACCGACGACCTGATCGAGACGTGGATCCACTTCAAGCGGACCCAGGAGATCGCCCCGGTGCAGCTGCGGCCGCACCCGCACGAGTTCGAGCTCTACTACGACATCTGAGCCACAGGGGTCTTACCGGCCCTGACCTGCACAAACGCGAAGCCCCTGCCCGGGTTTCCCCCGGATTCCCCCGAGGATCTGGCGGCCCACGGGCGGGGGCTTTGGCGCGCCTGCGTACCGGGCGGCATTCGTGAGCGGCCGCGGTGGACCGCGGAGCCGCCCCGTGGAGGTGGTCGGCGAGGTCGCCGTGTTCGCCCCCGCCAGCCCCGGCGGCTACTTCAGGCTGCGGTGGACCGGCCTCGACGGTAGACGCGCGGACACCTCGGGCGGGCGCGACCTCGACGCTGCACGGGCCAAGGCGGCCGACATCGCCGCCGGGCTCGCCCGGGCGGCCGGTCCCCAAGCCGCCGCCACACTGGACGAGCTCTTCACGAGATACCTCGACGAGGGACGCAGCCCTTACACCGGCCGTCCGTGGAAGCGATCGACCCGCACTTAGATCGAGGACAACCTGGGTCGTGCCTTGCGCGGACACGCACACGTCGCAGTGATGGACGTCACCCGCGAGGTGCTCGACCGGATGCGCGCTCAAGCGGGAACACCACACATGGTGCGGATCAACACCACGGCGCTGCGGTCGTTCCTGCTGTGGGGGTACCGCCACTCCCCCAGCTTCTTCACCATCACCCAGGCCGAGCTGCTCCCGCCGCGGGTCGTCATGCCGGCACCAGCGGTAAAGGGCACCCAGGCACCGACACGACGGACCCGGGCCCGTCGCGTGGGGCAGGCCGACGACTACGTCCACGAGGAGGACGCCCCGTCCGCTGGCCAGGTCCGAGCGCTCTCCGCCGCGCTCGAGCGGGTCGTGGGCACGTGGGGTGCCCTGGCGCCGGAGCTCGCAGCGAACTTCGGGCCGCGCTGGGGTGAGCAGTTCCAGCTGCGCGCCCCCGACGTCCACCTCGACGGGTGCAACGAAGCCGAGCAGTCGCACTTCCACATCGACTGGGCCGTCGACCCGGGCGCGCCCGCGGACTGCCCGAACGGACGGCGCGCCCGACCGAAGGGCGACAAGACCCGCATCGCGCCTCTGGCGACTGAGTCGTTCACCGGCACTCCGTTAAAGGCGATGGTCGCTGCTCGACTCACCGCAGCGCTGGCTGAGCAGCATTCCGGCGCCAACCCCGACGCCCTGCTGTTCCCGGCACCGCGCGGCGGCATGTGGTGGCACTCGGCGTTCGAGGCCGACGTGCTAAGACCCGCCATGCAAGAGGCCGGTTGGCCGCTGCGCGTCTGGGAGGAGGAGCGGGACGTCTGGGACGCGCGGACGGGGAGCTACGCCCGCCGGACCCGGACCCGGACTCTGGCTGTGATGCCCTGGCACTCCCTCCGACACCGGTTCGCCCGGGTCGCCATCGACGTCTACGGCGCCGATCCCGGCGTCCTGATGGCACTGGGCGGATGGGAGAACGAGCTGACCGTGCTGCACCGGTACTACCGGACTGGCCGCGAGCACACCGCGCGTGGGCTGGCGCTGTTCGAGTAGGGCTGAGCCGGCGAACTGACACGGGGTGGGCATCGCGTCAGAACTTCTGGCACGCGGGCGCGCAGCGATTGCGCGGCTTTGGCTCGCGCCGGACCGGTCGGTCCATGACACAGACCCAGAAGCGCACCCTCCCGCTCGAGAGCATCGGCAAGGTCAACATCTTCGATCGCTGCTCCAAGGGCTACTTTCGGCTCAAGTGGACGGAGCCCGACGGCACCCGGGGCGACACGAGCGGCGGGCCGACCATGCAGACCGCACGAGCCAAGGCCACTCAGATCAACGCCCGCCTCGACCTGGCCGTCGGCCCCCTCGCGATGACCTCTCTCCGCGACGCGGTCGACCTCTTGATCACAGAGGGACGCAGCCCCTACCCGCACAAGCGCACCAACAAGCCCGAGCTGTGGAAGCCCGCCCAGCGCAACAACATGCGCAAGGCTCTCAACCGCTGCTTGTACGGGCACGCGGGCCTGCGCTGCATGGACATCGACCTGGAGCGCCAGGTGATCGACACGATGCGCGCACAGGGCGGGACCTACAACATGGTGCGGCAGAACACCTCCGCGATGCGCGCCTTCCTCACCTGGGCGGGCAAGCGCAAGTACATCTCGTACCGGCAGGCGGAGGTCCTGCCGCGAGGCGCGCTCGCCCCCGACCCCGCCTTGTCGAGGGTGTCACGCATCGTGGAGAGGGCTGACTCCCCTGCCCGCTCGCGGCACAGCGGCGACGCGTACATGTTCGTCCGCGACGAGGACGCCCCGAGCGCGGTCCAGGTCCGGGCACTCGGCTCGGCTCTGGCCGACAGCTTCCCGCTCTGGGGTGCCATGGCCCCCGAGCTCGCGGCGAACGGTGGCCCCCGGTGGGGCGAGCAGTTCCAGCTCACGGCCGACGACGCTCACCCCGACGGCTGCGACGAGGACCCGTCCGCGCACATCCACATCCACTGGCAGATCAACCCCAACGGGAAGGCCGACGAGGACCGCAGGTGCCTGCCCAAGGGCAACAGCGTGCGGCGCATCCCCTTGGCCCGCGAATCCTTCACCGGCTACCCCCTCCGTGACGAGATGCGCAAACGCGTCGACCAGGCGCGACACGAGCAGGCCGCAGGCACCAACCCCGAGGCTCTGCTCTTCCCTGCCGAGAACGGAGGCATGCTCTGGCACACCTCCTTCAACGCCGACCACCTCCTGCCCGCCATGGAGAAGGCGGGGTGGCCGATCGACGTCTACGAGGACACCTGGCACCAGTGGGACGGTGAGAAGTTCGTCGAACGGGTCTCGCGCCGTCGCGACGCTCGCCTGACCTGGCACTCCCTGCGCCACCGATTCGCCCGCATCTGCGTCGACCAGAAGAAGCTGTCCGAAAGCGCCCTCATGGCCGCCGGCGGCTGGACCAACATCGCCACGGTCCAGAACCGCTACTACCGGAGCGGTGACGATGCCAACAACCAGGCGACGGCCGCTTTCGACTGACACCCTCGCGTGCGCGGTCGACCTCTTTCCCTCGGCCCCGATGGCTCGAATCACCGGTTTGAGCACTCGTTGATGCAACGCGGGGAAGGCTTCATCCGCGCGATCGTCCGCCATGCCCGAATCGTTGTCTACGACCGCGACTCCTAGCCGAGTTCCAGACGAGCACGCAAACCGCTCCTACAGGGGCCCGCGAGCGGTCCTCTCATAGCGACCGCCACCACAGAGAAAGTGAGTGCCTCGCAATTTCACCCAATGTGAGGCCCCAGTTGTGGAGGGTTGAACACGGGTACCACCCGAGAGGCGACATCTCATACGAAGGCGACGGTAAGTGACGCCGGCTGGTCCCGATAGAGGTCGTCGAAGAGCCGGGCGGCGAAGTCAGCTCGCTGGTCGCTAGAGAGGACCGCGTCACCGGTGGACACGACGAGCGGAGACGGAGCTCCTTCGAAATAACGCTGGGAACTGCGCGGGCTTGCGTCGTCGCTGTCTCCACCGGCAGACGGTCCGGTCCAGACGTTTGCTACGAAAAACTCCCAGGGCCAACTGTCCAATAAGGGGACTCGGTCGACCTTCTTCGGCGCCGGCAACGGAGGAATCGGGGCTGCCATGATTCCTCGCGCGGAGGCCATGCGAGCTGGGTTCCTCTGCGTCCCGCCCATCATGTCCCAGTAGTACACCGCACCCAGCGGTGGTGCGTTCACCGAAGTTGCCGTCGCCGCCCACCAAACGGAACGAGTCGGAGTTCTAGTGCCGGGGATAAGGCCGAGGTCTTGCTGGTAAAGCGCGAGGAAGCCTCGCTTCTTGAATGTGCGCCCGTCCCAGTCGAAGGTACCGGTGTGCAGCAGAAATGTGTGCGCGTGCGTCAACGGGGACTTCAGCACGTACTCGTTCGTCGCCGTGTCCACTCGTTCGACCAGCTTGGCCTGGTAGATCCGCAAGCTGTCGGCGCCATCAACGATCGCCAGGTCGCCGCCCAGCACCTGCGACTCGGCCTGCGAGGTGATGGCGTAGGTCGACCCGACCTGCGCATGCCTCCAAAGGCTAGTCATCGAACCGTCGGTGACACCGACCTCGTTGACTGACCACCTGCTAGGTACAGCTGTTGCGACCCCCGCCCCCTTCTTTTCAAGGATCCTTCCCGCTGCGTCAGAAGCGAGGGCGTATTCCTTGAGCGTGGCCCGAGTCTTCCATGACGCGATACCCATAGCTCCCGCTAGCCTTTGTACGGCGTTCACGCGGTTGGTCTGCTGCACGGTGAGTCTTTCCTTCTTTCGATGGACTACGTGTACTGGGGCCCTTGAAGGTGGCTGCAGGCTGGTCTCGATCCGCTACAAAGTTCCGCCGGTTAGGAGCGCGACGTCACTCTTGAGCGTTCTCGGCACCGTCAGCCCGTCGGCCACGACCGGGCCTTACGCGGCTGGGCAGCGCCTGCACCGATCGACGCGCACCACCTGCGCCTTCACGGACACGCGTGGCGGCCGCGCCTCCTCCGCGCCGGATCGCCCCGACGCCGTGCCCGCCGGTCTCGAGTGCCCGGTCTCGGATGTCCCCGGCCGCGGATGACCACCGGCGGACTTCCACGTCCTCGCGGGTCGTCTGCAGTCCGAGCAGTCCGTGGAAGTCGAGGATGGTGCCGCTGACCCGTTCGCTCGCGCGCACCGTCTTGGGTGACGCGGCGGGATGCAGCAAGACCTTCTCGTTGGCGGTGCCAGCGGCCGCGACGATCCGCACGAGCAGTCTCTCGGTGGCTACGCCGATGTCGGTGAGGCGCTTGCGACGGGCCTCCTCCAGCCCCCGGCGGTGGTCATCGACCTCATCCGGCGATGCGTCGAGCACGCGGTCGAGCTCGAGGACGTCGAGACCCTCCTGCAGCTGGAAGGTGCGCGCCAGCACCGCCAGCCACTCCTGGGTCACCGACGCAGCGGCACCGGTCGCGCTCGCGATGTCCGACACCTTGCCGGCGGACTCAAGCTTGTCGGCCAGCGCGTCGAGCTGTGCCAGTGCATAACCCTGGACCTCGGCGATGGTGGTGGAAAGGTTCTGCACCTTCGACCAGGTCACCTCGTCGACCTTGCCCCGGGCGCGACTGACCGTCATGGCTTCGTCGATCGCCATCCCCGCGCCGGTCAGCCGCGAGACCACGGAGTCCTTCTGCGCACGCAGAACGTCGTCGAGCTTGGCGTCGATGCGCTCGAGGTAGTCGGTGATCTCGTCCATCGTCTGCTGCATGGCCAGCTGCGCCATGATGCCGGCTGCGCCGGCGAGCATGGCGGGGTTGGTGAGACCGGTCCCGGGCCCGCGGACGAACTCGACGAAGCCCTTGATCTGCCCCTTGTCCCCCTTGACCACGCCGGTCGACAGGCCGCTCTTCGAGCTTTCCCGAAGCCCGTACTTCTTCACGGCCTTGGCTGACTCCTCGCTGAGCTTCACCCAGCGTCCCGAGTTCGCGGCGATGTCCGACCCAGCCTGGGCCGTCACGGAGCCGGTCCGCGTTAGGCCACGGAGGCGTCCGACGCCCAGGCCGGTTGACGCCGGTCCTACGGCAACCAGCCCTTCTGAGGCGAGGAACTGCTCGACGGCGCTGGGCTCCCCGAGTACCGCTAGGCCGTGGTCGTCGGCCACCAGTTGGATCTCGACGGCGTCCGGAGTCTCGTCGTCGCTCACGCGCTCTCCACCATTTTCAGTGCCGTGCCGGTTGTTGTCGGTGTCAGTCTTGCTGCCAGCTCCGACACCTTGGCCCGCAAGGCGTCGGGTGAAGCGGTGAGGTCGATCCGGTGGACCGCGATCGCGGCGTCGGTGCCTGTCACCTCGTATGGCGGAGGAGCAGTTCCGCCGTCGGCGTAGATCAGGTGTCCGGCGGTGAGGCCGAGACGGGCGCAGTAGGTGACGAGCTGGTAGATGTCGGCGTTCGAGACCTTGCCGGCGTCGTCAAGGACCTTGTACTTGGTGTCCGCGACGCCGCTCCGCCCAGTGCCGTCGTCACGCACCAGGTCCGGGCGGATCACGAGCGTCTCCAACTGGTCGAGCGGCAAAGTGACCTGGGCCGACCACGCCGGGTCCACGTCGGCCAGCAGCCGAGCCACTAGCCGCTCGAACAGGTGAGCCATGTTCACGCGGAAGCCGTGGACGACGGTGGCCCCCGCCCTACTCTCGACGCTCAGGTGTCGCAGCGTCAGCTCGGACAACCCGAGCAGGGCGTGCAACCGTGCATTCAGACGCGTCGGCTGCCATGCCGGCAGCGCAGCACCGGGTACCAGACGATCGGCCTCGACCAACATCCGGTCCAGCCGACGCAGATCAGCTTCCACCCCGGGCACCAGGCCGGGCAGAGCGAGCAGGGCGAGTGCGGCCGATCGGATGAGGCGGTTCTCCGCCGTGTCGACCGTCCACTCGTCCACCGTGACCTCGAGCGGACTCAGCTGCCCGAACCGCCGCAGGTACTGGTCCCGCAGCCGCAACCTTCCGCGTAGCACCGGCAGCGTCTGGTCCTCGGTCCGGTAACCGCGCAGCGGACCTGCCGCGAGCGCGTGCTCGGCCTCGAGGACGAACATGCGTGCCAGTACAGCGGACAAGTCGGCATCGTCCGCAACCGCGACCCGCTGATCGTCGACCGTCAGGTCGGAGGCGCCGTCCGCCATGGCAAGAAGCCGCAGCACCTGGACCGCCCCGATCTTGGGCGCGACCCGCACAACGAGGTCGCCGCGGGCCACCGCACCGACCCAGTACTCGGCGGTGACTCTCCACCCGAGCTCATCCGGGATCGCCTTCACCAGCTGCGAGGTGTTCAGCGCTGCGGCCTCGGCTGTGGTGAGGTCGACCGGGTACAGCGTCTGTCCCTCGGACAGCCGCTCCAGGTCACTGCGTGCCGGCACCGGCGTCGCCCACCATCGCGTCGTCAACCTGCTCCGCATCGGCCGTGGGGGCGCCGAGCCCCAGCTCGCGGACCCACGCCGGGAACGGGTACCACGCGTCGACCTGTTGGTGCTTGCCGTAGTGGTGCTCGACCAGCATCGGACGGAGCTCGCGCCTCCACAAGCGGCCGAGCGCCGCCGGGGTCTCGACTCCGTCCCGCATGAAGTACGACGGGCCGAAAGCTAGCGCCGCGTCCAAGCCGCGCTTCTCCATCTCGGCGTTGAGCCGGTCGCGGAGGTCTGCCAGTGCGGGCGGCCGGTTGCTTGCAAGGCACCAGCGGCGCAGCATGCCCGAGAGCGCAGGCTCCTCGGACCCCATTGACAAGAACACGAACCGACGCCGCATCGCCGCGTCTAGGAGGGCGATGGAGCGGTCAGCGGTGTTCATCGTGCCGATGACGAACAGGTTCGGCGGCAGCGCGAACCGCTCTCCCGCGCTGTAGAGGAGCTCGACCTCGGAGCCGCGGTACTCCAGCAGGAAGTACAGCTCGCCGAACACCTTGGCGATGTTGGCACGGTTGATCTCGTCGATTACCAGCACGAACGGCTTGCTGGGCGCGTTGCGCGCCTCCTCCGCGATCCGCTTCAGCGGCCCGGGCGTCACTGTCAGGGACGCGCCGCCGCCGTCTGTCGTCTCCACCGGACGGAAGCCCTCCACGAAGTCCTCGTAGGAGTAGGTGGGGTGAAACTGGACCAGCGCCGACTGCGCCTCCGTGAGCCCGCAGGCCTCCAGCAGCGCCTGCACGAGGAAGGTCTTCCCCGTCCCGGGTGGGCCCTCCAGCACTACCTGCCGCCGCTCGTTGATGCTGATCAGCAGCTCGGAGATCCATGACGCGTCCGCATGGTGGAGCTGCGCCGCCAGCGCCGCCTCGTCACACGTCAGGACTGCCGGCTCGACGACTTCTGGCGTTACATCGGTCTGTTCGGGCTCGGCGCTCTTCGGCATCGCCAGGTCGTCCTGATCCCCCAGATCCTCCGGGCGTTCGGGCTCCTCGTCCTCGGGGCGTAGGTCGGCAAGGGCGCTCGCGAGGTCGGTGAGGTCCAGCACGTCCTCGCCCTTGAACCTCACCCGGGTACGGATGCTCGCTGGAAGGGACTTCACCTCGGGTGCGAGGTCCGGATACCACGTCACCGCCCGGGTCAGCAGTGTCATGCCGCCGATCGACTGCAGCCGCGCGGGCTCGTCCTGCACAACCCCCAGCCGGAGCGCGCCACCATCGACGGTCGCGACGAGGTCGCCGTCGGTCATGCCGAGGGCGAAGGAGAGGACGTCCCGCTTCTTCGCTTCCCGCTTTACCACCTGAAGGTCGCCGTAGTGCTCGTCGACCAGGTCGCTCAGCGACTTCTGCGTCAGCTCCTTCGGCAGCTGGGTCAGCTTCCCGACGGTGATCGACACGATCGCCTGCCGCATCCAGGTGGGCACGCGGTTCTGCTGGTCCACCTCGCCGCGGACCAACCACGCTCGGCCCCCCTCGGCGTCGCTCCAGGCCTGCACCAGCGGCGCCTGGTCGTAGCGCACCGGCGCCCCGCCAGACTCGCCCTGCAGGCGCAGCGTGATGGTCTTCAGGTCCTTCTCGACGTCACCGGTCACCTGGTCGGCGTCCGTGGCGAGAGCCTCGACGATCGCCGCCCGGTCGGCCGGCCGCAGGATCGTGGTGAACGACCCCGGGTGCACGACGACGCACAGCAGCGCCGCGACGCGCCCGTCGACGCCCGAGGGAGACGTGACGAGGTCGCGGAAGAGCCAAGGGTCATCCCAGGCTGCCGCGCGCTCCTCCACGGGCCGCTCGAACCATGCCACCAGAATGTCGACGAAGGAGGCGAGCATCGCCATGGGCGTGGCGATCAGGGCCTGTCCTCCGTGGACGAAGCCCTGCTCGAGGTGAGCGGACAGCTCCCACGGCAGGCCGGGTGGGTCGACCGGTGGCACGAGCGGGTTGCGGACCCGGCTGCGCTTCGTGCTCCCCACCATGTCGCTGAGCGGGCCGACCAGCAGCACCAGAGCCTCCGACGCCAACACGCGTGCCGAGAGCGACTCCAGCCCCGGCATCGTCGCCGTGATCTGCGCCGTCGACGGCGTCGAGGCCAGGTACGCCGCGAGCTCGCGTGCGCTCGGCTCGGTCCAGACGGCCCCGTTTGGCACGAACGCCGATCCTCCGGTGCGCCACGCCTCGAGCACCGGCTCGACGGCTAGGCGCGCGTGGCCGCTTCCGGTGTGCAGGATGTCCGTGCTGGGATCCGCCGTCGGCTCGTCGAGCGCTGCTTTGCGGACCTCGTCCCAGGTGGAGTAGCTGGTGTTGGCCTCGTCGTAGAGCTCCTGAGGGTCACGGAGCCTCTCGAGTGCCGCGCGGCCCTCCCGGGTCAGCCGATAGCCGCCCTCACTCGTGGCATGGAGCCAGCCGGCGTGCTCGATGATGGTGGTGAGGTTCCACCCGAGGTTGATCGAGGCGCGGCCCTTGCCGCTCTTGGTGAGGCTGGCGTCGTAGGCCGTGAGCGGTACTCGCTCAGCGGCCGGCGTGAAGACGTCCGCGGTCGGCTCGTCCTGCTCAGCGAGCACGACCATCGCTTCGCGCAGACGCAGGCGATAGCGCGCAGGCCAGTCGACATCCGGCTTCAGGTCGGTGTCAGGTGCCGCTTCGGCTGCGTCGCTGGGATCACTGGTCATCGGTCACGCTCCGGGTGTCGTGGGCCGTCGCCGGGCGGCGGGTCGAGCGGAGAGGCGAACGGGACGCCGGTGGCGGCCGCACCGGCGAGGGCGTTGTAGGCGTCCAGGACCAGCCGCTTTGTGCGGTACTCCCCCGCGGCGCGCTCCTCGTTGCGACGAACGATGGGGAACGAGTCGAGGACGTGTTCGGCCTCGGCACGGGACAGGCCGTAGACGTGCATCATTGCGGCATCGAGCTCGGCGACGAGTTGGGCGCGGCGTTCCGGGAGCCAACGGAACGGCCCACCAACGGCGGACCCGGCAGGCAGGGCTAGAACGTCGAGGGCGTACCCGGCCATCCGGTGGTTGGTGTAGGTCAGCTCCAGCACGCGAGGGCGTACGAACTCCGCGAGAGTCGTGCTCGCCCATGGAACGAGTTCGTCGAAAGTTGCCGGGGTTGGGCACGCCAGTTGTTTGACCAAGAAGTACTTCATTCCAGTTCCGCTGATCTTCTGCCGAGACACGAAGTCGAACGCCATCGACGACCAGACGGACTGAAGCAGTGGTGCGTGCTTTGGCTCCAGTGGGAACGCCAACAGGAACTTGTCGCCGACTGCCGAGAGCGGCAACGCGCTTGGGACGAATGTGCGGGCGTCGTCTGCGCGGGCGATGTCGCGCCACCCGAACAGCCAGTCCCGCTCCCACCACCCCGGCACGGCGCCTAGAACGACGTCCTTCTCGACCCAGTACCGAGCCAGCACATCAGCATCTGGATCATCGAGCTCGTCGACCGTCAGACGCGGTATGGACGTTCCGAGGAACCCTTCAGGCAGGTTTGCGTACCCAGCGAGCCGGTTGTTCCAGTGGGTGAGCATCTTTGCCTCGTACAGGGGCAGCCAGGACCGGTCTGGCGCCCTCCAGGACCAGCCGTCGTAGATCGCGCCGGCGTTTTCCAGATCGTCCGGCGCCATGAAGAGGTTGGAGTCGTTCGCCATGTCGAAGAGGCGAACGAAGGTCAGGCTCCAGGGGTTTGCGCCGCCGTCCCTCACAAGCACCGGGTGCCGTCGGTAACAGCCCAGAGTGATCTCAGCATCGATCCGGTTCGCGAAAATGGGCAGTGTCCCGGTGTTCGGGTTGAGCAGGAGCAGCTCCTCGGCTGACAGCGCGTAAGTGGCCCCGGGTACAGCGACCTCGCGAGGGTGTCGCTTGTAGAAGGACAGCTTGGCTTCCACTGAGCGCTCGCCTCCGGTCATGCACGAGATGGCGAAGCGGAAGCGATTGTGGCCGATGCCGCTCCAGACTTCCGGCCCGGTCACGAAGTCCAGAAACGCCACCAGTCGACCCTTCGCCAGAGTGTCGGCGAAGAAGGGCGCCGTTGTGGCGTCCGTCGCAAGGCCAGTCGGCGTGATGACGCCACTGCGTCCATGGGTGGAGAGCGATGCCCGGAAGTGCTCGGCGAAGACCTGGTAGGTGTTGACGTCGCCGACTCCGGTGAGCGGGTAGCGGCCGCTCGTGCGGAGGAAGTGGCTCTCGGCCTCGGAGCGACGCTTCGCGTCGTTGAACTCGACGAAGAGGGCGTGGCGTTCGCTGTCCTCGAGCGCGGCGATGGCTTTCTTGCGGGCGGCAGCGTTCCTGGCGTTGGCGATGTCGTCGGCGCGGGTGGCGAAGAACTCCTGCTCCTGGAGCTTCACCCGCTCCCAAGGGGGGTTGCCGAGCGAAGCCGAAAAGCCGCCCGTCCAGCCGTAGGTGTCGCCGGCAGGGCCGTCGCCCGGGATGCGGAAGACCTCGGGGAACTCGAGGTGCCAATGGAACAGACGGTGTCTGGCGGCGATGGCGTGGACCGCGTTGATGATCGTCTCGTCGGCGGTGCCGGCGGCGATGGCGTCCACGACCGCGGTGGTGATGGGGACCGACGTCGGAGTCTTGTCCCCGAGGAAGGCCGCGCACCAGGCGTCGGCGGCGAGTCGGTGCCGTTGAGTCTCAGCGTCGCCTTCGAGGGTGGCGTAGCGCTGGGCTGCGAAAGTGACCTCGTCGAGTGATGTGGCGGTTCGGAGGGCCCGGTCGACCTCGGTGGTGATGGTGCGGGCGTGGGTCGGGTCGAGGTCGGCTGCGGTGTCGCTGAAGAGGTCGTCGCCGCCGCGGTTGGCGCGTTCGGCCTTGTTGGCTTTCTTCCACCGGGTGACTTCGCTCTTGTCATCGCCGGTGAGGGCGGTGAAGGCGGCGTCGGGGACGCCGTCGCGGAGCAGGGCCGGGGTGGCGCCGAGGAGGGCGTTGCCGACCTTGATGTGGTGGTCGAGGAAGGACAAGGGCTTGCCGGGGGTCATGGCGGTGAGCCACAGGCTGACCTTGGCGAGGTCGGCGGCCATGGGGTTGATGTCGACGCCGTAGAGGCAGCTGCCGACGACGTCGTGGAGGGCATCCGAGTAGTCGGTGGGGGTGGGGTCGAGCTCTCCGGTGCGGGCCACGGCGAGGCGTAGGGCGATCCGGCGGGCGGCTGCGACGAGGAAGTGTGCCGACCCGACGGCGGGGTCACAGACCTTGAGCTCGACCAGGGCCTCGGCCCGCTCCTCTGGCGTCCGGGTGCGCTTCTCGACGTCGTCGAGCACGGGGTCGAGCGCAGTGTCGAGGACGAGCTCGACCAGCTCGGAGGGGGTGTAGTAGCTGCCGGAGGTCTTCCGGTCGTTGCCGGCCAGTGTTTCCAGACTGAACGCGTGGCTGACCGGGTCGTAGCGCGGCACGAGCTCGAGAAGTGACTCGTAGACGGAGCCGAGCTCCTCGGCGCCCAGGTGGGCGAAGTCAACCGTCCGTCGAGGCTCCCCCTTGGGCTGCACGACGGACAACGACCTGACTGCCGAGAGCAGCGCGGTGTTGGGCAAACGGCAGTCGGCGAGCACGTCGGCGGCGGTGGTGCTGAAGAGCCCGCCGAGGCCCGGCAGCCCGAGGCGGGGCTCTCCCCCGGATCGGCCGAGGGCGTCGAGGACGAACGTGGCTGACTGCCAGAGGTCGTCGTGTCCGCTGCCGTGGCGCTTGAGTGCCAAGTCGCGCAGGCGGGCCGAGGAGTAGTAGCCCTGGTAGCGGGTCCGCTGCTCGGCGGTGGCGTCCGGCGCGAGCAGCGCGTCGCGGTCCTCGGCTACGGCCCAGAACAGGAGCCGGTAGACGGTGCGAAGGAGCGCCGCGTGGACGTCGGCGAGGCGTACGGTGCCGTCCGCGATCTTTCCGCGCAGCGCGGAGTTCGCCGGGTGCTGTAGGAACCCCGTGCCCAGGGTCTCCAGGGCGGTCTCGACGCCGTCGCGCAGCAGCGTGAGCGCGCGTACACCCTGGCCGATGGCGGTGGTGCGCCACCGCTCGAGCCAGCAGGAACTCGGTGCGGCGTCGTCGGCGACCTCGACGCGAGACTGGTGGACGAGGAGGTAGAGCAGCGCGAACTCTGAGAAGAGCTCGCCGTCGAACATGGTCTCGAGGTCGAACTCGACGTAGGCGAACCCGGTCAGGGTGGTGGAGTCGCGCAGGAGCCGCAGGGTGCGCCCGTTGGTGAGGATCGCCCAGAGGTAGTCGTCGGTGCGGTTGAGCAGCTCCTGCAACATCGCGTGCGGAGCGCGGGCGGCGCCAGCGACACCCGCACTACGCGTGTCGAGGGGAACGCCCCACCCGAGCTGGTGGATCGGGGTCCTGCCCCACAGGTGGCTGACCGGGTAGGACTTGGCCGCCGCGCCCTCGCCGACGCTGAGGCCACCGGCCGGGGTGGCCGGGACCCGGCCGTAGCCGAGGTCGGCCAGGACCTGACTGAGCCAACGCTCCCGGGTGAGAGCAACGGCCGGGTCGCCTGCGGGGAGCGTGGCGAGGTCGTCGCGGAAGCGCCGGTAGGTGGCGAGGAGATGGGTCCAGGCACGGGCGGCGGCTTCTCGAGGTGTCTCGGATCCGAGGTGGTAGTCGTTGCTCCTGAGGCCGCCGACAGTGCCGGCCAGCACGGCTGTGACCACGTCGTTCGGCAGCAGTCCGCCGACGACCCGGACGGCGGAGAGCCGGGCGCTGGTAGCGGCTGCGGTCATGGGCTGGGGGCTCACTGTGCGCCTCCGGTGGGCATGAGCAGTTGGACGCTGAGGATGTCCACGGGTTGTTGGGGGGTGACGGTGAGGCCGCGGCGTGATCGTTCTGCATCCCTGCCCGTGCCGGCGCGGGCTCGGAGGTGTGCGTCGAGGATCCGTTGCGCGCGGTGCTCGGCGACCTGAGCCAGGACCGGCTGCAGCGCGTCGAGCCCGCTGAGGACGCCTTGCATCCACTGCTGGGCGACCGGCGGCGGCACGTTGCCGGCGGGCCGAGCCGAGACGAGGCGTTCGGCGTCGTCGTCGGTGAGCCATGCTGCTGCGTCCGGCGGGCCCTCGAATGCCAGGACTGCGGCGTCCTCGGCGACCTTCTGCCTGGGCCCGGACGTGGTCGGCAGGGTGAGGTGGAACCGGAGTCGCACGAGCAGCAGGGTCGTGCGGGTGTTGACGGCGTCCGTGATAATCACGCCGGCACGGCGTGCGGGTCGCGCGCGCGGTGCGACGGTGGAGTCCAGGGCGCTCTCGAGCACGTAGCGCGCCAGTGCCTGGACAGCGGGGTCGGTGCGCGCGATCACGGCGTGGCCGCGATCGGCTGGCGGGTCGGCATGGAACGGCAGCGGGTCGTGCAGGCCCGGCGGGAGGCTGGTGCGGGCACCGAGCGGCAGTGCGGCGGTGACCGCGGTGAAGCCGTCATCGGTGGAGGTGATGGTGGACCCAAGCGAGCTCAGCGAGGCGGTGAGGAACTTCTCGAGGTCGCCATGCGAGCCGAGTGCCGCGCGAACCTCCTCCACCTGTTGAGCGACCTCCTCGGGCTGGATGGTGTTCTGGGCGAAGCGTGCGCGGGATGCCCGCTCCTTCTCCGCCGCAGACGACCATGCCTTCTCGAGCTCGGCGGCCTTCGCGTTGAGATCGATGTCGAGCATGAGCTGGTCGCGGGAGGACTCACCGCGCAGCAGCAGTCCTTCGGCGAGCGCGTCGATGAGGCCTTGGCCGTCGCCGGGGACGGGAACGGCGACGCCGGTGGCCTTGGCGATTGCGCGGTGGCGGCGGATGAGGACGTCGAGGACGATCCCGTCGATGCCGTTGTCCTCACCGTAGAGCGTCAACGCGCGGACGACGTCCTTGCGCTGGAGGTAGCGGTCGACGCGCCCCTCGCGTTGCTCATGGCGGGTGGGATTCCAGCACAGGTCGTAGTGGACGACGGCCGAGAATCCCTCTTGGAGGTTGACGCCCTCGGACAGGCAGTCGGTGGCGACAAGGACGTGCATGCCCTCGGTGGCGGTGAGCTCGGCGACGCGACGCGCGCGCTCGGCGGGCGGCAGCTCACCGGTGACGCTGATGACCGTGACCCGCGATCGCTTGGTGCTGAGGACGTCGGCGAGGTGCTCCTGAACGTAGTGGGCGGTGTCGATGAAGCGGCAGAAGACGATGGGATTGTCTCCGCCGGCAAGAAGCTTCTTGACCTGGTCGGTCAGGCTGCCGAGCTTGCGATCCTGGTCGGGTCCGTGGAGCTGCGCGGCGCGACGTGCGAAGTCGAGCAGGCGGCGGCGTTCGGTGGCGCTGGGGGTGGTGGACTCGTCGCTCTCGCCGTCGCTGTCGTCCTGAATGAGGGCGCCGGGCGTGGTGTCCATGCCCTCGAGCGACTCGTCGTCGTTCTCGTCGAGGACGGCGGCGCGGCCGACGCTGTCGGCCTCGCCGACCGTAGTGGCCTCGCTGTTGGCCGCGCGCGTGCGCAGGGTGGCTTCCGCGGCGCGGGGGCTGGACGCGAGGGCGCGGAGCAATGCGAGGACCGACCACCAGCGCACTCGAGCCTTCGGGCTCCCGGCGTCCAGGTGGACCTGGTCGCGTGCGTACGCGAGCACGTCGTCGAAGAGGTCGCGGTAGGCCGGGGAGAGGCTGTAGGGAACGTCGAGGGTGAGCCGGTCGCTGGGGAACGGCGTGTCCTCGTCAAGGTAGCGGCGGATATCGCCGCGGCGACGCTGGACGAAGTGCCGGGCAAGGAGCTCGCGACCCTTGGGGCTCGCGAGGTCGGCGCTGCCGAGGTCCGGGTGGAGCAGCCCGACGAGGTTGGAGAAAGCTTCCTCGTCCCCGGAGTGAGGGGTAGCGGTGGCGAGGACGAGATGCCGGTTCTGGTCGGCGGCGAGGTCGCGCAGCAGCTCGTAGCGCTGGTGGCGGCCCTTCTGCCCGAGACCGGACCCGGCGACGCTGTTGTGCGCCTCGTCGACGATCACCAGCTCGGGGCAGCGGAGCAGGAAGTCGTGGCGACGTCGGTCGGACTTGATGAAGTCGGTGGAGACGATGACGTGCGGGTGGCGGTCGAACAGCGACTCGTTCATCATCAGGCCGCGCTCGAGGCTCTTGACGGTGCTGGTGAGCAGCAGGACCGCGTCGATGCCGAACTTGGCCGAGAGCTCGCGCTGCCACTGCTCGGCCAGCGCTGGGGAGCACAGGACGGCCATCCGCTGGGCGGAGCCTTGGGCGAGGAGCTCGGCGGCGATGAGCCCGGCTTCGATGGTCTTGCCGATGCCGACGTCGTCGGCGATCAGGAGGCGGACTACCTCCTGGCGCAGGGCCATCAGGAGGGGGACGTACTGGTAGCTGCGGGGGCTGACCGAGATGCCGGCGAGCGACCGGAACGGGCCGGCGCTGGCGGTGAATCCGACGCGTAGCGCGGTGCGCAGCAGGGCGGTGGCGGTGCTGTCGCCGAGGTCGTCGAGGGTGGGGGTCGGGAACGTGGCGGCCTCGACGCCTTCGTCGGGGAAGACTCCGGCGATGTCGGCGCTGCCGCCGCCGAGGGGCTGGAGGAGCAGGAAGTCGGGTGTCGTTCCCGGCAGGACGACCCACTCGCGACCGCGGGCTCGGACCAGGCTGCCCACGGCGTGGGTGGTGCTCATCGGGTGGTGCTCCTTCCGGGACCGAACAGCCACTCGTTCTGGTCGGCGAGGGTGGGCCAGTCGTCGTCGTGCCGGAATCTGATCACGAGCCAGGACGCGTTGGTGAGGCGGGTTTCTGCCTCGCGGTCGCGCTGCTTCTGGATCTCCCGGTCATGGTGGGGACCGTCGATGAACACGGCCACCTTGATGTCACTGTTGTAGATGAAGTCGGGTCGGGCGCGGCAGGCCTCGACGGTGCGCTGGGCGTCGTCGGGAAGGCGGCGACCCGTGTCCTGGAGCCAGGCGATGAAACGGGCTTCTAGCGTTGAGTCGCCGAGCTTGGCGAGCCAGTCGGCCTGGTCGGCGCGGCGGCGTCCGGCGGCTCCGGCTTCGACGCGGGCGTCGAGGAGGCTGCGGAGGATCTCGACGATGCTGTGGCGGTTGATGAGCGTGTGCTCGTACTGGTTGCCGTAGGAGAGGAGGCAGTCGTAGCAGCCGCGCTCGCAACGAACGGTCGCGCCGTCGGCGTGGTCGAGGTCGGCACCGGTGTCGGGGTTGTAGTGGATGATCTCGAGCGCTGTCCGTGCGACACGTTGAATCGCCTCGGGCTCGTCGACGAGGCGACGCAGCACGCCGGCGCCGCCCTCGGCGGCCTCGGTGAGGAGCATGCGGCCGTGGTCGTCCGGGTCGGGTAGGTCTCTGCTGTCGAGCTCGGCGTCCTCGAGCTGGAACTCCGCCTCGATGGCGCGCTCAAGCGCCGAGCGGAGAGAGACCGAGACTTCCTCCGGCAGGTGCGCGGCGGCACGGAGGATGAGGATGTTGCGGCGGTCTTGGACGAAGGGCACGACCTTCTCGCGCTCCTTGACGTCCTGGGCGTCCGGGAGGTCGTCGGTGTCGACAGTGGTGTCCGTGGCTTGCTTGTCAGTCAGCCAGCGTCCCTCGCGCAGGTCCAGCCAGAATCCGCGGTCGTCGGGGTTCTTCCGGCGCCGACGTCCGACGTTGGTGATCCGCATGTCGGCGGCCTCGGCGTGGGTGAGCTCGAGGATCGTGATGCCCTGGCGAGCCGCCTCCGCGCGGATGCAGTCTGGTGCGCCTCCGCGCTGGGGGAACCGGTAGGAGACCTCCAGCTCGAAGCCGGACCGGCGGCGTTCTTCTTCATCGCTGCTGATCCGTTCGCGTCGACGGGTGAACACCGTCTGCAATCGGAGCAGCCCGTGCTGGGTCGCGCCGAGCTGTTCGCCGCAGTTCTCACACACGTCGGTGCCGACCTGCACGGGGTGGTGGTAGCCGCAGGAGTTGCAGCGCTTGGCGGTCTCCGTGATGGCGCCGCCGCCGCTCGTGTCGCCGGGGTCCCGAGGAAGCTGGATCCGCGTGACTTCGTAGCGGGCGCCTTCGTGGTAGATCAGGCTGTTCGGTCCGAACTCGGAAATCGCGAGGAAACGGGGACGCTGGAGGTAGTCGCCGTCATGGTTGCCGCCGCGGCGGGCAGGGATGTACGCCGCCAGAGGTAGCCGCGGGAAGGAGTAGCCGGGCAAGAAGCCCTCGCTGGCCAAGTAGCGGTAGCTGTAGAAGTCGGTGGCACCCATCTCGGAGTCGTCGTTGCGGAGCAGGCGAAGCTGGTTGCGTGCGTCGGTGCGGCGCCGCTCCGCGATCGTGCGGTCGTACCTGCTCGCCGTCGTGCTGAGGGCCAGCTTGTGCTGCTCGTTGGCTTCGGTGAGGGCAGTGCGGTAGAGCGTCCGCCACCGCTCGAAGGCACCGTCGAGGGCCTGTGGCGCGCGGGCGACCTGGTCGTGCACCCACACGTCGGACCACCACGTGGGGTCTCCCCCGTCGAGCTGCCACGTGTGGCGCAGGCCGGCGAGGACGCGCTCGGCCCGGGTCTGGGCACGACGTGCCACGTCGGGCTCGGTCACGGCGCGCCAGAGGTCAGGGAACAGGGCGTAGCGGGGATTGTCGCTGTCGGCGTCCACCAGGGAGGTGATGGAAGACTTCATCGACTCGTTGGTCTCGGCCAGCCAGATGGCGTGGACGTGGGACCGGACCAGGTCCTCGTTGGTCAGGTCGAGGCGTGGGGCGATCACGGATCCGGCGACCATCTCGCGTGAACGTCGGAACCAGTAGCTGTCGTGGGCGTTGCCGGTGGAGCAGTAGGTGAGCACGAGCGCCTGCTGACCGCTGCGGCCGGCACGACCCGAACGCTGGGCGTAGTTCGCCGGGGTGGGCGGAACGTTGCGGAGCGCGACGGCGTTGAGGTCGGAGATGTCGACGCCGAGCTCCATGGTCGGCGAGCAGTAGAGCAGGGGCAGCTCACCTGCACGGAACTGGCGTTCGCGCTCGAGGCGGTCCTCCTGCGAGACCTGCGCGGTGTGCTCGCGTGCGAGGAGTCCGGCGAAGCCGCGTGCGAGGTCGCGGTAGAGCTCACGGAAGAAGGGGTTGACCCGTGCCGTCTCCTCGCCGGCGAACGACTTGCGCAGGGGGTCACCTGCCCCGGACGTGCCGTTCTCGGCGATCCAGCGCAGCGCACCGGCGTTGATCCGGTAGCCGGCGCCGTCTTCAACCTCGCTCTGCACGAGGAGGCCTGCCCGGGTCAGGACCCTGAAGAGGTCGACGATGACCCGCCCGGAGTCCTCAGAGGTGAGCGTTGCGTTGTCGGGCAGCCCGGCGACGTCGCGGCGCAGGTACTTGCCGAAGGCCCCTCGGCCGGAGACGGCCAGGACGGACCGTCGGCCGCCGGCCCTGGCCGGACGCGGGATCGCCACTCCGGCCTCAACCATGCGGTCGTCCTCCCCCATGCTCCACGGCTCGATGAGGTGGGCGCGGGTGAGCCGCTTGAGCCGGTCGAACCCGTCCTCGGTGAGGCAGTCGACGGCGATCGCCCGGACCCGGCGCAGCTCGTCGAGCAGGATCTGGCACAGCTCCTGCCGTTGCGCGGCGCTGATCTGATCGAGCAGGTAGGTGCCGTCCCAGGACTCCTCGTCGGCGGCGAGCTCGGGAAGGTCGCGGTAGGCCAGCTTGAGCAGTCCGGTCTGCTCGAGGTTGGGCATCGTGACACGCCAGCCGCGTTGCAGGTCGACGTACAGCTGGTACTCGACGGCGCCTCGCAGAGCTCGCTCGGCGTCCTTCTTCGCGCTGAACTTCACCTCCGGCGCCTGGGCGAAGTCGGCCATCCGCAGACCGAGGGTCTCGGTCACGACGTCGGCGAGGACATCATGGGTGAGTCCGTCGGGGCCGGACTTGACCAGCGCCGCGTAGAGCGCGGCCCGGAGCTGGGAGACCTGGACGAAGTCGTTGAAGTGGCCGGCCTGAAGGCTGGCGTCCTGACGGTTGTCGACGAAGGCGAGGAGCTTGCGTGCCGTGGGAGGCAGCTGGGCTTCGGGCAGCGTCTTCAGGCTGCGGACAACCGACGCGGACAGCAGGGAGACTGCGCTGGACCGGCCCTCGGCGTCCAGCGTGGCTAGCTTGCCGAAGTCCTGGCCGCGTACCTGCTCGTAGGAGACCCCGCACCGCATGCAGAACGCAAAGGGCGTGGAGACGAACCACGCCTGGAGCCCGGCGCGTGTGCCGTCGATGCTGCCGTCAGGACGGAGCCAGACCGGTGTCGGCAGGTACTTCTTCTTGCTGTCGATGACCTCGACCCGGTCGGTCTCCGGGTCGGTGACCAGCCACGGCTCGGGGACGCGGTTGATCTCGACGTCCTTGTCCGGCCACGGGTAGTCGGAGGAGACGTAGAGGTAGCCAGTAACGGCATCGCCTCCACTGGCGTCGGCGTCGCGGCGCGACACGAACTGGCTCTCGCCGTCTGCCGTCGTGCGCGCGACCACGAGGTACTCCTGGCCGCACTCGCGGCAGAAGCCGAGCGGCAGGAGCGCCTTGTCGGGCTGCCCAGGCACCCGGACCTGGTAGCTGCCGGTGATGTGACGTGTCGGCTCGGGCTCCAGCGACACGTAGACCGTGTCGCCCTTGGAAAGAAACTGATGAAGCCTGAACGCGAAGATCGGTCGCTTGCTCGTCGGGTGCGCGACCGCGGATCCCTCGCGTAGGACGTTGCGGAGCGCAATCGCGCATGTGGGCCCGTCGAGGCCGGTCAGTTCCGACAGTTCGTTAGCCGCCTCTGGCAGGGTCGTGGGAGGGCGACGGACGAGACGCTCGGTGCCAGTAGCCGTTGTCTCGATCGCAAGACCGAACGTCGTCTCGACCCAGCTGGTCAACGGGTCGCCGACAAACGCCTCGAAGTCGCGCTCCTGTTGGGTGCCGTTCGCACGGATCGAACCAACCAGCCGTGCGGCATCAGGTTCAACGTCTGGAGTGGCGCGGACCAGCGTCTCCCCCACCACGTGCTCGGGGCGGACTTCGGTCCCGAAGAGGCGGGTCGCCACGCCGGCCACCACTGTCGCTCGCTCCTCGAGGGTGCCCTCGCTCGACATAGTCGCGCTGGTGCCGATCACCTGAAGGTCATCGGCCCGGCACTCGTCGCGGAGGCGGCGGACGAGCAGGGCGACGTCGGCGCCCTGCCGGCCGCGATAGGTGTGCAGCTCGTCGAGCGCGAGGAATCGCAGCCCCTGCGCCGCCCTGACCAGCTGGTTGCGCTCGTCGGGGCGCGTCAGGACGAGGTCGAGCATCACGTAGTTGGTCAGCAGGATGTCGGGGGGGCCCGCAAGGATGCGGCGGCGCTCGTCAGGGCTCTCCTGGCCTGTGTATCGGGCGAACGTCACCGGTTCGCCGCCCTCGGGGTAGCCGAACTGCAGGAATTTCCGTAGCTCCTCCACCTGCGAGTTGGCGAGCGCGTTCATCGGGTAGACGACGATCGCCTTCACGCCTGGGCGTCGGCTGCCTCGCTCCTCGTTCTCGCGCAGGACCGCGTCGACGATCGGGACGATGTAGGCCAGGGACTTACCGGATCCGGTGCCGGTGGTCAGCACGTAGCTGGCGCCCGTTCGTGCGACCTCGAGGGCCTGGCGCTGGTGGCGGTGCAGGACGAGTGGGTCCCGGCCGGCGTCCTGCGGACCTTCCTTGCGGCGGAAGATCCGTGCGGCCTCGGGGTGCAGAAGGTCCTCGGCGACTAGCTCGGAGACCGCACCGCCGCTGGCGAAGGATGGGTTCAGGCCGACCCAGGGGTCAGGCCACTGCACGCCGTCGTCGAACTGCTGGTCGACGAACGCCTTGATGCGCTCGTCGCGTACTTCCACGAACCCCGAGGTGAAGGCGCGGTAGTCCTCGATCACCTGCTCGTGGACCTTGAAGACGTCCATCTCTCCCCGTCAAGACCGGCCTCTGTCCTTACTGCGTAGCAACCTACGCCAGCCTGCTCTGAGCGGGGAGGTGTTCGGCACATTGACACCGGGCGCATCACTGGCACCAGCCCAGCCTGGGCGGAAGCGGCGCTCGAGACGCACGGTCACCTCCCTTGCACGCGTTCTACGGCACCTCCACGTCCGAGCCTGTGGATAGATGGAGCCGACTCGCACAAATGTCGTGGTGGTACGCCACAGTTCCTGACTACCTGCCTGACAATCGCGACGGCTTCGACGTTCGCCAGACAGCCTGAGTAGGGCCCGCCAGTAATGCAGCACGTCGGTCTAACACGGCGGCTTCGCGTCCATGCCATGCTCGCGCTCGTAGGCAAGTTCGATTCCCAGGTCGATCAGGCCATACACGTACTCGGTGACCGCACGGTGAAGCGCGCGGAGTCGTCCTTCGAAAGTGCGCCATGGTCTGACGTCCTCGTCACCGTTGGGTCCCGGCCCGAGCTCGACTCCAGCTACCTCGACGTCGAACTCGGTCCCGCCATCGAGGTAGTCGGGGTTGATGGGGAAGTCGCCGAGCCATCGGAAGGTCGCCAATGTCCCGTCAGGGGCCACGGGGCCTGGGAAGACCTGCAAATCCTTTACAAGGTTCATGTCGTGCTGGAGCCACCCGTTCGACGCGAACGACGTGACGAAGTGGACTGCGCGGTGCCGATCGGTGCGTGCCATCTCGTTGAGGATCCTGAGACAGTTCCAGCTGGGCAATTCCGCTTGGAACGGCTGGATCGCGTAAAGAGCGTCCTGAATTTCGATCGAGAGCGCACTCAGCCGGCGATCTCGATGTGACTTCCAGGTCTTCTCATCAGCGCAGATTGGCCACTCGAGGGCTGACGCCTTGGGTGGGGGGTCTTGTCCGGAGTCCAGGATGGCTACGGCGTACAGAGCATTGTCGAGTGCGGCGCGTAGCTCGTAGAGGAACTCACCCAGGATGAGGGACAACTTCGCAGGAGGTTCCTGCAGGCGCGTGAACACGATGCGGCCCAGCCCGTCGTCACCAACCTCGACACCGACGGTATGGGGGCTGGTATCGAGGTGAGCTGCCCAGGCGTCTCGGAATGCGCCGAAATGCTCGACACTGCGGTCGAGTCTTGCGCCGACCACAGCCACCTCCTTGGGCAGGCCGCGATGCGACAGCCGCGCGTCGTCAGCGAACAAGGTTCGTCCCTAAGCGATCGGTAGGAATGTGACTCGAGTTATGGGCCATTGAACTTACTCGTTGATGTCGAGCAGCGGCAGGAGAGCCCCATCAGCGTCGACACAGTCGAGGAGATCGCGATGAGGGACATCATCGACCGCGTACCGATAGCGCCGCGTGAGAAGGTCTCGCAACGCGCCCTCTTCCTTGCCTTCGTTTCGCCCACGGACGTTCCATCGACGCGCGACAGTGACGGTCTGCATGAAGAAGTGCAGTTCGAGGTCGTCCGCGTCGAACACGCTGAGCGGGATCTCCGGGGAGTCGGCAGTCTCCGGAGCGCGGGCGAGCCTCATGAGCGCAGCGTTGTCGTGATGGTCGGGCGTCATTCCGGCGACTTGCATTTTCCAATTGAGGGCCGCATTGAGGAACGTGACCAAGATCTGCCAGTCGAGCCACCCGTCCGCGCGCAGGCGTTCGATCTGTGCCCGGCCGTGAGCGTCGGCGAGGATGCGGGGCAACGTGTATCGCAGAGCGTCATTCGTGACCTCGTAGCGCTCCCGAATGGTCCGGAGCGAGGCAGCTTCGTCGTAGCCCGGACCTCGCTTGGTCGAGGCCGCGAGCGCCGGCCGATCGGTCGGTCGAAATGAGTCGGACGATGCTGGGCGGGTCGCTTCCGCAAGTCGCGTGTAGTGCTCCGGCGGGAAGAGCCGCGTGGTCTCCTCGTAGGGCCTGCCGATTGCGATCTTGTGTGTAATGCCGCCCCGGAATAGTGGCTCCATGAGGTCCTGAAGTTCGCCGGGCGGACGCACATGCGCCGACTGGATGAGCTGGAAACCTATGACCATCAACGCCTGGCATCGTGCGTCGGCGTCTGCGCAGTCGTCTGTCAGCGTGATCTGGGCGTGCACCTCTGAATTGGATTCGTCGATCTCGATGTTGTCGTCTGCTCGGTCCGCTCCGGGCACAACGTCGATCGTCGTGTGCACGGTCGCTGGGATGAGCACCGGGTGCAGGTGCGCGATGTCGGCGAGGAGCACCTGAAAGGTTGCCACGGCCGCTTCGGCGGTCAGGACAGATGTCTGGTCGTTGTCGAAAGTGAAGGTCCACCGCACGCCCAGCGCAGTGAAGTCGATGATGCGGCTAGGGCCGACATCGCTCAGGACGGGTCCCCCGAGCTGCGCTGTGGCTCGGTCTTGGAACTCGTCTTCGCTCAGGTCGAACGTTGAGCCGTCGGTCTCGATGAGCTCGACGAGGCCCTCGTACCACCGTGTGGTCGGGTGGGCGGCAGCGATGAGGGGCTCGATCTCCGGCCAGAAGCTTCGGATTCCTGCCAGCTCAAGGGCTGCGTTGGTCTCGTGGTGCGCCAAGTCGGGGTTCGTGTCGTAGTCGAACCCGTCCACCATGAACTGGGCGCGGGCAAGAAGTGCGACCTCTGTCAGCGCCGCGGCGTCCACCCACGTTCCAGCCCGCTGGGCGAAGCCCGCGCTCTCCAGCAGCGCCTTCGGGAGCTGGGACTTGACGTCGGTGTCATCGGATAACAAAGCGAGGGTCGCGGCTGCGCACCCGTACATCTTGGCGGCGTACATCAGGCCCAGCTCCGCGTAGACCTGTGCGATGAAGCGCATGGTGAGGATGGCGCCGTACATCGTGTCGCCGTTGAACCACTTGACCTTCGCGGTGTGCAGTTCAGCCAACGCATGCAGGGGTTGATCCGCCTCTAGGAACGCGGTCCCCCGGTCGCGACACGCCTCAGCCGTGGCGGCATCTCCGCGGACCGCAGCGGTGGCCTCGTCGAGACCATCGCGGACCTTCGCGTAGGAGGGGTGCTCGACGGTCAGCGGAGCCACCAGGTTGAAGACCCGCGCAAGTTGGCGCACCGAGTAGGGCTTCGCGCGAGGAAGGAGGTCGATCAGCGCATCCAACTGCTCCATAGCCTGCTTGAGACCAATGAAGTAGCGGGGGTCGAGAAGCCCCACGTTGACCTCGAAGTCATCCAGCATGACCCCGACGTGGCGGGCACGCTCTGCGGGCTCAGGCGTGCCGTAGCTGGATGCGGCGAGCTCCCAGTTGGGCAGCAGGTAGGAGAACGCAAGCGTCCCGTTCAGGGACGCGGCGCGTACCGGATGGGTGTCGGGATTGGTGCCGATGAGGAGTGAGGACACGTGCTCGCGAAGGCGTTGCAGTGCCGCGGCAATCTCGACGGCGTCGGCGCGCCCTACGCCAGTGGTCCACATGACACCCCAGTACGACGCGAGGGTCACGGCGTCGTCGACGATGTTGGGCTGCTCGCTAGTGCACGCGTACTCGAGCGCGCGCCGAACAAGGTCCTCGATGTCTTCGGCTACACCGGTTCCGCGGAATCGCGCGACCGCAATCTCGTAGCAGGCACGGAACGCCAGCTCTCCGTCGGCTTCGTCCTCGTCCGTGTGTGAGAGAAACGAGCGCATGAACGCCAGCCATTCGGGGATGTCGGCGTTGGCGTCGGCGTCCCAGGTTGCGAACCGCAGTCCTTCGGTCACCTCGCCTTGGGTGGCAGGCGTCAGCATGCTGGGTCCGTTGTTGCGTCGGAGCTTGTCGAGCAGCTCGGTGTACCACTCGGGCGCCGGATCGCCTTCGGGTGGCGGCACCATCGAGGACGGGAGTTCTAAGTAGTGACGCGCGACCCAGATCAAGTCCGGCTGGGCGAGCTGTGTGGCGATGTCGTCGCCGCAGAAGATGTCGAGAGTCACCCCGTATGTCTCCCGGGCAAACCTTTGTAGTTCGTGGGTGTGCCCCTCCGAGATGGGATGTACGCAGAAGAAGGCGACATGTCCGACCGCTGCGGCGTCCTCGGCGCAGATGCCCGCGAGGTCGTCGCGGACCTTCTGCCGTAGGCCGGTGCGCTGGACCGTGCAGGCGACCACGATCGGAGAGGTACTGGCGGAGGCAGCGAACCCCGTGGCGTGCGGGAGCTCGTCTGGGATCCTGGTGTGGAACGTCTCCGCATCACGCTGCTGGTCTCCGCCGGCGCTGACAGGTCCGGTCGCGACGAGGATGTTTGCACTGATGCGCTTGTGCGCGACGCGAGCCGCGATCTCTTCGAATCGGTGGTGTTCGTTGCGCGACGACATCTCCTCAAGTCTGAAACGCAGGAAGGCTTCGGCCTCAGGGATCGCTTCGCTCACGCAGGCCATCTTGCCTGCGCGCACCGACAGACCCGCATGACCACCAGGTCAAGCACCACCCCACTCGCTGCGCACGTCGCGCTGGGCGCCCCTGTCCGACCCTCAAGCGAGGTGCCTGGCCGCTCCGCATCGCATGAGCATGAGGTCGCTCGTCGCGTGTCTTCCCCCGAATTTCCCCCACAACTCACTTCGAGTGGGACTGCAGCGGACACGAAACCTGACACAGTGTGGCTCTCACCTGCGGAAACGGCCTGTATCCACCGCGAGCACGATCGGAGTTTCGGTGCTACTACGACGTTTGCCCTCGGTGAGCCTCTGACCCGCGGACACGCGTACATCGCACCTACGTCGCACACAGTCCGCTCGCGCCTCAGCACGAGCCGTCATCGCAGCTTCGATGGCGGATCGTTCTGTAGGCGGTGCTACCGGCTGAATTGCTGAGAAACCATCGCAGCGGTCGGAACCAGCTCACGCTTGATCAGGTTTCTGGAAGCAGACCACCGGGCACTCCGAACGCCGGGTGGTCTGTCGTCTCGGCGCCGAGACCTAGGCTTACCGGCATGCCCGACCTGGACCACCGCGCGCGGGGTTTGCGGTCGTTCGAGGGATGTCGACCATGTGAGGAGTAAGCACGATGTCCGAACCAGAGGGAACAGGGTCCGAGACCGCCACCGGCTACACCGTGGTGCACTGTCGGGGGTGCTATTGGTACAGCGCTCGCAAGATAGATCCGGCTGATGCTTGGGCGATGTTCGACTCCCACAGGATCAACTGCGAATCAAACGACGCGTAGGCAAAAAAGGATGACACCGGTGGATCTCGTGACTATGTCGATCGGAAGTTGAAGCGCGCTGGCATCTGGTTGGAAAGCAGCCCAGACGTCAAGGCGGTCGCGTGGTGCGATGACCACACGCGCGGCGGTAGACCCCGGGCTGTGCGCCGGGTTCTGGCCGAGCACGGAGTGGAGGATGTTCTGCTCATAGTCCCCGCGCACGAGCGTCGGACTGGCCCATGAGCATGTGCCTCGACTCGAACAGCGGGTCGCCAGACGAGAGCCAACTGCGTCCAGCGGTACATAGCACTGCATGAATGACGCTGATTGCGCGCAAGTTCTCGTTTGAAGGAGGGCAGGAACGCGCTCGCGGCCGGGGCGACTGGACTATCGTGCCGAGCCGCCATCGTCATTTTTTCGGTGCGGGAGCCATGTCGGGGCGCCCGACGGAGGCACGGTTAGACGAGGTTCGAGACCGTCTCACGCGCGTGGGTCAGATTCTCCTTGGTTGAACGGATCAGGTCGTCGAGGTCTCCGTCGCGTACCGCCGAGAAGGCCGCGAAGTTTAAGTTCGCCACCGAGATCTGGCACGCCGCGATCGAGAGGAACCCGTCGTACTGGTCACGCTGCGCGGCCGTGAGGTCTGCCCACTCGACGGGAAGGTCGGGGCCCAGGTCCTTGCTCCACCTGCCCTGCGCGTGACCGGCGTGCGTGGCGATGTAGTCGAGGAGGTCGGCCGCACCGGCGATTGCGTCGAGGAGTGCCTCGTAGCCCCGCTCCGAGACAAGTAGCTCGACTTCGACCGCGTCGAGGCGCGCATGGGCCTCGCGCTCCTTCTGCTTGTTGCGCCGCGACATCCACACGTAACCAGCGACTGCCAGCAGGGCCGCCGGGGCGGCGACGATGCCGGCTAGGACACCGACCCCGCCCGCCACTCCCGCACCCCCGGCAGCAAGGCTCCCCCCGCCGAGGAATGCGTAGGTGGCGCTCGTGGCAGCCGCGCCTTGGAGCCCGGACAAGGCTGCACCCGTCGAGGCCGTCCCGAACATGGCTGCGGCGGTGAACGTCCCGTAGGCGGCCGCTCCGCCGACCGCGCTACCCACGGCGGCACCCCCAGCGGTTGCACCGATGTTGTTGGCAATTCTGCTGGTCGTCACGGTCAGGCGGTAGTCCGCGACCGCGTCCGGATCGGCCAGCTCCTCCTCGCCGAGCGCGGCCGGTTCAGGTGGGCGCGGCGCACCGCGAACCTGCTGCGCGGTGACGATGAACGGCACGAAGAAGTCATCGCGGGCTCGGTCGTGCTCAGCGTTGAACCGGTCGCTCAAGTCTTCGACCGCTTTGATGCGCCGATCGATCGCGGTCTGCAGCATCGGTAGTCGCTGCTTGAGCGGTAGCCCCGAGGTGGACCCCTCGACGGGCCGAGGGCTCGCGGCCGCCTCCCGCGTCGCGCGCTCATCCTCCGCCTCTACCTCAGGCACGAGCTGCTCGGCGGTCTCGGCGAGGAGCTCCAGCGAGACTCCCAGGGCGTGCGCGATCCCACCGAGCTTGGCTGGTCCCGGCCTCATGCGACCGGCCTCGACCCGTGACATCGACACCCCGGCGCCGGCTCCCTTGCTGTAGCCGGCGCGCTCCCCGAGTTCCTGCTGACTGAGGTCGGCCTCTTCGCGCAGCGTCCTGATCGCCCGACCCATGGCCTTGGTCGACACACTCATAGCCTCAACTTAGCATGACTAAGCACTGACCTATTGACTTAGCGTGGTCACTTAGCGTTAGGCTGCTTTTCGTCCCTCACTCGGGACGATCCCGACGGAAGGACGCCAGTCATGGCTCGCATCAAGAAGGCTGCTCTGGTCGCCGACACGGTCGCGGTCGCCCACCGCACGGGCCTGGTCGTGCAGGATCCCGCCGTTGAGAAGGCGGCCCGGCTCGCTTGGGACGACGTGGTTCAGGCGGGTCGTTCCTCCGGGGCACTTCGCCGCGAGCTCGTCGCTGCCTGGCAACGCACCGCGCCGTCGGCCGCAGGATCCGACTGAACCACACTCACGCGCCCTGTCCCGCAGTTACGCTCGCTCGGACTTGTCGCGGCACCGAAGGAGAGCTCTGATGCGGACCCCTACTGTCATCGTCGATGTGTCGACGGTGGTGCGCGACGACGACGATCCGGGCTGGCACCGCATGGACGCCTTGATCGCGCTCTGGCGGCAGGAGATGGACGAGCGGGCCGTGTTCTACGGGGTGCTCGACCACAAGTCGTGGTACTTGCTGGACGACGCGGACCAGGCGAGCTTCGCCGCCTGGCAGGCCGCAGGACGCGGGACCCGGGCGGCGTGGGCCGACCCGCTCGTCTGCGAGATGGCGGAGAAGCACCCGCACGCGAAGGTACTCACACGCGACCTCTACCGCGACCTTCGTCGCGACTTCGTGTGGCTCCAGAACAGCGACCGCTTCTACAGCTTCGACTTCTCCGCAAACGGGGTGTCGCTCCGGCGCTCGGAGATGGGCCACGTGCGGGACGAGGACGTCTCGCAGTACGGCGAGGCGGCGGCGTTGAAGCCGCGCAACCTCGGCACGCCGGAGGGGCGCCAGATGCTCCGCCGGGAATGGGCCTGCAGCAACCCGAGGTGCCCGAGCAGTGCAGCGTCGGCGATCGACACCCTTCCCTACAACAAGTTCGGCAAGGCGGTGTGCCCTGAATGTCGCCAGCCGCTGCATGATGTCGGCGAGGCTGCGCAGACACGAGAGCTCAAGCTGCTGATTGAGGGCAACGACGTCGCGCACCTCCCTCTGGTCGAGGGGGCTCGTCTCACATTCGGCCGAAGTGGCGGCGAGGACCGCTTCGACCTCCGTCCGCTCGTCGCAAGCAATCAGACGCTCATCAGTCGTGAGCACGTCGCGTTCCGCAACCAGGGGGGCCGGATCCTGGTCTCGGACCTCGGCTCGAAGAACGGGACGTCGTTGGTGCGCGAGGACGGTCGGAAAGACCCGATCCCGGCCGGCGTTGAGCAAAGGATGGAGCTGCACGAGTTCGTCAGCATCGCCGGCGGAGTTGTGGAATTCCGACTCTCGGGCAAGCGCTACGCGCGCGGCGCCTACATCCCTGACCGTGGCGCCGCAGCACCCGCTGGCGCCACCCTTGTCGCTCCCCCGCCGACCCCTGCCTGAGAGGCGACTGTGTCCATACTCGACGTTCCCGCCATCGTCCCTCGTGCCCTGCCGGTGGTGCTGCTGCTCGACACCAGCGGCAGCATGCGCACAAACGACAAGATCGAAGTGCTCAACGACAGCGTCCGGGAGATGATCGGCGCCCTCAAGGAGGCCGATGCCCGCACCGGTTCGATCCGACTCTCGCTCGTCGCCTTCGGGGGTGAGCATGCCCGGGTCGTCCTCGCACACACCCCGGTCGCCGAAGTGGCGTTCACGACGCTCGAGGCCGGCGGACGCACCCCGCTTGGCCAGGCGTTCGCTCGCGCGCAGGAGCTGATCAGCGACACGTCGGCGCTGCCCTCCAACTCGCACCGGCCGACGATCGCCCTGGTCTCGGACGGAATCCCCAACCAGAGCGACGACTGGCGCGAGCAGCTCTCCACACTGCTGGCGAGCAGCCGCGGCGCGAAGGCGACCCGGTTTGCGTTGGGCGTGGGCGAGGAAGCCGATCGCGAGATGCTCGCCGCCTTCAGCGGTGGCCTGGTCCACCGGGCCGGGGACGCGACCCGGATCCGCACGTTCCTGCAGTTCGTCACAATGACCGTCACCGAGGCGACGGTGACGGGCGTCGTGGCGGACGCCTCCTCGATGTCGGGCGGGGAGTCCATCGATCACATGGTCTGGCAGGATGACGATTTCTGAGGTTCGTTACGTCATCGACGAAGCCGACGTCGAGTACCAACTCGGGGAGCAGATCGCCAAGGGCGGCCAGGGCGTGGTGCACCGTGTCGTCGGCCAGCCAGACCTCGCGATCAAGCTGCTGTTCGCGCCGGAGTCCCTATCCCGCATCGCAGAGGTGCGCCGACTGCCGCTCGACGGTCTCAACGTCGCTGGCCCTACCACGCTGCTGCGAGGCGACCGCCCGGGGTACGTCATGCGTCTGGCGCGAGACATGACGACCCTGGCCGATGCCTACCTGCCTGGGCAGTTCGGCACCGGACACGACGCTGCCTGGTACCGCGACTCGGGAGGACTTCGACGGCGCCTCGCGGTGGCTGCCCGGTTAGCGGACCTGATCGTCGCCCTGCATGACCGAGCCCTTGCATACGTTGACCTGAACCCAAACAACGTCCTGGTCTCCGAGGACCAGGCGCTCTCTGAGACATGGCTGATCGACACCGACAACCTCACCTCTGCCTACGGTGCGACGACTCGGGTGATGGGGATGCGCGGCTACCTGGCACCCGAGCGTTCTCGGCCCGAGTCGCTCGGCCCACCGAGCACCCTGGCCGACGCTTACAGCCTCGCGATCACCGCGTTCAAGATGCTATTTCTGAGCCACCCCTTAGCAGGCGCCGCCAGCGAGGACCTTGCTGCGGACGAAGCGTACGACCGGGTGGACGCCGGAGATTTCGACTACATCGGACCTGTTGACGACAGCGCTAACTCCCCCGCGACCCCTCTGACCTCGACTCTCCTGTCGCTGGGCATGACGACCCGGCTCGCCCAGACCGCCGAGCGCACGTTCGTCGCCGGCAAGCTAGACCCCCGGCATCGCCCTGGTGCGGCCGCGTGGCGCGATGCTCTTCACAGCGCCCATGACAACACCGTCGCGTGCCCGAGCGGATGTGCTTGGACCATGTACCGCACCACTGCGACCTGCCCACTGTGCTTGGCGCCGGTCGGTCGGACGCTGGTGGTCTCGGTGCACGTCGCCGACCAGGACCCGAGTCCTGCCTCGCAGTGCCACGTGATCGCCCTCGAACGCGGAAGCCAGACGGATCTCAACTCGCGTCACATCTGGGGATCCTCGGAGGGGGTCGCGACGGTGGTCACGCTGTATGCGCACGGCGAGAGCGTCGAGGTCCGCGGCGAGGGCGACGCCGAGGTCACAGACACTGATGGACGACCAATCACAAGCCTCCGCCTTCCCTCTGGCGACACGCCGTGGTTCCGAGTGACAGTCCCCGGGCGACCGCCTCGGCTTATCGCGCTTCGCTGGACGGGCCCCCGATGAGGCTCGAGTCGGTGGGTGGGGACAGCACGCGACTCCTGGACCTACCTCGGATCAGCGAAGCGCCGATCCGGGACGGACAGCCCGTGCGCGTGGCGGTGACGCCGGGCGGCATCGCGATCCTCGACGGCACCACGACGAGTCTTTGCGCAGAGCCCGACGAGCCCGACGCCGAATGGCTGACGCAGGTCGTGACCTCCCGTGCATACGTCGCCGAGGTGGTGACGGTCGACCAGGGGGTGCGGCTCCGTGTCACTCCCTTCGATCAGGTCGAGCACTGGGCCGGGACGCGGGAGATCGGCGTCGACGAGCAGGCACTCGACCGGATCGCGGTGGGGGTCGCCCAGTTGAGACGCCGGCGCGCGGACGAGGTCCTGGCCTGGCTCGACGAGCAGATTGGGTTTGACGCTCCGGGTCCCGCACTCATCGTCAGTGGCGGCGGCTCGCGGGACCTCAACGTCCAGGCGTTCCGTCTAGTCGGCCAGTCGCACTACGTCGACGTCCGACTCGTCGCGGACCGCTTGCTCGTCGAACGGGTCACGTCGCGCCGCGGACGCGAGCCGGGGACCGTGTGCCTGGTACACGGATCGGTCCGCTTCGTAGACGCGACGCGCCTCGGCAAGGTGACGGCAGCCGATCGCGCGGAGCTACGCCGCCTTACCGACGCCGACAACTCCTACCTCCAGGTGTGGAACCGCTACAACGTGATCGAGCGCGAGAGTCGCGAGCGAACAGCCCGGCTGGCTGGGACAGCGGCGTACGACGACCGGCGCAGGTTGATGGACGGTCGCTGGGAGTTCGACCTCGTGCCCAGCGTCCGGTCGAGCCGACTGCTGGAGGCGCTCAAGGTGGGCGAGATCGCCCTTGAGGCCGGTGCGGAGGCAGCCTACGACGAGTCAGGTGTCGACTCACGCCCTACGACTGGCCGCCGGACCCTGGCCGGATCCGCCATGCTGAGCACCCGCGGCACCGTCGTGATCGAGCCCGACGTGGACGACTACGGGGTCGACCTGCCCAGGAGGGGGGTGCTCTCCGGCTCCTTCACCGCCGACCGGATTCGCCTGAAGCGTCGCCACGAGGCTCAGGCACGGGCAGTCAGTGCTCGCGCGTTTCCCGTCCTCCAGCTCTCGCGCGTGCTCGCGGGACAGTCGCCGCTGGCTCCCGGACGGCTCGAACACCACGAACCGCTCTCGCGGCGATCCTCGGATGCCCTCGGCGCGCCGCCAACGGCAGCACAGGTCGACGCGATCACGATCGCGCTGAACACCCCCGACATCGCCCTCATCCAGGGTCCACCCGGGACCGGCAAGACCAGAGTGATCGCCGCTGTCAACGCCCGGCTGACCGAGATCAACGCCAACCACCCAGCCGCGATCCGCCGTACCCTGCTAACCAGCTACCAGCACGATGCGGTCGACAACCTCGCCTTCGGTGCCGACGACGGCCGCCTCCCGGCGATCAAGGTCGCCACCCGAAGCGGGCAGAGCGGGAACACGCAGATCGCGCAATGGGCGCGCGCCACAGTTGCACGGATCGACGAGCACCACGCCGGACGCGAGGAGAGCCAACTCGTGCGCGACTGGATAGAGCTCCGTGACCGAACGACGGCGTACCGACTCATGCACGCAGACATAGCCGGCAGCATCGAAGTCCTAGGCTGGCTGGCGGCGCGCGCAGCACTGGTCGGTTCCGAGGTCGCAGTCGACGCCGAAGACCTGATCGCCAAGCTGAAGCATCAGGTCGGCCTCCAGCACACCCAAGAACGGTTCGTCGAGATCCTTCGTCGCGTCCGGGCGCTGCGGACCACAGCGGTGACGTTCGAGGACGACGGCGCCGACAACGCCGCGAGCGCGCTCACTGACGAGGGGGTGAGCGCCGCGCTCTCCGAGGGACAGGCGGCGCTCCTCGCTCGCCTCGCTCGTGCTCGCGAAGCCGACCCGGACATGTTGGCCGCGGCATCACAGCTCCAGAACGACGTACTCGACCGGCTCCTGACCTCGCGCGCCCGCTCCGCGGTCACAGCATCCATGCCCGAGCTCATCGCACTCCTACAACGATCCCTGTCCGCCGCCGACGCGCGCGTTCTGGAAGTCACATCAGCCGCAGACCGGATCGTCGAGGACTTCCGGGGTGCCCTCCTCGAGCAACCCGAGACCATCGAGAACGCCATCGGCACGCACTCCCGCGCCCTCGCGGCGACCTGTCAGCAGGCCGTCGCGGGCCCGATGAAGGACATCCAGGCCACCCTGGAGTTCGACACCGTCATCGTTGACGAGGCAGCGCGCGCCAACCCGCTCGACCTACTGATCCCCCTGACCCTGGCTCGACGCCGGATCATCCTCGTCGGAGATCACCGGCAGCTCCCACAACTGCTCGATGAAGAGGTCGTCGACTCCCTAGAGGGCAAGGATCCCGATGCCGAGCTCAAGCGGGTTCTGGAGAAGTCGATGTTCGAGCAGCTATTCCAGCAGCTGCGCACTTTGGAGAGCACCGACGGGATCCGACGCATCGTCACCTTGGACCAGCAGTTCCGCACCCACCCCGTCCTCGGCGAGTTCGTGAACGCGCAGTTCTACGCCCAGCACGGGGAGGCCTTCAGCAACGGCCGCCCGGACCCGGCCGAGTTCCAGCACGGCTTGACGGCGTACGACGGACGGCCAGCGGCGTGGATCGACGTACCGGCGACGATGGGGCCTGAGGCCGGTCAGAGCAAGACCCGCAAGATCGAGGCCCAAGTGATCGTCCGTGAGCTGGTCGCGGCCCTGACGGCCGTTCCGCATCTCACCTTCGGCGTCATCGCGTTCTACTCCGGACAGGTCCGAGCTGTCTGGGAGGAGTTGGAGCGGGTCGGCTACGCCGTCCGCGAGGGGAACGACTTCTCACTCGCGCCCTCGGCCCGAGCCCTCTGGACCGCCGACGGCATGGAACGCGTGCGGGTGGGGACAGTCGACGCCTTCCAGGGCCGCGAGTTCGACGTGGTGTACCTCTCCACCACGCGATCGCAACGCCTCGGCCCGCGCCACGGTCCCCGCTTCGGTTTCCTAGCTCTGCCCAACCGGCTCTGCGTCGCCATGAGCCGACAACGCAAGCTGCTGGTTGTCGTCGGCGACTCAGCCATGTTCACCCACGACGACGCCAAAACGACGGTGCCCGCGCTGGCCGCGTTCTTCGAGCTCTGCAGGGGGATCGATGGCCACCTACGACCAGCGTGAGCTCCCGGTGCATCTCGCCGCCGAACTTGACGGGGGCACAACGCTCGCGGTGCTCGCCCCCGCCCAGCGATGGCGAACCTTGGTCGACGGAGTCAAGCGCGAGCGCGGCGACGTGCTGCTCACCACCGTTGCTCGACTGACCGCTGTCGGCTGCGGTGCACTGCAGATCAGCGAGGCGCTGCAGCTGCCGCACGACCTGATCGACCACCTGGTCGCCCGTGTGAGGCTGGAGCGCATCAAGGTCGCCGAGGACGGCCGCACGCTGGTCAGCGAGACCGCGGACGTCGGCTGGACGTACCGCGACCTGATCTCCGACGACCTCTGCCCGGTGATCGGCCCGCAGTTTCCGCCGGTTGGGATCCGGTGGCAGGGGCAACATAAAGCGACATTCTCGCCTGGGACCACCGGCAATCCCCGCCCGATCAGCGCGGTGGCGCTGTTCGCGCGTCGCTCCGAGCCGGCGCGGCCGACCCCGTACGAGCTCGCCCGGTTGACGTCGAACAAGTCGTTCGGCGAGCCGCGCCTGCGGCTGGTCGGCGCGTCCGAGACGTGTCTCCTCGTGCATCCGGTGCTGGTCGTGGACGGGGAGATCGTCGTCACCGATGTCACCGGACGCCCGCAGCTTCGCCTGACTCGCGCACTTCGTGAGGGCGCGGAGAAGCAGGCCGTGCTCCGCACCTGGATCTCCCGAGCCGTCGCGACCGAGTCCGCCTCGACCGTCCCGGATCGTGCCGACTCCCCATTGGGACGAGCAGTGGCCGCGCTGTCCCGGGCGCGCCACGATTTTCAAGCCCACCGATCGGCGCCAGCCGCCGAGCGGCTGTTGGACTCCGTCGAGCTGGTCCTGGGGCGTTACTGCGCTGAGACGTGGTTTCGCATCGAAGTCGACCCCGCCACGGTGCCGCCGGCGACCGTCGACATGCGTTCATTTGCCGCGGCGTTCGGGCTTGCCGAGTCGGACGCGGCAGCGTTGCTCGGCGCCGATGACCCCGACGCCCGGCGTACCGCTCGAGCCGTGGTCAAGCTGGCCCTGGAGAGTCGGCACCGACCCGACCTCGCTTCGGTGAACGCGGTCGCGATCGCCAGTCTTGGGGCAGAGTTCGTGCTGCTGCGCTGCACCAACGGACAGTTCGAACGAGTGGACCGGTGCGCACGCGAGGTAGAGGACCTCGGACGCCAGGCTCTCAACGCTCAGGAAGGTCAGCATGGCTAGCAAGAAGAACCGGACCCCGGCGCGGCAGCCTCAGAGGCCTGCTCAGGGAACGGCAAAGCCGCTCGAGGACCTCCTCGCGGACATCGAGAACCACACGGTGCCACCGGACGTCGACGGCGACGATCCCCTGCCGAGCGCAGCCGGTGCGCCTGACGACCTCCGCGTCCTGGAAAAGGAGCTTCGCGAGGCTTGGGCGAGCGCGACGCGTGCCAAGGATCTGTGGCGTCGAGCCTCGGAGCGCGCCGACGCGCGCGAGGCGGCGTTCGACAGCCGAGAGCGCGCCCTGCGGGATGAGAAGCAGGAGCTCACCAAGCTCAAGAACGACGTCACCGAGCGTGAGCGGGCGGTCGTTGCGGACGAGCGATCGCTCGAGGACCAGCGAGCTGACGCCGCCGCGGGCTTCGCAAGCGAGCAGACCAAGGCAACCGAGCAGCTACGCAACAGGCGGGACGCACTCCAGGTCGAGATCAACGGGTTGGAGGAGGAGTTGGCGAGCCGGCGGGCTGTTGGCGCCTCCGAGGAGCGAGCCGCGCTGGCCAGTGAACGCGTCCGACTCGAGGCGGACCTGGGCGAGCTCGCCCGCGCCCGTGCAGAGCACGAGCGTGCGGCTCGGGATCTCGATGCCGATCGCGCGCTCTTCGAGCAGGAGAAGGCTCTCCAAAAAAGGCAGCGCGAGCACGAACGCGAACTCGCCGAGGCTGACCTCGCCCTGAAGCTCGCGAGGCCTGAGCGGCTGCGTCAGAAGGAGGTCGAGGCGCGTGAGGCAGCCGAGGCGGAGAACGCTGAGATGCGGTCCAGGCTGGACCGGCTCGGCGAACGGCCGGAACGACTCGTCGAGGAGAACGCACGGCTGCGAACCGAGATCGAGATCCTGCAGGACCGCTTGACGAACGTTCCCGACGACACGCTGCTTGCCGACCTGCGCGCGGCCGCGGACCGGACCCGTCAGGCTGAGCTCGACGCGGGCGACTGGCGCCGCCAGCGGGATGAGGCCGTCCAGCGCCTCGAGCGCCAGCTCATCGCCGTGGGAGACGTGGAGACGGCTCGCGACATCAACCTGGGTCTAGAACGACAGAACGCCGGACTGCGGGCCGCTCTCGAGGAGATGGGCGAACGCTGGGGCGTGTTGCAGGGCGAAGAAGCGGAGAAGAAGCCGTTCGTCACCCTGAGCAACTACGACGACAACCCGGCCATGCACCGCGTGCCGTCCACCCGTTCCGGCGATCTCGACCTGCGCAGCCTCACGGACGAGGTGCGGTCCCGCATGGCTGGCGAGCGGGAGTTCTACTACGCCGAGACTGACGTGCGATTGTTCCTCGCGGGTCTCGCGTCGAGTCGGCTCCACCTGCTGCAGGGCATCTCGGGCACAGGCAAGACGAGTCTGCCGATCGAGTTCTTCAACGCGCTGGGTGGCCAGAGCAGCGTGGTCGAGGTCCAGGCGGGTTGGCGGGACAAGGACGACCTCTTCGGCTTCTACAACGCGTTCGAGAAGAGATTCAGCGAGACCGAGTTCACCAAGGCTCTCTACCGCGCCCTCCTCCCCGCGAACGCCAATGTGCCGGCCGTCATCGTCCTAGACGAGATGAACCTCGCACACCCCGAGCAGTACTTCAGCACGATGCTCTCCAAGCTGGAGAACGTCGAGCGCGGCGCCGTGCTCGACATCCTGAACAGTCCGGTGCCGAACGTGCCTGCGCGGTTCACCGATGGCTCCAAGATGCCGCTGGCGCCGCACGTCTGGTTCGTCGGCACTGCCAACCACGACGAGACGACCGTGTCGTTCGCCGACAAGACGTACGACCGTGCCCACGTCCAGGAACTGCCGCACACCTACGAGCCGTTCCCGGCGCAAGCTCAGGAGGCCCGGGACCCCGTCTCCTTCAGCGCGCTCCAGGACGCTTTCGCCGCGGCCCAGAAGGAGCACAAGGCCGCGGCAGACAGGGCGCGGCGCTTCCTCGCCGAGGACGTGCGTCCGCTGTTCACGCCATTGCGGATCGGATGGGCCAACCGGTTGAACGTCCAGCTCGGTCGCTTCGTGCCCGTCGACCTGGCCGCCGGCGGCTCGCTGACCGAGGCCGTCGACCACGTGATCGAGGCCAAAATCATGCGCAAGCTCCGCGACCAGTTCGAGATCACGTCCGACCAGCTGGCCGACCTCCGGGACCAGCTCGCGGAGGTCTGGGACCGGCTGGAGCCCGGCTCACCCACCCGCTCGCTGACCAAGCTGGACGACGAGATGCACCGACTGAAGGGTGGTCTCGGCTAGCCATGCACACAGGGATCGACCGGCTCACGGGACGTCCAACAGCACCGGAGAACGGGTGGACCGGGCGATGGCTGGACGACGACGGCTACGTGCTCGATCCTGCGTCGGATCGGGACCGGGCTGCCTCGGACGACCTGGACGCGCTCGCCGACCACGTCGCCCAGCTGCGGGACCGGACCGGCTCGGAGTCCTGGGTCCTGTTCGCCCTCGCCGCAGACCCGACCGTGCGCCGAGACGACGACCTCCTGCTCGCAGATCGTGAGAGCGTCCTCGCCCAGCACCTCCCGTCACTCGCACGGATCTGCCAGACCTATCTCACCAGGCTGAACGACGAGGTCGAGCTGCTGCCCGTGCCTCGGGTTCGCCGGCCCGCGAAGAGGGCCGTCGAACGGTTCGCAGCGAACACCGAGGACTGGGCCGGTCGCACCCTTCTGGGCCCAATCCCCCGACGGGCGCTCGCGCTGCTGCGCGTCGACGACGCGGACCTGTACGAGAACCGGATGGTGAACGAGCTGATTCACCCGATCCTCTCCTCCGGGCTCGCTCGGCGGATCCGCCAGCTAAGGCGAGCCAGCACCGACCTGGCCGACCTGAGCGACGCGACCGCGGAAGGCACATACCTGCGCCGCCAGCGCCTCTACGCGTTCTGGGGTGGCGGTCAGTCCGATCCCGGCACGTTGTCGCACCAGGCTGCCGAGACCCTCGCTGAACTCGAGCGGCTGGCGGCCGCGGTGAGGGTGCTCCGCGGACGGCCGCTGGTGCGCCTGCTCGGCGACCGACGTACAAGCCAGCGCCAGCTCCGCCCTACCAACGTGATCGCCAATGACCGTCACTATCACGCAGCCGGCGTGGTCTGGCAGGCGTATGAACGTGGGGACCGAGCCGTCGAGTCCGCAGACGAGCGGGCCGCCCGCCTCGCGGAACGGCACGCTGCATTCAGCGCCTACGCCCTCGCTCTGATCGTCCGTGCTCTTGACGACCTCGGCTACCGACCAGAGCGCGACCATGCTCCGGTCAAGGGGCGCACGCTCCAGCTGAACGGTCCCGCGACCTGGGCGGCCGCCGAGCTCACGTGGACCGAACAGGACACGGTTCTGCTGGCCTCGGAAGGACACAGCACACGGTTCATCCCGCTCATCGATCTCGTCGGCCCCGCGGACCGTCCCGAGGACGCGCTCGCACGCTGGTCCGCTGTCCAGGCTCAGGTCACCGACCCGTCCGTGGTCGTCTACCTCGCACCCTTCCGCCCGGTGTCCGCGCTGCCCGGCGTTCTGGCGCAACCACTGACATCGGCTGGTGGCGACGGTCCGAACGGACGCACGCGGGTCTCCGCCGTACCGGTCACGCCGCTGGAAACGACCAGCCTCGAGCGAGTCGCCCGCGCAGTGGCGCTCGCCGTACGAGCCCCGGCGCTCGAAGCGTACCCCCCGGTCGTCGCTGACGTCGCCGGCCCGATCGCGCGACGGGTGATCACCTCGCTCCTAGACGGGCAGATCTCCGCTCATCCACTCCCCTCCCTGTTCTTCCGTGCTGACCAGGACGTGCTGCACGTCCGTCGACGGTTGAATCCTGGCGAGACTGCGGCGTTGGACGGGTGGGTCAGGGATCGGCTCGCGAGCGCTCGCGGAACCGGCTGGGAGCGCGATCACACGGGCGTGATCGAGCGGCTGCCGAAGCTGATCGCAGACGCCGGTGAGCGCGCGGACCGCGTCATGTCTTGTCCCGCTTGCGGCCAACGAGCCGATGTGAGGGCCTTGGATCGGGACCGCGTCGACGACCTGCTCCTGGTGTCCTGCTCCTGCGGGGCACGTTGGGGACACCACCGCTGCGCGCGGTGCCGGGGTCGGATCCCATTCATTGCACCGACCCGCCAGGTACCGCCGCGGGCATCCTCCGGTCCTGGCTGGGTCGAGCGGACGTACGGCCAGGACGCCCTGGCGTCGCCTTGCTGGCGCGATGGAGAGTCGGATTCGAACTACGTGTGCCCCCACTGCGGGGACTGCGGCGGGGCCGACAAGCCCTTGGGGAACGAGTGCTACCGCTGCAAGCTGCGGAGTCCGTAGCGGACGCAGTCGCCACCGGTCCGCGTATGCCTGAAGCGGCGACGTCCGGCGCACTTCGGTGGGACCTCGCGCAGCGCACTGGCCGAGTCTTGACAACCACCGTGCTTGGCGCGCTTACCTCGGACGGACCGACCGACGTCGATACGCGTCACGATCTGCCGCCCGCAGAGTTAGAGATTCACATAGGTGGTGGTGAGGTTGGTCTTGCCGAGGTTGTTGATGAGACGGAGCCGCGGTGTGCGGTCAGGCGCGAAGGTCCGCGACGAGATCGCGTCAGCGAGTTTCGTGCGCATGGCTTCGACGCTGCTGCGCTGCCACGACGCCTCGGTAGAGGCCAACAACACCTCGTCTGCTTGGAGGACGGCCGCCCAATGGATTCTCTTGTTCGCTGCAGCCTTGCGTTCGGCAGTCGAGTTGCCGATGTAGTCGCAGGTTTTTACCTCGGCCGTCAGAAGCTTGCCATCGGCAAAGGACACGAGATCGACCTCGGCGACGGATGCCCGCGTGCCCCGCCGAAGGAGGTTCATCTCGGCGCAGTCGGCGTAGATCCGGGCGCCTGCGGACAAGTGGTGGGCTAATTGAGCAGGCGCGTAGCCGTTGTCGCGAAGGAAGTCGCGCGCGACCTGATGGAGGTCGTAGAACCACGACGGCTCGTTCGCTGGCGTACGCCAGGCCTCGAGCGTCAGGCTGTTCTCTGACCCACACCGAGGACATCGGTTGTTCTGTCGGACATCGCCGACGGGCACGAAGCTGGGTGCCTCACACATGCGACAACCCAGGATGAGCCCACGGCGGATGATGCCGCGGTTCACGTAAGTGTCTAGCCGCTCTCGAGCCTCGAGGTCACGTACTTCAGTTGGTTGCTGTTTGCCGCCGCTGGCGGCGGCCGGGACCAGGACGTCTCGGATCGCGGGGAACGTAAGAAAGGCTCCCACGCCAGTGATGAGGACTCCGCTGCCGTCTGGGTACGCCTCTCTACTGCTCTTGCCGCCTGGAGAGAAGGCGCGCGCCAGATCGGTGAAGGTGCCGGCGAAGTCGGTCGTCATCAGACTTCGGTCGCCCCACAGTCGTTCCAAGAGCCGAGCCCGGCGACCGGCGTCAGACCAGCCGACGTCGTATCCCACCTGCGTGGCCATGGCACGGCACCACTCCTGCAGTGACAACATCTGAAGTCGCGGGCGCGCTAGCCGTTGCTCGGGGTTCGCACCGGCAGGAACGAAGTCGTACCTCCGGCTCTCGTAACTGACGCCGCGGTTACCGGACCGGATCCACGTCTCGTACTTCGCATCGCCGCTCGCCGCCAGGTGCTCGCCGTCGAGACCGCGTCCAGAAGGCATTGTCGTTCCGGCTATAAGGAGATCGACGTGCCAGGCTGCGTCTGCGCCATTCAACGTTGCTACCGAGGGACGCAGAGCCGGTGGCGTGGCGGTCATGACGACGGCCTTGTCGTTGCAGAGGACCGGCACGGTCAGCCGGGTCGAGTACGACTCCGCAACGGCAAAGTGGAGCATTCCTCTCTCAGGGAATGCCGCTGATAGCTCTACCCGCAGCGGGTCCAGTCGTGGGTTCGCGCGCCGCGTAGATCCCCGGTGGCCCCCCGGTTCAGTAGACGTTGTCGGATCGTCCCCTCCGACCGGGCCGCTTGTCTGAGACTTGCCGAATGCGGTCCTGTTGTCCGCGGTCTCGTCCTGTCGGGCGGTGCGTCCGATGATGTCGGCCACGTCATTGAGCAGAAGCTCGCTTTCGGACGTGGTGGTGATCACGGCGTGGCCAAGCTGGCGAGTTCGGTAGCCAAGCATCGTCAGGGCCGTTCGGGCCGTCCTACCCGCTCTCCCCCCGGCTTTTGGTGACCAGTGCGAGTGGATCCAGATCGTGTTGGCGTACAGCCTGTGGTAGATCAGCGCGACCGCGAAGTCGTCTGCGGTGTCGCCAACGACAAGAGTGATGCGTCGCCTTGCGAAAGCGTCGCCGACTGGCACCAGTGCTTGAGCGGTGCAGTCCCAAGCGCTTGAGAGTGTCGTGGTGTCGACATCGACTTGCAGCTCGTCAGGATGATGGGCAAAGCGTGTCGGCGGCCTCGGGTCCACGACTCGCGAGCGGCGGTCGAGATGAGAGTAGAACCAGGCAGCGATCTCGGCCGCGTCCGCTGGATCTGAGGCTGACAGCCCGGTCGACCCATCGGGCGTAATCGTCGGGCCGACATGCTCGTTGCTGTCCGCATCCGTTTGCGCTTCACCGGGACGCTCCGCTACCGCCAGCGCGGGCAGGTCCGGTTCTTTCAAGACACCGATGAGGGCGGCACTCCAAGCCCCCCATTCACCGGCAAGGTCCGACGGTGTCGCCAAGTACATGTCCTCGCCCTGGGCGCCGAACGCCGCCGTTGCCGTGAGGTGCTCACCGTCATCTAGCTGCGTATGGGACTCATCAGGCTCCGTCCAAGCCTGGTCCCAGCGCACCGGCACCTTGGGGTCCGGCGTTGGCGACGCTTCCGGCTCGTGGCGCCGTCGGTACACCTGGCAGGCGACGGCAACCGTCCGTCTGGCTCGCTCTGTGTTGGGGTCTGCTGCTGGCGCCGTCTCTGCCGAATCGTTGAGGGACAGGGTCTGAAAGTCGATCTTCGCGCCATGCTCGTCCACGAACATGTCCCGTGCCTTCGGGTACGCGGTGAGCAGCTCCTTCCAACTCACCTGATGGCCGACCACGTAGTCAGGGTCGTAAGCCGCTACCCCCCGCAGGACGCTGTCGGAGACGTCTCCAGCGTGGTGGGGAACGAGCACGAATCCGGCCCCGCCCCAGAGTTGGTTCGCCCGCCATAGCGCCTTGCGGGCGAAGAAGTCCCAGTGCGGTGTATCGGCCGGGAAGACGATGGCGACCCTGGGGGCCCGGAGGCTGAAGAATGCCTCGGCGTAGTCCTGTTCTGGGCGTTCGTCGGGCGCAGGCACAGTGGGAGCCTAAAGGCTGCAGCCGACGGCGTGACCTAGACGCACCCGCTACGCCAGGCCCCAAGCACGGACTGGTCGCCACGTCCGTCATCGGCCCTCCGTTGACTGTTGCGTGCGGGCTTTGGGTTTCGCATCTCGTCCGTCTGCGAACCGAATGCGGTCCAAGCCGGCATGGGCGGTCCCGAGGCATCCGCGGGACTTCGTGCGTTAGTCAACACAAGTTACCGTCGGGGTGTACCGATGCCCAGGGACCAGCAAGGTCCAGGGCCGGCCCCTACCGAAGGGAAGAACATGCCCCTGCCTACGTTCGCGCCTGCCGCGACACCGACCCCGCGCCCGGCCACCCTCAACCGAACTCAGGCCGCCGCTCGACTGGAGCTCAACCCGGCCGGCGTCGACAAGCTCGTCAAGGCCGGCATTCTCGGCCTCCCGATCAAGGCCGACTCGATCGCAAGACTTACTGGGAGGGAACGGCTGCAGGTCCTCGATGGAGAATTGACGGTGCTACGCACCGACGCCCGCGCGTCGGCTGACCGCGACAAGTACCCTGACGATCGCCGGACCTGGATGGGCTTCCACGTCGAGCACAGCGACGAGGACCTCGAGGCGGCCAGCCTGCGCTGGTGGCGCTCGGACATGCACCGGGTGGTCGACAACGAACTCTTCGCGGTGAGCGTGGCGACCTTCCCGGTTGCGGTCTACCGGATCCTCGGAACCGCTGGGAGCATCACCCGAGCCGACGAGGACACGCCGCGGCATCACTACGCCGGACAGCTCCTCGCCCGCGTGCACCCCGGCATGGAGGTCACCTACCCGCAGGACACGCCTGGCCACCTGCGCGGCCTGGCCAAGCAGATCATGCACAGCCGGATTGTGGTCGCGAGCGGTGGACCGATCGGTTACCTCGAAGCGAAAGCCGACTGATGGGCAAGACAGAAGTACTGGAGGCGTTCACGCGCATCCGCGTGGCCGCAGAGGCCCACATGGACGATCGCGATCGGGCGCGGGTGGGGTGGTCGGAGGAGACTGTGACCGAGGTTTGCAGCCATCAGGGCCTGCCGGTGGTGACAGTCATTCCGTTCAACCGGGTGCAGGAAGGCCAAGCGACAGGCGCCGACTACCTGTGGTGGTTCCTCGACCAGGCCAGCAGCGCCTGCTTCGGAATGCTGGTGCAGGCCAAGCGCCTGAACCTTGACAATGGCAGGTGGAAGGTCGACATCCGTCACAAGGAGGGTAGGCAGTTCTCTGACCTCCTTGCCACCGCACGCCAGCTCGAGGTACCCGCGATGTACGGCGTCTACACCGGTGGGCGGGTGTTCCGGGCTGAGATGCCCTGCTTCCACGACCGCGAACCCAACTGCTTAGGCTGCCGGAGGATGGCGATCTCGATGATCAGCGCCTACCAGCTGGCCGACGTCTGGTCTCCGACAACCACCGCAGACCTGGTGCTTACCGAATCGGTCCCCTTGGAGAACCTCGTTGACCCGGGCATAGCCAGCGGCGCGGTGCGGGACCTGAACCTTCGCGAGATCCCGCCCGGCCAGTTGCGCGACTTCCTGCTAGAGAATCAGCAGGGTCCACTCGAGGTTGCCAAGCGGATCTTCCAAGCTGTCTCCGAGCACCGGGCGCGTGGCTTGTCGGCGGCGAGCGCCGAAGCGATCACCATCCCAGGCGCTCCGCTGTTCCCCGAGGTGCCCGAAGACACTGGTCACTACCCCGGACCGTACTTCCATCACTTCCTGCAGGGCCTGCGCGAGAGCCCACCGGGGTACGTTCGCCAGCTCCAGCGCACCCGACGGCACGACGGGACCATTAGCTACCTCCCCGGCATAGCTGGGCCGCCGCGTGGCCCACGACGACCACGGGTTCTTCGCGATGTCGACATCGACGGCGTCGTGCTGGTCACCTTCTAGCCCGCCCGACCGGGCCCGCGGGCACGGCGACAACTTCGTGCGAGCTCGCGCGCACGCGACGTGCGGGCCCCGACGCTCCGGGAAACCGACTACCGCTCATGACGGCTGGAGGGCGCTACCTCGACCGCTGACGTACGCCCTTCCGAACGCTGCCTGCGCCGTCGCAGACCACCCCGTCGTCGGCGATCACCTCGCTCGCATCAGCATGTTGGCTGTCCTTGCCCAAGGTGCAGCTTGCACCGCCTGGGCCGGGTCCCTGTGGGAGCGCACCGAGTCGCCAACGTCCATCCCGTGCTGCGCATCATCGCGCCCGTTGCGCCTGCGCAAAGCCCATGGCCCCGTCCCTCGCCGGAGGATGGCGTGCGAGGTGTCTAATCGGACACGGCAGCCCTGGCTCAGCTGCCTTCCCCCGAGTTTCCCCCGAACCGTCCCTCCACAGACCCTCGGCGGGGAGCACTCGTGAAGTTTGAAATCTGACATCCTGGACGCCTGACCTCCGGAAACACAGTAACGCGGCTACACCTAAGACTGGAGTTTCGGCTCTACTACGACAGCTGAGCCTGGATCCTCGCTGATAGGCAGGAACGCCGACGATCGACCTCCCGGTCGTTCGGCGGCGTTTCGCATGTCTGAGTTGGCTAGTGACGACCCAGGTGCGCGGGACGCTCGGCCCCCGTCAGTGCCGCGTCGTACGCACGTGCGGTGGGGGTCCGGCTCAGGCCGCTCCGGGCGGACCGCTCGCCGTCTCGGCGGGGAGCCGCCCGACTGGTGACCGCGGGACGAAACGGGTCAGGAACAGCGCGACCGTCGCCAGCAGGGCGAGGATGGCCAGGCTGGCCCTGAGCCCGGCGATGCGCGCCGACTCGTTCTCCTCGACCACCGCGTCGGCGGTCGCACCGGCGACGTCCGCGTCGCTGAGCGCCGCCTCGAGGTCGGCGGTCGAGACGAACGGAACGCCTCCGGACAGCTCGACAGATGCTGACATGGACACAGAAGCCGGCACGTCCGGGTTGTCCTGGATGCCCTGCACGAGGCTGGCGGTCAGGGCGCCGATCAGCACGGAGCCGGCGAGCGCCGTGCCCAGCGAGGCACCGAGGTTGCTCGAGGTGTTCTGCAGCCCCCCGACATCGCCGGCCTGCTCGTCGGGCACGGCGGACACCGTCACCGCACCCAGCTGCGACGCCAGCGCGCCGACGCCGAGACCGGCCAGGAGCAGCGGAACGGTGACGACCTCCGCACCGACCCCGACCTCCAGGGCCGCCATCAGTGAGACGACACCGGCCAGGAGGAGGGCCAGCCCGACGGTGACGACGCGTCGCGGCGATGCGCCGGGCCAGACCTTCGGCACGCCGACGGCGGCCACCAGCAGGGCCACCGACAGCGGGAGCAGCCGGACGCCGGTCTCGACGGCGCTCAGCCCGAGGGCGACGGACAGGAAGAGCGGGACGATGAAGAACAGACCGGCCTGGATGAGGTACTGGAAGAAGAACATGAGCAGCCCGCCGACGAGCACCGGGTTGCCCAGCACCCGGGGGTCGATGAGCGCCTCTCCACCAGACGCTGTGACCCGCTGCTCCCACCAGAAGAACACCCGCACGATGACGAGACCGCCCAGGACCAGCCACAGCGTGCCGGACAGGCCGATCAGGTCCGGCGCCCCCGGCTTGGCCTGCACCCAGCCCCACTCGCCCGACCGGAGGACGCCGTACACGGCGGTCCCGAGGCCGGCAGCGGACAGCACGACGCCGACGTGGTCGAGGGCGAACGCCTGTCGGCTCTCGACGCCCTGCAACCTCCGGACCATCACGAGGATCACCACGACCACGACGACCTCGCCGACGAACACCAGTCGCCAGGACAGGTACGTCGTGAAGGCGCCGCCGATCAGCGGACCCGCGGCCACGGCGATCGCTCCGGCCGCGGCGACGAGGCCGTAGGCGCGTGGGCGCTGGTCCGCCGGGAAGTTCGACGCCACCATCGCCACGATCGCGGGCATGATGAGTGCGGCTCCGATGCCCTCGAGGAACGACCACCCGAGGATGAGGACGGCGAGGCTCGGCGCCAGGGCGGTGGTCAGGGAACCCGCCGCGTAGATGACGCACCCGATCGAGAACGCGCGGCGGTGCCCGATCATCGTGCCGATCTTGCCGCCGGTGATCATGAGGGTGGCCATCACGAGCGTGTACAACGTGATGGCCGTCTGGACGCCGGTGACGGTCGTGCCGACGTCCTTGGCGACCTGGGCGATGGACACGTTCATGACCGAGCTGTCCAAGGTCATCAGGAACTGGCCGGAGCTCAGTGTGAGGAGCACGAAGCCCCCGGCTGCGCCGGCTGACGCCGCTCCCGACTCCCGGCCCATGCCGCAGGGTGCCGCGGGGGCGCAGCCGGTCGCCTCCCCCGGGACGGGTGGTCCGCGGTCGGTCAGACCCCGTCGGTGGCCGCCAGTCGTCCGCTCCGGACCGCCTGCCTGAACTCGTCGAAGTCCCGCTCGTTCTGGTCGGCGTACGCGCTGGCGAACTCGGTCACGGCGCCGTCGAAGTCGTCGCCCCTCCCCAGGTAGGCCGAGATGGCGACCGGGTCACCGGACCGGGCATGGGCGCGGGCCAGCGTCCACCCGCACTCGCGTGCGTACAGCGTCAGGACCGGACCGGCCATCGACTCGACGTCCGCCGACGCGTTCATGTCCCGCAGCTGGCGCCAGTAGTAGTGGCGGTCGGTCTCCACGCCCGGCGCCCAGCCCAGGAAGATGTCGCTCGCCGCCTGCATCATCCGTTGCCCACGCACCACCCGCTCGCCGGGCTGGTCGTAGCCGCTCGCCGGCAGGTGGTCCTCGAGCACCGACCTCGTCGCCTCCTTCACCTGCAGGAAGAGTGGGTCCCGCTCGTCGCGCCCCTGGAGCAGGGCGATGTAGGTGCGGGTGCCGACGCTGCCGACTCCCCCGACCTTGCGGGCCACGTCGACCAGCTCGAACCTGTCGAGCAGGTGACGTCGGTCGTCTGGCAACGACGCCCGGTATGCGGCGAACTGCGTCTCGATCGCCGACTGCAGCTCGGTGGAGGAGACTCCCATCACGCCACTGAGCTCGCGTGCGGGAACGATGTTCGGTGGCCGGCTCGCGATCCGGTAGCTGCCGTCCACGTGCTCGGCGAGCTTCGCCAGCGCCTGGGAGCTGTCGCGCGTCCGTGCCTTCCGGACGGCCTTCGCCGTGGCGCGCGATGCCTCTCGTACGACCTTGCGGCGGTTCTTGTCCGTCTGGCTCTCCGCCGCCTCCGCGAGCGCGGCACTGAAGTCGCGTTCGGAGCGACGGGCGTACCAGACGTCGAGGGTGCGCATGCCGGCGAACTCCGTCATCGCGGTGCGGTAGGCAGTGACCGACGCCGAGGTCGCCTCCCGTGCCTCGTCCTCGGTCAACCCGTTGTGGCGCGCCGCGATCGTGACGCTCGTCGCCAGCCGCTTCACGTCGTACTCGAAGGGGCCGGGCAGCGTCTCGTCGAAGTCGTTCAGGTCGATCAGCAGGATGCGTTCGGGCGAGGCGAACATGCCGAAGTTCGACAGGTGGGTGTCGCCGCACAGCTGGGCGTCCAGGCCGGCCGTGTCGGTGTGGCGCAGGTCGGCGGCCATGATCTTCGCCGCTCCGCGGTAGAACGTGAACGCCGACGCCATCATCCGCCCGTACCGGACCGGCAACAGGTCCTGCTCACGGGTCAGGCCCTGCTCCTCGAGCAGCGCGACCGGGTCCACCCGGTCCGGTGGTGGGGCCCAGGCCGCCTGCCCGGACCGGGGTGCCCGCTCGCGGGAACGCTTGCCCAGCGCCGTGCGCTCCTCGACCGTGCGGCGCTCCGGCCCAGCTGTGACCATGGGGCACTTCCCTTCCTCACGCTCGCGGTGGCAGTCAGCCGGCGTTGGTCGCAGGCTCGGTCGGCTCGGCGGTGGCGCGGGCCTTCGACCGCCTCCCCAGCTCGCCGGCAACGGCGAACAGCATCACGAGGCCGATGACACCGACCACCATGACCATGGTGATGACCTCGGGATCGTCCCCGAAGTTCTGCGCGGCGACGACGATCGCCGCAGACAGGTTGCGCTGAGCCGTGCCGAGGCCGAGGACTGATCGGTTCTCCTCGGGACGACCGCCCACGACGAAGCCGGCGGCGAACGAGCCGGCCAGGACGATGAGCGCGGCGAGGATGCCTCCCGTACCGACCGTGTCGACGATCTGACGGAAGTTGACCACCAGCAGGGTCACCATCAAGAACGCGACCGCCATCGTCGACACCTGGGTGGCGACGGGCTGGAACCTGGCCGCGAGCTCCTGGTAGCGGGCTCGGACGAGCAGCCCGACGCCGAGGGGCAGGAGCATGAGGAAGATCAAGGACTTGGCGATCTCCCACGAGTCGACCTGCACGTCGCCGGGGAGCAGGACCGGGAGGGCGAGCGGGAGGTACACGATGGTCACCACCATCAGCGCGACCATGAGCCCCACACCCAGCCCGAGCGGTCCGCCGGCGGTCTGCACCAGCTTCGGGAGGAACGGCGCTCCCGCCGCCGCGCCGACGAGGATGAGACCGGTCTTGAGCCCCGGGTTGTCGTCGGAGATGAGCAGCTCGGCCGCCGCATAGGCGAGGCCAGGCACGAGGATGAAGTTCACCCCCAGCGCGAAGAGCATCAGGCGCACGTTCGACACCGACGCGAGGATGTGGGGGATGGTGAGCGCCAGGCCCATCGCGAGCATGCTGGCGATGACGAACAGCAGACCCGCCACTTGGGCGAGGACCAGGATCACGCTGCTGAGCTCCATCGCTCCTCAGCTCCCGCTCGATCGCACGGGCCGGCCCGACGGCACGGGATCGTCGAGGGACGAGACGAACGAGATGACGGCCTCGGCCACCACCGACGGCGCCTCGAGCGGCTGCAGATGTCCGGCGTCGGGGATGTCCACCACGGTCACTCGATCACCCAGCTCGTCCTTCAGGAGATGCCCGTTCGCCGGCGGCGCCGGAGCGTCGTCCAGACCTTGCACCACGAGGTAGGCGACGTCACCGGGTGGAGCCCACCACTCCTCCAGAGGGGTGGCTCGGGCGGCGCTCATCTGTGCCGCGGCCGCCCCTGGAGCGCGGTCGCCCTTGAACCGCTCCCAGACGCTCGCCGCGTTCTCCGGCGAGCCCACCATCCAGCGCATCGCCTCCACCACCTCGGCCTCCGTGGCGGTCGGCGTGAACAGCGTCGCCAACGCGCGCTGTGCCTCGGGGACCGGCTCGACCTTCCCACCCGCGGAGACCAGGACGACGCCTCGGACGAGGTCCGGGCGGTCGGCGGCGACGGTTCGCGCGATGCGGTTGCCGAAGGCGTGTCCGAGCACGACCGTGGGAGCGAGGCCGAGCTCCTGCGCCACACCGGCGACGTCCGATGCGTAGTCGTGCAGCGTCAGGTCCTCCATCGGCCCCACGCTCCGTCCGGCGCCTCGTGGGTTCAGCCGCACTGCGCACAGGCCCGACGCGGCAAGGGCGCTCGCCAGGTCGGAGAGATAGCCGACGGACAAGCTGCCGCCCGGCAGGAGGATGATGGACCTCCCGGTGCCGTGCACGAAGCACTCGATGTCGGCTTCGCCGACCTTGACCAGAGTCGATTCCACGGGCAGCTGCCTTCCAGGTCGTCCGACCACCGCCGCTCGATCGGCACCTGCCGGATGGGTTCCAGCGCCGAATATGGCGCTCCACGACGGGGCCACGGCTCACCCCCGCCGGGTGAGCGGCCGGGTGGTCAGCACGTCGGGCGGACAGCTCCCTCCATCCGACAGCTCCCGCACCCCGCTCGACGCGCCGGTCTCGCGGTCTGGTCCGGCTCCACGATGGGGTGAGACATCGGGCCAGACTGGCGTCACAGGCGCAGACGAGGAGCACGATGATGGCGGGGAGCGCTGACGGCAGGCGTGGTCGCGACCACGTGCCAGCCGCTCCGGCCGCCACGGTCGACCCGTTCCTGGAGGCGAAGCTCCGGTGGCCTCCACCGCGCGAGAGCTGGGTGCCGCGGCAGCGCCTGCTGACGAGGCTGGGTGCGGTGTGCGACCACCCCGTCACGCTGGCGGCCGCTCCCGCCGGGTATGGGAAGACGACCCTGCTGGCGCAGTGGCTGGAGGCGGAGCACCCCCGGGCAGCATGGGTGTCCCTCGACTCGGGCGACAACGACGCCAACCGGCTGTGGGCCCACGTGGCTGCGGCACTCGAGCGCGCGGGATGCCGGCTCGAGACCGGTGGACCCGTCGACCGCACGGTCGGCGCCACCACCACTCCTGGCTCGACGCTGACTGCCATCGTCGACGCCCTTCGCGCGGCACCGGACGACATCGTCATCGTGCTCGACGACTTCCAGTACGTCCAGGACGCGCGCACCCACTCGCAGGTGGAGTTCCTCATCGCTCACCTGCCGCCCCAGGCGCACCTGCTCATCTCGACCAGGTCGGACCCGGGTCTACGACTGGGGCGGCTCCGGGCATCGAGCGACCTGCTCGAGCTCCGATCGGACGCCTTGGGCTTCACGCCTCACGAGGCCGGACTGCTGCTCGGGCGCAGCGACGTCGAGCTCGACCCCGAGTCGTTCGACCTGCTCATGGAGAGCACCGAGGGCTGGCCCGCCGGCGTCTATCTCGCCTCCTTGTCGCTCGAGGGCCGGTCGGCACCCAGCGCCGTCGTCCGCGCCTTTCGCGACGGCAACCGCTTCACCGCCGACTACCTGACCGAGGAGGTCCTCGGTCGGCATCCGAGCCACGTCCGTGACTTCATCACCGAGGTCTCGCTGCTCGAGCGCTTCACTGCCTCTCTGTGCGACCACGTGCGCGGAAGCACAGGATCGGCCACCATCCTCCGCGACCTGGAACGCACGAACCTGTTCCTCACGCCGCTGGACCAGGACGGGCACTGGTATCGCTTCCACCACCTGTTCGCGGCCGTCGCGCGCACCGAGCTCGAGGTGTCGCGTCCGGATGACGTCGCCACCCTGCACTCCCGAGCCGCCCAGTGGTTCACCGAGGCGGGCCACGTCGACGAGGCGATCAGCCACCTCATCGCTGCTGGTGACGCCCCGGGTGCTGCCACGCTCGCGCAGCGCCACTGGCTCCAGTACGTCGACGCGGGACGCGTCGCCACCGTGCTCGGCTGGTCCGCGGCCCTCGGGCCGTCCCCTGACGGAGCCCCACCCGCAGCGACCGTGAACGCCGCATGGCTGGCAGCCCTGATCGGCGACGAGTCCACGCTGGAGGCCAGCCTGGCGGCGCTGCGGGACCATCGAGACCATGGACCGCTTCCTGACGGGACACGGTCGGTGGAGTCTGCCATGGCGATGATCGAGGGCCTCTTCGGATACGGCGGCCCCCTCACCATGCGTGCCTCGGCGCAGCGCGCCGCCACCCTCGAGACCGATCGCCATTCGCCGTTCTACGCACTCGCCCAGACCGCGCTCGGGCACGCCTACTACGTCGCAGGCGACCTCGACCGGGCCCGCGTCCCGCTGTCCGAGGCCAGGCACAACGATCGGGCCCCCTCCATCATCAGGTCTCTGAGCCTGGCCACGGAGTCGCTCGTCGAGGACGAGCTGGGCCACCTGGAGCAGAGCCAGGAACATGCGGAGCGGGCCATGGAAGTCCTCGACGCCAACGGGTTGCGGGCAGTGCCCCAAGCCTCCTTGGCCTACACGGCGCTCGGTCGGGCACGCGCAGCAGTCGGCCGGGTCGACGATGCGCTCGTCATCCTGGGCAGGGGGCTGGAGCTGCGACGCGACACCTCAGCCCACGGCCCGTGGGGGATGATCCACCACCTCCTCGTCCACGCCGGGGTGGCCGCCGAGGCCGGCGAGACCGCCCTCGCCACCAGCCTCCTCGGCGAGCTCGAGTCACGGACGGCGGCGTACGCCGACGGCATGACGGCGATGCACGTCCGCACGGAGGCCGTTCGGAGGACGCTCAGGTCGACGCACGTGGGCAGCCTCGCCGGGCAGGAGCTCACCGAGCGGGAGATGGAGATCCTGCAGCTGCTGCAGGGCAGCATGAGCCTGCGGCAGATAGCGGACGAGCTGTACCTGTCGTCCAACACGGTCAAGACGCACTCTCGTGCCGTCTACCGCAAGCTCGGGGCACATACCCGGGCCGAGGCCGTGACCGCAGCACGACGGCAGGGGCTGGTCTGAGGCGTCCCGGACGACCTCGACGGTCGTCACCCGGCCGTCGCCTCGACAGCGGGCCTCACCCGGCACGGATGAGGCACGCGACCAGCAGGCACGTCAGGCTCCCGCCAGTGCCACCTCCGGCACAGGAGAGAAGGACCGCCATGAGCTTCTGGGACATCATCTGGTTCATCATCATCAGCTACGTGTTCGTCGCCTGGTTGATGGTGCTCTTCACCATCATCAGCGACGTGTTCCGTGACCGTGACCTGTCCGGTCTGGCCAAGGCGGCCTGGGTGCTCGCCCTGGTCTTCGTGCCGTTCCTGACCGCGCTGGTCTACCTCGCGATGCGGGGTCCCGGGATGGCGCAGCGGCAGAACCGTGTCCTCGAGCAGGCACGGGCGCAGCAGGAGGACTACATCCGGTCCGTCGCCACCACCAACGGTGCGGCCGCGGACATCGCCCAGGCCAAGTCCCTCATGGATGCCGGCACCATCAACCAGGCCGAGTTCGACGCGATCAAGCAGAAGGCTCTCGCCTGAGGCCGGACCTCTCCGGCCGGGTGCGGCGATCGAGCGGCACGTCCCTCCTCGACCAGTCCAGGGGGCCCGCACTACTCCCGGACCCGCCCGGTCTCGTAGGCCCACATCGCGACCTCCACCCGGTTGCGGGCACCGAGCTTGGCCATGAGCGCGCCGATGTGGGTCTTCACCGTGCTGAGGCTGATGTGCAGCTCGGTGGCGATCTCGGCGTTGGTGCGACCCCGCGCGATGGTGAGCAGCACCTGCTCCTCGCGCTCGGTGAGCGGGTCGAGGGGCTGGGCGGGACGTGCCGCCCGGCCCGTGCCAGCGAACGTCGACAGCAGCCGGCGGGTGATGCTGGGCGAGATGAGCGAGTCGCCCCGGGTGGCCGCCCGGACCGCCTCGCCGAGGAGCTCCGGTCCGGCGTCCTTCAGCAGGAAGCCGGAGGCGCCGGCCGCCAGGGCGCCGTGGACGTACTCGTCGAGGTCGAAGGTGGTGATGACGACGACCGCGACCGGGTCCGAGACGCCCGGCCCGGCCAGCAGGCGGGTCGCCTCGACCCCGTCGAGGACGGGCATCCGGATGTCCATCAGGCACACGTCGGGACGGAGCTCGCGGGCCAGCCGCACCGCCTCCTGACCGTCGCGCGCCTCCCCCACGACCTCGATGCCGTCCAGGGTGCCGAGGATCAGCCTGAGCCCGGTCCGCACGAGGTCCTGGTCGTCGGCGACAAGCACCCGGATGCTCACGCCGGCACCTGCAGGGGCAGCGTCGCGCTGACGGCCCAGCCGCGACCGGCACCGGGACCTGCCCGGCACGCGCCGCCCAGGAGCAGCGCGCGCTCCACCATCCCGGTGAGTCCGAACCCCGCCTCGTGCGCGGGGTCGGCGGCCGCCGGGTCGCCGTCGTCGCGGACGACGAGCGTGACCGTGGACTCGTCGACGTCGACGCACACGTCGATCACCGTGGCGTTGCGGGCGTGCCGCCGGGCGTTGGTGACCGCCTCCTGGGCGATCCGGAACACAGCCGCGTCGATCGCCGCCGGGAGGGAGGTCACGTCACCGTCGACGCTGACCTGCACCCGTGGCCCGGCGGGCGACGCCCCGGCCAGCCGCTCGAGGTCGGCCACGCCGGGCTGCGGGGCGTAGTCGACGGGTGCCTCGTTGCGCAGCACCCGGACCATCGCCCGCATCTCCGCGAGCGTGCGCGACGCCTCCACCTCGATCACCTCCAGGGCCTCCAGCGGCGACGACGGGTGGGTCGCCGCCAGGGCCCGCCCTGCCTGTGCCTGGACGGCGATGGCGGAGACGTGGTGGGCCACCGTGTCGTGCAGCTCGCGCGCCAGCAGGACCCGCTCCTCCGACTTCGCCTGCTCCAGCCGTCGCTCGCGGGCGCCGTGCTGGGAGCGCGCGGCCCAGCCCAGGGCGAAGGCGGACATCAGGACGGCGAGCCCGCCGATCGCGTCGGCGATCCCCGTCCAGCTGACGAAGAACCCCAGCGTGGCCGCGACCAGGATGATCGCCAGGCCCGCCACCGCCTCTCGCCCGGACCCCCACCGGAACAGCGCGTAGGGCAGCAGCAGGAAGTAGAGCATCGTGTAGACGTCGAGCGCCGGTGCGTCGGACGCGATCAGACCGACGTCCACGACGGCGACCACGCCGAAGGTGGTCGCGACCGCTGCCAGCGGGTGCGTACGTCGCCACAGCAGCAGCGGCGCCAGTCCGACCGTCAGCAGCACCGACAGGCCCGGCAGCGGCAGGTCCTCCCGCAGGACACCCTCCAGCACCCCGGCGACCGTCACGACCGCCAGCAGCGCCCAGTCCCACCACACCCGGACCGGTGCGGACGGGGGCCGCGGTTCCTGCAGCAGGGACCGCAGTGGAGTGCTCACCCCCTCAGCGTAGGGATGGAGCGCCGTCGCCGTACCGGCCGAAAGTCCGACCCGACCTCGCGGCCCCGTACTTTCGGTCAGGGCAGGACGAGCCGTCGAACCGATACGCCCAGCGCGCGACGCCGCGAGGGTTGGGCCATGATCACAGTCGAGTCACTGACCCGGAGGTACGCCGGCTTCACCGCCGTCGACGACGTCTCCTTCACCGCCCGGCCCGGCCGCGTGACCGGTTTCCTCGGTCCCAACGATGCGCGTCATGGTCGGTCTCACCGCCCCGACGTCCGGCTCGGCCACCATCGACGGCGTCCGGTTCGCCGACCTCCCCAACCCCGGTCGCGAGGTCGGCGTCCTCCTCGACGCCTCGGCCCAGCACGCCGGCCGCACCGGACGCGAGATCCTCACCATCGCCGCCGACACCATGGGCCTGCCACGCGCCCGGGTCGAGGAGATGGTGCGGCTGGTGGGTCTCACCCCCACCGAGGCCGGGCGCCGCGTGCGCGACTACTCGCTCGGGATGCGTCAGCGCCTCGGCATCGCCACCGCGCTGCTCGGCGACCCGAGGGTGCTGATCCTCGACGAGCCCGCCAACGGGCTCGACCCCGCGGGGATCCGGTGGATGCGCGACCTGCTCACGGGGTTCGCCGGCCGGGGCGGCACGGTGCTGTTGTCCTCGCACCTGCTCCACGAGATCGAGGTCATCGCCGACGACCTGGTGGTGATCGGCGACGGCAGGATCGTCGCGGCCGGCACCAAGGACGAGCTGCTCGCCGCCGCCGGGACGCTCGCCCGCTCGACGTCACCCCGCGACCTCGCCCACGCGCTCGAGCAGGCCGGGATCCCCAGCACCGTCGCCAGCGACGGCTCGGTCCGCACGGATGCCGACCCAGCCCAGGTCGGAGCCGTCGCCCTGACCGCCGGCATCGCCCTCACCGAGCTCCGCTCGGCCGAGGGCGCCGGGCTCGAGGACATGTTCCTGTCACTCACTGCCGACACCCAACGCGAAGGAGCTGCGGCATGACCGCCACGACCGTCCCGACAGCCGCCACCACACAGGCCGCGCCGGCGCGCCGGTCCTCCCCTCCCGTCCCCACCGCCCGGCTGGGCACGGTCGAGCTGCGCAAGATGTTCGACACCCGCTCGGGGTTCTGGATGCTCGTCAGCATCGGCGTCCTGTCGGTCGTCGCCACGGGGGCCGTCATCGTCTTCGCCCCCGACAGCTCCGTCACCTACGAGAGCTTCGCGGCCGCGATCGGCCTCCCGATGTCGGTGATCCTGCCGATGATCGCGATCCTCGCCGTCACGAGCGAGTGGAGCCAGCGCAGCGGGCTCACCACGTTCACGCTGGTCCCGAGCCGAGGACGGGTGATCGGCGCCAAGGCGATCGCGACCGTCGTGGTGGGCCTGGGCTCGATGGTCGTCGCCTTCGCGGTGGGCGCCGTCGGCAACGTCGTCGGCTCCGCGCTCGCCGGCGTGGACACCGTCTGGGACGTGTCGCTCGCCGCCGCACCGCAGATCGTGCTCGCCAACCTGGTCGGCATGGCGATCGGCTTCACGCTCGGCGTGGTGCTGCGGGCCTCGGCCGCAGCGATCGTCGCCTACTTCGTGGTCTCGCTCGTGCTGCCCGGCGTCCTCGAGCTGCTCGCCCTCGTGCGGGAGTGGTTCCTCGACCTGCAGCCGTGGATCGACTGGAACTACACGCAGCTGGAGCTCTTCGAGGGCGTCACGAACACCGGTGAGGAGTGGGCGATGCTCGCCTCGACCACCATGATCTGGATCGTGGTCCCGCTCGTCGTCGGGCTGCTCACCCTGCGCCGCTCGGAGGTCACGTAGCACCCGTCCCGGGCCGGGACCCACCGAGCGCCGAGACGAGCTGCGCGCGCGAGGTGATGCCGAGCTTGGGGAAGATGCGGTAGAGGTGCGACCCGACCGTGCGGTGGGAGAGGTAGAGGTGCTGACCGATCTCGCGGTTGGTCAGGCCCGACGCGGCCAGCTGGGCGATCTGGCGCTCCTGCGGGGAGAGCAGGTCGCCGGCTCCGCGGTCGGGCTCGCGCACCGTCTCCCCCGACGCGCGCAGCTCGCGGTTCGCCTGGTCGACCCACGGCGCGGCCCCCAGCGCCTCGAACATGTCGCGCGCCGACCGCAGGTGGGGCCGGGAGTCCCGCGAGCGCCGGCGCCGCCTCAGCCACGTGCCGTACGCGAGGAGGTGCCGGGCGTGGAGGAACGGCCACGGCACGAGGCCGCCCCGGAGCCCGTCCACGAAGAGCGCCTCGGCCCGGGACCCGGTCGCGACCAGCGGCCTGGCGACCAGCAGGGAGGCGCCGACGAGGGGCGATCGCGAGGCCTCCCACACCGACTCCAGCTCCTCGACGACCTGCCCGGCCTCGGCGCGCCGGTCGAGCGCCAGGGCCGACAAGACGTGGTCCACGGACCCCCAGTGGCGGGCGTTGGCGTGGTGGACCGGGCTGGCGGGGTCGAACACGCGGCGCACGTGGTGGAGGGCCTGCTCGTGACGCCCGTGGGCCACCGCCGAGAGCGTCCGGGCCAGCTCGACCGGGGCGAGGAAGGTGTGGGCGCCCAGCGGCAGGAAGAACGCCTCCGCGGTCCTGCCCAGGTAGTCCGCACCCTCGTCGTCGCCCTGGGCCGCGGCCACGAGCGCCTCGGTGGCCGCGCCCGCCATGCCCCACAGGCGCTCGCCCGTGTCGACGGCCAGCCGCTGCACCTCGTCCCCCGCGGCCCGCGCCGCCTGCCAGCGCCCGAGGTGGTGGTCGGTGAGCATGCGGGACACCAGCGCCTGCAGGAGCAGCGGCATCTCGCCGCGGGAGCGGAAGCGTGAGACGGCGCTGTCGAGCAGCGGAGCCGCCAGGGGGAAGGCGCCGATGCCGGTGGCCGCGGCGCCCAGGTCGAGGTCGTCGATGGCATCACCGAGGACACCGGGGGTGAGCGCGGCGATCCGCTGCCCGACGGCGCGGCCCCGCTCGACCGGAGCCGCATAGGCGACGATCGCCAGGAGCGTGGGGTCGTCCGGCGCGGCACCGACGCCCTCGGCCGCCTCCACCAGCCCGAGCCGGGTGGTCGCGTCCGCGTTGGACCACCAGCACCGCAGCGCCAGGCTCACCATCATCTTGAGGGCGTGCTCGCGCTCCCCCTCCGCGGCCAGCCTGCTCGCGACGTCGCACAGCGCCGGCACCTTGGCCGCCCCCGACCAGGCCCGGTCGCCGAACACCTCGTGGAGCCACGAGAGCCGCAGCCGGTGCTCCTCTGACAGGTCGGCGGCGTCGACCCGGACGAGGAGCGCCGTGCCCTCCTGGTAGAGGCCGGAGTCGAAGGCGAGCTCGGCGGCGCCGACCAGGCGGCGCCCCCGCTCGAGTGCGGTCCCGCTCAGCTCGGCGGCCCGGGCCAGTGCTGCGACGGCGGCGCGGGTGGCGCCCTGCTCGATGGCCCGGTCGGCCGCGGCCTCGAGGTCGTCGGCGACGTCGTCTGCCGGGCCGACCGTCGAGGCGGCCAGGTGCCACGTGCGCCGTCCTGTGGACGCGACGAGGACCTCCGCCAGCGCCGCGTGGGCCGCGCGGCGCTCGGACGGCGTGGCTCCCTGGTAGCACGCCGACCTGACGAGGGGGTGCCGGAAGCGCACCGCGCCGCCCTCCACGACCAGGACCCCGGCGTCGACCGCCTCCGCCAGCAGGTCCTCGGCGTGGGAGTCCCCGGCCACGAGCTCCGTGGCGCGGACGACCTCGACCAGCGAGTCGGTGTCGTCGGCCGCCACGACGAGCGCTGCCAGGCGTACGTCGTCGCGCAGGTCCTCGAGGCGTCGCGCGAAGGCCCGCTCGAGACGGGACGTCATGGCACCCGGGGCGACGAGGCCCGCGTCGGTCGGCGTCCACGACCTCGACAGCTCGACCAGGGCGAGCGGGTTGCCCTCGGCCAGTCGGAGGACCTCGCGCCGGGCGCCCGTCGACAGGGCTCCGGCGCGCTCCAGCACCTCGGCGGCGTGCGTGTCGTCGAGCGGGCCGACGACCAGCTCGGGGAAGGTGCCGTCCGAGAGCGCGGAGTCGACGCCGTCGCGCTGGGCGGCGACCACGGCCACCGGTTCGTCCTGGATCCGCCGGGCGAGGAAGGCCAGGGCGCACGCACTGGCCGGATCGATCCACTGGACGTCGTCGACCAGCAGCACGACCGGCGCGTCGGCAGCGCGGTCGGCGACCAGCTCGAGCGCCGCGTAGCCCACGAGGTAGGGGGGAGCGGCCGGCGCGGCCAGGCCGAACGCGGAGAGCAGCGCCGCACGCTGCGGCTCGGGCAGGCGGTCGGCGAGCGGCAGGACCGACCCGAGCAGGCGGTGCAGACCGGACCACGGCACCTGCGCCTCGGACTCGACGCCGGTCACGCGCAGGACCTGCCGGCCCGCCTGGACGGCCTCCCGCGCGACGACGTCGAGGAGCGACGACTTGCCCACTCCCGGCTCGCCCCGGACGAGCAGCACCGCCCCGTGGTCCGCCGACCGGCCCAGGAGCGCGCGGAGCACGGCGACCTCGTCGTCCCGTCCGACGAGGGCCGGTGGCATGCGCGATGGTATCCCGCCGGTTCCTCCCCGATCCGCGCTCGCCCGCCCTGCGGATTGGGTCATCTGACTGAAGCGACCGGGCATCGCCGGCTCCTAGGTTCGACGGGACCAGGCAGGACCACATCCCCCGAGAGGACTCCCCCATGACCACCGACACCTTCGACCGCGCGCCCGCCGAGGCCATCCCCGACGACCAGTCCGTGCGCAACGTCGTGCTCGTGCACGGCGCCTTCGCCGACGGCGCCGGCTGGCGCGGCGTGCACGAGCGCCTCACCGCCCGCGGCTACCGGGTGAGCATCGTCCAGAACCCGCTCACCTCGCTCGCCGAGGACGTGGCGGCGACCCGGCGGGTCCTCGACCGGCAGGGCGGGCCGACCATCCTCGTCGGCCACTCCTGGGGCGGCACGGTGATCACCGAGGCGGGCGGGCACCCCGACGTGGTCGGCCTGGTCTACGTCTCCGCACTGGCCCCCGACACGGGCGAGACGACCGGCCAGCAGTACGAGGGCTTCGCCCCCACGCCCGAGTTCGTCATCGACGTCGGCGACGACGGCTACGGCTTCCTCCGTCCGGACACGTTCCAGGCCGGCTTCGCACACGACGTCGACGACGCGCAGGCCGCCTTCCTGCGCGACTCGCAGGTGCCGGTCAACATGTCCGCGTTCGGCGCGCCCGTCGCCCACGCGGCCTGGCGCACCAAGCCGAGCTGGGCGGTCATCGCCACCGAGGACCGGGCGTTCGACCAGGCCATGCTCCAGCACATGGCGGCACGCATCGGGGCCGAGGTCACCGAGGTCGCGGCCAGCCACGCCGTCTTCATCACCCAGCCGGACGTCGTCGCCGGCACGATCGACGAAGCCGCACGCAGCGCGGTCACCGCGGGCTGACTGCATCGCTGCCTCGTGGGACCGGGTCGGCCGTCCGGCCCGGTCCCCCGCCGGCCGGCGACGCCGCGCGCGGACGCGGCCACTGCACGATGGCGACGGCCCCGAGGACCAGCAGCCCACCGCACGCCTGCCGCACGGACAGGGACTCGCCGAAGACGAGCGCCGCGCCGGTCACCGTGACCACGGGCTCGACGATCGAGAGGATCGAGGCGACCGTCGGCCCGACGCGGGCGAGGCCGAAGAAGAACAGCACGATCGCGGCGACGGTGCTGACCAGGGCGATCAGGAGGAGCCACAGCCACCCCGTGGCCGGGAAGGCCAGGTCGGGGACGCCGCGCGCCGCCGACCACACGGCGAAGGTGCCGAAGGCGCCACAGCACACCAGGGCGGCGAAGGCGAGCGGGTCGGCGGCCGCCACCCGGTCGCCGACGAGGATGTAGACCGAGTAGACGACGGCCGACCCGAGGGCGAGGGCCGCCCCGCCGGCGTCGAAGCCGTCCGCCGACGCACCGCCGAGCACCAGCGCGACCCCGAGCAACGCGACGGCCAGCGCGGCTCCCCGCGTGCGCGACGCCCGCTCGCGCCCCGTCAGCACCGCGGCCACCATGACCAGGAGCGGGTAGACGCAGAACACCAGCGCGACCTGGGAGGCGTCGACGCGGGTCAGCGCACCGAAGTAGAGGCCGGCCTGGGCGGCGTACCCCACCGCCCCCATCAGCAGGCCCGCGACGACGGCTCGCCGGCTGGTGCCGCGGAACCTCCTCCGGAGACCGGCGACGGTCAGCAACAAGGCCCCGGCGACCCCGAACCGGACGAGCAGCAGGGCCTCGAGCGTCACGCCGTCGTCGTAGGCCAGCTTGGCGAAGACGGCCATCACGCCGAACGCGACGGCGGAGAGGAGGCACGCCAGAGGTCCCATGTCGTCCAGTCTCGGTCCGAGCACTGTTCAGGTCCACCGCGACTTCGCGAAGCATTTTGTTCAGTCATACTGAACGGATGCTCGACCTCCACCGCCTCCGCCTGCTGCGCGAGGTCCACGTCCGCGGCACGCTGCACGCGGCAGCCGGCGCGCTCGGCTACTCCCCCAGCGCGATCTCGCAGCACCTCGCGGTCCTCGAGCGCGAGGCCGGGGCGCCGCTCCTCGAGCGCGTGGGCCGTCGGGTCCGGCTCACCGACGCCGGCCACGTCCTCGTGCGGCACGCCGACCTGCTGCTCGAGGGCGTGGAGGCGGCCGAGGCGGAGGTCGCCGCCGTGGCCGCGGGCAGGCTCACGGGGACCGTGCGGATCTCGGCGTTCCAGTCCGCCTTCCTCAGGATCGTGGCCCCGGCCGTCGGGGTGCTGGCCGACTCGCACCCGGGCATCCGGGTCGAGGCGACCGAGACCGAGGTGGAGCTGGCCGTGCCGGCCCTGCGCCTGCAGCAGCTCGACGTCCTCGTGGGTGACGAGTACGACGGCCAGCCACGGGTCGTGCACCCCGAGCTCGAGCGGCAGCCGGTCCTGCGCGAGGCCATCCACGTGGTCCTGCCCGCCGGGCACCCGCGCGCGTCCGCGACGCACGTCGACCTCGCCGACCTGGCCGACCTGCGGTGGGCCGCCTGCCAGCCGGGCACGGGCCACCACGAGATGCACCTGCGTGCCTGCCGGGAGATCGGCCGGTTCGAGCCGGACCTCCGCTACACCTCCGACGACTTCGCCATCCTCCTCGAGCTGGTGCGCACGACCGGTGCGGGGGCCCTCCTCCCGGACCTCGCCGTGGGGTCCGTCGCGGCGGGGGTGGCCGTGCGACCGCTCAGGTACGGCCACCTCGGCCGCGAGGTCTTCCTCCTCACCCGGCGCGCCCGGACCCCGACCGTGGCGGCGGTCGCTCGCACCCTCGGCGTGGTGGGGCGGGAGGCTGCCGGGAGCCCGCCGCCGCCCGCGGGGCCCTAGGCCTCCACGACCTCCAGGGCCTGCCGGGCGATCTCCCACTCCTCGTCGGTGGGCACGACGAGCACGGCGACGTCCGACCCGTCGGCCGAGACTGCGCGGGCGTCCGTCGCCCGGGCCTCGTTGCGTGCGGGGTCGAGCACGATCCCGAGCCGCTCCAGCCCGCCGAGGGCGGCGGCGCGCAGCTCGGCACTGTGCTGCCCGACGCCACCGGTGAGGACGACGGCGTCCAGCTCGCCGAGCGCGGCGTAGTAGGCCCCGACGTACTTGCGCACGCGATAGGCGTAGACGTCGAAGGCCAGCGTGGCGGCCTCGTCGCCGGCCGCCCGACGCCGGGTCACCTCGCGGAAGTCGTTGGCGCCGGACAGCCCGAGCAGGCCCGACTCGCGGTAGAGCGCCCGGTCGATCTCGTCCAGCGACCAGCCGAGCTCGCGGTGCAGGTGGCCGTGGATCGCCGGGTCGACGTCACCGGAGCGGGTGCCCATCACCAGTCCCTCGAGCGGGGTGAACCCCATGGACGTGTCCACCGACCGGCCGCCGCGGACGGCCGCGGCCGACGCGCCGTTGCCCAGGTGCAGCACCACGAGGTTCGTGTCCTCGACCGCCCGTCCGAGCAGCTCCGCGGCGCGGCGCGAGACGAAGGCGTACGACGTGCCGTGGAAGCCGTAGCGCCGGATGCGGTGCTCCTCGCGCCAGCTCGCCGGCACCGCGTAGGTGTAGGCGCGCTCGGGCATCGTCTGGTGGAAGGCGGTGTCGAAGACCGCGACCTGCGGCACGTCGGGGAACAGCCGCTGCGCGACCCGCAGGCCCTCCAGGTTGGCCGGGTTGTGCAGCGGCGCCAGCGGGACGAGGTCCTCGACGGTGTCGAGCAGGCGGTCGTCGACCAGGACCGGCTCGGCGAAGAGGTCCCCGCCGTGCACGACCCGGTGACCCACCGCGGCCAGGCTGTCCCGGTCGATGGGCGGGCCGTGGCGGTCGAAGGCGCCGAGGGCCGAGCGCAGCGCGTCCTCGAAGTCCGCGACCCGACGCTCCTCCGTGTGGTCCTGCCCGCCGACCGAGTGCGTGAGCGTCCCGCTGTCCTCGCCGATCCGCTCCACCGAGCCGGACGCCTCGGCGACGCCGGAGACGCCGTCGAGGAGGCGGTACTTCAGCGACGACGACCCGGCGTTGAGGACCAGCACCCGCCGCGTCACGACCGCTCCTCCCGGGCCTGTCCCTGGGCCTGCTCCTGGGCCTGTCCCTGGGCCTGGATCGCGGTGATCGCGACGGTGTTGACGATGTCGCGCACCAGCGCCCCGCGCGAGAGGTCGTTGACCGGCTTGCGCAGCCCCTGCAGCACGGGGCCGACGGCCAGCGCGCCGGCCGAGCGCTGCACGGCCTTGTAGGTGTTGTTGCCCGTGTTGAGGTCCGGGAAGACGAAGACGGTGGCCCGGCCGGCGACCGCGGAGTCGGGCAGCTTGGTGCGCGCGACCGCGGCGTCGATCGCGGCGTCGTACTGGATCGGGCCCTCGACGAGCAGGTCGGGTGCGCGCTCGCGGACCCGCGCCGTCGCCTCGGTGACCTTGTCGACGTCGGTGCCGCTGCCGGAGGTTCCGGTGGAGTAGGACAGCATCGCGACCCGCGGCTCGACCCCGAACGCCGCCGCGGTGCGGGCCGAGGCGATGGCGATGTCGGCGAGCTGGGTCGCGGTGGGGTCGGGGTTCACGGCGCAGTCGCCGTAGACCAGCACCTGGTCGCGCAGGCACATGAAGAACACCGAGGACACCACCGACACCTCGGGGACGGTGCGGATGACCTCGAGCGCGGGGCGGATGGTGTGCGCGGTGGTGTGCACCGACCCCGACACCATCCCGTCGGCGAGACCGAGCTCCACCATCATCGTGCCGAAGTAGGACACGTCGACCACGATGTCGCGGGCGGCCTCGAGGTCGACACCCTTGTGCGCGCGCCGCTGGTGGTACTCCTGCGCGAACCGCTCGCGCAGCTCCTCGTCGTAGGGGCTGAGCAGCTGGGCCCCGGACACGTCGATGCCGAGGTGGGCTGCCTTCGCGCGGACCACCATCGGGTCGCCGAGCAGGGTCAGGTCGGCCACGTTGCGGCGCAGGAGGATGTCGGCGGCACGCAGGATCCGCTCCTCCTCCCCCTCCGGCAGCACGATGCGGCGGCGGTCGTCGATCGCGTCGTCGAGGAGCTGGTGCTCGAACATCAGCGGCGTCACCACCGAGGTGCGCGCCACCTCGAGCCCGCTCATCAGCTCCTCGCCGTCGACGTTCTCGGCGAAGAGGGTCAGCGCCGTCGCGATCTTGCGCGGCGAGTCCTTGTCGAGCCTCCCTCGGCGGTTGGTCAACGCCGTCGAGGTGGCGTGGGTGCCGAGGTCGGTGGCGATCATCGGCAGGGCGACGTCGAGCCCGTCGAGCAGCCGCCCGACCTGCTCGGGCAGCTCGAGCCCGCCGTTGAGGACGATGCCGGAGATCTGCGGAAAGCTGGCGGACTGGTGGGCGGTGAGCACCCCGAGGACCACCTCGGGACGGTCCCCGGGGGTGACGACGAGGGCACCGTCGAAGAGTCGGTCCAGCACGTTGGGCATCGTCATCGCCGCCACCACGAGGCCCGGCACCTCCCGCGCCAGCTGGGTCTCGTCGCCGCGGACCAGACGGCCGTCGCACGCCGCCATCAGCTCGGCGACCGAGGGAGCGCTGAGCAGCGGCTGCTCGGGCAGCGCGAAGGCCGGTGTGCCGTCGCGTCGCAGCGCCGCCGCCGTGCGGTCGGTGGCGTCGGGGTCGACGCGGTTGGCGATGACGGCGAAGAGCGTCGCGTGGCCGGCGGCCAGCTCGGCCTCGGCCATCGCGGCCGCCGTGCGGAGCTGGTCGACGCTGCGGCCGTGGCCGTTGAGGACCAGCAGGACCGGCGCACCCAGGTTGGCCGCGACGCGCGCGTTGAAGGCGAACTCGGCCGGTGCGCCGACGTCGGTGTAGTCGCTGCCGACGACCACGACGGCGTCGCTCTTCTCCGCGACCTGGTGGTAGCGCGCGACGATCCGGTCCATCGCGCCGTCGGGGTCGGCGTGCACGTCGTCGTAGCTCACGCCGGCGCACTCGTCGTAGGACAGCGAGACCGAGTCGTGCGACACGAGCAGGTCGAGGACGTAGTCGTGGACGCCGCCCGTCGACGCCTCGGCACGGACCACCGGCCGGAACACCGCGACGCGCGCCACCCGGCGCGAGAGCTGCTCCAGCACACCGAGCGCCACCGCGGACTTGCCGGTGAACCCCTCGACACCGGCCACGTACACGCTGCGCGCCATGGGTCCGAGCCTAGCTACCCGTCACGCCGAACCGCTCGACGCGGATCGCCTCCGGGCTGAACCCGGACCCCACCAGGAGCTCCTCGCCGAAGCCGGCGAACCGGGACGACCCGCAGACGTAGGCGACCTCGGCGCCGGCCAGGAGCGGGGCGACCTCGGCCGCGGTCGGCGGGCCGGCGGGCCGCGTGCTGGTGGCGTGGCGGGTGAAGGCGATGGTGGCGCCCGCCCGCGCGAGCTCCTCGGCGTAGGGGAGCTCCTCGGGGGTGCGCGCGACGGCGAGCACCCGGAGCAGGTCGGAGCGGCCGAGGTGGCGGGCCGCGCGGATCATCGAGATCGCCGGCACGACGCCGGTGCCACCGACCAGGCACAGCGCGGGGGTGCGCGTGTCCCAGCGGAACCAGCGTCCGATGGGACCGCGCATCTCGAGGACGTCGCCGACCTCGGCCACGTCGGCGAGGAACTCCGAGACCTCGCCGTCCGGGAGCCTCTCGACGAGCAGCTCGACGAGCGGGTCGCTGTCGTCGGACGCGACGGAGTAGGACCGCTGCGCGGTGTAGTCGTCGGGCGCACGCAGCCGGAGCAGGTAGTGCTGTCCGGGCCAGTGGCGCTGCCGGTCCTCCACGTGCAGGCGCAGCCGGACCAGGTGCGGCGCGGGGAGCTCCTTGGTGATGATGCGCCCGGTCGTCCACGCCGTCGCACCCGTGCCGCCCGGCGCGAACTCGTCCTCGAGCGCCACCGCGTCGCCGCCGGTCACGGGTCGCCCTGGTAGCGCTGCTCGAGCCACGGGTCGCCCCGGTCGTGGTAGCCGTTGCGCTCCCAGAAGCCGGGGCGGTCCTCCGCCGTCAGCTCGAGCCGGCTGATCCACTTGGCGGACTTCCAGAAGTAGAGGTGCGGGACCAGCAACCGGACCGGGCCGCCGTGCTCGGCCGTCAGCGGCCGTCCGTCGTGCTCCCAGACGATCCACGCCCGGCCGTCGGTGATGTCGGCCAGGGGCAGGTTCGTCGTGTAGCCCGTGGAGGAGTGGGCCATGACGAACCCGGCCTCCGGCAGCGGTCCGGCGGCCTCGAGCAGGGTGTCGACGGACACGCCGGTGAACAGCGTGTCGAACTTCGACCAGGTCGTCACGCAGTGGATGTCGCCCTGGTAGGACGACCGCGGCAGCTGCTGCACCTCCTGCCACGTCCAGGTGGTGGGTCGCTCCACGAGGCCGTCGACGCCCACGCTCCACGACTCGCGGGCGATCCGCGGCGTCGCCTCGGCGGTCAGCACCGGCCAGCCGGCACCCACGTCGTACTGCCCGGGAGGCAGGCGCCGCGGTGGCTCGGCGCGACGTCGCGAGAATCCTCGGGTCACCGGCATCGGGGCCTCCTCCTGGACAGGGTGCACGTGGTGGGACGGTCACCAGTCGGTCGACGGCAGGCTACCGGGACGGGGCGGCCAGCGGTGGTCGGCCGTCTCGCTCGTCGGCGAGCCCAGTGGTCGGCGGGCTCAGTTGTCGTCGGCCGACGTGTCGGGCTGCGCGGTGGTCGACGGCGAGGCGCTGCGCCCGGGGCTGGCCTCCGACGCCCACGCCCAGTCGCGGACCTCCGGCAGGTCCTCGCCGTGCTCGCGCGTCCAGGCGCGCGCCCGGCGGCGGGTGTCGACCATCTGCTGCCGCAGGCCCGCGGCGCGCTGGCCCAGGCCCGGGACGCGGTCGATCACGTCCATGACGAGGTGGTAGCGGTCGAGGTCGTTCATCATCACCATGTCGAAGGGCGTGGTGGTGGTGCCCTCCTCCTTGTAGCCACGCACGTGGATGTTGGTGTGGTTGGTGCGGCGGTAGGTGAGCCGGTGGATCAGCCACGGATAGCCGTGGTAGGCGAAGATCACGGGCTTGTCCGCCGTGAAGACCGTGTCGAAGTCGCGCGCCGAGAGGCCGTGGGGGTGCTCGGTCTCGTCCTGCAGGCGCATCAGGTCGACCACGTTGACGAACCGCACCGCGAGGTCGGGCAGGTGCTCGCGCAGGACGGCCGTCGCGGCGAGGGCCTCGAGCGTCGGCACGTCGCCCGCGCAGGCGATCACCACGTCGGGGTCGCCGTCGGTGGTGGAGGCCCAGTCCCAGATGCCGAGCCCGCGGGCGCAGTGCAGGTCGGCGGCCTTGGCGTCCAGCCAGTCGAAGGTCGGCTGCTTGCCGGCCACGACGACGTTGACGTAGTGCGTGCTGTCGAGGCAGTGACGCATCGTCGACAGGAGGGTGTTGGTGTCCGGCGGCAGGTAGACGCGGACCACCTCGGCCCGCTTGTTGACGACGTGATCGATGAAGCCCGGGTCCTGGTGGGAGAAGCCGTTGTGGTCCTGGCGCCACACGTGCGAGGTGAGCAGGTAGTTGAGCGACGCGATCGGCGGGCGCCAGTCGATCGTGCGCGTGGTCTTGAGCCACTTCGCGTGCTGGTTGAGCATCGAGTCCACGAGGTGGATGAAGGCCTCGTAGCAGCTGAAGAGGCCGTGCCGACCGGTGAGGAGGTAGCCCTCCAGCCACCCTTGGCACGTGTGCTCCGACAGCATCTCGACGACGCGGCCCGAGCGTCCGAGGTGCTCGTCGACGTCGAGGATCTCTCCCGCGAACACCTTGTCGGTCACCTCGTAGACCGCGTCGAGCCGGTTGGAGGCGGTCTCGTCGGGACCGAAGATGCGGAAGTTATCGGGGTTGTCGCGCACCACGTCGACCAGGTAGGTGCCCAGCACCCGCGTCGCCTCGTGCACCGACGCACCCGGCGACTCCACCTCGACCGCGGACGTGCGGAAGTCCGGCAGCCGCAGCGGACGCCGCAGCAGGCCGCCGTTGGCGTGGGGGTTGGCGCTCATCCGCCGCTCCCCCGCCGGCGCCAGCTCCCGGAGCTCCGGCACCAGCCGCCCGTCGTCGTCGAAGATCTCGTCGGGACGGTAGGACCGCAGCCACGACTCGAGGAGCGCCCGGTGCTCGTCGTTGTCGCGGGTGCCGGCGAGCGGGACCTGGTGCGAGCGCCACGTGCCCTCCACCTGCACGCCGTCGACGACGCCCGGCCCGGTCCAGCCCTTCGGCGTGACGAGCAGGACCATCGGCCACGGGCGCCGCTCGACGTCCCCGTCCTCGCGGGCGGCGCGCTGGATCTCGCGGATCCGGTCGTGCGCCTCGTCGAGGGCTGCGGCCATCTGGCGGTGGACGTCGTCGGGGTCGTCGCCCTCGACCGTGAGCACCTCGTGCCCGTAGCCGCGGAGCAGGTCGTGCAGCTCCTCGCGCGGGATGCGCGCCGGGATGGTGGGATTGGCGATCTTGTAGCCGTTGAGGTGCAGGATCGGCAGCACCGCCCCGTCGTTGACGGGGTCGACGAACTTGTTGGCGTGCCAGGACGTGGCCAGGGGTCCGGTCTCGAACTCGCCGTCCCCCACCACCGCGGCGACCACGAGGTCGGGGTTGTCCATCGCGGCGCCATACGCGTGCGAGAGGACGTAGCCCAGCTCGCCGCCCTCGTGGATCGAGCCCGGGGTCTCCGGGGCGACGTGGCTCGGCACCCCGCCGGGGAAGGAGAACTGACGGAACAGCTCCTGCATCCCCCGGGCGTCGTCGCCGACGTGCGGATAGACCTCGCTGTAGGTCCCCTCCAGCCAGGCGTTCGCGACGGCCGCCGGGCCGCCGTGGCCGGGGCCCGCCAGGAAGATCGCGTCGACGTCGCGCTCACGGATCAACCGGTTGAGGTGGGTCCACAGAAGGTTGAGTCCCGGGGTCGTTCCCCAGTGGCCGAGCAGGCGCGGCTTGATGTCCTCAGGCACCAGGCCTCGCTGCAGCAGCGGGTTGTCCATCAGGTAGATCTGGCCGACGGAGAGGTAGTTGGCCGCGCGGAACCAGGAGTCGAGCTGCCGGACCTGGTCGTCGGTGAGGGTCGCCATGCTCCTTCGTACCCGATCCCGAGCGGTGTGTGCACCCCTGCGACCCGCGGGGCTGCCGGACCCGGGCTCGGCGATAGGCTCGTCCGCGTGACCGCCACGCTCGTCGCGAAGGACCTGTCCGGTGGGCACGGTCACCGCGTTTTGTTCGAGGGACTCGACCTCACCGTCGCGCCGGGCAACGTGATCGGCGTCGTCGGAGCCAACGGTGCGGGGAAGTCGACGCTGCTCTCGTTGCTCGCCGGAGCGGCATCACCCCTGGCCGGCTCCGTGGCGTGCTCGCCGAGGGACGCGTTCGTCGGGCTGGTCCCCCAGGAGCACGAGCGGGTGCCCGGCGAGACCGTCGCGCAGTACGTCGCCCGCCGCACCGGCGCGAGCGAGGCGACCGCGGCGATGGAGGCGACGGCGGCGGCCCTGGGCTCGGGCGACCCCGGCGTCGACGACGCCTACGCGGTCGCGTTCGACCGCTGGATGGCCAGCGGCGCGGCCGACCTCGACGAGCGCCTGGCACCCACGCTCGCCGACCTCGGGCTCGATGTCGGTCCCGGCAGCCTGATGACCGGGCTCTCGGGCGGCCAGGCGGCACGGGTTGCGCTCGCCGCGCTGCTGCTGAGCCGGTTCGACGTGGTCCTGCTCGACGAGCCCACCAACGACCTCGACCTCGACGGCCTCGAGCGGCTCGAGCGCTTCGTGCAGGGCCTGCGCGGCGGTGTCGTCCTCGTGTCGCACGACCGGGAGTTCCTCGCGCGGTGCGTCACGAGGATCGTCGAGCTCGACCTGGCCCAGGGGCAGGTCACCGTCTACGACGGCGGCTACGACGCCTTCCTCGAGGAGCGCGCCATCGCCCGACGGCACGCGCGGGAAGCGTACGAGCAGTACGCCGGGACGCGTGCCGACCTGGTGCAGCGGGCCCGCACCCAGCGCGAGTGGAGCTCCCAGGGCGTGCGCAACGCGATGCGCAAGAACCCCGACAACGACAAGATCCGGCGCAAGGCGGCCACCGAGTCGTCGGAGAAGCAGGCGCAGAAGGTCCGCCAGATGGAGTCGCGCATCGCCCGGCTGGAGGAGGTCGAGGAGCCGCGCAAGGAGTGGGTGCTCCAGTTCGACATCGCCGCCGCACCGCGATCGAGCGGCGTGGTGGCCACTCTCAACCAGGCGACGTGCCGGCTGGGCGACTTCCTCCTCGGGCCGGTGTCCGTGCAGGTCGACGCGGGCGACCGCATCGGCATCACCGGCCCCAACGGGGCCGGCAAGACCACCCTCCTGCGAGTCCTCCTCGGTGAGGCCCCGCCCGACACCGGGTCGGCGTCGCTGGGTGCCTCCGTCGCGGTCGGGGTCATCGACCAGGCGCGCACCGTCCTCGACGAGGAGCTCCCGCTCGGGGACGCCGTCGAGGCCGCGGTCCCGCAGATGACGCAGGCCGAGGTGCGCACGCTGCTCGCGAAGTTCGGGCTCAAGGCCGACCAGGTGACCAGCCGGGTCTCCCGCCTCTCCCCCGGTGAGCGCACCCGGGCGGCGATGGCGCTGCTGCAGGCGCGCGGGGTCAACCTGCTCGTCCTCGACGAGCCCACCAACCACCTCGACCTGCCGGCGATCCAGCAGCTCGAGCAGGCGCTGGCGTCGTACGACGGAGCGCTGCTGCTCGTCTCGCACGACCGCCGGCTGCTGGAGAACGTCCGCCTCGACCAGCGGTGGGAGGTCGACGGCGGGAGCGTCGTGGTGCGGCACGTGTGACGCTCCCGCCGTCGCCGGCTCAGCGCCGGACGGTGAACCTCCAGGTGGTGACGGTCCGGTTGCCGAGCGCGTCCTCGGCGACGAGGCGCACAGTGTGCCGGCCGCGAGCCAGGGCGCGCTCGGGCAGCCACGTCATCCGGTCCCGCCTCGCGTCGAAGCGCACGCCGTCGACCCGCTTGCCGTCGATCGACAGCGCCAGCGACCGGCCGCGCACCGACGACCGCGCGTCCGTGACGGTCGCACCGACCTCGGGCGTACGGTCGCGGGTCGTGCCGGTCGGGGTGAGTGCCCGCACCCGCGGGCCGGTGTTGTCGACCGTCCAGGTCACCGTCGCCGGCGTCGGGTCGGCACCGTCGGGGCCGACCGCGCGCACCCGCACCACGTGCTCACCGTCGCGCAGGTCGCGGTAGGTCCGGGGCGACGTGCACGCCGTGAAGGCGGACCCGTCGAGCGAGCACTCGAAGGTCGCCGCCCCGGCACCGGGGCCGGTGGCCGTGAACCGGATGACCGCCGTGGTGGCCCGGGTGGTGCCGCGCGGCGCCGAGGTGATCCGGGTGTCCGGAGTGGGCTGCGCGACCCGGGTGACGGTCACGGTGACGGTTCCGGTGTCGGTGTCCTCACCGTCGCTGACGACGTAGTCGAACGAGTCACCGCCCGCGTAGCCGCTGGTCGGGGTGTAGGTCACCGTCCCGTCGGCGGCCACGACAGCGGTGCCGTGCGCAGGCGACGTCACCGACGTCACGGATAGCTCGTCGTCGGGGTCGGCGTCGGTGTCGTTGGCCAGCACCGGGACGGCGACGGCGGTGCCCTGCGGCGTGGTCGCCGCGTCGTCGACAGCGACCGGCGCCGTGTTGACCGGGTCGACCGGGTCCACGCCGTCGACGAGGAAGGCGTCGAAGGAGACCTCGTCGCCCTCCTGCACCACGCCCGCGGCGAAGATGCCGAAGCGCGGGTCGACCATCGCGTTGTCGACCGCCCGCGGCAGGTCGACCCACGTCGCACCACCGTCGAACGACGCCGCGCCCGAGTAGGCCGTGCCGGCCTTCGTCAGGCGGAGCCGCATGTCGGTCAGGTCGGTGCCGGCGGGGATCGCCAGCTCCGGCTGCGGGTTCGTCCCGACGATGGCGTTGTCGACCTCTGACCGCAGCTCGACCCGGTTGGGAGCCGTCCTGCCGTCGTCGGCGATGACCACGACCTTGACGTAGTTGGCGTCGTCGCCGTAGGCCATCAGACCCGCTTGGCTGTAGCCGCCGTCGAGGGACGAGACGTCGGCGTGGGTCTCGAGCGTCCAGTCCTCGCCGGCGTGGTCGGCGGACTGCATGACGAGGTTCGACTTGCCGGTCCCGGACTGGTAGATCTCGCCCGGCGTCGTGGTCATGAACAGGCGGCCGTCGGCGACCCGGCGCTTGGTCGGGTCACCCGCCACCACGGCGTTCCAGCGGCACGTGTCGAGGGCGTCGCCCTCGAAGGTGTCGTCCGGCGTCTCCAGGTCGCAGGCCTCGGTCACCGTCACGGTGACGGTGCCCGTGTCGGTGCCGCCCTGGCCGTCGGCGACGGTGTAGTCGAACGTGTCGCTGCCGGCGAAGCCGTCGTCGGGTGCGTAGCGGACCGTGCCTGCGGGGGCGAGCTTGGCGCTGCCGCCGGCGGGATCGGTGACCGACTCGACGGTGAGGGGGTCGCCGTCCGGGTCGGTGTCGCCGGCCAGGACCGAGATCCTCACCGCGCTCCCTGCCGTGGTGATCGCCGCGTCGTCGTCGGCGACCGGCGTGCGGTTGGCGGCTGCCGCCGGGGTGACCCGGAAGTAGTCGAACGTCGCGGTCCGGCCGGGCTGCTGCACCCCGATGGCGAAGAGACCGAAGTCCATGTCGGCCGTCGGGTTGGTCACGGTGCCGATGGGCTGCCAGTCACCGCCGTCGAACGCGACCTCACCGGTGTAGCTGGTGCCCACCTTTGTGAGCCGGAGCCGGTACGACGTCACGTTGGCCGGGGCGGCCAGCTCGGGCTGCGGGTTGAGGATCGCGGCGTTCGACTCCGAGCGCAGCTCCACCCGGTTGATGCGTCCGGCGTTGGTGTCGGAGATGGGGTCGAGCTTGACGTAGTTGTCGTCGTCGCCGTAGACGAGCAGGCCCGCCTGGGCGTAGCCGTCGGTGAAGGTCGTGGAGACCCGCGTCTCGAGGGTGTAGTCCTCGGTCGTGCCGGCGTCCGACTGCAGGAGCAGGTTCGTCGTGCCGGAGGGGTCCGAGGTCTGGTAGAGGTCTCCTCCTGTCGTGGTGATCGTCAGCGCACCGCCGGCCACCTCGTGGCGCGAGGGGTCCTCGCGCACGGAGGCGTTCCACCGGCAGCCGTCGAGCTCGGCCCCGTCGAACTCGTCGGTCGGGTCGGTCGAGCCGCTCGTGCCGTCGGGGTCGAAGCGGATCCAGTCGAACGTCGCCGTCGGGCTGGACGTCGCGCCACCGGAGACGGCGGCCGGACCGATCTTCGGGTCGGCCAGGGTGCTCATCGGCGCCGGCCGTCCGACGGGCGAGAACGTCTGGCCGTCCGCGGAGTACGACGCCCGCAGGTCGGTCCCGTCGGACGTCAGCCGCACGTAGTAGGTGGTCGGGAAGCCGACGGGGACGCCACCGAGCTTGTCCTCGGCGTTGTTGCGGGGCGAGCCCTGTGCCTCGTAGATGAACTCGACGTCGCGGTTGCCCCCGGCCGAGATGAGGTGGACCGAGGCCCAGTTCTCGTCGTCGGAGTAGAGGCGCAGACCGGCCTGGTGGTAGTTCTCGCTCACGTCGGCGGTGACCTTGGCGGTCACCTGGAACGCACCGTCGGGCGCCCGCTGCACGATGATGTCCTCCGCGTTGCCGCCGGGCCCGTAGAGGCTGCCGCTGCTGATCGGCACCCGGAGCCCGCCGTCGGCGACGCTCCAGTCGCCGCTGTCGCGGATGACGTCCCACTTGCCGTCGAGCGTCGTGCCGTCGAACTCGTCGGACTGCTGGACACCGCACGAGCTCAGCACCCGGACGGGGACCGTCGCGTAGCCGGTGGCCCCAGAGGGGTCGGTCGCGCTCAGGCGGGCGGTGTAGGTGCCGGGCTCCGTGTAGGTGTACTCGGCGTCGAGGGTGGTGGCCGTGTCGCCGGCGCCCGGGGCACCGAAGTCCCACTGGTAGGTGAGCTGGTCACCGTCGAAGTCGGACGCGGAGCCGGTGAAGTCGACGGTGAGCGGAGCGGTGCCCTGCGTGGGCGTGCCCTGGGCGCCGACCTGGGGCTTGGAGTTGACCGAGACACCCTTGCCGGCCGCGTCGAAGAAGTTGAGGTTGAACAGGCCGGTGGCCGTCGGGTCGGGGTTGGTGAAGACGAGGAACAGCTCGTGCGAGCCCTCCTGCGCCGACGGTGCGATGTCCATGTCGACGAACTGCCACTGCTGCCAGCCGCCGGTCACCGGCACGGTGACCGATCCGGCGAGCGGCCCTGTCGGGCTGTCGAGGCGGGCCTCGATGGTGCCCCCGGCGCCGGCGGACGCGACCCGGAACCGCAGCCTCGGCACCTGCGAGAGGCTGATCGGCCGGTAGGACACGTGGTCGCCGGCGTCGATGTTGGACAGGTTGCTGGACCCCCCGAGCGGGTCGGTGGTGGCCTCGGTGGCGGCCCCCTGCTGCGAGTCGTAGTGCTCGGCCTGCTTGCGCTTGGGCTGCAGGACGACCTCGTCCTCACCGATGAGCGCGGGGATGCTCCCGGCGCCGCCGTCGGTGTAGCTGGCGTTGATCACCCCGAAGATGTCGGCCGAGGCGTCGTGGCCCTGGTCCTGCACGGTCGGCAGGACGACGTCGCACCCGGTGCGCGAGCTGAGCGGGTGCCCGTGCGAGTCGTGGCCGAGGATGTAGTCGATCTCGACCTTGGAGCAGTCGACGGTCCCGTCCTCGGGGTCGGTCACCGTGACCTTGACCCGCACGGAGTCGCCGAACTCGAAGAACCCACCGTCGGGCGGCAGCTCGATCTCGACCGTCGGCCGGGTGTTGCCGACGGTGACGACCGCCGTGGCCACGCCGGTCCGGCCGGTCTCGTCGGTCACCGTGAGGCGGGCGTCGTAGACGCCGTTGGCGGTGTAGGTGAACGTCGGGTCGGGCTGCGTGGAGTCGACCGTGCCGTCGTTCTGGAAGTCCCAGGCGTAGCCGACGATCGAGTCGCCCTCGTCGGGGTCGCGCGACCCGGCGCTCGAGAACTGCACCGTCAGCGGGGCCACTCCCGAGCTGGGCGTGGCGGTGGCGGACGCCGACGGCGAGCGGGCGCCCTCGTTGATGGCGTTGATCTTGTAGACGGCCGAGTTCTCGTTGCCGGTGAAGTAGCCGCCGTTGCCGTAGTCGAGGACGTAGAGCGAGCCGTCGGGGCCGAACTCCATGTCCATGGCGGCGTAGAGCGTCGAGGACTCGAAGAAGGGGTCGATGCCCACCACGTCGCCCTCGGCGTCCATCGCGACGTCGCGGATCCAGCCGCGCGTCCACTCACCGGCGAAGAAGTGGTTGTCGAAGTACTCGGGGAACTTCACGTCGGACTCGAGGTCGGGGTCGTAGTTGTAGACCGGGCCGGCCATCGGGCCCTCGCCGCCGCCGCCGAACTCGTTGGTGGTGACGCCGCCGTAGGTGACGTTGCCGCCGTCGTACTTGATCCACGCGGGCTGGGCCGGCGGCAGGTTGGTCAGGCCGGTGTTGCGCGGGCTGTTGTTGACCGGCGCCGTGCAGTCGAACTTGGGGCCGGTGGTGTTGGTCGCGAAGTCCCAGTCGTTGTAGGTCTCGGCCGGGGTGTTGCTGCCCGTGCAGTAGGGCCAGCCGAAGTTGCCCGCCTCGCGGACCTGGTTGAACTCCACGATGCCGCCGGGGCCGCGGTTGGGGTTGGCGCCACCGGCGTCCGGGCCGTACTCGCCGAGGTAGACGTAGCCGGTCCGCTTGTCGACGGTCATCCGGAACGGGTTGCGGAAGCCCATCGCGTAGATCTCCGGGCGCGTCCGGTCCCCGGTGCCGGCCGACTCGTCGAAGAGGTTGCCCTCCGGGATCGAGTACGACGCCGCGGTCGGGTCGGGGGTGATGCGCAGCAGCTTGCCGCGCAGGTCGTTGGTGTTGGCTGCGCTGCGCTGTGCGTCGTACGCCGGGTTGCGGGTGGCTCGCTCGTCGAGCGGCGCGTAGCCGTCCGAGGCGAACGGGTTCGAGTCGTCGCCGGTGGACAGGTAGAGGTTGCCGTCGGCGTCGAAGTCGATGGCCCCACCGGCGTGGCAGCAGATCCCCCGGTCGGCCTCGACCCGCAGCAGCTCCTGCTCGGTCGAGGGCACGAGGTCGTCGTCGACCATCTTCATCCGGGTCAGGACGTTGTAGCCCTGCCAGGTGGCGAACTGCGCGGCGGTGCCGTCGTTGGGGGCGTCACCGGTCGGCGTCGCCAGCGGCGGGGCGTAGTAGAGGTAGACCCAGCCGTCGTCCTCGAAGGTCGGGCTCACCGTGAGGCTCTGCAGCCCGTCCTCGTCGTGGGAGTAGATCGGGACGTCGTGCAGGAGGGTCGTGTTGCCCTCGAGGTCGGTCAGGAAGATCCGGCCGTCGCGGGCGTTGTGCAGGACCCGCCCGTCGGGCAGCACCGAGATGCTCATCGGCTCGCCGACCTTGTCGACGCCCTTGGCGAGGGTGACCTGCTCGAACGACGCGTCCGTGGGAGGCACGGCCGTGCACGCGTCGGGCTCCTGGCCGGCGGCGTACTGGATGCCGCCGAGGAGGTGCAGGCGGAACAGCGGCTCGGAGAAGGACGCGTCCGTGTGGCCGCCGCCGGTGTAGAAGCTGCGGCCGCCGTCGAACTCCTGGTACCACGCGATCGGGTGGTCGTCGTCGGTGCCGTTGCCGTCGTTCTCGACGTAGGTGGACTCGTCGAGCGTCGCGATCACGTTGATGTTGCCGTTGGTCCGGGGGCTGTAGTCGGTGCCACCGCCGTTGACCACCGGGTTGTCCGGGCCCTGGAAGTTGTACCACTCGTCGGTGCGCTCCCAGCGCGCCGGCAACGCGCAGGAGGAGGCCGTGGTGGTGTCCTCGACGTCGATCGTGGCGGTGGGGGTGCCGGCCGGGTGGCTCTGGAAGTAGGCGCCGACGAGGTCGCCGTACCAGGGCCAGGTGTACTCGGTGTCGGAGGCCGCGTGGACGCCGACGTAGCCGCCACCGGCCTGGATGTAGTCCTCGAACGCCGCCTGCTGGGCGGCGTCGAGCACGTCGCTGGTCGTCGAGAGCCAGACGACGGCCTCGTACTGCACGAGGTTGGCGGCGGTGAACTGCCCGGCGTCCTCGGTGGCGTCGACGGTGAAGCCGTACTGGGCGCCGAGTCGCTTGATCGAGCGGATGCCGGCACCGATCGAGCCGTGGCGGAAGCCGGTGGTCTTGCTGAAGACGAGGACGTCGTAGGTCGGCACCGCCAGGGCGGCGGACCGGGCGGCTCCAGCGCCGGCCGCGGTTCCCGCCGCCGCGACGTCGGGCGCCTCCGGTTCGGCGGCGGCAGGGGCGACGGCCACGCCACCGCTCGCCACCGCCACCGCCACCAGCCCTGCGAGTGACGTCCGGACACGTGCTGCCGAGGTGCGGAGGATGCTCATGCTGTCCTGCCTTCTGGTGACCGAGCGGGGGTCCGTGTCGTGGTCGGGCACGGCGGGATGACGGTGGGGCAGGCGGACGCGAGGGCACCTGCGGGCCGGCGCCGGCTCCTGCGGGCGCCGGCCGGTCCTCGGCGGTCTCGACCTGACGGCCTGACTTCTCGTGCCATGGCGACGACGCCCTTCTTGCCCCGAGACGGCGACGGGCGGTCACCGTGATGTACGTCACACTAGGGACGCCGATTCGTCGACGTCAACACATAAGCACCGGCACTTTTCACGACATCCGTGCAAAACCCTTGCGGCGGCGCACCAGAAGGCATGCGCGACGGCGCCAGGACAGCACGAGCCGCCACCGGGGCCTTGCCGGGCCCGGTGGCGGCTCGCGTGGTGTCTAGCCTGCTCGGGTGACCGGCGACGCGTAGGTCACGCAGCGGGTGGGGCACCCGTCTGGAGCCTGGCCTGCCGGCGGGCCTGCCGCCGGGTCGGCCCCGGGGTCAGCCAGCCGGGCGCGGAGCTCGGCCAGGATCCGCGCCAGGATGCGCGACACCTGGGCCTGCGTGATGCCGAACGCCTCGGCGATCTCCTGCTGGGTCCGCTGCTCGTAGAACCGCAGGCGCAGGACCGACCGGTCGCGGTCGGACAGGGCGGCGAGCAGCGGATCGAGCACCGCCCGCGCCTCGGCGGAACGCATCGCCGGGTCCTCCTCGCCGAGCAGGTCGGCGAGCCCCGACGAGCCGTCGCCGACCGCAGCGTCCAGCGACGTGGGCGTGAAGAAGCCGTCCGCCGACAGCGCCTCCACCACGGCGTCGAGGTCCTCACCGAGGTGCGCGGCGATCTCGCTGGGCCGGGGCGAGCGACCGAGCGCCTGCTCGAGCTCGCCCTGCGCCTTCATGATGCGGGCCTGGAGCTCCTGGACACGGCGGGGCGGGCGGACCGTCCAGCCGTGGTCACGGAACCAGCGGCGGAGCTCCCCGCGGATGGTGGGGACGGCGAAGGCCATGAAGTCGTGGCCGGCGGTGGGGTCGAACCGGCGCGCGGCCTTGGTGAGCCCGAGCAGTGCGACCTGCTCGAGGTCGTCCAGGTCGATGCCGCGGTTCTTGTAGCGGGAGGCGATCGAGCGGGCCAACCGGGTGTTGCTCTCGATGAGCTGGCGGGTCAGGTCGAGCGAGTCGGACGAGCTCGGCTCGACCAGCCGCAGGTGGGACACGATGGACTCGGTGCGGTGCTGGCGCTCACTGCGCCCGGTGGGGGCCATGGCGTGCACAGGGTGCTCGGGGACGACGGACACGGAGACCACGGCGGTCACTCCTCTCGTGCAGCAAGGGGTGCTCGCCGTGGTCTCCAACGAGCCAGGTGGAGAGAAGTTGCCACAGGTCCAGATCAGGTGACAAGTCGCTCGCCCCGGGGGTCACCCGAAGGGCTGGGACCGAGGGGCAGACGCGCCGAACGGCAGCGAAGCCGGGGCCGGAGAGGGCCGATCGCTGGCGCACGCCCGTGGATGGACAAAGGTCGGGGGCCGCCGTGAGGCGGCCCCCGACCCGACCGTTCAGGTCAGCCGTTGAGCGCCTGCTTGAGGGCCGTGGCCGGCTTGAACCCGGCGCTCCTCGAGGCCGCGATGTCCATCGACTCGCCGGTCTGCGGGTTGCGGCCGGTGCGGGCGGCGCGCTCGCGCACGTCGAACGTGCCGAAGCCGGGAACCGTCACCTTGTCACCGGCGGCGAGGGCCTTGGAGATCGCCTCGGCGACCGCCTCGACGGCGCCCTCCGCCTGCGACCTGGACAGCCCGGTGCTCTCGGCGACGGCATCGGCGAGCTCACGCTTGTTCATCTGTTCTCCCTTGATCGTGGTTGACAACAGGACTCACCCTAGGGCCGGGCATCCCGTCACGCCGCGCCGGCGACCGGCGGATGCGAGGTCCGGCGCCCAGCGAGGGAGCGCGAGGGTGCATCGGCAGACCTAGGAGCGGGTGGCGTCGTGCGCCTGCAGCATCCGCTCGGCGACGGTGCGCAGCTTGACGTTCTCGTGGCTCGAGAGGCGCGTCAGGAAGCCGAACGCCCGCGCCTCGTCCAGGGTGTAGCGCTCCCGCACCATGCCGACCGCCTGCCCGATGAGCTGCCGGGTCGAGACGGCCTCCTGCAGCTGGTCGATCTGCCGGGCGTAGTCGAGCGCGACGGCGGACTGGTGCGCGAAGAGCTGGGAGAGGATCTCCAGGTCGGCGAAGGCACCGACCGTCGCGGAGTAGAGGTTGAGCGCGCCGTTGGAGCCCGGCGCGTCGAAGAGCCGGATGCCCGCCTGGGCCCGGATGCCGGCCTCCAGGGCCACCGGCGCGTAGCGGGGGAACCGCTCGTCGGCCGCCAGGTCCGGGGACGTCACGTGGACCGTGTCGGTGGCCGCCTCGTAGCAGGGCCCCTCCCGCAGCTCGTACTGCGCGGCGTCGACGTCCAGGAGGACGTCGTGGGTCGGGGCCACGGTCTCGAGGCGGCCGTCGGCGTGCCGGATCGTCAGGCTGCTCCACTGGACGTCCGGGAGCACGTCGACCGCCGCGGCCGTGATGTTGGCCAGGGTGGTGTCGAGGTCGCCCGGGCGCAGGGCGGCGGCCAGCTGGCGCGACGCCTCGATGAGTCGATCCTCTTCAGTCACCGGCACAGCGTAGACCAGCGTGACGGCGTCACCGGGCGTGTTCGCTACAGGGGCGCTGCGCCCGAGTTCCGGCGGGGCTCGGCGTCGCGTCGCCCCGGCCGCAGTCAGCGCACGGCCCGCGGTGCGCCAGGTAGTAGGCGGCAGCGGCGAGCAGCAGCGCCGGCCCCCAGACGGGCAACGGCAGCACGAACAGGTAGAGGAGGCGCGTCTCCCCGCCGGTCGCGGCCTCGTGGAGGTGCGACTGCACCATCGCGCGGCCCGCCACGGTCATCAGGACGCCGACGAGGCCCGCCGCCAGCGTGGGGAACAGCACCGGGACCTCACGGCGCCCGATGACGGGGATCCACCCTGGGAACACGCGTCCCCACGGCCGGAGCAGGCCGATCGTGAGGACGGCCGCGACGAGACCGGTGAGGCCGAGGAGGAAGCCCATCAGCTGCAGTCCGGGTTGCGCGTCCACTGCGTGGCCGTCGACGCCGAAGGGGTCACCGGTGAGCCAGGTGAGCCGGACCAGGAAGTACGGCAGGCCGCACGCCGCGGCGAGGAGTGTCACCGGCACGCGCCAGCGCAGCAGGAGCCGACCGCTCCCGGGCCGTCCGCACGCCTCGCAGGCGTGACGCACCGACCTCGCCGCGCGGATCCCGATGGCGGCCCAGAGGAGGCCGTGGCCGACGAAGAGGGTCACCACGAGGTGCGGAGCGAGGTGGCGGCGGACGCCGGTGCCGAGCCCGTCCCCGAGGGAGCGCAGGCTCTCGCCGTCGAAGATGCCGCTGCCCACGACCGCGGCGCCGCCGACGGCCAGCAGGATGCCGAGGCCGATCCGCGCCGACCGGTGCCGGGCCGCGCCCCACAGCAGGCACGCGACGAGCGCGACGGGGAAGAGCAGGGCCGTCAGGTAGGCGAGCAGCAGCAGCACGCCCGCGTCCCCGGCGAGCAGCACGAAGGCCACCACCTGCACGACCGCCACCCCGACGAGCCAGCGCCCACGGGCGGCGAGGGCGGCGACGAGGCCGACGGCCCCGAGGAGCACGGCGAGCGTCGCGTCCACCCGCTTCGGCACGAGCGTCAGCAGCGAGGTGCTGCCGCGGTCGCTGTCCGCGGCGAAGTACCAGAGCGTGTCGCCGGCGAACCACGCCGCGCCGATCGCGGTGACGAGGACCGAGGTGACGGCGGCCGCGGTCCGCGCCCGGCCGAGCGAGCGGGGGTCCGACGGGCCGGGTGGGTGGGCCGGGTGGGCTGGAAGGTCTGGGTGGGCGAGGGGTGTGGTGGTGTCCATGCCTCCACCGTCGCGCCGCAGCGGCGGCCGGCGCCCCCCGCTCGTGAGGGGTCCCGCTCCCCCGTGCGAGGGAGACCGCGGGCCGCGCGGACCTGACACGATGGGACCGTGAGCCTGACGCGCCGAGCCGTTGCCGCCACGCTGGGGCCCACCGCGTTCCTCGGGCTGGCGTTCGTGATGCTCGGCGCCGCGCTGGCGCTCGCGTTCGCCCTGCTGGCCGGCTTCCTCGTCTCGCCCCTGGTCGACGCCGAGGGGGTGCCGCGATGGGCGATCGTCACCACGGCGGTCCTGCTGGGCGCGCTCCTCCTGGTCGTCGTCGGCGCCGTGCCCGCCGTACGCCGCATCGAGGGCGTCGCGACCGAGTCGATGCTCCTGGTGACCTTCGACGGAGGGCCTCCGCAGGCCGCCGCGCACTGGCACGACCGCTGGCGCAGTGTCGGCTGGCTGTGCACGCACGCGCTGGCCGGGGCGGCGCTCGCCGTCTGGGCGGCGGCGGTGCCGGTCGTGGCCTTCGAACGGAGCCCGTGGCTGCTGGTGCCGGCCATCCTCGGCGTCCCGGTGGTCGCGGCGCTGCTGGTGACCGGCCTGCGACGCCTGGCCCCGGTGCTGCTCGGGCCGTCGCTGCGCGAGCGCGTGGACCGCCTGGAGCGCGAGGCCGTCGACCTGGGTGAACGCCACCGGATCGCCCGCGAGATCCACGACAGCGTCGGGCACGCCCTGAGCCTGGTCACGGTGCAGGCCGCCGCGGCCGCACGCGTCCAGCACTCCGACCCGGACTTCGTCGCGGAGGCGCTCGCCGCGATCGAGGGCGCGGCCCGCCGGGCGGCCGGCGAGCTCGACCACGTCCTCGGCCTGCTGCGGGTCGAGGACGTGCCGCAGCGCCCGAGCCCCGACCTCACCGCCCTCCCCGACCTCGTCGACGCCGCCCGGCGCGCGGGCCTCGACGTGACCCTCGAGGTGCCGTCCCCGGCCGTCGAGCTGCCGCAGGTGGTCTCGCGCGAGCTCTACCGCGTGACGCAGGAGGCGCTGTCCAACGTGCTGCGCCACGGGTCCGGGCCGTGCCGCGTGCGACTCGACCGGGGCGAGCGCGCCGTCACGCTCGAGGTGACCAGCGGCGCCGGGCCGGCCGCGTCGCGCGCCGGCGGCCGGCGCGGCCACGGACTGCGCGGCATCCGGGAGCGGGCCGCGGCCATCGGCGGCACCGCGACCGCCGGTCCGGTCGACGACGGCTGGCGGCTGCACGTCGTGCTGCCCCTCGGAGCCGCGCGGTGACGCGGGTCCTGCTCGTGGACGACGAGCCCCTGGTCCGCCGCGGCATCTCCGTCACGCTGTCCACGGAGTCCGACATCGAGGTCGTCGGCGAGGCGGAGGACGGCGCGGAGGCGGTCTCGCAGGTGCGCCGCCTGCGGCCCGAGGTCGTCCTCATGGACATCCGGATGCCCCGGGTCGACGGCATCAGCGCGACGCGCACCATCATGGCGGCCGACCGGCCGCCCGCGGTCGTCGTGCTGACGACGTTCGAGAACGACGACCACGTCTACGACGCGCTGCTGGCCGGCGCCCGGGGCTACCTGCTCAAGCGGGCCCCGGCCGACGACGTCGTCACCGCGGTGCGGCTGGCCGCGCAGCCGGACACCCTCCTCTTCCCGGCGAGGTTGCGCGACCTGGTGCGCCAGCGGTCGCGGCAGCCGGTCGCGAGCGCCCCCGACATGGCCAGGCTCTCGACGAGGGAGGGCGAGGTGCTCCGCGCGGTGGCGCGTGGCCTGTCGAACCCGGAGATCGCCGTCGAGCTGCACCTCGGCCTGGAGACGGTGAAGACCCACGTCGCCGCCGTGCTGGCCAAGCTGGGCGTCCGTGACCGCACGCAGGCGGTCATCCGGGCCTACGAGTCCGGGTTCGTCGTGCCCGACGACGGCCGCTGAGCGGTCCTCAGCCCCTCGCCCGCAGCCGGTCAGAGCAGGCCGAGCCCCGTCGCGTGCCGGCGTACGGCGTCGGTGTCGGCGGCGAGCACGAACGGCACCTCCGAGCCCCAGCTGCCCGAGACCATCTCGACACGGCCGTCGCCGGGGTCGAGGCGCACCTCGCGGATGTAGACGGCGAGGATGCGGCCCGGGTAGGCCCGCACGGTCTCGGCGTAGATCTGCGGGTCGTGCTCGCCCGAGTCGCCGAGCAGGACGAAGGACAGGTGCGGGTGGAGGTCGAGCACCTCCCGGATCCGGTCGTCCTTGTGCTCGCGGCCCGCCCAGGTCCCGAGGAGGTCGCGCAGGAGCACCGGTCCCAGCGGGAAGCCGCGGTGCCGGAGGAAGGCGAGCAGGAAGGCGTGCAGGTTCCACGGGCTCGACGAGACGTAGAAGACCGGGTTCACGCTCGCCTCCAGGTCCCGGTAGAGCTCCACCGCCCCGGGGAACGGCGTCCGGGTCAGCGACGAGCCGGTCAGCGTCCGCAGCACCATGCGCAGCACCCGCTGCACGCCGGTCTCCAGGATCGTGTCGTCGACGTCGGAGAGGATGCCGAAGCGTGCCTCGGCGGACGGGACCCTCACCTGCACGACGGCCGCGGGCGCGGTGGTCCCCCGGTAGTCGCCGACGAGCTCGACCGTGCCCGGCGTCCACGGGCTCGTCAGGGCGCCCGGCGGTGGCTCCAGCCGCACCCGGAAGTAGCCCTCCTCGTCGGTGACGGTCTCCGCCACGGCGCCCGCCACCGTGACCCGCAGCGGCACGCCCGGCAGCTCGCGGGTCGCGAAGTGCTGGAGCGTGCGGCGCACGGCGGCACCCACGCCCTCGCCGTCCACCGCGTCGGTGCCGGGCGGGTTGTCCAGGACGCGGCCCCGCACGACCACGCCGTCGGGGCCGCCGTGGCCGATGTAGGGCTCGATCCGGAAGTGCGTCGGCGGGCTCGAGCGGTCACGCCGCAGGCGGGTGGAGTCCCAGGCGCGTTCGAGGGCGACCACCCACCGGCGAGGGCTCATGGGGACACCGTAGGGGCTCGCGGGTCCCGACCGCCGCCGCCGGACCGGGAGGTCACTCCAGGAAGTGGTCGGGCGTGAGCGGCAGCGAGCGCACGCGTACGCCGGTCGCGTGGAACGTCGCGTTGGCGACCGCGGCCGCCGTGCCGACGATGCCGATCTCGCCGATGCCGCGCGAGCCCATGGGCGTGAAGGCCTCGTCGGACTCCTCGAGCCACTCGGCGTCCACGTCGAGCACGTCGGCGTGCGAGGCCACGTGGTAGGTCGCGAGGTCCTGCGTGACGACGTGACCGAAGCGCGGGTCCCGGTGGGACTCCTCGAAGAGGCCGGCCGAGAGGCCCATGACGAGCCCGCCCACGAGCTGCGAGCGCGCGGTCCTCGGGTTGATGACGCGACCGACGGAGTAGATCCCGTGGAGGCGCGGCACGCGGACCTCCCCGGTCCAGCGGTTGACGCGCGCCTCGGCGAACACGGCGCCGAAGGAGTGGAAGGCGAGCTCCTCGGCGGCCGGGTCGTCGGCCGCGGACGCAGTGGTGTGCAGGCCCGGGTCGGGTCGGGCGCCGTGGTCGTGGCGGAACAGCTGCGCGGCCGCGACGATCGCGCTCCCCCACGAGCTGGTGCCGGACGACCCGCCGGCGACCGATGCCGACGGCAGCAGGCTGTCGGCGATCTCCAGGTCGACGTCCGAGGGGTCCACCTCGAGCGCGTCGGCGGCGATCTGGGTGAGCACGGTGCGGGCACCCGTGCCGATGTCGACCGAGCCGATCGCGACGGCGTAGCGGCCGTCGCCCAGCGACGTGACGCGCGCGCTGTTGCCCGGCTGCCTCATGGCCGGGTAGGTCGCCGACGCGACACCGGTGCCGACCCACCAGTCGCCGTCCAGCACCGCCCGCGGCTCGCGCGGACGGGCGTCCCACCCGAACCGCTCGGCGCCGCGGTGCAGGCAGTCGAGCAGACGGCGGTCGTTGAACGGCTTGCCGGTCTCGGGGTCCAGGTCGGGCTCGTTGCGCTCGCGCAGCACGATCGGGTCGAGGTCGCACGCGACGGCGAGCTCGTCCATGGCGACCTCGTGGGCGTACATGCCCGGCATCTCGCCGGGAGCACGCATCCACGACGGGACGGCCACGTCGAGCCGCGCGAGCCGGTGGCTGGTGCGGCGGTTCGGGGCGGCGTAGAGCATCCGCGTGGGCGAGGCGGTCTGCTCGGCGAACTCGCGCACGACGGAGGTCTGCTCCTGCACGGCGTGCTCGATGGCGGTCAGCCGGCCGTCGGCGTCGGCGCCGAGGCGCAGGTGCGAGATCGTCGCCGTGCGGTAGCCGGTGAGGGCGAACATCTGCTGGCGGGTGACCGCCAGGCGGACCGGGCGGCCCCCTGTCGTGCGTGCGGCGAGCGCGGTCGCCATGACGTGGGCGTGCGCCTCGCCCTTGCTGCCGAACCCGCCCCCGACGTACGGCGCCCGCACCCGCACCTGGTCGGGCTCGAGCCCGAGCATCGGCGCGAGGGCCTGGACGACGCCGTGCACGCCCTGCGTCGAGTCGTACATCGAGAGCAGGTCGCGACCGTCGTGCTGCTCCCACCACGCGACGGTCGCGTGCGGCTCGAGCGGGTTGTTGTGCTCGTAGGGCGTGCGGTAGGTCTGCTCGACGAGCACCTGCGCCGAGGCGAAGGCGGCGTCCACGTCGCCCTCGTCGGTGTCGGTCTCCATCGCGGGGTTGACCTGCTCGGGCCGGTAGGTGGCGTTGTCCTCGCGCAGCTCCGCCTCGTGCGGCTCCTGCTCGTAGGCGACGTCGACCAGCGCCGCGCCCTCGCGCGCCGCCTCCGACGTCTCGGCGAGGACGAGGGCGACGACCTGGCCGCGGAAGCCGACGCGGTCGTCCTGCAGGATCGCCAGCTCGCCGTTGTCGGTCTGCTCGAGACGGGGTGCGTTCGTGTGGTCGAGGACCGCCGTCACGCCCGGGTGGTCCAGGGCGCGCGACGCGTCGACCCGGGCGACCCGTCCCCTGGCCACGGTCGAGGTGACGAGCCACAGGCTGAGCGGGGCGCTGACCCCGTCGTCGGCGCCGTGCTCGACGGCGTACGACGCGAGTCCGGTGACCTTCTCGACCCCGTCGACCCGGTCCAGCGAGGTGCCGATGGAGCGGGGCCGGACGGTCCGCGTCTGCTGCTCGGTCATCGTGCCGCCTCCCCCGCCAGGCCCAGCAGCGTCATGGTCGTCGTGTTGCGGACCATCGCGACCTTGAAGGCCGTCTCGTCGTCGGTCGTGGCCGCGGCGAGCTCCTCGTCGACGGCGGCGCGGACCGCCTGCTCGTCAAGAGGCCCCCCGGTCAGCGCCTCCTCGGCCCGACGGGCGCGCCACGGCTTGTGCGCGACGCCTCCCCAGGCGATGCGGACGCGGTCGACGCGGTCGTCCTCCAGCCGCAGCGTCGCCGCGACGGAGACGAGGGCGAAGGCGTACGACGCACGGTCACGGACCTTGGTGTAGGTGGAGCGCTCGACCTCGGGACCCATCGGCAGCTCGACGGCCGTGACGAGGTCGCTCGGCGCGAGGGTGGTGTCGGCCTCCGGGCGGTCCCCGGGCAGGCGGTGCAGGTCCTCGAAGGGGATCCGCCGCTCCCCCTCGGCGCCGAGCACCACGACGGTGCGTCCACGGCGGCGAGTCCGACGGCGAGGTCGGAGGGGTGCGTGGTCACGCACTGGTCGCTGGCGCCGAGGATGGCGTTGTAGCGCCCGTAGCCGCCGATGGCCGAGCAGCCGCTCCCCGGGTCCCGCTTGTTGCACGGCGTGGTGACGTCCTGGAAGTAGACGCAGCGGGTGCGCTGCAGGAGGTTGCCGGCGGTCGTCGCCTGGTTGCGGATCTGGCCGGACGCGCCGGCGAGCGTGGCGCGGGCGACGACGGGGAAGCGGGAGCGGACGACCGGGTGGGCGGCGAGGTCGCTGTTGCGGACGTTGGCGCCGATGCGGAGGACGCTGCCGTGGTCGCCGTCGAGGTGCTCGACGGTGTCGAGCGGCAGGCGGCTGACGTCGACCAGAAGCCCGGGTGCGGTGATGCCGAGCTTGAGGTGGTCGACGAGGTTGCTGCCGCCGGCCAGGAACCTGGCCCCGGGGTGCGTCGCGACCAGCTCCACAGCCTCCTCGGCCGAGCCGGCCCGCCGGTAGTCGAGGGCCCTCATCCGCGTGCCGCCTGACGGGCCGCCGCCAGGATGCCCGGATAGGCGCCGCAGCGGCACAGGTTGCCGCTCATCCGCTCCCGGACCTCCGCGTCGTCGAGCTCCACGTCGGCGGTGAGGTCGTCCGTGACGTGGCTGGGGTGGCCCTGGGCCGCCTCGTCGAGCATGCCGACCATCGAGCACACCTGTCCGGGGGTGCAGTAGCCGCACTGGTAGCCGTCGTGCTCGAGCATGGACTGCTGCACGGGGTGCAGGCCGCCGTCCGCGAGCCCGGCCGCGGTGACGACCTCGGCCCCGTCCTGTGCCACGGCGAGCGAGAGGCAGGTGAGGTGCCGGCGCCCGTCGAGGAGGACCGTGCAGGTCCCGCACTGGCCGTGGTCGCACCCCTTCTTGGGCGACGTGACGCCCAGTCGCTCGCGCAGTGCGTCGAGGAGGGTGGTCCGCGTGTCGACGACCACCGCGTGCGGCGTGCCGTCGACGACCAGGCTGATCTCGGTGTCCATGGCGCGTCGTACCCCGATCGCCCGCGACCATCCACCGGGCCGCTGCGGCGTCCTGTGACAGGCTCCGGTGCATGCTGTCCGACGACCTCACCACAGCACCCGCACCCGACGTCCTCGCGGCGCTGGAGGAGTGCCGCAGCGCCGAGCTCGAGCGCGAGGGCATCGCGATGTACGTCGCCGTGGCCGACGCGCGCCCGGGCCGTCCGGCGCCCGCCACTGACTCCGCTCCGGACCCGGCTGCGACCCGGCTGGCCGAGCTCTTCGACCACTACCACGACGCCCTGGCCGCCGCCGGCTTCCCGCGGTCGGCGCACGAGCCGCCCGACGCCCCGGACCTCACCGGCGGTGGCCGCGAGCTGATCGACGTGCTCGTGGTGCTGAGCGACCGGCACCTTCACGCCCGCCCCGAGCAGCCGTCGCACGAGGGGCGGCAGTCGTGAGCGAGCTCCTCGTTCCCGCGAGCCAGCGGGCCGCCTTCGCCGCGGGCCGCTTCCTGCGGGTGGTCAATTGGCACAACACCCCGGCGACCGACCGGGCCCGGCTGCGCGCCGAGCTCGCCTGGTACGCCGCGCGCTTCGACCCGGTGCGACCCGAGCACCTCGACCGCTTCGTCGAGACCGGCGACTGGGGGCTGGACCGCCCGGGCGTCGCCCTGTGCTTCTACGACGCCTACCTCAACCACGTCACCGTGGCCGCACCCGTCCTCGAAGAGCTGGGCCTGACCGGCTGGTTCCTGCCGCCCACCGGCGCGCTCGACGTGCCGGCCGAGGAGCAGCGGGCCTATGCCGACGCCCACGACATCGGGCTGCTCCCCGACGAGCCGGACGCGCCGTGGCTGATGACGTGGGACGACCTCGCCCGCATCTCCGAACGCCACGTCGTGGCGGCGCACACCGCGCACCACAGCGCAGCGGTCGACATCCGCACCGACGAGGACGCCGAGCGGGAGATCCACGAACCGGTCCGGCGGCTCACCGAGGTCACCGGGACGGTCCCCCCTGCCTTCGCCTTCCTCCACGGCACGGTCCCGGTCGCCGGCACCACGGCTGGCGACGCGGTCCTGTCGTCCGGCGTGAGGTGGGCGATCACCAACACGGCCTACGTCCGCATCGCCGACTGAGCGGCCTGCCAGCCCGGCTCGCGATAGAGCGGCAGCAGGTCGCCGGCCACGGCGTCGAGCGCGGCGCGGTCGAGCCACGCCGGCCCGCCCAGCCGCTCCTCCGCCTCGCCGGTCAGGTGGACCCGCGCCCAGCCCGGCGGCGCGTCGCCGACCCGGACCAGGTCGTCGCGACCGGCCTCGCGCAGGCGGCGTACGTTGCGCTCACCGATCCGTGCGTAGGCGACGGTCTCCACCTCGAGGCCCGGCACGAGCACCTTGGCGGCGTGCACGCGGTCCGCGCCGGCCGGCGACAGGTCGGCCACCAGCACCTCGTGCCCCTCGGCTTCGAGGCGGGCGCACAGCTCGGGCAGCAGGTCGCCGGGCGCGACCTCCGCGGTCGGCAGGTCGGTGAACGGCACGGTGCGCACGCGGGACAGCACGGTGCGGCGCAGCGGCGGCTCCCAGACCTCCCGGGGTGCGCGCAGCCACGCCACCATCGCGTCCAGCACCCGCTGCTCCTCCGCCGCGGGGTCCACACGGGCGAGCTGGGCGACGAGGTCCGGCGGTGCCACGGCGCGCACGGCGTCGAGCGGGCCGTGCATGAGCTGCTTGCGCGCGCGGGCGCTGGCGAACTCCAGCACCGCCTTGCGCAGGGCCACCTCCCGGTCCGGGTGCACGGCCTCGCCGCAGGCGGTGGCGGACAGCACGTCGTCCCCGGGCGCCATGCCGACCACGTCGATGTCGGCCATCGCGAAGTCGGTCGCGGCCACCTTGGCCAGGACGTCCACCCCGGCCGACCGCAGCCGCTCGAGGACGGCCAGGGTCTCGGGGTCGCGGACGCCGTCGAGGTCCAGCACGACGCCGGTGTCGAGGGCCCGGAAGGTCAGCCCGTTGCCATCGCGCTGCAGCACCTCGAGGACGCCGTGCGAGATCGCCTGCTCGAGCGTGCCGCCGGCGCCGAGCCCGTTGGTGACCGGCGTGATCAGCCAGCCGCCCGGCGGGGCCTCGGCGGGCAGCTCGCCGCCGGCGCTCGCGACGTGCTCCACGGGCGCCCACACCTGCTCGTCGGTGACCACGCCCGCGCGCACGCGGCGCACCGGCCACCACGCCAGCGCCCGGTCGTCGTCGAAGTCCGCGCCGGCCGGCAGCCCGAGGAGGCGCGGGTCGACGACCCCCGGGGGGCCGTGACGGTCCCGCATCTCCCGTAGCGACCCGTGGCGTACGGGGCGCCCGGTCAGGGCGCGGCGCGAGGCGACGTGCTCGACGCACTCCCCCAGCGCGCCGACGCGGGCCCGCAGCTCGCTGGCGCCGTAGCCGATGCCCGACGTGGAGGACTCGCCGCGACCGTCGGCGTCCGTCCACCACGTCGCCCAGACCGGGACGCCGACGTGGTCGAGCTCCGTGACGGGGAACTCGATGAGCCGGTCGGCGCCGAGCGCGTCCACGAACCGGTCCGTCACGTCGCGAAGCCCTGCGTCCCTGTCCGCCGCATCCACCGTCGTCATCGAGCCAGCGAAGCCCACTCGCGGCGCGGGGTCAAAATGTAGGCAACGTGCGCAGGCAAACCTCACCCCGACAGGTAGGTGCGAAGCCGTCCACGGATGAGGGAAGGTGTGTTCCATGAGTGCGAGTCCCTCGGGCATGCCCACGTCGTTCACCCTCTCCCGCCGCGCGCTGCTCGGCGGCCTCGGCGGGGTGGCCGCCTCGTCGGCGCTCAGCTCCTGCGGCGGCTTCTCGAGGCCGGAGAGCAGCGGCGGCGGCGGTGGCGACACGCTGCGGTTCAAGACCTGGGCGAGCGACGCGGAGAAGTCCGCGTTCACCCGCCTCGTCAAGGCCTTCAACGAGGCGGAGGGGGTCACGGTCGAGCTCGAGGTGGTGCCCTACGCCGAGATGTTCACCGGCATCGACACCGAGCTGCAGGCAGGCAGCCCGCCCGACGTCTTCCGCGTCGACTACCCCACCCTCGGCACCTACAGCAGCACCGACCAGCTGCTCGACCTGAGCGACCAGCTCGAGGGTGACCTGACCGACGACCTCATCCCGGCGCTCTACCAGGCGGTCCAGTACGACGGCACGCCGTTCGGCGTCCCGCACCAGACCGACACGACCGCTGTCGTCTACCAGCCCCGCCTGCTGCGTGAGGCCGGCATCACCGGCGTCCCGGACTCCCTCGACTCGGCCTGGACGTGGGAGGAGTTCGCCACCGTGTCCGACCAGCTGCGGGCCTCGCTGCCGGACGGCGTCTTCCCGTTCGCGTACGACTGGCAGCAGCTCGGCGCCTACCGCTGGCTCACCTGGCTGTTCGAGGCCGACGGCCGGCTCCTCGGCGAGGACCTGCGCACCCCCGAGATCGTCAGCGCCGAGGGTCGCAAGGCCCTGGAGTTCACCCGCCAGTTCCTGGAGAAGGGCTGGGTGCCGCCCAACACCTCCGTCAAGGGCGCCACCTACCCCGACACCGCCTTCGCGTCCCAGAAGGTGGCGATGGCCTTCGTCGGCGACTTCCTGCTCCCGTCGATGGAGACCACCATCGGCGACGGGTTCGAGTGGCAGGTGACCTACCAGCCGCGCGACGTCCGGGCCAGCACCGACCTCGGTGGCAACGCGCTGGTCGCCGCGGCCGCCACGGAGAACGCCGACCTGGCCGCGACGTTCCTGCGCTTCATGGTCGACCCCGACAACATGCGTACGTTCTGCGAGGAGACGACCGAGCTGCCCACCCGCCAGTCGCTGGTGGACACCGAGCTCGACTTCGCCGTACGCCCCGACCTGATGCCGACCTTCGTCGAGCAGGCCACCACGCTCACGCCCGACGACGTCGCGCAGGTGACGGTGCCGTTCTTCGCCGAGATCAACACCGTCCTGCAGAACGAGCTCGAGCTGTGCTTCGTCGACGGCCAGTCGGTGGACGACACCCTGACCAACATCGCGGACGCGCTCGAGTCCGCGGCGGGCTGAGGACGCACCGGGCATGAGCACGTCCACGCAGGCGGCCCCGGCCGCCACGCCCCCGACCGCTGGGGCGCCTCTCCCCAACGGTCCGGGGCGGACGGGACCGGCCGGCCGCTCGTGGCGTGAGTCGCTCGTCGGCTACGCCTTCGTCTCGCCCAACCTCGTGCTGCTTGTCCTCTTCCTGTTCGTCCCGCTCGTCTCCGCGATCCTGATGTCGTTCCAGGACGTCTCGTCGTTCGGACCGAGCAGCTGGGTCGGGACCGACAACTACCGGCGGCTGCTGTCGGAGGACGTCTTCTGGCGCACGCTGACCAACACGCTGGTGTTCACGCTCGCCACCGTGCCGACCAGCATCGCGATCGGCCTGGTGCTCGCGGTGCTGCTCGACACCGCCGTGCCGGCCCGCACCGTCCTGCGGACGATCATCTTCGTGCCGATCGTCATCAGCGGCCTCGTCGTCGCGCTGATCGGGCTGCTGATGTTCGACGAGGGGGTCGGCATGCTCAACGGCATGCTCGCCGCGGTCGGCATCGACGACGTACGGTGGCAGACCGACGGCACCCTCGCCATGGTGTCGGTGGTCGTGATGACCGTCTGGACGCGCGTCGGGTTCGCCATGGTCATCTACCTCGCCGCGCTGCAGGACGTGCCGCGCGAGATCCACGAGGCGGCCCAGGTCGACGGCGCGGGCGCCGTGCAGCGCTTCTGGTGGGTCACCGTGCCGATGCTGTCGGCGCCGACCTTCTTCCTCGTCGTCATGAACATCATCTGGTCCTTCCAGGTGTTCGACATCGTCTACGTGATGACGGGCGGCGGCCCGGGCAACGACACCGAGATGCTGGTGACGTACGCGTACGACCAGGGCTTCGGGCCGACCCGCGACTTCGGCTACGGCTCGACGATCGGCGTGGTGATCTTCCTGCTCACCCTCGTGGTCGTGGTCCTCCGGCTCCATCGGGAGCGGCGCGAGGCCCGCAGCGGAGGTGTCCGGTGAGCCGCTGGGTGCGCTTCCTCGTGGTCGCCGTCGTGTGCGCGGTGATGCTGTTCCCGCTCTACTGCATGCTCGTGGTCGCCTTCACCCCGCGCGACGCCCTCTTCGACTCGGGCGCGCAGCTGTGGCCCGACGCGTTCACCACGGAGAACTTCACCCGGCTCTTCGACCGGTTCCCGGTCGGCACCTGGTTCCTCAACTCGGTGATGGTCGCCGGCATCACCACCGCGCTCTCGGTGACGGTCAACCTGCTGGCCGGCTACGCCCTGGCCAAGCTGCGCTTCCTCGGCCGGGACGCCGTGTTCGTCCTGATCATCTCCACGATGATGATCCCGGCCCAGGCGATCATGTTCCCGCAGTTCCGCACGGTGATCGACCTCGGCCTGTTCGGCACCTTCTGGGCGGTGATCCTGCCGTCCGCCGCGACCGCGTTCGGGATCTTCCTCGCCCGCCAGTTCCTGCTGGCGATCCCCGACGAGCTCATCGAGGCAGCCACCATGGACGGCGCCGGGCAGGTGCGGATCTTCCTCCGCATCGTGCTGCCCCTCTGCAAGCCGCTCATCGCGGTCCTGGTCCTGCTGGCCTTCATGGCGCAGTGGAACGACTTCCTCTGGCCGCTGATCGCGCTCAAGGACCCGGCGCTCTACACGCTCCCGGTCTCGCTGCGCTTCCTCCAGGGGCAGTACGACGCCGACTACGGCGGGCTGATGGCGGCCGCCCTCATCACCTGCCTGCCGCTGGTGCTGCTCTTCGTCCTGCTCCAGCGCTACTTCGTGCAGGGCCTCGCGCGCACCGGCATCAAGTAGCCGGCTCGTACACCGCCATCTGCCGGCCGTCGTGCTCCTCCGACCGGTCGGTGGGGACGTAGGTGATCGACCCGCCCCCGACGTCCTCGAAGGACACCGCCGCGCCGGCAGCGTCGGCCACGGCCAGCATGCCGTCACCGGCCCCGCCGCGCAGGACCACGTCGACCTGCTCCTCGGTGCTCACTTCTTCGTGAGGGCCGAGCCCTTGTGCACGGCCTCCCCGCCGCTCTTCTCGCTCTTGACGAGGTACTGCGGCTCGTCCTTGCTGGCTCGCACCTGCCGCCCGGCCGCCTCGGTGTCCTCGGTGATCTTGCGGACGACCTCGCCCTCGGCCGTGCCGCCGTGGCTCTTCCACGTCACGTGGTCGCCCTTCTTGAAGTCGTCAGCCATGCTCGCCGTCCTCGTCTCGGTAGGTGCCGTACGCCCTCCGCTACCCCGTCGGGCGTGCGGGCATGCGGCAGGCGCCGGCGCGCTGCCGGTGGGGGCGTCGGCGGGGCAGCAATTCGGACACGTGTCCCGGTCGCGGACCCCGTACGCCCGCCGCGAGGGCAGCAACTCGGACACGTGTCCCGGTCGCGGACCCCGTAGGCCCCGCGCGGGGGCAGCGACTCGGACACGTGTGCCCCCGGGTTCATCGACCCGACGGCTCGGGGTACTGCAACCGGATGGAGTTCGAGATGGCCCGTGACGGAGACCTGGGAGCGCCCGTTCAGGACGTGGCGCAGGAGGCGGTCGACGCGACCGCGACGAGGTACACCCGCACCCCCGACATCGACGTCGAGCAGACGCTGCGCGAGCAGCTGCAGGGCCGCGGCATCAGGGCGGTGTCGGAGGCGACGATCGGCGAGATCGCCACCAGCATCCGCGCGGGTCACTCCGTGCGGCTCGGCCGGCACGACGGCTCGGTCGAGGGCTGACGGTCTCGCCCGGGCGTCGCCGGCACCCAGCAGGACCTCGCAGCAGAACCTCACAGCCGGACCCTGAGCCGGGCCTCCCAGGACGCGGCGTCCGGGTCGTCGACGTCGGTCACCGCGAGCAGGGTGGCCTGCTCCTCGTCGGCGTCGAGGACCATCAGTCCCTCGACCTTGATGACGCTGCCGTCGAGCTCGGGCAGCGGCACGACGTCGACGACCCGGTCGCCGCGGATCCGCGCCAGGGCCGAGGCGACCACCGGTCCGTCGTCCCGCACGTTGGGGCTGTCCTCGGCCGCCGCGCTGGCGAGGAGGTCGCCGCCGGGCAGGGCGACGACGTCGGTGACGGCCAGGCCGACGCCCTCCGCGGTGCCGAGGTCGTAGTGCACGGGACGGGTGGGCGTCAGGTCCGCCGCGCCCGACCGACCGAGCAGGACGGAGAGGGCGGCGGCCAGGTCGAGGTCGACGCTGGCCGAGGGCAGGCCGGCCGACGGCAGCCCCCGGTGGAACCAGCGCAGCGTGCCGTCGACGAGGCAGGCGCCCTCGAGGTTGAGCACGTCGGCGTGGACGTCCAGCGCGGCCGCGACCGAGGCGTAGGTGTCGGCCATGTCGGCGACCACGCTCGCCGGTCGGTCGTCCTCGAGCCGCACCAGGCACCACCGCATCCGCGCCGGCGACGACCCCGAGCCCATCACCAGGAGCGCCGGCGAGCCGTCGACCTCGACCCGGCAGGCGGTCTCCAGGTCGGGCTTCAGGTGCTTGGTGCCGGAGGCCTCGTCGAACAGCTCGTGCCCGGCGACGGGCGGCAGGAGCCGTACGCTCGTCGCCGTCCCGCGGCGGAACCATGCCGCGTGGGTGGCGTCGTCGGAGACCACCAGGTGGCCGTCGCCGAGGGCCGCGACGGCCGACGCGGCCCGCACGGGGGTCCCGTCGTCGAAGCGAAGCCGGTCGGCGCTGAGCAGCTCGACGTCCATGGCCCGATGCTCGCAGACGGTCGGCGCCCTGTCGTCGCTCAGAGGGCTGGGGCCAGGGTCGTGGCCAGCCACTCGAGCTGGCGCGAGCGCTGGAACGCCTCGCCGCCCTCGTGCCCGTTGAACTCGTAGACCTCGATGTCCTTGGGACCGGCGTAGGCGTTGTAGGCGGCGAACACGGTGGTGGGCGGGCAGACCTGGTCCATCATCGCCACGGAGAACAGGGCCGGGGCGGTCGCGAGCCGGGCCAGCACCGCACCGTCGAAGTAGGCCAGCGTGGCGAAGGCCTGCTCGACCCGGTCGCGGTGCGCGGCGAGGTAGCGGACCAGCTCGAGGTAGGGGTCGGACTGCGCGATCGCTGCCGCGCGCCGCACGTCGCACAGGAACGGGACGTCGCACAGGACGGCGGCCACCGCGTCGGGGACGAGGGCGGCGACGGCCAGCGCCAGCGCGCCGCCCTGGCTGGCGCCCGCGGCGACCACCCGCCGCGCATCGACTGCCGGGTGCCCGCGAAGCACCTCCACGGCCCGGCACGCGTCGGCGTACGCGCGTCGGTAGTAGTAGGTCTCGGGCGCCTCGATGCCGCGGGTGAGGAACCCCGGCTGGGAGGGGCCGCTCGGGCCGGGGTCGGCCGTCGCGCCGGTCGTCCAGCCGCTCCCCTGCCCGCGCGTGTCGACGACGAGGTGTGCGAAACCGGCCGTCGCCCAGAAGACGTGCTCGTGCACGAGGCCGCGTCCGCCGTTGTAGCCCTGGAGCTGGACGACACCGGGCAGCCGGCCGGACACGAGGGGCGCGGCGGGCAGGTGCAGCCACGCCCGCACCGGCGCGCCGCCGTGGCCGGTGAAGGTCACGTCGTGGGAGTCCACGCCGAGCAGGCCGTTGTCGACCGGCTCGGTGCGGACCTCCACCGGCTCCTCGTCGAGGGTGTCGGCCCAGAACCGGGCGAGGTCGTCCGGTGCGGGCAGGTCGGGGTGGTGGGCCCGGGCCTGCTCCAGCGGCCAGTCGACCTGCATCAGGGCGTCTCGATCGCCACCGTCGGCTCGAGCACGCGCTCGGCGCCCACCTGCCGCGCGGACCCCGTGAGGTCCAGGGCGACCGTGCCGCGGATGTCGGCGCTCGAGGCACCGACCCACAGCTCGACCGCGCCGGGCTCCACGATGCGCACCAGGTCGCGCCCGGTGAACGAGGTGAGGTCGGCGTGCAGCCCGATGGTGACGCGCCGGGCGGCGCCCGGGGGCAGGTCGACGCGGGCGGCCGCGACGAGCTGCTGGACGGGCCGGACGACCGAGGCGGCAACGTCGTGGAGGTAGACCTGCACCACGTCGCTCACCGGGCGGTCGGTGTCGTTGCGCAGCTCCACGGAGACCTCGGCGGTGCCCTCGACGTCCCAGGTGGTGCCGCCGGCCGAGGTGACCGGCCCCCAGGTCGGGCTCGCGTAGGAGAGCCCGTGGCCGAACGGGAACAGCGGGGTCGGGTCGACCACGCTCACCTCGCTGCGCTGCCCGAGGGTGGGCGCGAGGTAGGTCGACGGCTGGGTCGAGCCGGCGCCAGGGAAGCTCACCGGCAGGCGTCCCGACGGGTCCACCCGGCCGGTGAGGACGTCCGCGACGGCGCGGGCGCCCTCCTCGCCCGGGAAGAACCCGCAGACCAGGCCAGCGAGCCGGTCGGCCTGCCGGCTGAGGTCGTAGGGCCGGCCGACGAGCAACACGGCCACGACGGGGGTGCCGGTCGCGAGCAACGCCTCGAGCAGCTCCTCCTGGCGTCCGGGCAGGCGGAGGTCGGCCACGTCGCAGCCCTCCCCCGAGGTGCCGTTGCCGAAGAGGCCCGCCTGGTCGCCGAGGACGACCACGCACACGTCGGCCTCCGCGGCCACCGCGACCGCCTCCTCGATCTGGCTGTCGTCGCCGCCCAGCACGGGGCAGCCGAGCGCGTGGGTGACGTCGTGCGAGGCGGCCAGCGCCTCGCGCACCGTCGCGATGTCGACACCGCGCTCGATGCCGTCGTAGTGCACCAGCACGTGCATCGGGAAGGAGTAGCACCCCAGCATCGCCTCGAACGTGTCGGCGCGGGGGCCGACGACGGCGAGCCTGGCGTCGGGCCGCAGCGGCAGCGTGCCGTCGTTGCTGAGCAGGACGACCGAGCGACGCGCGAGCTCGAGCGCCACCTCCCGCGACTCGGGGTCGTCGAGGTCGAGCGACTTGGACGACTCGACGGGTCGCCACCCGGGATCGAGCAGCCCGAGCTCGCACTTCTGGCGCAGCACCCGGAAGAGCGCCCGGTCGACGAGCTTCTCGTCGACCTTGCCGGCGACCACCGCGGCGAGCAGCGGGTCGGCGTACGCGTTGGGCGAGGGCAGCTCCACGTCGATGCCCGCCTCCAGCGCGAGGCCGGCGGCGTCCTGGTCGGTCTCGGCGACGTGGTGCAGGGTGCACAGGAACGCGATGGAGAAGTAGTCGGCCACGACCGTCCCGTCGAAGCCGAGGGTGTCGCGCAGCAGCGTGGTGAGCAGGGCCCGGTCGGACGCCGCCGGCACCCCGTCGGTGTCGGTGTAGGAGTTCATCACCGAGCGGGCTCCGGCGCGCAGCGCCATCTCGAACGGCGGCAGGATGACGTCGGCGAGCTCGCGGGGCCCCATCCCGACGGGGGCGTGGTTGCGGGCCGCGCGGGAGGCGGAGTAGCCGGCGAAGTGCTTGAGCGTGGAGACCACGCCGGCGCTCTCCAGGCCGCGGACGTAGGCCGCGCCGGTCGTGCCGACCCAGAACGGGTCCTCACCCATCGTCTCCTCGACGCGTCCCCAGCGCAGGTCGCGGACCACGTCGAGCACCGGCGCGAGGCCCTGGTGCACGCCGAGGCTGCGCATCGTCGCCCCGATCCGGGCACCCATCCGCTCCACGAGCGCAGGGTCGAAGGACGAGGCCCAGCACAGCGGCGAGGGGTAGACGGTGGCCCGCCAGGCGGCGAGGCCCGTGAGGCACTCCTCGTGGACCTGGGCCGGGATGCCGAAGCGGTTGGCCGCGACGACCTGGCGCTGCCGCTCGGCCAGCGCGCGCACGCCCTCCGCGGGCTCGACGGGCTCGGTGCCGAAGGGGCGGGTCAGCTGGCCGAGGCCGTCGGCGATGACCTCCTCCCACGGGAGCACCGGTCCCATCGCGTCGCGGAGCATCGGCGCCATGTCGCCCACGGTCGGGTCGACGCCCCAGACCCCGGACAGCTGGGCGACCTTCTCCTCCAGCGTCATCCGGGACACCAGGTCCGAGACCCGCTCGGCCACCTCGGCCGTCGGGTCCTGCCACACCTCGCTCATGAGGCGCCGCCCGGAGCTGCCGTGGATCGGCGCACCACCAGCGTGGTGTCCAGGCTGACGTGCACCTCCTCCACCACGTGGTCGCCGGTGATCAGCGTGACGAGCATCGATATCGCTTCCCTTCCCATCTGCCGGATCGGCTGCTGCACCGTCGTGAGAGGCGGGTGCGCGAGCGCGGACTCCGGGATGTTGTCGAAGCCCACCACCGACAGGCGGCCGGGCACGTCGATGTCCAGCTCCGCGGCGGCCTCCAGGGTGGCCAGGGCGGAGAGGTCGTTGGCCGCGAAGATCGCGGTGGGCGGATCGGCCAGCTCCAGCAGGGAGCGGGCTGCGGCGCGGGCGGGCTCGGGCTCGAAGGCACCGGCCGCGAGGAGCTGCTCGTCGACCGCGATCCCCGCGGCGGCGTGCGAGTCGCGGTAGCCCTGCTCGCGCAGCTGCGCCGAGACCAGGTCGGGGCGGCCGGTGACCATGCCGATGCGGCGGTGCCCGAGCGCGATCAGGTGGTCGACCCCGAGCCGCGCGCCGCCGAGGTTGTCGGCGGTGACGGTGGGCAGGTCGGATGGTCCGGTGTGCGGGTCGACCGCGACGATCGGTCCTTCGTACTGCACCTCGGTGATGGTCGGCGTGACGAGCACTGCCCCGTCGACCAGGGTGCCCATGACGCGGGACAGGTAGCGGCGCTCCCACCCGACGTGGGCGTCGACCCGGCCGCCGGCGGAGTAGGCGACGAGCTCGTAGCCCGTGCTGCGGATCGCGTCGGCGGCGCCCTTGAGCACCTCGGTGCTGAACGGCTCGAAGTCCGCGACCAGCACGCCGATCACGTTCGTACGCCGGTTGCGCAGGCTGCGCGCGACCAGGCTGGCCTCGTAGCCGAGCCGCTCGATGACCTCGGTGACGACCCGCGAGGTCTCGCTCGCCACGCCGTAGCGGTCGTTGATGACCTTGGAGACGGTCGAGACCGACACCCCGGCCTCCGCCGCCACCTGCTGCATGGTCACCCGCCCCATGCCGCGGCGCGCGTCACCGTGCACCGGCACCGCCGTGTCCGTCGGTTCCACGATGCGCTCCTTCACCCGTGACACCCCGCCTCTCCCGTCAGCATCCGCCATCAGCGTGCCCTCAGCCCTTGACCGCGCCCTGGAGGCCGTTGACGATCCGGCCCTGCAGCGCGAGGAACAGGATCAGTGCGGGGATCATGGCGATGGTGGTGAACGCCAGGACGCCCGCGGTGTCGGCCGAGAACTCGGTGGAGTAGTCGGCGACCCCGAGGGGCAGGGTACGCATCTCGTCGCGCAGCAGCAGCAGGGGAAGCAGGTAGGAGTTCCACGAGGCGACGAAGGCCAGGACCCCCACGGTGATCATCCCGGGCACCGACAGCGGCAGCACGATGCGCCAGAACACGCTCACCCGCGAGGCGCCGTCGATGAGCGCCGCCTCCTCGAGCTCCTTGGGCAGCGCCATCAGGAACGGCCGCAGGATCACGACCGTCATCGGCAGCGCGAACGCAGCCTGCGGCAGCGCGACGCCCCACCAGGTGTTGCCGAGCTGGAGGTTGCGCGTGATGAGGATGAAGAGCGGGATGATCGCCACCGCGAGCGGGAAGAGCAGCCCGAGCACGAAGACCATGAAGAGGGGCTCACGGAAGCGGAACCGGTAGCGGGCGAGGGGATAGGCCGCCATCACGCCGCACAGGACGGTGACCACGGTCGTGATCACTGCGATCGCCGTCGAGTTGAGGGCATAGGTCCAGAAGCCGCTGTTGCTGAAGACGTTCTCGTAGTTGGTGCCGACCCACGGGTCGGGCAGGCCGGCCGGGTCCCGCGCCAGCTGCTCGTTGCTGCGGAAGCCGCCGAGCGCGCCGTACACCACCGGCCCGAGGGTGAGCGCGGCCACGATCGCAGCCAGCCCGTAGACCAGCGGTCCCCCGCCGCCGAACCTCTGCGTCCCCGTCCCGGTCGTCATCGTGCCTCCTGGCTGTCGCGGCGCAGGACGAGAGCCTGGTAGAGCACGGCCATCACGAGCGCGATGACGAACAGCACGACCGACGCGGCGCCGGCGATGCCGTAGTTGCCCCGGGAGGTGCCCTGGTTGATGAGGTACGTCGCCATCGTGGTCGTCGCGTTGGCGGGGCCGCCACCGGTCAGCACCCACACGATGTCGAAGAGCTGGATGGAGCCGATCATCGAGAGGAACGCCCAGGTCCGGATCGTGGGCCCCAGCAGCGGGACGGCGATCTGCCACTGGGTCTGCCACCACGAGGCGCCGTCGATCTGCGCGGACTCGTAGAGCTCCTGCGGGATGTTCTGCAGACCGGCGAGGAAGAGCAGCACGGCCAGCCCGACGTACTTCCACGTCAGCACCACGAACACCGTCCACAACGTGATGTCGGGGCTGCCGAGGAAACCCTGCTCCGGCGGGGTCAGGCCGACGGCTCCGACGAGGGTGTCCACGAGGCCGTAGCCGGGCTGCAGCAGCTGGAACCAGATGACGCCGGCGATGACCTCGGCCACCACGTACGGCACGAAGACCACGGTCCGCAGCACGCCGCGGAACCGGATGTTGCGGTTGAGCAGGAGGGCCAGGCCCAGGCCGATCGGGAGCTGGACCGCGATCGAGGCCACCACGATCGTGAAGTTGTGCCCGACGGCACCGGTGAAGACGTCGTCGCCGAGCACCAGGCTGTAGTTCTGCCAGCCGACGAAGTCGTCCATCGGGCCGAAGCCCTTCCATCGGTACAACGACATCCGCACGGCGGAGACCACCGGCCAGACGATGAAGATCGACATCAGGACGAGCGCCGGGGCCACGAAGAGCAGCACCTCGAGGCGCTGACCCCATCCGAGGCGCGGCGGCCGGGCGGCCGCCCGGCGCGACGTCGCGCGGCGGGCGGCCCCCTCCTCCGGTCGAGTTGCCACCATCGTGGCGCCCTGATCGGTCATGCTCGTGATCACATCTCCTGGTCGGCAGCCTGCTGCGTGGCCTCGACGACGTCCTCCGGGCTCGCCTGACCGGCGAAGAGGAGCGCGATCTCGTCGTTCATCGCGCCACCGACGGACGTGCCGAAGGCGGTGTCGAAGTAGAGCTGGATGTAGGGCGACTCGTCGCGCACGCTGAGCAGCTCGGCGAGCGCCGGGTCGCTCACGGCACCGCCCGCGGCCGGATTGGTCGGCAGGCCCATGTCGTTCTCGGCGAAGCCGGTCTGCACCTCGTCCGAGAGCAGCGTCCTCACCAGGTCGACGGCCTCGTCGGGCGCGCCCTCTGCGACGGCCCACGCGTCACCACCGCCGAGCTGTGCCGTCGGGTCACCCGCGCCGCCCTCGACCTCGGGGAACGGGAACCAACCCGTGTCCTCCCCCAGGCCCTTGCCGTCGTCGGTGAGTCCCTGCATGACGCCCGGCTCCCAGTGACCCGCCAGCTCCATGGCGACCTTGTCGGTCGCGAGCAGGCCGGAGGCGGAGGTCGCTCCCTCCTGCGCGGGCGTGGTGAGGAAACCGGGGTTGAACGGCTCCGCCGCGATGACGTCCTCGAGCGCCGCACCCGCCTCGACGAAGCACGGGTCCGAGAAGTCGAGGCTGGTCACGGCACCCTCCAGGACGTCCTGGGGGCAGGTGCGCAGGGCGGTGTAGTACCAGTAGTGGGCAGCGGGCCACTTGTCACCGGCACCGACCGAGACGGGCGTGATGTCGGCGGCCTTGAGCTGGTCGACCACGTCGTAGAACTCGTCCATGGTGGTCGGCGGCGCCTCGATGCCGGCCTCCTCGAAGAGCGCCTTGTTGTACCAGAAGCCGACGACGCCCACCGAGAACGGCAGGGCGTAGGTCTTGCCGTCCACCTGCCAGCCGGCGACGTTGCCGCCGAGCTTGGAGATCTCCTCGGACGCCGCCTCCGAGAGGTCCTTCGTCAACCCCGCCTCGACGTGGTCGGCGAGCTCGCCGCCGCCGCGCTCCATGTAGACGTCCGGCACGTCGCCGCTCTGGAACGCCGCCTCGAGCTTGCTGACCATGTCCTCGTGCGCCATGGCGCTGACCTTGACGTCGATGCCGGGGTTCTCGGCCTCGAAGTCCTTGGCGACCTGCTCGTAGTAGCCCTTGCCCGGCTCGTTGTTGGAGTTGTGCCACCAGGTGATCGTGTTGGCGTCGCCGTCGCCTGAGGCGCTGTCGTCGCCACCGCAGGCCGCTGTCATCAACGTGACGGCGCAGAGAGCGGCGAGTCCCGCCACTCGGGTGCTCCTAGGCATCGAGATCCTCCTTCATCCGCGCCACGCCGGAGTGACGTGGACCACACTGGATGACCCTGAACGACGGTTCTACCCCTTGTCAATCGTTATCGATAACGTTTTACATCGATCCGTTCCCGTGATGTCCTTCACACGTCCCGCCCCTCGCTGGAGGTCCCATGCCCTCGCTCGACCCGGTTCAGAGCCCGCGCGACGTCGACTCGCACAGTCCCCTGGACCACCGCGTGCTGCGCGCCGACGTGACCGTACGACGCAGCGACGGCACGCCGCTCGCCGGCACCGACGTGGTCGTCGAGCAGCAGCGGCACGCGTTCGCGTTCGGCAACATCGGCTTCGACTTCGTCGGCCTCGCCAATGGCGAGACGACGGCGGCAGGCAACGTCTTCGGTGGCGCGGAGCCGGACGCCGCCGCGCGGCTCGTGGACCTGTGGCTGGACGTGTTCAACACCGCCACGCTGCCCTTCTACTGGCAGGGGTTCGAGCCCGTGCGGGGCGAGCCGCAGACCGAGCGGCTCCTCGTCACCGCCCGCTGGCTGCAGGAGCGCGGCGTCGCGACGAAGGGCCACCCGCTGGTGTGGCACACGCTGGCGCCGACCTGGCTCGACGAGCTCCCGGACGCCGAGGTCGAGGAGGCGGTCCGCGCGCGGGTCCGCCGGGAGGTGTCGGCCTTCGACGGGCTCGTGCCGACGTGGGACGTGATCAACGAGGTCGTGATCATGCCGGTCTTCGACAACGAGGAGACGACCAACGCCGTCACGCGGCTGTGCCGCAGCCGAGGCCGCCTGGCGACGATCCGGCTGGCGTTCGACGAGGCCCGGACGGCCGACCCGCGGGCCACCCTCGTCCTCAACGACTTCGACATGTCGACCGCCTACGAGTGCCTGATCGAGGGCGTGCTCGAGGCCGGGATCGCGATCGACGCGATCGGCCTCCAGAGCCACATGCACCAGGGCTACTGGGGCGAGGACCGCACGCTCGCCGTCCTCGACCGGTTCGCGCGCTACGGCCTGCCGCTCCACCTCAGCGAGACCACCCTGGTGTCCGGCGACACGATGCCGGCCCACATCGAGGACCTCAACGACTTCCAGCCGGAGCACTGGCCCTCCACCGCCGAGGGCGAGGAGCGGCAGGCCGACGAGATCGTCCGGCACTACCGCACGCTGCTGTCCCACCCCTCCGTCGCCGCGGTGACCTACTGGGGCATCACCGACGCGGGGGCGTGGCTCGGGGCGCCGTCGGGCCTCGTCCGCGCCGACGGCACCCCGAAGCCGGCGTACGACGCCCTGCGCAGGCTGGTGAAGGAGGAGTGGTGGCTGGCCCCGACCTACGCGCGCACCGACGAGCGCGGCAGCGTCGTCCTGCACGGCTGGGCGGGCACCTACTCGGTGACCACCCCTGACGGCACAGCGACGGTGGAGCTCTCGGCCGACCGGCCGGACCTCGAGGTGGTGGTGGACCGGTGAGCAGCGGGCAGGCCCGGCTGGTCGTCGACCTCGAGCGCCCCGGCGTCCCCGTCGACCGGCGCCTGTTCGGTGCCTTCGTCGAGCACGTGGGCCGCGCGATCCACACCGGCGTCCACGAGCCCGGCCACCCGAGCGCCGACGCGCGCGGCTTCCGCACCGACGTCGTCGAGCTGGTGCGCGAGCTGGGCGTGAGCGCCGTTCGCTACCCCGGTGGCAACTTCGTGTCCGGCTACCGGTGGGAGGACGGGGTGGGACCGCGGGAGTCACGCCCCACGCGGCTGGACCTGGCCTGGCACTCCACCGAGACCAACGAGGTCGGCCTCCATGAGTTCGCCGAGTGGCTCGAGGAGGTCGGGAGCGACCTGGTGCTGGCGCTCAACCTCGGCACTCGCGGGACGCTCGAGGCACTCGACCTGCTCGAGTACGCCAACGTCGCCGGCGGCACGACCCGCACGGACGAGCGGGCGCGCAACGGCCGCCCGCACCCGTTCGGCGTACGCACGTGGTGCCTGGGCAACGAGATGGACGGGCCCTGGCAGCTGGGGCACCGCTCCGCCGACGACTACGGCAAGCTCGCCGCGCAGACCGCGCGCGCCATGCGGCTCCTCGACCCGGACCTCGAGCTGGTGCTGTGCGGGTCCTCGAGCCGCGACATGCCGACCTTCGGCGAGTGGGAGCGCACCGTGCTGACCCACGCCTACGACGAGGTCGACCTCATCTCCTGCCACGCCTACTACGAGGAGCGCGACGGCGACCTCGCGAGCTTCCTCGCCTCGGCCGTCGACATGGACGCCTTCATCGACTCGGTCGTCGCGACGATCGACCACGTCCGCGCCGTGAAGGGCAGCGAGCACCGCGTCGACATCTCCTTCGACGAGTGGAACGTCTGGTACCTCTCCCGCTTCCAGGCGGAGGAGCGGATCACCTCGCTCGACCACTGGCCGCGGGCGCCGCGCCTGCTCGAGGACGTCTACACGGTGGCGGACGCCGTCGTGGTGGGGAGCCTGCTCATCTCGCTGCTGCGCCACGCGGACCGGGTCAGGAGCGCCTCGCTGGCCCAGCTCGTCAACGCCATCGCCCCCGTCATGACCGAGCCGGGCGGTCCGGCCTGGCGGCAGACCACGTTCTTCCCGTTCGCGCTCACGTCCCGCCACGCCCGCGGGTCGAGCCTGCCCGTGCGGATCGAGTGCGACGAGCAGGAGACCGCGCGCCACGGCGTGGTCCCGCTCGTGGACGCCGCCGCCACGCGGGACGAGGACGGCACAGTCAGCCTCTTCGTCGTGAACCGCTCGCAGTCCGGGCCCGTGGAGCTCGACGTCGTCGTCGCCGGCGGGCGGGCGTTCGCAAGGGGCCACGCCCGGACCCTGCACGACGACGACCACCACGCGGTGAACACGCTCGCCGACCCGACCCGGGTCGGGGTGCGCGACAACAGCACCCTCCGCGTCGACGGCGACGCGATCACGCTGACCCTGCCGCCCGTGTCGTGGTCGGTCGTCGTCCTCGAGCCGGGACCGGCCTAGCGGACCCGTGCCGTCACGGCTGGCGGAAGTAGCGCGGCGGCCGGTCGGCGGGTCGGGCACCGCAGGCGACCCACGCCTCGAGCGCCTCGCGGTCGCGGGCCCACATCTCGTCGAGCAGGTGCTGGCGGGTGACCACCAGCGCCAGCCGCCGGCCGGGGTGCGTGACACCGTCCAACGCCCGCGACGTGTGGCACCAGGCGTGGGTCAGCTCGGAGTCGGTCAGGTGCGCGACGCCGCTCGGCGTGACCGCCGCCGGGTCCGGTGCGGCCGGGTTCCACCCGACCCGCTGCAGCCGGCTGCGTCGTCGTACGGCGTCACGCACCGGCGGCGCGGTGACCACCAGCCCGGCCACGAGCAGCAGGCCGAGCCCGAGGTGCAGGGACGCGAGGACGTAGGCCAGCAGGAGCAGCGACGTGGCGGAGGCGGACGACCGGACGACCGACACGCACGTCCCGAGCACGCCCCCGGTGGTCCGGTGCTCGACGCGCACCAGCACGTGCGCGAGCGTCACGATGCAGGTGACCGGGATGGCCACCGCCACCAGCCGCAACGGCCCCCACGTGACCAGCGCGGCGCACACCCCCACGCTCCCCAGCGCGAGGGTGCCGTTCAGCCAGGACGACCACCGATGCACGACACGGCCCCGTTCTCACTCGCCGCTCGTGGTCACTCGCCGCTCTTCGTCACCCCGAACATCAACACGCGACGGTCGATGTCGTAGAAGACGCTCTTCGTGTTGCGCAGGGTGTCCTGCAGGTTGTCGGCGTCCTCCGCCGTGACGGTGAGGACCTCCTCCCACGCTCCCTCGTCCAGCACCAGCTGGAGCGTCCAGGTGCCGCTCTGGCCGCCCTCCCCGGCGGTCCAGGAGAACTGGTAGTGGCTGAGCTGCCGCACCCGGAGGCTGTCGTCGGTCATCCGGACGCCTCCCTCGGCGCGCTTGTCGTTCCTGAGCCGGTTCGTCGCCATGACGGGGCCCTCCCTCTCGTCGTCTCGACCTCGTGGTCTCGGACCGATGCGGTACCCACCAGCGGGCACGGCACACGCGTTCACGACCGCAGGGGTGGGGGTGGGTGCCCGGGGGCTCGGCGGTCTCCTCGGTGGTCGAGTAGCCGAGGAACGAGGCGTATCGAGACCTCCCACGTCGCTGGTCGAGTAGCCGAGAAACGAGGCGTATCGAGACCTCACTGCTCTCGGTGGTCGAGTAGCCGAGCGAGGCGCGAGCGAGGCGTATCGAGACCTCACTGCTCTCGGTGGTCGAGTAGCCGAGCGAGGCACGAGCGAGGCGTATCGAGACCTCACTGCTCTCGGTGGTCGAGTAGCCGAGCGAGGCGCGAGCGAGGCGTATCGAGACCTCACTGCTCTCGGTGGTCGAGTAGCCGGGGAACGAGGCGTATCGAGACCCCTTCCACGGCGTTGTCCGAGCTCGCGCCGTTGTCGGTGGTCCACCGTAGAATCGAACACATGATCGAGACGCTGGCAGCGGCACCCGAGGCAGAGGTCGAGGACCTCTCGGCCTCCGCGCTGCTGGCACTCGCCCGCGACCGGAAGGCCGCTGAGGACCGCGCGGCAGCGGACGTGCTGGAGGTGGCCGCCCGGTGGGCGGACCTGCACCCGCCGGAGTCGATCCACACCGCCGCGGTCTTCGCCGACGGTGGCCGTTACGGCCTCGAGCACGAGGAGCCCATCGCCGGCGAGGGCTGTCCGGCGGTGGCGGAGTTCTGCATCGCCGAGCTCGGCACCGTCCTCGGCATCTCCTCCACGTCGGCGAAGCGGCTCATCGGCCATGCGCTCGAGCTGCGGCACCGCCTCCCACGCCTGTGGGCGCAGGTCCAGGCCGGTGCGGTGCCGGCGTGGCGGGCCCGCACGGTCGCGGAAGCCACGATCCACTCGACCGCGTCCCTCACGGTCGAAGCAGCGCGGTGGGTCGACGCCCAGGTCGCGGCCGTCGCCGGGCGGGTCGGTCCCGCGCAGCTGGACCGGTTGGTCGCGGAGACGATCAAGCGCCACCACCTCGACGCCCACGACCCCACGAGTGATCCGGAGGACGGCTACCTGTCGGTCGACCCGCGCCACGCCACCCTCCACTCCGAGGACGTGCACTACGCCGGCACCATGCGGTTCGAGGCCGAGCTCGACATCGCCGACGCCCTCGACCTGGACCGGGCCCTCGCCCACGGCGCGGGGACGCTGAAGGCACTCGGCTCGGCAGCACCCTTGGATTCCCGTCGCTCGCAAGCGCTGGGCGACCTGGCCCGGACCCAGACCGCGCTCGACCTCCACGCCCAAGGCTCGACCGCCGCCAGGAGCGAGGACGGCCTGCCCATCGCCCGGGAAGTCGTCCTGCACGCCCACTTCGACGCCAGCCTCGACGGGCTCGACCGGCTGGACACCGTGTTCGGTCCCACCGGCCGGATGGAGGAGGGCCAGCGGCTCGTCCTCCTCGAGCAGGTCAAGGACTGGTGCCGCGACTCCCGCACCAAGGTCACCGTCAAGCCGCTCATCGACCTGACCGCCGAGCTCACCTCACCCGGCTACGACATCCCCGACCGGATCCGCGAACAGGTGATCCTGCGCGACCGCACCTGCGTGTTCCCGTGGTGCACCCGCCCCGCCCGGGGCTGCGACATCGACCACGTCGTCCCGTACGACCACGACGCCGACGCCGAGGGCACTCCCCAGCCGGGGCCGACCGTGCCCTCGAACCTCGCACCGGAGTGCCGCTGGCACCACCGACTCAAGACCCACACAGCCTGGCGCTACGCCGTGACCGCGCCGGGTGTCTACGAGTGGACCAGCCCGCACGGCCACTGCTACCGACGCGACCACACCGGCACCACCCGCATCCCCGGTCCCGACTCGTCCGACCACGAGCCGGCTCCACCCGAGCGACCATGACCCCGCCCCACACCCCGCCGACCTGACCACGGCGGGGCCACCGGCACGTCCCGGCATCGGACGGCCGTCGCCCTGCTCGCCCAGGCTCCCCTGATGCGAGCCCCATCCCGTGCAGCCGCAGACACGATTCGCCTCGGTGCAAACAGGCCAAGCAGTGGCACGTGTACAGACCAGTCACCCCCGCCCCGAAGCACAGCTTCCTCCGCAGGCCACGTCGCACATCGAGCCCGCCGGCGGTGCGCCAGCCACGTCCTTGGACGCAGGAATGCCGCCCAGCCACCGCCCGGCGGAGCGCCAGGCACACCCGGCACCGGCCGCACAGAGGAGCGCCCCCACCGGCATGACCCCCGGCGACCCGGGTACGGCTGGGCATGATCCGACGGGTGGTGTGGCAGGGCCTGGTGGCCGGCGCGGTGGGCGCCGCGGCGATGACGGCCGGGGAGAAGCTCGAGCAGCGGCTCACCGGGCGGCCGGACTCGTACGTCCCGGCCCGGGTGCTGGCGAGGGTGACCGGTCTGCCCGAGCAGAGGAAGGATCGGGTCCTCAACCTGACGATGCACTACGGCCAGGCCGCGCTCGTCGGTGCGGTGCGGTCGCTGATGGCGCAGGCCGGGCTGCGGGGTCCGGTGTCGTCGGCCAAGTTCATGGTCGTGCGGCTCACCACCGACCAGGTCCTGGAGAACCTGACCGGGGTCGGCGCACCTCCGCAGACCTGGCCGCGCAAGGAGCTGGCCGTGGACCTGCTGCACAAGGCCGTGTACGCCTTCGCCACCGGCGTGGTCGCCGATGCGCTCGCCGCCAAGGACGGCCCCGGACCGGGTCTCCGGCACGCACGGCTGCGCCCCGGCCGCCACAGCGACGTGGGACCCCTCCCCCGCCACGAGTGAGGCGCCGCCCCCGCGGCAGTGGTGCACTCGAGGTGACCCGGTCGTCGACACGAGGAGGTCGCCGTGGTCGCCACGCTCGTCTTCCTCGTCGCCGCCGTCGGCATCAACGTCTTCACCTACGGCGGGGTCGGCTGGATCTACCTCAAGGACACGAACCGGGTCGATCCCCCGCGCCTCGAGCCGCCGGCACCAGCGCCGGCACTTCCCGCCCCCGCCGAGCCGGCCCGCGCGCTCGGATAGCGTCGGCCCCATGGTCGACATCGTGATCTGCGAGCCCGTCCGCACGCCCGTGGGCCGCTTCGGCGGCGCGCTCGCCCCGCTCTCCGCCACGGACCTCGCCGCGCAGACGCTGCGCGAGCTCGTCCGGCGTACGGGCCTGGGCGAGGGCGACGTCGACGACGTGGTCCTCGGCCACTCCTACCCCAGCGGCGAGCACCCCGCCATCGGCCGGATCGCCGCCCTCGACGCAGGCCTCGGCACCGGCGTGCCCGGCCTCCAGCTGGACCGCCGCTGCGGCTCCGGACTCCAGGCCGTGCTCCACGCCGCGGGGCAGGTCGCCAGCGGTGCCGCCACGGTGGTCGTGGCCGGTGGCGTCGAGTCGATGTCCAACGTCGAGCACTACGCCCTCGGCCTGCGCACCGGCGTCCGCAGCGGCGGCGTCGAGCTGGTGGACCGCCTCGACCGGGCCCGTGAGACCGCCGGCGGCAGGGACCACCCGGTCCCCGGCGGGATGCTCGAGACGGCGGAGAACCTGCGCCGCGACTACGGCATCTCCCGTGAGGAGCAGGACGAGCTCGCCGTCCGCTCGCAGCAGCGGGCCGGCGCGGCCCACGACGCGGGCAGGTTCGACGACGAGCTCGTGCCCGTCACCGTGCCGGGCCGCCGGGGACAGCCCGAGGTGGTGGTCGACCGCGACGAGCACCCCCGACCGAAGACCACCCTCGAGGAGCTCGCCGCCCTGCGGCCCGTGCGCCAGAAGGTCGACCCCGGGGCGACCGTCACCGCCGGCAACGCCAGCGGCCAGAACGACGGAGCAGCCATGTGCCTGGTCACCACACGCGAGGAAGCCGACCGCCGCGGCCTGCGCCCCCTCCTCGCGCTGAGGTCGTGGGCCGTCGCCGGCGTCGGCCCGGAGGTGATGGGCATCGGCCCGGTCCCCGCGACCGCCGCCGCCCTCGAGCGCGCCGGGCTCACCCTCGACGAGATCGACGTGATCGAGCTCAACGAGGCGTTCGCCGCGCAGGTGCTCGCGTGCCTGCGCGAGTGGAAGGTGGACCCGGGCGACGACCGCCTCAACCCGAACGGGTCCGGCATCTCCCTCGGCCACCCCGTCGGTGCGACCGGCGCCCGGATCCTCGCCACCCTCGCCCACGAGGTGCGCCGCCGCGAGGCGCGCTGGGGCCTCGAGACCATGTGCATCGGCGGCGGCCAGGGTCTCGCAGCGGTCTTCGAGCGCGTCCCGGACCACCAGTGACGACCCCCATGAGTCGCTGTGCTGCGTCCGCGCCGGACACCCCGGCTCCGGGTCGTCACCTCCGGACGTCGTCGCGATGAGACCCTCCGACGACGTCGTGCGCGACCTGGCGCCCACCGGGGTCCTGCGCGCCACGATCAACCTCGGCAACCCGGTGCTCGCCCACGGGACGCACGACGAACCGGGCGGCGTCACGGTCGCCATCGCCCGCGAGCTCGCCGCACGCCTCGACGTGCCGCTGGAGCTCCTCTGCTTCCACGCCGCGCGCGAGGCGTACGCCGCGATGGCGGGCGGCGAGGCGGACCTCACCTTCCTGGCCGTCGACCCAGCGCGGGAGGCGGAGGTCCGCTTCAGCCCGTCCTACCTCGCGATCGAGGGCGTCTACGTCACCCAACGTGGCCGAGGCCCCGCCTCGGCCGGCGAGGTCGACCGCACCGGCACCCGCGTCGGCGTGAAGGAGGGGTCGGCCTACGACCTGTTCCTCACCCGCACCCTCCGCGAGGCCGAGGTGGTGCGCGGCACCGACGGCATCGACGTCTACCTCGCCGAGCACCTCGACGTCGGCGCGGGCATTCGCCAGCCGGCCGTGGCGTTCGTCGCCCAGCACCCGACGCATCGCGTCCTCGAGCCCGCGTTCATGCAGATCCGACAGGCCGTCGGCATCCCGCGGGACCGGACGGACGCGGCCGCCCGGTTCGTCGCCGACACGGTCGGCAACCTGCTGGCGAGCGGGTTCGTGCACGACGCCCTGGCCGAGGCCGGGGAGGACCCCGGCCTGGCCGCCGCACCACCCGCACCGTGAGCCGCGCCACCGGGCACGTCGCGACGCACTGGTGCTTGGGTGGCAATGGCATCATGTGGCTGCCGAAGCACGGCGTTGTGCGCGAAGAGAGCCACCCGACTGATGGAACGAGACACCCTGGAGCCGCTCACGCGGGCCACCCAGGCGATGGCCAAGCACCGGACGCCCTCCGACGTGCTGCAGGAGATCGTCGAGCAGGCGGCCCGCTGCCTCCCGGAGTTCGAGCACGTCAGCGTCTCCCGCATCCGTGAGGACCGCCACCTCGAGACGCTCGCCGTGACGACGGACCTCGCCCGGCAGTTCGACCGCGTGCAGTCCGAGGCGCGCGGCGGGCCGTGCGTCGAGGCCGGCAAGCTGGACGAGGTCGTGCTCGTCAACGACGCACGCCACGAGCAGCGGTGGCCGGCCTACATCAGGCGAGCCCTTCCCCTGGGCCTGCGCTCGCAGCTCGGCATCATGCTCTTCAGCGACTCCCGGGGCGCCATCTGCCTCAACCTGCACTCGACCACGACCGAGCAAATCGACGGCGGGTCGGTCGGCGTGGCCGAGCACTTCGCCGTCCAGGCCGGCGCCGCGCTGGGGCACGTGGAGTCCGCGGACCAGCTGAAGACCGCCATCGGCACCCGCACGGTCATCGGCACGGCGATCGGGTTGCTGATGGAGCGCCACGGCATCGGCAAGGAGGCGGCGTTCAACTACCTGCTGCGGGACTCGAGCACGAGCAACCGCAAGATCCGCCTGGTCGCGCAGGAGCTCGTGCAGGACAAGGAGGACGCCGTCGCCCGCGAGCGTGACGACGATCGCTGAGCCGTGGGCTGGGGGTCGGCACGCCCCGACGGGTAGATTTCCCCGGTGCCCGACACCCGTCCCCGTCGTACGTTCGCCGTCATCAGCCACCCCGACGCCGGCAAGTCCACGTTGACCGAGGCGCTCGCGCTGCACGCGCGGGTGATCACCGAAGCCGGGGCCGTGCACGGCAAGGGCGACCGGCGCGCCACGGTGTCGGACTGGATGGCGATGGAGAAGGCGCGCGGGATCTCGATCACCTCCGCCGCCCTGCAGTTCGTCTACCGCGACCACGTGGTCAACCTCGTCGACACGCCCGGCCACAGCGACTTCTCCGAGGACACCTACCGGGTGCTGTCCGCGGTCGACTCCGCGGTGATGCTGGTCGACGCGGGCAAGGGGCTCGAGCCGCAGACCCTCAAGCTGTTCAAGGTGTGCGCGCTGCGCGGCATCCCGGTGATCACCGTGATCAACAAGTGGGACCGCCCCGGGCTCTCGGCCCTCGAGCTGATGGACCTGATCCAGGAGAAGATCAAGCTGCGGCCCACGCCCCTCACCTGGCCCGTCGGCGAGGCGGGCGACTTCCGCGGCGTCATCGACCGGCGCACGGGTGAGTTCGTGAAGTACACCCGCACCGCCGGCGGCGCGACCCGTGCGCCCGAGCGACGGATGGGCCCCGACGAGGTCGAGCCGGACGACGCCGCCACGTGGGCGGCGGCGGTCGAGGAGCACGAGCTGCTCGCCCTCGACGAGGCCGACCACGACCAGGAGCGCTTCCTGGCCGGCGAGACGACCCCCGTCATGTTCGCCTCGGCCCTGCAGAACTTCGGTGTCGCCCAGCTGCTCGACCTGCTGCTCGACCTGGCACCGGACCCGAGCCCGACCGAGGGCGTCGACGGCTCGGTCCGCAAGGTCGAGGACGACTTCAGCGCCTTCGTGTTCAAGGTGCAGTCGGGGATGAACAACGCCCACCGCGACCGCCTGGCCTACGCCCGGGTCGTCTCCGGGACGTTCGAGCGCGGCATGGTCGTCACCCACGCCACGACCGGGCGACCCTTCGCGACGAAGTTCGCCCAGGCGGTCTTCGGCCGCGAGACCACGTCGGTCGAGACCGCGCAGCCGGGCGACATCGTCGGCTTCGTCAACGCGCAGTCGTTGCGGGTCGGCGACACCGTCTACGTCGGCGACCCCATCGAGTACCCGCCGGTCCCCAGCTTCGCGCCCGAGCACTTCGTGACGGCCAGCGCCGGCGACATCGGTCGCTACAAGCAGTTCCGTCGCGGCATCGAGCAGCTCGACCAGGAGGGCGTGGTCCAGGTGCTGCGCTCGGACCTGCGCGGCGACCAGAACCCCGTCCTCGCCGCCGTCGGCCCCATGCAGTTCGAGGTCGTCGAGGACCGGATGACCCACGAGTTCAACTCCCCCATCCGGTTCTCGCGGCTCGACTACCAGGTCGCCCGGCGCACGGACGCCGCCGGCGCCGCGGCGCTCGCCGGCATCCGCGGCGTCGAGGTCCTCGAGCGCAGCGACGGCACGCGGCTGGCGCTGTTCGTGGACCAGTGGCGGGCCATGGTCACCGCGCGCGACAACCCCGACGTGATGCTCGAGGCCCTCCCCGCCGGCGGCAGCTGACCGGTCCCGACCCCGTCCCGCCCCGAGGGGTGGTCGGCTCAGGTCCGCGACGTATCGTCGACGGGGTGATCGAGGCACAGTCGACGACCCTGGCCACCATCTCGCTGGACGACCAGTTCGCGCGCGAGCTCCCCGAGCTCGCGATGCCGTGGCAGGGCCTCGAGGCGCCGCAGCCGCGGCTGCTCGTGCTCAACGAGCCGGCGACCGCGGACCTCGGCCTCGACCCGGCGTGGCTGCGGACCGACGACGGCCTCGGCCTGCTGACCGGCACCCGCGTCCCCGAGAGAGCGACCCCCGTCGCCCAGGCGTACGCCGGCCACCAGTTCGGCGGCTACTCCCCGCGGCTCGGCGACGGCAGGGCATTGCTGGTCGGGGAGCTGCGAGACCGCTCCGGCCGCGTGCGCGACCTGCACCTCAAGGGCTCGGGCCGAACGCCGTTCTCCCGTGGCGGCGACGGCCTGGCGGCCGTGGGTCCGATGCTGCGCGAGCACGTCGTCAGCGAGGCCATGCACGCCCTGGGCATCCCCACCACCCGCTCGCTCGCCGTCGTCGCGACCGGGCGCGAGGTGCACCGCGAGACCGTGCTCCCGGGAGCGGTGCTGGCGCGCGTGGCCAGCAGCCACCTGCGCGTCGGGACCTTCCAGTACGCCCGCTCCACCGGCGACCTCGACCTCCTGCGCCGCCTCGCCGACCACGCCATCGCTCGCCACCACCCGGTGGCCGCCGAGGCGGAGCAGCCGCACCTCGCCCTCTTCGAGGCAGTGGTGTCCGCCCAGGCCTCGCTGGTGGCGCAGTGGATGCTGGTCGGCTTCGTGCACGGGGTGATGAACACCGACAACACGACCATCTCCGGCGAGACGATCGACTACGGCCCGTGCGCCTTCCTCGACGTCTTCGACCCCGCCACCGTCTTCAGCTCCATCGACACCGGCGGGCGCTACGCCTACGGCAACCAGCCGGTCGTCGCCGAGTGGAACCTGGCCCGCTTCGCCGAGACCCTGCTGCCGCTCTTGGCGGACGAGCAGGACGACGCCGTCGCGATCGCCACCGAGTCGCTGGGCCGTTTCCGCGACCAGTACAGCGCCGCCTGGTCGTCGGGCATGCGCGCCAAGCTCGGCCTGTCCCCCGACACCGACGACGCGACGGCCTCGCCGCTGGTGACGGACCTCGTCACGCTCATGCAGGACAACCACGTCGACCACACGTCGTTCTTCCGCGGCCTGGGTGCGGCGGCACGCGGGAACGCCGAGCCGGCCCGCAGCCTCGTGCTCGACCTCGCCGGCTTCGACGCCTGGGCGGAGCGGTGGTCGGCACTGTCGCCCGACGCCGAGGCCATGGACCGCGTCAACCCCGTCTACATCCCCCGCAACCACCTCGTCGAGGAGTCGCTGACCGCGGCCACGGCGGGCGACCTCGCACCCCTCGAGCGCCTGCTCGAGGCGGTGTCCTCGCCCTACGACGAGCGCCCGGGGCTCGAGCAGCACGCCCTGCCCGCCCCCGAGTCCTTCGGCGCCTACACGACCTTCTGCGGCACCTGAGCCCCGCGCGCGCCCGTCACCGGCGGCTGCGCGGTGGTCCTGCTCCACCGGGCTGGGAGGAGGAGATCCAGTGGCACGCATGTCGATCACTTCCAGGACGCGGGTCCATCACGCCACTGCTCAACGTCGGCGGAGCAGTACCCCACCGGGGTCGCGGGACACACCCTGCTGACGAGTCACGCCTCGTGGACGCACGTCCCGTCGATCCAGGTGGAGCGGACCCGCGCGGCACCGATCTCGTGCCGTGCGGTGAACGGGTCGCGGTCCAGCACCACCAGGTCGGCCACCGCGCCGGGCGCGATCCTGCCGGCGTCGTCGCGGTGGTTCACCCAGGCCGACCCGCTCGTGTACGCCGCGAACGCCACCTCGACGTCGAGCGCCTGCTCCGGGTGGAACGGGTCCGTGCCGGCGGGACCCGGCTCGTCGTACGACGTCCGGTGCACGGCGGTGTGGATCGCCGCCAGCGGGTCGGGGGTGCTCACCGGCCAGTCGCTTCCGGCGACGAGCCGCGCGCCGGCGGCGTGCAGGTCGGCGAAGGGGTACTGCCGACGAGCCCGCTCCTCCCCGAGGAACGGGATGGTGAGCTCGGTCATCTGGTCGTCGTGGCAGGCCCAGAGCGCCTGGATGTTGGCCGCCACCCCGAGCGCCCCGAAGCGCGGGACATCGGCCGGGTGGACCAGCTGCAGGTGTGCGACGTGGTGCCGCCGCCGGGGGTCGGTGCCATCGAGCGCGTCGAGCGCCTCGCGCACCGCCCGGTCACCGAGGCCGTGGACGTGGACCTGGAACCCGTGTGCGTCGAGCGCTGCCACGTGCCCGCGCAGCTCGCGGGGGTCGACGAACGAGATCCCGGTGTTGCGCGTGGCGTGGCCGCACCGGTCGAGGTAGGGCTCGACGAGCGCCGCCGTGCCGTTCTCCGCCACGCCGTCCTGCATGATCTTCACCGCCGTCGCGGCGAACCGGCCGACCGAGTACGCCTCGCGCCGCGCCACCAGCTCCGCCACCTGCTCGGCGCCGCGCTCGCGGTCCCACCAGAGCGCCCCGACCACCGAGCCGGTGAGGTCGCCGCCCGCCGCCGCGCGGGCGTACGTCGGTCCGGCGTCGCGCATGCCGGAGTACGCCCCGATGATCGCGTCCTGCCAGCCGGTGACGCCGAGCGAGTGGAGGTGCCGCTGGCCCTCGAGGAGGGCGGCGTGGAGCTGCGCGTCGTCCGCCGGTGGCAGGACGCCCGCCAGCAGGTCCATGGCGCCCTCGTGGAGCATCCCGGTCGGCTGCCCGTGCTCGTCCCGCTCGATGCGGCCGTCGGCAGGGTCCGCGGTCGCCGCAGTGATGCCGGCCAGCTCGAGGGCCCGGGAGCTGACCCACATGCCGTGGTGGTCGCGGTTGGCGAGGGCCACGGGCCGCGGCCCGACCGCCTCGTCGAGGGCGGAGGCGGTCGGGAGCCCGCCCGGGAAGGCTGCCATCGCCCAGCCGCCGCCCTGCACCCACTCCTGGTCCGGGTGCGCGGCGGCATGGGCGGCGACGTGCGCCACGTAGGCGGCGGCGTCGGCCGGGAGCCCGCTCAGGTCGCAGCCGAGGCGTTCGAGCCCGCCCTGCACGGGATGGACGTGGGCGTCGGTGAAGCCGGGCAGCAGCAGGCCTCCGGCGACGTCGACGACCGCCGCCCCGGCGGGCGCGAGGTCCGGTCCGACCGCGACGACCCGGCCGGCGTCCACCACGACATCGCCGACGCGGCCGCGGTAGGACGTCCCGTCGAAGACGGCTGCGTTCGTGAAGACCGTCGTGCGCACGTCGCTCCCACCCTCCCGGACGGGGACCGCCCACCGGTCCCCGGCTAGCGTCCAAGGTATGACCAAGCTAGCGATCGTCTACTACTCCAGCTACGGCACCGCTCACACGATGGCGACACGGATGGCCGAGACCGCCGAGGCCCGCGGCGCCGAGGTCCGCCTCCGCCGGGTCCGCGAGACCGCCCCCGACGAGGTCGTGCAGGGCGTCGAGGCCTGGGCGGCCCACGCCGCCTCGGTGGCCGACCAGCCCGTCGCCGAGCCCGAGGACCTCGACTGGGCCGACGCCGTGATCATGGGCTCCGGCACCCGCTACGGCCACGTCACCAGCCAGCTCCAGTCCTTCATCGACACCCTGGGACCCCTCTGGCAGGAGGGCCGGCTGGCGGACAAGGTCTACGCGTCCTTCACCTCCAGCCAGACCCTGCACGGGGGCCAGGAGACGACGATCCTGGCCATGCTCACGACCTTCGCCCACTTCGGCGGGATCATCGTGCCGCCCGGCTACACCGACCAGACCAAGTTCAACGACGGCAACCCCTACGGCGTCGGCGTCGTCACGGGCCAGGGCGGGGTCGACGACACCGCCAACACCGCCCTCGACCACCTCGTGACGCGGGTCCTCGACGTGGCGAAGAGGCTCGAGTCCTGAGCCGCTGCACCCGCTAGCGTGGCGGGGGTGAGCGAGGAGCTGCGACGGGCCGCGGACGCGGCGATGCTGCCGGTCGTGGCCTCGCTCGCCCCGGCCGGCGTGCTCGAGGCGCACTGGCTGCCCGATCGGGCGGGTGACCCCGTGGTCTGGGTGCGCGTGCGGACCGAGGCCGACCGCGTCGCCCTGCAGTCCTACAGCTGGGTGCTGCCGCAGGTCCAGGTCATCATGTCCCGCCTCGGGCTGCCACCGCAGCAGGTGCTGGCCCTGAGGCTGGAGGTCACCTCGAGCGAGGCCGAGGACCGGCTCTTCGAGGAGTGAGTGCCCCACCGGCGAGGGGTCGCGGTGGCCGGGCCGTGCTGCTGCATGCTCCGGCCCGGGGCATACTGGGCGATGGGCGACCACCAGCTCCGGAAGGACCCACATGGGCAACACCCCCTCGTTCGGCCTGCCTGCCTTGGGCCCGGTGTGGACGAACGAGCTCCGCACCGTCCTCACGGATCTCCACGGCCTCGACGAGACCGAGGCCGGCAAGGCGCTCGAGCGAGGGCTGCTGATCGCGGGCTACCCGCTCGACGTGGACTTCGTCGCTGCCGCGGACGCCTTCGAGATCATCGAGCACGGTCTCCCCCTCCCCCGGTGACCACAGGCGGCGACCCGGGTGGCGACGCGGGCCGCCACCCACCCGTCGCTCATCGGTCGAGGAGCACCAGCAGGCCGTCGACGATCCGGTCGAGGGAGAAGCGGAACTGGCCCTCGGGGTCGCTCGCCGCCTGGTAGGCCTCCCCGGCCGCCGTGCCCACCCGGCCGGCCAGCGGATAGCTCCGCCCGGCCATCAGCTCGCCCAGCAGCTCGTAGTTGGCCTCCCACCACTGGAGCTCGGTCAGACCGGAGCTCCGCTCGGCCAGCCGGACCTCCTGGCGGGCCCGGACCGCGGACGAGGCGCAGCCGTCCAGCAGCGCGACGGTCCGGTCCATCTCGAGGTCGTCGAGCCCGAGGCCCTCGACCGCGGTGAGCTGCCACTCGTAGCGGTCGGCGGCGTGCGGGCCCAGCCAGGCCCGCAGGCCGGCGACCTCGAGCAGCCACGGGTGGGCGGAGTACTCGGCGTACGCCGCCTCGGCGACCGCCTCCAGCCGCCGCCGCGTGTCGTCGGGGTGCGCCGGTCGCTCGGTCCGCCCCAGCACCTGGTCGGTCATCAGCACGATCAGCTCGTCGCGTCCGGGCACGTAGGTGTAGACCGTCATGGCGCCGATCCCGAGGCGCTGGGCGAGCCCGCGCATGGACAGCGTGTCGAGGCCCGCGGCGTCGGCGACCTCGATCCCGGCGTCGACCACGTCGTCGATCGACACCTTGGGGCGCGGGCCTCGTCGCGGGGCCGCGCCCTCGGCGCCCGACCCGCGCCACAGGAGCGGCAGGGCACGGTCGGCGGTGGGGTCGGTCACCCGGCCATCCTAACTACCTCGTACAACGTACGGAACAAATGCTAGGCTCCGCGCGTTCATCGTCGTACAGCGTACGAAACAAGGAGGACGAGATGTCCACTGCTCCCCTGACCATCCGCGGACTGCGCAAGACCTACGGCTCGACGGTGGCGCTCGACGGCGTCGACCTCACCGTGCAGCACGGCCACGTGCACGCCCTGCTCGGGCCCAACGGCGCCGGCAAGACCACCTTGGTGCGCACCAGTGCCACCCTGACCCGCATCGGCGAGGGCGAGGTGAGCGTGGCCGGGCGCGACGTGCGCACCGACCCGGCCGGCGTCCGCCGGGCGGTCGGCCTCGTCGGCCAGTCCCCCGCGCTCGACGAGAAGCTCCACGGGCGTGAGAACCTCGTGCTCTTCGCCCGCCTGCACGGCCTCCACCACGCGCCCGCCCGCGCCCGTGCGGAGGAGCTGCTCGAGCGGTTCGGCCTGACCGAGGCCGCCGACCGCCCGGTCTCCACCTACTCCGGCGGCATGCGGCGCCGCCTCGACATCGCCACCGGCCTGGTGCTGCGTCCGGTCCTGCTCTTCCTCGACGAGCCGACGACCGGACTCGACCCGCGGGCCCGCGCCGACGTGTGGGACATGGTGCGCGAGGTCGTCGCGGAGGGCACCACGGTCCTGCTCACGACGCAGCACATGGAGGAGGCCGACCGCCTCGCCGACCGCATCACGGTGCTGCGCGACGGTCGGGTCGTCGCCGAGGGGACGCCGACGGAGCTCAAGAGCCGGCTCGGGGGCGACCAGCCCGTGCTGACCCTGCCGATCGGCGCCGACGCCGGTGCGGCCCGGGAGTCGCTGGCCCGCGCCGGCATCACCGGCGTCGAGGTCGACGTACGCCAACCCACCCTGGACGAGGTCTTCCTCCACCTCACCGAGACAGACACCGTCGCGGACACCGTCACCGTCACCGAAGGAGCCGCCCGATGAGCACCATCCACACCTCCCCCACCCACACGCTCGCCAGCACCGCCCGGGAGAGCTGGCTGGTCACCGGTCGCGACCTGCGTCACTGGCTCCGCGACCCGTGGACGCCCGTCTTCGGGATGGCGTTCTCGGTCATGCTGGTCCTCGTCTTCGGCTACCTCTTCGGTGGTGCCGTGGCGCTGCCGGGCGGCGGTGACTACCTCGCCTACCTGCTGCCAGGGATGCTCGCGCTGTCGATGATGTTCGGCGTCGAGAGCACGATGGCCGCGATGGCGACCGACTCCCGCCGCGGCGTCATGGACCGATTCCGCTCGCTGCCGATGAGCGGGGTGGCGGTCCCGCTCGGCCGGGCGATGGCCGACCTGCTCAACTCGGCGGTCCAGCTGGCCGTGCTGATGGGCGGCGGGCTGCTCATCGGCTGGAGCGTCTCGGGCAGCCTGCTCGACGCGTTCGTCGCCGTCGGCCTGCTGCTGTGGCTGCGCTTCGCGGTGCTGTGGCTCGGCATCTTCCTCGGGCTCGCGTTCCGGTCCGAGGGGGCGATGGTGGCCGTGCAGGTGCTGGTCTGGCCGATCGGCTTCCTCTCCGGCGTCATCGTCCCGCCCGAGACGATGCCGGGGTGGCTCGGCGTCGTCGCCGACCTCAACCCGGTGTCGGCCACCGCCGCCGCGTGCCGTCAGCTGTTCGGCAACCCCACCGGGATCACCGAGGGCCTGCTGGCCGACCACGCCCTGCTCCTCGCGGTCGCCTGGCCGGCCGTGCTGACGGCGGTGTTCGTCCCGCTGTCGGTGCGCGCCTTCCGCCGTCTCGGCGCCTGAGGCTCCGGCGGGCCGCTAACGCCGCCTGATCCGGATCGGGCCCTTGGCCGTGGAGGGGTCGACCACCCGACCACCCTGGGTGATCTCGACCTCTCCGCGGTCGACCATGCGCCGGGCGGCCCGCCGGGCGGGCTCCATCAGCTCGCGCCACGCGTCACCGTCGCCGCCCACCTGCCGGGCCGCCTCGGACGGACAGATCGTCGCCGACGCGGCGCGCTGGGCCAACAGGTCGGTGATCGCCTCCTCCAGCCGTCGGTCGACGTCGCTCACCCCACGCTTGCGGCACGACGTCGAGCAGTAGCGCACCTGGTCCCAGTCGCGCTCCCACTTCTTGCGCCACTCGATGGTGCGCCCGCAGGACTGGCAGGTCTTCGGCTCCGGCGGCATGCCCCCAGTCTGCCTCGCCGGTCCGCGCGCCCACCTGTTTGACTGGCGGCATGCGTGCACTCGTCCAGCCCCAGTTCGGTGACCCCGCCCGGGTCCTCTCGGTCCAGGAGGTCCCGGACCCCGAGCCCGGCCCGGGACAGGCGCTCGTGCGGGTCCTGCTCTCCCCCATCCACAACCACGACCTCTGGACCGTGCGCGGCAGCTACGGCTTCAAGCCGGAGATGCCCGCCCGTGCCGGCACCGAGGCCGTCGGCGTCGTCGAGGCCCTGGGCGAGGGCGTCGAGCACCTCGCCGTCGGCCAGCGGGTGGCGACCGGAGGCAGCTTCGGCGCTTGGGCCGAGCTCATCGTGGCGCCGGCGGCCGGCCTGGTGCCGGTGCCCGACGGGATCGGCGACGAGGCCGCCTGCCAGCTCGTCTCGATGCCGTTCAGCGCGATCGCGCTGCTGGACCTCCTCGACCTCTCCGAGGGCGACTGGATCGTCCAGAACGCCGCCAACGGCGCGGTCGGCCGCCTGGTCGCCCAGCTCGCCGCGGCCCGCGGGGTCCACGTGCTCGGGCTCGTGCGTCGCTCCGCCGGCGTCGAGGAGCTGCGCGAGCAGGGCATCGAGCGCGTGGTCGCCACCGACGACGACGGGTGGCGCGACCGGGTCCGTGACGTCGTCGGCGACTCGCCGGTCGTGGCAGGGGTCGACTCGGTCGGCGGCAGCGCCGCGGGCGACGTCGTCTCCCTGCTCGCCGACGACGGCGTGCTGGTGGTCTTCGGCGCGATGGCGTCGCCGACCCTCGAGATCGGCTCGGGGGACGTCATCTTCAAGCAGGTCACGATCAAGGGCTTCTGGGGCAGCAGGGTCTTCGCAGCCATGTCGCGGGAGAAGCGCGCCGCGCTGATGGGCGAGCTCGTCTCCGGCATCGGCTCCGGCGCGCTGACGCTGCCGGTGGAGGAGGTCTTCGGCCTCGACGAGATCGCCGACGCCGCGCGGGCCAGCGCCGAGCCGGGACGCCGCGGCAAGGTCCTGCTGCGACCGTGACCCCACGACTCCGCGCGGCACTGTCGGCGACGCTCGGCGCACTCCTGCTGACGGCCTGCGGGACCGGCGCGGGCCACGGCTCCGCGGCGAGCTCCGCCGGCGGCCCGCCGACCGGCCCGGCGGACGAGCGGTCCACCTCGCCGTCCACGGCGCCGGAGGGTCCGCCCTTCGGGCCGCCCGGCGACGCGCAGGACGCCCGGCCCTCCGGCGAGTGGGACCTCCAGCTCGAGGACGTACGACTCGGCGACCATGACGGCTTCGACCGGGTGGTGCTCGAGTTCAGCGGCACCGGCACCCCGGGTTGGGGTGTGAACCACGTCGAGCGTGCCCGCGCCGAGGGCAGCGGTGAGGCGGTCGCGCTCGGCGGCGATCGCGTCCTCAACGTCAGCGCGTCGGGGACGGGCCTGCCCGAGGAGGGCTCCTTCGAGGTCCCGCGACGCCTCGGGCCGGCCGGCGACATCGCCGACGTCCACGTCATCGGCTGGTTCGAGGGCTACACGCAGGTGCTCGTCGGGCTCGAGGGGGACGAGCGGCCCTTCCGCGTGTTCGGCCTCGCCGACCCGCCGCGCCTGGTCGTCGACGTCCTCGACGTGTCCGACTGACGGTCCCGCCGGACCGCCGCCGTGGACGGGTCAGTCGACCTTCATCTCGCCCAGCTCCGACCAGCCGTCCTGGTCGACCTCGTGGCTGACGATCCGCGGCGTCGCGGCGAGGTAGCGCGGCAGCTCGGCCTGCGCCGCCCTGAAGTGCTCGGAGCCGACGTGCGCCGCACCCGCGTCGCCGTCGCGGAACGCCTCCACGAGGACGTACTCGTCGGGGTCGTCCAGGCTGCGCGACCAGTCGAACCACAGGCAGCCCTCCTCGGCGCGGGTGGCCTCGGTGAACGACCGGGACAGCTCGGGCCACGCGTCGGCGTGCTCGGGGCGGACGGCGAACTTGGCGGTGATGAAGATCAAGGCGTGCTCTCCCTGGGGTGCGGGGGTCGGGACCGGTCGGACCCGGTGAGGGACCCCCTAGGCTACGGCTGATCGCCATGACCGGACCCGCCCTGACCCGAGCCGCCTCCCGCCCCCGCAGGCTGCTGCTGGTCGTCGACGCACCATCGCTGCTGCACCGCAACCACCACGCCCGGGCGCACACCGGCCTCCGGGACCGCCACGGCCGGCCGATCTGGGCCCTGCAGGGCATGCTGCGCCAGATCCTCGAGTCGATCGACACGATCGCTCCCGACGCCGTCCTGTTCGGCCTCGACGACCGCACCGGCTCGGTGCGCCGGGAGGCCTATCCCGACTACAAGGCCGGCCGCGCCGAGAAGGACCCCGAGCTCGTCGACCAGCTCGACCGCGCGGGCGCCCTCCTCGACGCCCTCGGCCTGGCGACGCTGACGCCACCGGGCCTCGAGGCCGACGACGTCAACGCCTCGGGCGCGACGTGGGCCGAGGCCCACGGGTGGGACTGCGTGATCATCACCTCCGACCGCGACGCCTTCGCGCACATCAGTCCGCACACGCAGGTGCTGCGGCTCATCGACGGCGGCATCCACGGCTCGCCCATGCTCAACCCGGCGCGCTTGTTCAACATGTACGGCGTCCGTGCGGCCAACTACCTCGCCTTCGCCGCCCTCCGCGGCGACTCCAGCGACAACCTGCCCGGCGTCCAGGGGATCGGCGAGAAGACGGCGGCGATCCTGCTCGACGTTGCCGGGTCGATGGACGCGGCCTGGGCCGACATCGACCACAACGGCGGGCACGCGCTGCTCGACGCCCTCGACGACTGGTCGGCCGAGACCGGCGGCCGTCGCGTCGGCGCGACCGTCGTACGCCGCCTCACCGCGCCCGGCGCGCGCGAGCGCTACGACTTCAACGTCGAGATGATGTCGGGGCGGCACGACCTCGACCTCGGGCTCACGCCCGACGTCCCGGGGTCGCGCGGGCTGCTGCCCCTCGACCTGGACCGGGTCACCCGCGTGGTCGGGTTCCTCGACAACGACTTCACCACCGACTTCGCCGTCCGGGTGCTGACGAGCCGTCCGGCGTCAGGCTGACTCCGCGGCGTCGGGTCGCTCGCCGAGCTCGCCGCGGAGCGCTGACACCTCGTCCTCGAGCTCCAGCACCCGGGCGATGCCCGCGAGGTTGAGCCCCTCGGCCAGCAGGTCGCGGATCCGCTCCAGCCGCTCGACGTCGTCGGCGCTGTAGAGGCGCGTGCCGCCGGCGGTCCGGCCCGGGGTCAGGAGCCCGCGGCGCTCGTAGACGCGGAGGTTCTGGATCTCCATCGACACCATGGAGGCGGCCACCGAGATGGCGTAGACGCCGTCGTCGCTGCTCGTCATCCGACCTCCTCCGCCGCGACCAGAAAATCCTGCTGAGGACTTGATCATGCCTCACGCCGGCGCTATAACAAACCTGTATCCAGCAATACAGGTCGTGGATCCGCGAGGACCACCCGGCTGACCCAAGGAGGAGACGATGTTGCTTCGCACGACCGACCCGTTCCGTGACCTCGACCGCCTGACCCAGCAGCTGCTCGGCACGACCAACCGTCCGGCCGTGATGCCGATGGACGCCTGGCGCGAGGGTGACCGCTTCGTCATCGAGTTCGACCTGCCCGGCGTGAGCCGCGACAGCATCGACCTCGACGTCGAGCGCAACGTGCTGACCGTGCGCGCCGAGCGCGTCGCCCGCAACGGCGACTGGGAGGCGCTCGCCTCGGAGCGCCCGAGGGGTGCCTTCAGCCGCCAGCTCGTGCTCGGCGACAACCTCGACCTCGACCGCATCGAGGCGGCGTACGCCGACGGCGTGCTGCGCCTGGTCGTGCCGGTCGCGGAGAAGGCCAAGCCCCGCAAGATCGAGATCGCCCAGCACGGCTCCGACCGCTCCGGCGAGCCGGCCGAGCTGACCGCCTGACCCACTTCCCGTCGTGGGGTCGCAGCCCTTGCGCAGTGTGCTGCGGCCCCACGACGCACGTCCGGGGCGGCTCGAGCCCGGCCCCGGGCTCAGCTCCCGGTCGTCGAGATGATGACGGGCACGATCGCTGCGGTCATGATCGCGGTGTTCATGGCCTCGACCGCCCGCGCCACCGCCGTCCCTGCCTGCACATGGGTGGCGACGTCCTCGATCCGGGCCTTCAGCTCCTTGCGACCGAGGCCGCCCGCCTCGTCCTCGAGCACCTTCGCTGCGATGCCCAGCCCCTGCAGGATCGCCAGCAGCGTGGCGTCCGCCGGCTGCGGCGTACCACCCGCCAGCACGGTCCGCAGGCGCTCGCGCACGCGCCGCTCGGGCTCGGGGTCACGCACCGGGTACTTCGCCGGCACCAGCCCGAGCGCCCGCTTCTCCTCGATGTCGACGACCCCCGCGTCGCGGAGCGCGAGCGCCACCGGCTCCACGGCGGCGAGCCTGCCGTCGGTGACCAGCGACGACAGCTTCTTCCCGTCGCGGTCGCAAAGGCGCTCGAGCGCCGCGTCGAGCACGGGGTGGCCGGTCGGGTGGGGCGCCGTCACGGTCATCCGCGGGTCCTTGTCGTCGCTGAGCGTGATGCGCTCGGCCAGCACGAGGTCGGTGACGACCGCGGCGGCGAGCCCGTAGCCGTTCTGCGCGGTGGCGCTCTCGGCCTTGCCGTCGTCGCGACGCAGGAGCAGGAACAGTTCTTCGGCGATCAGCATGCCGACCAGCCTAGGCAGCGTCCTCGCGTGCGGGATCCGTCTCCTGGTGGATCTCGAGGGACAGGATCCGGGCCGTCAGCTCCACCGCGGGACCGAGGAGCAGGATCACCGCGAGCGTGCCCACGCCGACCGTCGCACCCAGCAGCCAGCCGCCCAGCGCACCCCCGCCCTGCACGATGCTGTAGGTCCACTTGAAGGGCACCGGCGGGTCCCAGGCGAGCGCCGCGGCCTCGGCCGGCCCCGCCCCGGTGTGGCTGCCGAGGTAGGTCGCGATGCCGACCGCGAGCACCGGGAACGCCGCCGCGAGCAGCACGCAGCGCCACACCAGGTCGTCGGGCGTCGCCAGCAGGTCGAGCACCACCGAGACCGTCACACCGACCAGCACGACCTGCACCACCGTGCCGACGCCCGGGCGGACGCCCCGCAGGGCCGCGAGCGCGACCAGCAGCACCCCGACGACGAGGTTGACGATCCAGAAGTCGATCCCGCTCGAGAGGGAGAGGCCGTTGACGAATGTCGAGTAGCCGTCGGAGCCGAGGTCGGCCGCCAGCAGCATCGCCACGCCCGTGCCCAGCACGACGCAGCCGACCAGGAGCAGCGCCGTACGGCGAGGGCTGGGGATCACGGCGCCAGCATCTCAGGGGTCCGGCCTCTGGAGTCACCGGATATCCGGGGACCGCCGGCGGATCGCGGAAGATCCGGGTCACCAGATGGCTCGGATCTTCCGCGATCCTCGTGGCGAGGAACCGCGCGGACCCCACGACCGCAGGCGCCAGGTGACCACCCGCTGAACACGAGGTGAGACCTCCGCCAACGCCTCCCCCGGCGCCTTCCCGGCCCGTCGCGCCCCGTCGTAGGTTGGCCGGACCCCCACTCGGAAGGTCCTCCCCATGCGCACCCGCCCCTCCCTCGTCACGAGCCTCGCCACCGCGGCCACCACCGCCGCCCTCGCCGTCGCCGGGCTGGCGCTCCCCGCCGACGCCGGAGGACCCGGAGGCGGCCACGGGCACGGCCACGGGAACGGCCACGGCCACGGCCACGGCCACGGGCACGGCCCGAAGCACGCCGAGCTCCGCTTCTCGACCTTCAACGCCTCACTCAACCGCCTGACCGCGGGCGAGCTCGTCAGCGACCTCTCGACACCCGACGACCCGCAGGCCGCCGCCGTGGCGGAGACGATCCAGCGCACCGACCCCGACGTGCTGCTGATCAACGAGTTCGACTACGTCGAGGGCGGCGTGGCGGCCGAGCTGTTCCGCGAGAACTACCTCGAGGTCGGCCACAACGGCGCCGCGCCGGTCGACTACCCCTACTACTTCGTCGCCCCGGTCAACACCGGCGTCCCGAGCGGCCTCGACCTCGACAACAGCGGGACCGTCGAGGGCGGCAACGACGCGTACGGCTTCGGCACGTTCCCCGGCCAGTACGGGATGGTCGTCTACTCCAAGTACCCGATCGCCTCGGACGACGTCCGCACCTTCCAGGACTTCCTCTGGAAGGACATGCCCGGGGCGCTGCTCCCGGACGACCCCGCCACGCCCGCGCCGCGGGACTGGTACTCCCCCGCCGAGCTCGACGTCTTCCGGCTCTCGTCGAAGTCGCACTGGGACGTGCCGATCCGGGTGCCGGGTCGCGAGCCCGTGCACTTCCTCGTCTCGCACCCGACGCCGCCGACCTTCGACGGCACCGAGGACCGCAACGGCACGCGCAACCACGACGAGATCCGCTTCTGGGCCGACTACGTCAGCGGTGGCCGGCAGGCCGGCTACATCTACGACGACGAGGGCCGGCGCGGCGGCCTCGAGCGCCACCGGCACTTCGTGATCGCCGGAGACCAGAACGCCGACCCCTACGACGGCGACTCGGTCGACGAGGCGATCAACCAGCTCCTCGACCACCCGCGCGTCCAGGACCCGCACCCGACGTCCACGGGCGCCGTCGAGCAGGCCCGGCTCCAGGCCGGCGCCAACCTGACGCACACCGGCCCGGACGCCGAGGACACCGCCGACTTCGACGACCTCGTCGGCAGGGGGCCGGGCAACCTCCGCGCCGACTACGTCCTGCCCAGCCGTACGCTCCAGGTCCGCGGCGCCGGCGTCTACTGGCTGCCGACCAGCGACCCGCTCTTCAGCCGCCTGGTGGGCGTCTACCCGTTCCCGGCGAGCGACCACCGCCTGGTCTGGGTCGACGTACGGCTGCGCGGCGCACACCGCCGCTGACCCCCGCAGCCGCTTCGCGGAGCGGCCGACCGCTGTTCACCGACCGTCCACCTCCCCGCCCTCCGCGGGGCGACCGGGATGACCAGAGTCGGGGCGTCCGATCACCTCTCCTCGGAAAGTCCCCCCATGACTCTTCGCACGAGCCCGACCCTGCTCCCGATGGCCGGCCAGACGCACGGCAACCGGAGCGCGGTCACCTGCCACCTCCGCTGCGGTGACGCCTGCTCCCTGGCCGCCCCCAACACCACCGAGACGTCCTACTTCCGCGACGTCGCCGCCCAGGCGCTGAGCCGCCGCTCCGTGGTCGGCACGGGTGTGGCCGTCGCCGCCCTCACCGCGGTGCCGGCGCTCCCCGCCGCCGCGAAGCCCGGCAAGGGTGGCGGCCACGGGCACGGGAACGGCCACGGCGGTGGCGCGCACGGCCTCCCGTTCACGGCCATCGCCCCCGCCGCGGTCACCGTCGACACCGTGAGCGTGCCGGCCGGCTACCGCTGGGACCCGATCCTCCGCTGGGGCGACCCGATCCTGCGCGGCGCGCCCGCCTTCGACCAGGCCCGCCAGTCCCCCGAGGCGCAGGCCGGCCAGTTCGGCTACAACAACGACTACCTCGACATCATCGAGACCAGCCGCTCCGGCACCAGCGCCCTGCTCGTGTGCAACCACGAGTACACCAACGAGAACATCATGTTCCCGCCCGGCACCGACCCGGCGACCATCATCCGCACGGCCTGGGCGGCGCACGGCATGTCCGTGGTCGAGCTGCGGCGCCGCCGGCGCGGCGAGAAGTGGACGTACGTCCCCGGCGCCCGGCTGAACCGCCGGATCACCCTCGACACGCCCTTCGCCGTCGACGGTCCCGCCGCCGGCTCGGAGCTGCTGACGACCAAGGAGGACCCGACGGGCCGGGTCGTGCGCGGGACGATCAACAACTGCGCGGGCGGCACGACGCCGTGGGGCACGGTGCTGTCGGGCGAGGAGAACTTCAACCAGTACTTCCGCGCCACCGGCACCGACCCCAAGGAGGCCCGCTACGGCCTCTCCGCGACCCAGGACACCCGCAACTGGCGCTCGCTCGACCCGCGCTGGGACGCGACCTCCCCCGACTTCGTCCACGAGCCCAACCGGTTCGGCTGGATCGTCGAGGTCGACCCGACCGACCCGACCTCCACGCCCGTGAAGCACACCGCGATGGGTCGCTTCAAGCACGAGGGCGCCAACGTCATCGTCAACCGCGACGGCCACGTGGTGGCCTACATGGGCGACGACGAGCGCTTCGACTACCTCTACCGCTTCGTGTCCCGCGACCGGATCCGTCCGGGCAACAGCTGGTGGGCCCGCCGCCACAACCTGCGCCTGCTCAGCGAGGGCGACCTGTCGGTGGCCCGTTTCACCGGTGACGGCCTCGAGGACGGCGTCAGCGACGGCACCGGCGAGTGGCTCCCCCTCACCCGCGACGGCCAGTCGATGGTGCCCGGCTTCACGATCGAGGAGGTGCTGGTCTACACGCGGCTGGCCGCCGACGCCGTGCAGCCCACCAAGATGGACCGTCCCGAGGACGTCGAGCCGAGCCGGCACAGCGGCCGGGTCTACGTGGCCTGCACCAACAACACCGACCGCGGCAAGGTGGGCAAGGAGGGGCCGACCGAGCCCAACCCGCGCCCGCTGAACAAGGACGGCCACGTGGTGGAGCTGATCCCGGCCGACGGCGACCACACCGTCGACCAGTTCACCTGGAACCTGCTGCTGATCTGCGGCGACGCGGCCTCCGCCGGCACCTACTTCGGCGGCTGGACCGGGCCCGTCTCCCCGATCTCCTGCCCCGACAACGTCGCCTTCGACAGCGAGGGCAACCTCTGGGTCTCGACCGACGGCCAGCCCAGCGCCATCAAGGTCAGCGACGGCCTCTTCAAGGTGCCGGTCGAGGGTCCCGAGCGTGGCCGGGTCCAGCAGTTCCTGGCCGTCCCGTCGGGGGCCGAGACGTGCGGACCCGTGGTCCACGACCGCGACGGCTCCGTCTTCGTCGCCGTGCAGCACCCCGGTGAGGACGGGACCTGGGACGCGCCGCAGTCGCGCTTCCCCGACTTCGTCCCGGCCGGCGGCGCACCCGCTGCCGGGCAGTTCAGCGGCCCGCGACCCACCGTCGTGCAGGTGACGCGCAGCCGGTGACGCAGGGCGCCTGACCACCCGCTACACCACAGGCCCCGCCGGCGACACCGCCGGCGGGGCCTCGTGCGTCCGGGGCCCGCGCCCCGGGCGCCCTACGATCGCGCCATGACCCGTCCCCTGGTGGTCACCGGCGCAGTCGCCGTTGTCTCCACGGCACTGCTGGCCCTTGCCGTCGGCGGCGGCTGGCTCGGCCCCGACGTCGGACGCGGGGCCGACTTCTGCGAGGCGCCGCACGGCGGCTGGGTCCGCCAGCCGGTCAACACCCTGTCGAACCTCGGCTTCGTCGTCGCCGGGCTCCTGGTCGCCGGCCGCGCCGCGCACCGGCCGCCGGACAGCGCCACGTCGCCACGCGTCATGCCCACCGCGGTCGCCACCGCCTACGCCTGCGTCGTCGTGCTGCTCGGCCCCGCGTCCGCGGCGATGCACGCCACCCAGACCGAGTGGGGCGGCCACCTCGACATGCTGAGCATGTACCTCGTCGCCGGCTTCGCGTCGTCGTGGGCATGGGTGCGCTGGACCCGCCGCGGCCCGGCGGCGTTCGCGGCGGCGTACGTCGCCTGCGTCGCCGCCTGCGAGGTCGTCGGCCTGTGGCCCGAGCCGATCCCCGTCGTGCACTACTCCGGCAACCTCGCCTTCGGCGTCCTCCTCGTCGTGGCCGTCGTCCTCGAGACCCGGATCTGGCGTCGTGGGGACACGGTCATCGCCTTCCGCCACGGCGTGGTCGCGCTCGCGGCGATGCTCCTGGCCTTCGCCATCTGGCTGCTCAGCAACGCCGGCTGGTGCGACCCGGACTCGGTGCTGCAGGGCCACGCCGCGTGGCACCTGCTGTGCGCGGTGGCGGCGTACTGGCTCTTCCGGCTCTACGACTCGGAGCGCTCCCCTTCACCCGCGCGGGTGTGAACCCGGCACACCATCCAATCCGCCGGGCCCCGTCACGCCGAATGCCCTGCGTCACACCAGCCGGGCCACAGTCCCGGCGGGGTCGCCAGAGGCTGGGCGTCCTTGAGCGCAGAGCCACTGGATGGAGTACGCATGTTCGGCAAGGCAGTCATCACAGACATGATCAACCGGAGCGCGGAGAACGAGACGGACCGCCGCCTGTTCCTCAAGTCGGCCGGCGTCGCCGGTCTCGGCATGGTCGGAGCCGGAGCCCTCGGTGGCGCGACCGCGGCGCCCGCGCAGGCCGCCGCGATCAGCGACGGCGCGGTCCTCAACTTCGCCCTCAACCTCGAGTACCTCGAGGCGGAGTTCTACTCCTACGCCTTCTACGGCCGCGGCATCGACGACAAGCTGACGTCGGGCAAGGGCAAGAAGGGCGGCGTGGTCGGCGGCAAGAAGGTCCCCTTCCAGACGCCGGCGATCTACAACTACGCCAAGGAGATCGCGTGGGACGAGCTCCACCACGTCGAGTTCCTCCGCAAGGCGCTGGGCAGCGCCAAGGTCGCCCGACCCACGATCGACCTGCAGTCCAGCTTCACCGCGGCCGCCACGGCGGCCGGGCTGATCCAGGCCGGCCAGACCTTCGACCCGTTCGCCAACGAGAACAACTTCCTCCTGGCGGCCTACCTCTTCGAGGACGTCGGCGTCACGGCCTACAAGGGCGCGGCCCCGCTGATCTCCAACAAGACCTACCTGGAGGCCGCCGCGGGCATCCTGGCCGTCGAGGCCTACCACGCCGGCCTCGTCCGCTCGGCCCTCTACTCCAAGGACCTGCAGGACGCTGCCCGGGCCATCTCCAACGCCCGCGACAGCCTGGACGGCAAGGGCAACCGGGACCAGCCCATCGGCAACGCCACGTCGGCCAACATCACGCCCGTCGACGGCAACGGCATCGCCTTCAGCCGCTCGGCCGGCGAGGTGCTCAACGTGGTCTACCTCAACCCGAAGTCCGTCACCAAGGGCGGGTTCTTCCCCGACGGCGTCAACGGCGTCATCAACAAGAGCGCGTGATCGTCGTGCCGGCGATCGAGCTGGTCGGGATGCTGCTGCTCGGCCTCGTGGTGCTCCGCGCCGCGTGGCTGGCCACGCACCCCGCCCTGCACCACGCCGCGCTGCGGCCGGACCACTGGTCCCGCGAGGTCGACCGGGTGCTGCACCAGCAGCACCCCCGGCACCGGGCCTGACCGCTCCCGGTGGCCCGGGCACCCCTGTGGTGCCCGGGCCACCCCGAGCCGACGAGAGGACACGCCATGTTCGGCATCGGACTGCCCGAGCTCGCGGTCATCGCCTTCTTCGCAGTCGTGCTGATGGGCCCCGACAAGCTGCCCGGCCTCGCCAAGCAGCTGGCGCAGGGCATCAAGACCGCCAAGCGCATGAGCGACTCCGTGCGCGACGACCTCCGCTCCTCCCTCGGGGAGGAGTACTCCGACCTCGAGCTGCGCGACCTGAACCCGCGCGAGCTCATCCGCCGCCAGGTCGAGGAAGCGCTCGCCGAGCGTGACGACCCGGCCGACACGGACGAGGACGACGACGAGCTCGAGCCTGAGCTCGTCCCCCACGCCACACCCGATGAAAGGAAGACCGCATGACTTCCACGACCACGACCCTCCTGGTCGGCGGGCTGGGCGGCATGGAGCTGCTCATCATCCTGGCCGTCCTGGTCCTGCTGTTCGGGGCCTCCAAGCTGCCCGAGCTCGCCCGCGGCTCCGGCCAGGCGCTGCGCATCTTCAAGTCCGAGACCAAGGGACTCATGGACGGCGACAAGGACGACCACAAGGACGACCACAAGGTCGACCACAAGGTCGACCACGCGGTCGGCCACCAGGACGGCGTACGCGCCGCGCACGCCGTGTCCGAGCCGGTCATCGTCGAGACGCCCGTCGTCGAGACGCCCCGCGAGCACGACGCACCCCGCGGCTGACGGGAGCCACCGATGTCGATCGCCACTGCCGTCTCCGTGCTGCGGGTCTCCCCCAGCCGACCCGGTGCCTCGGCCGGGCACATGACCCTGGCTGACCACCTGCGCGAGCTGCGGGCCAGGCTCATCCGGTCCGCGCTCGTCCTGGTGGTGGCGTTCTTCGTCTCCCTGCTCTTCTTCGACCCGCTCCTGTCCCTCGTCCTCGGTCCCTACAACCAGGCCCGCGACCTGGTCGGCGCCGACACCACCACGACGGCGTACGTCGCCGGTGCCACGGGACCGCTGATGCTGCACCTCAAGCTGTGCGGCGTCGCCGCGCTCATGGCTGCCAGCCCCTACTGGCTCTGGCAGGCGTGGGCGTTCGTCGTGCCGGGCCTGCTGGAGCGGGAGAAGCGGTGGTCGCGGGTCTTCGCCATCGTGGCGGGTCCGCTCTTCATCGGCGGTGTGGCCCTGGGCTACTACGTGCTCCCCAAGGGGCTCGGCGTGCTCATCGGCTTCACCCCGGACGGCCTCGACAACCTGGTCGAGTTCGGCGACTACTTCTCGTTCTTCACCCGGATGCTCCTGGTCTTCGGGCTCGCCGTCGAGCTGCCCTTCTTCCTGGTGCTGCTCAACCTCGCGGGGGTCGTCACCGGCGCCCAGCTCGGCCGGCACCGCTCGATCATCCTGATGGGCACCGTGGTGTTCGCCGCGATCGCCACCCCCTCCACCGACCCGTTCTCGATGCTCATGCTCGCCGTCCCGATGATGGTGCTGTTCGTCCTGGCCGAGGTGGTCACGCGGCTGATCGACCGGCGACGCCGCACCCGCACCCTCGCCCAGGTCGACCCGTGGAACGAGGGCTGAGGTGTTCCAGACGAAGCGGTACGCCGCTCCCCCGACGCGCCGGGCCACGGGTCCGGCGGGCCCGGGCACCGGGGGCACGGGTGCCCGGCGCCGATCCACCCGCCTGTGGCCGCTGCTCGGCCCCGCGTTCGTCACGGCGGTCGCCTATGTCGACCCGGGCAACTTCGCCACCAACATCGCCGCCGGCTCGGCCTACGGCTACCTCCTCGTCTGGGTGGTGGTCGTCAGCAACGTGATGGCGATGCTCATCCAGTACCTCTCCGCCAAGGCCGGCGTCGCCACCGGCATGAGCCTGCCCGCCCTGTGCCGGGCGCACCTGCCCCGTCCGGTCGTCCGCGGACTGTGGGGCCAGGCGGAGCTGGTCGCCATCGCCACCGACCTCGCCGAGGTCGTCGGCGGCGCGCTCGCGCTCAAGCTGCTCTTCGACCTCCCGCTGCTCGCCGGCGGCACCATCACCGCGCTGGTCGCCTTCGCGCTGCTGGCGCTCAAGGGCACCGGCCACCGGCACTTCGAAACGGTGATCGTCGGCCTGCTCGGCGTCATCCTGGTCGGGTTCGTCTACGACGTCGCGATCAGCGGCGTCGACGCGATCGCGGTGCTCGACGGCACCCTGCCCCGCTTCGCGGGGGCCGACAGCGTGATGCTGGCCGCCGGCATGCTCGGCGCCACCGTCATGCCGCACGCCATCTACCTCCACAGCGCCCTCACCAGCGAGCGGCTGCACGCCCGGTCCGAGGCCGAGCGACGCACGGTGATGCGCGGCCAGCGTGTCGACGTGGTCGTCGCGATGACCATCGCCGGGCTGATGAACCTCTCCCTGCTGCTCGTCGCCGCGTCGGCGCTGTCCGGCCGGGGCATCGACACCATCGAGGGCGCCCACGCCGCCCTCGGGCAGACCCTCGGGCAGGCCGCCGCGCTGCTGTTCGCCCTCGGCCTGCTGGCCTCGGGGTTCGCCTCCAGCAGCGTCGGCACCCTGTCGGGACAGGTGATCATGGAGGGCTTCATCCGGCGACGCATCCCCCTGGCGGTGCGCCGGCTGGTCACGCTGCTCCCGGCCGTCGTGGTGCTGGCCGTCGGCATCGACCCCACGCAGGCGCTGGTCGCCTCGCAGGTCGTGCTGTCCTTCGGCATCCCGTTCGCGCTCGTGCCGCTGGTGTGGTTCACCGCGCGCCGCGACGTGATGGGCTCCCTGGTCAACCGCCGGGTCACGACCGTCGCGGGAGCCCTCGCCGCCGGGGCGATCATCGCGCTCAACCTCGTGCTGCTCGTGCAGCTCGCGACCTGAGGACCGGTGCGCGGCTCCTCGCCCACGAGCCCAGTCTGAGCAGGACCCGTCGCGGCTCCGCCCGATCCTCGAGAACGAGGCTCAGGCGTCGGCCATGGCCACGTAGCGGCCGTCGGGCGTGACCGGGTTGTCCTCGTTGATCGCGGCCACCGCCTCGGTGAGCTCGGCCTCGGCCAGTGGCGGACGGCGGTCGAGGTGGATTCCGGCGATCATGCACCGCACGGAGCCGCCGGCCAGCTCGATGGTCGGGATGTCGACGGCGACGATCTCGCACGACTCCTCGATGGCCGCCACCTGGTCGGGCCGCAGCGAGCGCTTGGCCCGGGCCGACATGGCCATGACGTAGCGGCGCTTGCCCGTCGACGTACGACCGCACAGCTCGACGGCGTTGCCGGCGAACTCGCGGATCTGCTCCTCGGTGAGCTCGATGACGGTGCGGCCGGTGACCGCGAGCCGCTCGCAGACCTGCTCGCGCCGGTGCTCGTCGGGGATCATCTCGAGGGCGATCATCGCGACCTCCGTGCCGACGCACGCGATCACGTTGGTGTGGTAGACGGGCACGCCGTCGGAGTCGATCGCGTCGAAGGCCATCGGCTCGTAGTTGAAGTCCGTGCAGAAGCGCTCCAGCACCGTCACGTCGGCGCGGTGGCTCTTAGCGGTGTAGGCCACGCGGGAGACGTGGTCGAGCACCATCGCGCCGGTGCCCTCGAGGAAGACGCCGTCGGGCTCGAGCCCGGAGTAGTCGACGACGGTCTGCACGCGGTACTCCGACTTGAGCATCTCGAGGACGTCGGCGCGCCGCTCGTGGCGGCGGTTGGAGGCATACATCGGGTAGACCGCGACGGTGCCTCCCGCGTGGGTGGACAGCCAGTTGTTGGGGAACACGCTGTCGGGGCGGGTGTGGTCGTCGTCGTCGAAGACGTGGACCCGTACGCCGGCCTCCCGCAGCGCCGCGGCCAGCGCGTCCATCTCCGCGACGGCCTTCGCCGACGTGGCCTCGTCGGACTGCCCGGGAGGGGCGTCGGCCTGGAAGGCGTTGTCGGCAGCCGTCGCCGGGTTGGGGACGAAGCTCGTCGCGCGGACGAGGATGACAGCGGAAGGGGCCTGGGCACTCACGGGAGGAATGTAGGCCACGCACCTCAGGTCTCTGAAGCCGCCGACGGCCCCAGGACGACCTCGGCCAGCATCCGGGCCACCTCCGAAGGATCGCGGGCCAGGGCGGGCTCGTAGCAGGTCAGCTCGGTCTCGGCCCAGCCCGGCACGTCGGCCGCGCGCCACAGGCCCGACGGCACGACGCCCCGCTCCTCCGCGCAGGCGATCACGCGCTCGTTGACCGCGTCGGCGGTCCCGGGGGCGTAGACGAGGAAGGTCGCGATGTGGGGCACCTCGGGGAACGAGCGCAGGCCGTGCTCGCGCAGCGCGCCGGCGAGCTCGATCGCCCATGACCGGTTGGCACCGAACCCGGCGTGGTGCTCGCGCAGCCCGCGCAGGCCGCCGACGGCCGCGGCCGTCATCGAGAAGATCGTGCCGCCCATCCGCGCCCGCCACGAGCGCAGCTCGCCGGCGAGGTCCTCCCCGCACACCACCAGCGCGCCGCTCGACCCGCCGAGGCCCTTGTAGAGCGAGACGTACATCGAGTCGAACAGGCCGGCCGCCTCGGCGAGGCTGCGGTCCCAGTGCGCCACGGACTCCCAGATCCGGGCGCCGTCGGCGTGCAGCGGCACGCCCCGCTCCCGCGCCGCGGCGGACAGCGCGACGAGGTCGTCCCACGCGGGCAGCAGGCAGCCGGCGTCGCGCAGGGGCAGCTCGACCATCGCGGCACCGAGCCGGCCGCCGATCGCTCCGAGCGACGCGGCCGTCGGGGTCTCGCGTCCTGTGGTGAGCCACTCCAGCTCCAGGCCGAGCACCCGGCGGGGGCCGTCCTGCTCGTGGTGCACGAGGTGGGAGAGGTCGGGCAGGGCCACGCGGCGCGAGCCCGTGCGGTCGCACCAGGAGCGCAGCGTCGCCTGCTGGGCCATCACGCCGCTGGGGAACATCACCGCAGCGGGCTTGTCGAGCAGCTCGGCGACCTCGCCCTCGAGGCGGGCGACGCCACCGCGCTCGCCGTAGCGGTCCCACTCGACCGCGTGCTCCTCGGCGAAGGCCGCGAGGTCGCGGAACATCGCGGCCGGCGTCGACGGAGCCCGACCGAACACCCAGTCCGCCGAGGCCGACGCCGCCCGGAAGCGGGCGAGGACGTCGTCGCTCACGCGCCGGTCAGGCCTGGCGCTTGAACCAGTAGGTCGTCTCCGCGCCGGGGATCACCTGCACGAGCTCCCAGCCGTTGACGCCGAGGGTGGACAGCAGGTCCTCCCACGACTCGGTGCCCTCGACGAGCGCCTCGGGATCGGCGTTGTAGCCGCCGACCTCCACGTTGCCCTGGTCGTCGACGGTGATCTCCAGATGTGCCCAAGCAGCCATGTCCTGATCCTGCCACAGCCGCCTCAGGCCGCGCCCAGCCGCCACTCGTGCGCGACGTGGCAGCGCCCCGACTCCCACCAGGCGAGCTGCAGCCGGTCGAGGACGACCGTGACCGGTACGACGTCGCCGAGCAGCGCGGCGGTCGAGGCGAGGTCGACGTGGGTCGACGCGGCATCGACGGTCAGGTGCGGCCGCACGTCCTCGCCGTGCTCACCGCCGTACGGCGGGCAGTCGGGGAAGGCGGCCACCAGCCGTGCGGTCAGCTCGCGCAGGCCCGCGTCGGGGTCCGGCCGCAGGTGGATGATCCCGTTGGGGAACTGCGCCAGGTCGGCCAGCCGCACGGCCATCGGCGCGGTCGTGGAGGCGACGACCGCGACCGTGGCGAGGTCGTCCGGCGTCGGCGCGTGCCGGAAGGGCGCCAGCGCGGTGATGTGCGCGTGGGAGAACCGGGGGTCGGCCGAGACGAAGCCCACGTCGTAGTGGGCGGTGCGCGCGCGCACCCACGGCTCCAGCGCCGGCACCGGCAGCTGCAGCACGGAGTGGCCGGTCACGCGGCAAGACTGGCAGGTCGGGCACGGGCACGCGTCACTAGGCTGCTGCGCGACATGGACCAGAACCAGAGCCACGACCAGAGCCCGCACCCGCGCCCCGTCCCCCCGCCCTCCCCCGAGGTCGCCGCCCGGGCGCGCGAGCGCCTCGCCGGGTTGGCGACACCCGCGGGCGCGCTGGGGCGCGTCGGCGAGGTGGGCGCCTGGCTGGCCGCCGTCCAGGGCGAGGTGCCCCCACGACCGCTGAGCGACGTGCGGCTGGTCGTCTTCGCCGGCGACCACGGCGTCGCGGCGCACGGCGTCTCGGCCTACCCGCCGGCGGTCACCGAGGCGATGGTGCGCACGATCGTCGCCGGCCGGGCCGGGGTGTCCGCCCTGGCCCGCGAGCACGGCGTGGTGGTGACCGTGCTCGACATCGCCGTCGACGCCGACCTGGCGGACCTGCCGGCCGAGGTGGGGGCCCGCAAGGTGCGCCGCGGCTCGGGGCCGATCCACCTGACCGACGCCCTCACCCGCGCGGAGGCCGAGCAGTCCCTGGCGCTCGGCGCGGAGGTCGCACGCGAGCTGGTCGAGGACGGTGCCGAGGTGCTGATGACCGGCGACCTGGGGATCGGCAACACCACCCCCGCCGCGGCCCTCGTCGCGGCCGTGCTCGGCCTGCCCGCCGACGAGGTCACCGGGCGCGGGACCGGCGTCGACGACGCCGGCTGGGCGCGCAAGCGCGACGTGGTCGCCGAGGCGCTGACCCGCGTGGGCGGTCGCGCCGCCGACCCGGTCGAGCTGCTCACCGCGCTGGGCAGCGCCGACCTCGCCGCCACCACGGGCTTCCTGGTCGAGGCCTCGACCGCCGGGGTCCCGGTCGTGCTCGACGGGCTGATGTCCGTGGCGTGCGCCGTCGTGGCCGAGGCCCTCGCGCCGGGCGCGTCGGCCTGGTGGGTGGCGGGTCACCGTTCCACCGAGCCCGCCCAGGCGCACGCGCTCACGTCGCTCGGCCTCGAGCCGCTCCTCGACCTCGGCATGCGCCTCGGCGAGGGGTCCGGGGCGGTGGCCGCGCTGCCCGTCCTGCGGTCGGGGATCGCGGTCCTGCGCGACGTGGCGCTGCTGTCCGACATCATGCCGTGACCGTCCGCGACGCCTGGCTGCTGGCCACCGGCACCCTGACGGCGGTGCGGGTGCCGCCGCCCACCACGGTCGACCGGACCGTCGCCGGGCTGGCGATGGTCCTCGCGCCGCTCGCCGTCGTGCCCCTCGGCCTGGCCGCGGCGCTCGTGGTGCTCGTCGGCGGCGCGGTCGGGCTGCCGCCGCTCGCGACGGCGTACGCCGTGCTGCTAACCCTGGCGCTCGGCACCCGGGCGCTGCACTGGGACGGCCTCGCGGACACCGCCGACGGCCTCACCGCGTCCTACTCCCCCGAGCGGTCGCTCGAGGTGATGCGCACCGGGCCGGTCGGACCGGCCGGCGTCGTGGCGGTCGTCCTCGTGGCCGGGCTCCAGGCGGCCGGGCTCAGCGCGGTGGTCGGCGACGAGCAGGGCTGGTGGGTCGTCGGCCTCCTCGTCTGCGCGTCCCGCGCGTGCCTCGTCGTGGCCTGCGTCCGTGGCGTGCCGGCAGCGCGGGCCGGCGGCCTGGGCTCGACCTACATCGGCGCCGTGCCGGTGGTCGGCGCCGCCGCCGTCCTGGTGGTGGCCGCCGGGGCCGTGGCGCTCGCCGGTCACGGCCTCGGCTCGCCCTGGCACGCGCTGGCGGGGCTCCTCGCCATGGTGGCGGTGGTGGGCGCCCTCCTGCTGCGGTGCGTACGACGCCTCGGCGGGGTCACCGGCGACGTGCTCGGGGCGGCCGTCGAGGCCTCCCTCGCCGTGCTGGTGCTCGCCGCGGCGACGACCTGACCGCCGGCCGGTCAGTCGCCCGAGCCGGGCTCGGCCATCTGGCGGTGCATCGCCGCCTTGAGCTTGTCGGGCATCACCTTCGCCGCCGCCTCCTGAGCCTTGGTCGCGACGCCGCCGCCGACCACGCGGTCCTTGCCGGCCATGAGCGCCTCGAAGCCCTGACGTGCCACCTGCGCGGGGTCGTCCTTCTTCGAGGTGCCGACCTTGGTGTCCTCGGCCATGTCGGCCCGCTCGAAGAACTCGGTCTCCGTGGGGCCGGGCATCAGCGACGTCAGGGTCACGTTGGTGTCCTTGAGCTCGTTCTGCAGGGCCTCGGTGAAGGACTGCAGGAACGACTTGGAGGCGTTGTAGACCGCCTGGAAGGAGCCGGGCATCGTCGAGGCGATCGACGACGTCACCAGCACCCGACCCGCGTCGGCGGCGACCATGTCGCGCAGCACCAGCTTGGCGAGCCGGACGGTCGAGGTGATGTTGAGGTCGATGATGGAGAGCTCGTCGTCGAGGTCGTTGTCGACGAACGCCCCGCCCTGGCCGACGCCGGCGTTGAGGGCGATCGCCGCGAGGGGTCGGCCGTCGCGCCGGATGGCGGCGTAGAGCTCCTCGACGCCCTCCGCCCGGCGGAGGTCGACGCGGACGGGCTCGACGCTGCCCTCGCCCTCGGCGCGCAGGGTCGCCGCCGCGGCGGCGAGCTCGTCGTCCTCCGCGGAGACGACGAGGTCGAAGCCGTTCTCGAGGAACTGGCGGGCGAGCTCGAGGCCGATGCCGCTCGACGCGCCGGTGACGACGGCGAGCGGGCGGCCCTCGAGCGCGGCGTTCGGCGAGGTGGTCGGTGCGGTGTCAGCTGAGTCGGTCATGGCGTCCCGTACCCCCTCCTCGTGCCTCGATCCGCGACCCCTCTGCCAAGATCTGCGCCATGCGGATCCTGGTCACCGGCGGCGTACGGTCCGGCAAGTCCACCCACGCCGAGGGGCTCATCGGTGACGAGCCGGCCACCTACGTGGCGGCCGGGCCGACGCCGGAGGCCGACGCGGACCCGGACTGGGCCGCCCGGGTCGCGGCACACCGCGATCGGCGCCCCGCGTCGTGGTCGACGCTCGAGACCCAGGACCTCGCCGCCGCCGTCCGCGACGCCGAGGCGCCCGTGCTCGTCGACTGCCTCGGCACCTGGCTCACCGCGGTCGTCGACGCCGCCGACGCGTGGGAGCAGGACGGGGACGCCGTCCTCGCCCTGGTGGTGGCCCGGACCGACGAGCTCACCGACGCGCTGCGCGCCACCGAGCAGGACGTCGTGCTCGTCACCAACGAGGTCGGCCTCGGGGTGGTGCCCGAGCACCGGTCGGGACGGCTGTTCCGCGACCTGCTCGGCACGGTCAACCAGCGCGTCGCCGCCGCCTGCGACGAGGTCCACCTGGTGGTGGCCGGCCGCGTGCTGCGCCTCTGACGTGACCGGGCACTTCGTGCCCGTCCCGGACGCCGACCGGGCACTTCGTGCCCGTCATGCGGCAGGAAGTGCCCGGTCGGCGGGGCGGACGGGCAGGAAGTGCCCGGTCGGCAGAGGCTGACGCTCAGGAGAGCAGGACGAAGGACCCCAGCGCGACGAGCCAGGACACGAACGAGCCGAGCAGGAAGTACTCGGTCATCTGGTGGATGCGCTCCTGGTCGCGGCGCGAGGACAGCTCCGGGAAGCGCAGCAGTCCCTTGGCCGCCACGACCACGCTCGCGGCCGTCACCTGCCCGCCGAGCGCCAGCGCGAGGACGAACAGCCGCTCGAGGGGACCGAGGAGCCGGCCGCCCTTGAGCCGGGTGCGCGGCATGGTGCCGTCGGCGAGGGGGTGGATGGTCCCGGTCGACTTGAGCACCAGCCGCACCAGCACGTTGCCGGTGGACAGCTGGATGCCGAAGGCACCGAGCAGCAACAGGAAGCGGTCGGCCGAGAGCCCGTCGAGCGCGGGGAGCGCGACCGAGTCCAGCCACCGGTCGATCAACCCCGCGGACTCCGGCGCCAGGCCGGAGCAGGCGACGGCGACGGTGAGCGACAGCAGGAAGACCGCGAGCGGCAGCCAGGCCGAGCCGTGGCGGCCGAACCCCCACGTCACCGTCTGGCCCCAGACGAGCACCGCCGCGACCACCGCGAAGAGCGCCAGCACGTCGCGCGGTGAGGTGAGGCCGGCGAGCAGCCCCACCACGAGGGCGACCAGCGCACCGACGCACTCGGGGAGGTGGCGGACCTTGCGCACGGAGTGGGTGAGGTCGGTGACGGCGAAGCCGATCAGCAGCATCCCGAGCCAGCTCATCGTCGCCGTCCTCCTCTCACAGGTCCCGCAGCAGCTCGTCTGCCGCCAGGACCACGCCGATCCCCTCGGCGCGGACCCGCTGTGAGACCGCTGAGGGGCTGATGCCCAGCTCGTCGGCGATGTCCTGCTGCCGCTTCCCCCTCATCAGACCATCGAGCACCGACACCGACCGCTCCGACAGGCCGGTGACGACCTGGTCCCGTGCCATCAGGGCGGCGTTGACGAGGCCCGGCGAGGGGCCCGGCTCGTCGTCCGCCGCGACGTACGCCGTCCGCACCGCGCGCAGCGGGGCCTTGCGCTCGTACGACTCCACGGTCTCGATCGCGGCGCGTGCGGCCCACCAGCCGGGGCCGTCCTCCACGCGGGGCTCGGCCGAGAGGACGAGCACCCGTCCCGAGCCGATGCCCTGCCGCACGTCGACGTCGGGCAGCAGCGCCATCCGCAGCCGGAGGGTCGCCCCGATCGCGGCACCGAGGGTGTCGAAGATCCCCTGGAACTCGTCGCCGAGGCCGATGCGCAGCGGCACCGGCGGCGCGTACTCGGTGTTGAGGGCGTCGATCGCCCGCTCGAAGCGCGCGTGCACGGCGGCGCGGTCGGCGCGCAGACGCGAGCCCACGAGGTCGCCGATGACCGTCACTGAAGCCTCAGGGTTCATCGCTGCCATGTGAAGAACATACCTTATCTTCGGCCAGATGAAGCGGAGCGGTTCACTCCCAGAAGATCCGCTCCACCACGGCGTGGGCACGCCGCGTGGCCCGCAGGTAGTCGTTGACCATCTCGTCGGAGGAGCCGGGCGGGTAGCCGAGCACGCGGGCGACGGCGGCGCGCTCCCGCGCGTCGCGGGGAAGCTGGTCCGACGGCTTGCCCCGCACCAGCGTCACCGCGTTGCGCACCCGGCTGACCAGGCGCCAGGCCTCGGCCAGCGTCCCGGCGTCCTCCCCGGCGACCAGCCCCGCCTCCGCGGCGGCCGCCAGCGCCGGCAGCGTCTGCGGCGTCCGCAGCCCCTCGACCGTCCCGGCGTGGCGCATCTGGAGCAGCTGCACCGTCCACTCCACGTCGGCGAGGCCGCCGCGGCCCAGCTTGAGGTGCGTCTGGCGGTCGGCACCCCGGGGCAGGCGCTCGTCGTCGACGCGCGCCTTGATCCGGCGCACCTCGACCACGTCGGCCTCCGAGATGCCCTCGGCCGGGAACCGCAACGGGTCGATGAGCTCGGTGAAGCGCCGGCGCAGGCCTTCGTCGCCCGCCACCGGGTCCGCCCGCAGCAGGGCCTGGAACTCCCACACGTGCGACCACTTGGCGTAGTAGGCGGCGTACGACTCCACCGTGCGCACCATCGGCCCGTTCCGGCCCTCGGGGCGCAGGTCGGCGTCGACCTCCAGCGGCGGGTCGCTGGCCGGCAGCGACAGCAGCCTGCGCAGCTCGGAGACGACCGCCTGCGCGAACGACGTGGCGACCTGCGCCTCCACGCCGGCGACCGGCTCGTGCACGAACATGACGTCGGCGTCGCTGCCGTAGGACAGCTCGAAGCCGCCGTAGCGCCCCATCGCCACGACCGCGATCCGGGTCGGCGCGGCCTCCAGCCCGCGCTGGCGGCGCACCGACTCGGTCGCGACGTCGAGGGTGGCCTGCAGCGTCGCGTCGGTCAGCCGGCTCAGGCCCCGCCCCACCACCGCCACGTCGGTGCCGGCGAGGAGCTCCCCGCTGGCGATGCGCAGCAGCTCGCGACGGCGTACGGCCCGCACGGCGCCGACCGCCGCCTCCGCGGACCCGGCGCGCTCGACGAGAGCCTGCATCTCCGTGAGGGCCGCCTCGGCGCTCAGCGGCTCGAGCGACTCCCCGAGCATCTTCACGCCCTGCGGCTCGCGCTCCAGCAGGTCGGTGGCGTAGCGCGACGTGCCGAGCAGGTGGGCGAGGCGCTGCGCGACCTCGCCCTCGTCGCGAAGCATCGTGAGGTACCACGGCGAGCGGCCGAGGCTCTCGCTGATGCGCCGGAAGCCGAACAGCCCGGCGTCGGGGTCGGGCGAGTCGGCGAACCACTCGAGCAGCACCGGCAGTAGGGTCCGCTGGATGTCAGAGGTGCGGGACACCCCGCTGGTGAGCGCCTCGAGGTGGCGCAGCGCCGCCCGCGGGTCGGCGTACCCGAGCGCGGAGAGCCGGGCCCCGGCCGCCTCCAGCGAGAGGCGCGCCTCGGTGCCGGGCAGCTTGGCGACGGCACCGAGCAGCGGCCGGTAGAACAGCTTCTCGTGCAGCCGGCGGACCTCGCGGCGGTGGTAGCGCCACAGCTTGTCGAGCTGGACGGCCGGCTCGGAGAACAGCCCGAGGGACCGGCCGAGCCGACGCAGCGACGCCTCGTCGTCGGGCAGCACGTGGGTGCGCCGGAGCTGGTGCAGCTGGATCCGGTGCTCCAGCGTGCGGAGGAAGGAGTAGGCCTCGTGGAGCCTCTCGCCGTCCTCACGGCCGACGTAGCCGCCCTCGGTGAGCCGGGTCAGCGCGCTGAGGGTGGCGCCCTCCCGCAGCGACGGGTCGGCCCGGCCGTGGACGAGCTGCAGCAGCTGCACGGCGAACTCGACGTCGCGCAGGCCGCCGGAGCCGAGCTTGAGCTGGCGCTCGGCCTCGTGGGCGGGGATGTGGTCGACGACGCGGCGGCGCATCGCCTGCACCTCGGTGACGAACCCGTCGCGCTCGGCGGCGCGCCACACCAACGGCTCGATGACCTCGAGGTAGGCCTGCCCCAGCGCGACGTCGCCGGCGACCGGACGCGCCTTGAGCAGGGCCTGGAACTCCCAGGTCTTGGCCCACTTCTCGTAGTAGCCGCGGTGGCTCGCGAGGGTCCGCACGAGCGGGCCCTGGCTGCCCTCCGGACGCAGGTTGGCGTCCACCGGCCAGATGGTGCCCTCGCGAGTGTGGTCGGAGCAGATCCGCATCAGGTGCGAGGCCAGCTGGGTCCCGGCCCGCAGCGCGACGCCCTCGTCGGCCCGCTCCCCCGTCCCCAGCTCGGCCGGCTCGTGGACGAAGACCACGTCCACGTCGGAGATGTAGTTGAGCTCGTGGCCCCCGCACTTGCCCATCGCGACCACGGCGAGCCGTACGTCGTGCGCGGTCTCGCCGACCCGCGCCCGCGCGACCGCCAGGGCCGCCTCGAGGGTCGCCGCGGCCAGGTCGGAGATCTCGGCCGCCGCGTCGTCGATGCCCACGTGGTGGGCCAGGTCGCGGGAGGCCAGCCGCAGCAGGACCCGGCGGTACTCCACCCGCAGGACGTCGACGGCCTCCGCGTCCGGCAGGGCGGCGACCGGCTCGGTGGCCCGCGGGTCGGCGCCGACGGCGGCCAGCATCGCCTCGCGGACGGCGTACGCCGCCGGGCGGGTGGTGCCGAGCGTCGGATCGGTGAGCTCACGCCAGTGCCCCGGGTGGCGCACCAGGTGCTGGGTCAGGGCGGCGCTGGCGCCCAGGACGCAGCACAGCCGCATCGCGGTGCCCTCGTCGTCGGCGACCTCGGCGAGCATCGCGGCGCCCGCGCCCTCGTCGGCCTCGTCCAGCGCGTCGGCGAGCCGGAGCAGCCCGTCGAGCGCGGCGTCCGGGTCCGCGGTCGCCGCGAGCTTGTCGGTGAGCGGCTTGCCGGCGGCGCCGAGGCGCTCGATGCCCCGCGCGGCGGCGGCGCCGTCGACGAAGCCGAGGCGGACGTACGTCCCGGGCGAGCTCACCACCGGTCCACCACCCGACACGCCACCCGACCCGCCGCTCTGCTCCGCACCGGGGCTCAGAGGACCGGGAGCATCCGGTCGCGCTCGTAGGCGGAGACCTGTGTGCGGTACTCCTCCCACTCGGCGCGCTTGTTGCGCAGGAAGTAGTCGAAGACGTGCTCGCCGAGCGTCTCCGCGAGCAGCTCGGAGCTCTCGGCCACGTCGATGGCGTCCGACAGGCTCTTGGGCAGCGGTGCGATGCCGAGCGCCTTGCGCTCGCGCTCGGTCAGCGACCACACGTCGTCCTCGGCCTCGCGCGGCAGCTCGTAGCCCTCCTCGATCCCCCGCATGCCGGCCGCCAGGACGACCGCGAAGGCGAGGTAGGGGTTGCACGCAGGGTCGACCGTGCGCAGCTCGATGCGCGTCGACTGGCCCTTGTTGGGCTTGTACATCGGCACGCGGATCATCGCCGAGCGGTTGTTGTGGCCCCAGCAGATCGACGAGGGGGCCTCGCCGCCGCCGAGCAGGCGCTTGTAGGAGTTCACCCACTGGTTGGTGACCACGCTGATCTCGCTCGCGTGGCGCAGGATCCCGGCGATGAACTGCCGGCCCGTCTTCGACAGCTGGTACTGCGCACCGGCCTCGAAGAAGGCGTTGCGGTCGCCCTCGAAGAGCGACACGTGCGTGTGCATGCCCGACCCGGGGTGCGTGGTGAACGGCTTGGGCATGAAGGAGGCCCAGATGTCCTGGCCCAGCGCGACCTCACGGATCACGGTGCGGAAGGTCATGATGTTGTCGGCGGTCGTCAGCGCGTCGGCGTAGCGCAGGTCGATCTCCTGCTGGCCGGGTCCGCCCTCGTGGTGGCTGAACTCCACCGAGATGCCCATCGCCTCGAGCATCGTGATCGCCTCGCGGCGGAAGTCCGCGCCCCGCGACTGGGCGGTGTGGTCGAAGAAGCCGCTGCGGTCGACCGGCTCGGGCTCGTCGCCCTTCCCGGGCGCGTTCTTGAACAGGTAGAACTCGATCTCGGGGTGCGTGTAGAACGTGAACCCCTGGTCGGCCGCCCGGCCCAGCGTGCGCTTGAGGACGTGGCGCGGGTCGGCGTACGACGGGCTGCCGTCGGGCATCACGATGTCGCAGAACATCCGGGCCGTCGCCGGGCCGCCGTCGTCCCCCGTGCGCCAGGGCAGGATCTGGAACGTCGAGGCGTCGGGGTGCGCGAGCATGTCGGACTCGTAGACGCGGGCGAAGCCCTCGATGGCCGAGCCGTCGAACCCGATGCCCTCCTCGAAGGCGTTCTCGAGCTCGGCCGGCGCCACGCTCACGCTCTTGAGGAAGCCGAGCACGTCGGTGAACCACAGCCGGACGAACCGGACGTCACGCTCCTCGAGCGCGCGGAGTACGAAGTCCTCTTGCTTGCCCATGGCTGCAGCCTAGGGGGACGGCCGGTGCCCCACGCGCGGCAGGCCGAGGAGCGGTCGGTGCTAGCGTCGCGAGACCAGCCGCCCGACTCGGGCCCGCTCACCACGGGAAAGGGACGCTGCTCGATGAGCCACCCCCAGGACCAGTCCGACCCCCACTCCGGCGCCACTCGCCGCGACCTCTCCACGCCGACGGTCCCCGACGACTTCCTCGTCGCCCACCTCGCCGAGGAGACCCGGCGCCGCGCCCGATCGGCCCACGCCCCGGGGGCCACCACCGCTGGCGCCGACCCCGACCTGCTCGCGGCGCTCCGCGACGCCGTCGACGACCTGGGACCGGTGCTGCTGGCGGCCAGCCACGACCTCTCCGAGCACCCCGAGGTGTCGTTCGAGGAGCACCGCTCGGCCGCCGCGCTGGCCGACCTCGTCGAGGGCCGCGGCATCGAGGTGGTGCGCGAGGCGCACGGGCTGCCGACCGCGCTCCGGGCGGAGACCGGCGACCCCGGAGGGCCGACGATCGCTGTGCTGTCGGAGTACGACGCGCTGCCGGGCATCGGCCACGGGTGCGGGCACAACGTCATCGCCACCGCCGGGCTGGGCGCGTTCCTGGCCCTCGCCGCGGTCGGCGACCGGCTGCCGGGGCGCGTCGTCTGGCTCGGCACGCCCGCCGAGGAGGGCGGCGGCGGCAAGGAGATCATGGCCGGCCACGGCGCCTTCGACGGTGTCGACGCGGCGCTGATGGTGCACCCCTTCACCTACGACATCGCCGACCCGCTCTTCCTGGGCCGCCGCCAGCTGCGGGCCACCTTCACCGGCGTCACGTCCCACGCCTCCGCCCAGCCCTTCATGGGCCGCAACGCGCTCGACGCGGTGAACCTGATGTACACCGGCGTCGGGCTGCACCGCCAGCAGATGCCGCCCACCGACCGGGTGCACGGCGTGGTGACCGCGGGCGGCGAGCGGCCCAACGTCATCCCCGAGCACGCCGAGATGCTCTTCTACCTCCGCAGCGAGCACCCGGAGGGCCTGGCCGTGCTCAGCGACCGCCTCGCCGACATCGCCCGCGGCGCGGCGCTGATGACCGGCTGCGGCGTCACGCTGGCATGGGACGAGGCGCCGGCCTACCTGCCCGTGCGCGGCAACGGCCCCCTGGCCGCCGCGTGGACGACCCGCTACGGCGAGCGGGGACGTACGGTCCTGCCGCCGGAGGTGGTGCCGCGGATGTTCGCCGGGTCCACCGACTTCGGCAACGTCTCCTACCGCATGCCCGGTGTGCACGCGATGGTCCGGATCACCGACGCGGACCTGTCGCTGCACACCCGCGAGTTCGCCGAGGCCGCGGTCAGCGCCGAGGCCGACCAGGTGGTGCTCGACTCGGCGTGGGCGCTCGCCGCCGTCAGCGCCGACTGGCTGAGCGACCCCGAGCTGCGCCGCACCGCCGCGGACGACTTCGAGGCGGCCGGCGGGCCGGTCGACGTCCCGTCCTACTTCGGCCCCACCTCGGCCGCACCCGCAGGGGGTGAGCGATGACCACCACGACGATGTCGCGCACGGACCGGGCCCTCGCCGCCGTCGAGCGGGTCGGCAACCGGCTGCCGGACCCGTTCCTGCTGTTCCTCGGCCTCTTCCTGGTGGTGGGGGTCATCTCGACCGTCCTGCAGCTCGCGGGCACCGCGGTGACCATCCCGGGCACCGACGAGGAGACCGCGGTGCGCGGGCTCTTCACCGGTGAGGGGCTGGCCTGGCTCACGGTCAACCTCGGTGCCAACTTCATCGGCTTCCCGCCGCTCGTCACCGTCGTGACGATCCTGCTGGCGGTCACGGTGGCCGAGCGCTCGGGCCTGCTGTCGGCCGCGATCCGCGCGAGCCTCGGGTCCGCGCCGCGGTGGCTGCTGCCCTACGCCGTCGGGTTCGTCGGGGTGAGCGCGTCGGTGATGGCCGACGCCGCCTTCATCGTCGTGCCGCCCCTGGCCGCGATGGTCTTCAAGGCCGCCGGCCGGCACCCGCTCGCCGGCCTGGTGGGCGGCTTCGCCGCGGTCGGCGCCGGCTACTCCACCTCGGTCGTGGTGACCAGCCTCGACGCCCTCTTCGCCGGCATCACCAACGCGGTGACGGAAGGCCTGCCGGACGCGGGCGCGACGGTCACCCCGGTCTCCAACCTCTACTTCAACATCGTCTCCGCGCTCGTGCTCGCACTGGTCGCCGGCATCGTGATCGACCGGCTCGTCGAGCCCCGGCTGGTGCGCGAGGGCGCCCCCACCGACATGGTGGCGGCCGAGGACGAGGCGACCCTCGAGCCGGGCACTGCGGAGGACGAGGACGTGGCCCCGGCCCTGCGGGCCGCGCCCACCGATCTCTCCCCCGACCTCGAGCCCGCCGAGCGGCGCGGCCTGCGCATCGCCGGACTGGTCTTCCTCGCGTTGTCGGCCCTGATCCTGGCCGCGGTCCTGCCGGGGGGCTCGCCGTGGCGCAACGAGGACGGCAACTTCCTGCCGGAGTCACCGCTGCTCGACTCGACCGTCTTCGTCGTGTTCGTGCTGTTCCTGGGACCGGCCCTGGCGTACGGCTTCGTGAGCGGCTCGCTGCGCCGTGCCGCCGACGTGCCGAAGGTGATGGCCCTCGGCATCAAGGACATGGCGGCGTTCATCGTCCTGGCCTTCATGCTCGGCCAGTTCATCGCCCTCTTCAACTGGAGCAACGTCGGCTCCGCGCTCGCCGTCACCGGCGCCAACGGGCTGGAGTCGATCGGCCTCACGGGCTACCCCGCGATCATCGGCTTCATCCTGCTGGCCTCGGTGCTCAACCTGTTCATCGTCAGCGGCTCGTCGATGTGGACGCTGATGGGGGCCGTGTTCGTGCCCCTCTTCGCGCTCCTCGGCTACGAGCCGGGCTTCGTGCAGGCGGCGTTCCGGGTGGGCGACTCCGCCACGCAGGTCATCACGCCGATGAACCCCTACATCTGGATCTTCCTGGTGATGCTCAAGCGCTACGAGCCCGAGGCGGGGCTCGGCACCGTCATCTCCCGGATGATCCCGTTCGTGGTGCCGTTCTGGATCTCCTGGGTGGCGGTCCTGACGGTCTTCTACCTCACCGGCGCCGACGTCGGGCCCGGTGTGGGGATCCGCATCGAGTGACGCCCTGCCCGGTGAGCGTCCATCACGGGATGGCGCCGGATGGGCACGTCCCTCGGTCAGTCGACCCAGGGAGGTGCCCATCGGCCCGCATACCGTGGTGGAGCAGCGCCGGCGGGAGTCGTACGACCGTCGGTCACCGGCAGATGTTGACGTCCTGCGAGCCGAGCACGCCGTCGACGACCTCGCGCATCTCGCCGATCCAGCTCTCGGTGGTGGGCACGAACGCGATGCTGCCCGGGACGCGCTTCCGCGCGCCGTCCACCTCGACCTCCTCGACGACGAGCGGGACCGTCACGTCAGGACGGCGTACGCCCTCCCAGCACGCGGACGCCCGACGCTTCTTCACCGCCTCCTCGAGGGTGACGGCGTCGCCGACGCGCTCGCCGTCGTAGCGGAAGGCCACGGTGGTGCGATAGCCGGTGAAGCCCTCCCACGGCGCCTTCACCGCCACCGACATCCCCCAGGTGCGCTTGGTGGGGATGTCGAAGGTGACGGACCCGTCGCGGACCGTGCGCGTCCGTGAGCTCCAGACGTGCACGACGTCGGCGTCGAGGGTGCTGCGGGCGTTGCTGAGCTGGATCTCGCAGCCCTCGCAGTCGTCGACGGTGAAGGTCAGCTGGGTGCGCGCCGCGGCGGCCCGCTGGTCCGACCGGGCGGACTCGGCGGGGCCTGCGGTCGCGGCGGTCGGCAGGGTGGTGGCGAGGAGGGCGACGGCCGTGAGGGCCGTGCCGATCAGGGTGGTGCGGATGGTCATCTCTCTGCTTCCGTTCGGGATGGTGTCCCCCTCAGGACGCCACACCGCGCGGCGAGGTTGCACCTGATTTTCGTGTACGGCTCAGTCGTCGGCGCCGAGGGTGTTGCGCTCGAGCTCGGCGAGCGTGGGCCGACCCCGGTTGCAGAACACCTCGAGGTCCACCGACCGGCTACCGTCGCTGAAGACCGCGTCCACGTCGTCGTCCGGGCCCTTCTCCCAGCTGACGACGTCCCACCCGGCCGCCTCGTCGGGACGGACGCCGACGCCGTACGCCCAGGTGTCGCGGCACTCGACGACGAAGGCGCCCCACTCACCGGCGATCTCGTCGCGGACCCGCGGCGCCCCCGCGGGCGGCGAGGACGGCGGCGCGACGGAGTCGTCGCGCATCACCTCGTCGCCCACCGGCCCGCGGTCGCGGATGGTCGCGCCGACGGTCGACACCGCGAGGACGCCGACGAGCACGGCGACGGTGGTCGTGACGGCCCACAGGCCCACGAGCAGCATCCGACGTCTCACCGGTCCATCGTGCCCGCTGCGAGGTCAGCGCGAGGTGAGGCGCCGGTTAAGGGAGCGCTAAGGCCCGTGCCGGAGGGGTGGCGCGGACCCGGTCGGGCGGTACGGTCGCGGCGTGGCGGAGGTGCTGATCATCGAGGACGACGACCGGATCCGGCCGTTGCTGGTGCGGGGCCTGCGCGACTGCGGCCACACCGTGACCTCCGCGCCCACCGGCATGACGGGCCTCCAGCTCGCGGTCGACAGCAGCCCCGACCTGGTGGTGCTCGACCTCGGGTTGCCCGACGTCGACGGCACCCAGGTCCTGTCCATGCTCAGGGCCGTCAGCGCCGTGCCGGTCATCATCGCCAGCGCCAGGGCCGACGACCCGTCGCTCGTGGGCGCGCTGGACGCGGGCGCCGACGACTACGTCGTCAAGCCGTTCACCAGCGCGCAGCTCGACGCCCGCATCCGAGCCGTCCTGCGGCGCGTGGAGTCCGGACGCCGGCGACCGACGAGCATCACCGTCGGCGGCCTGTCCGTCGACCTCGCCGGGCGGCGCGTCCACCTCGACGGACAGGAGGTCGACCTCACCCCGCGCGAGTTCGACCTGCTCGCCCACCTGGCGGAGCGCCCCGGCGAGGTGGTGACCAAGCGCGACCTCCTCGTCGAGGTGTGGCGCCAGCCGTGGGGCGGGTCCGACAAGACCGTCGACGTCCACCTGTCGTGGCTGCGCCGCAAGCTCGGCGAGACGGCGGCGGCACCGCGCTACCTGACCACGGTGCGCGGGGTCGGCGTACGCCTCGCCGCCCCCGACGAGGACGGCTGAGGTGCGCCGCAGCCTCCTCGTCACCGCCGCCGCGGCGATCTCGATGGTGCTGCTCGCCATGCTCGTGCCGATGGCGATCCTGGTCCGCAGCTATGCCCTCGAGGACCGGCTCGCGCGGGCCGCGCTGGAGGTGCAGGCGGTCGAGACGGTCGTGTCGGGCCAGGACGAGGGCATCGTCGGGCAGTACGTCGACAAGCTCAACCGCGACGACGAGGACCGCCAGGTCACGGTGCTCTACCCCGACGGCGTGGGCATCGGCCCGGACCCGTCCGAGGACGACAAGGTCCTCGACGCCCGCAACACCGGCCGCGCCCGGGTGGACGACGTCGCCGGCGGCTCGCAGATCCTCGTGCCGGTGTCGCGCGGCGGCAACTCGGCCCTCCCCTCGCTGACCCCGGTCATCCGGGTGGTCGTCGCCGAGCCCGGCCTCACGTCCGTCGTCGGCCTCGCATGGGGCCTCCTGGCGGTCCTCGGCCTGACGCTGCTCGCCGGCTCCCTGGTCGTCGTGGACCGGCTCGGTCGGTCGTTCGTGCAGCCCATCCGCCGCCTCGCCGACCACACCCAGACGCTGGGCCGCTCGGGCGCCGTCCAGCCGCTCGCCTCGGTCGAGGGCCCGGCCGAGGTGCGCGAGCTCGCGGGCGCGGTCGACCGGCTGGTCGGCCGGATCCAGCTGCTCCTGGCCCGTGAGCGGGAGAACGTGGCAGACCTCTCCCACCGGCTCCGCACCCCGGTGACGGCGCTGCGGCTGCGGGTGGAGACGGTCGCCGACGACGACCTGCGCGAGCGCCTCGGGTCGGACCTCGACTCGCTCCAGGCCACCGTCGACGAGATCGTCCGCGAGGCCCGGCGCTCCGAGCGCGAGGGGCTCGACCCGCGCACCGACGCGGTCGCGGTGGTCACCGAGCGCGTACGCCACTGGGAACCGCTGGCCGAGGACCAGGGCCGTCCCTGGACGACCGACCTCGCCACCTCGGGACCGCTGCTGCGGGCCAGCCGCGCCGACCTGGAGGCGCTGGTCGACGTGCTGCTCGACAACGTCTTCTCCCACACGCCCGACGACGCCGCCGTACGCATCACGCTGGCCGCGTCGGACGACGGGCTCGAGCTGGTCGTGGACGATGCCGGCCCCGGCCTGCCCGCCGGGCTCGACGTCACCGGGCGCGGGGAGAGCGGCGCGGGCTCGACCGGCCTGGGGCTCTCGATCGCCGCCCGCACCGCCGAGGACTCGGGTGGCGCCCTCGGCGCCGGTGCCTCCGACATGGGCGGAGCCCGGGTCGCCGTCACGTTGCGGACGGCCTGACCCAGGCTCCGGCCCGTCGGGGCGGCTCAGCGGAGGGTGACCTTGACCGAGCACGTCGAGCCACCGGTCGGGGTGACCGACAGCGTGAACGTGTCCGAGCCCGCGGTGTTGCGACGGAAGGTGTCGAGGTCGAGGTCGAGCTCGCCCTCGTCGTCCGCCGTCAGCACCCGGGACGTCGCGACCTTGCCGTCGTGGCGGATCGCCACCCGCCACTCGCTGCCCGCACGGGCGCGGTCGATGTCGGCGTCGACCTCGAAGCCACCGCGCTCGCGGTCGACGTTGAGCTCGAACGTCGCGCCGGCGCAGGTGCCGCGGCGCTCCACGTCGGCGCTGGCGGGGGCGGCGACCAGGACGGTGGTGCCTGCTGCTGCGGTGGCGGCCAGGGCGGCGCCGGCGATCAGGGTCTTGTTCATGGCTGTTCTCCTCGGGTGGGGTGGATCTGGGGTGGGTGGAGCTGGGGTCAGTGCTCAGGCAGCTCAGGCGCCGAGGGTGGCCGTGCAGGCCTCGCCCTCGGCGGGGGTGAAGGTGACGGTCCAGGTGGCGTCGCCGGGGGTGCCCGAGCTGTAGGCGTCGACGTCGATCTCGCCGTCCTCGTCCGTGGTGCGGGAGCCGGCCAGCAGCGACGCGTCGTCGCGGGACAGCTCGATGTCCCACTCCTCGCCGGGGCCGGCGGACTGCAGCTCGGCGCTCACCTCGGTGCCGTCGTCCTCGGCCTCGGCGCTGAGCTCCCAGGTGGCGCCGCCGCACGTGCCGCGCTCCGACGTCTGGGCCTCGACCTGGCTGTCGACCGCCCACCAGGCTCCGAGACCGACCACGACCGCTGCTGCGGCCGCACCGCCGATGACTGCCTTCTTCTGCACGATTCCTCCTCCTCGTCCGACGCCGCTCGGCGTCATGACAGGAAGGCTCGTGCAGGAGCGGCTAACCCCGCTCCAGCCCGGTGCTAAGGGCACGCAAAGGCTGCTGGAGCGGTGGGTGAGGCAGGTTCTGCGGGCAGGAAAGCAGCGTCACTCACCGCCGGTGCGGCGTACGACCTCCGAGCGGTGAGTGAGGCAGGTTCTGCGGGCAAGAAAGCTGCGTCACTCACCGGCGGTGCGGCGCACGACCTCCGGAGCGGTGAGTGAGGCAGGTTCTGCGTGCAAGAAAACTGCGTCACTCACCGCCGGTGCGGCGTACGACCTCCGAGCGGTGGGTGAGCCACCTTTCGGGCGGCGAGAAGGTGACTCCCGCACCGCTGCGTCAGGCGACCGGCACGTCCCGCTCGATCTCGGCCAGCCACGCGGTGCCCTTGGCGTCGCTGGGCATCCGCCAGTCGCCGCGCGGGCTCATCGTGCCGCTCGGGCTGACCTTCGGGCCGTTGGGCAGCGCCGACCGCTTGAACTGGTTGGCGAAGAAGCGCTTGACGAAGACCTCGAGCCAGCTGCGGATGTCCTCGAGCTGGTAGGCGACCCGCGCGTCGGCCGGGAAGCCGGGCGGCCACTCCCCCGCGTCGATGTCCTTCCACGCGTGCCAGGCGAGGAAGGCGATCTTGCGGGGGCGGAAGCCGTGGCGCACGACGAGCGCGAGCGTGAAGTCCTGCAGGTTGTAGGGGCCGACCGAGTCCTCGGTCGCCTGCGGCTTCTTGCCCTCCTCGATCGGGATGAGCTCGGGCGTGATCTCCTGCGCCAGGATCTCGCGCAGCACCTCGTTGGTCTCGGCGCCGAACTCCCCGTGGCTGATCACCCAGCGGATCAGGTGCTGCACCAGGGTCTTGGGGACCCCCGCGTTGACCGTGTAGTGCGACATCTGGTCGCCCACGCCGTACGTGCACCAGCCGAGGGCGAGCTCGGAGAGGTCACCGGTGCCGACGACGATGCCGCCGCGCTGGTTGGCCAGGCGGAAGAGGTAGTCGTAGCGGAGCCCGGCCTGCACGTTCTCGAAGGTGACGTCGTAGAGCTTCTCGCCGCGGGAGTACGCGTGGCCGAGGTCGGCCAGCATCTGCTCGGCCGCCGGGCGGATGTCGATCTCCTCGAAGGTCACGCCGAGCGCCTCGGAGAGCCGGGTGGCGTACGCCTTGGTGGTCGACCCGGTCGCGAAGCCCGGCATGGTGAACGCGAGCACGTCGCTGCGCGGGCGTCCGAGCCGGTCCATCGCCTTGCACGCCACGATCAGCGCGTGGGTGGAGTCGAGGCCGCCGCTGACGCCGATGACGGCCTGGGGCGAGCCGATGGAGCTCAGCCGCTGCTCGAGGCCGGACACCTGGATGTTGTAGGCCTCGTAGCAGTCGAGCGCGAGGCGCTCGGGGTCGTCGGGGACGAAGGGATAGCGGTCCACCTTGCGCAGCAGCCCGATGTCGCCGGCCGGCGGGTCGAGCTCCCACTCGACGTCGCGGAAGCGCTGGACGCGCTCGGCGTGCGTGCGCCGGTTGTCGTCGAACGTGACCTGCCGCAGCCGCTCCTGGCGCACGAGGTCGAGGTCGACGTCGACCACGGTGCGGCGCGGCCCGTCGGGGAAGCGTTCGCTCTCGCCGAGCAGCGAGCCGCACTCGTAGACCATCGTCTGGCCGTCCCAGCTGAGGTCGGTGGTGGACTCGCCCTGGCCCGCCGCGGCATAGACGTACGCCGCCGCGCACCGCGAGCTGGCACTGCGCACCAGCAGCCGACGGTCCTCGGCGCGGGCGACCGTGATCGGCGACCCGCTCAGGTTGACCAGCACCGTCGCGCCGGCGAGCGCGGCCTCGGCGCTGGGCGGCACGGGCACCCACAGGTCCTCGCAGACCTCGACGTGCAGGTCGAGGCCCGGCACGTCGAGGCACCGGAAGATCAGGTCCGGGCCGAAGCGCACGTCCTGGCCGGCGACGGTGATCCACTCGAGCTCGCGGTCGTCGCCGGGGGCGAACCAGCGGCGCTCGTAGAACTCGCGGTAGTTGGGGAGGTAGGACTTCGGGGCGACGCCCAGGACGGACCCGCGGTGCACGACCACCGCGCAGTTGTAGACGCGGTTGCCCTGCACGAGCGGCGCACCGACGACGAGGGCGGTCATCAGGTCGGCACTGGCCTCCACGATCTCGGCAATCGCCTCCTGCACCGCCTCGAGCAGCGTGTCCTGGAGGAAGAGGTCGTCGACGGAGTAGCCGGTCAGGCACAGCTCGGGGAACACCGCGACGGCGACGTGGTCGTCGTGGCAGGCGCGGGCCTGCTCGATGACGGCGGCGGCGTTGGCGGCGGGATTGGCGAGGTGCACCGGCAGGGTCACGGCGGCGATGCGGGCGAAGCCCTGCGCGTAGGCGGAGTAGAAGTCCACGTCCTCACTCTAGGGAACGGCGCGGACACGGCGGTCCGGCGACCCGGGTCGCGGAAAACCTCGCGACGGGCCGCGGGGCGCGCGCCTACCGTGCAGGGATGCCCGAGCTCGAGATCACCCGCTGCGTCAGCGACGCCGACCACGAGGCGTGGCGACAGGTCCGCATCGCGGTCCTGCCCTACGAGCGCACGCAGTCCCTCGCCGAGCTGCGGGAGGGCGACACCCCGGACCGGCTCCTGCTCCTCGCCCGGGTCGACGGTGTGGTGGTCGGCCACGGCCTCGCGCAGCGCTCGGACCTCGCCGGCGGTGGCTCGGTGATCCCGCGCGTGCTCGAGGCCCATCGCCGTCAAGGCATCGGTACGGCGCTGCTCGAGCGGCTCACCCAGCACGTCGCCGACCTGGGCCTGCCCGTGCTCCGCGCCGGGGCCGATGACGACGGTGCGCTCGCCTTCGCGCACCGCTTCGGGTTCGAGGAGGTCAACCGTGAGGTCGAGCAGACCTACCGCATCGCCGGGCCCGTCCTGCAGGCTCCCGCCCCGGACGGCGTCGAGGTGGTGACGGCGCAGGAGCGACCCGGGCTGTGGGAGGCGTCGTACGAGCGGTTCGGACTCGAGGCGCTGTCCGACTTCGCCGTGGACACACCCCTCGACGTCAGCCCGGAGCGCTGGGCACGCGACTGGCTGGCCGACCCGATGTTCCTCGCGCTCGACGACGGGGAGGTCGTGGGCTGCGCGGGCCTGGGCCGCGACCCCGACCAGCCGACCCGGGCCGAGAACGGGCTCACGGCCGTGCGCCGGGACTGGCGAGGGCGCGGCCTGGCGGTCCACCTCAAGCTGCGGGCCCTGGCGTGGGCGGCCGAGCACGGGATCGACGAGGTCTACACCTGGACCCAGGACGGCAACGCCGCGATGCGCGCCCTCAACACCCGCCTCGGCTACGCCACGACCCGGGTGGGCGTGCAGCTCGCCCGACCAGTGTCCGGGTAGTCCCGTCCACCCCTCCGATCATTCCCATCGGGCGCGGGCCCCAGTAGCGTCCCGGACGTGCGCACCCCTCTTCGCACCACCTCGCTGTCCGTGTCCGTCGCCGCCCTCGCCGTCGGCCTGCTCACCGGCCCGCCGCCCTCGGGCGCCGACCCGGGTCCGACCCGGCCCACGGCCGTGCAGGCGGCACCGGACCGTCCGCTCGCCCGGGCACCTCGGCTCCGCGTGCGCACCGTCGCCCGCGGTCTCGAGCACCCCTGGGACGTCCAGCAGGCGACCGGCGGGCGGGTGCTCGTCTCCGAGCGCGACCGCGCCCGGATCAGCGTCGTACGCGACGGCCAGCGGCGCACCCTGGCTGACCTCTCGCGCCTCGTGTGGGTCTCCGGGGAGACGGGGCTGCTGTCGCTGGCCGTCGACGCCGGCTCCCGGACCGTCTGGGCCTGCCACGGCGCGAGGTCCGGCGGACGCAACGAGGTCCGGGTGACGCGCTGGCGAGCCGACGCGGCCTGGCGCCGGCTGTCGCAGCGCCGGGTCGTGCTCGCCGGCCTCCCGGCGAGCAGCGGCCGCCACGGCGGCTGCCGTCTCCTGCTCGAGCGCGAGGGCGACGGCCTCCTCGTCGGCACCGGCGACGCCGCCGTGAGCACGAACCCGCGCGACCTGGACTCGCTGGGCGGCAAGGTGCTGCGCGTGCACCGTCGTACGGGTGCGCCGATGGCCGACAACCCCTTCGCCTCGGCCGTGTCGCCCCGCCGCTTCGTGTGGACCTACGGCCACCGCAACGTGCAGGGGCTCGCGCAGCGCGACGACGGCTCGCTGTGGTCGGTCGAGCACGGCAGCTACCGCGACGACGAGGTCAACCTGCTCGTCGCCGGCGGCGACTACGGCTGGAACCCGGGACCGGGCTACGACGAGTCCGTCCCGATGACCGACCAGTCGCTGCCCGGTGTGCAGCAGGAGGCGGCCTGGTCCTCCGGTGACCCGACCATCGCGACGTCCGGCGCGGCCTGGGTCCGCGGCGCCCAGTGGGGCCCGCTCGAGGGCACGCTCGCGGTGGCCGCGCTCAAGGGCTCGGAGGTGCTCTTCATGCGGTTCGACGCCACCGGCGAGCTCGTCTCCGTGGTCCGGCCCGCGCGGTTGGCCCGCCTGGGCCGGCTGCGCTCGGTCACGTCCACGCGCGACGGCGACCTCCTCCTCACCACCGACAACGGCACCGGCGACCGGGTGCTGAGGGTGTCGCCGCGCTGACCCTGCGCCCGTCCTGCGTCGACCTCCTTCCACAGGAGCGGCCTCCCGGGTTTGAGGAGGCCCTCGCAGCGGAAGGAAGGAGGTCATGACGCCTCCTCCGACAGACGCGTTCCCTCCCGACCGGCCCACCGACCCGGCCTCCTCCGACCCCGCGATGGCCGACCCGATGCTCCGTGTCCTGCGTGAGCGCCACCCGGAGGTCGACGTGGTCGTCCTGCCGCAGCAGGCGCCGGCCCCCGTCGCACCCGAGCTGACCGCGGCCGAGCGTGACGGGCTGGCGGCCGCCCTCGACCGCTCGCTCGACGACCTGCTCGCCCGGGTCGTCCCCGACCCGGAGGCGGCACCCGTCGTGCGCGAGGCGCGGTGGCACACCGACGAGTGGGGGCAGAGCTGGTACTCCTGCACCGCCGTGGTCGGCCCGCTCGCCACCGGTGGCAACATCGCGCTCCTCCGCGCCACCGGCCACGCGCTGGTCGGCCTCGGCTGGCAGGCACGACCCGTGCCCGGCGACCGTCCCCGCCTCGTCGCGCGCCGCCGCGGCGGGCTCGAGGGCGCCGCCACCGTCCGGCCCGACTCGGTGGTCCTGGACCTGCGGACCGCCAAGGTGCGCGCCGTGCAGGAGGTCGCGTGATGACGCTGCAGATGTGGACCGCGACCCTCGCCCGGGCCCGCACCGCCTGGGAGGAGCAGTCCGAGGGCCTCGACGGCCCGCGCAAGAACCTCGCTCAGGCCGACCCCGCGCTCCTCGGGCCGGCCGTGCAGGGCGCGGCGGACGCGTTCCTCACGACGTGGGAGCAGCGCGTCCTCGCGCTCCGCGACCGGGCGTCCGGCCACGCTGACGCGCTCGCCCAGACGATGTACGACCTGCTGCTCACCGACCAGGAGAGCGTCCAGGCCACCCAGGGCCTCCTCCTGTGGGAGGACCGCGACACCCAGCCCGTCGAGGCGGTGGGCCCGTGACGACGATCGCCGTCCCGGCCTGGCTGCCGCGCGAGCCCGAGCTGGAGGTTCAGGAGTCGTCGGGCGCGGTGCTCACCGACGTACGCGCCGCTGCGACCGCCGTGAGCGACGTCGCTGACTGGGCGCGGGCCAACGGTGCTCCCGACGACTTCGCGGGTGACGCCGCGGATGCCGCCGACCACGCGGTCACGCGGTTCGCCGGCGACACCGACGTCGTGCACGCCGCCCTCGAGCGCGGCGCCCTGGCCATCGACACGTTCCTGACCGCGATGCGGCAGCGCCGCACCGAGCACGACGAGCTGATGGAGCGCCGGCAACGGCTCAACGACGACCGGGAGGCACTGCTCGCCCGCATCGAGGGTGCCACCGCGGACCAGGTCGAGGCCCTGCAGGCCGAGGCGTCCGCGCTGCGGCAGCGCTTCACCTCCTACCACCAGGACCTCGTCGCGTGGCGCGACCGGGTCGACGCCGACGAGCAGGCGGCGGTCCGCGCGCTCGCGGCCGTCGACGAGCTCGCGGAGGGCGTCACCGCCGCGGCCGACCCCGCCCGCGTCGACACCGGGGCCCTGGCCTCCGAGCTGCGCCGCCTCGGCACCGACACCGACGCGGTCAACGCCTGGTGGAACGGGCTGTCCCAGGCCGAGCGCAACGCCCTGATGATCAGCGACCCCGACCTGGTCGGCAACACCAACGGAGTCCCGACCGGCGACCGCGACGAGGCCAACACCTCCGCCGTCCAGCGCGACATCGAGTACCTCCTCGGCCTCCAGGCGTCCGGACAGGACCTCAGCGCGTCCGAGCAGCGCTGGCTGGAGAACGCCCAGTCGATCGAGCTGGCCGTCGCCAACGCCTCCTCGGCGCAGTACGCCGCCCTGGGCGTCGACGCCTTCGTGATGGCCTACCAGCCCCACGCCTTCGGCGGCGACGGCATCGCGGCGGTGGCCTACGGCGACCCCGACACGGCCGACCACACCGCGGTCTACGTGCCCGGCATCATGCAGGACGGCACCCAGATCGACGAGAACGGTGCGCAGGCGCTCAACCTCTACGAGGAGACGCTCAACAGCATGCTGGCCGAGGACCCGCCCCGGCCGGGCTCCGTGTCGACCATCGCCTGGATCGGCTACGACTCGCCCAACTTCAACCCCGAGTCGATGTGGCCGTGGGACCTCGGCGACTCCGCCGGCGACGTGGGCCACACCGTGACCGAGGCCAACGCGCAGGCCGGCGGACTTGCGCTCTCGCAGTTCGTCGACGGCCTCAACAGCACCCACTCCGAGGGCGACCAGCCGCACCTGACGGTCATCGGCCACAGCTACGGATCCACCACGTCGTCCTACGCTGCGGTCGGCGGCATGGACGCCGACTCGCTGGTCCTGATCGGCAGCCCGGGCGCCAGCGAGGGAGCCCACCACGCCTCCGACCTCAACATGCCGCCCGGCCAGGTGTTCGTCGGTGCCGCCGACAACGACCCCGTCTCGTGGCTGGGCGGCGAGGACGGCCTCCTCCCGGGTTCGTGGGACGACAGTCTCGGCCTCGGCCAGGACCCGGCGCAGAGCGACTTCGGCGCCCACGTCTTCGGCGTCGACAACGGCCAGGAGTTCCACGGGCCGGGTGGGCTCGTCAGCACCGGCTTCATGCAGAACCACGTCAACTACTTCGACGACGGCAACCCCGCGCTCGCCAACATGGCCGACATCGTCTCGGGCAACTCCGACGACGTCGTCGACACCGGCGGCCGCACCCAGGACGCGCACGACTACCTCTACGACTGGGCGGGCGAGGAGGTGCAGCACCACGTGGTCGAGCCGGTCGTCGAGACCTACGAGGACGTGCGTGACGGGGTGGTGCAGACCTACGAGGGCGTGCGCGACGGTGTCGTCGACACCTATGAGGGCGTGCGCGACGGTGTCGACGACGCGGTCGAGGGCGCGCAGGACGCCTGGGACGACGCGTGGGAGAGCGTGTGGCCTCCGCGGTGGCCGTGACAACTAGGTTGGGTGCCATGCGCACCGCACTCACCCTGCTCACGCTCGCGGCGCTCCTCGGCGCCACCTCGGCCTGCAGCCTCGGGGGCGACGAGGTGCCCGCGAAGACCCGCGAGCAGGAGGTCGTCGACACCGTCGACGAGGCGGTGCCGCTGGCCCGCGACGCGCTGGGCGCCACCACCGCCGTGGTCGACGGCAAGTGGAACAGCTGCCCCGGCGGCGTCGGGCACCGCTTCCAGGGTGGCGGGACGCTCACCGCTCCAGAAGGCGACGGTGCGGCCCAGCTCGAGGCCGTCCGCGAGGCGCTCGTCGGTGGGGGCTTCGACGACGAGACGCAGGCCGACGGCCACGTCAGCGTCGTACGCCGCGGGGTCGAGCTCGACTTCTCCCAGCAGCTCGCGGCCAAGGCGCCGGGCACGTGGTCGATGAGCTTCCAGGGTCCGTGCCACCGCTACAGCGGCGACGACGAGGACTACGTGGAGGCGCAGAACCTCCAGCCCGCCCGCACGCTGGTCGAGTGATCCGTCGCGCCGCGTGTGAGCGCCGCCACACGGACGTACCCGCGGGTTCGGCACTAGCCTGACGAACGGTCCGTGGACTCCACCGGGGAGCTGCGAGACGACGAGGAGCGCACGATGTCTGCACAGTCCGCACAGCCTGCTCAGCCCGCACAGCCCGAGGAGACCGCCCCCTACGGCTCCGGCCCGGCCGCTCCCCCCGCGGCCCCCGTCCGGCGGGTCCGCACCCATCATCTCCGCGAGATGAAGGAGCGCGGGGAGAAGATCACCATGCTGACGGCCTACGACATGTACACCGCGGCGACGTTCGACGAGGCGGGCATCGACCTCCTCCTCGTGGGCGACTCCGCCTCCAACAACGTCTACGGCAACGAGACGTCGCTGCCGGTCACCGTCGACGAGCTCCTCCCCCTGACCCGCGCGGTCGCCCGGTCGGTCACGCGGGCGATGGTCGTCGGCGACCTGCCCTTCGGCAGCTACCAGGCGTCCCCCGAGCAGGGCTACCTCACGGCGGTCCGGTTCATGAAGGAGGCCGGCGTGCACTGCGTCAAGCTCGAGGGCGGCGCCGAGATGGCACCGGTCATCCAGAAGTGCACGCAGGGCGGCATCCCCGTCATGGCGCACATCGGCTTCACGCCCCAGTCCGAGCACACCCTCGGCGGCTACCGCGTCCAGGGCCGCGGCGAGGCGAGCGACCGCGTCGTCGCCGACGCGCGGGCGGTCCAGGAGGCCGGCGCGTTCGCCGTGGTGATGGAGATGGTGCCCGGCGACGTGGCCGAGCAGATCAGCAAGGAGCTCACCATCCCGACGATCGGCATCGGCGCCGGCGCGGGCTGCGACGGGCAGGTGCTGGTCTGGCAGGACGCGTTCGGCCTGCGCACCGGCCGGATGGCGCGCTTCGTCAAGCAGTACGCCGACGTGCACGGCGTGCTCCTCGACGCGGCCCGGGCCTACGCCGACGACGTGCGCGGCGGCACGTTCCCCGGGCCCGACCACACCTTCTAGCTCCCGTCCTCACTCCTGTCCGCGCCGGTCGTCCGGCGCTTGGACGAGCACGCCGGGACGCAACCCCCGGTGACAACGCCCTCCGGGACCGGCAGGATCAGGCATCCAGCGACGCGAGGAGTGAGCGGTGAGCGAGACCCCGGTCAAGAAGACGGCTGCGACGAGCAAGACGATCAGGAAGTCGCCGGCGAAGAAGTCGGCGACCACGAAGTCGGCGAACACGAGGACGGCGACCAAGAAGTCAGCGACCACGAAGTCGGCGACCACGAAGTCGGCGACCGCGAGGACGCCCGCGAAGAAGTCGACCGCCACGAAGGCGCTGGCGAGGAAGGCCCCTGCCAAGAAGACGACCGCCAAGAAGGCGCCGGCCGGCGGGAGCGGCACCGCCAGGACCACCCCGTCGACCAAGCCGGTCGCCACGGCCGCCCGGCGGTCCCCCGCCGAGCGTGCCGCCGACGTCGGGGCGCAGGCCGTCGCGACGGCGGCGCTGGTCCAGAAGGTCGCCTCGGAGACGGCCGAGCGGGTCGCCGCCGAGACCGCCGCCCGCGTCAGCCAGCAGTACGAGGCGGCGATCGCCGAGCTGACCAAGACCCTGGACAAGAGCATTAAGAAGGCACTGAAGAGCGTGCGTGCGGCCGCGGACGCCGCTCAGTCGGCTGCGCCGGGCAAGGGCAAGAAGAAGAAGTGATCAGCGCTCGCTGACCCGACCGTCCGGCCCGGGCTCGTCGTCGTTCCACTCCAGGTCGTTGTCCCACGCCTCGTTGCGCTCGGCCACCTTCTCGAGCGCGTGCGACGCCTCGTCGGCGGTGGCGTAGGGCCCGAGGCGGTCGGAGTTCTTGCAGCCGTCCCGGCCCTCGACCGCGTGGTGGGTCAGGCAGAACCAGTATTCGTTCTCGCTCATGACCCGAAACTACACTCGCGCACGTGCCTGTCGTCGCCCCTGCCACCATCTCCCCGCGCCGGGCCGTCCCGGCGCACATCCCCCGCCCGGAGTACGTCGACCGCCCGGCGCCCCAGCGCTTCACCGGCGAGGAGGTCAAGGACGCCGAGACCATCGAGCGGATGCGGATCGCCGGCCGGCTGGCCGCGCAGGCACGCGAGCTCGTCGGCGCGCACGTCGTACCCGGGGTCACCACCGACGAGCTGGACCGCATCGGGCACGAGTTCCTCTGCGACCACGGCGCCTACCCCTCGACCCTGGGCTACCGCGGCTTCGCCAAGTCGCTGTGCTCGAGCGTCAACGAGGTCATCTGCCACGGCATCCCCGACTCCCGGGTCGTCGAGGACGGCGACATCGTCAACATCGACATCACCGCGTTCATCGACGGCGTGCACGGCGACACCAACGCCACCTTCCTGGCCGGCGACGTCGACGAGGAGACGCGCCTGCTCGTCGAGCGCACCCGCGAGGCGCTCGACCGGGCGATCAAGGCGGTCAAGCCCGGCCGCCGGGTCAACATCATCGGACGCGTCATCGAGGCCTACGCCAAGCGCTTCGGCTACGGCGTCGTCCGCGACTTCACCGGCCACGGCATCGGCACCTCGTTCCACTCCGGCCTGATCATCCCCCACTACGACGACCCGCGCTTCGACGACGAGATCCGCGTCGGGATGACCTTCACGATCGAGCCGATGCTCAACCTCGGCACCCCCGACTACGACATGTGGGACGACGGCTGGACCGTGGTCACCCAGGACGGGCGGCGCTCCGCCCAGTTCGAGCACACGCTCCTCGTCACCGCGGATGGCGCCGAGGTCCTGACCCACCCCTAGACTCCTCCGCGAGTGGGTCGGCCGGGCGGCCGCGGCTCGTTCCTCCGGGTCTGACCCGAAGTGGCGGGTCGAGGAAGGTCCGGGCTCCACAGGGCAGGGTGGTGGCCAACAGCCACCCGGGGCAACCCGCGGGATCAGTGCCACAGAGAACAGACCGCCTCCCGGCGTGCCGGGCGGTAAGGGTGAAACGGTGGTGCAAGAGACCACCAGTGCGCCGGGCGACCGGCGCAGCTAGGCAAACCCCACCCGGAGCAAGATCAGACAGGATGCGTTCGAGGGCGGCCCGCCCGAGCATCCGGGTAGATCGCACCAGGCGGCCGGCAACGGTCGTCGCAGATGGATGGTCGCCCCCGCGTCAGCGGGACAGAACCCGGCCTACAGGCCGACCCACTCCCGGCCTGTCGGACAGGACGAACCCTCAGACGCGTCCCTCGTCACGCGGGGACCGCCCACCCACCGCCGGCTTCCTCCTGTTCGACAGGCCGTGCAACCTGCGCGAGGACCCACCGGACGTAGGCCTGGTCGAGCATCACCTGCTCCCACGTGAAGCGGAAGACGCGCCAGCCGTGGATCACCAGCAGGTTGTAGCGCGCACAGTCGCGGGCATGCGCCGCGCGGGTCGCGTGGAACGTCCAGGAGTCCGCCTCCAGCACGACCCTCAGCGCCCGTGAGACCAGGTCCGGGTGGACGGTGCCCGACCCGAGGTCGACCGCCTGCTGGGGCTCCACCTCGAGCCCCGCCAGGATGCACAGCGCCCGCAGCACGGACTCGAACGGGTTCGCAGCCCGCCCGTCGGCGTACACCAGCACCCGACGTACGGCCGCCGCACCGGCGCCGCGCACACGTACGCCGTCGAGCTCGGCGCGCCTGACCGATCCGGTCCGCAGCGCGGAGTCTGCGATCGCCAGCGCCTCGTCGAAGGGAAGGTGACGGGCACAGTCGATGACGGTCCTGAGCGGGCCGGTCACGCCGGTGACCAGGTCGTCCTCCGCGACCGGCATCCACACCACGCGTACGCCCTCCCGCCGGCTCGCGGCCAGGTGGCGCCGTGGGTTGACGGCGACCTCCGGCTCCGGAGGCTGCTCCTTCGTCGCCCAACCGTGGTGGGCCGCCGCACTCCGCAGGCACACCACGCCGGAGAGCGCGGACGCCGCACGACGGGCGTCCTCGGCGGTGGGCACCACGTAGCGGTGCCGCGACGCCCTGAGGACGGTCCCCCGGCGCACCGCGCCTCTCAGCGCTCGGCGCGTCGTCAGCCGCAGCAGCTGCGCGTGGCTGGCCACGCCGCCGTGTCGCTGCAGCGCCTCGACCGGGTCCATCGCGCCAGCCTGCCAAGTCCGGCGCACCGCGCGCCGTCGCTCTCCACAGGCGGCCCGTCAGACAGGACGAACCCCGGGACCAGAGGGCAGGCGAGCGTACGACCCGCGGCTCGCGCGGACTTCGTCCTGCCCGACAGGCCGACGCGCCGCGCGGGCCGCCGTACGCCTCACGCCAGGCGGAACTCCACCGTCCGGGTGCGGGGGTCGGCCTGCACCAGCTCGACGGTGACCTCCTCCCCCAGCGGGAGGTCGGCGGAGCCCACGACGCTCGCCTCGATGGCGGGGTCCTGGATGGTGATGTCGCCCTTCTTCTTGTCCTTCTCGTCGAGGTCGACGACGACCGCGGTGAAGGTCTCGCCGACCCGGTCGCTGAGCAGCTCGGCCTCGCAGAGGTTGACCACGGCGTTCTCGTACTGGTTGGCGCGCCGGCCGGAGCTGGTCATCGTGTCGGGCAGCTCGGCCATCGCGCTGATCACCCAGTCGGGGACCTCGGTGCCGGCGCACAGCGCCACGCAGATCTCGCCGGCGTAGCGGTCGGCGAGGCGTCGCAGCGGCGCGGTGACGTGGGCGTACTCCGAGGCGAGCGCCGAGTGCTGCGCCTGTTCGGGGAGCTCGCCGTTGAACGTGACGTAGCCCGCGCCGCGCAGCAGCCGGGTGCAGGCCACGATCATCGCCGCGTGGGTGGGCCGCGACGGGTCGAGGGTGCGGATGAAGTCGGGGTAGAGCTGCTCGGCCGGCCACTCGATGCCCAGCGCCCGCGCGGTGCGGTGCAGCCGCTGCACGTCGCGGGGGTCGGCGGGAGGCAGCGTGCGCAGGATGCCGACGCGGGCATAGACCATCAGCGACGCCGCGGCCATGCCGGTGAGCAGGGAGATCTGCGCGTTCCAGTTCTCGACGGGCGTGAGGCGGCGGAACTCGAGCTCCCAGTGGCCGTCACCGGTCTCGACGAGCTCCTGCTCGGGCAGCGGCAACGACACGCCGCCGCGGGCGGCCTCGCGGGCCAGCCGCAGCTCGCCGACCTCCTTCAGCAGGCCGATCAGCTCGGGCGCGCGTCCGGCGTCGAGGTCGGCCTGCACCTCGAGGTAGGACAGCTGGGCCCGGGACCTCACCAGCGCCCGCTCGACCTGTACGTCGACGCCCTCACCGACGTCGTCGACGCGGATCGTCCAGAGCAGGGCCGGACGCACCTGGTCGGGAAGCAGCGAGGCCGCTCCCTCGGACAGCACCTTCGGGTGCAGCGGGATCTTCGAGTCGGCGCCGTAGAGCGTCTCGCCCCGGCGGTTGGCCTCGACGTCGACCGGGTCACCGGCCGTGACGAATGCGGCGACGTCGGCGATGGCGTAGTGGACGACGTAGCCGCCGGGGTGGTCGGCGTCGCGTGCGATGTGCATCGCCTGGTCGAGGTCGCGCGCGCCCTCGGGGTCGATGGTGACCAGCTCGATGTCCGTGCGGTCCAGCTCGGGCAGCCGCGGCGCGGCCGCAGCGGCTGCGGCCGCCTCCTCGACGGCGTCGGGGAAGGCCGCGGACAGCTTCATCTCCTGCTGGATGGCGGCGATGCCGTCCCGCATCTCCTGCGCCGTGACGCTCTCCCCGGTCGACCGGACCTTCACCACACGGTTGCTCGGCATGTCCCGACCCTAGCCGGGCGCGACAGCAGCGCGCTCTACGCTTGCCCGCGTGCTGATCCTCCTGCCGCCGAGCGAGGGCAAGACCGCCCCGCGCCGCGGCAAGCCCCTCGACCTCGCCTCCTTGTCCTCGCCCGCGCTGACCGGGACCCGCGCGACGCTCCTCGAGGCCCTCACGACCCTGTGCCGCGAGGACCCCGACAAGGCCGCGGGCGTGCTGGGCCTCAGTCCGGCGCAGCGCGACCTCGTCGAGCGCAACGCCGGCCTGCCCACCGCCCCGACGGCGCGGGCGGACGCGATCTACACCGGTGTCCTCTACGACGCCCTCGGTCCGGCCACCCTCTCCCCCGCCGCCCGCCGCCGCGCGACGTCGCGGCTGGCGGTCACCAGCTCGCTGTTCGGGATCGTCCGGCCGGGGGACCGGATCCCGGCCTACCGGCTCTCCGGCGACGCCGTCCTCCCCGGCGTCGGGTCGGTCGCCGGCGTGTGGCGCGAGGTCCTCGGCGACGCCGTCACCGACGCGATGCGCTCGGGGCTGCTCGTCGACCTGCGCTCCAGCACGTACGCCGCCTTCTGGCGGCCCGCCGCGGACGTCGGTCGCCGGGTCGCGACCGTGCGCGTCCTCCACGAGTCCGGCGGCCGCCGCACCGTCGTGAGCCACTTCAACAAGGCGACCAAGGGACGCATCGTCCGCGCGCTGCTCGAGGACGGCGCCGACCCGCGCACACCAAAGGCCCTTGCCGAGACCCTCACCCGGCTCGGCTGGACCGTCGAGGTCGGCCACCCGACCGCCAGAGGGACCCAGCTCGACGTGGTCGTCACCGACGTCTGAGGGACCTCAGCGCAGCGGGATGACGTCGGTCGCCTCGAGCGGGTCCATCCCGCACAGCGCCAGCAGGTCGGCGATGATCGAGCGCACCTGGGCGAGGATCACCTCCGCCGACAGGTCCTCGCTCCGCTCGACCGTCGCGGTCGCCCGGCCGAGCGCCACCAGGTCCTCGATCACGGCTGTGGCCATCCGGTCCTCGACCAGCTCGTCGGCGACCCGGTCGGCCAGGTCGGCGAGCTCGCGCATGAGCGCGGCGTAGGACGCGGGCACCGGCTCGCGGCGGTGGGCGGCCACCGCCACCCGGCGCACCACGACCCGGGTGTTGCGCAGGGCGACGTCGAGCGGCTCCACCAGCTCGGCGAGCTGGCGCTGGTGCTCGCCGTGGTGCCGCCGGAAGGGCGAGGAGCTGACCACCGACAGGCCCTCCTGCGAGGCCGCGCGCAGCTCGGCGATCAGGGAGTCGGTCTGGCGGGCGTCGCGCAGCACCGCGAGGGCCGCCTCCGCGTCGCCGTCACCGATGCGGTCCGCCGACGAGCGGAGCAGCTCGGCGATCTTGCGGACCACGACGGCCGCCTGGTCGCGTGGGCGCCGCAGCGGCGCGCGGGGCACGATGGTCGCCGCGGCGAGCGCCACGGCCCCGCCGATGAGCGCGTCCGTCCACCGCAGGAACGCATCCCCCGGCGCCGGGGCGAGCGCCGCCACGACGATGCCCTGCACCGCTGCCTGGATGAGCAGCAGCTGGCCGGCGTCGAGCAGCAGCGCGATCGACATGCCGACCGCCACGATCAGCGCGATCTGGAGCCCTCCGGAGCCGATGAGGTGGGTGACGACGTCACCCAGCAGCACCCCGAGGGCGACGCCCACGGTGACCTCGGCGACCCGCCGCTGGCGCTGGCCGTAGGACATCCCCAGCGACACCACGGCCGCGATGGGCGCGAAAAAGGGCAGCCGGTGCCCGAAGACGTCGGCGGCCAGCCACCAGGCGATCCCGGCGGCGACCGCGCACTGGCCGATCACCCACGCCTTGGCCCGCAGCCGGCCGACGCGGGCCCGCAGCGACGTACGACCGCGGGCTGCGACCAGCTCCGCGTCGAGGTAGCGCACGGGTCGCCGCTCTCAAAGTCCCGACTCGTCGGTGCGCACCAGGATGCGCTGGCACTCCTCGCACCGGATGACCTCGTCGGCCGGGGCGGAGCGGATGCGGGAGAGCTCGGAGGCGTCGAGGGTCATGTTGCAGCCCCCGCACTGGCGCGCGCGCAGCAGCGCGGCGCCGATGCCCTTCTGCTCGCGCAGCCGCTCGTAGAGCGCCATCAGGTCGTCGGGCATGCCGTCGATGGCGGGTCCCCGCGCGGCGGTGACCTCCTCCAGCGAGGCGTCGATGGCGGCGCGCCGCTCGTCGCGCGCCGCCACCAGCTCGGCCAGGCGGGCGTCGATGTCCTCGGCGCGGATCCCGAGGCCGTCGAGCACCTGCTGGGCCTCCTCGAGGGCCTGCATCACCTCCAGCTCGGAGTCCTCGAGGCTGCTGATGCGCCGCTCGAGCGAGACCAGCTCGTGCTGCATCCGCTCGAGGTCCTTGGGGTTGGTGATCTGCCCGGTGTCCATGCGGTTGCGGTCGCGCTCACGGCGCGTCCTGACCTGCTCGACCTCGCGGTCGGCCTTCGCCTGCTCGACGGTGAGGTCGTCGACGACGATCCGGGCGTCGCGCACCTGGTCGGTGAGCGCGGTGCGCTCGGCCTCGAGCGCGGCGATCTCGGCCAGCTCGGGCAGGTGCGTGCGCTGGTGCCGCAGCTGCGCGGCGCGCGAGTCGAGCTCGGCGACGTCGAGGAGCGCGACCTGGTGGGTGGGATCGGCCTTCAACGGCCCTCCTGCTTCGGTGACGACTGGGGTGACGACTCATGGCTGCCAGGACGGAACGTCCACGGGTCCGTGCACAGCGTGCTGACCCGGGTCTCGACCCTATCGCCCAGCGCCCGGCGCAGCCGAGCCTCCACCACCGGGAGCCAGGTCCACTCGGCCGCCCAGTGCGCGACGTCGACCAGCGCCGGCCCGCCGTGCTCGAGGAACTCACCCGCGCGGTGGTGCCGCAGGTCGCTCGTCACGTAGACGTCGGCATCGCCGTGGGCGAGCTCGTCGAGGAGGAAGTCGCCTGCGCCGCCGCACACTGCGACCCGCCGCACCCGGCGGGCCGGGTCGCCGGCGACCCGTACGCCGTGGGCGGTGGCGGGCAGTGCCTGCGCGACCCGCGCCGCGAACTGCTCCAGCGTCGTCTCCTCCACCGCGCCCACCCGCCCGGTCCCGGTGGTGGCGAGGCCGGCGTCGGCCAGCGGCAGGACGTCGAACGCCGGCTCCTCGTAGGGGTGCGCGGCGAGCAGCGCCCGCACGACCGCCGTACGACGCCCGCGCGGCAGCACGGCCTCGATCCGCACCTCCTCGACCACCTCGAGGTCGCCGACCCGGCCGATCGCGGGCGAGGCGCCGTCGAGCGGGCGGAAGCGGCCCTCGCCCGGCGTCGACCAGGTGCAGGAGTCGTAGTCGCCCAGCCGGCCCGCACCAGCAGCGGTCATCGCCGCGCGCACGGCGTCCGCTGAGGGGGCTGGGGCGAACACGACGACCTTGTCGAGCGGCTCGCCGGGCGCGGGCCGGATCGGGACGGCGTCGACGAGCCCGAGAGCGGAGGCCAGCGCTTCGGAGACGCCGGCCTCCGCCTGGTCGGCGTTGGTGTGCGCCGTCAGCAGCGCGCACCCTCCCGCGGTGAGCGTGTGCAGCGTGCGGCCCTTGGGCGTGGTCGCCGCCACCGAGCTGACCGGGGTGAGGAGGAGCGGGTGGTGCACCACGAGCAGGTCGGCACCCCACGCGACGGCCTCGCGGGCGACCTCGAGCGTGGGGTCGACCGCGAACGCGACGCGGGAGACCTCGGCCGCGGGGTCCCCGGCCACCAGGCCGACGGCGTCCCAGGCGTCGGCGCTGCGCGGCGGGTACCAGTCGTGGAGGAGGTCGACGACGTCGGCGAGGGTGGGCATGGCGCCAGTATCGAGGATCCGCCGGGGACGGGCGGCGGGGCTCAGTTGACCTGCCGGTCGTGGCCCTCCCAGTAGGGCTGGCGCAGCTTGAACTTCTGCAGCTTGCCTGTCGCGGTCCGGGCCAGCTCGTCGCGGACCTCGATGGAGGTCGGCGCCTTGTAGCCCGCGGCCCTGTCCTTGCACCACGCGATCAGCTCGGCCTCGTCCGCAGTGGCTCCGTCGGCCAGCACGACGAGCGCCTTGATGGTCTCGCCCCACTTCTCGCTCGGCACCCCGATGACCGCGACCTCGGCGACGGCCGGGTGGGAGAACAGCACGTCCTCCACCTCGATCGAGGAGACGTTCTCCCCGCCGGTGATGATCACGTCCTTCTTGCGGTCGCTGATCGAGAGGTAGCCGTCGTCGCCGATCGCTCCCCCGTCGCCGGTGTGGAACCAGCCGTCGACCAGCGCCTTCGACGTCTCGTCCGGGCGCTCCCAGTAGCCCTCGAGGATCACGTTGGACCGCGCCAGCACCTCGCCGTGCTCGTCGGTGCGCAGCCGTACGCCGATGGCCGGCGCCCCGGCCCGCACCAGCTTGGCGGCCCGGTCCTCGGCGGACAGGTCGTCCCACTCGGATCGTGAGCGGTTGACGGTCAGCAGCGGCGAGGTCTCGGTCAGGCCGTAGATCTGGACGAACTCCCAGCCGAGCTCCTCCTCGACCCGCACGACGGTCCTCGTCGGCGGCGGGGCGCCGGCCATGATGATCCGCACCCGGTCCCGGCCCGGGATCTCGCCCTCCCAGTCCTGCGCGGCGTCGAGGACCGCGGCGGCGACCGCCGGCGCTGCGCACATCACGGTGACCCCGTGCTGCTCGACCCGGCGCAGGATCTCCGCGCCGTCGACCTTGCGGAGCACCACCTGCGGCACGCCGAGGCCGGTCATCGCGAAGGGCATCCCCCAGCCGTTGGCGTGGAACATCGGCAGGGTGTGGAGGTAGACGTCGCGGTCGCTCACCCCGGCGTGCAGGCCGAAGGTCACCGCGTTGGTCCAGAGGTTGCGGTGCGTCAGCTGCACGCCCTTGGGCCGTGCCGTCGTGCCGGAGGTGTAGTTGATCGTCGCGGTGGCGTTCTCGTCCGGCTCCCAGTGCCTGGGCTCCGTCCCGGGGGCGGCATACATCGACGCGTCGTCGCCGAGCACGAAGGTGTGCTCGACGTCGATGCCCCTCAGCGTCTCGACGAGCTCCGGGTCGACGTAGAGGACCCGTGCGCCCGAGTGGGACACGATGTAGGAGATCTCGTCGGCGCGCAGCCTGAAGTTGATCGGCACCAGGACCCGGCCCGAGCCGCTCACGCCGAAGAACGACGTGAGGAGGCGAGCCGAGTTGTGGCTCACGATCGCGACGCGCTCCCCGACCCCGATCCCGAGCTCGTCGAGCCGCGCCGACTGGCGGCGGGAGAGCTCGTACGCCTCGGCGTAGGTCAGCGTGCCGAGCGGGTCCGCGGGCTGGTCGGGCTCGTCGATGATGCCGGGACGCTCGCCGTAGACGGCAGCGGCCCGCTCGATGAAGTCGGTGACGCTGAAGGGGACGATCATGATCCCACTGTGGCATGCGTCACCCGCCCCGACGAGGGCCCCGACAGCGGCTGCGGCGGACGGTCGCGCGGCCGCGACGAGCGGCCGGATGAGAGGTCTCTCATCTCCGTCTCATCCTCCTGCGACGACCGGGCGCGACCATCGCGCCATGAGCCAGCTGGTGAAGGGGGTGGTCCTCCTCGTGCTCGTGGTCCCGGTGACGGCCTACGTCGCGACGTCGCTCGCCACCCCGGACCTGCCCGGTCCCGGGGACCACAGCCCGGTGATCCTGCGCGACGGCCCGTCGACCCCGGACTCCACCCCGGACTCCACCCAGGACTCCCGCCCGGACTCCCGCACTTCCAGCCCGACCACCAGCACCACCCCGAAGCCCGCCCCTCGGCCGATCCCGACGCCGACCCCCACGCGGGCCCCGACGCCGCCCCCCACGCCGTCCCCGACGCCCGGGGACCGCGACGGCTCCGGTCGCGACGACGCCGTGGTCGTGACACCGCAACCCACGCCCATCGGCGAGGATGACGACGACGAGTGGGATGACGGTGACGACAGTGACGACACGACCGACGACGAGACCGACGACGACGGGGACGACGGCGGGGACGACTGACGGTGCCCCGCGCCGCTTCGCGCAGGTCTCCGTCCGGACCCGCATCGCCGCCGTCATCGCCCTGCTCACCGCCGCCGCGATGACCGGTGCCGGGATCCTCGTCTACGCCCTGGAGTCCGCGCGCATCGAGCGCGCCGTCAACGACCAGATCGAGCAGGAGATCGCCGAGTTCCGCAACCTGCGCGTCGACCCCAACACCGGTCGCCCGTTCGACGACGTCGGCCGCGTGCTCAACGTCTTCCTCACCCGCAACGTCCCCGACGACGACGAGATGCTCGTCGGCTACGTGCGCGGCGAGGTGCCGGAGCGCACGGCCAACCGCTACGGCCAGGAGGTGCTGGACGAGCCCGACTACCAGGACGCCCTCGCCGAGCTCGCCGACGCCGGCGGCACCCGGGTCATCGAGTCGCCGACCTTCGGCGAGACGTGGGTGACGCTCGTGCCGGTGACCAACACCCAGGGCGACGGGGCGCTGGTCATCGTCAACTTCCTGCGCGACGAGCACGAGGAGCTGGACCGGACGCTGCAGACGTACGCCCTCATCGCCCTGCTGTCGCTCGGCCTCATCACCACGATCGCTGCCTTCCAGTCCGGCCGGCTGCTCGCGCCGCTGCGCACGCTCGAGGAGACGGCCCGCGAGATCACGGCGACGGACCTGTCGCGGCGCATCCCCGAGCGCGGCAACGACGACATCACCGCGCTCACCCGGACCATCAACGGCATGCTCGAGCGCCTCGACGCCGGCTTCGCCGCCCAGCGCCAGTTCCTCGACGACGCGGGCCACGAGCTCAAGACCCCGCTCACCGTCGTCCGCGGGCACCTCGAGCTGCTCGACCACGGCGACGCCGAGGACCTGGCCGAGACCCGCGAGCTGCTGCTCGACGAGGTGGACCGGATGTCGCGGCTCGTGGGCGACCTCGTCCTGCTCGCCAAGAGCCGGCGCCACGACTTCCTGGTCCTCGGCGAGGTGGACGTGGACGCGCTGACCCGGTCGGTGCTGGCCAAGGCCACCGCGCTCGGCGAGCGGGAGTGGCGGCTCGACGGCACGGCGAGGGGCCGGGCGGTGCTCGACGAGCAGCGGGTGACCCAGGCGCTGCTCCAGCTCGCCGACAACGCCGTCAAGCACACCGACCCCGGCTCGGTGGTCGCCGTCGGCTCGGCCCGCGAGGACGGCGAGGTCCGGTTGTGGGTCCGCGACGGCGGCGACGGCATCCCGCCCGAGGACCGCGAGGCCGTCCTCGAGCGCTTCGGTCGCAGCACCGTGCGGGCCGGGGACGACGGGTTCGGGCTCGGCCTGAGCATCGTCCGCGCCATCGCCGACGCGCACGGCGGCGTCGTCCGCATCACCGACGCCGAGCCCCGGGGGGCGCACGTCGAGATCGTCCTGCCCGACCGGTCCCTGGGCCGCGACCAGCCACGACCGGCACGTCAGCAGCCCCCGCACCGACCCCGGCAGCAGCCCCGCCACCAGCCCGGCCCGCACATCGAGGAGACGACGTGGCCCAGATCCTGATCGTGGAGGACGAGGAGCGCATCGCCTCGTTCGTGGCCAAGGGCCTGCGTGCCGAGGGGCACCAACCGACCGTGGCCGGCGACGGACCGAGCGGGCTCGACGAGGCGCTGTCCGGTCGCTTCGACCTGATGGTGCTCGACATCGGCCTGCCCGGCATGGACGGCTTCGAGGTCCTCGACCACCTGCGCTCGCAGGGCAGCCGGATGCCGGTCATCGTGCTGACGGCGCGCGACTCGGTCACCGACACGGTCACCGCCCTGGACAGCGGCGCCGACGACTACATGGCCAAGCCGTTCCGCTTCGCCGAGCTGATGGCGCGCATCCGGCTGCGGCTGCGGTCGCTCGCCCCCGCCGATGCCCCGAGCACCGGGGACGACGTCGTGGTCGGCGGCCTCCGCCTGGACCGGCGTACGCGTCGCATCTCGGGTCCGCGCGGCGAGTCCGAGCTGTCGGCGCGCGAGTTCGCCCTCGCCGAGATCTTCCTGCTCAACCCCGGGCAGGTGCTGACGAGGGAGCAGCTGCTCGACCTCGTCTGGGGCTACGACTTCGACCCCGGCTCCAACGTCGTGGACGTCTACGTCGGCTACCTGCGCAAGAAGCTGGGCACCGACGCGATCTCGACCGTCCGAGGGGTCGGCTATCGGCTCAACCCCTGATCCGGAAGCCGGCCAGCGACCCGCGGGGCAGCCCCGCCAGGACCGGCTCGAGGGCGTCGGCGACCTCGTGGGGCAGCGGCCGCCCGGCCGGGTCGCGACGCAGGCAGGCGTGCACGACGTCGGCCACCGTCGGCGGCACGTCGTCCGGGAGCGGCGCCGGGTCGGCCACCAGCTGCGGGAAGCGCAGGCGCACGTCGTCGGCGTCCGGGTCGCCGTGGGCGAACGGCCGGACACCCGCGACGGCGTGGAACAGCGTGGCGCCGAGCCCCCAGACGTCGGAGGCGTACGACGGCACCGCTCCGCCCGGCGCCGTCGGGTCGCACTGCTCGGGAGCCATGTAGGCGTCGGTGCCGATGGGGTGGCGCAGCCGGCGGGCGTCCTCCTCGGGACGCGCGACCGAGAGGTCGATGAGACGGGCCGGGGCGCCCATGATCACGTTGCTGGGCTTGATGTCGAGGTGCGTCCAGCCGACCTGGCGCAGGTAGTGCAGCGCCGAGGCGACGTCGATCGCCAGCGGCAGGTACTGCTGCTCCTGGAGCCGGCCATGGCGACGGACCAGGCTGGAGAGCCGCGGGCCGTCGATGTGCTCGAGGACGACGTGGGGCCGGTCGCCGTGCTGCCCGTCGCGCAGCCCGCGGACCACGACGGGGTGGTTGATCGTGGCGAGCGCGAGCACCTCCCGGCGCAGCCCGCGCCGGGAGGACTCGTCGTCGACCTGGGAGGGACGCAGGACCTTGACGACGACCGCCGACCACGTGACCTCGTCGAAGCACAGCCACGCCTCGTACGCGGTTCCCCCGCCCAGGCGCTTCAGGGCGCTCAGCCCCGGAGCGAGGAGGTCGCCCTCCCCGAGGTGCCAGCCGTCGTCGCGCGTGCCCATCGTCTTTCCCCTGTCGTCCCGTGTCGTCGCGTCTGGTCGGCCGCGTCAGCCGCGGGTGTCGTTGCGGCTGCGGTCGTTGGTGTTGCCGGCCGTCCTGTCCCGTGTCTTGTCGCCACCGTCGCGCGTCCAGTCACGGGTGTTGTCGCCGCGGCTGTTGTCGCGGTCGCGGCTGACCCCGGTGACGTTGCTCGCGGTGTTGTCGTTGGTGTCGCGGCTGTTGCCGGTGCGGGTGCGGGTCTCGTCGTCACCGTCGTCGTCGTTGGTGTCGTCGTCATCGTCGTCGGCGACGAGCACGAGGGACGGCGCGTCGTCCTCGCGCTTGGCGGCCTCGTCGGCGCCGCTGGCGACGACGGGCGACGACATGCCGATCAGGCCGACCGCGGTCAGGCCGGCGACACCCAGGAGGGCGGTGGGAAGGAGCTTCCTCATCATGGTTCCTCTCGTCAGGGGCCGTGTCGGCCCGATGACGAGGACACTGCTGCGGCGGCGTGAGCCGTCCGTGAGGCGCTGATGAGAGGCCTCTCATGCACGAGGATCCGGTGCGTCGGGACGGTTTCGAACCGCCGACCGCTCGGGTGTAAACCGAGTGCTCTACCGCTGAGCTACCGACGCGCAGTGGCACACACTACGGGACCTGCCCGGGGCGCCGGGACCGGCTCTCGACCGCGGGAGAAATGAGTTGAGCCGCTGGCGTCTCGGGTCACCAGCGGCTCAACAAGAAGAAGATTACACCAGTCCGCAACAGCGTCCCGGGATTCACGGAAAAGGCCGCGAGGTGTCTAGACCAGACCCGGACCGACGGCGGCGTGCAGCTCGCGGAGGTGCTCGTCGAGGTCGCGTCCGTCCGGGTTCGCGTTGTGCACGGCCCACCGCAGGCGGCCCTCCCGGTCCACGACGTACGACGAGCGCCGCGGGGCGCCCTTGACCGGGTCGAACACCTCGTAGGCCGAGGCCACCGCGCCGTGCGGCCAGTAGTCCGAGAGCAGCGGGAAGTTGAGGCCCTCCCCCTCGGCGAAGCTGCGCAGGGCGTAGACCGAGTCGCAGGACAGTGCCAGCACCTCGGTGTCGAAGGACAGGAACTCGTCGAGCCGGTCGCGCACGCCGGAGAGCTCGCCGGTGCACACGCCGGTGAACGCGAACGGGAAGAACATCAGCGCCACGGCCTTGCGCCCGCGGAAGTCGCTGAGCCGCACGTCCTGGCCGAACTGGTCGCGCAACGTGAAGTCGGGTGCCTCGTCGCCGATGCACAGGCCCTCGCCGTTCACGCCTTCTCCTTGCCGTCCCTCGTGCCGTCCTCGGTGCCGGTCCCCGGGTCGTCCCCGGGTTGCTCGTGCGGGGGCCGGTCCAGCCGGGCGAGCTCCCGCTTGAGGACCTTGCCCGTGGCGTTGCGCGGCAGCTCGTCGAGGAACACGATCTCGCGGGGCACCTTGAACCTCGCCAGGTTGACCCTCACGTGCTCGCGCAGCTCGTCGTCCGACACCTCGCCGGTGCGCACCACGAAGGCGCGCAAGCGCTGACCATAGTCGTCGTCCTCGACGCCCACGGCAGCGACCTCCCGCACGCGCTCGTGGGTGACCAGGCAGTCCTCGACCTCCTGCGGGAAGACGTTCTCGCCGCCGGAGACGATCATGTCGTCGTCCCGTCCCGCCACGTGCAGCCGGCCGGCGTCGTCGAACCAGCCCACGTCGCCCGACGACATCAGCCCGTCGACGACCTCCTTCGACCCGCCGTGGGTGTAGCCCTCGAAGAGCAGCGCGTTGCCGACGAAGATCCGCCCGGTCTCCCCCCGGGGCAGCTCGCGACCGGACTCGTCGAGGATCCGCACGACCGTGCCGTGGGGCGGCCTGCCCGCCGAGGTCGGGTCGGCCCGCAGGTCCTCGGGCGTGGCGATCGAGGCGTAGGCGACCTCGGTGGAGCCGTAGATGTTGTAGAGGTTGTCACCGAAGCGGTCCATCCACGCCTCGGCGAGCGTGGCCGGCAGCGCGGAGCCCGACGACGCCACGACCCGCATGCGGGACAGGTCGATCCCGTCGAGCACCCCGGGATCGAGCGCGAGCATCCGCTGGAGCATCACCGGGACCACGACCATCGACTCGCAACGCTCGTCCTGCGCCGTGCGCAGCGCGGTGACGGGGTCGAACGTCCTCCGCAGCACCAGCGTCGAGCCGAGCAGCATCGCCAGCGCGAGGTGCGCGAAGCCCCAGGTGTGGAACAGCGGCGCCGCGACGTGCGTGCGCCACCCCGCCCGCAACGGCATCCGCGAGAGCAGCGAGACCGCGGCGTCGATGCCGGCCTCCTTGCGCGGCGCCCCCTTGGGCGCGCCGGTGGTGCCGGAGGTGAGGATCACGATCCGGGCGTGGCGTGCCGGCGGCTGCAGGTCGCCCTCGTCGTACGCCGACACCAGCTGCTCGAGCGTCTCGACCCCTGCCGGCGGGACGCCGTCGGTCCAGGCGAGCACGCGCCGCTCGACGGCGGCCCCGGCCAGCAGGTCGGTGAACTCCTCGTCGTGGACCACCATGCTCGGCACCTCGCGGTGGATGACGTCGACGAGCTGGGGGCCGGCGAAGGAGGTGTTGAGGTAGAGGATGTCGGCGCCGAGCTTGGCCACGGCGATGGTGGCGTCGAGGAACCCGCGGTGGTTGCGGCACATCACCGCGACCGAGTCGCCCTCGCCCACGCCGCGCTCGCACAGCGCCCTGGCCAGGGAGTTCGAGCGTCGGTGCAGCTCGCCCCAGGTCAGCTCGCCGAGCTCGTCGACGACGCCCACCTCGTGCGGGGCACGGGCGGCGAGGCCGGCGAACCCGCCGGCCGGGCCGGTGCCCCACCGGAGCACCACGCGGCCGACGCCGGCGAGCGTCCGCGGGCCGTGGGCGCGGATCACGCCCGCCCTGCCGAGCACCCGGACCGTGGTGGCGGCCCCGCCCGCCCTCGTGGTGAGGGCGCGCGCGAGGCCGCGACCGGTCACGCGGGCGTCTTCGGGGCGACCAGGCGGGTCGCCTGCCAGTCCTTGCTGACCGCGGCCGTGGTCGTCTGCGACAGGCCCGCGACGGGTGCCGCCTCGGCGATGTCCGCCGGGTCGACGGTCCCGGGCCTCCCGACCTTCGGCGTCAGCAGCCAGATCGAGCCGCCGCCCACCAGGTCGGTCAGCGCGTCGACGAGGCCGTCGACCAGGTCGCCGTCGTCGTCGCGCCACCACAGCAGCACCGCGTCCACGACGTTGCCGTAGTCACCATCGACCATGTCTGCGTCGATCCGGTCCTCGACCGCGACGCGCAGCTCGTCATCGGTGTCGTTGTCCCAGCCGAGTTCCTGGACGACCATGCCGGGCTTGAGCCCCAGCCGATCGCCCGTGCCGGTCGCCGGGGCAGAGTCGCCCACCGTCGAGCTCACGCAGTGCCTCCAATGTCCGGGTACGCCTGTGACAGGCGGGGATTGCGCATAGTCCACCCGAACACAGCAGGCGCCGCAACCCCGGCCCGTCCGTCGAGCGTGTCGGTGGGACGCGTCTCACGGCAGATGCCGCTACCCATGGGTAGATTTCGTGGCGCCGCGTCGCGTGACACGATGAGTGAGTGAGTGACGCTGACAAGTCCCGCAAGAGCCCGGCCATCGCGTCGGTGATCCACGAGGGACTCCCCACCCAGCTGCCGGACATCGACCCCGACGAGACCCAGGAGTGGCTCGCGTCCTTCGACGCGATGCTCGACGACCGGGGCCGCGACCGGGCTCGCTACGTGATGCTGCGCCTCCTCGAGCGTGCGCGCGAGAAGCAGGTCGGCGTCCCGGCCCTGCGCTCGACCGACTACATCAACACCATCCCGCCGGAGCGCGAGCCGTGGTTCCCCGGCGACGAGGACGTCGAGCGCCGCATCCGCGCCTTCATCCGCTGGAACGCCGCGGTCATGGTGTCCTCGGCCAACCGCAAGGGCCTTGAGGTCGGCGGCCACATCGCCACCTACCAGTCCTCGGCGAGCCTCTACGAGGTCGGCTTCAACCACTTCTTCCGCGGCAAGGACCACGAGGGCGGCGGCGACCAGATCTACATCCAGGGCCACGGCTCGCCGGGTGTCTACGCCCGCGCGTTCCTCGAGGGCCGCCTCAGCGAGGAGCAGCTCTACCGCTTCCGCCAGGAGGTCCAGCACGGCCGCGGCGCCGGCCTGCCGTCGTACCCCCACCCGCGGCTCATGCCCGACTTCTGGGAGTTCCCGACGGTCTCGATGGGCCTGACCGCCATCAACTCGATCTACCAGGCCCGGTTCAACCGCTACCTCGACAACCGCGGCATCAAGGACACCGACCAGCAGCACGTGTGGGCCTTCATGGGTGACGGCGAGATGGCCGAGCCCGAGTCGCTCGGCGCGATCCGAGTCGCGGCCCGCGAGGAGCTCGACAACCTCACCTGGGTCATCAACTGCAACCTGCAGCAGCTCGACGGCCCGGTCACGGGCAACGGCAAGATCATCCAGGAGCTCGAGGCCAACTTCCGCGGTGCCGGCTGGAACGTCATCAAGGTCGTGTGGGGCCGCGAGTGGGACGCGCTGCTCGCCAAGGACGTCGACGGCGTCCTGGTCAACCAGATGAACACCACGCCCGACGGCGCCTTCCAGACCTACTCGACCGAGGACGGCGCCTACGTCCGCGAGCACTTCTTCGGCGGCGACCCGCGCCTGCGCACGATGGTCGAGCACATGAGCGACACGCAGATCGAGAAGCTGCCGCGCGGTGGCCACGACTACCGCAAGGTCTACGCCGCGTTCGACGCCGCGACCAAGCACACCGGGCAGCCGACGGTGATCCTCGCGCACACCATCAAGGGCTGGACGATCGACGCCCTCGAGGGCAAGAACGCCACCCACCAGATGAAGAAGCTGACGCTCCCCGACCTCAAGAAGTTCCGCGACCGGCTCTACCTGCCGATCAGCGACCGCGACCTCGAGGAGTCCTACGAGAAGACCGGCGGAGCGCCGTTCTACCACCCGGGCGCCTCCTCGCCGGAGATCGACTACATGCTCGAGCGCCGCAGGGCACTCGGCGGCTCGATCCCCCGCCGGATCAACCGGTCCACCGCGCTCAAGCTCCCCGGCGACGAGCTCTACGCCGAGCTCAAGCAGGGCTCGGGCAAGAACAAGTTCGCCACGACCATGGCCGTGGTGCGCCTGCTCCGCGACTGGATGAAGGACCCGGAGATCGGCGAGCGCCTCGTCCCGATCGCCCCCGACGAGTACCGCACCTTCGGCATGGACTCCATGTTCCCGAGCGCCAAGGTCTACAACCCCGGCGGCCAGCAGTACGAGTCGGTCGACCGCAAGATGCTGCTCTCCTACAAGGAGTCCGCGCAGGGCCAGATGCTCCACGAGGGCATCTCCGAGGCGGGTGCCATGGCCTCGGCGACGGCGGCCGGGTCGGCCTACGCGACCCACGGCGAGCACATGATCCCGTTCTACATCTTCTACTCGATGTTCGGGTTCCAGCGCACCGGTGACTCGATCTGGGCGATGGCCGACCAGCTCGCCCGCGGCTTCCTGATCGGCGCGACGGCCGGGCGCACCACGCTGACCGGCGAGGGCCTCCAGCACGCCGACGGCCACTCGCCGCTGCTCGCGGCGACCAACCCGGCGGTCGTGCACTACGACCCCGCGTTCTCCTACGAGATCGCCCACATCATGCAGGACGGCCTCGAGCGGATGTACGGCTCGGGCGGGCCGGAGGGCCAGGGCGAGGACGTCATCTTCTACCTGACCGTCTACAACGAGCCGGTGTCGATGCCGGCCGAGCCGGCCGACGTGGACGTCGAGGGGATCCTGCGCGGCATCCACCGCGTGTCCACCGCCGACGGCGAGGGCCCGCGCGTCCAGCTGATGGCCTCCGGCGTCGGCTTCCCGTGGATCCAGGACGCGGCGCGGATGCTCGCCGAGGACTGGGGCGTCCAGTCCGACCTGTGGTCGGTGACGTCGTGGAACGAGCTGGCCCGTGACGGCGCCGCCGCCGAGGAGTGGAACCTCCTCAACCCCGGCGAGCAGCACCGCACCGCCTACGTCAGCGACAAGCTCGCCGGCGCCCGGGGTCCGGTCGTCGCGGTGTCCGACTACATGCGGGCCGTCCCGCTGCAGATCGCGCGCTGGGTCCCGGCCGACTACCGGGTCCTCGGCGCCGACGGGTTCGGCTTCGCCGACACCCGCCCGGCCGCACGTCGCTTCTTCCACATCGACGCGCCGAGCGTCGTCGTCCAGGCGCTGCAGGCGCTCGCGGACGCCGGCGAGCTGCCCGCCGAGAAGGCGGTCGAGGCAGCCCAGCGCTACCGGATCGACGACCCGACGGCGACCAAGGACATCAAGCAGGAGGGCGGCGACGCCTGACGGCGCACGCCGTCCCCGACGCCGGCCCGCCGCGGGTCACCCCGCGGCGGGCACCGGCGTCACGGGGGGCTCCCCCGCCTCCGCCTCGGCCGGGACCACGGGCGCACCCTCCTCGAGGAGCTCGCGCCACCGCTCGCGGTCGTGCCGGCTCGGCTCGGTCGTGCGGATGAAGTCGCGCAGGATCCGCACGAACCGCTCGGGATGGTCCTTGTGCGGGAAGTGGCCGGCGTTCGGCACCACCTCGATGCGCGCCGTCGGGGCGAGCTCGCCGGCGTTCTGCGCGTGGGCGACCGGGATCACCTGGTCGTCGGCCCCCCAGATGACGCACATCGGCATCGCCTCGGTAAGGTAGGCCCGGTCGGCCATCGTGATGACCTGGCCCTTCCAGTCCACCACCGCGCGGACGACGTGCCGGATCGCCGCCCGGGTCTGGGGGTCCTTGAAGGAGTCGTAGATCGCGGCGACCTCGCCGAGGTCGCGCAGCTCGGGCACGCCGGTGCGGGAGAGCACCCGCAACGCGGTCGTGGTGACGTGGCGCAGCCCGGGCAGCGTGAGCAGGCCCATCACCTCCTGGAACCCGGGGGTGGTGACCGCGCGGATCGCCGGTGACACCTCGGGGCCGAGGCCGCCGGACGCCACCAGCACCAGCCGCTCGGTGCGCTCGGGGTACTGGTAGGCGAACTGCATCGCCACTCCCCCGCCCAGGCTGTGCCCGACCACCGTCGCGGTGTCGACGCCCAGCACGGTGAGCAGGTCCCGCATCCCGTTGGCGTAGCCGCCGACGCTGTAGTCGGCGCGCGGCTTGTCCGAGCTGCCGTGGCCGAGGAGGTCGGGCGCGATCACGGTGTGCGTGCGCGACAGCTGCCCGATGACGGGGTCCCAGGTCGTGTGGTCGCAGCCGAGCCCGTGCAGCAGGAGGACGACCGGCCCCGAGCCCGCGCGGACGTACGCCCGACGGTGCCCGTGCACGGTGACGTGCTGCAGGTGCGGGGCGGCTCGGCGGGGCACTCGGACTCCAACCGGTCAGGACAGGTGCCGGATTCAACCAGACGGGACGCCGTCGTACCCCGCCACGACGGTGACGATGCGCAGTCGTGACCTGCGGCGCCCGCCACCGGCGACCGTCCCGCCCGGGGGCCCTTCGTGGGAACCCCACGAGAACCGCTGCGGCACTACAGTCGTCCCATGCCACCGTCCAGACGCCGCGCAGCCGAGGCGCTGCGCAGCTCGTCCGGGACGCTGAGCACCGCCGCGACGGGCCGGATGGCCACTGACCTGCCCTGGTTCGCCGACCTCAGCGCCGAGGACCGCTCCTGGGTCGGGCTCATCGTCCAGGCCGGCATCCGCGGCTTCGTCGACTGGTACGACCGCGAGGTCGAGGTCTCCTCCCACGACCCGCTGGACGTGGTGGTCTTCGGCGCCGCACCCCGCGAGCTGACGGGGGTGATCTCGCTGCAGCAGACGGTCGAGCTGGTGCGGCTGAGCATCCGCGTGGTCGAGACCAACATCGACGCCCTGCTCGACCCGGAGGACGTCGGCGAGGTCCACGACGCCGTGCTCCTCTACGCCCGGGAGGTGGCCTTCGCCACCGCCGCCGTCTACGCGCGGGCCGCCGAGTCCCGCGGCGCCTGGGACGCCCGCCTCGAGGCGCTGGTCGTCGACGCGGTCGTCCGGGCCGAGGCCGACGAGACGGTCCTGTCGCGCGCCAGCGCGCTCGGCTGGGGCGCCCACGGCGACGTGGCCGTCGTGCTGGGCGCGGTTCCCCCGCACCGTGCCGAGCTCGACGTCTTCGAGTCCGTACGCCGCTCCGCACGCGTCGGCGACATGGATGCACTCTGCGCCACGCAGGGCGAGCGGCTCGTGGTCGTGCTCGGCGGCGTCACGGATCCGCTCAAGGCCGCGACCCGGTTGCTCGACCACTTCGGTGACGGACCGGTGGTGGTCGGACCCGTGACCGCTGACCTCGCCCACGCCAACGCCTCGGCCCGCGCCGCGCTGTCGGCCCACCGAGCGGCCAGCGGCTGGCCGGACGCACCCCGTCCCGTGGCCAGCCGCGACCTGCTCCCCGAGCGCGCGCTCGCCGGCGACGGGCACGCCCGGCGACACCTCGTCGACGAGGTCTACCTCCCCCTCATGGCCACGCGCGGCACGCTCCTCGAGACCCTCGGCGCCTGGTTCGAGCACGGCGCCTCCATCGAGGGGACGGCCCGTGCGCTCTTCGTGCACCCCAACACCGTGCGCTACCGGCTGCGCCAGGTCTCGGAGCTCACCGGGTGGTCGCCGACCCGTCCCCGGGAGGCCTTCGCCCTCCAGCTCGCGCTCATCCTCGGCCGCCAGTCCGGCCGCACCGAGTTGTAGGAAACCTCCAACGATCCCCGGGTGAGTTTCGTCGGCGTCGGACCCGCGAGCGGAGCCGCGCACCCGGCAGAGTGGACCCCGTGCTCGTCATCGTCGCCCCCGGCCAGGGGGCCCAGACCCCCGGCTTCCTCACGCCCTGGCTCGAGGACCCCGTCTTCGCCGCGCGGTTCGACTGGCTGGCCACCGTCGCCGACATCGACCTCGCCCACTACGGCACGAAGGCCGACGCCGAGACCATCCGCGACACCAAGATCGCCCAGCCGCTGCTGGTCGCGACCGGACTCATCGCGGCCCTCGACCTGTTCCCGCACCCCGCCGACGCTTTCGCCCGCATCGGCGCGGTCGCCGGCCACAGCGTCGGTGAGCTCAGCGCGGCCGCGGGCGCCCGGGTGATCACCGCCGAGCAGGCGATGGTCCTCGTCCGCGAGCGCGGCAACGCGATGGCCGACGCCGCCGCCACCACGGCCACCGGCATGACGGCCGTCCTCGGCGGTGACCGCGAGGAGGTGCTCGCGGCGATCGAGCGCCACGGCCTGACCCCCGCCAACGACAACGGCCCCGGCCAGGTCGTCGCCGCGGGCACCATGGAGCAGCTCGCCGCGTTCGCCGAGGACCCGCCGGCCAAGGCCCGCCTGATGCCGCTGAGCGTCGCAGGCGCCTTCCACACCACCCACATGGCGCCTGCTGTCGACCGGCTCGCCTCGCTCGCGCGCTCGGTCTCCACCCACGACCCGCGCACGCCGGTGATCTCCAACCGCGACGGCCAGATCGTCCACGACGGGCGCGACGTGCTGCGTCGGATGGTCGGTCAGATCGCCAGTCCGGTCCGCTGGGACCTGTGCCTGGAGACGATGACCGACCTCGGCGTCACCGGCGTCCTCGAGATGCCGCCCGCCGGCACGCTGACCGGCATCGCCAAGCGCGCGCTCAAGGGCGTCGAGACGTTCGCCCTCAAGACGCCCGACCAGCTCGACGCCGCCCGCGACTTCTGCGACAAGCACGGGGAGGCCTCGATGATCGAGACCACGCCGACCTGGCGCATGGTGGTCTCGCCCGCCAAGGGCACCTTCCACCTCTCCTCCGAGGCCGTCGAGCGCGACGTGCTCGCCCCCGGTGCGTCGATCGGCGCGGTCGCCAGCCTCCGCGACCGCACCGAGATCACGGCGCCCCACGGCGGCTCCGTCGTCGAGTGGCTCGTCGAGGACGGCGACCTGGTCTCCCCCGGGCAGCCGCTGCTGCGGCTCCACCCCGAGGCGACCCTCTGATGGCGGCGCTCACCGACAGGACCGGAGCCCCCCACGCCCGCATCATGGGCGTGGGTGCCTACCGACCCGTCCGGGTCGTCCCCAACTCCGACGTCGTCGACGCGATCGACTCCAGCGACGAGTGGATCCAGCAGCGCTCCGGCATCAGGACGCGCCGCTGGGCCGGTCCCGACGAGTCGGTGCAGATGATGTCCGTCGAGGCCTCGCGCATCGCCCTCGAGCGGGCCGGTCTCGACGCCGGCCAGATCGACTGCGTGGTCGTCGCGACGGTCAGCCACCTGCTCCAGACCCCGGCCGTCGCCACGGCGATCGCCCACGAGCTCGGCACCGACGCCGCCGCCTTCGACATCTCCGCCGCCTGCTCCGGGTTCTGCCACGGGATCGCCCTCGCCTCGGACCTCGTCCGCGCCGGCAGCTCCCGCTACGTCCTGGTCGTCGGTGTCGAGCGCCTGACCGACATCCTCGACCTCACGGACCGCGGCACCGCCTTCATCTTCGCCGACGGCGCCGGCGCGGCCGTCGTGGGTCCCAGCGAGACGCCCGGCATCGGCCCGGTCGTGTGGGGCTCCGACGGCGAGCAGTTCGACCTCATCCGGCAGCGCGAGGACTGGCGCGACGTCGTCGGCACCCCCGAGGTCCCCGGCAGTGGCGTGATGCCGCACCTCACCATGCAGGGCAACCCGGTCTTCCGCTGGGCGTCGTTCGCGATGGCCAAGATCGGCCAGCAGGCGCTGGACGCGGCCGGCGTGAGCCTCGACGACCTCGACGTCTTCGTGCCCCACCAGGCCAACATGCGCATCATCGACGCGATGGCCCGCTCGATGAAGCTGCCCGGCACCGTCCGGATCGCCCGCGACGTCGCCGAGCAGGGCAACACCTCCGCCGCGTCGGTCCCACTCGCCCTCGACCGGATGATGGAGGAGGGCGAGGCCAGGCCGGGCGACACCGCGCTCCTCATCGCCTTCGGCGCCGGCCTGTCCTACGCCGCCCAGGTCGTCACCGTCCCCTGACCAGTCCCGCGGTCCCCCGGACCACCCTCGAGACCGCCCCGCAAGCCCCTGATCCGTCCGAAGAACCACCCCAAGAAGAAAGGGAGGCCCATGGCCACCACCGAAGAAATCCGCGCCGACCTCGCTGACATCGTCAACGAGGTGGCCGGCGTCGACGCCGACGACGTCCAGCTGGACAAGTCCTTCGTGGACGACCTCGACGTCGACTCGCTCTCCATGGTCGAGGTCGTCGTGGCCGCCGAGGAGAAGTTCGGCGTGACCATCCCGGACGACGAGGTCAAGAACCTCAAGACCGTGGGTGACGCCGTCGCCTACATCGAGCGCGCCCAGGGCTGACGCCCTCTGGCCACGTCGCGGGTGGCCGGGCGAGCAGCCCGGCCCCCGCGACCACGGAAACCCTCACCCCCGCACGGAACGGAACCTCATCTGATGCCCTCGACCCGCGTAGTCGTCACCGGCCTCGGCGCCACCTCCCCCGTCGGTGGAGACGTCGCCTCCACGTGGCAGGCGATGCTCGCCGGCACGTCCGGCGTCCGGTACCTCGACGACGAGTGGGTCGACCAGCTGCCGGTCAAGATCGGCGGCCGCGTCGCCGTCGAGCCTTCCGAGGTCCTCGACCGCGTCAAGGCCCGCCGGCTCGACCGGTCGAGCCAGTTCGCGATGGTCGCTGCCGAGCAGGCCTGGGCCGATGCCGGGCTCGAGGGCTCCGGCCTCGACCCCGAGCGCCTCGCCGTCGCCGTCGCCTCCGGGATCGGCGGCGTCACGACGCTCCTGGCCAACTACGACGCGCTGCTCGAGAAGGGCGCGCGCCGCGTCTCGCCGCTCGCCGTGCCGATGCTGATGCCCAACGCCCCCGCTGCCAACGTGAGCCTCAAGTACGGCGCGCGCGCTGCCGTCCACGCACCCACGTCGGCCTGCGCGTCCGGCAACGAGGCCATCGCGATGGCCCTCGACCTGATCCGCCTCGGCCGTGCCGACGTCGTGCTCGCCGGCGGCACCGAGGCCGCGATGCACCCGCTGCCCATGGCGGCGTTCGCCAACATGATGGCCCTGTCCAAGACCGCCAGCGGCGACGACGGGCGCGACCCGTCGTCCGTCTCCCGTCCCTGGGACTCCGCCCGCGACGGCTTCGTGCTCGGTGAGGGCGGCGCCCTGCTCGTCCTCGAGTCCGAGGAGCACGCCCGCGCCCGCGGCGCCACGATCTATGCCGAGGTGCGCGGCGCCGGCATCAGCAACGACGCGCACGACATCGCGCAGCCCGACCCCGAGGGCCGCGGCGGCACCCGCGCCATCCAGATGGCGCTGCGCGAGGGCGACGTCGACCCCGCCACCGTGGTCCACGTCAACGCCCACGCCACCTCCACGCCCAAGGGTGACATCGCGGAGGGCCTCATGCTGCACGCCGTCCTCGGCGAGCACGTCGACCGCTGCGTCGTGACCAGCACCAAGTCGATGACCGGCCACCTCCTCGGTGGCGCCGGCGCGCTCGAGGCCGTCGCGACCGTGATGGCCCTGCGCGACCGGGTCAGCCCCCCGACGATCAACCTCGACGACAAGGACCCCGAGGTCCACCTCGACATCCCGACGTCGCGGCGCGACCTGCCCGACGGGGACATCGTGGCCCTCAACAACTCCTTCGGCTTCGGCGGCGCCAACGTCGCCGTGGCCTTCGGGAGCATCTGAACCGTCCCGGAAGGACCACTGATGACGACCACCGCGACCAAGCCGGTCAAGCTCCCGCGCGAGGACGACCCGCGCAACCCGGTCCACCGCCTCACCGCCCTGCTCGACGACGGCACCCTCGAGCTGATCACGCCCGACGACGACTCCGGCATGCTCGCCGCGGTCGGCCGGGTGGACGGCACCTCCGTGGTGGCCTTCTGCTCCGACGCCACCGTGATGGGCGGCGCGATGGGCGACGTCGGCTGCCGGGTCGTCGTGGACGCCTATCACCGCGCCATCACCGACGGCGTGCCGATCATCGGCCTCTGGCACTCCGGCGGGGCCCGCCTGGCCGAGGGCGTGCTGTCGCTGCACGCCGTCGGCCGCATCTTCCAGGTGATGACCCAGGCCTCCGGCGTCATCCCGCAGATCTCCGTCGTCCTCGGCCCCGCGGCCGGCGGCGCCGCCTACGGCCCCGCCCTCACCGACGTGGTGATCCTCGGCCCGGAGGGCCGCATCTTCGTCACCGGCCCCGACGTCGTACGGTCGGTCACCGGCGAGGACGTCGACATGCTGCGCCTCGGCGGTCCCGAGCCGCACGGGCGCCGCTCCGGCGTGGTGCACATCCTCACCGAGTCCGAGCGCGAGGCGCTCGACCGCGCCCGCACCGTCGCCTCGCTCCTCGGCGCCCAGGGCAGCCTCGCCGTGGAGTCCGTCGACGACCGCGACCTCGGCGCCCTGCTGCCCGAGTCCAAGAAGCGCGCCTACGACGTGCACCCGCTCGTCGACGGCCTGCTCGACGAGGGCACCGTGCAGGAGCTGCACGCCCGGTGGGCGCCCAACATCGTGACGGCCCTGGGCCGCTTCGGTGGGCGCACCGTGGGCGTGGTCGCCAACAACCCGCTGCGGCTCGGCGGCTGCCTCGACTCCCTCTCCGCGGAGAAGGCCTCCCGCTTCGTCCGCATGTGCGACGCCTTCGGCGTCCCGCTCGTCGTCCTGGTCGACGTCCCGGGCTACCTGCCCGGCGTGGGCCAGGAGTGGGACGGGGTCGTCCGCCGCGGCGCCAAGCTGCTGCACGCCTTCGGCGAGTGCGTGGTCCCCCGGGTGACCCTGGTGACCCGCAAGACCTACGGCGGCGCCTACATCGCCATGAACGCCCGCTCGCTGGGCGCGACGCGAGTCTTCGCCTGGCCGGGGGCCGAGGTGGCCGTCATGGGTGCCGTCGCGGCGATCCGCATCCTGCACCGGCGCAAGCTGGCCGAGGTCTCCCCCGAGATCCGTCCGCAGGTCGAGGCCGAGCTCGCCGCCGAGCACGAGCGCATCGCGGGGGGCGTCGACAAGGCCGTCGAGATCGGCGTCGTCGACGAGGTCGTGGAGCCGACGCGCACGCGCAGCGCCATCGCCGAGGCCATGCGCCACGAGATCGACACCGCCGGCGTACGCCGCGGGCGGCACGGCAACATCCCGCTCTGACCCGCCTCGGCGACGGGCGCCGGACGCGCCCGGCGCCGCGGTGCGGCCGCCCCTGCGGGACGGACAGGCGTCAGACGACCTGGTGGAGCCACCGCACGGGAGCGCCCTCGCCGGCGTGGCGGAAGGTCTCGAGCTCGTCGTCCCACGGCTTGCCGAGCAGGCTGTCGATCTCGAGCAGCAGCGTCGTGTCACCGAGCGCCGCCTTGACGACGGCCGCCTTCAGGCGGTCCTCCGGGATGAGGATGTCGCCGTGCGGTCCGGTGATCGCGTGGAAGATGCCCAGGTCGGGCGTGCACGAGAAGCGCGTGCCCTCGGTGGAGGAGGTCGGCTCCTCGGTGATCTCGAAGCGCAGGTGGTTCCAACCGCGCAGCGCCGACGCGACGGCGGCAGCGGTGCCGGCCGCGCCGGACCAGGACAGCTCCGCTCGGTACGCGCCCGGCTGGGCAGGCTGCGGCGTCCAGTCGAGCGAGACGGCAGCTCCGAGCACCCCGCCGACCGCCCACTCGATGTGAGGGCAGAGCGCGGAGGGCGCAGAGTGCACGTAGAGAATGCCCCGCGTCCCCGGACCGTCCGGGCGGGGAGCAATGCGTGTGGTCACCATGACCTCCTTGAGTTCCGACGCTCCAGATGCGCCTTCCCCAGCGTTCTGTCGTCGTTGCTCGATGGAGGTCGAGTGACACCTATGTGATTAGGGCTCCATTGTGGCCCATGAGGCGCGTGAATACCAGCACATGCCCAGGTCCGGGCGGGCCGGCCGCCACCGCGTGGTCAGGACTGGCGGCGCTCGAGCAGGTCGGCGCGTGCCGCGGCGTCGGTCAGCTCCTCGGAGTCGATCGCGTGCGTGCGGTGGAACCAGGCGAGCGCGTCCGACTCGCGACCGGCGGCCTCGAGCGTGTCGGCGTACGCGTAGCGCAGCCGCACGACCCACGCGGAGCGGCTCTTGGACGTCAGCGGCGCCAGCTCGAGCGTCCGGAGCGCAGCGTCGAGCTGCCCCATGTCCCGACGGGCGCCGGCCTCGACCAGGGTCATCTCCGCCTTCGCCTCGGTGCTGAAGTTCGCGACCGACGGGCTCTTGGCCAGCTTGATGGCCTGCTCGGGGTTGCCGAGCGCCCGGTGGCAGTCGGCCATGATGGGCAGGTAGTCGGTCGCGCCGTTCATCCGCTTGGCAGCACGCAGCTCGGCGAGCGCGTCGGCGTAGTGGCCGGCAGCGTACGCCGCCTCACCGGTGGCCTCGCGGACCACCGCGAGCCTCGAGGCCCGGGCGCGGGCAGCCAGCGTGTGCTGGTAGGCCGTCTCAGGGTCCTCGTCGATCAGCATGCCGGCAGCCGCGAGGTGGCGCGCCACCCGGGCCGCCAGCTTCTCGGGCAGGCCCTTGAGCTGCGCACGGATGCCGCGGTCGAGCTCGGCCCCGGTGATGTTCTCCGGCAGGTCCGGGCCGTCGTAGACCGCCTGCTCGCTCGTCCGGGGCTTCTCCTCCGAGCGCCCACGGTAGGCCCGGTCGCCTGAGCCGGACGGCTTCTTGCCGCCACCCTGGTAGCCACCGCGCGACGAGCCGGCCTTGCCGCGGGCGTCGCCGCGCTGACCGCCGCGCGAGTCACCGCGGGTGTCGCCGGCGCGGGAGTCCTTGCCACCGCCACTGCCTCCGCGGGAGTCCTTGCCACGGGAGGCGGCGCTGCCACCCCGGGGCGACGATCCGCTCCGCCCACCGGCCGAGCTGCCTCGGTCGGCACCCGCTCCACCTCGCGACGGACGCTGTCCTCGACGGTCCTCGGCCACGGCCGCTCACTCCTTCTGCTGTTGACTCCCCGGATACCGGGGCCACGCTACCCGCGCACGCTACTCGTGCGGGGGCCCGAAATGGCGCAGAGGCCACCAGGTATCTGGTGGCCTCTGCCAAATGTATGTCCGGCGGCGTCCTACTCTCCCACAACCTCTCGGTTGCAGTACCATCGGCGCTGAAAGGCTTAACTTCCGGGTTCGGTATGGGACCGGGTGTTTCCCGTTTCGCTATGGCCGCCGTAAC
>NZ_JABJQY010000005.1 GCF_013155375.1 Nocardioides sp. zg-1308
CACATCGCACGCGACGGCCGTGTTCGGCTGCGATGTGCCGCCACCATCGGGATCGGGCGGGCGGGCGCCGGCTGGGAGTGCGATGTGCCGCCACCACCGGGATCGGGCGGGCCCGGCCCGGGCGTCCCCGTCGCAACTGGTTCGCGACGCCCGGAGGCGCGCACCTATTGTTGCGCGCATGACTGGCCGCATCCTCCGCATGTCGACCCTGTTCGTGCGCACCCTGCGCGACGACCCCAACGACGCCGAGGTGCCGAGCCACAGGCTGCTGGTGCGCGCCGGCTACATCCGCCGGGCCGCCCCGGGCATCTACACCTGGCTGCCGCTGGGCCTGCGGGTGCTGCGCCGCATCGAGGACATCATCCGCGAGGAGATGGACGGGATCGGCGCGCAGGAGGTGCTGTTCCCCGCCCTGCTCCCCAAGGAGCCCTACGAGGCGAGCGGCCGCTGGACCGACTACGGCGACAGCCTCTTCCGCATCCAGGACCGGAAGGGCGGCGACTACCTCCTCGGGCCCACCCACGAGGAGATGTTCACGCTCGCGGTGAAGGACCTCTACTCCTCCTACAAGGACCTGCCGCTCTCGATCTACCAGATCCAGAACAAGTACCGCGACGAGGCGCGTCCCCGCGCGGGCCTGCTGCGCGGTCGCGAGTTCGTCATGAAGGACTCCTACTCCTTCGACATCGACGACGCCGGCCTGGAGCGCTCCTACCAGCGGCACCGCGACGCCTACGTCCGGATCTTCGACCGGCTCGGCTTCGAGTACGTGATCGTCAAGGCGACGTCCGGCGCGATGGGCGGGTCGGCCAGCGAGGAGTTCCTCGCCAAGGCCGAGGTCGGCGAGGACACCTACGTCCGCTGCACGCACTGCGACTACGCCGCCAACGTCGAGGCCGTCGCAGTCCCGACCCCCGCACCCGTGTCGTACGACGACGTGCCGGCCGCGCACGCCGAGGACACCCCCGGGACGCCGACCATCGACTCCCTCGTCGACCACCTCAACGCGGCGTTCCCGCGCGACGACCGTCCCTGGGCGGCCGGCGACACCCTCAAGAACGTGCTCGTCGTGCTCAAGCACCCCGACGGCACGCGCGAGCCGCTGGCGATCGGCGTGCCCGGCGACCGCGAGGTCGACCAGAAGCGCCTCGAGGGCCAGCTCGAGCCGATCGAGGTCGAGCCGATGGACGAGGCGGAGCTCGCGAGGCATCCCGCTCTGGTCAAGGGCTACATCGGCCCCGGGGCGCTCGGCGCGGAGTCCGCGTCCGGCATCCGCTTCCTCGTGGACCCCCGCGTCTCGCAGGGCACCCGGTGGGTGACCGGCGCCGACGTGCGCGGCTCGCACGTGGTCGACATGGTGGTGGGCCGCGACTTCACCCCCGACGGCACCATCGAGGCCGCCGACGTCCGCGACGGCGACGCCTGCCCCAACTGCGACGAGGGCACGCTCGAGTCCGCGCGCGGGGTGGAGATGGGCCACATCTTCCAGCTCGGTCGCAAGTACGCCGAGGCGCTGGGCCTGCAGGTCCTCGACGAGAACGGCAAGCTCGTCACGGTCACCATGGGCTCCTACGGCATCGGGCCCTCGCGCGCCGTGGCCGCCATCGCCGAGGGCACCCTCGACGAGATCGGGCTCTGCTGGCCGCGCAACGTCGCGCCCGCCGACGTGCACGTGGTGGCAGCCGGCAAGGACGAGTCGATCCTTGCCGCGGCGGAGGTGCTCGCGCAGGAGCTGAAGGGCGCCGGCCTCGACGTGCTCCTCGACGACCGCACCGGCAAGGTCAGCCCGGGGGTGAAGTTCAAGGACGCCGAGCTGATCGGCGTCCCGACGATCGTCACCGTCGGCCGTGGCCTGGCGGACGGCAACGTCGAGGTGCGCGACCGGCGCTCCGGCGACCGCGAGGACGTCGCGGTGGGCGCTGCGGCGACCCACGTCGTCGGCCTCGTCCGCAGCTGACGGCGGCTGCTCCGCGCATGGCCGGGACGAGGATCGAGGCGGTCATCTTCGACTGGGGCGGGACGCTGACGCGGTGGCACGACGTGGACTTCCACGCCGAGTCGGTCGCGCTGGCCGCGGCCGTACGACGTACGCCGACGCTCGACGACGACCACCACGCCCATGCCGAGCGGCTGCACCGTGCCGGAGCCGCGGTCTGGGGCCGCAGCCGCGACCACCAGCAGAGCGCCACCATCGCCGACCTGTTCGCCGAGGCCGGGCTCGAGCACGACCCCGAGCTGCTGCGCGCCTACTACGAGTTCTGGGAGCCGCACACGCTGACGGACCCCGAGGTGCGACCGATGTTCGAGGAGCTGCGCGCCGCAGGGCTCAAGGTCGGCGTCCTGTCCAACACGATCTGGCCCCGCGAGTGGCACGTCGGCTTCTTCGAGCGCGACGGCGTCCTCGACCTGGTCGACGGTGACGTCTACACCAGCGAGATCCCGTGGACGAAGCCGTCGCCGCACGCCTTCCGCGCCGCCATGGACGCCGTGGGCGTGGCCGACCCGGCCGCGTGCGTCTACGTCGGGGACCGGCTCTTCGACGACGTCTGGGGCGCCCACAACGCCGGCCTCCGCGCCGTCCACGTCCCCCTGAGCAACATCCCGGTCGACCAGGTCGGCCACACCGAGGGCGAGCCCGACGCCACCGTCGCCTCGCTCGCCGAGGTGCCTGCCGTGGTCCGTGCCCTCGACCGCGGGTGAGCGCCGCGGACGAGCCCACGTCCTGCAAGTTTGTGCGTTGCACGAACATGCAAGTCGGTGAGCCTGTTGCTGGCCGCCGATCGGCTGCATGATTGTGCATGTGGCCGCTCCACCCCCACAGGACGGCCACGCAGGGTGATGCTGACCAACCCCACGAGCGGTCCGCGTCCTCGGCCTTTGGGAGAGATCTCGGGACTTTCCCAAAGGTTGAGGCCGCGGGCCGCTTTCCCTTTCCCGGTGCCTCGGTCCAGAGGATGTGGCGACGCGGCCGGTCGAGTGGGGCGGAGCTGGCTCAGCCGAGCTCGGGTGCCCCCGGCCAGGTGGCGGGCGTCGCGCCCAGCCCGACCTGCCAGGTCGCCGACCACGTCGCCTCGGTGAGCGCCCACCCGCGCACCGTGCCGGTCGAGCGGGCGACCAGTGCGAGCAGGGCCTCGACGCTCCCCCCCTCGAGGTCGCGGGCGGCCGCCTCGACCTGCGCCGGGCGCAGCGCCGCGCCGTCGAGCTCGTAGGCGGCAGCGGCAGCCACCGGCTCGCCGCCGGCCTCGACCACCATCGTCCGCAGCTGGTCGCGCCGCGACCGGTGCCGGCGGTGGGCGGTCGTCAGCGCGTCGAGGAGCGCGGGGGTGGCCGCCTGCGAGGTCCGTGCCCCGAGGACGCCGTAGGTGTAGACGGCGGCATGCTCGTCGGCGAGGACGACCTGGAGGGCGTCGACGACGCTCACGGGCTCGCCTCCACCGGCGTGGCACCCGTGGGGGCGCCGGCCAGGGCGGCGCTGTGCTGGGCCGTGGAGGCGGCGATGCTGGCCAGCACCCTGGCCAGGTCGCCGCTGGCGGCGACGGCGCACGCCTCCCGCGCCTCGCGCAGCAGCCGTTGCTCGGACCGGCGGACCGCTCCCAGCGCCCGGTCGACCCGCGACGGGACCGTGGGCGGGGCGGCGCTCGGGAGACCGCTCCCGGGGACCGCGCCGGCCAGCAGGTCGAGGTGCGCGGCATGGGCCTCGCCGATCGCCGCCAGGCGGGCGCCTAGGGCGGGCGCGGACGACGTGGCGGCCTCCAGGACCGACTGCGCGCGCACGAGCGACCCGACGACGGCGGCGACCAGCTCGGCGTCGGGCGGGGGTGCTGGAGCGGCGGAGGTGCCACCGTCGCGGACCGGCGGGTCGATGTCGCAGCCCGCGAGGACCAGCGGCGCGCACAGCGCCGACCCCACCGTCGTACGACGGGTCAGCGGGCGTCTCGGCACCCCCGCACCCTAACCCTCGCGCGCGTCGCTCCCGACCGGCCGGCGCACGATTCCGGGGCAGCCCGGACGGCCGCTAGGGTGATGGCTCGACAACTGCACACGAGGAGGTCGCACCCGATGAGCACTCCCCACCAGGACGCCACCCGGGACCGCATCGAAGCGGAGCTGGTCGACCCCTTGCGCGTGATGGGCCTCGACGTCGAGGCCGTCGAGGTCACCCCCGCCGGCAAGCGCCGGGTGCTGCGGGTGGCCGTCGACAAGGACGGCGGCGTCACCCTCGACGACGTCGCCGACGCGACGCGCGAGGTCTCCCGCGTCCTCGACGAGTCCGACGTGATGGGCGAGATGCCCTACACCCTCGAGGTCACCTCCCGCGGCGTCGACCGGCCGCTGACCCTGCCGCGCCACTGGCGGCGCAACCAGGACCGCCTGGTCAAGGCCACCCTCACCGACGGGTCCAGCGTGACCGGCCGCATCGTCGGCTCGGCCGAGGAGTCCGCGACCCTCGACGTCGAGGGCACCCGGCGCGAGGTCGCCTACACCGACGTCGCCAAGGCCCTGGTGCAGATCGAGTTCAACCGCAAGAGCGAGAAGAAGGACGACGACTGATGGACATCGACCTGAGCATCCTGCGGATGCTGGAGCGTGAGAAGGAGATCTCCTTCGAGGTGCTGGCCGAGGCCATCGAGCAGGCCCTCCTGACGGCCTACCAGCGCGCCACCGAGTCGCAGCACCCCGCGCGGGTCGAGCTGGACCGCAAGAGCGGCCACGTGACGGTCTGGGCGCGCGAGGTCGACGACGAGGGCAACGCCGGCCCCGAGTACGACGACACCCCGCAGGGCTTCGGCCGCATCGCGGCCACGACCGCCAAGCAGGTGATGCTGCAGCGGCTGCGCGACGCCGAGGACGAGATCAAGTTCGGCGAGTTCTCCGGCAAGGAGGGCGACATCATCTCGGGGATCATCCAGCAGGGCCGCAACCCCGACGACGTGATGGTCGACCTGGGCAAGGTCGAGGCGCTGCTGCCGGTCAGCGAGCGCGTGCCGGGGGAGAAGTACGTCCACGGCGAGCGCATCAAGTGCCTGGTGACCTCAGTGCGCAAGGGGATGCGCGGCCCGCAGATCACCCTGTCGCGCTCGCACCCGACGCTGGTCAAGAAGCTCTTCGCGCTCGAGGTGCCCGAGATCGCCGACGGCACCGTGGAGGTCGCCGCCATCGCCCGCGAGGCCGGGCACCGCACCAAGATCGCCGTCCACTCGTCCGTCGCGGGCGTCAACGCCAAGGGCGCCTGCATCGGCCCCATGGGCCAGCGGGTGCGCAACGTGATGAGCGAGCTGCACGGCGAGAAGATCGACATCGTCGACTGGGCCGAAGACCCGGCCGAGATGGTCGCGCACGCCCTCTCCCCGGCTCGGGTGAACTCGGTCGAGATCGTCGACCTGGCCGCCCGCTCCTGCCGCGTCGTCGTACCCGACTTCCAGCTCTCCCTCGCCATCGGCAAGGAGGGCCAGAACGCCCGCCTCGCCGCGCGGCTCACCGGCTGGCGGATCGACATCCGCTCCGACGAGGCGCCCACGCCGGACTGACGCGGCCGGTTCGTCATCCGCTGGTCCGACGCAGTAGAGTGGACCGCAGTGGCCACCACGTCTGACACCCCTGCGCCCGGACCCGTCCGGACGTGCGTGGGTTGCCGGGCCAGGGCCGCTGCGAGCGAGCTGCTGCGGGTGGTCGCAGGCTCGGACGCCGAGGGCCGACCGGCCCTGGTGCCCGATCCGGACCGCCGAGCGCTCGGTCGCGGGGCGCACCTGCACCCCACGACCGAGTGCTGGGAGCTCGCAGCACGACGCCGAGCACTACCCCGGGCGCTCCGCTCGGGGGGCCCGCTCGCCGACACACCGGTGGCCGACTACCTCGCCACCGTGATCGACCAGTCCGAATCACCGCTCGACCGACCAGAAACTGGAGCACGCAGCTCATGAGCACTCGATGAGTAACTCGTAATGAGTGTGCACACCCACTAGCTGTTCCGTTTCCCCTCTCCTTCTGGGGTCACGGACCAGAAGGAGTAGAGACCAACCGTGGCAAAGACCCGAGTCCACGAACTCGCCAAGGAGTTCGGAGTCGAGAGCAAGTTCGTTCTCGAGAAGCTCAAGGAGATGGGGGAGTTCGTCAAGTCGGCATCGTCGACTGTCGAGCCGCCCGTCGAGATGCGCTTCAAGAAGCAGTACGGCGACGAGCTGAAGGCCGCTGCGGCCACAGCCCCCGCTGCCGAGGCTGCCGCCCCCGCGACCCAGCAGGCCGCCGCGCCGGCTGCGACGTCCACCGACGCGCCCGCTGACAAGCCGGCCGACAAGAAGGCGGCGCCGCGTCCCGGCCCCAAGCCGGCCGCTGCGCCCGCCGCCGAGGCACCCGCCGCGGCTCCCGCCCCGGCCGTCGTCGAGGAGGCCGCACCGGCCGCCGCCAGGCCCGGCCCGAGGCCCGGACCCAAGGCACCTGCCGCCGAGCCGCAGGCACCCGCGGCCGAGTCCGCGGCGCCTGCCGCCCCGGCTGCCCCGGCAGCCCCGGCTGCTCCGGCCGCCAAGTCCCCGGCACCGCGTCCGGTGGGCCGGCCCGGCGCACCGCGTCCCGGCAACAACCCGTTCGCCCCCAGCCAGGGGATGGGCTCGCGCCCGGCCCCGCGCACCCCGGGCGACGACACCCGTCCGCCGCGTCCGCCGGCCGGCGGCGGCGAGGCACGCCCCGGCATGCCGCGCCCCAACCCGGCGATGATGCCCAAGTCCCCGGCCGCGTTCGGCAACGGCCCCGGCGGCCGTCCGGCCCGCGGTGGTCCCGGTGGCGGTCCCGGTCGTCCGGGTGCCCCCGCCCGCGGTGGTGCCCCGGGTCGTCCCGGCGCCGGTGCCGGTGCTCCCGGCGGCGGTGCCCCGGGTCGCCCCGGCGGCTTCGGTCCGTCTGGTGGCGGTCGCCCCGGTGGCGGTCGTCCCGGCCAGCGTGGCCAGACCCAGGGTGCCTTCGGGCGCGCCGGCGGCCCGTCGCGCCGCGGACGCAAGTCCAAGCGGGCGCGTCGCATGGAGTTCGAGGCCATGGAGGCCCCGACGATCGGCGGCGTGCGGGTCCGCAAGGGCAACGGGGAGACCGTCCGTCTCCCGCGTGGCGCCTCGCTGACCGACTTCGCCGAGCGCATCAACGTCGACGCCGCTGCCCTCGTGCAGATGCTGTTCTCGCTCGGCGAGATGGTGACCTCGACGCAGTCGGTGGGTGACGAGACGTTCGAGCTGCTCGCCGAGGAGCTCAACTACGTCGTCCAGATCGTCTCGCCCGAGGACGAGGACCGCGAGCTGCTCGAGACCTTCGACCTCGAGTTCGGTGCCGACGAGGGCGACGAGGCCGACCTGGTCATCCGTCCGCCGGTCGTGACCGTCATGGGTCACGTCGACCACGGAAAGACCAAGCTCCTCGACGCGCTGCGTGACGCCAACGTGGTGGACAAGGAGGCCGGTGGCATCACCCAGCACATCGGTGCCTACCAGGTGCACACCGAGGTCGACGGCGAGGACCGCCGCATCACCCTCATCGACACCCCCGGTCACGAGGCGTTCACCGCCATGCGTGCCCGTGGTGCCCAGGCCACCGACATCGCGATCCTGGTCGTCGCGGCCGACGACGGCGTCATGCCGCAGACGGTCGAGGCGCTCAACCACGCCAAGGCGGCCCAGGTGCCGATCGTGGTCGCGGTCAACAAGATCGACAAGCCGGAGGCCGACTCCACCAAGGTCCGCGGCCAGCTCACCGAGTACGGCCTGATCCCCGAGGAGTACGGCGGCGACGCGATGTTCGTCGACGTCTCGGCCAAGGCCGGCATCAACCTCGACAAGCTGCTCGAGGCGGTCGTCCTGACGGCCGACGCGTCGCTCGACCTGCGGGCCAACCCCACGCAGGACGCACAGGGCCTCGTGGTCGAGGCGCACCTCGACCGCGGCCGCGGCCCCGTCGCGACGGTGCTGGTCCAGCGCGGCACGCTGCGCGTGGGCGACTCGATCGTCGCCGGTCCGGCCCACGGCCGGGTCCGCGCGATGCTCGACGAGCACGGCAACGAGATCCTCGAGGCCGACCCGTCACGTCCCGCGATGGTGCTGGGCCTCTCGGCGGTGCCGGGTGCCGGGCAGAACTTCATCGTGGTCGAGGACGACCGGATGGCTCGCCAGATCGCCGAGAAGCGTGAGGCGCGCGAGCGTGCGGCCATGCAGGCCAAGCGTCGCGTGCGTCGCAGCCTCGAGGACTTCATGGCCTCCATGGAGAAGGGCGAGAGCCAGGAGCTCAACCTCATCCTCAAGGGCGACGTGTCCGGCTCGGTCGAGGCGCTCGAGGACGCCCTGTCGCAGATCGACGTCGGCGACGAGGTCTCGCTGCGGGTCATCGACCGCGGTGTCGGTGCCATCACTGAGACCAACGTCGACCTGGCTGCCGCCTCCGACGCCATCATCATCGGCTTCAACGTCCGCCCGCAGGGCAAGGCGAGCCAGATGGCCGACAAGGAGGGTGTCGAGATCCGCTACTACTCGGTCATCTACCAGGCGATCGAGGAGATCGAGGCGGCCCTCAAGGGGATGCTCAAGCCCATCTACGAGGAGTCGACCCTCGGCCAGGCGGAGATCCGCGAGATCTTCCGCTCGTCCAAGGCCGGCAACATCGCGGGCTGCATGGTCACCTCCGGCCTCATCCGGCGCAACGCCAAGGTCCGGGTCCTGCGAGACGGAGCGGTGGTGGCCGACAACCTCGACCTCCTCTCCCTCCGCCGCGAGAAGGACGACGCCTCGGAGGTCCGCGAGGGCTTCGAGTGCGGTCTGGTGCTCCGCAACTTCCAGGACATCAAGATCGGCGATGTCGTGGAGTCGTTCGAGATGCGCGAGATCCCGCGCAGCTGACGTAGGACACTGACCGGGCACCTGCACTGCTGTGCAGGTGCCCGGTCGGCATTTGAGAGAGTGAGCACATGACCAACCCCCGCGTCCGCAAGATCGCCGACCGCATCCAGGTGATCGTCGCCGAGATGCTCGAGCGTCGCATCAAGGACCCGCGCCTCGGCTTCGTCACCATCACCGACGTCCGGGTCACCGGCGACTCCCAGCAGGCATCGATCTTCTACACCGTCCTCGGCGGGGAGGAGGAGCGGACCAGCACCGCCGCCGCGCTCGAGTCGGCCAAGGGCGTCATCCGCTCCGAGGTCGCCCGGCAGCTCGGCATGCGCATCGTGCCGTCGCTGACCTTCATCCCCGACGCGCTCCCCGAGAGCGCCCGGGAGCTCGAGGAGGTGCTCGCCCGCGCCAAGGAGCAGGACGAGGCGGTCGCCGCGCAGCGCGGCACGGCCTACGCCGGCGAGCCCGACCCCTACAAGAAGCCGCGGGCGGCCGAGGACGACCTCGACGACGAGGACGAGCTCGACGCGGACGAGCCCGGCGGGGACGACCTCGACGGGGACGTCCGCCCCTGATGGTCGACCCCGGTCTGGTCGTCGTCGACAAGTCCCCGGGCATGACCTCCCACGACGTCGTCGCCCGGGTCCGCCGCCTCGCCGGCACCCGGAAGGTCGGCCACGCCGGCACCCTCGACCCGATGGCGACCGGTGTGCTCGTGCTGGGCGTCGACCGGGCCACGCGGCTGCTCGGGCACCTGATGCTCACCGAGAAGGCCTACGACGCGACCATCCGGCTGGGGGTGTCGACGACCACCGACGACGCCGAGGGTGAGGTCGTCGAGACGCGTGGCACCGGCGGCGTGCGGGAGGACGACGTACGCGCGGAGCTGGCGCGGTTCGTCGGCGACATCGAGCAGGTCCCGACCGCCGTCTCCGCGATCAAGGTCGACGGGCAGCGCGCCTACGCGCGGGTCCGCGCCGGCGAGCAGGTCGAGCTCAAGGCCCGGCCGGTGACGATCCACGAGCTGGCCGTGACCGACGTGACGCTGCCGGAGGTGCGCATCTCGGTCCGCTGCTCGAGCGGCACCTACATCCGCGCCATCGCGCGCGACCTGGGGACTGCGCTGGGCGTCGGCGGTCACCTGACGGCGCTGCGGCGCACGGCCGTCGGCTCCTTCGACCTCTCGGTCGCCCGCACGCTCGACGAGCTGGCCGACGACTTCGCCGTGGTCCCCATCGCCGACGCCGCCCGCGGCACGTTCGCCTCGATCGACCTCGACGAGGAGCAGGCTGCGCACGTCCGGTTCGGGCGCCCCCTCGACCTGGCGCTGCCGGGGGACGGGGCGCACGCGGTCTTCGCGCCGGGGGGCGAGTTCCTCGCTCTCTACGAGCCGCACGGCGCACGCGCCAGGCCCGTCGCCGTCTTTGTCTGAGCAACGGCGGGCGGCAGCGAGGGGGACGGCGGGGGGACGGCGGGGGGAGTGGCGGGGCCGGCTCGGGGCCGCCAGTAGGCTGCCGACGTGCAGATCTGGCGAGACGTCGAGGACGTGCCGGCCGACCTCGGCCGCACCGTGGTGAGCATCGGCAACTTCGACGGCGTCCACCTCGGGCACGCCCACGTGCTGCGCGAGGCCCGCGCGGCCGCCTCCCGGCTCGGCATCGACACCGTCGTGGCGGTGACGTTCGACCCGCACCCGATGGCGGTGCTGCGGCCCGACCACGCGCCGCCCACCCTGACCTCGATCCACACGCGCGCCCGGCTGCTCGAGTCCGCCGGCGTCGACGCGATCCTCGTGGTCGGCTTCGACCGCGAGATCGCCGGCTGGTCGCCGGAGGAGTTCATCGACCGGATCATCGTCGACACCCTCCACGCCGGCGCCGTGGTGGTCGGCGCCAACTTCCGCTTCGGCGCCAAGGCCGCCGGCGAGGTGGCCACGCTCGTCGAGGCGGGCGCCTCGCGCGGCTTCGAGACCGTCGGCGTGGCTCTCGACGGTGGGCCGCAGGTCTGGAGCTCGACCTACGTGCGCCAGTGCCTGGCGACCGGCGACGTCGCCGGGGCCGCAGAGGCCCTCGGTCGTCCGTTCACCGTCCGCGGGACCGTGGTGGAGGGCGACAAGCGCGGGCGCCAGATGGGCTACCCGACCGCCAACGTGCCGATCCCGCCGGTGGACGCCGCGCCCGCCGACGGCGTGTACGCCGGCTGGCTGACGCGCCTCGACACGCGCGAGCGCTACCCGGCGGCGATCTCCGTCGGCACCAACCCCACGTTCGACGGGGAGCGGGACCGCCGCGTGGAGTCCTACGTGCTCGACCGCGACGACCTCGAGCTCTACGGCGTGGAGGTCGAGGTCGCGTTCGTCGACCGGCTGCGCGGGATGGTGAAGTTCGAGGGCATGGAGGCACTCATCGAGACGATGCACGACGACGTGCGCCGGGCTCGGGACCTGCTGGCGTGACGGGGGACCGCACCGACCGCACGGACCTGGCGGCCGTGGAGCAGTGGTTCGTCGACCACGGGCTGCCCTACTTCGTCGACGACATCCGGGCCGAGGTGCAGCGCGGGCTGGCGCGCGGTCGGCTCGTCCGGGTCGGCCTGCTCGCCGTCGTGCTCGCGGCCGCGGTGGTGTGCGGGTTCGCCCTCACCGACCACCTGGAGTGGGACGACGGCCTGGTCCCCGGGATCAACCTCGGCCTGCTGAGCGTCGCCCTCTACGCGCTGTTCACCCTGCGTGCGTGGGTGGTGGCCCGATGGGCCGCGAGCCAGACCTTCTCGAGCCTCGGCCTGCTCTTCCCCCTCGTGACGCGAGCGCTGCCACTGCTGCTGCTCTTCGTGACCTTCCTCTTCATCAACGCCGAGGTCTGGGAGGTGTCGGCCACGCTCGACGGCCGGGTGATGTGGCTGACGGTGGCGCTGTTCCTCACGATCACCGTCGGGTTCCTGCTCGTCCGGCTGCCCGAGGAGCTGGCGGGGTTCGACGAGCACGTCGACCCCGACGAGCTGGCACGCCACCTGGTGGGCACGCCGCTCGAGGGGTTCCGGCAGCCTGCGGGCGCGAAGGTCGTCGACGAGGTGGCCATCTCGGGGCTCCAGAAGGCGAACCTCGTGCTGATGCTGCTCATCACCCAGCTCGTGCAGGTCGTGCTGCTCAGCGTCAGCGTCTTCGTGTTCTTCGTGGTCTTCGGGCTGCTGGTCATGGACCCGGGCGTCATCGCCGGGTGGATCGGCCACGAGGTGACCAACCTGCCGTTCTCCGCCCGCGCCAACTGGGAGCTGGTGCAGGTGTCGACGTTCCTGGCGGCCTTCAGCGGTCTCTACTTCACGGTCTACGCCGTCACCGACGAGGTCTACCGCACCCAGTTCTTCAGCTCGATCGTGGCCGAGCTGGAGCGTGCGGTGAGCGTGCGGGCCGCCTACCGAGCGCTGCGACGGACCGACTGACGCAGGGCTCGCCGCCGCCCGGCGCATCGGCCCCGGACATGCCGGTGGGCGGTGCCCGAGCTGCTCGTCGTACGACGAGGACGTGGCTCGGGCACCGCCCACCGGGAGTGCCTCAGGCGTCGAGGTCCTGCTCGACCAGCGCGGCGATGGCGTCGACCGCGGCCTGGTCGTCACCGGCCACCTCGACGGTGTCGCCGTTGCCGGCGCCGAGGGTCATGATCATCAGCGACGAGCTGGCGTCGACGCCGTTGATGGTCACGTCGGAGCCGAGCTCGCCGGCCTTCTCGGCGATGATCGCGGCGGGGCGGGCGTGGAGGCCGACGGCGGAGCCGACGACGACGGACTTGCTGGGCATGGTTCTCCTTGGGGTGGGGTGGGGTTGTGGGGTGCGGCGGGACGGGCGTGGTCAGACAGTAGCGACGTCGGGGCTCGGGCGGCCCAGGCTCTTGAGGACGATCACGAGAGCGGCACCGACGGCGACGCCCGCCGCGAGGGCGATCAGGTAGCCGAGGACCCCGTCCACGGCGAACAGCACGAAGATGCCACCGTGGGGTGCCCGCACGCTGACGTCCATCGCCATGGCGAGGCCGCCGGTGACGGCGCTGCCGGCCATGATCGACGGGATGACCCGCAGCGGGTCGGCCGCGGCGAAGGGGATGGCGCCCTCGGTGATGAACGACGCCCCGAGCAGCCAGCCGGCCTTGCCGTTCTCGCGCTCGGGGATGGAGAACAGGCTGGGGCGGATCACCGTGGCGAGCGCCAGGGCGATCGGCGGGACCATGCCGGCCAGCATGACCGCGGCCATGATCCGCAGCTCGGGTGCGTCGCCGGAGAGCGCGGCACCGCCGACGCCGGCGGCGGCGAAGCTGTAGGCGACCTTGTTGAGCGGACCGCCCATGTCGAAGGCCATCATCAGGCCGAGGATGACGCCGAGCAGGACGGCGCTGCCGCCGCTCAGCGAGCTGAGGCCGTCCTCGAGCTGGCCCATCAGCCAGGCGATCGGCCGGCCGAGGACCACCAGCATGAGGAAGCCGGCCACCACGCTGGTGACCAGCGGGATCACGAGCACCGGCATCAGGCCGCGGGCCCAGGCCGGGACCTTGCGGCCCGCGATCCAGTGGGCGATGACGCCGGCGAGCACGCCGCCGACGATCGCGCCGAGGAAGCCCGTCGCGGGGTAGGCGGAGTCGCCGCTCACGCCGATCACGTTGGAGGCGAGGCCACCCATGACGAAGCCGGGGGCGATGCCGGGGCGGTCCGCGATGGCGTACGCGATGTAGCCGGCCAGCGCAGGGATGAAGAACGCGAAGGCGGTCTGGCCGATGATCAGCAGCAGGGCACCGATGTAGGCGAAGAACCCGGAGTCGAACAGGGCGTGGTCGAGGCCGAGCGCCGACGGGTCGGGCAGGTTGGTGAAGGAGTTCTCGAGCAGGATCTCCTGCGCGGGGCCGACGATCTCGTAGCCGCCGAAGAGGAAGCCGAGGGCGATCATCAGGCCGCCCGCGGCGACGAAGGGGATCATGTAGGAGACGCCGGTCATCAGGACGCGTCGCGTACGACCGCCCCAGCTCTCCTGCCCGGTCGCGCCGGTGCCCTCCGAGGACCCGCCGCCGGCCGCGCCCTCGACCCGGGGCGAGGCCGACGGGTCGGCGGCGTAGCGCAGGGCCTCGGCGATCATCGCGTCGGCGTCGTCGATCGGACGCTTCACGCTGGAGGTCACCATCGGCTTGCCGGCGAACCGGGACCGGTCACGCACGCCCACATCGACGGCGAAGATGACGGCGCCGGCGGCGGCGATGGTGGCAGGTGCCAGCGGGGTGGCGCCGGCCGACCCCTGGGTCTCGACCTCGAGCTGGACCCCCGCCCGCTCGGCAGCGGCCTCGAGGGCCTCGGCCGCCATGTAGGTGTGGGCGATGCCGGTCGGGCACGCGGTGACCGCGACGAGGGTCGGCCTGCCGTCGGAGGCGGGTGCCGCGGCGGCCGCCGAGGTGCCGGCCGACGTACCGGCCGAGGTCGCGGGCGCGCCGTCGGAGGTGGCGGGGGGCGTCGAGCCGGTCGCGTCGGCGACGGCCTGGCCCGGGGCCCGGGTCTCGCCGCCTCCGGGCTCGGCCGCACCGGACGGGGTGCCGGACGCCGGGGCGGGGGTCTTCTTCGCCACGGGGGCCGTCTCGCCGATCTCGTGCGTGATCAGGTCGACGACCTCCTCGGCCGATCCGGCCGAGCGCAGCGAGTCGGTGAAGGCCGGCTTGACGAGGGCACGCGCGAGCTTGGTGAGGATCGTCAGGTGGTCGGCGTCGCCGCCGGCCGGTGCCGCGATGAGGAACGCCAGGTCCGCGGGGCCGTCCTTGGCGCCGAAGTCGACCGGGGGGTCGAGCCGGGCGAAGGCGAGCGTCGGCGTCTCGACCCCGGCCGTGCGGCAGTGGGGGATCGCGATGCCGCCGGGCAGCCCGGTGGACGAGGTGGACTCGCGGGCGAACGCGTCCTCGATCAGCTGGTCCCTGCTGGTGGCGCGGCCGGCGTCGTCGACGACGGCCGCGAGGGCGCGGATCACCTCGTGCTTGTCCGCGCCCCAGCCGGCACCGAGCCGGACGAGGTCTGTGGTGATGAGGTCGGTCATGCTGTGCCTCCGAGGGCGGTGACGCCGACGAGCTCGGTGCGGAGCTGCGAGGGCTGGGGGATGGTCGTTCCGGGCAGACCTGCGGCGGCGCTGCCGTAGGCGACGGCGAGTGCGAGGCGGTCGGGGGCCGGCAGCCCCCGCATGTCGCCGAGCAGGTAGCCGAACAGGCTGGAGTCGCCGGCACCCACGGTGCTGACGACAGTGGTGGGCGGGGGAGTCGCGTGCCAGGCGCCCTCCGCCGTCACGAGGACGGCGCCGTTGCCCCCGAGGGTGGCGAGGACGGCGCCCACGCCCCGCTCGATGAGCTGGCGGGCGGCCACCGCCGCGGCAGCGGGATCGGCCTCGAGCTTCTCGGCGTCGCCGCCGGTGAAGGAGGCGAGCTCCTCGCCGTTGGGCTTCATCAGGTCCGGGGCGGCTGCCGGGAGCGCCTCCACCAGCGCCTGCAGCGGGCCGTCGCTGGTGTCGACGGCCACGTGCCCGCCCACGGCGCGCAGGCGGCGTACGAGGTCGGCGTAGAAGCCGGGCGGCGCGCCTGCGGGCAGCGAGCCCGCCAGCACGGTCCAGGCGGCGACCGACGCGCGGGCCAGGACCGCCTCGGCCATCCGCTCGAGGTCCTCGGTGGCCACCTCGGCGCCGGGGGAGTTGAGCTTGGTGGTGGTGCCGTCGGGCTCGGTGATCGTCAGGTTGACGCGCACGTTGCCGGCCGGGCGCACCGGGCGGCAGTCGATGCCCACGCCGAGCAGCTCGAGGACGAACGGGTCGTCCTTGAGGGCGGGCACGACGGCGATGCTGGGGATGTCGGCGCTGACCGCGGCCCGCGAGATGTTGACCCCCTTGCCGCCGGCCTGCGACGTCACCGAGACCACGCGGTGCACCTGGCCGCGGTCGAGGTGGCCGTCGAGGGCGACCGTCCGGTCGAAGCTGGGGTTGGGCGTCAGGGTGAGGATCATGCGATCACTACCTCGATTCCGGCGGATTCCAGCGCGCGGCGGTCCGCGGCCTCGATGTCGCTGTCGGTGACGAGCACGTCCAGGCAGTCGAGGGTCGCGAAGCGCACGGCCGTCTCGATGCCGAACTTGGTCGAGTCTGCGAGCACCACCGTACGCCGCGCGCAGGCGATGATGGCCCGCTTGCTCGCCGCCTCGTCGCTGTCGGGCGTGGTGAGCCCGTGGCCCACGGTGATGCCGTTGGTCGCCACGAAGGCGACGTCCGCGCGCAGGTCGGACAGGGCGGTGACGGTGTCGGCGCCCACGGCGGCGTGGGTGGCCGGGCGCACCTTGCCGGGCAGGAGGTGCAGCTCGATCTGCGGCAGGCCGGCCAGGCGGGTGGCGACCGGGACGGCGTGGGTGACCACGGTCAGGCGGTGGTCGCGGGGGAGGGCGGCCGCGAAGCGGGAGGTCGTGGTCCCGGCGTCGATCACGACCACCGAGTCGGGCGGCGGCAGCAGGGCGACCGCCGCGTTGGCGATCGCCTCCTTGGCCTGCGTGTTGGACTGGTCGCGCTCGCCGATCCCTGATTCGATGACGGTGAGCGAGCCGGCGGGGACGGCGCCTCCGTGCACCCGGCGGACCAGACCCATCCGGTCCAGGGTGGACAGGTCGCGACGCACGGTCTCGGTGGTGACCTCGAACTCCTCGGCCAGCTGCACCACGGACAACCGGCCGCGGCGACTGATCAGGTGGGCCATGGCCTGCTGGCGCTCTTCGGCGTACATCGGTCCCCTTCCCGAGGATCTGTGTATGTGTTGTTTTAGTCCCGAATATGTTGCTTGTCAACAACGCGGTGTTCTACGGTGTGTCCATGACCACAGCCGAGCACCCCTCGTTGAGCGGGACCCCGGTCGTACCGGGTGTCGCCGCGGGCCCCGTCCTGCACGTCCGCGGCGAGGTCTCGCCCGAGGCGATCGCGCGCTACGGCGAGGGTGACTTCGCCGATCCGGACGCCGCACTCGCGGCGTACGACGACGCGGTGGGCGCCGTGGCGCAGACGTTCACCGACAAGGCGGCCCGCGCCGAGGGCGCGGCGGCCGAGGTGCTGACCGCGAGCGCAGGCCTGGCGCGCGACAAGGGACTGCGCTCGGGCGTCGCCAAGAACCTCACGGCCGGCCAGGGGCCGGTGGCAGCCGTGCAGGGCGCCGTCGAGCAGTTCGTCACGATCTTCACCAGCATGGGCGGGCTCATGGCCGAGCGCGTCACCGACCTGCGCGACATCGAGCGCCGGGTCGTCGCCCACCTCGTCGGCGAGCCGGCCCCCGGCGTGCCCACCCCGACGGAGCCGTCGATCCTGGTGGCCGAGGACCTCGCCCCGAGCGACACCTCCGGCCTCGACCCCGCGCTCGTGACCGCGCTGGTGACCGAGCGCGGCGGCGCGACGAGCCACACGGCGATCATCGCCCGCCAGCTCGGGATCCCGTGCGTCGTCGGCGCCGCGGGGGTCACCGAGCTCCCCGCGGGCACCTTCGTGGTGGTCGACGGCGAGACCGGCACGATCGAGACGGGCGCCGACCCCGACGACGCCCGCGCGCGGGTCGCGGAGAGCCTGCGGCTCCGTGAGCAGCTCGCGTCCTGGAGCGGTCCGGCGGCCACCGCCGACGGACTGCCGCTCAAGCTGCTCGCCAACGTCGCCGACGGCGCCTCCGCGGAGTCGGCCGGCCGCGAGCCGGTGCAGGGCGTGGGGCTGTTCCGCACCGAGCTGTGCTTCCTCGACCGCAAGGACGAGCCGAGCGTGGAGGAGCAGGCCGACATCTACAGCAAGGTCCTCGCGCCCTACGCCGACGGCCGCTACGTCGTCGTCCGCACCCTCGACGCGGGCTCGGACAAGCCGGTCGCCTTCGCGACCCACACGGGCGAGGAGAACCCGGCGCTCGGGGTGCGCGGGCTCCGGCTGAGCTTCGACAACCCCGGCCTGATGGACCGCCAGCTCGACGGCATCGCGGCAGCGGCCGAGCGGACCGGCACCGAGACCTGGGTGATGGCTCCGATGGTCGCGACGGTGGCCGAGGCGGCCGACTTCTCCGCGAAGGTCCACGCCCGCGGCCTCAAGGCCGGCGTGATGGTGGAGATCCCGAGCGCCGCCCTGCTCGCCCACCGGATGCTCGAGGTCGTCGACTTCCTCTCCATCGGCACCAACGACCTCACCCAGTACGCCATGGCCGCCGACCGGATGGCCACGGACCTGGCCCACCTCACCGACCCGTGGCAGCCCGCCGTCCTCCAGCTGATCGCGATCACCGCCCACGCCGGCACCGAGGCCGGCAAGCCGGTCGGCGTCTGCGGGGAGGCCGCCGCCGACCCGCTGCTCGCCACGGCGCTCATCGGCATGGGCATCTCGTCGCTCTCCATGGCCGCACGCGCCGTACGTCCTGTCGGCGCCCAGCTCGGCATGGTGAGCCTGGAGACGTGCGAGGCGGCAGCCGAGGCCGCGCTCGGGGCGCCCGACCCGATGGCCGCGCGAGCAGCCGTCCGCGAGCTGCTCGGCCACTGACAACCCCCACCCATCTCACGACGGAGGACGCATGACATCGACGTACGACCGGTACCGCGCGGCGGATGCCGAGCTGCCGGACGGCTCCTGGACCTGGTACCTGCACGGCGCGGGCGAGGAGAACATGGGCAAGGACGGTGCCCCCGAGCTGGTCCCCGTCCCCACGCCCGACGCCAACCACATGCTGGTGCGCATCGACAGCGTGGGACTCTGCTTCTCCGACGTGAAGATCATGCGTCAGGGCGGCAGCCACCCGAAGCTCTACGACCGCGACCTGGCCCACGACCCCACCCGGCTCGGGCACGAGGTGAGCCTCACCGTCATCGAGGTGGGGGACAACCTCAAGGACCGCTACCACCCGGGCCAGAGGCTGGCGGTGCAGCCCGACATCTACCAGGACGGCAGGAGCACGGCCTACGGCTACACCGTCCCCGGCGGCCTGACGCAGTACCACCTCATGGGCGCGGAGATGCTCGAGACCGATGACGGCGCCTGCCTGCTGCCCCTCCCCGACACCATGGGCTACGCCGAGGGGTCCACGCTGGAGCCCTGGGGGTGCGTGATGGCGGCCTACACGCAGCGCCGCCGCCTGGAGCCCAAGACCGGCGGGACGATGTGGATCGTCGGCCGGCCCGGGGACGAGCGGGACTACGAGTTCTCCTCCGGGCTCGACGCCCCGGCCACCATCGTGACGTCCGACGTGCCCGCCTCCGTGCGCGAGCTGCTGGAGAGCACCTCGGCCGACGTGGTCGTGCGCGACGGCATCGGCGTCGACGACTACCAGGCACTGGTGGACGAGCTGACCGACGGCGCCGGCTTCGACGACATCGTCGTGCTCGACCCTCGTTCCGCCGCGACGGCAGGTGCCGTCGCGGCGCACATCGCGCGGCGGGGCACCCTCAACCTGGTGGGCGAGACCGCCCTGGACGGCCTCGTGGACCTCGACGTGGGCCGCCTGCACTACGACTACACCGCCTACCTCGGCGGTCGGGGTCCGGACATCGCCGCCTCCTACGGCGAGGCGCGCAACCGCTGCGACCTGCGCCCGGGAGGTACGACGGTGTTCGTCGGCGCCGGCGGCCCGATGGGCCTGATGCACGTCCAGAGGGCCATCCAGCAGACCGACGGCCCGAAGCGGATCATCGCCACCGAGGTGAGCGACGAACGCCTCAGGAGCCTCGAGGACCGACTGGCCCACCTGGCGGAGAGCAACGACTGCGAGCTGATCACCTTCAACTCCCAGACCGCGGACCAGTCCCTCGTCGACTTCGTCATGGGCCTCACCGACGGCCAGGGGGCTGACGACGTCGTGGTCAGCGTCCCCATCTCCGCCGTGATGGCCGAGGCCGACACGCTGATGCGGCCCGACGGGATGCTGGTCTTCTTCGCCGGTGTCCCCAACGGCACGCTGGCGCCGCTGGACCTGAGCGCGGTCTACCTGGGCAACGCGCAGTACACCGGGACCTCGGGCCTGACCATCCACGACCAGCAGCAGGTGGTGGACCTGGCCAACAAGGGCCAGCTCTCCCCGGGATCCATCGTGGGCGCCGTCGGCGGCATGCTGGCGGCCAAGGACGGCCTCCGGGCCCTGGTCGACGGGACCTACTCCGGCAAGGTCCTGATCTTCCCCCAGATCCACGACCTCCCCCTCATGGGACTCGACGAGCTGGAGGAGAAGCTGCCGGACGTCGCCGCCCAGCTGGGGCCCGGCGGCACGTGGAACGACGAGGTGGAGCGGGCGTTGTTCGACAGCCAGCTGAACGGCTGAGGCCTAAAGCCACACAGTCGGGCACGAATCGTGCCCGAATGCTTGGCAACAGGCCCGTTCGTGAGGTTTAATCGCGGACATCATGTGATGGGGCTCACCCCACGTTCGACTGGAGGACATCAAGCATGGCGATCACAACTTCCACTCCCGCGTCGAGCTCCGGCGCGCGGGTGCGCGTGCAGAAGTTCGGCACGTTCCTCTCCAACATGGTCCTGCCGAACATCGGCGCGTTCATCGCGTGGGGCCTCATCACCGCGCTCTTCATCCCCACCGGCTGGATTGCCCTCATCGGCGACAACGCCTTCGGCTACACGCTGGAGGAGGGCTACACCTACGGGTTCGTGGGCCAGCTCGGCGGCTGGGAGGGCACGGACAGCGTCGGCATCGTCGGCCCGATGATCACCTACCTGCTGCCGCTGCTCATCGGCTACACCGGCGGTCGGATGATGTACGACGACAGCACCCGCGGCGGCGTGGTCGGCGCGATCGCCACCATGGGCGCGATCGCCGGTGCCAGCGTCCCGATGTTCCTCGGCGCCATGGTGATGGGCCCGCTCGGCGGCTGGTCGATGAAGAAGCTCGACGCGCTGTGGTCCCACAAGATCCGACCCGGCTTCGAGATGCTCGTCAACAACTTCTCCGCCGGCATCTGGGGCGCCATCCTGGCGATCCTCGGCTTTGTCGTGGCGGGGCCGTTCGTCGAGCAGTTCAGCAAGCTGGCGTCCAACGTCGTCGACACGCTCGTCGACAACGGCCTGCTGCCGCTCACCTCGATCTTCATCGAGCCGGCCAAGATCCTGTTCCTCAACAACGCGATCAACCAGGGCATCCTGACGCCGCTCGGCACGACCGAGGCGCTCGAGGAGGGCAAGTCGATCCTGTTCCTGCTCGAGGCCAACCCCGGCCCCGGCCTGGGGCTGCTGCTGGCCTTCACGTTCTTCGGCCGTGGTGCCGCCAAGGCGTCGGCGCCGGGCGCGATCATCATCCAGTTCATCGGCGGTATCCATGAGATCTACTTCCCCTACGTGCTGATGAAGCCCAAGCTGGTCCTCGCCGTCATCGGCGGCGGCATGGCCGGTGTGGCGACCAACGTGGCCTTCAGCTCCGGCCTGCGCTCGCCCGCCTCGCCCGGCTCGATCATCGCGGTGTGGCTCTCGACCCCGGCCGGCAGCTTCGTCGGGGTGACCCTGTCGGTGGTCGCCGCCACCGCGGTGTCCTTCGCGATCGCCTCCTTCCTGCTCAAGCTCGACCGCTCCACCGACGAGGGCGACCTCGCGGCCGCCACCGCGCAGATGGAGGCCAACAAGGGCAAGAAGTCCTCGGTCAGCGGCATGCTCGGCGGCTCCGCCGCCGCCGCGGGCCCGGTGCGGTCCATCGTGTTCGCCTGCGACGCCGGCATGGGCTCCTCCGCCATGGGCGCCTCGGTGCTCCGCCGGAAGATCCAGCAGGCGGGCCACGGTGACGTCACGGTCGTCAACAAGGCGATCTCCAGCCTCGACGACAGCTACGACCTCGTGGTCACCCACCAGGACCTCACGGACCGGGCCCGCCAGAGGACGCCGTCCGCCATGCACGTCTCGGTCGACAACTTCATGGGCAGCCCTCGCTACGACGAGATCGTGGAGATGCTCGGCACCTCCTCCGGGACCGCCGTCGCCGACGAGGCCCCGGCCGCCGCGGCGGCCGACGTGCTCTCGCGCGACTCGATCGTCCTCGGCGGCTCCGCCCGCACGCGGGACGACGCCATCGCCGAGGCGGGCCAGCTCCTCGTCGCGGCCGGCGCGGTCGACGCGTCGTACGTCGAGGCGATGCACGAGCGCGAGAAGTCGGTCTCGACCCACATGGGCAACGGCCTGGCGATCCCGCACGGCACCAACGAGGCCAAGGGCGCGATCCGCCGCTCCGCGCTGTCGTTCGTCCGCTACGACCAGGGCATCGACTGGAACGGCAAGCAGGCCGACTTCGTCGTGGGCATCGCCGGCGCCGGCGACGACCACCTGGCCCTGCTCCGCTCGTTGGCCATGGTGTTCGCGGACGAGTCGCAGGTGGCTCGTCTCCGGGCGGCCACGACGGCCGACGAGGTCCTCGCCGTCCTCGACGGGGTCACCGTCTGACCCACCAGCGTGAGCTCGACGGGGCCGGCCCATGGGGGTCGGCCCCGTCTCGCACGTCCGGGCCACGGGCGACACGCTGACAGCGTGCTGCGCGGTACTGCGCGATACGGAGTAGTGTGCGCTGCATGGATCAGACCCAGCTCCTCAAGGGCGTGCTCGACCTCGCCGTGCTGGCGGTGGTCGAGGGGGAGGACGGCTACGGCTACGACATCGTGCGGCGGCTGCGCGACGGTGGCCTACGGGAGGTGGGCGACGCCTCGGTCTACGGGACGCTGCGCCGCCTCTACGCCGCGGGCGCACTGACGTCGTACGTCGTGCCCTCCGAGAGCGGACCGCACCGCAAGTACTACGGCATCACGCCGGTCGGTCGTGGGCAGCTCCATGAGCAGCGCACGGACTGGTACGCCTTCGCGTCCACCCTGGACGGGCTCCTCGCCTCCACCGCACCTCACTCGACCACTCCGGGAGTCAGCGCATGAGCACCACCGATCTTCCCGTCCGACCTGACGTCGCCGGCTTCGTCGACAGAGTCCGCGACCTCCTCTCCGACCTTCCCGAGGAGGACCGGCTCGAGCTGACAGAGGGACTCGAGGCCGACCTGGCGGACCAGGTCGCGGAGCAGGGGGCGGACGTCCTCGGCGACGCGGTGGCCTATGCCCGCGAGCTGCGCACCGCCGCCGGGTTCGACCCGGTCCCTGGTCGGCGCCCGAGCCCGCCGGCGGGAGTGATGCTGCTCGAGCAGCTCGACGCCGCCCGGGCGTGGTTCGACCTCCAGGTCTCGCGGCCGCGTGTGGTGTCGGCGTGGCGGGTGCTCGTCACCCTGCGTCCTGCCTGGTGGGTGCTGCGCGCCTGGGCCGCCTCGGTCGTGGTCGCGTTGCTGTGGCCGGGGTGGTACGACTACGGGCTGACCTGGTTGCCGGGCGTGCACCCGGCGATCGGCCTCCTCATGCTCGCGGTCTGCGTGGTGGGAAGCGCGCTCGTGGGGCTCGGTGTGCTGTGGCCGGGCGCGCGGACCCCCGGCTCGCGGAGTCTGCTGGCTCGTGTGGTGCTCCTGGCGCTCAACCTGTGCGCGATCGTGAGCCTGCCCGTCATCAACGGCGAGCTCGACCAGCAGTCCTGGAGCCGCTACAACCAGGGCTACGGGGAGGCCGAGCTCTTCATGACGGAGTCCGGCGTCCTCAACGGTGGCCGCGAGGTCTGCAACATCGCGGCCTACGACGCGGCGGGTCAGCCGCTGACCGGCGTACAGCTCTTCGACCAGGAGGGACGACCGCTCGACGTGCGGTGCTGGGACCAGCAGGCCCGGACCGTTCCGTGGATCCTCGGCGACGTCGCCCGCTGGAACGTCTTCCCCCTCGCCGAGCGCGAGCGTCCCGCTCGTACGTCGGCGCGCCGTGCCGACCTCGGCGAGACTGCGTTCCCGGTCCCTGACCGGGCCACGACGCCGGAGGTCACCCACCCGCTCGTGAGCCCCGGACCGGCGGACGAGCCGCAACCGGACCGGGCCGAGCGGCGCGAGAAGGCCGGCGAGGGTCGTGAGACCCCACGGAACGACCGAAGGCCATGACCCCGGTTGCGCACGTCATGGGGAGTGGTCGCGGGGGTGACCGCTCCCCATGACCGCCGGCCCTCAGCGCAGCCAGGCGAGCACGGCCAGCACCCGCCGGTTGTCGTCGGGCGCGAGGGGCAGGTCGAGCTTGGTGAAGATGCTGTTGGTGTGCTTGGCGACGGCCTTCTCGGAGACGAAGAGCGCGCCGGCGATGGCGGCGTTGGAGCGCCCCTCCGCCATCAGCGACAGCACGTCGCGCTCGCGGGCCGTGAGCCGGTCGAGCGGCTCGTCGCGGCGGTGGGCCATGATCGCGGCGATGACCTCGGGGTCGATGACGGTCCCGCCGGACACCACCCGGCGTACGCCGTCGACGAACTCGCCGACGTTGGCGACGCGGTCCTTGAGGAGGTAGCCGACCCCGCCCTCGCCGCTGGCGAGCAGCTCGCGGGCGTAGAGCTGCTCGACGTACTGCGAGAGCACCATCACGGGGTAGCCGGGTCGCCGGGTGCGCACGGCGATGGCGGCCCGCAGTCCCTCGTCGGACCAGGTCGGCGGCATCCGCACGTCGAGCACGGCGCCGTCGGCCTCGACGTCACGGAGGGCCGCGTCGAGCTGTGGGGCGTTGTCGACGGCCGCCACGACGGTGCAGCCGTTGGCCTCCAGCAGCCGGATCAGTCCGTCGCGGAGGAGAGCGTTGTCCTCGGCGATGACAAGGCGCACGGAATCTCCAGCGTGATCAGCGTCGGCCCCCGGTCGGGGCTCGAGACCACCATCGTGCCGTCAAACGCCGACAGGCGTCGCATGATGCCGAGCATGCCGGTGCCGTGTCGCGCATCGGCCCCGCCGCGGCCGTCGTCGCCGACGGAGGCGCGCAGCACGCCGGAGTCGTGGCGCAGGTCCACCCACGCGCGGCTCGCCCCCGCGTGCTTGCCCACGTTGGCGAGGCACTCCGCGACCGCGAAGTAGACCGCCGACTCCACCGGCTCGGGTGGTCGGCCCTCCAGGTCGGACAGCACCGTCACCGGCAGCGCCATGTCGAGCGCGAGCGCCTCGACGGCGCCGGCGAGCCCGCGGTCGGCGAGCACCGGCGGGTGGATGCCGCGGACGACGGCGCGCAGGTCGGCGAGGGCCGCCCCGGTCGTGTCCCGCGCCTCGGCGACGAGCCGGAGCGCGGCCTCGGGGTCGCGCTCGAACAGGTCGTCGGCCAGGCCGAGCGTCATCCCGACCGCCACGAGCCGCGCCTGCGCCCCGTCGTGGAGGTCGCGCTCGATCCGTCGCAGCTCGGCGGCGTTGTGGTCGACGGTGTCGGCCCGCGACACCGTCAGGTCGACGACGCGCTGCTCGAGCTGCTCGGTGTGGCCGCGCGTGAGGAAGGTCCGGTCGAGGGTGGCGCGCAGGCGCATGACGTGCGGCGCGCCGTACCACCAGATGGCACCGGTGACGACGAGGAGCAGCAGCAGCACGGTGAGGAGGGCCAGGGCGAAGCCCGCCGTCAGGGAGACCAGCACCCACAGCAGGTCGCGCCAGGTCATCGGGTCCACCGCCCACGTGCGCACCCGGGCCAGCGTGCCGAGGCCGCTGGTCGGGAGGTAGCCGGCGGGCACCTCGTGGCCGAGGGTGCGCGCCGCCATCGAGCGGTGCCGCTCGGCGATCCAGCGCAGCGCCGGCAGGCCCAGCACCAGGATCGGGACGCCGACCGTGACGAGGGCGAGCAGTCCTCCGACACCCACCAGCACGAAGGCCACGACCGTGGGTACGAGGAGCAGCAGCTGGCAGGCGGCGAACCCGGTGACGGTCCACGGACCGGCTGGCGTGCGCATGCCCCCATCCTCCCCGAGCCGGGCGCTGGGCGCAGTGGACCTAGGTCCACCCCGGCAGGGGACCTGGCGCCAGCGACGCGGCCCTCGCGCCGGCCGAGGCTGAGGACGTCCCTCCACCTCGACCCAGGAGTCCGTCATGTCCGTCCGCAACCCTCTCGCCGGAGCCCCGCTCCGGGCCGCCCGCTGGAGCGCCACCCACCCGTGGCGCGCGATCCTCGGCTGGCTCGCCCTGGTCGCCGTGGCCGTGGTGCTCGCCGCGGCCGTCCCCACCAACACCGCCGACGACGTCGACTACCGCGAGCACGAGTCCGGGCGCGCCGCCCAGTGGATCGACGACGCCGGCATGTCCGACCCGCTCACCGAGAACGTCCTCGTCACCGCCGGCGCCTCCGGCCTGGACCCCGCGCGGGCGGAGGAGGCCGCTGCGCAGCTCGGGCGGGAGATGGCGGAGGTCCCCGGGGTCGAGGAGGCGATGGCACCCGTGTGGAGCCAGGACCGGTCCGCCCTGCTGGTCGCCGTGCGGCTCGCCGCCGACCACGAGGAGACCGGGGAGATGACGGCGGTGACCGACGCGGTGCAGGAGGAGTACGCCGACCTGCGCATCCGCCAGGCCGGTGACCTCACCATCGACGAGGGCATCGACGAGCAGGTCGAGGCCGACCTGGCCTCGGCCGAGGGCATCAGCCTGCCCGTGACGCTCGTGCTGATGCTCTTCGCGTTCGGGGCCCTCATCGCGGCCGGCATCCCCGTCCTGCTGGCGGCGAGCAGTGTCGTCGTGACGATCGGCATCACCGCACCCGTCTCGTGGCTGGTGCCGGCCGAGGCCACCGTCACCAGCATGATCGTGCTCATCGGCATGGCGGTCGGCGTCGACTACTCGCTCTTCTACCTCAAGCGCGAGCGCGAGGAGCGGGCCCGTGGTCGCTCGACCCTCGACGCCGTCGAGGTGGCCGCCGAGACCTCCGGCCACTCGATCCTGGTGTCCGGCCTCGCCGTCGTCGTCGCCATGTCGGGCCTCTACGTCGTCGGCGGCGTCACCTTCAACTCGCTGGCCACCGGCGCGATCCTCGTGGTCGCGATCGCCGTGCTCGGCTCGATCACCGTGCTGCCCGCCCTCCTGGTCAAGCTCGGCCGCTGGGTCGACCGCCCGCGCGTCCCCGGCCTCTGGCGGCTCAACCGCCGGATCGGGCGGGGCGGGATCAGCCGTCGGCTGCTCGCGCCGGTGCTGCGACGCCCGGTCGTGGCGCTCGCCCTGGGCGGCGCGGTCGTGGTGGCGCTCGCCGTGCCGATGCTGGGCATGAAGGTGCACAGCGCCAACCTCGAGACGCTGCCTGACTCCATCCCGCAGGTCGTCACCGCCCGCGACATGGCGAAGGCCTTCCCGCTCGAGGGTGCGTCGGCCGAGGTCGTGGTGCAGGCCGACGCCGCCGACGCGGCTCGGGTCCGCTCGGCGCTGGTCGGGCTCGACGAGGCGGCGGCCCGGACCGGCGACTTCGTGGCGGCGGGTGACGCCGGCATCGAGGTCTCCGACGACGGCCGGACGACCGTCCTGGACCTCGCCATCCCCCACGAGGAGAGCGACCCGCGCGTGGACGAGGCGGTCGAGCTGCTGCGCGACGAGCTCGTGCCCACGGCGCTCGACGGCCTCGACGTCGAGCACGCGGTCGGCGGGGGAGCGGCAGAGTCGTACGACTCGGCGCACCACCTGGCGACGTACCTCCCGATCGTGATCGGCTTCGTGGTGCTGCTGACGATGGTCATGATGGGCATCGCGTTCCGCAGCGTCCGGCTGGCGCTCGTGTCCTCGGTGCTCAACCTCGCCTCGGTGGCGGTCGCCTTCGGGATGATGACGCTCGTGTTCCAGCACGGCTGGTTCGAGGGAGCGCTCGACTTCACCTCGCCGGGCTTCCTCATCGACTGGATCCCGATGATCGTCCTCGTCATCCTGGTCGGCCTGTCGATGGACTACCACGTCTTCGTCCTCAGCCGGGTCCGCGAGCACGTGCGACGCGGGCTGCCCGCGCGGCTCGCCGTCGAGCGGGGCGTCACCGACACGGCGGGCGTCGTGACCAGCGCCGCCGCGGTGATGGTGTCGGTGTTCGCCATCTTCGCCACGCTGTCGATGCTCGAGATGAAGATGATGGGCGTCGGCCTCGCCGTCGCGATCCTGCTCGACGCGACCCTGATCCGGCTGGTGATGCTGCCGGCGGTGCTGGTGCTGCTCGGCGACCGGGTCTGGGGGCGCCGGGAGGTGCCCGGGGAGCAGGTGGTGGAGCCGGTCCCGGAGCTGGCGGTCAGCCGGCAGCCGTGACCTCCACCGGCACGCCGTTGAGGGCCGCGTTGCCCGACACGTCGAGCAGCTCGGGATCGGTCAGGTCGTTGACCGAGACGCCCGGCACCGCACGGCTGCGGGTCATCAGGACGCCCTCGCGGGCGTGGCCGTAGCCGTGGGGGAGCGAGACCACCCCGGGCATCAGGTCGTCGGAGGCGGCCACCTCGACCTCCACCGTGCCGGTGCGGGAGGTCACCCGCACCCGGGCCCCGTCCGCGAGCTCGCGGACGGCGAGGTCGGCGGGGTTCATCAGCAGCTGGTGGCGGGCACGGCCACGGGTCAGGCGCTCGGAGTTGTGCATCCAGGAGTTGCAGTCGCGCTGGTGGCGGCGGCCGATGAGGAGCAGCCCCTCGTCGGGCGCGGCCGCCGCCGCCGCCAGCCGGGCGACGTCCTGGACGACGAGGGGCGGAGCGAGGTCGATCCGCCGGTCGCGGGAGGGCAGCCGCCCGGGCAGCTGGCCGCCCCGCAGTGGTCCCAGGTCGATGCCGGCGGGCCGCGCGCGGAGCTTCTTCAGCGTCACGCCGCTGGTGCCGCGGCGCAGGAGGCCGGCGACCAGCAGCGTCGGGCTGGCGGTGAGGCGGGCCCGCTGCACCAGCCGCTTCCTCAGCGGTGCCCTGCGGCCGAGCCGGGCGGCGGTGCGCAGGGTGATCTCGCGGAAGATCTGCCAGTCGTGCCGCTGGTCGGCCTCCTTCTCGAAGACCGCCGGGGTGAAGCGCGCGGTGTTGCGCACGGCCAGCAGGTGGAAGACCAGGTCGTAGTGGTCGCGCTCGAGCGCGGTGGTCGGGGGCAGGATGACGTCGGCGTGACGGGTCGTCTCGTTGACGTAGATGTCGACGGCGGCCATGAAGTCGAGCCCGTCCAGCGCGCGGTCGAGCCGCGCTCCGTCAGGGGTGGAGAGCACAGGGTTGCCGGCCACCGTCAGCAGCGCGCGGACCTGGCCCTCGCCCGGTGTCTCGATCTCCTCGCGCAGCGCCGCGACCGGCAGCTCGCCCGCGGTCTCGGGGAGCCCGCGGACCCGTGAGCGCCACACGTCGTGGTGCCCGCGCCCGATCAACCCGGTGCCGACGGCGTCGATCGCGGGCGTGGTGAACATGGCTCCGCCGACCCGGTCGAGGTTGCCGGTGAGGATGTTGAGGCAGTTCACGGCCCACTGGCACACCGTGCCCCACGGACCGGCGGAGACGCCGATCCTGCTGTAGACGACGCCGCCGTCGGCGGCCAGCAGCTCGCGCGCGAGGCGGCGGACCTCGCCGGCGGGGAGCCCGCTCATCGACTCGGCCAGCTCGGGGGTGACGTCGGCGACGAGGTCGACCACCGTGCCCAGCCCGTCGACGTACGACGGCACGGTGGGCAGGTCGTCGGGGGAGACCTCGGCGGTGAGGACGTGCAGCATCGCGAGCAGCACCCACGCGTCGGAGCCGGGGCGGACGAAGTGGTGCTCGTCGGCGACCTTGGCGGTCTCGGTGCGGCGGGGGTCGAGCACGACCATCCGGCCGCCGCGGGCGCGCAGGTCACGCACCCGCTGGGGGAAGTCGGGCACGGTCATCAGCGACCCGTTGGAGGCCATCGGGTTCGCGCCGACGACGAGGAACCACGACGTGCGGTCGATGTCCGGGACCGGCAGGAACAGCTGGTGGCCGAACATGAGGTGGGCCACCAGCTGGTGGGGGAGCTGGTCGACCGAGGTCGCGGAGTAGCGGTTCCTGGTCCGGAAGGACTTCGCCATCGCGGTGCCGTGGGTCATCGAGCCGAGGCTGTGCGCGTTGGGGTTGCCGAGGTAGAGCGCGAGGGCGTCGTCGCCGTGCTCCCGCACCACCCGGGCGAGGTTGTCGGCGACCAGGTCGAACGCCTCGTCCCACCCGATCTCCTCCCACCGTGCCCCGGCGCCCTCGCCGACCCGGCGCACCGGGCGCCGCAACCGGTCGGGGTCGGCGTACACGTCGGCGATCGCGACCCCCTTGGGGCAGACGTGGCCGCGGGAGAGCGGGTCGGCGGCGTGGCCGCGGACGGCGACGACGTCGCGGCCCTCCACGGTCAGCTCGAGCCCGCAGATGGCCTCGCAGAGGTTGCACACGCCGATCCGCTTCTCGCCCATCCCGGGATCGTCGCACGTCGGGCACCCCAGGGGAGGGTGACACCGGACCGGGCGGCGGCCAGACTCTGCGCGGCCCGGCCACCGCCGGGCAGCATCCCCACAGAAAGGGAGACCGTCATGGGTTACGGAGGGCCGATCGGCCTCATCGTCGTCGGGCTCGTCCTGGCGCTCGCGTTCAACCAGGAGCAGGTGGGACCGCTCAACGTCACCACGCTGGGCTGGATCCTGGTCCTGGCCGGCGCGCTCTGGCTCGTGCTCACGATCGTGCAGCAGAACACCCGCCGGCGGCACACCACCACGGCCACCACGACCGACGCGCAGGGACGCCAGGCCAGCAGCCAGCGCACCACCGAGTCGGACCCGCCCCCGCCGGCCGTCTGAGCGATCCCGACCGGGGGACGTACGTCCTCGTCGCGCGGCGCGGATTGGGCCGGCGGTCCGGGGCCTCGATATGCTGCTGCGGTTGCCCGGGAGGGTGACACGCCGTCACGACGGCCGCGGATCCAGAGTGCCCCGGTGAACAGGCCCGGGCGCGCCGCGCAACGAGAACCGAAGGAGCCCCCATGTCGATTGGTACCGACGCGGAGACCAAGAAGAAGATCATCGCCGAGTACGCCCTGACCGAGGGTGACACCGGTTCCCCCGAGGTCCAGATCGCGCTGCTCAGCCACCGCATCTCGCACCTCACCGAGCACCTCAAGACGCACAAGCACGACCACCACAGCCGTCGTGGACTGCTGCTGCTGGTCGGCCAGCGCCGCCGGCTGCTCAACTACCTGCAGAAGACGGAGATCGAGCGCTACCGCTCGATCGTGGAGCGCCTCGGCCTCCGCCGCTGATCGCGACAGGAGCGGTTCCCCGCCACGGGGAGCCGCTCCTCTCACATCCGGGACCCGCCGCGCTAGTGTCGACCCGGAACAACTGAACACACAGCCAACAGGAGCGACCCGCACGTCCGGCCCGGTCCTCGGTAGTGGCCTTCAGATCGGCACCCGTCACCGGGAGATCTGCGGGCCTCGATCGAAGACCGGCCCCGCGGGGCCCTCGATGCCCCACACGTTCGAGTGTGGACGACGCGGATCGCTCCGCGAAGAGAAAGCAGATCCTGCTTCCATGAGTGAACCCATCATCTCCGCTGTCGAGACCGTCCTCGACAACGGTTCCTTCGGCAAGCGCACGGTCAAGTTCGAGACCGGCCTGCTCGCCCGCCAGGCCGCCGGCTCGGTCACGGCCTACCTCGACGACGAGACCATGCTGCTCTCGGCGACGACCGCGGGCAAGACGCCCAAGGACCACTTCGACTTCTTCCCGCTCACGATCGACGTCGAGGAGCGGATGTACGCCGTGGGCCAGATCCCCGGCTCCTTCTTCCGCTCCGAGGGCCGCCCGGGCGAGGACGCGATCCTCACCTGCCGCCTCATCGACCGCCCGCTGCGCCCGACGTTCAAGAAGGGCCTGCGCAACGAGGTCCAGGTCGTCATCACCGTCATGGCGCTCGACCCCGACATGCCCTACGACGTGCTCGCGATCAATGCCGCGTCGCTCTCCACCCAGCTCTCCGGCCTGCCGTTCTCCGGCCCCGTCGGCGGCGTGCGCGTCGCCCTCATCGAGGGCCAGTGGGTCGCCTTCCCGACCCACTCGCAGCTCGAGTCGGCCGTCTTCGACATGGTCGTCGCCGGTCGGGTCACCGAGTCCGGCGACGTCGCGATCATGATGGTCGAGGCCGAGGCCCCCGAGGCCACGCTCGACCTCGTGCAGAACGGCGCCCAGGCGCCGACCGAGGAGATCGTGGCCGGTGGCCTCGACGCCGCCAAGCCCTTCATCAAGCAGCTCGTCGAGGCGCAGGCCCAGCTCGCGGCCGAGGCCGCCAAGCCGGTCCAGGACTTCCCGGTCTTCCTCGACTACGAGGACGACGTCTACGCCGCGGTCGAGTCCGCCGTGAAGGACGACACGGCCGCCGCGATGACCATCGGCGACAAGCAGGAGCGCGAGCTCAAGGTCGACGAGATCAAGGGCGCGCTCCTCGAGCAGCTCTCCGGCCAGTTCGAGGGCCGCGAGAAGGAGATCGGCGCGGCGTTCCGCTCGCTGACCAAGAGCCTGGTCCGCCAGCGCGTGCTGCGCGACAAGGTCCGCATCGACGGCCGCGGCCTCGCCGACATCCGTCCGCTGCACGCCGAGGTCGACGTGATCCCGCGCGTCCACGGCTCCGCGCTGTTCGAGCGTGGCGAGACCCAGATCCTGGGCGTCACCACCCTCGACATGCTCAAGATGGAGCAGCAGCTCGACACGCTCTCCCCGGAGAAGCACCGCCGCTACATGCACAAGTACGTCTTCCCGCCGTTCTCCACCGGCGAGACCGGCCGCGTGGGCTCGCCCAAGCGTCGCGAGGTCGGCCACGGCGCCCTCGCGCGCCGCGCCCTCCTGCCGGTGCTGCCCTCGCGTGAGGAGTTCCCCTACGCGATCCGCCAGCTCTCCGAGGCCATGGGCTCCAACGGCTCGACCTCGATGGGCTCGGTCTGCGCCTCGACCCTGTCGCTGCTGCAGGCCGGTGTGCCCCTCAAGGCCTCCGTCGCCGGCATCGCGATGGGCCTCATCTCCGACGAGGTCGACGGCGAGACGCAGTACGTCGCGCTGACCGACATCCTCGGTGCCGAGGACGCCTTCGGCGACATGGACTTCAAGGTCGCCGGCACCCGCGAGTTCGTGACCGCGCTGCAGCTCGACACCAAGCTCGACGGCATCCCGGCCGAGGTGCTGGCCGCCGCCCTAACCCAGGCCCGCGACGCGCGCCTGGCGATCCTCGACGTGATGGCCGAGGCCATCGACGCGCCGGAGGAGATGTCGGTCCACGCCCCGCGCATCATCACCATCCGCGTGCCCGTCGACAAGATCGGCGAGGTGATCGGGCCCAAGGGCAAGGTCATCAACCAGATCCAGGACGACACGGGCGCGACGCTGTCCATCGAGGACGACGGCACGGTCTACATCGGTGCGACCAACGGCGAGGCGGCCGAGGCCGCCAAGGCCGCGGTCAACGCGATCGCCAATCCGACCATGCCCGAGGTCGGCGAGCGCTACCTCGGCACCGTGGTGAAGACCACCAACTTCGGTGCCTTCGTCTCGCTCCTGCCGGGCAAGGACGGCCTGCTGCACATCAGCAAGCTGCGTGCGCTCGCCGGTGGCAAGCGTGTCGAGGCCGTCGAGGACGTCCTGTCCGTCGGCCAGAAGGTCCAGGTCTCCATCGCCGAGATCGACGACCGCGGCAAGCTCTCGCTGGTCCCCGTCGTCGACGAGGCCGAGGGCGGCTCCGAGGACGAGGCCGACGCCGGCTCCGACGTCAGCCCCGAGGCGACCGACGCCGAGTGACCTGATCCACCACCACGACCGGCCGGCCGCCTGGCCGGCCGGTCGTGCTGCTTCACCCCAGGCATCACCCCCGGAAGGACCCCTGTGCAGAAGAACGGCACCACCCGCACCCTCCACACCGTCAAGGACGCCGACGGTGCGGTGACCTCACGCGTCCGGCGCACGGTCCTGCCGAGCGGCATGCGGATCGTCACCGAGCAGATGGTCGGCACCCGCTCGGCCAGCATCGGCGTGTGGGTCAACGTCGGCTCGCGCGACGAGACGCCCGTGCTGCACGGCTGCTCGCACTTCCTCGAGCACCTGCTCTTCAAGGGCACCCCCGAGCGCACCGCGATGGACATCTCCGTGGCGCTCGACGCGGTCGGGGGCGAGTTCAACGCCTTCACCACCAAGGAGTACACCGTCTTCCACGCCCGCGTCCTCGACGAGGACCTGGCCACGGCGGTCGACGTGCTCGGCGACATGGTCACCGCCTCCACGATCACCGAGGCCGACGTCGAGGCCGAGCGCGACGTGATCCTCGACGAGATCGCCATGCACGACGACGACCCCGACGACGTGGTGCACAACCTCTTCGCCCACCAGGCCTGGGGCGACACCCCGCTCGGTCGTCCCATCGCCGGCACCGAGGCGTCGATCACCGCGATGACCCGCGCGCAGATCCACCGCTTCTACCGCCGCCACTACCGCCCCGACAACATGGTCGTCTCGGTGGCCGGCAACGTCGACCACGCCGCTGTCGTGCGCCAGGTCCGGCAGGCCTTCGGGCGCGCCGGATTCCTCGACGGGGAGGCCGAGCCCACCCCGACGCAGCAGTCGGAGAAGGCCCGCAAGGTGCACCCCGGCGAGGCGCGGACCGTGCGGCCGCAGGAGCAGGTCAACCTCGTCCTCGGCGTCAAGGGCATGACCCGCACCGATCCCCGCCGCTACACCCTCGGCGTGCTCAACACCGCCCTCGGCGGCGGCACCTCGTCGCGGATGTTCCAGGAGGTGCGCGAGCACCGCGGCCTGGCCTACTCCGTCTACTCCTTCGCCTCCCACCACGCCGACGCCGGCGTGGTCGGCGTCTCGGTCGGCTGCCTGCCCGGCAAGTACGACGCCGTGCTGGAGACCGTGCGCGGCGAGCTCGCCAAGGTCGCCTCCGAGGGTCTCACCGCGGAGGAGGTCGAGCGCGGCAAGGGCCAGCTCAAGGGCGGGCTCGTGCTCGGCCTGGAGGACTCCGGCTCCCGGATGTCGCGCATCGGCAAGGCCGAGCTGGTCCACGACGAGCTGCTCACCATCGACGAGGTCGTCGCTCGCATCGAGGCCGTCACCCTCGACGACGTCAACGCCCTGGCACGCGAGCTCTTCACCCAGCCCGAGCTGCTGGCCGTCGTGGGGCCGACGACGTGACGGTCAGCACCGGCAGCGTCAGCGGCGGCCGATGAGCCCGATCACCGGGGGAGCCTTCTGCTCCACCACGCTGACCCGGAAGCCGCCGCGGACGAGGTTCTCCGAGGCCTTCTTGACGATGTTGGGCACCAGCTCGGGGCGAACGGCGTCGTAGAACAGGTAGACCGCGCCACCGGGGACGACCCGCTCGTGGAGCAGGGCGACCTCGTCGTCGCAGTCGCGGACCCAGAACAGGTTCACGTTGAACGCGAAGACCTTGTTGAGCCGCTTGACCGGCACCCGCAGCGTGGCGAGGTCGATCTGGCGTACGACGAGCCGGCCGGCGTCGACGTACTTCTGGTTGCGGCGCTTGGTGCGGTCCACGCCCGACTCCGACCGGTCGATCGCGAACAGCTTGCCGGTCTCCAGCTTGCTGCAGATCGCCTCGGCGCCGGCTCCGGGGCCGCAGCCGATCTCGAGGACCTGGTCGCCCGGCTGGACGTCCATGAGGTCGACGGCCCACTTGATGCGCGGCGGGATGGTCGAAACGGGCATGGCGCACAGCCTGCCAGACCCGTGTTCGCCCGTCAGCCACCGCCACCCGGCACGTGGGGGCACCGGGCGCGTCGGCCGATAGGTTGGACCCGTGAGCGCACCAGGAGAGACCACCGTCCGCGTCGGCGTGCTCGGGGCGCGGGGCAAGGTCGGCGCCGAGGTCTGCCGCGCCGTCGAGGCGGCCCCGGACACCGAGCTCGTCGCGCGGGTCGACGCGGGCGACGACATCGAGGAGCTCGCCCGCTCGGGCGCTGCGGTGGTCGTCGACTTCACCCACCCCGACGTCGTCATGGACAACCTGCGGTTCTGCATCGAGCACGGCATCCACGCGGTCGTCGGGACCACGGGCTTCGACCGTGCCCGGCTCGACCTGCTCGAGGAGTGGCTCGCCGACGCGCCCGGCGTCGGCGTGCTGATCGCCCCCAACTTCTCCATCGGCGCGATCCTGATGATGCGCTTCGCGGCCCAGGCGGCGCCGTTCTTCGAGTCCGTCGAGGTGGTGGAGCTGCACCACCCCGACAAGGCCGACGCGCCGTCCGGCACCGCCCGGCGCACGGCGGAGATGATCGCCGCCGCGCGTCGCGAGGCGGGCAGCCCGCCGATGCCCGACGCCACGTCCACGGGCCTCGAGGGCGCCCGCGGCGCGGACGTCGACGGCGTACGCGTCCACGGCCTGCGGGTCCGCGGCCTCGTGGCGCACCAGGAGGTCCTCCTCGGCACCGCGGGGGAGACCCTGACCATCCGCCACGACTCCCTCGACCGGGTGTCGTTCACGCCGGGGGTCCTCGTCGGCGTCCGCTCGATCGGTGACCGGCCAGGCCTGACGGTGGGCCTGGAGGAGCTGCTCGACCTCGGGTGACCGGGCGGGTCGCTCAGAGCAGGCGGGCCATGGCGGCCACGACCGCCGCACCCACCACGACGACCAGGAACGGCATCCGCAGCAGCAGGGCCACGACGGCGAACGCGAGCCCCAGCGACCGGGCGTCGACGGCGAGGGCGTCGCCCGACGAGAAGGTCTGCACGGCGACCAGCGCCGCGAGGAGCGCGACCGGGATGAGGTCGGCCACCCGCTCGACCGTCGGGTGGCTGAGCACGCGTTCGGGAAGCGACATGCCGGCGAGCTTGAGGAGGTAGCAGCCCGCGCAGGCGAGGAGCACCGCGGTCCACATCAGCGCTGCCCTCCCGCCGTCTCGTCGGTGCCCGGCGCCGGGTCCCGCTCCGGGTGCCGGCCCAGCACCCCGACGAGGAGGGCCACGCCGCCGGCCGCGAGCACGGGTACGCCGGGCGCGGTGAGGGGCACCATCGCCAGGGCGACGGCGGCGGCCAGGAGGGCCACGAGGACGTTGCGCAGGTCGTGGAGCCGAGGCCACAGAAGTGCGAGGAACGCGGCGCCCACTGCGGCGTCCAGGCCGAAGGTCCGCGGATCCCCGACGGCCTCACCTGCGAACGCGCCGATCGCGGTCGCGACGTTCCACAGGACGAACACCGAGGCGCCGGTGGTCAGGAACCCCAGGCGGGCGGCCTCGGTCGTGTCGCGGTTGACCGACATCGCCGTGGACTCGTCGATGAGGACGTGGGCGGCGGCGAACCGGCGCCAGCCGCGCCACTTCAGCAGAGGGGCCATCCGGAGGCCGTAGAGCGTGTTGCGGGTGCCGAGCAGCAGGGCCGTGGCGGCACCGGACATCGGCGCTCCGCCGGCGGCGACGACGCCGATGAGGGCGAACTGGCTGGCTCCGGTGAACATCAGCAGCGACAGGACGCAGGTCTGGGCGACGCTGAGCCCGGAGGCGACCGACACGGCGCCGAACCCGACGCCGTACGCGCCCGTGGCGACGCCGACGGCCAGGCCGTCACGGATGATGGCGGATCGGTCGCCGGGATCGAGGGTGCTCTCGGACACGCCCGAAGGCTAAGGCACCCTGCGCATCAGCCCCGTCGCATTTTCGCCGGCTCCGTCAGTGAGGCCGACGACGGGCGCGCAGTCGGCGCGACTCGCGGCGGTGGAAGTCGTGGACGAGCACGAACGCTGCCGCAACGCCGGCGCCGGCGCCGGCCAGGAGCCCGACCCGGAGGTTCACGTGGGTCTCGGGGACGGCGCCGAACCACAGGCCGAGGCCGATGCACACCACGAGGGCGGCGAGGACGAGGACGAACCGGTGCAGAGCGGGAAGCGGACCTAGCATGACGGACCCCCGAACAGGCCGGCGGAGTAGCCGGACCTCCATGGTGACTCGCCGCGGGCGAAAAGCAAGGTCCTCCGGGGGTGGATTTTGCCGCGGCGGACGGCCGGTGGTCCGCTCAGCCGATCGCGGTGTGCAGGCGGACCTGCTTGACCGTGGTGCTCCCGGTGCCGTCGAGGTCGAGCTCGCGGTGGGCGGTGTCGGGGGCCCAGCCGGCGTCGGTGAGGAAGGTGCGCAGCGCGTCGTCGGCGGCGTTGACCCACGACACCGCGCGGGTGAAGCGGTCCGCGGAGAGGGTGTCCACCGCGGCCTGCAGCAGCCGCGAGCCGTGGCCCTTGCCGCGCTCGGTCGGATCGAGCGTGAGCTCGGAGAGCTCGCCGTCCGCCACGGGGTCGCAGTCGGGGTCTGCGGCCGCGGAGGTCAGCGCGAAGCCGACGACGCGGTTGCGCTCGAGGGCGACCAGCACCCGGTTGCGGGCATCGGCGGGCCGGGCGAGGACCTCGCGCCACTGGGCGGCGACCGCCGCCACGTCGGTGGGCAGCACCTCGGCCGGCAGCAGGCCGGCGTAGAGGACGGGCCACGCCCGGAGCTGGACCTCGGCGATCGCCGCGGCGTCGTCGGCCCAGGCCACCCGCACCGACACGTCGGCGCTCGGCCCCCCGCCGGGGCCGTGCGAGTGGCTCATCGGTAGGACTCGGGCAGCTTCTCGCCGATCCGGACCTGGGCCTTGGGCAGGCGCAGGAACTTCATCTGCAGCGAGCGCATGGCGGCGTAGAGCACCGCACCCTTCGGCGACTCGTCGGGGAAGCGTCGGGCCAGCTCGCGGCGCAGGCGGAAGCGGAGCATCACGACGTCGAACACGATCACCAGCAGCGTGGTGAACAGGATGGTGTTGCTCAGGTTCTGCATCGACCGGTTGCCGGAGTAGCCCAGGACCATCGACACCACCAGCAGCGGGACCATCAGCTCGATGAACGAGAAGCGGGAGTCGACGAAGTCGCGGATGAAGCGGCGGACCGGTCCGCGGTCGCGGCTGGGGAGGTAGCGGTCGTCGCCGGTCTTCATGGCCTCGCGCATCCGGCGCGAGGTGTCACCGCGCGCGGAGCGCTGCGCGGCCACCTGCTCCTTGCGGGTGCGGGGGACCTTGGCGCGGGCGCGCGCGGCCGCCTCGGCCTCCTTGCGAGAGGGCGTGGGGCGACCCTTGCCACCGATCTTGTCGTCGATCGGCGGGGTCTCCGGCTCGGGGCTGGTGCGACGGAACACGCGTGCTGCCTTCAGGTGGTTCGGATGCTGGGGGCACCCTATCCCCGCGGGCCCCACGAGGCGCGCCCGCGGGATGCCCTACCTCCGACTTGGGTTTGGTCCTAGGGTGAGAACGTCGACCGAGCCACCACCCACGCTTGACCAAGAGAGGGTTTCCACCCCGATGAGTCTCATGAAGCGCATCAGCCTGATCTTCCGCTCCAAGGCCAACAAGGCGCTGGACAAGGCGGAGGACCCCCGCGAGACCCTCGACTACAGCTACCAGCGCCAGCTCGAGCTCCTCTCGAAGGTCCGTCGCGGGGTCGCCGACGTGGCGACCAGCCGCAAGCGCGTCGAGCTGCAGGTCAACCAGCTCGAGCAGCAGGCCGCCAAGCTGCAGGGCCAGGCCGAGAAGGCCATCGGCGCCGGCCGCGAGGACCTCGCCCGCGAGGCACTGACCCGCAAGTCCGGCCTCGCCTCGCAGATCACCAGCCTCAAGGAGCAGCGCGCCGCCCTCCAGGGCGAGGAGGAGAAGCTCGTCCTGGCCCAGCAGCGGCTGCAGGCCAAGGTCGAGGCCTTCCGCACCCGCAAGGAGACCATCAAGGCCACCTACACCGCGGCCGAGGCGCAGACGCGCATCGGCGAGGCGATGTCGGGCATCGGCGAGGAGATGGGCGACGTCGGTCTCGCCATCCAGCGCGCCGAGGACAAGACCGCCCAGATGCAGGCCCGTGGTGCGGCCATCGACGAGCTGATCGCCTCTGGCGCGCTCGACGACGCCTCCCAGCTCAACGCCGGCGACGACATCTCCCGCGAGCTCGACGCGCTCAGCTCCGACTCGGACGTCGAGGCCGAGCTGGCGCGGCTGAAGGCCGGCTCCGCCCCGCAGGCCATCGAGGCCCCCGACGGCGACATCCTCGCCGCCGAGCCCGAGGCCGTGCGCGCCGAGGGCGACTCCACCGAGGGCGGCCGGGCATGATCGTCCGCATCCTCGGCGAGGGTCAGTACGACCTCGACGACCACGCCCTCGACGCCCTCAACGGCCTCGACAACCAGATCGAGCAGGCGATCGACGCCGGCGACGAGGACATGTTCCGCACCGCGCTGCACGGACTCCTGTCGGGTGTGCGCGCCAGCGGCACGCACCACGAGCTCGACTCCCTTGACGAGTCCGACCTGATCCTGCCGCCCCCGGACGCCACGATCGACGAGGTGCGCCAGCTGCTGGGCGACGACGGCCTGATCCCGGGCTGACGCCCACCGCATGGCCACCTCTCGCTTCATCAAGGACAGCGGGCTCACCGCCCGGATGACCCTCACCATGTTCCTGCTCGGCGCGCTGTTCGTCGGGCTCGTCGTAGGGCTGATCTACGCCGTGGGTCCCGGCTACGCGCCCGTCGTCGCGATCATCGCCATCGGCATGGCGTTCTACCAGTGGTGGAGCTCGGACAAGGTGGCGATGCGGGCGATGCGGGCCCGTGAGGTGGCGCCCGAGGAGGCCCCGGAGCTGCACGGGATGATCGACCGTCTCTGTGCGCTCGCCGACATGCCCAAGCCGCGGGTCGGCATCTCCGACATGGCGCTCGCCAACGCCTTCGCGACCGGGCGCTCGCCCGACCGCGCGGTGGTGTGCGTGACGACCGGCATCCTGCAGACGCTCGACGCGGAGGAGCTCGAGGCCGTGCTGGCCCACGAGCTGAGCCACGTGGCGCACCGCGACGTGCTGGTCATGACCGTCGCGTCGTCGGCCGGCATCGCCGCCGGGCTGCTGATGCGCTTCGCGCAGTTCGGCGGGATGGGCCGCTCGCGCAGCAACAACAACAACGCGCTGCCGGCGGTCCTCGTCGCCCTGCTGGTGAGCCTGGTCGTCTACGCCGTGAGCTTCGTCCTCCTGCGCCTGCTCTCGCGCTACCGCGAGCTCAGCGCCGACCGGGCCGGGGCCTACCTGACGCTCAAGCCAGCGGCGCTGGCCTCCGCGCTGCAGAAGATCAGCGGCGAGGTGGCCGCCACCCCGCAGCGCGACCTGCGCTCGGCCAGCGCGGCCAGCGCACTGTGCATCGTCCCCGCCCTCCGCGGCGGTGGCCTCGGCGGCCTGATGGCCACCCACCCGCCCCTGCAGCAGCGGCTCGAGCAGCTGGCCCGCATCCAGGCCGAGCTCAGCCGGCCGACGGGCTGAGGGGCACCCGATGGGACTCTGGGAGGCGCTGCGGGGTCGTACGCAGCCCAAGCGCAACAACCTCGACGCACTGTTCCTCGTGCCGAGCGCGGCGATCACGCTGCAGACCGCCCTCGGCTTCGAGCCGACCGGCTCCGGCTCGGTCTGCTACCGCTCCGCCGCCGGCGCGGCCTTCGCGCAGACGCAGCAGGACGTGGTCGCGCTGATCCGCGACGACGCCGAGGCGCCCGAGGTCTCGGTCACCCAGGACGACTTCGGGTTCACCTGGCTCGTCGTCTCCGGTGACGCCTCCGACATGTCCGGGCTGTGCACCGACCTGCACGCCGTCAACACCACCTTGGAGCTCAACGGCTTCGAAGGCGGCCTGCTGTGCTCGATGGTGCCGTTCCGCAACGCCTCGGGACAGGCCTTCGGGCTGACCTACCTCTACAAGCAGGGCACGTTCTACCCGTTCGCCCCCGCCGGCGAGCAGTCCCGTGACACGCTGCTCGAGCTGTCCGTGCGCGACCTGTTGGGAGAGGAGCTGCCGATGGAGCCCGACCTGCAGCGGTGGCTGGCGATCTGGAAGGCCCCGGGACTGTGAGCGACGACCACGGGGCTCGACGTCGCGAGCAGGCGATCGCGGCGTACGGCGTGGTCGACGCCCCACCGCGTCGCGAGCTCAGCGCCCTGGTCGACCTGGCGGCACAGGTCGCCGGCGTGCCCTTCGCCGCCGTCAACCTGCTCGACGCCGAGTCCCAGCACGCGATCGCCACCCGGGGGTTCCCCCCGGAGCGGATGCCGATCGAGGAGTCGATGTGCCGGCGTGTCGTCGAGTCCGGCCGCCCTGTCATGGTCGAGGACGCCAGCAGGGACGAGCGCTGGTCCCACAGCCCCTGGACCACGGGTGAGCGGGCGGACGTGCGGTTCTACGGCTCCCACCCGCTGACGACCCCCGCAGGCGTCGTCATCGGCACGCTCTGCGTCTACGACGACGAGACGCACGAGGTCACCCCGGAGGCCGCCAAGGGGCTCGCACAGCTCGCCGACCGCGTCGTCGACGTGCTGGAGCTCGAGCTCGCCTCGCGGCGGCTGAGCGAGGCCAACGCGCGCCTCAGCACCTCCAACGAGCGCCTCGCGCACTTCGCGGGACAGGTCAGCCACGACCTCAAGAACCCGCTCACCTCCGTCTCGCTCTCGCTCGAGACGCTCGAGCTCGACGTCACCGAGCCCGACCAGGCCGACACGGTCGCGCGGGCGCGCCGCGGCGTCGACCGGATGACGGGCCTGATCAACAACCTGCTCGAGTTCGCGTCGCAGGGGGACGCCCCCGGCGACGCGGTCGTCGACCTCGGTGCCGAGCTGTCCTCCGCGCTCGACGACCTCGCCGGGCGGGTCGCCCGCGAGCGGGTGCAGGTCGGTCCGCTGCCGCGCGTCCGGGGCGACGCCGCCCAGCTGCGCTCGGTGCTGATGAACCTCGTCGACAACGCAGCGAAGTTCGTCGACGACGGGGAGGCCCCGGAGATCGAGGTGGACTCGCGCCCGCTCGACGGGCACCACCGCATCGAGGTGCGCGACCGCAGCCGCGGCATCCCGCCCGACAAGCGGGAGCGGGTCTTCGCGCCGCTCGCGCGGCTCGACAAGAGCGTGGAGGGCTCGGGCATCGGTCTGGCCACCTGTCGGCGCATCGTCGAGGCGCACGGCGGGACGATGGGCGTCGACGGGCGCGAGGGCGGCGGCTCCGTGTTCTGGTTCGAGCTGCTCGACACCGGCGACGACGAGCCCGCCACGGACCCCCGGGGCTGCTAGGGCAGCCTCGCCTGCTTCATCTGCCGCGAGGCGTAGACGTTGCCGATCACGGTCCCGTCGAGCCATGCGGTGAGCCGCTCGGCCTCCCGGTCGAGGGCGTCCCGCCCGGCCGGCTCGACGTCGTCGAGCAGGGAGAGGCGCACCACGCCCGCGTCGTCCTGCACCCAGCAGCCGACGACGCGGCCGTCCCACCACGCGGTGGTGCCGGCGTTGCCGTTGGTGTCGAAGAGGTAGGGCACGTGGGCAGGGTCGAGGTAGAAGGCCCGGGACCGCCAGCCCATGACGGTCGGGTCGAGCGTCGGCAGCAGGGCGGCCCACGGCTCGACCGGCCCCACGTCGGTGTCGTCGGGCAGCACCCAGCCGCTGGAGCCGTCGTCCAGGGCGACCTCGACCGCCTCGAGGTCGGCGAGCGCCCGGGTCACGGCCGTCTTCGTCGAGCCGAGCCACCACTGCAGGTCGGCCGCCGTGCCCGGCCCGAAGGTGCCCAGCCAGCGGCGTACGAGCTCGGCGTAGCCGGCGGCCTCGTCCAACGGTGCCGGGACCGTGTCGAGCCAGTCCTCCGCGCGGGTCCACGTCGGCTTGTTGAGCCGCCAGTGCCCGGCGTTGCGGCCGCGCAGCGCGGCGCCCTCCAGGCCGAGGTGGGTGAGCACCCACGGCGCCACCGGCACGGCCCGGTCGTAGGGCTTGCCCGAGTCGCCACCGACCGTCCCGGCGAGCTCGGGCACCTGTGCGCGCAGCTCGGCGGCGGTGGCGGGGCCGGCGGCCAACCGGGCGAGGGTGGCGTCGCGGGCCGCCGCGAGCCACGCCTCACCGTCCTCGGCGATGCCGGCCGCGGCGATGGCCTTGGCGATGCGCCGGCCCTCGGCGGTGGCGACGCGCGCCGACGCGCTGCCCCAGGCGGCGGGGAGCAGCTCGCGCGGGAACACGAACAGCGTCCGTCGCATCGCCAGCTGCTTGACGACCGAGCGCTCGTCGTGGAGCGCGGCGTCGACGTCCTGCGGGGCGAGGCCCTTGGAGCGGGCTGCGACGGCGAGGTGGACGGTCGCCGCCTCCGTGGCGTGGAGCACCGTCATCGCCCGGGTGACCGCGAGGACGCTGTCGAGCCGGTGCGCGGGCGCCAGCGCGTGGCGTACGCCGATCCGGCTCCGACGCTCGGAGTCGCTGATCCTGCGCAGTGCCGTCATCGGTGCGTCCCCTGGTCCGGTGGGTCAGTCGCGGTGGGACTTGCCCGGCAGGTCGAGCATGCGCTGCAGCGCCACCAGGGCGTCCGCCTCGGTCTCGGGGTCCACGACGATCCGGTTGACGACCGTGCCCGCGACGAGGTTCTCGAGCGCCCACACGAGGTGCGGCAGGTCGATGCGGTTCATCGTGGAGCAGTAGCAGACGTTGCGGTCGAGGAAGACGATCGTCTTGTCCGGGTGGGCGTCCGCGAGCCGCTTGACGAGGTTGAGCTCCGTCCCGATGGCCCACACGGTGCCGGGCTCGGCGGCCTCGATCGTCTTGATGATGAACTCGGTCGACCCCACGAGGTCGGCCTTCAGCACCACCTCGTGCTTGCACTCCGGGTGCACCAGCACCCTGATCCCGGGGTGCTGGGCGCGCAGCTCGTCGACGACGTCCTCGGAGAAGCGGCCGTGGACCGAGCAGTGGCCCTTCCACAGGATCATCCGGGCCCGCTGGAGCTCCTCGGCGCTCAGGCCCCCGCCCGGCTGCTGGGGGTCCCACACGACGCACTCGTCGAGCGCGATGCCCATCTGCAGCACGGCGGTGTTGCGACCGAGGTGCTGGTCGGGCAGGAACAGGACCTTGGCCCCGTCGGCGAGGCCGGCCTTCTGGTCGAACGCCCACTCCAGCGCCACGTCGGCGTTGGAGGAGGTGCAGACCACGCCGCCGTTGCGGCCGCAGAACGCCTTGATGTCGGCGCTGGAGTTCATGTAGGTCACCGGCACGACGCTGTCCTGGATGCCGGCGTCGGCCATGGCGTCCCAGGCGTCCTCGACCTGGCGCAGCCGGGCCATGTCGGCCATCGAGCACCCGGCCGCGAGGTCCGGCAGGACCACCTGCTGGGCGGGGGAGGTGAGGATGTCGGCCGACTCGGCCATGAAGTGCACGCCGCAGAAGACGATGAACTCCGCGTCCGGTCGCGCGGCGGCGTCGCGGGCGAGCTTGAAGGAGTCACCGGTGACGTCGGCGAACTGGATGACCTCGTCGCGCTGGTAGTGGTGGCCGAGCACGAACACCCGCTCGCCCAGCGCCTCCTTGGCCGCGCGCGCCCGGGCGACCAGGTCCGGGTCGGAGGCCGCCGGCAGGTCCCCCGGGCACTCCACGCCGCGCTCGGCGTCGAGGTCGCGGCCCTTGCCGAGGGGGAGGAGCGGCAGGTCGACGATGCTCATGGCGCCATCCTAAGAGGGGACCCGGCCGGAGCCCCTGTGCTGGCAGGCTGGGGGTATGTCACGACGCGGAGAAGTGCTCGCCCTGGTGCAGGCAGGCGGCCAGGGGTCCCGGATGGACGTGCTGACGCGGGAGCGCGCCAAGCCGGCGCTGCCCTTCGGCGGGGTGCACCGGCTGATCGACTTCGCGCTGTCGGGCCTGGTCCACGCGGACCTCTCCGACGTGTGGGTCTCGCTGGAGTACCAGGTCACCTCCATCGACGACTACCTCTCCGGTGGGCGGCCGTGGAGCCTGGACCGCAACCGCGGCGGCTTCCGCCGCATCGTGCCGCAGACCGGGACCGGCCCGGCGACCGAGAGCGGGTTCGCCCACGGCAACGGAGACCTGCTGCTGCGGATGTCGGCCGACATCGAGTCCTTCGGTGCGCGCACGCTGGCGGTGTGCAGCGCCGACCACGTGTTCAACATGGACCTCGCGCCCGTGATCGAGGAGCACGTCGCCTCCGGTCGCGTCGCGACCGTGCTGACGAGCGAGGTGGCCAAGCGGGACGCCTCCGACAACGTCGTGGTGCTGGCGGACGAGGACGGCACCATCACCGGCGTCGAGCACAAGCCGGCGCGCCCCTCGGGCGGCACGGTCGCGACCGAGATCTTCCTCTACGACACCGAGGTGCTCCTTGGCGTGCTGCAGGACCTGCGGCGCGAGCTCTCCGGCGACGAGGACGGCGACAGCGGCATCGGCGACTTCGGCGAGCACCTGCTGCCGCGACTCGTGGAGACCGGCCGGGCCAGGGCCGTACCGCTCACCGGCTACTGGCGCGACGTCGGCCAGCCGTCGCTCTACCTCCAGTCCCACCGCGACCTCCTCGCCGGCCGGGTCGACGTCTTCGACCACCCCGGCCGGCCGGTGATCTCGCACTGGCCCGACCGGCCCGCCGCGCGCGTACGGGCGTCCGGCGAGTGCCGCGACTCCGTGGTGTCGCCGGGTGCGGACGTCGGCGGCCTCGTGGTCGGCAGCGTCCTCGGGCCGGGCGTCGTGGTGGAGAAGGGCGCCGAGGTCCACGACAGCGTCGTGATGGAAGACTGCGTCATCCGCGCCGGCGCGGTCGTGCGCACCGCCATCCTGGACGAGCGCTGCGAGGTCGTGCGCCGGACGACCGTCGGCTCGGAGTCGTCGCGCAGGCGGGCTCGCGACGAGGACCTCGTGCTCGTCGGGCGCGACTCGCGGGTCGACCTCGACATCGCGGCCGGAGCACGCCTCGAGCCGGGCTCGGGCGGCTAGCGCGTCCTCAGAGGAGGCTGCCGTGGTGCAGGTAGGGCACCGGCGGCTTCATCCGGCGCAGGCACAGGTAGCCGCTCTGGTGGATCGCGAGCCGCGCCGCCAGCCCGACGTCGAGGGCCCAGGCGTTGGCGGCGGTGACGTGCTGCACCGACACCTGTGACCCGGGGCGGGTCGAGGCCAGCGCCTCCCACATCAGCCGGGCGGCCGTACGCCGGTTGGTGGCCGCGACCAGCACCGGCACCCCGTCGTCGTCGACATAGGCGTAGCCCGAGCCGGTCGAGTGGTCCGTGACGACCAGGCGGAACTGCGCGAGCAGCAGCTCGTGGTCCGAGAGGTGCGCGGCGCCGCGGGTGCGCCGGTCGACCGAGTCCATCAGGTCGATGTCGCTCGCCGTGCCCTCGCGGACACGCTCGACCACCGGGATGGCGTCGCGGTCAACGACCCCGGTGAGCATCATCTGCGGGTGCAGGTCGAAGCCGGCCAGCCGGTAGCGGCGTACGGCGCCGGGGTCGGCGCTGGCGGAGAACATGCCGCGCAGGCACCCACGGCCGTGGTGCATGGCCGCCGCGAGCAGCTGGGCGCCGATGCCCTGCCCCTGGTGCTCGGGCCGGACGGCGAAGGACGCGAGGATCCACATGAGCTCGCGGACGCGTGACACCGCACCACCCACGACGGCCCCGTCCACCTCCGCGACCCAGCACCCACCGGGGTCCGTGACCAGCGCCTGCCCCGTCCGGTGGAGCCAGTGCCCGTTGCGGGACGCCGGGCGGCGCACGGGGTCGGGCCAGGCGCGCTGGTAGGTCCGGGCGTCGACCTCGTAGTAGCTGGTCGCCGTGATGTCGGCGAGGTCCTCGAGGTCCTCGCGGCGCATCGGCCGGATGACGGGTGCGGTCACGACACGTGCGCGGCGTAGCGGCGGAGCAGGTCGTCCCAGTGGGTGTACGTGGCGCGCACGTCCTCGCTGCCCTCGGTCCAGCCGCGGTGCTCGAGGTGGACCAGTGTCCCCTCGGGCGTGTCGGTGAAGGTGACGTCGAGAGTGGTCGGCTCCTCCTCGGCGTGGCCGAGCCAGAACTCCTGCGTGTAGCGGCCGATCGGGTCCCACCCGACGACCCGGCCCCAGACGTACTGCTCGTCGCCGTGCACGCTCGCCACGGGCCCGTCGGGATCGATCGCGATGCCGGTGTAGGCGGCCGGGTCGGGGGTCAGCATGGGGTCCCACCACTCGCCCATCTGGGCGGTGAAGCCGACGAAGGCCTCGGTGGTCGTCACCGGCACGGTGACCTCCGCGACGATGGGATCGAGAGTCATGCCGCAAGCATGCCGGAACCGGGGCAGCGGGGGCGGTGCTGGATCATGGCCGCCATGCGTGTCCTCATCGCCCCCGACAAGTTCGCCGGCACCCTCACCGCGGTGCAGGCGGCCGAGGCGATCGCCACCGGGTGGCGCCGCCAGTCACCCCACGACGACCTCGACCTGGCGCCGATGGCCGACGGCGGACCCGGGTTCGTGGACGTCCTGCACGCCGCGCTCGGAGGTGAGCTCTCCGCCGTGACGGTCTCCGGCCCGCACGGGGCCTCGGTTCCCGCCGTCGTGCTGCGCGTGGCGGGGACGGCGTACGTCGAGAGCGCGCAGGCGGTCGGGCCGCACCTGGTCGACGGCGACGCCGAGACGGCGTCCAGCAGGGGCGTCGGCGAGCTCGTGCTGGCCGCCGTCGAGGGCGGCGCGCGGACGGTCGTCGTGGGACTGGGCGGCTCGGGCACGAACGACGGCGGAGCCGGCCTGCTGGCCGCCCTCGGCGCGACCTCCGACGGCACGCTGGACCGGGGCGCGGCCGGACTGGCCTCCGTGTCCGAGGTCGACCTCGCGGGCGCCCGGGAGCGGCTGGCCGGTGTCACGCTCGTCGCGGCGAGCGATGTCGACAACCCGCTCACGGGGCTCTTCGGGGCCACCAAGACCTACGGGCCGCAGAAGGGCGTCGGCGAGGACCGGATCGCCGAGGTCGACGGCTGGCTGGAGGGGTTCGCCGCCGCCACGGACCGGCGTACGTCCCTCGAGAAGGGCGCGGGCGCCGCGGGCGGCATCGGCTACGCCCTGCTCGTGCTCGGTGCGACCCGCGAGCCCGGCATCGGCTTCGTCACCGACGCGGTCTCGCTGGCCGAGCGCGCCCGCCGCGCGGACCTGGTGGTGACGGGGGAGGGCGCCTTCGACTTCTCCTCCCGCGCCGGCAAGGTGCCCTACGGCGTGGCCGGCGTGGCCTCCGAGGCCCTGCGCCCCTGCATCGCGCTCGCCGGCCAGGTCCTGGTGGGCTCACGCGAGATGCGCGCCCTCGGGATCGAGTCGGCGTACTCCGTCGTGGAGCTGGTCGGGGAGGAGCGCGCCTTCGCCGCCCCCGCCGAGGCCCTCACCGACCTCGCGCAGCGGGTGGCGCGGACGTGGTCGCGCTGAGGGACGGGGGTCCTTCGTCCTCGTCCTCGTCCTCCGCCCGCCGCCCTCCGCCCTCCGCCCTCCGCCCTCCGCCCTCCGCCCTCGCCCTCCGCCCGCCGCCCGCCGCTGCTGGGTGGCGGCACATTGCGTCTGGCCGGGGTGCTGATCGGTCATCTGCCGCCACCTTCACGAGGGGCGACGGCCGTCACCCGGCATGGTGGCGGCACATTGCGTGTGGCGGGGTTGTCGATCGGTGATCTGCCGCCACCTTCGCCGGGGGCGAGCCACCGGGAGTCCACAGGTGACCCCGACACCCGGCAGTCCCCAGGCTCGACCAGCGACATGGGCGGAGACCGCCCTGACGGCCTCAACCTGCGGTCATGGGATCGAGCGAGCCGGTCAGGGGACACCGCCGGGGCCGGGAGTGGGCTCACGTCACCTACGGGATCCACCGTGGCGCGACGGCGCCTGACCCCGTCGAGCACCCACCGTTCTGGGACGAGGACGACCTCGCCGGTTGGCAGCTGCTCCTGACCGACGACGGAGCGTTCACCGGTCTGACGGCCCTCGAGGTCTGGGGCGTCCCGCATCCGCCGCTGCCCGCCGAGTGCCCGGTCTTCCTGGCACTCGGGAAGGACGACCCGCGACCGCTGCGTCGCGGCGTCCACACCAGCCGGCACGTGCGCCCGGTGCCGTACGCCATTCAGCGCGGTCTGCGGGTCGCCGTCGTCGCCGAGGCGCTTGCCGCAGCCGGCCGCTGGGTCGGGCTCATCGACCTCGTGGCGATGGTCGACGCGGCCCTCCAGCTCGAGCTCGTGGCCGAGGAGGAGCTCAGTGAGGTGGCTGCGACGAGGCGTCCGGGCGCCCGTCGACTGCGGGAGGCGCTCATCCTGGTGGACGGACGCTCGCAGTCGCTCTGGGAGTCGTTGCTGAGGCTGGTGCACGTCTCGTGCGGGATCGACGTCGAGCCCCAGTGGACGTTGACGGACGGCGACGGCGTCTTCGTCGCCGCCGCGGACCTGTGGCTGTGCGGCACGACGGCGCTGCACGAGTTCGACGGGGACGAGCACGAGAAGGCGCCCCGACGGGTGCAGGACCGGCGACGTGACCGCCGTATCGAGAGGCAGGGCTTCACGCGTCGCGGCTACACGGCGGGTGACGTCATCCACCGCGCGGTGACCATCCTCGAGGACGCCGACCGGGCGCTCGACCGGCCGCACGACCCCGCGCGGATCAGGCTGTGGCACGCGCTCCTGCGTGACTCGCTCTTCACCCCCGCCGGCCGGGCGGCGCTCCTCGCACGCGTCCCTGCGGCGCCCGTGCGACGTCGTACGGCGTGAGGGTGGCGGCAGATCCCCTGGAAGGGCCGGTCGGCGCCGCGATGTGCCGCCACCTTTCCGAGGGCCCGTCCAGGGTGGCGGCAGATCGCCTCGAACGGCCGGTTCAACCCGCGATGTGCCGCCACCCCCGGCGGCAGGCAGTCGGCGCGGGAAGGAAGGCGGGCAGGCGGACCGCCCGAACCCGCGGCCGCCGTGGGGAATAACCCCGCGTGTGCGACCATTGGAACCTGCAGTACCCCGAGACTTCCTGGAGTGATGAGATGACCGAGCAGGTCGAGACCACTGAGCGCCGCACCGACCAGATCAACCTCTCCGCTGTCGCCGCCGGCAAGGTGAAGAGCCTCCTGGAGCAGGAGGGTCGCGACGACCTGGCTCTGCGCATCTCCGTGCAGCCCGGTGGCTGCTCGGGCCTGCGCTACCAGCTCTTCTTCGACGAGCGGACCCTCGACGGCGACGTGACGACCGACTTCGACGGCGTGACCGTCGTCGTCGACCGGATGAGCGTCCCCTACCTCAACGGTGCCGAGATCGACTTCGTCGACACCATCGAGAAGCAGGGCTTTACCATCGACAACCCCAACGCGACCGGGTCCTGCGCCTGCGGCGACTCGTTCCACTGAGCGAGGTCACGACCCGCGTGTCGAGACCTGACGCACCATGACGAAGGGCCCCAGCCACCCGGCTGGGGCCCTTCGTCGTACGTGGGTGGCGTGCCGGTCAGGCGTCAGTCCAGGTGCAGGTGCAGCGCGTTGGCCAGGCGGGCGGCGGCGTCGGAGACCCGGATCTCGCGCTTGCCGACCTCTGCCGGGTAGTCCTCGAAGCGCAGGCTCGGCGGTGCCGTCACCGCGGCCCGGGCGGCACGCTCGAGCGGGGAGCCGAGCCGCAGGTTGCGCCCGGCCTCCTCGCAGTCGGCGGCCAGCTCCGCGGGCGTGCCCAGCTCGTCGTGGACCAGGTGTGCGGGGTGTCGCGACGTCGTCATGAGGTCGACGCTAGGGGCTACTGATGCGTATCCGGAGGCGTACCGGGAGGTAGTGTCTCGCGGCGTGTCCCTCCTCGTTGCCGGATCCATCGCGACCGACCACCTGATGTCCTTCCCGGGCAAGTTCGCCGACAGCCTGGTCGTGGACCAGCTCGACAAGCTGTCGGTGTCCTTCCTGGTCGAGGACCTGGAGGTGCGCCGCGGTGGCTGCGCCGCCAACATCTGCTTCGGCCTCGGCAACCTGGGCCTGCGCCCGGTGCTCGTCGGTGCCGTCGGCGAGGACTTCGCCGAGTACCGCTCGTGGCTGGAGCGGCACAACGTCGACTGCGACTCCGTGCACGTCTCCGAGACCCGGCACACCGCCCGGTTCGTGTGCACCAACGACAGCGCGCACGCGCAGATCGCCAGCTTCTACGCCGGCGCGATGAGCGAGTCGCGCGAGATCGAGCTCAAGCCGATCATCGACCGCGTCGGCGCCCCCGACTACGTCCTCATCGGCCCCGACGACCCGCAGGGGATGCTGCGCCACACCGAGGAGTGCCGCCAGCGCGGCTACCCCTTCCTCGCCGACCCGTCGCAGCAGCTCGCCTTCGGCGACGGCGACCTGATCCGTCCCCTCGTCGACGGCGCCGAGATCCTGTTCTCCAACGAGTACGAGGCCAGCCTGATCACGCAGAAGACCGGCTGGAGCGCCGAGGAGGTCCTCTCCCGCGTCGGCACCTGGGTGGTGACCCTCGGCCCCGCCGGTGTCCGCATCGACCGTCAGGGCGAGGAATCGATCGTCGTCCAGGCGGTGCCGGAGATCGAGAAGGTCGAGCCCACCGGCGTGGGCGACGCCTTCCGCGCCGGCTTCCTGGCCGCGCTCAGCTGGGGCCTCGGCCACGAGCGCGCGGCCCAGCTCGGCTGCCTGCTCGCGGTCTACGTCGTGGAGCAGGTCGGCACCCAGGAGTACGAGATCTCGCGTGCGGCGTTCCTCGCGCGCTGCGCGGCCACCTACGGCGACGAGGCCGTTGCCGACTTCGAGCCGCACCTCGAGACCATCCGGCCCTGAGGGCCCAGCGCCCCCAGCGCCCCACAGATGCCCGGGGGTCCGGCGTCAGCTGACGCGGCGTACGACGTGGCGTGGGGCGCCGTCGTCGGCGGTGTCCGCGCGCACGTAGTCCTGGCCCTTCATCCGGCACCACGCCGGCACGTCGACCGCCGCTGCGGGGTCGTGGGCGACGACCGCCAGCAGTGCACCGACCTCGACGTCGGCGAGGTGGCGGGCGAGCTCGATGACGGGCATCGGGCAGGGCAGGGCACGGCAGTCCAGCTCGAGCGCGACGTCAGGGACCGGGTCGGCGCTCACAGGCCCACCCGCGCCCGGATCTCGGCCACCAGCCCGGGCAGGACCTCGCAGAAGGCGTCGACGTCGGCGCGGGTGGTGTCGCGGTGGAGCGAGAGCCGCACGTTGCCGTGGGTGAGCACACCCATGGCCTCGAGCACGTGGCTCGGGGTCAGGGTCGAGGCGGTGCAGGCCGAGCCGCTCGCGATCCCGAAGCCACGGCGGTCGAGCTCGGTGACCAGCGCCTCCCCGTCCACGTAGAGGCACGAGAAGGTGACCAGGTGGGGGAGCCGCCGGTCCGGGTCGCCGACCACCTCGACGTCCGGCACCTCCGCCGCCACCCGTCGGCGTACGACGTCGACGAGCTCGTGCTGGCGGGCGTTGACCTCGGTGCGCTCGGCCACCACGGCCTGCAGCGCGGCGGCGGCCGCGAGGACCGCGGGCACGTTCTCGAAGCCGGTGGACCGCTCGTCGACGCGGTCGTCGCCGGGGAACGGGTTGCGCCATCGGGCGCGCTTGCGCACCAGCAGCACGCCCACCCCCGCCGGGCCGCCCCACTTGTGCGCGGAGCCGGCGGCCGCGGCCCAGCCGGAGGGCAGCGGGAGCCGCCCCATCGCCGCACAGGCGTCGGTGAAGAGCGGGACGTCGTCCGGCAGCCCGAGCTCCCCGACCGGCTGCGTCGTGCCCACCTCGTGGTTGGCCGTCTGCAGCGCCACGACGCCCACATCGGGGGCGGCTGCCTCCTCGACCAGGCGGGCGACGTCGACCCGGCCGTCCCTCCCGCACGGGACCACCCGGGCCCGGGCGCCCCACGCCACGGCGTGCCGCACGGCGGAGTGCTCGACTGCCGGGTGGACCACCACGTCGCCGCGCCGGGAGCCGCGGACCAGCCCGAGCAGGCCGAGGTGCATGGCGTGGGTGCCGCTGGGCGTGAAGGTGACCTCGTCGGGGCGCACGCCCAGCGCGTCGGCCGTCGCCTCGCGCGCGTTGTCGAGCAGCAGGCGTGACTCCCGGCCGGCGCGGTGCAGCCGACGCGGGTCGGCGTACCCCCGCTCGAGGGCCGCGAGCAGGACCTCCCGCGCCGCCGGGTGCAGCGGCGCGGCGGAGGCGCTGTCGAGGTCTCCCGCTCCCTGGCCAGGCCGTGTCACAGGGGCAGCCTAAGCACGTACGGGAACGTTGTCCGGACCTTGGCCAGCCGGGATCACAGCCCTCGGGGTGTGACGGTCGGCACGATCGCGCGACACCGGACCCTGCCCCGCACGGACGGGGAAGATGGGGATACCCTCTGTGTGTCGAGAAGGACCGAGAGAGAGGCTCGTCAGTGGGTCTGCAAGTCCCCAAGCGTTCGGGCGCGCTGCAGCGCAGCCTGAGGGTCGCGCTCCTGGGCGTGACGATGCTGGTGCTGGCCGGGTGTTCCGAGGCCGACACGCGCCAGATCAGGAACCTCGCCATGCCCGACCGCGCCACCGAGCAGGGCCCCTACACCTACGAGCTCTGGAAATGGGCCTGGGTCGCCGCGATGATCACCGGTGTCATCGTCTGGGGCCTGATCGCCTACGTCGTGGTCAAGTTCCGCCGACGCAGCGACGACGAGGTCCCGCGGCAGACGCGCTACAACCTGCCGCTCGAGGTCTTCTACACGATCGCCCCGGTCCTGATGTGCATCGTGTTCTTCTTCCACACCGTCCGCGTGCAGGACGTGATGACCGAGCTCGAGGACACCCCCGACCTGACCGTCGAGGTCGTCGGCTACCAGTGGCAGTGGGGCTTCAACCACGGCATCGGCGAGCAGAACCCGGACGCGTTCGGCGACGACGGGGACTTCGCCTACGAGGAGTACGTCTACACGACCGGCGACGCGAGCGAGATCCCGACGCTGGTGCTGCCCGTCGACCAGCGCATCCAGTTCAACCTGCACTCGCCCGACGTCATCCACAACTTCGGCGTGCCGTCCTTCCTCACCCGCATGGACGTCATCCCGGGCCGGGTCAACAAGCTGCAGGTCACCCCCACCGTCGAGGGGACCTACGCCGGCAAGTGCTACGAGCTCTGCGGCGTCTACCACTCGCGGATGCTGTTCCAGGTCGAGATCGTGAGCCAGGCCGAGTACGAGGCCTACCTCGCCGAGCTGGCCGAGGCCGGCCAGACCTCCGAGGAGCCGCTCCTGGGCGGCGCCAACGCCACCACGCAGACCGGACTCGGCGAGAGCCAGTCCCAGGAAGGGAGCGAAGAGTGAGTGCTCCGACCGCGACCGAGTCACAGCGCATGACGCCCGGCGAGCCGCCGCGCAAGGCGCTGGGCACCCAGGTCGTCCGTCTGCTGACCACGACCGACCACAAGCTGATCGGCAAGCTCTACCTCGGCACCTCGTTCGCGTGGTTCCTCATCGCCGGCCTGATGGCCATGCTGATCCGCTCCGAGCTGGCCTACCCCGGCCAGCAGGTCGTCAACGAGCAGCTCTACAACCAGCTGTTCACCATGCACGGCACGATCATGTTGCTGCTGTTCGCGACGCCCCTGTTCTTCGGCTTCGCCAACGTCATCATGCCGCTGCAGATCGGCGCACCGGACGTGGCGTTCCCGCGCCTCAACATGTTCAGCTACTGGCTGTTCCTGATCGGCGGCCTCATCGCCGCCTCGGGCTTCCTGACCCCGTCGGGCGCCGCCGACTTCGGCTGGTTCGCCTACACGCCGCTCTCCGACGCCGTCCGCAGCCCGGGCGTCGGCGGTGACCTCTGGATCATGGGCCTGTGGATGGCGGGCCTCGGCTCGATCCTCGGTGGCGTCAACTTCATCACCACGATCATCTGCATGCGCGCGCCCGGCATGACCATGTTCCGGATGCCGATCTTCGTGTGGAACACGCTGATCACCAGCATGCTCGTGATCATGGTGTTCCCGATCCTCGCGGGCGCCCTGCTCTCGCTCGAGGCCGACCGGATCCTCGGCGCCCACGTGTTCGACCCCTCGCACGGCGGTCCGATCCTGTGGCAGCACCTGTTCTGGTTCTTCGGGCACCCGGAGGTCTACATCATCGCGCTGCCGTTCTTCGGCATCGTCTCCGAGATCCTGCCGGTCTTCAGCCGCAAGCCGATCTTCGGCTACGTCGGCCTGGTGGCCGCCACGCTCGGCATCGCGATGCTGTCGGTCGCCGTGTGGGCCCACCACATGTTCGTCACCGGGGCGGTGGACCTGCCGTTCTTCTCGGGCATGACGTTCCTGATCGCGGTGCCCACCGGGGTGAAGTTCTTCAACTGGATCGGCACGATGTGGGGCGGCAGCCTGTCGTTCGACACCCCGATGCTGTGGTCCATCGGCTTCCTGGTCACGTTCCTCTTCGGCGGCCTGACCGGCATCATCCTGGCGAGCCCGCCGCTCGACTTCCACGTGTCCGACTCCTACTTCGTGGTGGCGCACTTCCACTACGTCGTCTTCGGAACCGTGGTGTTCGCGATGTTCGCCGGGTTCTACTTCTGGTGGCCGAAGATGACCGGCCGCATGCTCGACGAGCGACTGGGCAAGCTCCACTTCTGGATCCTCTTCGTGGGCTTCCACACCACCTTCCTCGTCCAGCACTGGCTGGGTGTCGAGGGCATGCCGCGCCGCTACGCCGACTACCTGCCCGAGGACGGCTTCACCACGCTCAACCAGATCTCGACGGTGGGCTCGTTCCTGCTGGCCGCCTCGACGCTGCCGTTCCTCTACAACGTCTACGTCTCGGTCAAGGCGCCGAAGGTTACGGTCGACGACCCGTGGGGCTGGGGCCGCTCGCTCGAGTGGGCCACCAGCTGCCCGCCGCCGCGCCACAACTTCCACTCGCTGCCGCGCATCCGGTCGGAGTCGCCCGCCTTCGACCTGCACCACCCGGAGGTCGCGCTGCTCGAGCTCGACGAGAACGACGCCGAGCGTGACGGTGACGTCGCCGACGCGCCCGACGTCGAGGGTCGCGAGGGCATGCTGCGCGACCGCGTCGACCCCGACGGACCGACCGAGGAGGAGAACCGATGAAGGCGGAAGCCTGGATCTTCGGCATCACGGCCATCTTCGTGGCGGTCGTGAGCCCGGCCTACTGGTTCCTCTCCGAGGACTGGACCGGCACGTCGGCGCTCGTCATGACGGCGCTGCTGTTCGGCATGATCACGCTCTACCTCGGTTTCCACGCTTCCCGCATGGACGCACGGCCCGAGGACCGCAAGGACGGCGAGATCGCCGACGGTGCCGGCGAGCTGGGCTTCTTCCCGCCCTACTCGTGGTGGCCGCTGTGGTGCGCCCTCGCCCTCGGCGTGATCGTCTACGGCACGGCGATGACCGCGTGGTGGCTCGTCATCATCGGCTTCACCATCGGGGCCGTCGTGGTCTGCGGCTTCATCTTCGAGTACTACCGCGGTGAGCACGCGCACTGACCTGCGCACCCAGGACACGCTCGCGCCGACTTCGGCAGGACCCGCCCAGCACGTACGCTGGGCGGGTCCTTGCGCGTCCGCGCCTGGCCGCAGCTCGTTCCATCTGCTCCACCACCTGCACCGCCTGGGGGTCCGTCGCATGCGCACTCGCGCGCTCCGTCCACTGCGCTCCGCGCACCGTCGTACGACGCTCGCCGCGGCGCTCCTCGCGCTCAGCGGCGCGCTGGCCGCGTGCACGTCGACGTCCGGCGGGTCCGACGGCCCGGGGGACGGCTCCGGGGGCGGCCCCGGTGCCTCGGCCGCCTCGGACGCGGCCCGTCCGGAGCCGGTCCGGCTCACGACGAGCTTCGCCGACCCGACGGCCGTGCCGGTGGCAGCGCCGCTGACGGTCGCGACCTCCTCCGGCACCCTCGACGACGTCGCCGTCAGCTCGCCCGAGGGTGACGTCGCGGGCAGCATGGCCGGCGGCACGTGGACCGCTGTCGACCGCCTCGAGCCCGGCACCGCCTACACCATCACCGCCTCCGCGACCCGGTCCGACGGCGAGCGCGTGCAGCGCACGCGCCGGTTCCGCACGGTGGACCTCACCCTGGACGAGCAGACCTTCGCCGCCGTCGCCCCGCTCGACGGCGAGACCGTCGGGGTCGGCATGCCGGTCGTGGTGAGCTTCGACCTCCCGGTGACCGACCGGGCGCTGTTCGAGAAGCACATGCGCGTCACGAGCACCCCCCAGCAGCGCGGCTCGTGGTTCTGGCTGAGCAACCGCGAGGTGCACTGGCGTCCGGCGACCTACTGGAAGGCCGGAACGGACGTCTCGGTCGACCTCGACATCAACAGCCTCCCCGCGGGCAGGGGCATCTACGGCCAGGAGTCGCGCAGCATCGACTTCCAGATCGGCGACGCGCACGTCTACAAGGTCAACGCCCGGACCCACCAGATGCAGGTGTTCTCCAACGGCGACCTGCTGCGGAGCATCCCGATCACCACCGGCAAGCCCGGCTTCACCACCCGGTCCGGCACCAAGGTGATCATGGAGAAGTTCGAGACGAAGCGGATGAACTCCGAGACCGTCGGCATCAACCGCAACAGCCCCGAGGCCTACGACATCGACGACGTCCAGTGGGCGATGCGGGTGACGTACTCCGGTGAGTTCATCCACGCCGCACCGTGGTCGGTCGGCTCCCAGGGGTACGCCAACGTCTCCCACGGCTGCACCGGTCTGTCGACCGCCGATGCCGGCTGGCTCTACGCCATGAGCCGGCGCGGAGACGTCGTCGAGTACACCGGCACCGACCGCCAGATGACGCTGGACAACGGCTACGGCGACTGGAACCTCCCGTTCGCCGACTGGAAGGCCGGCTCCGCCCTCTCCTGACGCACACCGGAAATGGGCGGTGCAAGCCGATTCCGGGTACGTAGGGTCGCGCCCGGTCCGCACGAGCGGGCCGCGACGAAGGAGGAGGACCGATGGAGCACCTGACCCCCGGGCTCGTCAGCTGGGCGTCGATCCTGGAGCGCGACACGCGTGCGCAGGCGGAGCAGACGGCGGAGATGCCGTTCATCCACCCGCACGTCGCGCTCATGCCCGACGCCCACCTGGGCCTGGGCGCCACCGTCGGGTCGGTGATCCCGACCCTCGGGGCGATCATCCCGGCAGCCGTCGGCGTGGACATCGGGTGCGGCATGATCGCCGTGCGCACCCAGTACGCCGTCGACGACCTGCCCCGCGACCGCCGGCCGGTCCGGGAGGCGATCGAGCGTGCGATCCCGCTCAACGCGGGAGCCGCCAACCGGAGCGTCAGCCGCGACCACACCGAGGAGCGCCTGCAGCGGCTCCGCGAGCTGGCGGCGGAGGCCGGCTTCGACCCCACCACGTACGCCGGGCGCTGGGAGCTGCAGCTGGGCACCCTGGGATCGGGCAACCACTTCATCGAGGTGACGGCGGACGAGGGCGGCGGAGTGTGGCTGTTCCTGCACTCCGGCTCGCGGGGCGTGGGCAACAAGATCGCGCAGAAGCACATCGCCGTGGCACGAGAGGCCTGCGCCGGAGTGGACCTGCCGCACCGCGACCTCGCCTACCTCACCGAGGGCACCGAGCAGTTCGACGCCTACATCCGCGAGATGCGGTGGGCACAGACGTACGCCCTGCTCAACCGCGAGGAGATGATGGACCGGGTCGTGCGCCAGTTCGGGGAGTGGGTCGGAGGCGACGTGCAGCGGGTGGAGGAGATCAACTGCCACCACAACTACACCGAGCCCGAGCACCACTACGGCCGCGACGTGTGGCTCTCCCGCAAGGGCGCCATCAACGCCGAGGCCGGGCGGCCGGGCCTGATCCCCGGCTCGATGGGCACGGCGTCGTACGTCGTGGTGGGCAAGGGTGACGCGACCTCGCTCAACTCGGCGCCGCACGGGGCCGGCCGGGAGTACTCCCGGACCCGGGCCCGGAAGACGTTCACCGCCGCCGACCTGCGGAGCGCGATGGTGGGGATCGAGTACCGCGACACCGACGCCTTCATCGACGAGATCCCGGCGGCCTACAAGGACATCGACCAGGTGATGGCCGACGCCGCCGACCTCGTCGAGGTGCGCCACGTGCTGCGCCAGCTGGTCAACGTCAAGGGCGACTGACGCCGATCGGCGCTCCGCTGGGGCTGCGACGACGAGGGCCCGCCGGGATGTTCCCGGCGGGCCCTCGTGTCGTGCTGCGGTCGCGAGGCGATCAGTGGTCGCGCAGCGGTACGTCGTCGGTGTTGCGCAGCTGGTGGTCGTCGAACTGGTGGCCGTCAGCGGGGTGGTCGAGGCCGGCCTGGAGCTCCGCCTCGTGCTCCGCGTGGTGGTGCGCCGCCTCGAGCTCCGCGCGGGTGGGCTTCTGCACGTTGTGGCTGTACATCCACGACGACAGGCTCGCCCGGACCCGCTCGGACCGCGAGTTGGGTGCGGGCACGCCGGCCGCGTCCGTCTCGCCGTCGACCGCGAACACCTCGTCGCGGTCACGCGCGGTGAGCGCGTAGGCCGCCTTCTCGTTGATCGGGAGGTGCCGCTCGGCGTACTGGCCGTCGGGGGAGCGGGTGATGATGCCGGTCTCGTAGCCGTGGAGCAGCTTCTCGTTGTCGTGGCGCTGGAGCGAGATGCACCAGCGGCGCGTGATCAGGAACGCGATCACCGGACCCACGAAGATCGCGACCCGCATGAAGTAGGTGATCTGGTTGATGCTCAGGTCGAGCCTGATCGCGATGATGTCGTTGCCACCGGCCGCCCAGGCGAGCCCGTAGAACGTCATCAGGGCCACCATGACCGCGGTGCGGGTCGGCGCGTTGCGCGGGCGCTGGAGCAGGTGGTGCTCGCGCTTGTCGCCGGTGATCCAGCCCTCCAGGAAGGGCAGGAGCATGAGGACCACGAGCATGAGCGGCGGCACGATGAGGATGGGCAGCATCACGTTCCACGAGATGGTGTAGCCGAAGATCACCGACTCCCAGTTGCTCGGGATGATCCGCAGGAGGCCGTCGGGCCAGCCCATGTACCAGTCGGGCTGGGACCCGGCCGTCACCTTGGTCGGGTCGTAGGGGCCGAACTTCCACACCGGGTTGATCGACAGCAGACCGCCCATGATGGCGATGACGCCGAACACCATGAAGAAGTAGCCACCGGCCTTGGCGGCGTAGACGGGGAGCATCGGGAAGCCGACGACGTTCTGCTCGGTGCGGCCGGGCCCGGGCCACTGCGTGTGCTTGTGGTAGACGAGCAGGAGCATGTGGGCGGCGATCAGCGCGAGCAGGATGCCCGGGATGAGCAGCACGTGGATGATGTAGAGGCGCGGGATGATCGCCTCGCCGGGGAACTCGCCGCCGAAGAGCAGGAACGACATGTAGGAGCCCACGACCGGGGTGGCCTTGAGGAACCCGTCCGCGGCGCGGACGCCGGTGCCCGAGAGCAGGTCGTCGGGAAGCGAGTAGCCGGTGAAGCCCTCAAGGGTGCCGAGGAGGAGCAGCACGCAGCCGATGACCCAGTTGAGCTCGCGCGGCTTGCGGTATGCGCCTGTGAAGGCGACGCGCAGCAGGTGGACCAGCATCGAGGCGATGAAGATGGACGCCGCCCAGTGGTGCATCTGCCGCATCAGCAGGCCACCGCGCACGTCGAACGAGATGTGCAGCGTGGAGGCCATCGACTCGGACATGCCGACGCCGCGGAGCTGGTCGTAGGAGCCCTCGTAGGTGACGTGGCCCATGGAGGGGTTGAACCACAGGGTGAGGAACACGCCGGTGAGGAGCAGCACGACGAAGCTCCACAGCGCGATCTCACCGAGCATGAAGGACCAGTGGTCCGGGAAGACCTTGCGCAGGTTCTTCTTCATCACCGTGCCCAGGCCCAGGCGCTCGTCGGCCCAGGTGGCGAGGGAGCCCGCAGGGCCCGGCTTGGTGGCGGTCGCGGCATCCGTGCGGTTGCTCGTCGCGACCTTGCTGGTGTCCAGCCTCGCGTCGGTGCTCACTTGTGCTTCTCACGCTCCCAGTAGCTAGCCCCGATGGGCTCGTTGAAGTCGCTCTGAGCGACCAGGTACCCCTCATCGTCCACTGCCAGTGGCAGCTGGGGAAGGGGGCGGGCAGCCGGACCGAAGACGACCTTGGCGCCATCGGCGAGGTCGAAGGTCGACTGGTGGCACGGGCAGAGCACGTGGTGCGTGGTGCGCTCGTAGAGGGAGATCGGGCAGCCCACGTGGGTGCAGATCTTGGAGTAGCAGATGATCCCGTCGACGGTCCACTTGTCCGGGCGGGTGGCCGGGGTGAGGTCGTCGGGGTTCATCCGGACGATGATGATGGCGCCCTTGGCCTTCTCGGCCTGCTCCTCGGCGCCCTCGAGCTCGGGGTAGCCGTTCTCCTCGGTGGGGAACATGGCCTCCGGGGCGGCGTTGATCAGGTCGCCCATCTCGATCTCGCTGGCGAGGATCGGGGTGCCGACGACGTCGCGCACCAGGCGCATGCCCGGCTCCCAGATGGTGTGGGCCAGCTTGCTCGTGTCGAGCGCGTCGCCGGGCGCGAGGTCGCGCAGGAGGACGACGGCCGGCAGGCCCAGGACGCCGACGGCGCCGATCATGGTGTTGCGGACCAGCGGGCGGCGGCCGATGCCGGACTCCTCGATGCCGTCCTGGAGGGCCTTGACGGTGGCCTCGCGGTCCTCGACCGGCGAGGCGGCCGGGTGGCGCATCTCGACCATCTCGGCGTCGGCCATCAGCTTGCGGGCCAGGTGGATGATGCCGATGCCGATGAGCAGCAGCGAGGTGCCCAGGGTCAGGCCGAGGGCGATGGTGGAGGCACCCATGCCGGCGAAGGTGGTCCAGTTGTCGCCGATGTCGAGGGTGAAGTAGGCGACGACGAACAGCACCGCGCTGAGCATCGCGGCGATGAACATCGCGGCGATCTGGCGCTCGGCACGCTTCTCGAGGCGGGGGTCGACGTCGGTCGGGCGCCAGGTGTGCGCGGGCAGCCCGGGGTCGGGGATCGGGTCGGCCTCGCGGTGCGCGGGGACGTGCGACTCGTGGGGCTCGACCGAGGACGCGTGCGAGTCGTCGGCGTAGGGCTCGGGGGTGCCGTCGGGCCCGTTGACCTGCCGGCTGTCGTCGTTGCTCACGCTTCCACCTTGTTCTTCTTGCTCCGGGTCGTGTGCGAGGCGATCCACACGGCGCCGCCCACGAGCCCACCGATGCCGACGAGCCACCCGAACAGGCCCTCCGAGACCGGACCCAGGCCGCCGAGGGTGAAGCCGGCGTACTCGGGGGTCTCCTGCAGGCTGTCGAGGTAGGCGATCACGTCGCGCTTCTCCTCGGGGGACAGGTTGCCGTTGCTGAAGTTGGGCATCTGCTGGGGTCCGGTCAGCAGGGCCTCGAAGATGTACTTGCCCTCCACGCCGTGGAGGCTGGGGGCGTAGCCGCCGCGCGGCATGGCGCCGCCGGCGCCGTTGAAGTTGTGGCAGGCGGTGCAGTTGGTCAGGAAGATCTGGCCACCGCGCGAGATCGCCTCCTCGCGCTCCTCCTCCGAGAGACCCTCGAGGGTGTAGTCGGACTCGTTGGGGACCGCGGGGCCGGGGCCGAGCGAGGCGACGTAGGCCGCGAGCGCGTCGATCTCGTCCTGGCTGAACACGACCGGCTTGTCCTGGGCCTGCTGGCCGGGCTGTGCCATGGGCATGCGGCCGGTGCCGACCTGGAAGTCGACGGCGGCGGCGCCGACGCCGACGAGCGACGGGCCGACCTGGTAGCCCTCGCGCACGGTGGGGATGCCCTCACCGTTCTTGCCGTGGCAGAACGCACAGCTGGCGAGGAAGAGCTTCTTGCCCTCGGCGACCTGGTCGGTCTGGCTGGCCTGGCTGTCGGCCTGCGCGGGGGCGAGGGCGGTGTAGAGCGAGCCGCTGACGAGCAGCCCGAGGAGCAGCACGACGATCCCCGCAAGCGGTCCGCGGCGGTGCCGGGAGAGGCGCCCAGCGGTTCGGTTGAGCAAACGCACGATGAGTCCTTGCCGGTTGCGGTTCGGTGCTTACTTGATGACGTAGATCGTGAAGAAGAGCCCGATCCAGACCACGTCGACGAAGTGCCAGTAATAGGAAACCACGATGGCGGTGACGGCCTGCTCGTGGGTGAAGCGTCGCGCGAGGTAGGTGCGGCCCAGGACGAACAGGAACGCGATGAGTCCGCCGGTCACGTGGATGCCGTGGAACCCGGTGGTCAGGTAGAACATCGAGCCGTAGGCCGAGCTCGGGATGGTGACGCCCTCGTGGATCAGCTCGGCGTACTCGAGCGCCTGGCCGCCGATGAAGATGGCGCCCATGACGTAGGTGAGGATGAACCACTCGCGCAGCCCCCACCGGGTGAAGTTGAGCAGCGAGCCGGTGCGGCCGACCTGGCCGCGCTCGGCGGCGAAGACGCCCCACTGGCAGGCGAAGGACGACGCCACGAGGATCGCGGTGTTGGCGGTGGAGAACGGGACGTTGAGCTTCTCCGTCTCCTGCGCCCACAGCTCCGGGCTGACCGCGCGGATGGTGAAGTAGGCCGCGAACAGCGCCGCGAAGAACATCAGCTCGCTGGCGAGCCAGATGATCGTGCCCACGCTGACCATGCTGGGTCGGTCGTGGTGCCCGTGAAGTCGGGAGGCCGGAATCGCTGCTGCAGTCGCCACGACATCATTATGGCTGCTGGGGGAGGAGGAGGGCACCCCGACCCCCTGTGTAGTGGGGTCATAAAGTTCACAGTGTGCTGCTCACCCTCGCGACCGACGCGGAGGTCCTCCCGAGATTCACGCTCGGCCGGGCCCTGACCGACTGGGGGATCGATCCGATCCCCTTCGTCGTGACCGTCTGGGCCGTGGGTCTGTACGCCCTCGGGGTGCGGGTGCTGGCCCGTCGCGGGGACCGGTGGCCGGTCGGTCGCACGCTCTCCTTCTGCGGTCTCGGCATGGGCTCCTTCGCGCTCGCCACGATGTCCGGCCTCGGCCGCTACGACACGACCCTGCTGAGCGTGCACATGGTGCAGCACATGGTCCTGTCGATGGTCGTGCCGCTCGCCCTGGCCCTCGGCGCGCCGGTCACCCTGGCGCTGCGCACGTTGCCACCGCGGCCGAGGCGGTGGCTCCTGACGGTGCTGCACTCACCGGTGGCCACGGTGCTCGCGTTCCCGCCGCTCACCTTCGCGCTCTACGTCGCCTCGCCGTGGGCGCTCTACTTCAGCCCGTGGTACGACGCCAGCCTGAGCTCGTCGTTCGTGCACCAGATGATGCACATCCACCTGGTGCTCGTCGGCACCCTGTTCTTCTGGCCGCTCATGGGGATCGACCCGGTCCCCGGCCGGGTCAGCCACCCCTTCCGGGTGCTGCTCACCCTGATGACGCTGCCCTTCCACGCCTTCCTCGGCGTGACGATCATGGGCCAGACGACGCTCATCGGCGCGGAGCACTACGCCGAGCTGCGGGAGGGACCGATGGCGGCGTGGCTGCCGGCGGCGATCGACGACCAGCACCTCGCCGGCGGCATCCTGTGGGCCAGCGGCGACCTCATCGGCATCCTGTTCTTCGCGGTGCTGTTCACCCAGTGGGTGCGCTCGTCGCTCAAGGAGGCCGCGCGCGAGGACCGGCGCCTCGACCTCGAGGAACGACGCGCCCGCGCCTGAGGCCGTCGGGCCCCGTTACGATGCTCGGGTGACCCCGCCCCCCGCAGACCGCATCAAGGTCCTCGTCTACAGCGACGACGTGAACACCCGCCAGCAGGTGATCCTGGCGCTCGGTCGTCGCCCGCACCCCGACCTGCCGGAGCTCGAGTACGTCGAGGTCGCCACCGAGCCGGTGGTGCTGCAGAACATGGACCGCGGCGACATCGCGCTGGCGATCCTGGACGGCGAGGCGGTCCCCGCCGGCGGGATGGGCATCGCCAAGCAGCTCAAGGACGAGATCTACAAGTGCCCGCCGGTCCTCGTGCTGACCGGCCGGCCGCAGGACGCCTGGCTGGCGACCTGGTCGCGTGCCGAGGCGGCGGTCCCGCACCCGATCGACCCCATCCAGCTGGCCGAGGCGGTCATCGGGCTGCTGCGACCGTCGGTGCCGGCCACCTCCTGAGGCGTCCCGCGCGAACCACCACCTGAAACCCCAGCGGGTCCCCGGTCCGCTCGCCACTAGCCTGATCCCCATGCCCCACACCTGGCCCGACGTCCTCTCCACGCTGGTCGCCGGGAGCGACCTGACGACGGAGCAGGCGCGATGGGCGATGGACGAGGTCTTCGCCGGCGCGGCGACGCCCGTTCAGCTCACCGGTTTCGTCGTGGCGCTGCGCGCCAAGGGGGAGACGGTCGAGGAGGTGTCCGGCATCGCGGCGGCCATGCTCGCCGCGGCCAACCCGATCTCGGTCCCCGGCCGGCTGCTCGACGTGGTCGGCACCGGTGGCGACCGGTCGATGTCGGTCAACATCTCGACCATGGCTGCCATCGTCGCGGCCGGTGCCGGGGCCAAGGTCGTCAAGCACGGCAACCGGTCGGCGTCGTCCCAGTCGGGCTCGGCCGACGTGCTCGAGGCGCTCGGCATCCGGCTCGACCTGCCACCGGCGCGCGTCGCCGAGGTGGCGGAGGAGGCGGGGATCACCTTCTGCTTCTCGGCCGCGTTCCACCCGGCGATGCGTCATGCCGCGGTCCCGCGTCGCGAGCTCGGCATCGCCACGACCTTCAACATCCTGGGTCCGCTCACCAACCCGGCGCGACCGCAGGCGCAGGCGATCGGCTGCGCCGACGCCCGGATGGCGCCGGTGATGGCCGGGGTCCTGGCCGAGCGCGGCGTGGACGCCTGGGTGTTCCGGGGCGACGACGGCCTGGACGAGCTGACCACCACCACGACCTCGACCGTGTGGCGCGTCCACGCCGGGGCGGTCACCCGGCTGACCGTGGACCCGACGACGCTCGGGATCGCGCGGGCCACCACCGAGGACCTCCGCGGCGGCGACGCGGCGCACAACGCGGACGTCGTACGGCGTCTGCTGGCGGGAGAGACCGGTCCGGTGCGCGACGCGGTGGTCCTCAACGCCGGCGCTGCGTTGGCGGTCCACGACGCGCCGGCCGAGGACGTCGACACCGCACTGGCGGCCGGGGTGGAGAAGGCCGCCGGCGCGATCGACTCGGGTGCGGCGCAGGCCGCCCTCGAGCGCTGGGTCCGGGCGACGGGTCAGAGCTCGAGCGCGTAGGACTCGCCCTCGCGCCGGAAGCCCAGCCGGTCGTAGTAGGCGCCCACCATGCCGGGGGGCGTGACCACCCGACGGATGCCGCGGTCGGTGAGGAGGCCGCTGCGCCGCCACACGAACTCGCCGGGGGAGAAGTCGCGGTAGCGCGGGGTGACGTAGTCGAGGAGGACGTCGGCGGTGTCGCCGTGCTTGCGCAGCAGCACCACGCCGACGGTCTCGTCGCCCTTCTGCACGAGGAAGGCGTCGTGGGTGTCGGCCGGGTCGTGGACGAAGTCCGGGTTGAACCTGAGGATGTCGGCGCCGTGCACGCGCAGGGTGTGGCGCAGGTACTCGTCGGCGGGGCCCACCTCGAGCACCTCGAAGGCCGTCTCGTCGTGCCGCTCGCGGAGGAGCTGCACGATGAACCACGCGTTGATGGCGACCAGGACGATGTTCATCCCCACCATCGGCCAGACCGCGAGCATCGCGTTGAAGACGATGAGGATCACGCACGCCACGGCGTTGAGCACGCGCAGCCTGAGCACGCTGGCCTGCAGGAGCGAGTAGACGAGCAGCGCGCTGCCACCCCAGCCGAGGACGTCGAGCCAGTGGTCAGCGAGCCAGTTCACGGCGGGAGCCTACTTCCCGCCGCGAACCGGCCCGCGGACGCGTCACTTGACGATGTAGAGCACGATCTTCTTGGACTTCGAGCCCAGGACCTCCGACGTGCCGAGGTAGACCACCTGCAGCTTGTGCTTGCCCTTCTTGAGCTTGGCGAGCGTGAGCGTCTTCTTGCCCTTGTGCACCGGGGCCATGGTGAAGGAGGCGACCTTCTTGCCCTTGTCGAGCACCTGGACGGTGCCGTTGGGCGCCGCCATCCCGGACACGCTGAGCGTGACGGTGATCTTCGCCTTCTTGCCCACCTTGACCCGGTCGGCCTTGAGCGAGCCGCTGACCGTCGACGTCATCCGCGCCACCGGCACCGCCGCGCTGGCGGCAGCGCCGTCGGCGAAGCCGGTCTTCGTCGCGCTCACGACCACCGAGACGTCCTTCCCGGCGTCCTCGGGCATCAGGCGGTAGGTCGAGCTCGTGGCACCGGGGATCGCCGCCCCGGTGCGCAGCCACTGGTAGCGGAAGGTGGGTGAGGGCTGCGACCACGTGCCGGGCGCGGCCTTGAGGGTCTGCCCCACGCTCGGGGTGCCGGTGACGCTCGGCGGCGTCGTGGCCTGCAGCGCACCGCTCGCGGTGGCGGTCACTCCGCCACTGACCGCGACGGCGTCCTGGAAGCCGGTCTTGGAGCCGGTGGCCCGGAGCGAGACCTCCTTGCCGAGGTCGGCCGCGGTCAGCACGTAGGTCGGCGCCGTCGCGCCGCTGATCGGTGCGCCGCTGCGCAGCCACTGGAACGACGTGGCCACGTCCGGCTGGTTCCAGGTGGGAGCCACCGCGACGAGGGTCGCGCCGACACCGGTGCCGGAGGGGGCACTGACCTGGGGGAGCGAGGTCGCGAGCAGCGACTGCACCCGGACCGGGGCGGAGTGCGCCAGCCCGTCGGCGTAGCCGTTGGCGGACGCCGTCACGCGGAAGACCAGGTCCCGCGACAGGTCGGCCTCCGTCGGGGTGTAGCTGGTGCTGGTCGCACCCGGGATCAGGACCCCGTCGCGCAGCCAGGCGTAGGAGTAGCTGATCGTGCCCTGTCCCGACCACGTGCCGCGGCTGCCCGTCAGTCGGCTGCCCAGGGACGGGGTGCCGGAGATGGCCGGCAGCTCCGTGCACTGCGGCGCACCGCCGGCGGTGGCGCCGATGACGTTGCTGATGGCGACCTCACTGGCGAACCCGGGCTTCGACCCGGTGACCTGCAGCGAGATCGACTTGCCGAAGTCGGCCGTGGTGAGGGTGTAGGTGGCGTTCGTCGCGCCCGAGATCTTCGCGCCGTCGCGCAGCCACTGGTAGCTGTTCACCACACCCGGCTCGCTCCAGGCCGGCGGCACGCTGGTGACGACCTGGCCGACACCCGTGCCCCCGGTCGCCTCGATCTGCGGGCCCTGCACGATCTGCAGCCCGGCGTCGACGGTGAAGGTCGCCGTCGCGCTTCCGATCACGTTGTCAGCAGCGTCGCGAGCGGTCACGGTCCACTGGTAGTTGCCGGTGACGAAGTTGACCTGAGCGGCGTAGGCCGACGCCACGGTGCTCTGGGTGCTGACCGATGTCCCACCGGGGGACAGCGGGGTGATGCTCACGTTGTAGTTGCGCGCACCCTCCAGCGGAGCCCACTGCAGCACCGGGCCGTTGGGCCGCTGGCTGACGCCGGCTACCGGGGCCAGCGGGTTCATCTCCTGGCTGCCCACGAAGAACCGGCCGGTCACCGACCACGGCCCCTTGTTGCCCTCGGCGTCGGTGCGCCGCACCCGCCAGCGGTAGGCCGACGGGGATGCGGGCAGCGGGTCGGTGTGGGCGTACGCGGTCGTCTTGAGGGCCGGCCTGTTGACGACGCGGTTGGCGGTGGAGAAGGTGGCGTCGTCGTTCTTGAAGACCTCGAGGTCGTAGGAGCTGGCGAACGCCTGCGGCTGCCAGCGGAACGGCGTACGGCTGCTCACCGACAGGTTGCCCACCGGCGACTGCAGGGGCACCTGCGGGCTCGCCTTGGTGAAGCTCTGCACGTCGGACCACGCGAGGCCGTTGGCGTCGGAGTCCACTGCCTGGACCCGCCAGAACAGCGGGCCCTCGGGGTAGAGCTCGTCGGGAGCGGTGTAGGTGGTCTGGTCGACGAGGCGCTCGTCGACGAGCGTCCCGGCGAAGGACTCGACGTTGTTGACCTGGATGCGGTAGCGCATCGCCGCCTGCGGCCGGTCCTCGTTGGTCTGGGGCCACTGGGCGCTGCGGTTGGTGTCGAAGTAGTCGTCCCACCGGAAGGTGATCTCGGTCCCGCTCGGCGAGGTGCTCTGCAGGCCGGTCACCTTGGGGGAGCGCTTGACGAAGCTGTGCTGCCACTTGCCGATCGTCGACACCGGGTCGGGGCCACAGTTCAGCCGGTTGCGGCAGGGTCGGGCGTACCAGTAGTAGGCGCCACCCGCCTGGCTGTCGGCGTAGGTGTGGGCGTCGTTGTCGAGCGTCGGGACGTACATGTTGCTCGTGGTGGCCGGCACCCGGTTGCTCGGCTCGAGCAGGTTGGTGAAGCTCGCGTCCTCGCTCACGTAGACCATGTAGAACGCGGCGTAGGGGTCGGGGGTCCAGCGGAGCACCGGGGTGCTCGGGACGGTGCAGACCTCGCCCGGCGTGCAGGCGTTGGCGGTGTTGTCCTGGGCCACGGCGGCACCGTCGAGGGCGACCTCGTGGCCGGTGGTGAGCGCGACGTCCTCGACGGTGAAGCGTCCCTCCGGCCCGGTTCCGATGACGGCGTTGTCCTCGTCGTAGGCCTTGACCTGCCAGTCGTACTGCCCGGGCAGGAGCAGCCGGTCGGACGTGTCGGTCATGGCCGGGTAGGGCACCGACTTGCGGAACAGGTTGTCCCCGCTGGTGCCGAACCAGATCTGGCCCGTGTCCATGGCGGTGCCGATGTCGACCGAGTAGTGGTGCGCGCCGGGCATCGGCTCCCAGGTCAGCTGCGGCGCGTGCTTGATGCCCGTGGTCGACGACGTGGGCGTCAGCGGGGTCAGCGGCTCCGCGTCGGTCGTCGGCGGCTCACCCGCGATGTTGAACTGCGTGAAGTAGAGGACCGAGCTCTGGCCCTTCGTGGTGATCGCACGGACGCGCCAGGTGTGGGGGTTGTCGGCCGGGTCCAGCCGGGCGGTGCCGGGGATGGTCCAGGACGGGGACTTGGTCTCGGCGGCACCGACGACCGTCCCGGCCTTGGTGGCGACCTCGACCTCGTAGCGCTCCGCACCGATCACGGGGGTCCAGGAGAAGGTCGGCACGGCCACCGTCTGCCCGCCGGACGGGGACCGCCCCGCGATGCTGACCGGCTGGTAGAGGAAGGCCTGGGTCTCGGAGTAGATGCCCTGGACGCCGGGGATGTCGCCCGCCTTGGTGAAGGGGCGGTCGAGCGGTCGCACGCGCCAGTAGTTGAGCTGGCCCTGCTGCGGCTCGCAGTCCTCGTTCTCACGGTTGGTGGAGGGCTGGCCGGTGGTGTTCACCGCGAACTGGCCCGGCAGGTAGGTGGTGCCCGCGACGCGGCAGCTCTCGAAGGTGCCGACGGTGAAGTTCGGCTGCGTGCCGATCTGGATCTCGTACTCGGACGCGTGCCGCACCGACTCCCACTGGAAGTAGATGGACGCACCCACGACCTCGTTGCCGGGCGCGGCGGGGAAGACCAGCGTCGGCACGTCGGGCCAGGTGCGGTTGAAGCTGGAGCGGGCGGGGCTCCAGGCGGTGGCGCGGTCGTCCAGGTCGACCGCCCGGACCCGCCAGAAGTACTGGTTGTTGTCGTAGGTCGTGGCCGGGGAGTAACGGGTGCCGACGATCCCGGTCTTCGTCTCGATCAGGGACGCACCCTGGGTGAAGTCCTCGCTGGTGGAGACCTGGATGTCGTAGGACTTGGCGCCGGGGACGGGGTCCCAGTCGAGCACGACGTCCTGGAGCTCGAGGTTGGCGTCGTCCGGCGGCGAGGTGCGCGTCGGCGAGGGGAGGGGGAGCACCGTGAAGGTGGCCGTGTCGCTCGGCAGGGACTGGAGGGTGGGGCCCTTGAGCGCCGAGACCCGCCAGAACCACGGCGCGGCGCTGAGCGGTCGGTCCACGACGAGGGAGGTCGTCCTGGTCTCGAAGGACATCGCCCCCACGAAGTCGTCGGCGTCGTCGACCTCGACCTTGTAGCCGATGGCCCCGGGCACGGCGGTCCACGACAGCAGCGGTGGGTTGATCGGCTGGGCGAGCGTCGTTCCGTTGGTCGGGGCGACGGGAGTCGGCCGGGCGACCGGTGCCTTGCCGAACTCCGAGCCGGACCACGCGGACGCCTCGGCGCCCGTGAAGGCCCGGACCCGCCAGTAGATGGTGCCCCCGGCGAGGTTCATCGGCGGCACGAAGGAGGTGTTGACCGTCGAGACGCTCAGGTAGGTGCTGCCGAAGGCGGGGTCGTCGTCGACCTGCACCTCGTAGCGGGTCGCACCCGCGACGGCCGCCCACGTCAGGATGTTCGAGGAGTCGTCGGGCTGCTGCACGTTGAGCGAGCCCGGCTGGGCAGGCGGGGCCGCCGAGGCGGTCGTCGTGGGTGCCGCCAGGGCGGCGACCAGCGCGACGACCAAGGCGATGGTGGCCAGGGCGGCACCGCGTGCGGTGCGGTCCGGGCGGCCGGCGGTGTGCGACATGTGTGACTACTTCCCCTCGAGCAGGTCCGTGACCCGATCACGCTAGGGGCGCCCGTCGTCCCCCGAACGGCGAATGGGACCGGGTAGTCCGAAATGACTAGGTGGTCCGGCTGATCGGTCAGCCGGCGCCGGCCGGCGGCGCGGGCGCTACGGTGACGTCATGATCACCGCCATCGTCTTCGTGAAGGCCGACGTCGCGCGCATCCCCGAGGTCGCCGAGGCCATCGCCTCCCTCGACGGCGTGAGCGAGGTCTACTCCGTGACCGGCCAGATCGACCTCATCGCGCTCGTGCGGGTGCGCGAGCACGAGGACGTCGCCGCCGTGGTGGCCGACCGGCTCAACAAGGTGGAGGGCGTCACCGAGACCGAGACGCACATCGCCTTCCGCACCTACTCCCGGCACGACCTGGAGTCGGCGTTCAGCATCGGGCTGGACTGACCCACGGGCGCACCCGACGCGCCACGCCTCTCGCCCAGGCCCACCGCCCTCGCGCAGGTCCTATCGGGCGGGCCGGTGCACCGGTGACGGCAGGCGTCGCTCGTCGAAGGGCACCAGCGAGAGCCGCGACTCGTTGACGGCGTCGTAGACGGCGAGGTGCCGCGCGGCCCCGCCGAGCGGGCAGATCCAGTCGCCCTCGACGTCGACGAGGCGGACGCCGGGTGACTCCAACCACCGCAGGACCTTCTCGGACTCCTCGGCCGTGGCCGCGGGCACCGGGCCGGGCGCATCGGTCACCGTCTCCGCGCTCGCGGTGAGCTCGCGGACGTACTGGTGGGCGTCGGCCCCCGGCGGGATCACGCCCGCCGCTGCCAGCCGGCCGTGCCGCACCACGTGGACGGCCCAGCGGCCGCTGTCCTCGCGTCGGGCGGCGACGATCTCCGGGCACCGGGTCAGGGCGGAGAGCCGCTGCGTGCGGGCCGCCGCGCGGACGAACGTGGCCAACCGGTCGCGGTGCACGCCGGCCTCCTCGAAGCGCTCGCGGTCGGCGAGGGCCGCCATCCGCTGGTTGATGGCCTCGACCACCTCGTGCGGGCTGCGCAGCAGCGTGTCGCGCAGCTGGCGCACGACCGCGGCGTAGGTCGTCTCGTCGGTCGACCCGTCGCAGGGCGACAGGCAGCGCCCCATCTCGGCCAGCACGCAGGCCGAGCGCGACGGCGTCCGCGGCAGCCGGCCGCTGCACTGCCGCACGGGGAACGTCTCGTGCAGGGCGGCCAGGCACTTCTCGGCTGTCTTCTTGGACGAGAAGGGGCCGAGGTAGTCGGCGTCGTCGTCGAGCACCGTGCGGACCAGCGACAGGCGCGGCCACGTCTCGCGGGTGAGCTTGAGGAAGTGGACCTTCTCGGGGAACCGCGAGCGACGGTTGTAGCGCGGCTTGTGCTCGGCGATGAGCCGCAGCTCGCGGACCTCGGCCTCGAGCGGGGTGGCGCACTCGATCCCGGTGACCGAGGTGGCCAGCCCGACCATCTCGCCCATGCGGGTGCGGGTCTCCGACGCCGTGAAGTAGGTGCGGACGCGGGTGCGCAGGTCGCGGGACGTGCCGACGTAGAGCACGCGGGACCTGTCGTCGCGGAAGAGGTAGACACCCGGCGCGTGGGGGAGCCCCTCGGCGAGGTGGCGCTTGCGGCGCTGCGCTGGGCTGACCCGCGCCGAGAAGGTCTGCAGCTCCTCCAGCGTCTGCACCCCGAGCCCGCCCAGCCGCTCCATCAGGCCGTGGAGCACGTCGACAGTGGCGCGGGCATCGGACAGCGCCCGGTGGTTGGGCGTGGTCGTGGAGCCGAACACCTTGGCCAGCGAGGACAGCTTGCAGTTGGGCGCGTCGTCGCGGGTGATCACACGACGGGCGAGCTTGGCCGTGTCGAGCACCTCGAACCTCGGCCAGGGCCGCCCCTGCTCGCGGGCGAAGTGCTGGAGGAAGCCGACGTCAAAGGGCGCGTTGTGGGCCACGAGCACGCAGCCCGACGCGAAGTCGAGGAACGCCGGCAGCGCCGAGTCGATCGACGGCGCGTCGTGCACCATCGAGTTGGTGATGCCGGTGAGCACCGCGATGAACGCCGGGATCTCGGTGTGGGGGTTGACCAGGGTCTGGAACTCGCCGAGCACCTCGCCGCCGCGCACCTTGACGGCCCCGATCTCGGTGATCATCGAGCCGGCCTGGGCCGAGCCGCCGGTCGTCTCGAGGTCGACCACGCAGAAGGTCAGGTCACGCAGCGGCCGCCCCAGCTCGTCGAAGCTGCGTTGCGCCTCCCATCGGGACTGCTCCCGGGACGGGCGGTGGGCGGTGGTGCTCATGTCGGACGACGCTAGACGCGGGATCCGACAATGGTGGGAGGGCACGCGCACTACGCTGACCGCGCCTGTCCGAACAGACGTCCCCGACCGAGGAGCACCCGCCCGTGAGCGACCAGACCGCCGACCTCCGCGTTCCCGGCGACGGCGAGCGGTGGCGCTGCGCCGGCTGCGGCAACCTCACGCGCTTCGACGTCACCCGCACCCGCCGCACCACGGAGTACTGGCACTTCGACCTCGCCGGCGAGCACCAGGTCGAGGAGGAGACTGTGCGGTCCGAGGCGGTCGAGTCCGTGGCCTGCCGCTGGTGCGGTCGTGCCGACGCCATCGAGGTCGTCGACCGCGCGTCGGCCGACACCACCGCCGACCCGGCCGCCGGGTGACGGGACGGCCGTGACCGGCCCGGTGCCCCTTCCCGAGCGCCTGCGCCTGCGCGTGGTGGCCCTCGTCTCCGCCGTCCTGCCCTCCGTCAGCCCGGTCCCGGCGCCGCTGCGCAAGGTCGCCTCCTTCGCTCCCGCCCGGCGCGCGCGCCTCGGCGGCGCCGCCATCTGGGACGCCCTGGCCGACGACGACTTCCGTCAGCACGCGGCGGTCCAGGTCGCGGCGGTCCCCGCCGCCCCCGACGACCCGCTCGACGCTGCCGCCCGGGCCTGGCTGGTGCGCGAGGACGGCTGGGAGGCGGTCGTCGCCGAGGTCGCCGACGGCCTCGGCGAGGAGGAGGCGCGCGACGACCAGGGCCGCGCCGAGCTCGGGCGCCTCGTCGCGCAGGTGGCCGCCCTCCAGGCCGAGGTCGGGACGCTGCGGTCGGAGCACCGCCAGGAGCTCGACCGCGTCCGGTCCGAGCACAAGGTGCTGCGCCAGCGCCTGGGCGAGACCCGGAGCGCCCTGCGGGCCGCGGAGGCGGAGCGCGACGCGGCCCTCGCCGCCCGTGACGAGGCCGTCGCCGCGGCGGCGGCCGCCACCCGCACCGCCGAGGCGGACGTACGACGCCTGCGGGCGCAGCTCGAGGAGGCCGAGGCCGGGCTCGCCGCCAGCCGCCGCGGCACCCGCTCGGAGCGCGACGCGGCGACAATCCGCACCCGGCTGCTGCTCGACGCCGTGGTCGAGTCCGCCACCGGGCTGCGCCGCGAGCTCGGGCTGCCTGCCGTCAGCGGGACGCCCGGCGACGCCGTGGAGGGGGAGCTGGCCGGCGTCGAGGCGGCGCCGGCGTCCAGCGCGCCCGCGACCCCCGCCCTGCTCGAGCAGGTGCTCGGGATGCCGCGCGCCCGCCTCGTCATCGACGGCTACAACGTCACCAAGGAGGCCTGGCCCCACGCCAGCCTCGAGGCGCAGCGCAGCCGGCTGGTCGCCGCGCTGGGGCCCGTCGTCGCCCGGTCCGGGGCGGAGACCACGGTCGTCTTCGACGCCGCGGAGTCGTCGACGAGGACCGTCATGCCGGCGCCCCGGGGGGTCCGCGTGGTCTTCAGCCCGGAGGGCGTCATCGCCGACGACGTCATCCGCCAGCTGGTCGCGGCCGAGCCGCGCGGCCGCGTCGTGGTCGTGGTCACCGGCGACCGGGAGCTGTCCCGCGACGTCGTGCGGGCCGGGGCGCGGGCCGTGCCCGCCTCGTCGCTGCTCGGGATCGTCGCCGGCTGACCGGTTGACCGGCTGACCGGCTCGAGGCATCCGCCGCTCGCGCGACACGCCGCGGGACGGTCCGCAGGGCCGTTGTCGGTGGGCCCTGCGACGGTTCAGCACATGACGACACGGATCGACTGCGACACCTGCGTGGTGCGCGGGCTGCACTGCCACGACTGCGTGGTGACGGTGCTCCTCGGGCCACCGCCGGAGCTGACCATCGACGACGACGAGATGGCCGCGCTGGACGCGCTGGCCACCGGGGGACTGGTGCCACCGCTGCGGCTGGTGGAGCCGGTCGCGGGGCCGGTGATCGAGTCCGCCTGAGACACGTCGTGAGAAGTTTCCCCGAAGATTGGCGGGGCCGACGGCTCCGGTCTAGGGTGTGGGCTGACGTCCGTGGCAGTGGGTCACCAGGCCCGCGCGGGCGTCGCGCCGAGTCGAAGGCCACACCCCCGCACCACGGTGGCCGACGAGCCGGGGAACCACACTTCCCCCTGGGGTGAATCCCCTGTGAGGCGCATCGCGCGAGCGGTGCGTGGAGCAGGGGTAGGACAGTCGTGCCGAACCCGTCAGCTCACCCGGTAGGCGTACGACATCCCCGAGGAGTTCCCCCGCTCGTGGCTCACACCCGCAAGCGAGTCGTCGCGTCCGCTCTTGGACTGTCCGCGATCGCTGCCATCGCCCTCGTGCCCGCGACCCCCGCGCAGGCCGACCCCGACATCAAGGACGTGAAGGCTCGCGTCGACCGCCTCTACCACGAGGCCGAGGCCGCCCAGGAGCGGCTGCACGACGCCCGCCTGGAGCTGACCGACCTGCGTGGCGACCTCGCCGACCTGCGCGCCGACCAGGAGCGCCAGGACGACCGCCTCGACGTCGTCCGTGACCAGGTCTCCGACGCCGTCGTGCGCCAGATCGAGGGCGAGGGCATCTCGACCGTCGGCCAGATCGTGGTCTCCGAGGACCCCGGCTCCTTCCTCGACAGCCTCTCCACGATGTCGTCGTTCAACGACCTCCAGGCCTCGCTGCTCGCCGACTACGACACCGAGCTCCAGGCCCTCGAGATCCGCCGCGAGGCGACCGACGCCCGGGCCCGGGAGATCGCCGAGCTCACCCAGCAGCTGGGTGCCGAGAAGGCGACCGTCGACGACAAGCTCGGCGAGGCCAAGGAGGTCCTCGCGGACCTCGAGGCCGAGGAGCGCGAGCGCCTGCTCGCCTCTCGCAGCGGCACGACCACCCGCATGCCGAGCTCCGTGCCCGCGTCCGGCCGCGCCGCCGCGGCCGTCCAGTACGCGATGGCCCAGGTCGGCGACGCCTACGTCTACGGCGCCATGGGCGAGAGCGCTTTCGACTGCAGCGGCCTCACCATGCGTGCCTGGGCCCAGGCCGGCGTGTCGCTCCCGCACTCCTCGAGCGCCCAGTTCGGCTCCGGACCGCGCGTGGCCGTGAGCGACCTGCAGCCCGGCGACCTGGTGTTCTACTACAGCCCCATCAGCCACGTCGGCATGTACATCGGCAACGGCATGATCGTCCACGCCGCCAACCCCGGCACCGGCGTCGCCGTCTCGGGTCTCCACTCGATGCCGTTCGTCGGCGCGGTCCGCCCTGGCTGACCAGCAGACCACGAAGGCCGGCCGTCCACTCCTGTGGGCGGCCGGCCTTTCGCTGTGCCTGGTGGTCCTCACGACGATCGGCGTGCTGGTGCCGGCGCACGACGGGCGCCACGACGTCGACCCGGCCGCCGGTGGGCGCGTCGGCGACGAGGCGTGGCGGGCCAGCCCGGCCGAGGCCGCGGACGCCCTGGCGAGGTTCGTCGACGGGGTGGTCGCGCGCGACGTCGGGACGCTCGTCGACCTCGCCCCTCCTCAGGACCGCCCGGCGGAGGCCCTGCTGGCCGGGATCGCGGCCAACGCGCGTTCGCTCGACCTGCGGGCGGTGGGCGCGCGCCACGTCGACCAGGTGGGCACGGTCGGTGCGGACGGCGCCTGGACGGGGACGGTCGAGCTGACCTGGCGGGTCGGCGCGCTGGACCCGTCGCCGTCCCGGGCCGAGGTGGCCGTCCGGTTCGTGCCTGCTGGCGACGGCCTGGCGATCGGCGGCTTCGGTCCGGACGGTGCCGCTGCCGACGGCCGGCTCCCGCTGTGGCTGCGTGACGAGCTCGCGGTGGCCCGTGCGCGGGACGTGCTGGTCATGGTGGCCAGCGACCGGCCGCAGGCGCGCGCGGAGGCCCGCGCGGTGGCCCGCCGGGTGGTGCGCGGGATCGGGGTCGTCGAACGGGTGCTTCCCGGCCGCACCGGGCCCGTGGTCGTCGAGGTGCCGGGCAGCGCCGCCGACCTCGAGGAGGCGCTCGGCGCCCGGCCCGGGACGTACGCCGGGACAGCCGCCGTCACCGCCGCGCCCGGCACCTCAGTGGACGACGACGCTCCGGTCCACGTCTTCGTGAACCCGGAGGTCACCTCGATGCTGGGTCGTGCCGGCGCGCAGGCGGTGATGAGCCACGAGCTGGTGCACCTCGTCACCGACGCGGCGCGCACGCCCGTGGAGCCGTGGCTGCTCGAGGGCTTCGCTGACCACGTCGCGCTCCGCGCAGTGCTGCCGGACCGCACCACGCTGGGTCGGCTCCTCGCGGAGGTGCGCCGCGACGGCGCGCCGCGCGCCCTTCCGACGGCGGCGGACTTCGACGCTCCCGGCGGCGCCCTGCAGGCCAGCTACGAGGCGGCTTGGCTCGCCTGCCGGATCATCGCGGAGAGGCGGGGGGAGCAGGCGCTGGTGGAGGTGTACGACGGCGCCGCACGCGGTGTCCCGGTGGAGCGGGCCCTCGCCCGAGCCGGACTCCCGCTCGCCGAGCTCGCCGCCGCGTGGCGCGGCGAGCTGACGGCGCTGGCCCGCTGACCCCGGAAATGCGCTGAAGGCGACCGGGTGTTCCGGTCGCCTCCATGAGCAGCGATCTGGCGGGCTCTGCGAGCCCTGCGGTCACGGACCGTCGAACGTACCGGCCGGGACCATGAAGAGCTCGCTGACGGACACACCGAACGCCGTCACCGCGATGATGATGGCGACCGCGATGCAGCCGACCATGAGGCCGTACTCGACGGCCGTGGCTCCGCGCTCGTCGCGCTCGAGGTCAGGTGTCCTCATGCGCAGCCTCCTCTGGACGTGTGAAGCGGGAAAGGGAAAGGGCCGGCGCGCCGCCTCAGGCGGGCGCCGGCCCTTGTCATGTCCCTACGGATCAGGGCGCGGTGTTGTCGGCGATCTCGCCGCCGACACCGTCGAACAGGGCGGAGAGGTTGTCACCCAGGGTGGCGACGACGGTGATGATGGCGACGGCGATCAGCGCGACCATGAGGCCGTACTCGACGGCGGTGGCGCCCTTCTCCTCGTCGCGGCGGGCGTTGAGCAGGATGGTGAGGAACTGGATCATGGTGATAACCCCTTGGAAGATGTGGATTGATGAGTCCGGATGTCCGAGCCCCAGTGGACCCGTCAAGAAGAATCTTCGTCTTTTCCCGAGCTGCACGAATCGGGTGATCGGCCGCAGGTGGGTAGTCCCTTGTGACTAGTTCCGGATGTCTCCTCGGACCACCGGGGAGGGCCGGTCAGGGCACCCGTCAGAACCGTTGGGGCGAGAGGTGGTCCAACAGGCCCATGCGCATCGCGGTGACCAGCGCCTGGGCGCGGTTCGCGGCCCCGAGCTTCTGGTAGATGTGCGTGATGTGGGTCTTGGCGGTCGACTCGCTGAGGTAGAGCCGGCCGGCGATCTCGCTGGTGCCCAGGCCGTCGGCGAGGAGCGTCAGGACCTCCTCCTCGCGTCCGGACAGCCGCGGCGTGGACGGGCCGGTGGTGCGACGCACCATCGCGGCGCTGAGGCCGGCGCAGAGAAAGGTGCGCGGCGCGACAGCGGCGTGCTTGGCGGCACTCACGACCTCCGAGGCCTTGCTGTCCTTGCCGACGAACGCCGATGCCCCGGCCTCCATGGCGGCGAAGATCTGGTCGTCGCCCGCGTGCATGGTCAGCACGACCACACCGGTGGTCGTGTCCGTCTCCCGGATGGCCCGTACGACGTCGAGGCCGTGACCGTCGGGCATCTGCAGGTCGGTGACCACGACGTCCGGCTGCAGGTCACGCCAGACCGAGACGCCCTCGGAGACGCTCCCGGCCTGGCCGATCACGCTCATCTCCTCGTCGCGCTCGAAGGCGCGGGCGAGGCCCTGACGGATCAGCTCGTGGTCGTCAACCAGTAGCACGGTGATGCCCATGGGCAGTTTCTCCTTCACGAGGTGCGGTCGCGGGGGACCGCAGGGTGACGACGGTTCCGCCGCCAGGTCGAGGGGTGACGTCGAGCGCGGCACCGACACTGTCGGCGCGCTCGCGCATGCCTTGCAGGCCCCAGTGGTGCTCGCGCGGTCCGGCGTTGCCGACGCCGTCGTCGGCGACCTCGAGGCGCAGCGCCGAACCGTCGGAGTCGAGGCTGACCCACAGGTTGCCTGCACGGGCGTGCTTGCGCACGTTGCCGATGGCCTCCTGCGCCACGCGCAGGACCTCGGTCGCGGCCCGCGGGGGGAGCGGGGGGCCCGACTCCGCCAGCGACAGGTGGACCCGCAGGCCGGCGGCGTCGCTGACCCCGCGGGCGTAGTCGGCGAGGGAGGCGGCCAGCCGGCCGTCCGTCACCTCGTGGCGCAGGTCGAAGATGGAGAACCGGATCTCCGACACGAGCCGGGTGATCTCGGTGCGCAGCGCCGCCGCGAGCTCGCGCGTCTGCTCGTGGTCGCTGATGGACTCGATCTCGTCCACGATGTAGCCGAGGCCGACGATCTCCTGCGCGACGCCGTCGTGCATCTCGCGCGCGATCCGGTTGCGCTCCTGCGAAGCCGCGAAGGCGCGTACGTCGTCGAAGAGGACCGCGGTGTCGAGGCGGACCGCGAACTCGTCGGCCACCTCCAGCGCACGCTCGTCCAGCTCGTGGGTCCAGCGCGGGACCCCGACGAGGACGCAGTAGCCGAGCGTCTGCTGGGCGCCGCGCAGCGGCACGACCGCGGCGCCGGGCGTCCACTCGGCCCGGGGGAGCTCGATCTCGCGGGCCAGGCGCTCGACGTCGTCACCGCCGTTGAGTGCGCGGATCGTCTCGTCCGGGTCGACGACGAAGACGGTGGACCGGGCGCACCCGGTGACCTCCCGCATGGCCGTGTCGAGGTCGATGGCGAGGGAGGCCGTGTCGAGGCCCAGGTTGCCCGAGCTGGCCAGCTCGTGGACGCGCTCCATGAGCTGGTGCGCGGCGGCGTACGGCGCCTGGCGGGCCACCAGGGTGCGCGTCGAGCGCGACTGCCAGCTGGCGAGCAGGCCGACGCCCAGGCCGACCAGCAGCCAGGGGAGTGCCTCGACGATGCGGGTCAGGCCCTCGTCGGCGGGGTCGGCCGCGACGGTCGCGCCGACGGTCAGCGCGGACACGAGCGTCACGTTGAGCGTGGTGACGAGGCCGTGCCGCACACCCGCGGCGATCAGCGGGACCGCGAGGTAGGGGCCCAGCTCGGAGGTGGACTGGGTGGCGACGATCAACGTCGTGACCGCCACGGCCTCCGCCACCGCGTGCCAGTGCGCGGGCCGGTTGCGGGTCATCCACTCCAGCGTCGACGTCACGGCGGCGACGAGCGCCAGCACCACCATCAGCGGTGCCGACTCCACGAGGACGCCTGCCCGGAGGGCGGCGCCGGTCGCGAGCGCCGTCGCGAAGACCCGCACCGCCGTCGTGGTCCGCCACGACTGCAGTGCGGGCCGGGGCGCGCCCGAGTCCAGCGCCGGAGGTGTCATCGACGGATCACGTCTTGCTGAACGTGTCTGCGATCTGGATCCCTGCCGGGCCGAGGATGACGATGAACAGGCACGGCAGGATGAAGAGGACCAGCGGGATCATCATCCGCACAGGCACCTGCTGGGCCTTCTCCTCCGCGCGCTGGCGCCGCTTGGTCCGCATCTCCTGGCTCTGGATCCGCAGGACCCGGCCGATCGGGATGCCGAGGCTGTCGGCCTGCACCATGGAGAGGCAGAAGGACTTGAGGTCCTCCAGCGAGCTGCGCTCGGCCATGGCGCGCATGGCGTCGACCCGGCCGACACCGAGCTGCATCTCCTGGAGCAGCCGCGCGAACTCCTCGGACAGCGGTCCGGTGGTGTTGCGGGCGACGCGCTCGACGGCGGCGTCGAAGCCGAGTCCGGCCTCGACGGAGACGGTGAGCAGGTCGATGGCGTCCGGGAGCGCGTTGCGCATCAGCAGCTCACGCTTGGAACCGGCGTTGTAGAGCAGGAGGTTGGGCAGGCAGTAGCCGAAGGCCGCGATGGCCGCGGTGCCGAGGAGGACGCGGTAGAAGGGCCAGTCCATGCCGATGAGGTAGAGCAGGCCCACCCCGCCGAGCACGGACAGGCCGAGCACCTTGAGGCCGATGAGCCGGTTGACGTCCCAGCCCTCGGGGTTGCCGGCGACGTTGAGGCGGTAGTGCAGCTTCTTGGCCGTGTCGGCCCGCACCAGCTTGCGCCCGGTGCCGACCAGCTGGTCGCCCAGCGGACCCAGGACGCGCTCGGCGAACGGGCGCTCGAGCTCCTGCTTGACGATGTCGGGAGCCCGGTCCATGGCCTGGATGGCGGCCACGGACCGTGCCACGCCCCGACGCTCGGTCGTGACGACGCCGATGATGGACAGGGACAGGGCGATGGCCACGAAGACGAGTGCGGCACCGATCATCAAGAACATGGGGTCACACCTTCACTGTCGCGAGCTTGGACATGGCCCAGGAGCCGACGGTCAGCAGCGTGACGGCCGCTGCGAGCATGATGTACCCCAGTCCCGTGGTGTAGAGCACCGAAACATACTCCCGGTTCGTGAAGAACATGTAGAGGAAGATCAGCGGCGGCAGGCCGACGAGGATGTAGCCGGAGAGCCGGCCCTCGGCGCTGAGCGCCTTCACCTGGCGGCGCAGGTACTCCCGCTCGCGTAGCGTCTCGGACACCGTGTGCAGGATCTCGGCCAGGTTGCCGCCGACCTCGCGCTGGATGCGGATGGCCATGACGACCCACCCGAAGTCCTCGCTGTCCATCCGCGCCCCGACGCTGTCGAGGGCGTCGGTGATGTCGACGCCGAGGCGCTGCTCGATGAGGGCACGGCGCAGCTCGCCGGCCATCGGCTCGTGGCCCTCGCGCACGACGGTGTCCACCGCCTGCGGGAGCGACAGGCCGGCCTGGAGGCCGCCCGCCATGAGGCCGAGGGTCTGCGCCAGCTGGCCGTTGAACGCGTTGAGGCGACGACCGTGGCGCCACTTGAGGTACATCCAGGGCACGACCGTGCCCATCACCAGGCCGAGCACGCCGAGGACGCCGCCGCCCATGAGGAAGCCCACGACCGCACCCGCCACGGCGATGCCGGAGTGCAGGAGCAGCCACTCGGACGCGGTCAGCGCCGAGCCGGCCCCGGTGAGGCGCCGGGCGATCCGGGTCTCGAGGTCGGCGTTGACGACCTTGTCCGTGACCGCGAGCGCGGACTGCCGCAGCGACGCGGCCTCGGTGCGCGTCTTCTTCTTGCGCTTGCTGCGTGCCGTCGTGTCCGTGCCGGCGAAGTACGCGTCGAGGCGCGCCTCTGCGGTCGAGGGGCCACGCGGCCCGGTCAGCGAGACGGTCAGGAGCCCGCCCAGGCCGAGGAACACGGCGACGGCGCCGAGCAGCATGACAGGCGTGCTGACCAGCGCCTTGCCGGTCTTGACGACGTCCGGAGTGTCGAAGCCGAAGGCGCCCAGCGCGACGAAGGCGGAGTCGGAGTACGTCTGCTCGCCGGAGGTCACCGACACGTCCACGGACGCCTCGTCCTCGACGCCCTCGGGGACGTCGAAGCTTACCACGAGCTGGTGGGCGAGGATGTCGCCCTGCTCGGCCAGCACGGAGCTGAGCGCCTCGGGGTCGGCCGGGATGACGCGACCACCGGTGCTGTCCGCGAGCGAACTGAGCTGCTTGGAGTCGCCCTGGCCCTCGGTCTGCAGCGCCACGACGTCGACCACGACGCCGGCGTCGACGGCGCCACCGCCGGCGACGTCGAGCGTCGTCGAGCTGCTGGTGTCGGCTCCGTCGGAGAGGACCATGAGCGAGCGGGCACCCTCGGTGCCGAGGAGCTCCCGCGCCGCGTCGATGGCGTCGTAGACGCTGGTGCCGCGGGTGAGCTCGGCGTCCTCGACGGCCTGGAGGATGGCGTCCCGGTCGGTGGACGGCGGGATCTGGTCCTTGACCTTGCCGGCGAACGTGACGAGGCCGACGGCGATCTCGGGCGGCGTGGACTCGAGGTAGGCCTGCACGGCCGCGACGGCGGCGTCGTACTTGCTGCCCTTGCTCATGCTCGAGCTGGTGTCGACGACGAGCACCGTGGACCGCACGATGTCGCCGGAGGCCGCCGTCTCGACGGTCGCCTGCACGGGGTTGCCGTCGACGGTGACCGAGAGCGTCTCGTCGTCCACGACGCTGCCCTCGGGCAGGCCGTCGGCGGACAGGAGCATCGACACGGAGCCGGACTTCGACTGGACGTGGTCGATGTTGATCTCGTTGGTGGCGTGGGCCGGCGCCGCGACCGCCAGTGCGACGAACGCACCCGCGGCCGTGGTGGCCAGGACGCGGCGCAGCGTGGTGCTCATGCGCCCCTCGCGGTCATGAAGATGGCCGGGTCGACCCGGACGCCGTGGTCCTGGAGCCGCTCGAGGAAGCGGGGGCGCAGCCCGGTGGAGATCAGGTGGCCCTTGAACTTGCCCTGGTCGTCGACGCCGGCGGCGTAGTCGAACAGGAACACGTCCTGGGTGGTGATGATGTCGCCCTCCATGCCCACGATCTCGGTGATGGCGGTGATGCGACGCGTGCCGTCCTTGAGACGGGTCTGCTGGATGATCAGGTCGACGGCGCTGGACACCTGCTCGCGGATGGCGCGGACCGGCAGGTCCATGCCGGCCATGAGCACCATGGTCTCGAGCCGGGCGAGGGCGTCGCGCGGCGTGTTGGCGTGCAGCGTCGAGATCGACCCGTCGTGACCGGTGTTCATCGCCTGGAGCATGTCGAGCGCCGCGGCGTCACGGATCTCACCGACGACGATGCGGTCGGGACGCATGCGGAGGGAGTTCTTGACCAGGTCGCGGATCAGGATCGCGCCCTTGCCCTCGATGTTGGGCGGGCGCGACTCGAGCCGCAGCACGTGGTCCTGACCGAGCCGGAGCTCGGCGGCGTCCTCGATGGTGACGATGCGCTCGTCCTCGGGGATGAAGGAGGACAGCACGTTGAGCGTCGTCGTCTTGCCGGCACCCGTTCCTCCGGAGACGAGGATGTTGAGGCGACCGCGGACGCAGGCCTCGAGCAGGCCCGCCGAGGCACGGCTCAGGCTGCCGAACCGGATGAGGTCCTCGACCGTGAACGGGTCCTCGGAGAACTTGCGGATGGTGAGCTTGGAGCCGTCGAGCGCGAGCGGGGGGATGATCGCGTTGACACGGCTGCCGTCGGGCAGTCGCGCGTCGACCATCGGGCTGGTCTCGTCGACGCGGCGGCCGATCTTGCTGACGATCTTGTCGATCGTGCGCCGCAGGTGGGCCTCGTCGGTGAACGCGGTGTCCACCTTGACGAGCTTGCCGCTGCGCTCGACGTAGATCGAGTCGTAGGCGTTGACCATGACCTCGGACAGGGTGGAGTCACGCAGGAGCGGCTCGATGGGCCCGTAGCCCAGGATGTCGTCGGCGATCTCCTGCGAGATCCGGGTGCGGTCCGCCGAGGACATCGGACGGTCGTTGTCGTCGATGGCGCGGGCCAGGGCGATCCGCACCTGCTGCTCCAGGTCGCCCTGGGTCATGTGGGCGTCGTAGAGCTTCGGGCCGAGGGCCTCGACGAGCTGGGCGTGCACGACCCGCTTGACGTCGATGAACGGGTCGACCGCACTGACCTTCTTGCGGGCGCCCGCCACGGTCGTGGCCGGGACGTTGCCGTCCGGCGCCGGCGCGGCTCCGTTGGCGGTGCTGGGGGCGGGGGCCTCGGTGCGGGAGCGAGCCGCGGCCAGCCGATCGGTGAGACTCACGTCAGGCCTTCCTCAGTCGGAGGCGGCCGGAGGACTTCCGGCCTTCGGGCGTCCCCTGCGAGGGGACCTTGGGCGAGAGAGCCGCCGCCAGCGAGGCGGCGAGGGCCTTGAAGGCCTTGCTGTTGGCGTGCCCGGGGTGGGCACGGACGATGGCCTCGCCCCTGTTGACGCAGGCGAGGACCTCGCGGGCCGACTCCAGCGAGTGGTCGGCCTTGAGGCCCACCGTCGACTCGAACTCGTCGACCGACAGGCCGACCTTGGCGTCGGCCCGGTTGAGCACGAACTTCCACGTCTCGCGTGGGAAGTTGAGCAGGTCCAGCGTGCCGGTCGCGAGCTTGAGGCCCTTGAGCGAGGGGATGTCCAGCGTCGCGACGAGCACGATGGTGGCGGAGTGGTCGAGCGCGGTGAGGGCGAAGTCGTCGAAGGACCCCGAGGTGTCGACCACGACGAAGTCGAACATCAGCTGCAGGGTGTCGAGCAGCTTGCCGACGTCCTCGGCCGTGGCCTTGTCCGGCGAGTCGAGGTGGACCGGTGCGGCCACGATCGAGAGCCCGGGGGAGTGCGGCGTGAGCAGCGTCTCGGCGGCCGACTTGTCGATGTCGCCGTTGAAGGCGACCAGGTCGGCCACGGTCCGGTGCGGGGTCGACTGCAGCATGATCGCGACGTCGCCGTTGTTGACGTCGAGGTCGACGAGGCACACGTTGTGGCCGAGGTCGGCGAGCGCGGCGGCCGTGTTGGTGGCGACGAGGCTCTTGCCGACGCCGCCCTTGGTGGCGAAGACCGTGAGGACCTTGGCGCGGGGGTTGTTCTCCGCCTCGGTGGCGGCCGCGGCCGCCGCCTGCGCGGACTGCAGGGCGCTCTGGGCGGCGGCCTGCACCTCGTCCTCGAAGGTCTGCACGATCGCGGAGGCCACGTTGCGGGCCCGCTGCACGGCGGTGGTGATGCCGGCGAGGTCCTTGGCGGCGACCACCTCGCGCATCCCGGCGCGCAGGGCGAGCGAGAGGGCGTTGCTGTCCACCTCGTGGCGCAGCAGGATCACGCCGAGGTTCGGTCGGTTGACCCGGGCCCACTGCGCGAGCGTCGAGGCGTCCTCGGAGGTGATGGAGGGTCCGATGACGACCGCGAACTCGGCAGGTGTGGCCTGGATGTGATCGCCGAGCTCCTCCATGGAGCTGAAGGCGTGGGAGCCGTGCAGCATCGCCTGGAGCAGGGCGAGGTGCGCCCGGTCGGACTCGACGATCGCGGTCATGACGCGGTCCGCAGGATCTCGGGCATCAGGTCGCTGGCGGTGACGCCCGGGCCGTCGTCGACCTTGGAGTCGTCGGAGAGCAGCGCGAAGGAGATCTCGGCGTTGCGGGCGGCGTAGATGATCTTCTCGGCCTGCGTCTGGTCGACCGCGACGGTCAGGATGGCCCGCGGGACCTCCTCCACGATCTGCTCACCCTCGTCCGTCGTGGTCGTCTTGGACGAGATGCTCGAGGTGCCGACGCCGATGACCTGCACCTTGGGCAGCAGCAGGCGGGTGTAGGCCGGGAGCGTCTCCTCGGTGCCGTCGGGCAGCTTGCGGATGGGGTCGGCGGAGAAGAAGATCGCGATGTCGGAGCCCGGGTTCACGAAGCCCGCCACCCGGGCCGGGTCGCTGAGCTCGACGGAGATCGCGAGCTTGTCGTCGGGGATGATGAGCCCCTCGGTGTCGCTCAGGGTGCCGAACTTGGGGGCGATGACCTGCTCGCCGGCGAAGATCGTGCCGAGCGAGACCAGGTCGGAGATCGAGCCGGTCGAGGACAGCGCACCGTCGACCATGTCGTCGCGACGCACCTGACGCTTCGCGAACTTGCCAGCCTCCATGGCGGCGGACACGGACTCACCGGGCTCGATGGTGTCCGTGGCGGCCAGCACCTCGACCAGCTCCTGGCCCGCGGAGGCGCGCTTGTCGATGCCCTGGACGTAGAGCACGATCAGCGCGGTGCCGACCAGGGCGATGATGAGCGCGACCGTGAGGAGAACAGATCGGCGTGCCATAGGGGCCTTCCTTCGGGTGTGGGTGTCCGGTGACGTCAGGAGACGGGGGTCGCTCGTGACGGCGTCGCTGAGGAGTGGCAGGCCCGACGCGGTCGCGGCTCGAGGACGCGTTCGCGCACGTGGATGCACCCCTCTCGCAGCTCGGCGGGGGTCCCGGATGATCCCCAGCGGACCGAACATATGGGCGCCCTGAACGGCGGGTGGGGCTAAACCTCACAAACCACCCGAAGGTGGTGCCGGGGTAGTCCGAAGTGACTACGCGGAGGTAGTCCGGACCGGGTCACCCGAGGTAGAGGGCCTCGATCTCGGCGCGTGCCTCACGCACGACGACGTTGCGCTTGAGCTTGAGGCTGGGCGTCAGCTGGCCGCCCTCCTCGGTCCACTCACCGGGGAGGATCGTGAACTTGCGGATGGACTCGGCCTGGGAGACCGCCTTGTTGGCGTCGTCCACCGCGTCCTGCACGGCCGCGACCAGGTCGGGGTCGTGGAGCATGCCGGCGAGGTCGCCGGACTTGCCGTGCTGCTCGGCCCAGCCGGGGAACGTCTCGCGGTCGATGGTCACCAGCGCGCCGATGAACGGCTGGCCGTCCCCGACGACGAGGCACTGGTCGACCAGGGCGTGGGCGCGCAGGCGGTCCTCGAGCACGGCCGGGGCGACGTTCTTGCCGCCGGCGGTCACCAGGATCTCCTTCTTGCGCCCGGTGATGCGCACGAAGCCCTCGTCGTCGACCTCGCCGACGTCGCCGGTGTGGAACCAGCCGTCGCGGTCGACGGCCTCGGCGGTGGCGGCCTCGTCGCCCCAGTAGCCGGCGAAGACCTGGCCGCCCTTGAACAGCAGCTCGCCGTCGTCGCCCACGCGGACGCTCGTGCCGGGCAGGGGGCGACCCACGGTGCCCACCTTCTGCGCGTCGGGGAGGTTGACGGTCAGCGCGGCCGTGGTCTCGGTCAGGCCGTAGCCCTCGAGCACGGACAGGCCGATGCCGCGGTAGAAGTGGCCGAGCCGGTCGCCCAGCGGCGCGCCGCCGGAGACGGCGTACGCGCAGCTGCCGCCGAGCGCCTGGCGCAGCTTGCCGTAGACGAGCCGGTCGAAGAGGGCGTGCCGGGCGCGCAGCCGCAGCGGGACCCGCTTGCCGTCGAGGGAACGGGAGTACGCGATGGCGGTGTCGGCGGCGCGGTCGAAGATCTTGCCGCGGCCGTCGGCCGTCGCGCGCTGCGAGGCGGTGTTGAAGACCTTCTCGAAGACCCGGGGCACGGCGAGGATGAACGTCGGCCTGAATCCCTGCAGGTCGGCGACGAGGTTCTTGATGTCGGCGCTGTGCCCCATCCGGGCGCGGCTCTTCACGCAGCCGACCTGGATGATGCGGGCGAAGACGTGTGCCAGCGGCAGGAAGAGGAGCGTCGAGGCCTCGTCGCCCTCGAACAGCTCAGGGAGCTCGTCGACGGCGACGCCGAGCTCGAACATGAAGTTGCCGTGGGTCAGCATGCAGCCCTTGGGCTTGCCGGTGGTGCCGCTGGTGTAGATGAGCGTGGCCAGGTCGTGCGGGGTGGCGGTGGTGCGCCGCTGCTCGAGCAGGTCGTCGGAGATGTCGGAGCCGAGGCGGCCGAGCACGTCGACGGCGTTGTCCTGCAGCGACCAGACGTGCTGGAGCTCCACGAGGTCGGCCGACTGCCGGGCCTCGCGCACCCGCGCGAGGTGGTCGGGGCCCTCGGCGACGACCGCGCGCGCACCCGAGTCCTGGAGGATCCAGCCGATCTGCTCGGCCGAGGACGTCTCGTAGATCGGCACGGTGACGGCGCCGGCGAACCAGATGGCGTAGTCGAGCAGCGTCCACTCGTAGCGGGTCTTGGACAGCAGGGCGACCCGGTCGCCCGCCCCGACGCCCGCGGCGACGAGGCCCTTCGCGACGGAGCGGACCTCGTCGTGGAACTCGGCGGCCGTGACGTCGACCCAGCCGTCGTCCGACGGGCGGCTGAACACCGCGGTGGACGCTGCCTCGCGGGCGTTGGCCACGACGTCGTCGGTGAGGTTGCCCGTGGTGGGGACGGCAACGGAGAGCGGCGTGGTGAACTCACGCACCGGGGAACCTCCTGGATCGGCGATCGACTGCGAAGCGCAGGCTATCGCCCGGCGCGGGCGGCGCCGCACGCCCGTCCCGCACGCCCGTCCCCGCCCGGGCGGTGGCGCAGCCGTGGCCCGGGCGGGCGCCGGCTGTCGGCTAGGCTCCCGGCCATGGCCGAACAGACCTCCTCGTCGATCACCATCGACGCCGCTCCGGCCGACATCATGGCCGTCATCGCCGACTTCGAGTCCTACCCCGAGTGGGCCAAGGGCGTGCAGACCGCGGAGGTCACCGCACCGGGCGCCGACGGCCGGGCCGAGCAGGTCTACTTCGCGCTCGACGTCTCCCCGATCAAGGACCAGTACACCCTCGCCTACGACTGGGACGGCGACCGGGAGGTCACCTGGACCCTGGTCGAGGGCAACATGCTCAAGGCCCTCGACGGCGCCTACACGTTGGTGGACCGCGGCGACGGCAGCACCGAGGTCACCTACCGGCTCGCGCTCGACGTCACCATCCCCCTCATCGGGATGCTCAAGCGCAAGGGCGAGAAGATCCTCATCGACACGGCGCTGAAGGGCCTCAAGAAGCGCGTCGAGCAGCTCTGACGACCGGGTCCGGCGTGCGGATCCTGCCGTCCACCGCCGCGGGCGACGAGCTGGTCGTGTCCGTCGCGTCGTATCGTCGCCTCCTGAACGCCCAGCCCGCGACCCGTCAGGAGACCTCATGAGCGACGCCGCCGGCACAGACCCCGTCGGCTCCCTGGGCGAGGAGGCCGCGAAGCTGTTCGGCGCCCTCTCCGGGTGGGCGCGCGAGCAGGTCGAGGATGCGGGGGACGGGCTGTCCGACATGGCCGCGCAGGCGGCGGCCACCGTGCACGACCTCGACGAGCACCTCGCCACCGGCTCCGCCGAGTGCACCGTGTGCCCGGTCTGCCGCACGATCCACGCCGTACGACAGCTGGACCCCGAGGTGGTCACGCACCTGTCGAGCGCGCTGACGTCGCTGGCCCAGGCGGCGGCCTCCCTGCTGTCCACCCGTCCACCGGCGCAGGACGACGCCTTCGGTGACGAGCACGCCACCAGTGACGAGCACGCCGACCACGACGACGCGTGGCCCGAGGACGCGTGACCGGTGGCCTCTGACGGGCCGGGTGTCGGGCCGGGTGTCGTGGTCGGCGTCGACATCGGCGGCACCAAGGTCCTCGCCGGGGTCGTGGGCGACGACGGCCGGGTCTCGGGCACGGCACGGCGTACGACGCCCGGGCGCCGGGTCGTGACCCAGCGGGTCGAGGACGCCCTGGTCGAGGCGATCGTGGAGGCGACGGCCGGTCGGCCGCTGGCCGGTGTCGGGGTGGCGGCGGCCGGCTTCGTCGACTCGGGCGGCGAGCGCGTGATGTTCGCCCCGCACCTGCCGTGGCAGGGCCAGCCCCTCCGCGAGCTGCTCGAGGACCGGCTCGGGTGCGAGGTGCGGCTCGACAACGACGCCAACTGCGCGGCGCGGGCCGAGTCCCGCCACGGGGCGGCCCGGGGTGCGACCTCGGCACTCATGATCACGATGGGCACCGGCATCGGGGGCGCGGTGCTGGTGGACGGCCACGTGCTGCGTGGCGCCAACGGCATGGCCGGGGAGTTCGGGCACATGCAGGTCGTCCCCGACGGGCAGGCGTGCGAGTGCGGGCGGCGTGGGTGCTGGGAGCAGTACTCGTCGGGCAACGCGCTCGTCCGTGAGGCCCGGATGCTGATGCGCGAGCAGCCGTCCGTGCTGTCCGAGATGAGCGGCTCCGACCACGACCGGATCACCGGCCCGATGGTCACGGCCGCCGCCGAGGAGGGCGACCTGGTGGCGCGGCGCGCCTACGCGTCCGTGGGGGACTGGCTGGGCGTCGGCACCGCCAACCTCGTCGCCGCGCTGGACCCGGAGGTCGTGGTGATCGGGGGAGGGGTGTCCGCCGCGGGCGACCGGCTGCTCGACCCGGCGCGGGCGGCGCTGCAGCGCACGCTGGTGGGGGCCGCGCACCGGAGGGTCCCGCCGCTCGTGGCCGCGCAGCTCGGGCCTCAGGCGGGGATGATCGGCGGGGCGCTGCTCGTGTCGCGTCCGGGTCGTCGTCCCGACCCCGCGGGTCAGGCGCGCCGGTAGTCCGGCACGAGCTCCAGCGAGAGCTGCTCGAGGAACAGCCCCACGTCGGCCACGATGCCGCGACCACGGTGGGTGCCGCGGTCGGCCAGCCTCGTGACGGTGGCCGGGTCGAGGTCGACGCACACCAGCGGGACCGTCGCCGGGAGGATGTTGCCCGTGGCCACGGAGTGGTGCTGGGTGGCGAGCATCAGGCAGTAGCCCACGTCGTGGATCTCCTCCCGCATGGCGCGCAGGCCCTCGAGCACGTCGGTGTGCACGTCGGGGAGCGGGCCCTCGTCGCGGACGGAGCCCACGAGCACGAAGCGCTTCCGCTCCGTCACGAGCGCGTGCATGATCCCGCTCGTCAGCACGCCCGCCTCGACGGCGGCGGCGATGGAGCCGGCCTTGCGGACCGTGTTGAGCGCGCGCACCCGGTGCTCGTGGCCGTGCTCGACGCCGGCCGCGGACACCTCGCCGCCGAGGTCGGTGCCGTAGAGCGCGGACTCGACGTCGTGGGCGGCGAGGGCGTTGCCGCCGAACAGCGCGTCGACGAAGCCGGCGCGGACGAGGGAGACCAGTGCCTGGGAGGCGCCGGTCCGCACCACGCCCGGGCCGGCCACCCACAGCAGCCTCTTGCCGGCCTCCCGGGCCCGGCGCATGCCGTCGGCCACCTGGCGCACGACGACCGTCTGCGGGCGGTCCGTGGGGGAGCCGCCCCGCGCGGCGAGGAGTCCGTCGTCGACCGGCGCCGGCCGGGGGACCGACACGCGGATCCCCGACGCGCCGACGACGCACCGCATCCCGGCCTCGACGTCCGACATCGGCACCGTGCGCACGCGTACGTCGCCGGCCGGTGCCTCGTCGACGACCAGGCCGCAGTCCATGGCGGGGTTCTCGACCTCGTGCCAGGCGCCGCCGATGCGGACACGGGTCTCGAGGTTGGTGGTGGCGTAGAAGCCGTCGGGCAGCACGCCCGGGACCTCGGCCTCCGCGGTGAGCGCGTCACCGACGGCGACCTGGTTGACGCCGCGGGTCTGCAGCCGCATCAGCAGCCGCTGGAGGGAGGTGTCGTCCTCGGCCTCGACGGTGATCCTCGCGCTGGAGGGGTCGTGGGCCTCGTGGCCGACGTCGAACTGCTCGATGACGTAGTCGCAGCCGTAGTCGCGGATGTCGTCCAGGACGCGGGACAGGATGCCGCTGTCCATCAGGTGTCCGGTCACCTCGACGGTCTCGCGTGCCCCCACCCGAGCGACCCTACTGGGTCCCTCGGTCTCAGACGCGCGAGCCGTCGTCCCAGGGGTCACGGGGCGAGCGCGGCATCTCGAGGACCAGGTAGAGGAACCCGCCGACGAACCAGGCGACCAGGAGCCACCCCACGACGGAGGGGACGTAGAGCGACAGCAGCCCGATCAGCAGCGCCATGGCCGGAGCCACGGCGATGCCGGCCCAGGCGAGCCCCCGCTGCCACGTGCGGGGGAGCGGCAGGGGCGGAGGGGGCGGCGGGGTGAACCGCTCGGAGGCGGCGATCGCCCGCTCGCGGACCTCGACCTCGTCGTCGTCGACGAGGTGGTCGGGCAGCGGCTCGGTCGGCGCGTGGCCCGCCGGAGCGGCGGGCGGCTCGGACGAGGGCTCGGACTCCGACGGGGACGTGCCGGTGTCGGTCGCCGGCCCGGTCGACGGGTCGGCGGTGGCTCCGGGCGGCACGTCCTGGGTCGGTTCGCCGGCGCCGGCGCGCGCGTCGTACGCCTCGTCGTCGGGGAGCACCGCGCGCTCGCCGTAGTGCTCCACGATCTCGCGCCACGCCAGCTCGGTGCGGCTCTCGTCGCCAGGCGTCGTCACGCCCGCCACGGTACCCGGCACGTGGTTCTCGACGGGTGCCGCGACCGTCCCTCGGGCGGCGGTGCGGCGGTGTCGGTGTGGTGCACACTGTGCCCGTGAAGATCCCGTTCCGCGGTGCCCCGGCGGCTCCCCTCGACCCCGCCCTCGTCGCGCCGATGTCCACCGCGGCCGACCCCGCGAGGACCGGTGGCCGCCGGATCGGCGTCCTCGTCCAGCACGGGTTCACCGGCAACCCCGCCTCGATGCGTCCCTGGGCACAGGACCTCGCGGGTCGCGGGTACGCCGTCGAGATGCCGCTGCTGCCCGGCCACGGCACCCGGTGGCAGGACTGCAACCAGGTCACCTGGGGCGACTGGGTGGCGACCGTGGACGGTGCGTTCGACAAGCTGGCAGCCGAGAACGACGCGGTCGTGGCGGTCGGGCTGTCGATGGGCGGGGCGCTCTGCCTGCGCCTGGCGGCGGACCGGGGCGACGAGCTCGCCGGCATCGTGGTCGTCAACGCTGCCGTCGACACCCTCCGCAAGGACGTCAAGCTGCTGCCGGCCCTCAAGCGCGTCGTGCCGGGGATGCCGGGCATCGCCAACGACATCAAGAAGCCGGGCGCCGACGAGCACGGCTACCCGACCACCCCGCTCAAGGCGGCCGCCTCGATGTTCGCCGGCTACGCCGAGCTGCGGCGCGACCTGCCGAGGGTGACGATCCCGGTGCTGTTCTTCCGCTCCGCGGAGGACCACGTCGTCGACATCTCGAGCTCGCGGGCGCTCAACGCGCGGCTCTCCTCCAAGGACTTCGAGGAGCGGGTGCTGCAGAACAGCTACCACGTCGCGACCCTCGACCACGACGCCACGCGGATCTTCGCCGAGTCCGCGGAGTTCATCGAGCGGGTCACCGCGGCACGGGACTAGGCTCGGCCCGTGCTCTATTGGTTCCTGAAGTGGATCGCCCTCGGGCCGGTGCTGCGACTCGTGTTCCGGCCCAAGGCCTACGGCGTGGAGCACGTCCCCGACGTGGGTCCCGCGATCCTCGCGAGCAACCACCTGTCCTACGCCGACTGGCTGTTCATGCCGCTCACGCTCAACCGGCGGGTCACCTTCGTGGCGAAGGCGGAGTACTTCACCTCGCCGGGCATCAAGGGCTGGTTCCAGAAGAAGTTCTTCACCGGGGCGGGCCAGGTCCCGATCGACCGCTCGGGCGCCAACGCCGCCGAGGGGGCGATGAAGTCGGCGATGAAGATCCTGGCCCAGGGCGACCTGTTCGGGATCTACCCCGAGGGCACCCGCTCCCACGACGGCAAGCTCTACCGCGGCAAGACCGGCGTCGCCCGGCTGGCCCTCGAGACCGGCGCCCCAGTGGTCCCGTGCGCCGTGGTCGGCACCGATGTCGTCGCCCCGACCGGCAAGGTCTACGGCACCTGGACGCGCCCCGTCGTGCGCTTCGGCACGCCGCTCGACTTCTCCCGCTACGCCGGGATGGAGAACGACCGCTACATCCTGCGGTCGATCACCGACGAGATCATGTACGAGATCATGCGCCTGTCCGGGCAGGAGTACGTCGACCTCTACGCCAGCAAGGCCAAGGAGCTCGACAAGGAGCGGGCCAAGCAGGCCGCGGCCGAGCAGGCCGAGCGCGACAAGGCCGCGGACGGGCCGGAGCAGAAGGCGTCCTGAGCGCCCGACCCGGTCCGTCCTCCGCCGCAGTGCGGGGCGACTCGGCGCTCGCCGTCGAGGACCGGCTCTACTCGGCCCTGGCCATAGTGCGGGTCGTCGTCACGATCAACATGGTCGGCCTCAACGCCTACCGGCGCGAGAGCTTCGAGCACCCGACGGCCGGCCTGGTGGTCGTCGCGGCCCTCGTCGGCTGGACCGCCGTCGCCATCTGGCTCTACCGCGACCGGCGCCGTCGTGTGCCGGCGCTGCTGGTGGCCGACCTGGCGATCGCGCTGGCGGCGATGGCCGTGACGCCGTGGGTGAAGTCGGAGGGCTTCAACGCCACGATCCCGGGCTACTGGGTGATGGGCGCCCTGCTCGCGTGGGCCATCCACTGGCACTGGCGCGGCGGCCTGGCGGCGGCCGCGCTGATCGCCGCGGCCGACCTGCTGCCGCGCTCGGAGGTCGACCAGGGCAACTACGGCAACGTGTTCCTGGTCCTCATCGGCGGTCCCGTCGTCGGCTACCTGTGCGAGTCGCTGCAGCGCATGGCCCGCGAGCGCGACGTCGCCGAGCGCGCGGCCGCGGCGGCGGAGGAGCGCACCCGCCTGGCCCGGGCCGTGCACGACGGCGTGCTGCAGGTGCTGGCCATGACCCAGCGCCGCGGTGCCGCGGCCGGTGGCGACTGGGCGGACCTCGGCCGGCTGGCGGGCGAGCAGGAGCGCAGCCTCCGCTCGCTCATCCGCCAGCAGGACACCGTGCCGGCGGGGCACGGGCACCGGCCGACGGGACAGGTGGACCTCGCGGGCGCGCTGGAGGCGATGGCCACCGCTCACCCGGTGCGGGTGGAGGTGGCCACGCCCGGCGGGACCGTGCTGGTGGACGAGCGCGTCGCGACCGAGGTGGTCGCGGCGGCGCGGTCCTGCCTCGACAACGTCCTGACCCACGTCGGTGCCGACGCGACGGCGTGGATCCTCGCGCAGGCCGCGCCCGACGCCATCACCGTCTCGGTACGCGACGACGGCCCGGGCATCGAGCCCGGGCGGCTCGAGCAGGCCGAGGCCGAGGGCCGACTGGGCGTCGTGTCCTCCATCCGCGGGCGGATCGAGGAGCTCGGCGGCACCGCCGCGGTCGACAGCGGGCCCTGGGGCACCGAGTGGGACCTGACCGTCCCGCTAGCGTGACCGGGTGACCATCCACACGACCCACCCGTTCCTCGAGCCCGAGGGCGACCGCGACCCCGTACGACGCCTGCGCGGGCGTGTCGGCGGCACGGTGTCGCTGTGGACGGCCGGCGTCGAGGCGAGCGGGCGGGCCGGGCTGACGGTGTCGTCGTGGCTGGTCGCCGGTGGCGAGCCCGGGCGCGCGCTGGCCCTGCTGGACCCCGACGCCGACCTCACCGATGCCCTCCTCGAGACCGGTCGCGGCGTGCTCCAGCTGCTCACCTGGGACGACCGCGAGCTGGCCGACGCCTTCGCCGGCACCGCGCCCGCCCCGGGCGGTCCGTGGCGGCTCGCCGACTGGGTGGCGTCCCCGCACGGCCCGCGGCTGGCGCACGCGACCACGTGGGCGGGCCTGGAGGTCGAGTCGGACGTCGAGGTCGGGTGGTCGCGGCTGGTGACCTGCCGGCTGGTCGAGGTGGTCGTCGGCGAGGACACGGCACCGCTGGTCCACCGGCGTGGCCGTTACCGTCCGCCCGCCGACTGACCGGTCTACGATTCCCACACCTACGAGGGGACGACGTGGCGAGGGTGATGACGTGGTGAGAGTGATGGTGGTCGACGACCACCCCATGTGGCGCGACGCGGTCGAGCGCGACCTGCAGGCGGCCGGTCACGACGTCGTGGCGATCGCCTCCAACGGCCGCGAGGCGATGGCGCGGTTCCCCGCGGCGGCACCGCAGGTGGTGGTGCTCGACCTCCAGCTGCCCGACCACAGCGGCGTGCAGGTGACGGGCATGATGCTCGAGCACGACCCGACCGCCCGGGTGCTGATCCTGTCCGCCAGCGGTGAGCAGGCCGACGTCCTCGAGGCGATCAAGGCCGGCGCCACCGGCTACCTCGTCAAGTCCGCCTCCAGCGCGGAGCTGGTGGACGCGGTGACCAGGGTCGCCGACGGCGACACCGTCTTCACCCCCGGGCTGGCCGGGCTGGTGCTGGGGGAGTTCCGCCGGATCGCCGACGGTCCCGCCGACGACCCGCGCGACCAGCTGACCGAGCGCGAGACCGAGATCCTCAAGATGGTCGCGACCGGCATGAGCTACAAGCAGATCGCCGCCCGCCTGGTGCTCTCCCACCGCACCGTGCAGAACCACGTCCAGAACACCCTGCGCAAGCTGCAGATGAACAACCGCGTCCAGCTCACCCGGTGGGCCATCGAGCACGGGCTCGACGGCGACGCCTGACCCCTGACCGAGCCTGCGGGCCGGACTGGCTCAGGACAGGTCGACCTGCGCCACCACGCGGCCACCCGCGTCGGCGCCGGTGAGCTCGACGTGCCACTGACCCTCCGTGTCCGCCTCGCCGCAGGGCGTGGGGGACGGTGAGCCGGCGGTCGCGCACGCCAGGGAGAGCACCGCCTTCGAGCGGATGACACGGGTGTCCTCGGGCTGCTGGGCCGACACCTCCAGCGCCGTGGTCGTGGCCAGCCCCCGGCCGAGCACCGAGGTGCTCCGCTCGACGGCCCCGGCCAGCTCGTAGCTGACGAGGACCCGGGTCGCCTCGCTGAAGACGTACGACGCACTCGTGAACGTGATCACCTCGGGACCCGACGCCGGCTGGTCGTCGGCCGTGACCTCGACCGCCGACGCCTCGAGCAGGATGCCGGGCGCGAGCTCCGGCAGCGCGACGTCGACCTGGTCCAGCGGTTCGGCCGCGTGGATCCAGTGCGTCACCTCGAGCACCCCGTCGGGGCGGACGCGGGTGACCGTGCGCGACGCGCCCGGCTCCGGCCAGCTCTCGGCGGCGGCGGACGCCGTGCCGGCGTCGTCGCGCCCGCCGTCGACGACCTGCCAGACCACCAGGCCGCCGACCACGAGCGCGGCCACGCCGAGGAGGGCGAGAGCGGCTGCTCTCCGCCGGCTGCCGGGAGCGCGATCGGACGGGGGGCCGCCCGGCGCGGCGACCGGAACGGGTGCCCGGGCGGGTGCCGGGGCGGGTGCCGGGGCGGGTGCCGGGGTGGTGGCCGGGGCGGTGGCCGCAGCGGCCGGGGCGGTCACCTGCACCTGCCGCTGTGCCGGCGCTGCCGGTGCGGCTGGCCGCGCCGGAGCCGCAGGGGCTCGCAGCGCCTCCGGCTCGACGACCGGTGCGGCGGTCACGGGCTCGGCAGCGGGCGCCGGGGCGGTGGCCTCGGGCTCGGCCGTCGGGGCGTCGGGCTCGACGTGGGGGGCGAGCGACTCCTGCTCCGGCGCCGGCCGCTGGACAGGCGGGAGCACGGTGGGGAGGCGCTTCTTGTACTGCTTCTTCGGGCTCACGTCTGCTCCGGTGGTCCGAGGGGCACGGCGGTCACGACGGCCAGGTGCTGGTAGCCGCCTCGAGAGGCATCGTAGGGAGGGGCGCAGGTGACCAGGGTCAGCCGGCCTGGACCTGACACGTCGAAGATCCACGAGTCGTCCGACAGCGTGCCCTGCGGCACCAGGCGCCGCGAGCGCACCTCGAAGGCCTGGCGCACCCCCGCCGACACGAGCACGACCCGCGCCCCGCGACCGACGGTCAGCAGCTCGGCGAAAGGGCCGAGGCCCTCGGTCCGCGAGTCGACGTGGGCGGCCACGAGGATCGAGCCGAACGGGTCGCCGAGGCGCGACCCGCCTCGCCACCACCCCGCGACGTCGACGTCGTCGGGCACGTCGAGGAGCCCCGACGGCGTCGTGCCGACGGCGCTGATCCGCACGGTGCGACCGCTGGGGAGCGTGGCCTCGCGGGGCGCCCGGGCGGCCACCACCGAGGGTGCCCGACGTGCCGGTGCGACGGGTCGTCCCTCCGCGGTCGACCGGGCGGTGGGCGTGGGAGAACCGGGTGGGGTCGAGGAGGCGGTCGGAGCACCGGCGGGCTCGACGGTCCCACCTCCGCAGGCCGCGCTCGTCCAGAGCAGTGCGCCAGCCACGATCATCGCCGGTGTCGGTCTCATCCTGCCGGGCGGCGGTGCGCGGCAGGCGTACGCCGGCGCAGGCCGAGGGCCACGGCGGCCGCGGCACCGAGCAGGACGCCCAGCAGGCCGAGGAGCGTCGGGCCACCGGCACCGTCCGCGGGGCCGTCGAAGGTGACGACGGCCTCGGTGGCCAGGCCCGCGGACCCGGTGTCGATGCGGGTGGGCTGCACGCTGCCGTCCGGAGCGAGCTCCGCCGTGTGGGCGATGACGTTCATCGAGCTGTCGCGCGGGTTGCCGTAGGCGTAGATCATCGACAGCGTCCCCGCCTCGAGGCTCACGTCGAGCGGGCCGAGGATGGGGTCGGCGGCCGAGCCGGACGGCAGCAGTGCCACCTCGATGCTGCCCTCGGGGACGTCGGCGTCGGCGAACTCGCCGTTGGCGATGTTGGTGAAGACCGTCTGCCCGTCCACCTGCACGTCGGCCGGTGCGACCGTCGCGGTGTGGGCGAGCAGGACGCGTGCCTTCCCGGGACCGATCGGTCCGTCCGGCGCGGCGTAGGAGTGCACCAGCGGCTCGCCGCCGACCTCGGCGGGCAGGTGCAGCACGACGTCGCTGGCGGCTCCGGCGCGCACCTCGAGCGTCGACTCCACGTCGACCCCGTCACCGCTGAAGGCGATGTCGTGGGCGCCGGGCGCCAGCTCGAACGGCCCGAGCACGTCGCCGACCGCGCTGTCCTGCGCGACGGAGCGGCCGTCGACCGACACGTCGACCGCGACGCCGGGGACGGCCTGGATCACGGTCACCCGGGCGGTCCCGGCGGCGGCCGATCCCGGCTGCGCGGGGGCGAGCGCGAGCATCGCGAGCGTCGCGACCAGCAATGACGGAACAGCTCTGCGCATCTGGATTCACCCCCGTGTCGGGGTCCCGGGCGCGGGACCGGCTCCCACCTGAACACCGGGGGGCGGGCGCCTCAACCCCCAAATCGGGTACGAGGGGTGGCAACCCGCACCCATCGGGGTAGGTTTCGACGCGCTGCGGAGCGCCGGGCGTGCCGGCGACGGGTGCCGGAGGACCACGGCTCGAGGCAGTGACGACTCGGAGAGGGAGGCAGGGGTGGGCGAGGCGGAGACGCTGCTGGAGGCGTACCTCGGGCGGCTGGGCCTCACCGGACGCCCTCCCGCCACCCTGGCCGGGCTCCGGCGGGTGCACCGGGCCCACGTCGCGCGCATCGCCTACGACAACCTCTCCATCATGCTCGGCCGTCCCGACCCGGTGGACGCAGCGGCCGGGACCTCCCGCGCCGCCGCGGGGGGACGGCTGGGCTACTGCTTCCACCAGAACGGTGCCTTCGGCTGGCTGCTCTCCGAGCTCGGGTTCTCCGTCAGCCGGCGTCACGGGCACGTGTGGGTCCGCCCCGAGGACCAGCTCGGCACCACGCTCAACCACCTCGTCCTCGTCGTCTCCGGACTGCCCACCGACGACAACCCCGGCGGCCACTGGTGGGCCGACGCGGGGCTGGGGGAGGGCTTCGCCGAGCCGCTGCCCCTCGTCCGGGGCGACCACGTGGTCGAGGGGTGGTCGTTCGGCATCGGGGCCGGGTTCGGGGCACAGGCGGCCGGCCGCCCCACCGGCCCCGCCGCCTGGACCTACCGCCACCTGCCGGGCGGGGTGCTCCGGGGCATCGTGGTGACCTCCCGCGACCACTCGCCGGCGGCCGTCGCCACGGCCCACGAGTGGCTCAGCCTCGCCCCCGAGTCCCCCTTCCGCCGGGTGCTGGTGGCCCAGCGCGTCGACGGGCCCGACCAGCGGACGGTGCGCGGGCTGGTGCACCAGGTGATGACCCCGGCCGGGCGTGACCAGCACGACCTGGCGTCGTACGACGACTGGCGCGGCGCGCTCGTGGACGACCTGCTGCTGCCGGTCGACGACGTGACGCCGGAGGAGTGGCGCTCGCTGTGGGACCGCACGCAGGCCTCGCACCGCGCGTGGGACGAGGCGGGCCGGCCGTGACCACCGAGGGCCACGCAGCGCGTCGCGGGTGGCGTCGTGCGACGGCCGACGACGTCGTCGCCCTCCGCGACCTCGAGCGGGCCGCGAGCCGGGCCGGCCTGGCGCACGTGTTCGGCGACCTGCCCTACCCCGACGACGACGTGCTCGCCCGCTGGGCGCTCCTGCTGGACGACCCGACCGTCGTCGTCGACGTGGTCGACGACGAGGACGGCCTCGTCGTGCTGGCCGCCCACGACGGATCCACGCTGCGGCACCTCGCCGTGCGACCCGACCGCTGGGGCGCGGGGCTGGCGCGCGACGGCTTCGCCCGCGCCGAGGCCGCGGGGGCGCGCCGGCTGTGGGTGCTGGCCGACAACCACCGGGCACGCACGCTCTACGAGTCGCTCGGCTGGCGGCCCACCGGCGAGAGCCAGGAGTGCCCGTGGGCGCCGTACCCGACCGAGGTGGAGTACGCCGCCCCCGCGGAGGCGGGCTCCTAGGATCACCCCATGCCCGACTCGAGGTCCGACCCGCTGCTGCAGATCGCCGACGACCTCTACGCCCTGCCGCTCGCCGACTTCACGCCGTCGCGCGACGCGCTCGTCAAGGAGCACAAGGCCGACAAGGCCCTAGCGGCCGGCATCAAGGGACTGCGCAAGGCCTCCGCTGCCGCGTGGGTGGTCAACCTCCTCGTGCGCCGCGACCCTGACCAGGTGGACCAGGTCCTGGCGGTGGGGGCGGCGCTGCGCGACGCCCAGGAGAACCTCGACGCTGCCCAGCTGCGCGAGTTCACCAAGCAGCGTCGCCAGCTCACCGCCTCGGTCACCACGGCAGCGCGCCGGATGGCCCGCGAGGAGGGCGTCCGGACGACCGAGTCGGTCGCCGACCAGGTCGAGGCGACCCTCACCGCGGCGATGCTCGAGCCCGACGCCGCCCGGGCGGTGCGGAGCGGACTGCTGGTGACCGCCATCGAGGCCACCGGTCTCGGCGACCTCGACCTCAGCGGCGCCGTGGCGCTGCCGGAGGCGCTCGGCTTCAGCGCCACGGCCCGACCCGCCCCGGGCCCCGACCCGACCACCCGGCCCCAGCTGCACGTCGTACCCGACCCGGACGCGGACGCCAAGGCCCGCGCGGCAGCCGACGAGCGGCTCTCCGATGCCAGGTCGGCGCTGTCGGAGGCGGAGAAGGAGCACCGGGCCGCGCGCCGGACCGTGGAGAAGCTCCAGGCCCGGACGCTGCAGGTGCAGTCCGAGATCGACGAGCTGCGCAGCCGGATCGCGGAGCTCGAGGGTGCGCTGGAGGAGGTCGACGACGAGCTGGGCGACGCCGAGGCCGTCCAGGCCGAGACCGAGGAGGCGGTGGACGAGGCGCGCGAGGAGGTCGAGACGGCGCGTGCCGCCCGCGACAAGCTCCGGGGCGGCTAGCCGGCCCAGCCCTTCGACCGCTCCACGGCGTCGCTCCAGCGGGCGTACGACGCGTCGAGCGCCTCGCGGTCACCGGCCGGCTCGAAGCGCCGGTCGAGCGCCCACGTGTCGCGCAGGTCGTCCGTCGAGGCCCAGAGGCCGGTGCCGAGCCCGGCGAGGAAGGCCGCCCCGAGGGCGGTCGTCTCGACGATCTCGGGGCGCTCCACGGCCCGACCCACCTGGTCGGCCTGCACCTGGCACAGCAGGTCGTTGGCCGCCGCGCCCCCGTCGACGCGCAGGGTCGTCAGCCCGGGCAGGGTCTCGAGGACGTCGCGGACCTCGAAGGCGATCGCCTCGAGCGTGGCCCGCACGAGGTGCGCCCGCGTGGTGCCGCGGGTGATGCCGATGATCAGGCCGCGCGCGTGGGGGTCCCAGTGGGGCGCGCCGAGCCCCGTCAGCGCGGGCACGAACACCACGCCGTCGGTGTCGTCGACCGTGGCCGCGATGGCGGCCGTCTCGGCGGCGCTGCCGACCACCTGGAGCCCGTCGCGCAGCCACTGCACCGCCGCGCCCGTCACGAAGATGGCGCCCTCGAGGGCGTACGTCATCGCGCCGTCGGGGCCGCGCCAGGCTGCGGTGGACAGCAGGCCGGCGTCGCTGCGCACGACCGCGTCACCGGTGTTGGTGAGGATGAAGGACCCGGTGCCGTAGGTGCACTTGGACTCGCCCTCCTCGAAGCAGGTCTGCCCGAAGAGTGCGGACTGCTGGTCGCCGGCGATGCCGGCGATGGGCAGCGAGAGCCCGAGGAACACGGCCGGGTCGGTCGGTGCGACCTCGCCCCAGTTGGGGACCAGGTCCGGGAGGGCGTCGCGCGGGACGCCGAACAGGTCGCAGAGCTCGTCGGACCAGTCGCCGCCCTCGAGGTCGAAGAGCAGGGTGCGGCAGGCGTTGGAGACGTCGGTGACGTGCCAGGTGCCGCGCGTCATCCGCGCCACCAGGTAGGAGTCGACGGTGCCGACGGCGTACCTGCCGGACTCGACGAGGGCCCACGTGTGCGGCTCGTGCTCGGCGAGCCAGGTGAGCTTGGTGCCGGAGAAGTAGGGGTCGAGGCGCAGCCCGGTGAGCTCGGCGACCCGCTGCTCGTGGCCCTCGGCTCGCAGCCGGTCGCAGATGTCGGCCGTGCGCCGGTCCTGCCACACGATGGCGCGCCGCGGCGAGCCCAGCGTCTCGCGGTCCCAGAGCACGACCGTCTCGCGCTGGTTGGTGATGCCGACCGCGGTGAGCTCGGACCGGTCGACCTTGCCGAGCACCTCGCGGGTCGCCTCGAGGGTGGCCTGCCAGATCTCCTCCGGCGAGTGCTCGACCCAGCCGGGCTGCGGGAAGTGCTGGCTGAACTCCTGGTAGCCCTTGGCCCGGATCCGGCCGTCGGCGGTCACCACCACGGCCGTCACGCCGGTCGTGCCGGCGTCGATGGCCAGGATGCTCACGCGGGGTCCCCGCCCTGCGCCGCGTCGGGGTTCTGGTCGCGGATGATGGCGAGGATCCGCCGGTCGATCCACCCGGGTCGCGCACCGGAGTCCACGCGCATCTCGTAGTTCTCCGAGCCCACCCACATGTGGAAGCTCTCCTTGCCGTCGGCCTTCGCCAGCGCCTCGAGCTCCATCATCAGCGCGTCGTCGACCGGCACCTGCTCCTCGGGGGTCGAGGCGGTGAGGTAGAGCTCGTTGAGGTCGACCAGCCGCGCCAGCTCGGTCACGGGGTCGGTGTGGTCGTCGACCCGGAGGTCGACGGCGACGTCGTCGTGGCCGCCGTAGCCGGCGCCGTCGCGGACGACGAGCAGCGCGGCCGACTGGCGCCCGCGGCTGTCCCCACCGGCGGCGTCGCCGGCCGTCAGCGCCGCGAGGAGCCGGCGCTCCAGCGACAGGTCGCCGGCGTCCCGCCACGCCCGCTCCATGGCCTCGACGACCTCCGGGCCGGTGAGGATGTTGCCCTGGATGGCGTAGCCGCCGTGCTCGCCGCTGCGACCGGTCACCCCGCCGGCCCACGCGAAGCACTCCGCCCCCGTCCACGTGGCGGCGTTGCCGTCGGAGTCGACCATGCCGACCTGGCGGTGCTCGCGTCCCTCGTCCTCCTCGACGAGGCGGTCGAGGGCGACCTGCGCGGTGGCGCCCTCGTCGAGGTGGGCGAGGCCGAGGTACTTGTAGGAGATGTTGGCGTCGGCCTGGGTGGCGATGGCCCCCACGCCGGCTGCGGCGGCGGGCACGGCGGAGCCGACCGCCAGGAACTTGGAGGCCACGGCCACGCCCCAGGAATCGCCGTCGTCGGACCTGGCCACGATCGAGAACGTCATGCACCGAAACATAGCCGGAGCCGGCCCTAGGGTGAGGGTGTGCTGTCCCGTCTCGGATTCCCCCGCGTGGGGGAGCATCGCAGGTTCGTCACGGCCATCGTGGCCGACACCGTCGGCAGCGGGCTCTTCATGCCGATCACGCTGCTCTACTTCCTCGCCATGACCGACCTGTCGCTCGTGCAGATCGGCTCCGCGCTGTCGTTGTCGGCGATCCTCACGATGCCCGGCGCGTTCGTCATCGGCACCCTGGTGGACCGCTTCGGGCCCCGCCTGATGATGCTCGGCGGCAACCTCGTCCAGGCCGCGGGGATGGTCGCCTACCTGTGGACCGACTCGCTGCTCGCGGTGGCGCTGTGGACGGCCCTGCTCAACGTCGGCCGGCAGGCGTTCTGGGGGTCCTTCGGCAACGTGGTGACCGCGATCTCGGCGCCGGGGGAGCGGGAGGTCTGGTTCGGCTTCCTGCAGGCCGTGCGCAACCTCGGCTACTCCGTCGGCGGCGTGCTGGCCGGCATCGCCCTCCAGGTGGGCACGGACGTGGCCTTCCAGGCGGTGGTGGTCATCAACGCGGTGACGTTCGTGGTGGCGTTCGTGCTGCTGCTCGACGTGCCCGACCACCGCGTCGCCCACGCGGACGACGCACCGGTCGAGGGCTGGGGCGTCGTGCTGCGCGACCGCGCCTACCTCCGGCTGGTGGTCGCCCAGCTGGGCTTCGTGACCGGGATGATGGTCCTCAACTTCGCCCTGCCGGTCTACGCCGCCGAGACCATCGACCTCCCCGGCTGGGTCGTGGGAGCGATCTTCACGCTCAACACCGCCCTGGTGGGCCTCGGCCAGGGACTCGTCGTCCGCGGGATGACCGGGCAGGTCCGCGCCCGGATGATGGGGCTGGCCCAGCTGGTCTTCGTGGCCAGCTACGCCATGTTCGTCGTCGCCGGGTGGCTGCCGGTGTGGCTCGCCGTGGTGGTGATGCTCGCGGGATCGGCGGTCTACACGTTCGGCGAGCTGACCGGTGGCCCGGTCTTCAGCGCGACGGCGGCCGAGGCCGCCCCCGACCACCTCCGCGGGCGCTACCTCGGGCTCTTCCAGCTCAGCTGGGGACTCGGCGGTGCCGTGACCCCGGTGGCCTTCACGTGGCTGCTCGCCCACGGCGACACCACCCTGTGGTGGGTCCTCGGGCTCGTGGCGCTCGTCAGCGCGGCGTACCTCCAGACGCTGCCGCGGGTGCTGCCCGCCGCCGGCGCCCGCGTCACGCAGCGCGCCCCGGAGCCGGACGCCGCCTGAGGTGGGGTCCGCCGGCCGCCGGCCGCCGGTCCGCCGGTCCGCCGCTGGGTGGCGGCAGATTGCAGTTTCGGGCTGGCTCGGGTGCAATGTGCCGCCACCTTGCCGACGTACGCCGTGGGGGTGGCGGCAGGTTGCAGCCGGCGGGGGTCCGCAACAGCGATGTGCCGCCACCTTCCCGACGTACGCCGTGGGGGTGGCGGCAGATTGCCGTTTCGGGGTGGCCCGGGTGCGATGTGCCGCCACCTTGCCGAGGTACGCCGTGGGGGTGGCGGCAGGTTGCAGGCGGCGGGGGTCCGCAACAGCGATGTGCCGCCACCCACCGCCGCAGACGAAGCCGGCCGGGCCCTCAGCCCTGGCCGATCCCCGCGAGCAGCTCGGTGAACCACGGCTGCGAGTCGTCGAAGGGCTTGTGGCCGGCGATCCGCTCGAACTCGATGGAGCGCAGCTCGTCACCGCGGTCCTCGTCGTGACCGATGACCCCGGGCCGGCCCTCGAGCGCGCAGGTCACGGCCAGCTCGGCCATCTCGCGGATGAGCGCCAGGTCGGTGTCGTTGGCGGGCGCGGAGCGGGAGAAGTAGCCGGACTTCTGCACCATCTGCTTCTCCGCGCCGATCTCGCGCGCGAACCGCTCGGCGAAGTAGCGGCCCGGGTTGATCGTGTCGATCTTGACGTGGCCGAAGGGGTCGCGACCCACCGTCTCCCCGGCGGCCTCGAGGTCCGCGACGATGTCGTCGATGCCGGCCCCCTCGGCGAGGAAAATGTTGACGCACCCGATCTCGTCCATGACCGCGCGCAGCCGCGTCGCCTCCGCTGCGAGGTCGATGCCGCGCTCGGGGACGTAGACCGCGTGGATCGCCCAGCGGCGAGGGTCGAGCCCGATCCCGGGCAGCCACTCCTGCTCGGCGTGCCAGGCCATGTAGTCGCGCGCCGCGGCGGCGGTCAGCCAGCCGCTCGCCCGGCCCATCACCTCGTGCACGATGAGCATGCGCGGGTTGGAGCCGTGCTCGGCCAGGACGTTCTGCGCGAACCGTGACGCCTGCTCGGCGGCTGTCTGGGCGCCGAGGCTCTGCCGGATCGGGACGATGTCGTTGTCGATGGTCTTGGGCAGGCCGACGACCGTGAGCTCGGAGCCCTGCGTGCGCAGGTACGCCGCGAGGTCGGCCGCCGCGGTGTTGGTGTCGTCGCCGCCGATGGTGTGCAGGACGTCCACGCCGTCGGCCTGCAGCCGGGCCGCCGCCACCGCCAGCGCGGTCTCGTCCTCGCCGATGAGCCCGCGACGGCGGCAGTCGGCGTCGTTGGTCAGCTTGACCCGGCTGTTGCCGATCGGGCTGCCGCCGAAGCGGTGCAGCAGCGAGGCGCCGGCACGCTCGTCGGGCCCGATCGTGACGCTGTTGCCGGTGAGCAGGCCGTGGTAGCCGTGCCGGTAGGCGATCAGCTCGATCTCGGGGTCGGTGGCGTCGTAGGTCTCGATCAGGGCACCCACGGCGGAGGACAGGCACGGGGCGTAGCCGCCGGCCGTCAGGAGCGCAACACGCTTCGGCATGGGCGACAGGGTAGTTAGAACGATCCAACACCGGAAGGGCGGTCCGGCGCCGTGGGCCCCCGGGCGACACGGTGCACCCCGAGGGGGAGGGGTGGTTGCCACCTCCCACGCGGAGGTCCATTGTGAGCCTGACCGCGCACGTGCGTGGACCGACGAGGGGAGTCTCGATGAGCGCCACGGAAGCGACCCAGAAGGACGTCAACGGATCCGAGCCGGAGCTCAACCGGGTGATCGGCCCCCGCCTGCTGCTGCTGTTCATCGTCGGGGACATCCTCGGCACCGGCGTCTACGCCCTCACCGGGTCGGTCGCTGGTGAGGTCGGTGGTGCCGCCTGGGCGCCGTTCCTCGTGGCGTTCGTGGTCGCGACGATCACCGCCTTCTCCTACCTCGAGCTGGTCACCCGATACCCCCAAGCCGCCGGTGCCGCGCTCTACACGCACAAGGCGTTCGGCATCCACTTCGTGACGTTCCTGGTGGCGTTCACCGTCATGTGCTCCGGCATCACCTCGGCGTCCACGGCGTCCAACGCCTTCGCCGGCTTCCTCAACGACGGCTTCGACCTCGGCTTCGAGGTGGGCGGCGTGGGCATCCTCGTCACCGCGCTGGCGTTCATGGCGCTCGTGGCGGCCGTGAACTTCCGCGGCGTGGGCGAGAGCGTCAAGGCCAACGTCGTGCTCACGCTCGTCGAGCTGTCCGGCCTGCTGATGATCATCTTCATCGGCCTGTATGCCGTCACCCAGGGCAACGCCGACTTCTCGCGGGTGGTGGTCTTCGAGAGCCCCAGCGACAAGAGCACCTTCTTCGCGATCACCGCCGCCACGTCGCTCGCGTTCTTCGCGATGGTCGGCTTCGAGGACTCGGTCAACATGGCCGAGGAGTGCCACGACCCGATCCGCGACTTCCCGAAGATGATGCTCACCGGCCTCGGCGTCACCGGGGTGATCTACCTCCTGGTCTCGATCACGGCGGTGGCCCTGGTGCCGGTCGGCGACCTCACCGACCCGGCCAAGGGGCAGGCGCTGACCCAGGTGGTGGCCGCCGGCGCTCCCGACCTCCCCTTCGACACGATCTTCCCCTTCATCGGCATGTTCGCCGTGGCCAACTCGGCGCTCATCAACATGCTCATGGCCAGCCGCCTTCTCTACGGCATGGCGAACCAGGACGTCCTTCCCCGCGTGCTCGGCAAGGTGCACCGGACGCGGCGCACGCCGTGGGTCTCCATCCTGTTCACGACCGCGATCTCGTTCGCGCTGATCATCTACGTCGTCCGGGCGAGCGCGTCGGAGGAGGGCGCCACGTCGGTGGCCCTGCTGGGCGGCACGACCGCCCTGCTGCTGCTGTGCGTCTTCACCGTCGTCAACATCGCGCTGATCGTCATCCGGCGCCGCCCGTCCGACCACCAACACTTCACCGCCCCGACGGTGCTGCCCTACGTCGGCGCCATCACGTGCGCGTTCCTGGCGGGTCCGTGGGCGCGCAGCGAGGAGCAGCAGGAGCAGTACGTCATCGCGGGCTTCCTGCTCCTCGCCGGGCTGGTGCTCTGGGTGGTCACCTGGCTGGTCAACCGGGGCGGTCGGGCGAAGAAGACGGGGTTCCGCGACATCGAGCACCTCGAGGACTGAGCCCCCTCCGCGACACGGCCGGGCACCTACCGGCCGGGTGGGTCGCGCCATCTACGGTTGGCGCGTGACTCGACGACCCCTCGGCCCGGTGCTCGCCGTGCTGATCGCCTCGGCGCTCGGCTGCACGTCGGTCAGCCCGTCGGCGCCGTCGGCGAGCGCGACGCCCGGTGGGGACGAGTCCGGTGCCACGGTGCGCCCGACGCCTCCGGCGCAGGATCCCGCCGCACGCGAGCCCGGGGGCCCGCGCGACCGCCCCCAGGTGCCGCACGCGCCCGACGTGCCCGGTGCCTACCGCTTCATCTCGGCGCCCGACTTCCTCAACCAGGACGTCGCCGACCTCACCGCCGGGGGCCGCGAGGAGTACGTCGTCGAGGCCACCGGCGAGGTGGCCAACTCCACCAACGCCGAGTACGACGTCGCGCTCGACCGGGTCCTCGACGAGATGGCCTCCCACGGCACCGACGACGTCCTCGTCGCCGGCGACCTCGTCGAGGGCCGGTGGGGCCGCGACGACTCGGGCACCGGGGTCTTCGGGCCGGTGCGGACCGAGGCCCAGCGGCTCCGGGCCTGGCGCCGCGCGGCCGCGGTCTACTACCCGGCCTGGCGCGAGCGCTTCGCCGAGCGTGGCCTGCGGACCTACACCGCGGTCGGGGACCACGAGCTCGGCGACGACCCGTGGCGAGCGCCGCACAGCCCGTGGGTCGACTTCAAGCGACGACACGTCCCGCAGTTCAAGGAGATCTACGCCGAGCAGATGCTCACCCGCGCCGACGGGACGCCCCGGTTCACCGACCGGCCCCGCCGCGGGCCGGCCCGCGACACCGCGTACGCCGTGCGCCTCGACGCCGACGTCCTGCTCGTCACCCTCGACGTCTTCGAGCGCCGCGACGGGGACGTGCACACGTCCCTCGACCCGGCCCAGCTGCGCTGGCTGCGACAGGTGCTGCGCCGAGCCCGCGCCGACGAGGTCCCCTGGGTGGTCGTGCAGGGACACACGCCGATGACCGCCGACGTCCGCACCCGCAGCTCCAGCAAGCTGGTCTACGAGCGCGGCGCGCGCTCGGACCTGTGGCGCACCATGGTCGAGGGCGGCGTCGACGTCTACCTCAGCGGTGAGGTGCACGACCAGACGGTCCACCAGCGCGACGGGATCCTCGAGGTGTCCCACGGGTCGCTGTTCTACCGCGGAGAGGCGTCCTACGTCGTCGGGCAGGTGACGGGCGACCGCCTCGTGCTCGAGAACCGGCAGTTCCGCGGCGAGGTCGGCTTCGAGGACCGGCTCTGGACCACCTCGCGACAGGGTGCACCGGGTCACATCAGCTATCCGCGCCGCTCGATCGTCACGGGGACGCTGGAGGCCAGCCGCACCCGCTCCGGCGGGGTCCGCGTCGACGACGCCGACGGCATCTTCACGCTGCGGCGCTGACCACTCCCCGGGCCGTCCGTTCAGGGGTCGGTCACGGTTCGGGCGACCTGCGGCTCCCGCCGTACCCTTGCAGGGTGAACGCCATCCCCACCCTCGAGCAGCTGCACGCGCTCGGGCCCCTGCAGCAGCCGCGCTACCCCGACGCCGGGGCGGTCGACGCTGCCGTGGCCCGACTGAGGACCGCGCCGCCGCTGGTCTTCGCGGGCGAGTGCGACGACCTCACCGAGAAGATCGCCGCGGTCACCCGCGGCGAGGCCTTCCTGCTCCAGGGCGGCGACTGCGCCGAGACCTTCGCCGGCGTGACCGCCGACAACGTCCGCAACAAGCTGCGGGTGCTGCTGCAGATGGCGGTCGTCCTGACCTACGCCGCCTCCGTCCCGGTCGTGAAGCTCGGCCGGCTCGCCGGGCAGTACGCCAAGCCGCGCAGCTCCGACGAGGAGACGCGCGACGGCGTGACGCTGCCGGCCTACCGCGGCGACGCCGTCAACGGCTACGACTTCACGCCCGAGGCGCGCATCCCCGACCCGCAGCGGCTGGTCGACGTCTACAACTCCTCCGCGGCGACGCTCAACCTGGTGCGCGCCTTCGTCACCGGTGGCTACGCCGACCTGCGCCAGGTGCACACCTGGAACACCGACTTCGTGCAATCCTCGCCGTTCGGCCAGCGCTACGAGGCCGTGGCCGACGAGATCGAGCGGGCGCTGACGTTCATGAAGGCCATCGGCGCCGACCCGGACGAGTTCCACCGCGTCGACTTCCACTCCAGCCACGAGGCGCTGCTGCTGGAGTACGAGCAGGCGCTGACCCGCATCGACTCGCGCACCGACCTGCCCTACAACGTCTCGGCCCACTTCGTGTGGATCGGCGAGCGCACCCGCCAGCTCGACGGCCCCCACGTCGAGCTGCTGTCGCGGATCAAGAACCCGATCGGCATCAAGCTCGGCCCGACCACCACCCCGGACGACGCGCTGGCCTACGCCGCCCGGCTCAACCCGGAGAACACCCCCGGCCGGCTCACCTTCATCACCCGCTTCGGTGCCGGCAAGATCCGCGACGGCCTCCCGGCCCTCGTGGAGAAGGTCAGCGCCGAGGGCCTCAACGTGGCGTGGGTCTGCGACCCGATGCACGGCAACACGTTCGAGGCCTCGTCGGGCTACAAGACCCGCCGCTTCGACGACGTGATCGAGGAGGTGCAGGGCTTCTTCGACGTCCACCGCAGCCTCGGCACGTGGCCCGGTGGCGTGCACGTCGAGCTCACCGGCGACGACGTCACCGAGTGCATCGGCGGCGGTGAGGAGATCGACGAGGCCGGCCTGGCCAACCGCTACGAGTCGGTCTGCGACCCGCGCCTCAACCGGGTGCAGTCTCTCGAGCTGTCGTTCCTCGTCGCGGAGATGCTGCGCAAGGCCTGAGCACCGCCCGAGCGGTGAGTGAGGCACCTTTTCGGGTGGCAGAACCTGGCTCACGCACCGCTGCCCGGCACGCCGGCGACGCCGGGTAGGTTCGCCCCGTGATCGACCTGCGCTCCGACACCCTCACCCGGCCGACCGACGCGATGCGCGAGGCGATGGCCCGCGCCGAGGTGGGCGACGACGTCTACGGCGAGGACCCGACGGTCACCGCCCTGCAGGAGCGCGTCGCGGACATGTTCGGCCACGAGGACGCGCTGTTCACGCCCACCGGGTCGATGGCCAACGTGCTGGCGGTCGCGTCCCTCGTCGCCCCCGGCGAGGAGGTGCTCTGCGAGTCCTCCGCGCACATCGCCCGCGCCGAGCTGGGCGCGCACGGGGCGATCAGCGGCATCACCATGCGCACCTGGACCCACCCCCGCGGGCAGGTCGACCTGGCCGCGGTCGAGTCCCTCCACGCGCCCGACATGGGCCCCTTCTTCGTCCGGACCGCCGCGGTGTCGGTGGAGAACACGCACAACTTCGCCGGCGGCGCGGTGCTGCCGCTCGAGGACCTCCGGGCCCTGCGCGCGTGGGCCGACGGCACGGGCACCCGGATCCACCTCGACGGCGCCCGGCTGTGGAACGCCCACGTCGCCACCGGCACCCCGCTCGCCGACTACGGGCGCATCGCCGACGTCCTCGCGGTGTGCCTGTCCAAGGGCCTGGGTGCGCCCATCGGCTCGCTGATGGTCGGCTCGGCGGACGCCGTGGCCGAGGCCCGGGTGCGCCGCAAGCGGATGGGCGGCGGGATGCGGCAGGTCGGCGTCCTGGCCGCGGCGGGGGCGTACGCCCTCGACCACCACGTCGAGCGGCTCGCCGAGGACCACGGGCACGCGCGGCTGCTGGGCGAGGCCCTGGGCCTCGACCCGGCGACGATCGACACCAACATCGTCGTCGTCGAGCGCCCCGACGCGGCGGCGTTCGTGGCGGCAGCGGCCGAGGAGGGCGTCCGGATCGCCGCGGTGGGTCCGCGGACCGTACGCCTGGTGACGCACCTCGACCTCACCGAGGCCGACGCCCAGCGGGCGGCGGCCGTGCTCAGCCGGCTCGCCGGCCGATGACCGACACCTCGCTGATCGCGGTGTAGTCGCGCCCGAGGTTGCCGCTGCCCGGCGGGGTCACGGAGCCGATGGTGATCGTGACGGTGCCCGTCTCCACCGGCGGGACCTTGAGCGTCTGCAGCCCGGGTCGCTCGGCGAAGGTCTGGTCGACGGAGGTGCCGTCGTCGAAGGTCCAGGTGACGGCGAGGATGCGGCGGTTGTTGGGGTACCAGTCGACGCCGGCGACCTGCTTGGCGTAGCCGTTGACGAGCCCCACTCGCGACACCACGCCGGGCTCGGTGAGGGTCACCGTCACGGCCTGGCCGGTGGCGTCGCCGGCGGTGCGCCAGGTGGTGCTCGGGTCGCCGTCGCCCATCTGGCTGGCTTCGTAGGCCACCAGGTTGCCGTCGAAGTCGGTCGTCGGGGGACCGGTGCCGGGCACCTCGAAGGTGGCCCCGCGTGCCAGGTCGAGGCGCTCGCCGACACCCGTCGGTCCCTCGTCCGGCGCCTCGCCCTCGGACGCGGACTCCTGCGGACGCTCGGCGGCACTGCCCGCTGACGTCTCCTCCGTCGTCGGGTCGGAGGCGGTGTCGTCGCCGTCGGTGCCGAGGACCCGGAGCAGCACGAACACCAGCGCGAGCAGCACCACCGCACCGACGACCCAGGCGATCCAGGCGCGTCCGCGGAGCGGGGCGTCGGCGTCGAGGTCGTCCACCTCCTCGTAGGGGAGCAGCTCGACGCGCGGGTCCCACTCCGACGCCCGGCGCGCGGGCGCGGGTCCTGGGGCGGTGACCGGCGGGACCGGGGTGGGGTCGGCGGCCTGCACGGGCATCACGGTGGTCGCCTCCGGAGGGGTCGGTGCCGAGGTGCTCGGCTCCGGGGTGTGATCGGTGGCCGACTCGGTGGTCGGCTCGGTGGTCGGGTCGGGCGTCGGCGCGGCCGGTGCCTCGTCCGCTCGGGTAGCGGGCTCGACGACCGCTGCGGCCGTCGGCGCGGCGACGGGCGCCGCGACCGGAGGCGCCTCCTGGCGCACTGGTGCGGGGGCGCCGATGCGGTGGCCGCAGTTGAGGCAGAACCGGCCCACGCCCAGCTCCGCCCCGCACGCCACGCACCTGTCCACGCGCCCACGATAGGGGGACGCGCCCACGGCGTGCCTCCTTCCCAGGGACAGGGTCGACGGGCGGTGGACGCTGCGAGGTCGCCCGAGAGGCGTCGCGTGCGGGTCAGACGGCGATGTGCGTGACCTCGCCCTCGACGACGCGGCGTGGCGCGAGCTCGACGGTGAGCATCGCGACGAGGACCATCGACCCGCCGAGCAGCAACCGGGTGGTCAGGCTCTCGCCGCCGAGCCAGACGGCGAAGAAGGAGGCGAACACCGGCTCCATGCTCATCAGGATCGCGCTGCGGGTCGGCGGCAGGTGGGCCTGCGCCCAGGTCTGCGCGAAGAGGCCGAGCGCCGCGACCACGACGGCCATGTAGAGCACGGACAGCCAGTCCGACGTGCGGTCGGGCAGGACGATGCCGTCGTGGGCGGTCGCGACCGTGCAGACCGTCGCGATGACGATCATCTGCAGGATGGTCATGCCCAGGGCGTCCTGCGGACGCGACCAGGCGCCCAGCCCCACGATGTGCAGGGCGTAGAGCACGGCCGAGGTCAGCGTGATCAGCTCGCCGTAGCCGATGCTGAAGCCGTCGAGCGCCAGGACGCCGAGCCCGACGGTCGCCAGCACCACGGCGGCCCAGGTGACGGGCGGGATGCGGGTCTTGAGGATCACGGCCGCGAGCAGCGGCGTGAAGACGACGTAGAGGCCGGTGACGAAGCCGCTGACGCTCGCCGGGGTGTGCGCCAGGCCGGCCGTCTGCAGGATCTGCGCCACGCCGTAGAGCAGGCCGAGGACGGCGGCGTGCGTGCGCACCTCGGGGGAGAGCCGGCCCAGCGCCCGTGGCGCCACGACCAGGAGCACCACGGAGGCGATGGTGAAGCGCACGGCGAGGAAGTCGAGCGTCGGCACCCGCTCGAGCAGGTCCTTGATGAGGAAGAACGTGCTGCCCCAGCAGGCCGCGATGGCGAGGAGTGCGGCACTGGCCAGCAGGGTCGTACGACGGGTCTGCTCGGCGTGCACGCCGACAGGCTAGGACCTCAGACGACGAACAACGTGATCGTGGATCCCTTGGGCACGCGCTCGCCCTCACCGGGGTCCGAGCTCGAGACGTAGCCCAGGCCGAGGTAGATCTGGGCCTGCTCGGTCTCGACCTCGAAGCCGAGGTCCTCGAGCACGTCCGTGGCCGCCTCGACGCCCATCGCCTCGAGCCGCGGCACCTCGACCAGCTCCGGTCCCAGCGAGACCACGAACGACACCGTGTCGCCGCGGAACAGCGTGCCGGTCGCGGGGTCCTGCGAGATGACGGTGCCCTCGGGGACGGTGTCGCTGTACTCCTCGCCGGCCACGCTCACCTCGAGCCTGCGCTTCTCCAGCGCCGTCCGGGCGGCGTCGAACGACCGGCCGGTCCAGTCCTTGACCTCGATCGGCTTGCGACCGCGACTCAGCACCAGGTCGACGGTGGCGCCCGGCTTGAGGACCGTGCCCACCTTCGGCGAGGTGCGGATGACCTGTCCCTCGGGCACGGTCTCGCTCCACCGGCCGACGCTCTCGCCGAAGTCGAGGTTGGTCGCGGCCAGCGCGTCCTGCGCCTGGTCCTCGGTCTGCCCGGCCAGGTCAGGCACGCCGTAGCGCTCCGGGCCGAGGGAGAGGACCAGGGTGACGGTGCCGCCGTCGAGGACCCGGTCGCCGGGACCGGGGTCGGTCGAGATGACCAGCCCGGCGGCGAGGTTCTCGGAGTACGCCGGCTCGCCGACCTCGGCCTCCAGGCCGGCGGACTCGAGCTCCGCGGTCGCCGTGGCCTCGTCGACCGACAGGACGCCGGGCGTGGTCGTGTAACGCTCCCAGCCGAACCACCAGGCGCCCGCGCCGATCCCGGCCACCAGCAGGACGGCGAGCACGAACGCGATCGGACCCTTCCGGGAGCGGCGCCTCGCGGTCGTGGCGACGGGGGCGACCTTCGAGGGCGCCCGCCCCGGAGCGGGGCCCGGACGACGCGGCGCGTCGGCGCTCGCGGGCAGCGCGGTGGTCGCCGGCTCGACGGACCCCGTGCCGTCCGGGCGCGGCGTGGTCGTCATCGGCTCGGTCATCGGAGCCGGCGCGGGACCCGTCGAGGGCACGAGGTGACGCTCGAGGGCGGTCGTCCGGTCCGGGCTGCCGTCGGCGACGAGCCCGGAGTCGCGCGGGTCGACCTCGGTGAGCAGGGCCAGCGCGCCGGCGTCGAACGGCTCGGGCGTGGTGTCGTTGCGGGTGTCGCCGGCGGTGCCCGTGCCGTCGTCGCCGGGGACCCGGCGGGGGAGGAGGTCGGTGGCGAGGTCCGGGTCCGACGCGAGTCCGTCGCGCAGCGCCTGCTCGACGCGGTGCAGGTGGTGCAGCAGCACCGTCGCGTCGGCGGGGCGCTGGTCGCGGTCGCGCGAGGTGGCGCGGGCGACGAGCGCGTCGACGTAGTCGGGGATGTCGGGCTGCAGCACCGACGGCATGGGGACGTCGTGGTGCACGTGGCGGTAGGCCACCTGGATCGGCGACTCTCCCTCGTGCGGCTTCTTGCCGGTCAGCAGCTCGTGGAGCACGACACCGGCGGCGTAGACGTCGGCGCGGGCGTCCGCCCTGCCGTCGACCACGAGCTCGGGAGCGAGGTAGGACACGGTGCCGATCAGCACCCCGCCGGTGGCGGTGTGCTGGGTGTCGGCGCTGACCGCCTTGGCCAGGCCGAAGTCGGCCACCTTCACCCGGCCGCCGTGCGCCTCGTCGGCGATGAGGACGTTCTCGGGCTTCACGTCGCGGTGCACCAGCCCGGCGCGGTGGGCGGCGGCGAGCGCCGAGACGACCGGCTCCAGCAGCGCGAGCGCCCGGGTGGGAGGCATCGGCGCCTCCTTGCGGATCACGTCGCGCAGCGTGTGGCCGGGCACGTACTCCATGACCAGGAAGACGGTGTCGGTGCCGTCGGCGGTGTCGTCGCCCTGGTCGTAGACACCCACCACGTGGGGGTGGTTGAGGCGGGCCGCGGCGCGGGCCTCGCGCACGAACCGCTCCGCGAACGCCTGGTCGTCGCCGAGGCCGGGGTGCATCACCTTCACCGCGACCGTCCGGTCGAGGCGGGTGTCGGTGGCCTCGTAGACACTGGCCATGCCGCCGCGGGCCACCCGGGAGAGGATGCGGTAGCGACGGTCCAGCAGCCGTCCGACCAAGGGGTCGCCAGACACGCCGGGCGCGGCTGCGCGGGCGTGCTCGGATGGCTCCACTGATCGACCTCCAACGCCGGACGGGGAAGGATCCGGCGCGACCATCGTACGGAAGGGCCGCGTGCGGCCACGCCGACGCGCGGGCTCCGGCGTGGCGTGGCGTCCCTCGCCTGCCGAGCGGGGCCGCGGCGCGGAGGCTCACGCAGGTGGCCGGCCGTCCTCGAGGCGGCGCTTGATGGCCTCGACGTTGCGGACGTACGTGCGGGTCTCGTCGTAGAGGCCGTGGCGGCGCACCGCGCCGAGGCCCTGGTAGTAGGCGCCGATCGTGTGCGCGCGGCGCTCGGTGTGGGTCGCGAGCACGCGGAGCAGCAGGACCCCGGCCTTCGCGTTGTCGCCGAGGCGGCGCAGGTCGAGCGGCCTGCCGGCGTAGTGCTCCATCCAGCGACCCGTGGCGGCCAGGACCTGCATGGCGCCGATCGCACACGCGTGCGACACCACGTCCATCTGCCACCCCGACTCCTGCCAGGCCACGGCCAGCGCCAGGTGCGGGTCGACGTCGTGACGGCGTGCGGCCCCGGCGATCACCCGGCGCACCTTCTCCCGGTCGCCCTCGGGGTGCTGCCACGCCGCGTCGGCACGGTCGTCACCCGGCGACCCGCTTGTCCGCACGACCGGGATCACGATCTCCTGCCCCACCCGCATGCGCCCGGCGCTGCCGAGGTGGTTGTGGGCGAGGATCTCTCGGGTCCACGCGTGGAACCTGACGGCCAGTCCGGAGGCGGTGTCGCCTGGCTGGACGACGTACGGGACCGGGGTGCGGCCGGCAGGCAGGCGGTCGTGGTCCGCGCGGGCCGGTGCGGCGACCCCGAGCGAGCCACAGGTCACCGCGAGGCCGAGCACGAGGTTCGCCAGGGTCGTGCCCGGGCGGCTCCGGGCGATCCTGCGGGTCGGGGTGCGGTCGGGTCGGGGCACGGCTGCTCTCCTTGCTCGTCCGCTGCGCCCGGGTCCGGGGACCCGGGAGGGAAGCGCGCGAACGAGCACTCGACGTTACCGACCCGGCTCCGCACGGGCGTGTCCGGGCGCCGGCCGGGCGGGTCGGGCGCTGCCCGGGCGGAGGGCCGGGAGGCGGGTCAGCAGGCGGGTCAGCAGGCGGCGGGGAACGAGCTCAGCTCGAACGGCGGTGCCTTGATCGAGCGCTCGTTGGGGGCACGCATCGTCCAGTAGCGCATCCAGTCCATCTGCATCCGGGCCGGGTGCATCGTGGCGCCGTCGCGGGCACGCAGCTCGAACCTGAGCTGGCGGCGCACCGGGTCGAGGGCCTCGGGACGGCGCTCGGTGTTGATGACGTGCGCGTCGACGAACCACGAGATGTGGTCCTCGGCGACCTCGACGGCGTAGGTGTGCCAGCGGTCGTTCTTGAGATGGCGGCCGTGGAAGCCGCGGTAGGAGCTGTTGGGCAGCGTGTGGACGTAGGACTTCACCGTGTTGGTGCCCACCGTGAAGTTCTGGACCCCGATGTCGCGCCCGCCGCAGTGCTGGTCGCGGCTGCCGGCCGGGACCAGCTCGGTGACCACCTTGTAGTCCTTGCCGCCCTGCGTCTTGTCCATGCGGCGCGCGCGCATCCGGATCTCCCAGCGGCCGTAGGTGTGGCCGGGGAGGTCGAGCGTGGCCGCGACGCTGCCCTTGCGGGTGGTCATCAGGGTGAGCATGCCGTTCTGCGTCCGTACGATCCCGCGGCCGGACTTCTTCCAGTAGCCCGGCTTGGGGCCGATGAACTCTTGGCGGAACACCCCGTGCTGGTACCAGCCGAAGGTGTTGCCGGCGTGGATGGGACCCGGTGCGGCGCCGTTGTGGTGGTCGGCCGACGCGGGGGAGGCGACGGGGGAGAGCGTGAGCGCCATCAGGCCGACCAGGGCCGCGGCGAGCACGGAGCGGAAGGGGTGCATCCGCCACACGCTAGGCGGCGCCCGCCGCGCCCACAACTCCCGCCTCCCGGGCCGCCTCACCTAGGCTTCGCGCATGAGTGACGTACCCCTGGCCGACCGTGACCTGGCGGCCCTCGTGCCGGAGTGGCTCGACTGGAGCGAGGTCGCCCAGCTGCTCGGCGTGACGCCCGGCAAGGTCCGCACCATGATCCGCGAGCACGAGCTGGCCGCCGCCGTCCCCTGGCCCGGCGCCGGGCCGCGCGTGCCGGCCGAGTTCATCCACGACGGCCTCGTGGTCAAGGGCCTGCCGGGGCTGCTGACCCTGCTGCACGACCACCGGTTCGACGACCGTGAGTGCATCGCCTGGCTCTTCACCGACGACGACCTCCCCGGCCGCCCGATCGACGCGCTGCGAGAGAACCGCGGCAGCGAGGTCAAGCGGCGCGCGCAGGTGCTGGAGTACTGATGGCCGCGTCGGCGGGACGGCGGCGCTACCGGTGGCTGGTGCTGCTGGTCGCCGCGGCCATCCTGCTGGTGTCGATGTTCATCCCCGCCGACCGGGACGGCACCGACTCGGGAGCGGGCGCGGAGGACGCGACGTCGGAGCGGGCCTCGGAGCCGGACTTCTCCTCACCGACCCACGAGGTGACCGCCACCCCCACGAGGGACTCCACGAACTTCCCGGCGACCCCACCGCCGTCCGCGTCGGGAGGTACCGACCCCGGGAGCGGCCTCCCGGTGGTGCGGCTCGACGACCTGCCGCCCGAGGCGGCTCGCACCGTCGAGGCGATCGCGGACGGGCCACCGTTCCCCGAGGACCGCGACGGGGTGACGTTCGAGAACCGCGAGGAGCTGCTGCCCGACCGGGCGCGGGGCTACTACCGCGAGTTCACCGTGCCCACGCCCGGCTCGTCAGACCGCGGCGCCCGACGCATCGTGGCCGGTCAGGGCGGCGAGCTCTACTGGACCGCCGACCACTACCGGTCCTTCTCGCGCATCGCAGGCTCGCCGTGAGCGGCCTGGCAGCGCTGCTCGCGGGGCGCGAGGCGCCTGACCTCTACCTGTGGCACGCCGCCTTCGACCCCGAGGACGTCCGCCACACCGTCGAGCACGCCGGCTGGGGGTTCGGGCACGTCGACGGCTGGACCGGCGCCGACACCAAGCCGGCGTTCCTCGCCGCCGTCGGGGAGGCGCTCGACTTCCCGGACCACTACGGCCAGAACTTCGACGCGCTCGCCGACTGCCTCCACGACGTCGGCACCGGTCACGACGGCGTGGTGCTGCTCTGGGACGGGTGGGCCACCCTGGCTCGCTCGGACGAGAAGGCCTTCAGCATCGCGCTCAGCGTGCTCGGCTCCCGGGTCCACGCCGATCGCGGCATCCCCTTCGCGGTGCTGCTGCGCGGCGAGGGCCCGGTCGTGCCCGGGGTCCCCAGCCTGGACTGAGGGCCGCCACCCCCGCGGCCCGGGACGGGCAGCGGTCAGAGCGTCCGCTGCGTGGCGGCGGCGGCGAGCTCGGTCAGCACGACGCGGGCGTGGTCGTCGACGTCGGCCGGCTGCAGGGCAGCCACCGCACGGTCGGCGAGCGCCCCGATGACGTCCTCGACCTGGGCGCGGGCGCCCGAGTCCTCGATGATGCCGCGCAGCTCGTCGACGTCGGCGGGGCCGAGCGGCGTACCGAGTGCGCCGTCGAGGCGACGGGCGGCGGCCGGCGGGGCCGCGTCGAGGGCGAGCGCGACGAGGACCGTCCGCTTGCCCTCCACCAGGTCGTCGCCGGCCGGCTTGCCGGTCTCCTCGGGGTCGCCGAAGACCCCGAGCAGGTCGTCACGGAGCTGGAAGGCCTCGCCGAGGGGCAGTCCGAAGCGGGTGAGCTGCTCGATCTGGTCGGCCGTGGCGCCGGCGAGCCCCGCCCCGATGTGGAGAGGACGCTCGATGGAGTACTTCGCGGACTTGTAGCGCAGCACCGTCATGGCGGTGTCGACGTCGGCGCGCCCGCGCGCCTGCACGGACACGTCGAGGAACTGACCCGCGATCACCTCGCTGCGGCACTGCTCGAACAGGGCGAGGCCGGCCGCCGTCTCCTGGGTGCCGAAGCCGCTGCCGCGCAGCATGTCGCCGGCCCAGCCGAGGAGGAGGTCGCCGAGCAGGATGGCCGCCGCGGCGCCGTACTGCTCGGGGGCGCCGCGCCAGCCCGCCGCCCGGTGCTCGGCCTCGAAGGTCCGGTGGGTGGCGGGGCGGCCGCGCCGGGTGTCGGAGGCGTCCATGTAGTCGTCGTGCACCAGGGCGCTGGCGTGCAGCACCTCCAGCGAGGCGCACGCGCGGGCGAGGGCGGCCGGGTCGGCGACCTCCGGCCGGATCGCCCGGTAGCCCCAGTGGCAGAACGACGCCCGGAACCGCTTGCCGCCACGGACCGCGGTGCGGGCCTCCGCGACGAGCCGGCCGGCGTCGGGCCCGAGGGGCGCGAGCTCGGCCTCGCGCGCGGCGAGGAAGTCGTCGAGCACCTGCTGGACCTGGTCGCGGAAGGCGGCGGGGTCCCAGGTCGTCACGCGAGCAGCCTAGACAGTGGGACAGGTGCCCGACGCATTCCGGTCGTCCGTAGGCTGTTGCGCATGACGCACGGACGGGACCTGAGCATGCGCGAGCTCCTGGAGCGTGGCGACAGGTCCTTCTCCTTCGAGTTCTTCCCGCCCAAGGACGAGGCGGGGGAGCAGCAGCTGTGGCAGGCGATCACCGAGCTCGAGCCCTTCGGGCCGACGTTCGTCTCGGTGACCTACGGCGCCGGCGGCACCACGCGCGACCGCACGGTCGCGATCACCGAGCGCATCGCCCGGGAGACGAGCATGCTGCCAGTGGCGCACCTGACCTGCGTGGGCCACACCACCGACGAGATCGGCGCCATCCTCGACGAGCTCAGCGAGGCCGGCGTACGGCACGTGATGGCGCTGCGCGGCGACCCGCCGGGCGGCCCGGGGACGCCGTGGACCCCGACCGAGGGCGGCCTGACGTACGCCGACGAGCTGGTCGCGCTGATCCGCCGGCGCCCCGACATGCGGATCGGCGTCGCGGCCTTCCCGGAGGGCCACGTCGACGCCGCGGACCTTGACGCGGACGCACGGGTGCTCAAGGCCAAGTACGACGCGGGCGCCGAGTTCGCCGTGACCGAGATGGTGCTCCGCGCCTCCGACTACGTCGGGCTGGTCGAGCGGGCGCGGGCGGTCGGCGCGGACCTGCCGATCATCCCGGGCATCATGCCGATCCTCAACCTCCGCTCGATGGAGCGGATGGTCGAGCTCTCGCGTCGCCAGCTCCCGCAGGAGGTCGCCGACCGGCTGGCGCCGCTCGCCGACGACCCGCAGCGGCTGCGCACCGAGGGCATCGCCATCGCGACCGAGCTGTGCGAGGCGCTGCTCGACGCGGGCGCACCGGGCCTGCACTTCTACACGCTCAACCGCTCGAGGGCGACGCGGGAGATCTTCGCCAACCTCTGCATCACCGCCTGACCGGCCGGTCCCGCCGGGCCCACTACGGTGAGGGCATGCAGACCGTCACCGTGACCGGGACCGGCACCGCCAGCGTCGCTCCGGACTCCGCGGTCGTCCGGCTCGCGGCGGTCGGGCGTGGCAGCGGCGTCGCGGAGGCCTTCTCGGTCATGACGGCCGCCGCCGCGTCGGTGGTCGAGGTCGCCCTGCGGCACACCGACGTGCGACGGACCGCCTCGACCGGCATCACCGTCTGGCCGGCCCGCGACCACGAGGGCCGCGAGGCCGGCTTCGAGGCGCGCCACTCCTACGCCATCGCGTGCGCCGACCTCGCCGCCGCGGGCGCGATGCTGGCTGCGCTCGCCGACGAGGTCGGTGACCGGCTCGCGATCGACAGCGTGGGCCTCGAGGTCACCGAGGACCACGGTGCCGGGGCCAAGGCCCGCGAGGCGGCGTTCCACGACGCGCGCGACCGCGCCGCCCAGCTCGCCCGGATGGCCGGCGCCGGGCTCGGGGCGGTGCAGACGATCGTCGAGGCCGACGGCGGCCACGGGCCGTCCCCGGTGGCGAAGCTGGCGCTGGCCCGCGACCAGGCGGGCGGCCTCGAGCCCGGCGAGGCGACGGTGACGACGACGGTGACCGTGGTGTGGGAGCTCGCCCACTGACTCAGGCGCGCCCCACCAGGTCGGCGACGAGGGCCGCGCTGAGCCCGGCGAACGGCAGCCCCGAGCCCGTCGTCGCGTGGGCGCCCGCGGCCAGCACGCCTGCGATCGGCGTGCGTGGTCCCAGTCGGGTGCGGGCGGTCCGCGGCCCCTGCCACAGCATGCCGTACGGCGAACCGCCCCAGGCCTCCACGAGCTCGTCCGGGCTGCGGTCGACGCGCGCGACGACCCGCTCGCGGACGTCGAGGCCGTGGCGGGCGAGCCCGGTCAGCACGTCCTCGGTGACCGTGCCGCGGGCCAGCACCGTCCAGGCGGCACCGCCGGCGGGCGCGCGCCCGCCGGTCCGGACCACGAGGAGCGGGTCGCCGTGCAGGACGACCTCGTGGGGCAGGTCGGGCACGTCGCCGTCGAGCCCGACGTGGCTGACCGCGGGAGGCATGGCCGGCGTCGTGCGCCGGACGTAGGGCGCGAGCGCCGGGAGCCGTCGCGGGTCGATCGCGACGACCGCGTGGTCGGCGTCGACCTCCGCCCGGACCCCGTCCTGCCGGGTCCGCACCGCGGCGACCCGGCCCGCGCGCACGACCAGGTCGGTCGCGTCCGTGCCGGTGAGCACGGTGACGCCGCGGAGCGCGAGCCGGTCGGCCATGGCCGTGCCCAGCGCGGCGAGCCCACCGGGCACGGTCCACGCGCCGAACCGCTGCTCGAGGTAGACGTCGACGCCGGCGAGGACGGGCACGTCGCGCAGCGCGTGGCCGTCCATCACCAGCCGGTGCCCCGCCACCAACCGCAGCCGCTCGTCGCGGAACGCCCGACGGAGCCTCTTGTGCAGGGACTCGCGGCGGTCGAGCAGGGCGATCAGCTCGCGTGGTGCGACGTCGTCGTCGAAGGGGCGCTCGAACCACTCCTTGCGCAGCAGCTCCCACGTCTCGCCGTACGACGCGACGTGGTCGACCCACTGCTGTCCGAGGCCCGGTCCCAGCTGCTCGAACGCCGCGAGCTGCGCCGCGCGCGACCCGCCGGGCAGCCGCACGGACGACCCGTCGGCGAACCGGTGCTCGCGCACCGGGTCGAGCGGCTGGAGGTCGACCTCGCGCTCGAGCGGACGCCCGGACTTGCGGAAGAGGTCGCGAACGACGGCCGGGAGCAGCGTGCTGCTCGGTCCGGCGTCCCACGCGAAGCCGTCGACCTCGAGGGTCGTCAGGGCGCCACCGAGCCGGGCCGAGCGCTCGAGGAGGGTGACCTCGTGGCCGAGCTTGGCGAGCCGGGCCGCGGCGGCCATGCCGCCGAAGCCGCCACCGATCACCACGACACGAGCCACGGGGGAACCCTAGGACCCGGTCGCGGTCAGGCGGTGGGGTGCACCGGGTCCTTCCTCTTCCACCGGCGCCAACCCCGTCGGACCAGTCGGGTGAGGACGACCAGCAGGACCAGCCCGACGAGCAGCAGCACCCCGGCGATGGCCGCGGCCGCCTGCGGGTGCTCGAGGGAGAACCACACGACGCCGAGCACGGCGGCGTCCTCGGTGAGGCTGGCGACGACGTTGGTCACCGGCTCGGGGGAGGAGTTGATCGCGAGCCGGCCGCCGGCCTTGGCGAGGTGGCTGAGCAGCGCGGTGCCGCCGCCGACGACGCCGAGCACGGCCTGGTCGAGCGAGGACGCGTCACCGGCGAGCAGGATGCCGATCACGGCACCGGCGGTGGGTCGGATCGCGGTGGAGAACGCGTCCCACGTCGAGTCGATGTAGGGGATCTTGTCCGCGACGAACTCCATCGTGAAGAGGAATCCGGCCACGGCGAGGACGTCCCACCGGCCCAGCACGTCGGGGATGTCTGCGACGGTGCCGAAGCGGTCGGCGAGGCCCAGCACCAGGACGACGAGGTAGGCGTTGATGCCGCTCGCCCACCCGCTGGAGAAGGTCAGTGCGAGGGCGTCCACGCGTCGATCCTGCCAGCCTCGTCCGACGTCACGGCTCGTCGACCTCGGACTGCACCTCGGGCTCCACCTCGACCTCGACGGCGCCCGTCATCGCGACCAGCTCGTCGTAGGTCGAGGAGAACACGGCCGCCGGGTGCCCGGCCGCCGCCCACACCACGTCGTGCTGTCGCAGCCACGGGTCGATCCACGTGCGGATCGGGGCGGGGTGGTCGATGGGGGAGACGCCGCCGATCACCTGGCCGGTGTGGCGGCGCACGAAGTCGGGGTCGGCCCTCCTGAGGCGACCCACGCCGATGCGCGCCGCGACCGCCCCGGTGTCCACGCGGTGGGCGCCCGAGGTGAGGATCAGCACCGGCTCGCCGTCGGCGTCGAAGAGGAGGCTGTTGGCGATGGCGCCGACCTCGCAGCCGAGGGCCGCCGCGGCGAGTGCCGCGGTGTGGGCGCTGTCGGGCAGGATGACCACGTCACCGGTGCCGCCGCGCCGGGAGAGCTCGCCTCGGAATGAGGCGACGGATGCGTGCTCGATCGACATGATGCGAGCCTAGCGACGACGACGACTGCCCAGGGGGACATCAGATGGCGCGCGACCTGCCCGGACCTGTGCTCAACAGCGTGCGAGCGCTGGGCCTGATCGTGGCCACCTCCGGCGTGATCACCCTGCTGATCTGGTGGATGCGCGACGAGGTGGTCCTCGGCTGGGCGGAGGGCAACCCGTCGGCCCAGGACATCCTCGCCCAGGGTGGGATCGAGCAGCTGCGCGAGAGCCCGATCGTGCCCGGCTTCGTCGCGCTGTCGGTGGTGGCGTTCGTCGGCTTCGCCCTGCTCGCGCTGGTCCTCGGCTCGTTCTTCCTCGGCGGGCACGCCTGGACCCGGCCGGTCCTCGCCGCCACCGCCGGCGTCGGCGTCCTCGTCGGCGCCGTCTGCCTCGACGCGCACCTGCCGGTGATCTTCGTGGTGCTCTCCGCGCTGGTCATCGTCGAGGGCCTCGCCCTGGTCTTCTTCCTCTGGCAGCGCGAGACCACGTCCCACCTGCGCGACGACTGACCGATCGGCGCCGCGTCCGCCGGATCGGTGGACGGGCCTTGACGCGTTGTCGGTGGGGGGTAGTACCGTTCTGGTTGTTCGAACACGTGTTCGATGCGACCCGGGTGGCGGTGACCTCGACCCCCACCTCCGCCCGGGTCAACCCCGGGGTCGACGGATGTGTCGAGGAGGCGCGATGAGGCAGTACGACGACCCCGTCGAGGTGCGACGAGGCGAGGCGGAGGACCCCGACCAGTTCCTGTGGCGCGGGCGGTTGTGGAAGGTGCGGGCGATCGTCGCCCACTGGGTGGAGACCGGCCCGTGGTGGCAGGGGCGGGCCGACGACGGTGCGGTGGCCGACCCGGTGGCCGACCCGGTGGCCGACCTGGTGGCCGAGCGCGAGCTCTGGCGGGTGGAGGCCGGCCGCGGCGAGCAGGAGACCTACGGCGTCTTCGACCTGTCCTTCGACTGGACCGACGGGCGCTGGCAGCTCGTCGGCTGCCTGGACTGAGGGGAGCGACGTGATGACTCCCCACCTGCTCCCGGCCACCGCCCACCACTACCTGCAGCGGTCGGCGACCTCGCTGCACGACGCGATCACCGCACGCGACGTGCCCACCCGCTACGCCTGCGCCCACGTCGCGGCGCTGTGCGCCGCGGCGGCGCTGCTCGCGGCGCGTGCCCGGCCGGCACCGCGCGGTCGGCGGCAGAAGAACGCGTGGGTGCTGCTGGCCGAGGTCGCTCCTGAGCTGTCCGAGTGGGCGAGCTTCTTCGCCGCCGGCGCCGCCAAGCGGGCCGCCGCCGAGGCCGGGTCCACGCGCGCCGTCACCGAGCGCGAGGCCGACGACCTGGTCCGCGACTCCGACCGGTTCCTGGCGGTGGTCGAGCAGGCGCTGGGCCTGGTGCCGCACGCCAGTGTCGCCTGACCCGTTCGTCCACCTCCACGTCGCTTCCGGCTACTCCCTCCAGTACGGCGCCTCGCACCCGCACGTCCTGGTGGAGCGGGCCGCGGAGCAGGAGATGGACACGCTCGCGCTCACCGACCGCGACGGCACCTACGGCGCGGTGAAGTTCGTCCGCGCCGCCGAGTCGGCCGGCATCCGCCCGGTGCTGGGTGTCGACCTCGCGGTCGCGCCGACCCGCCCCGGTCCCGCAGGCGCGGGTCGACCGGCCCCGCGGCGTACGCCCGTGCGTGGCGGCGCGCTGCGCGACCCCTCCTCCCAGCAGGGTGGCAGCGCCCGGGTGACGTTCCTCGCCAGCGGGCGGGCCGGCTGGTCCGCGCTCTGCCGGATGGTCTCCGCGGTGCACCTGTCGGGGGAGCGCGGCCGTCCGGTCGCCACCCTCGACGTGCTGGCTCCCCACCTCGCCGGCGGTGACGTGCTCGTCCTGCTGGGTCCGTCCTCGGAGCTGGGAGTCGCCGCGACCCGGCGCCGTGACGACCTCGGGCTCGCCGCGCTCGCTCCCTGGCTCGAGGTCGTCGCCCGGGAGAACCTCGTCGTCGAGCTCGTCTCCCACCGGCTCGGTGGCCGGCAGGGAGCGTGGGGACCGGGCTCGTCCCCCCACGCGGCCCGGATGGCCGGCATCGCCCGCACCGCCGGCCTCACCACGGTGCTGACCAACGCCGTGCGCTACGCCGACCGGCTCGACGCCCCGACCGTCGACGTCCTCGACGCCGCCCGCCGGCTCGTCCCCCTCGGCTCGGCCAGCCTGCGCGACATCGGCCCCGACGCCGGCCGGGGCAACGCCGAGGGCTTCCTCAAGTCCGGCAAGCAGATGCACGAGGTCGCCGAGGAGGTGTGCCGGCTCGCCGGGCTCGGGCACGACAGTGACGGGGAGGCCCGGCGGCTGCTCGCGCGGACCCGAGCGGTCGCCGACAGGTGCGCGCTCGACCCGCGCACCGACCTCGGCCTGGGTGAGGTGCACTTCCCCGAGCTCGCGCTGTCCGACACGACGGCACCGTCCGCCGACGTCGCGCTCCGCCAGCGCTGCGAGTCGGCGGTCGGCGCGCGCTACGGCGACGCGCCGAGGATGCGGATCTGGACGAGGCTCGACCAGGAGCTCGAGACCATCCGCACGCTGGGCTACGCCTCCTACTTCCTCACCGTCGCCGACGTCACCGACCTGATCGGCGAGATGGGTGTGCGGCGGGCGGCGCGCGGCTCGGGTGCCGGGAGCCTCGTCAACTACCTGCTCGGCATCTCCGGCGTCGACCCGATCCGCCACGGCCTGCTGATGGAGAGGTTCCTGTCGCCGCTGCGCGCCTCGCTGCCCGACATCGACATCGACGTGGAGTCCGCCCGGCGCGAGGAGGTCTACCGCGCGATCCTCGACCGGTTCGGTGGCGAGCGGTGCGTGTGCGTGTCGATGATGGACACCTACCGCGTCCGCCACGCCGTCCGCGACGTCGGCGCCGCGCTCGGGATGCCGCCGGGCGAGATCGACGCCATCGCCAAGGCGTTCCCCCACATCCGCGCCCGCGACGCCCGGATGGCGCTGCGCGACCTCCCCGAGCTGCGGGTCAGCGGCCTCGCCGACGGCGGCCTCGACCGCTTCTTCGGCCTCGTCGAGCGCCTCGACGGCCTGCCGCGGCACATCGCGGTCCACCCCTGCGGCGTGCTGCTGTCCGACGCGACGCTGCTCGACCGCACGCCGGTCGAGGCGTCCTGGGCCGGCTTCCCGATGAGCCAGTTCGACAAGGACGACGTCGAGGAGCTCGGCCTGCTCAAGCTCGACGTCCTCGGCATCCGGATGCAGTCGGCGATGGCGCACGCGGTCGCGGAGGTGGAGCGGGTCGACGGCGTCCGCATCGACCTCGACGACGAGGTGGTGGTGCCCTTCGACGACTCGTCGACCTTCGACATGATCAGCACGGCGCGGACCCTCGGCGTCTTCCAGATCGAGTCGCCCGGCCAGCGCGAGCTCGTCGGCAAGTCCGGCATCGAGAGCTTCGACGACATCATCACCGACATCTCGCTGTTCCGTCCGGGGCCGGTCAAGAGCGACATGATCACCCCCTACCTCGAGGTCAAGCAGGGGTGGCGGACCGCCCACTACCTCCACGACGACCTGCGGCCCATCCTCGGTCCGACCCGTGGCGTGGTGGTGTTCCACGAGCAGGTCATCGAGATCATCGCCCGGTTCGGCGGCGTCTCCTTCGCCGAGGCCGACGAGAAGCGCCGTGCGCTCGGCGATCCCGACGGGATGGCCGCGACCAGGGCATGGTTCGGTCCCCGTGCGCTGGCCCGGGGCTACGACGTGTCGCTGGTCGAGGAGATCTGGAAGGTGCTGAAGGCCTTCGCGTCGTTCGGGTTCTGCAAGGCCCACGCCGCCGCCTTCGCGCTCCCGACCTACCAGTCGGCGTGGCTCAAGGCCCACTGGCCGGCCCACTTCCTGGCCGGTGTGCTGACCCACGACCCCGGCATGTATCCCAAGCGGCTCATCCTCGACGACGCCCGCCAGTTCGGTGTCGGCGTCCGTGGCCTCGACGTCAACTCGAGCGCGTCCACCTACGTCGTCGAGCGTGACGAGGACGAGGGCCACGAGGACCAGGGCGACGAGGACGAGGTCGGGGCCAACGCCAGCGCCGGCGCGACCGCCGGGGGCGGGCACGCGATCCGGCTCTCCCTCACCGACGTCAAGGGCATCAGCGAGTCGGAGGTCGCCCGCATCGTGGAGGCCCGCGACGGCGCCCCCTACGTCTCCCTGTCCGACTTCTTCCACCGCGCACGGGTGTCCCGGCCGATCCTCGAGCGGCTGGTGCTGGCGGGCGGGTTCGACGGGGTCTACGGCATCGGGTCGGGGGAGCAGGCCGTCACCCGGCGCGGCCGGGTGACCCGGCGCGACCTGCTGCTCCAGGTCGCCGAGCTCGACCTCCACGCCCGCTCGATCGACCGCGCCTCGCGGGCCCGCGGTCGCGCACCGGCCACCCGTCGTACGCCCCTCCCGGCCACCACCGCGGCGGTGGACGCGGCAGCGCGCAACAGCTCCGACCCCGCCGTTCGGGCGGCGTCGGGGCCCGTCGAGCGGCACGCCCTCGCCGACGGCGGGGTCTGGGCCCGCGCGGCGGCCCAGTCGCGGGCTGCCCGGCCGGTGGTCGCGGCGGACTCGGTGCAGCTCACGCTCCGGCTGGGCGACGAGCCGGGCGAGCCGGGGGAGCAGCCGACGGGGCTGCCCGAGATGACGACCGTGGAGCGGATGCGGGCCGAGCTGGAGATCCTCGGCCTCGACGTCAGCCAGCACGCCGTCGCCGCCTACGACCCGTTCCTCGACGCGCTCGGGGTGACCCGCAGCCGCGACCTGCTGCGCCGCCGCAGCCGTGCCGAGCTGCTGGTGGCGGGGGTGAAGGTCGCCACCCAGACCCCGCCGATCAGGTCCGGTCGCCGGGTGGTGTTCCTGACCCTCGACGACGGCACCGGACCGGTCGACGCCACCTTCTTCGAGGACGCGCAGGGCCCCTACGCCACCACCGTGTTCTCGTCCTGGCTGCTGCTGGTGCGCGGTGAGCTGCGGCGCACGGGACGCCGCGGTGTCTCGGTGCGCGCCACCGGCGCGTGGGAGCTGCCGGTCCTGCACGCGCTGTGGCAGCGCGGTCGCACCGACGAGGAGGGCGTCGGGCTGGTGCGCGCCGAGCTGGCCCGCGTCCCCGAGGCGCTGGCGCAGGACGACCACGAGCCGGCCCGGCGCCGGGTCCTCGTGCACACCAGCGGCTTCCAGCTCTCGCCCTACGCCGACGTCAGGCCCGCCGGCGACGACGCCCGCGACGTCGCGCGCAAGCTGTGGCACCGCAGCCCGGGGAGCCCGGGATGAGCGGCCCCCCCACGGCTGCACCACTAGGGTTGCCCGCATGGCACAGCCCTCCGCGAGCGACCGCCGCCAGTCCGTCCGCACCGGCGTGGTGTGGGAGGGCGTACGCCGCCTGCTGGACGACGGCACTCCCGGCGAGCCGGTCCGGATCGTCGACATCGGCGGCGGCACGGGCGGTTTCGCGGTGCCCCTCGCCGAGCTCGGCCACACCGTCCAGGTCATCGACCCCAGTCCCGACGCCCTCGCGGCCCTCGACCGCCGGGCCCGCGAGCGCGGGGTGGCCGACCGCGTCACCGGCCAGCAGGGCGACCTGTCCGACCTGGGCGACCTCGTCGACGAGGCCGACCTCGTCCTGTGCCACGGCGTCCTGGAGATGGTCGACGACCCCGCCGCCTCCCTCTCCTCGATCGCCGCGGTGCTGCGTCCCGGTGGTCACCTCAGCCTGCTGGTGGCCCAGCGTCACGCCGCCGTGGTGGCGCGCGCCATGGCCGGACACTTCCAGGCCGCCCGCGAGCTGCTCGACGCAGGCCCGGCGGCCGGGTCCGGGCACCGGGGCGGGCGCCGCTTCACCCACGACGACGTGGTCGACCTGCTCGCCGCGGCCGGCCTGCAGCCGGCGTCCGTGCAGGCGGTCCGGGTGTTCGCCGACCTGGTGCCCGGCAGCCTCCTCGACGTCGAGCCCGGTGCGACGGCTGCCCTCCTCGAGCTCGAGCGCGCCGTCGCCACCCGCCCGGAATACCTCCCCCTCGCGACGCAGCTGCACGTCCTCGCCGGTCGCTGACCGGTCGCAGGTCCCTCCACGCGTCCGCCGGAGCGCCCCGCGTGCCGCCGCACTCCCGGGCGGCGGCCGGTGACCGACACCCCGATCCTCCACGTCGACATGGACGCGTTCTACGCGTCCGTGGCGCTGCGCGAGCGTCCCGACCTCGTCGACGAGCCCGTGGTGGTGGGCGGCAGCGGGCGCGGCGTGGTGCTGGCCGCCAACTACGTCGCGCGCCACTACGGCATCCGCTCGGCGCTGCCGATGACCCGCGTCCGCCGGCTCTGCCCGCACGTGGTGGTGCTCGCTCCCGACTACGCCACCTTCACCAGCGTCTCGGCGTCGGTGATGGAGACGTTCCGCGAGGTCACGCCGGTCGTCGAGGCGATGTCGCTGGACGAGGCGTTCCTCGACGTGCGCGGGTCCACACGCCGCCTCGGCCCGCCGCGGCAGATCGCCGAGCAGCTGCGCTCGACCATCCACGACGAGCAAGGCATCACCTGCTCGGTCGGCGTGGCCGCGTCGGTGTCGGTGGCCAAGCTGGCCAGCCGCCGGGCCAAGCCCGACGGCGTGGTCGTGGTCCCGCCCGCCGAGGTCACGTCCTTCCTGCACCCCCTCGACGTCGGTGAGCTCTACGGGGTGGGGGAGAAGACCCAGGCGCTGCTCCACCGGTTCGGCCTGCTCACCGTCGGCGACGTGGCGCACACCCCGCTGCGCACCCTCCAGCGTGCGGTCGGGGCGCACCTCGGTCGCGAGCTCCACCACCTCGCGTGGGGCACCGATCGCAGCGAGCTCGTGCCGCGGGCCGGGGACCACGAGCCCGAACGGTCGATGGGCGCCGACGAGACGTTCGCCCGCGACACCGACGACCGCGAGTTCGTCGTGCGGGAGCTGCTGCGGCTGTCCGCCAAGGTGGGCGGGCGGATGCGTGCCGCCGGGGTGGCCGGCCGCACGATCACGCTCAAGGTGCGCTTCGCCGACTTCACGACGATCACCCGGTCGCGCACGATGCCCGAGGCCACCGACGTGACCGTGGAGATCCACCGCACGGTGACACGGCTCTACGACGCGCTCGGCCTCCAGCGCGCGCGGCTCCGCCTGGTCGGCGTGCGCGTCGAGGGCCTGGTGCCGCGCGACACGGTCCACCATCAGCTCGTGCTGGGCGAGCCTGAGCGCGGGTGGCCCGAGGCCGACCGCGCGGTGGACCGGGCGACGAGGCGGTTCGGGTCGGCGGCGGTCCGGCCCGGGAGCCTGATGTGACCGGCCGGCGACCGGTCCTGGGACCAACCTTGGACATCCGTCCCGCCTGCGGACCCTGCGTGAGGGTGAATTTTCACCATGACGCCTACCCTTGGTGCACCGGCGTGCCTAGACTTGCAAGTGAAGAGGTGAGGAGGAACCGTGGAGCTCTCCGAGGAAGAACTGCGACTGCTCGAGCAGATGGAACGCGCCCTCGTCGAAGAGGACCCGAAGCTCGCCTCCACCTTGCGTGGCACGTCGTTCCAACGCATGGCTCGTCGCCGCATGATCCTGGGCGGCGCCATCCTCCTCGTCGGCATCGGCCTGCTCATCGTCGCGGTCCTGCTCGACCTCACCGCCGTCCTCCAGACCGTGGTCGGCGTGCTCGGCTTCGTGGTGATGCTGGGTGGCGCGATCCTCGCGCTGACCTCCGCCCGCAGCCCGGGGCACTCGGTGCCCAAGGTGCGTGCCTCCGGCAAGTCCGGCCTCGGCGTCGTCGACGGTGGTCGTCCGCACCGCCCGAGCCGCCAGCGCTCCGGCAGCCCCTTCATGGAGCGCATGGAGGAGCGGTGGCGCCGCCGCCGCGAGCGCGGCCTCTGACCCACCCGCCGCACTGACCCGCGGGACCGCACCGGTCCGCGGGAGGGTGTCGTTGCTCCACCGTCCGAGCCGCGTCTCGCCGCGTGCTGCCGAGACGCGACGACCCACGTCCCCAAGGGAGCGGTGCGCCAGCCACATCCGGCGCTGACGGAACCTGGCTCAGCCACCGCCGCGCCGGGGACACGCCCGCGTCCCCGCGTGATCAGCCGACGAGCTCGTCGACCGTCCGCGTGGTCTCGCCGTCCGGCGTCGCGGTGCGGGTCCGGCTCGAGCGGGGCGGACGCCCCGGTCGGCGCCAGGACGTACGCCGTCCGACGACCGACGCGGGCCACCAGGCGGCACGTCGTACGTCACGGGGCGGGACACCGGCCGCGAGCGACTCCTCGACGAGGCTCGCGTCCCCGGCGAACCGGTCGGCGGTGAAGGTCTCCGGGTCGCGGGCGTAGCGGCTGTGCTCGAGCGCCACCACGAGGCGGTCGAGGGCGTGGGCGGCCTCCGGCGCCTGGTCGCGGCCGCGGCGCGGACGATCGGGGCGCGGGCCGTCGGAGGCAGGGGCGGCGAGCTGCCGGCCCAGCCAGTCGCCGACGCGGCGGGGTGAGCGGCCCGCGGGCCAGGCGTGGCCCAGGTCTCGTGCGACGTCGGCCAGCTCCACCCACAGGTCCTCGATGTCGCCGGCCAGCCGGCGACGGCGGCGGGCGCCGCGGACCAGCCGGGGGGTCAGCAGGACGAGGGCGAGCAGCCCGAGCCCGAGGAGGCCGGCCAGGACCGGCACCCAGGGGATCGACGAGGTGTCCTCGTCGGCCGACTCCGAGTCGGCGCTCGGCGACTCGCCGCGCTCGGGGAGCAGCTCGGTAGAGCTGCTCGCGCTCGGCGACGGCGCCTCGGTGACGGCCTCGAACTCGGCGCTGGTGTACTCCGGGATGCCGGTCGCGCGCGCCTGCGGGGTGGGCTCGAAGCGCACCCAGCCCGACCCGGGGAAGTAGAGCTCCGGCCAGGCGTGCAGGTCGTGCGAGGAGAACTCCCACGAGCCGCTGGTCGACTTCTCCGGCTCGAGGAACCCGACCGCGACCCGGCTGGGGATGCCGATGACCCGCGCCATGATCGCCATGGCGGCGGCGAACTGCTCGCAGTAGCCGACCTTGTCGTCGAGGAACTGGGCCAGGTCCGCACCCCCGCCGCCGGCCGACTCCACCTGCCCGAGGTCGTAGCGGAAGCCGCCGTCCTCGCGGAACCACTGCTGCAGCACCTGGGCCTTCTGGAACCGGGTCGGGGCGTCGGCGGTCAGGCTGGCGGCCTGCCGGCGGATCTCGTTGTTGAGGTTGGTCGGCACGTCGGTGAAGATGCCGGCCACCGACCCGGCGCCCGAGACCGACTCGTTCATCGACTGCGCGTCGTAGGTCAGCTGGGCGCCGGTGAAGTCGTAGGTGCGGTCGGCGGTCGTCACGTCGTCGCGTGCGCCGATGAAGTCACGGGTGCTCACGTCGTAGCGCCAGTCGGTGCCGGCCGCGATCCGGGTGACCTGCGCGGTGGTGGGGAGCCAGGCCGAGCTGAAGTCCGGACTGACCCGGACGTCGTACTTGAACTCCCGGCGCGCCACGTCGCTGGAGACGCCGTCGAGCGGCGGCAGCGAGCCGGTGGCGGTCTGCGTCTCGGGGATCTCGCGGTCGCCGGGGGTCCAGGTGGAGCCGTTGAACCGGGCGAGCACCGAGATCCGGAGGTACGTCGGCCGCGGGCCGGGGGTGGTGACCCACAGCAGCGGGACGTCCTCCCCGCGGGCCAGGTCGCGGCGCAGGTCGACCATCGGGTCCTTGACCTCGACCTCGCGGGTGCCCGGGCCGTTGCCGTCGAAGACGCTCATGCTCATCGTGGGGACGGCCGCCGGCACCACCACGGCGAGCGCGATCGCGGCGGCGCCGAGGGCCACGGCGGTGTTGCCGATGGCGCCGGTGCGCACGGAGAACGACGCCTTCTCGCCCTCGGGCGAGCGGCCCCACGAGGTGACGTGGTCGCTGTGCTGGATGTAGACGAGGGTGAGGAACAGCGCGGCGATGACGGCGAAGAGCCACCACGACACGGCCTCGCCGGTGACCGCCACCGGCAGGGTGTACGCCGCCAGCAGCACGAGCCCGGCCACCGGTGCGCGGCGCAGGGTGCAGGCGATGACGTCGACGAGGAGGACCACGAGCGTGCCGCCGACGAGCAGCAGCGGGTGGACGGGCGGGACGCCGAGCTGGACCGGCGCGGCGTAGCTGCGCGAGGTCTCCATCGCGTCGCCGAGCGCCACCCGGAACGCGTCGACGTTGTCAGGCGTCGGCAGCGGGGAGCCGGTCGTGGTGCCGAGGACCAGCAGGCCGCCCACGACGAGCTGCGCGCCGATGATGGCCGGGGCCGGCAGGCGGCTCCACCTCGCCAACGCGCCGCCGCCCGCGAGGACGACGCCGATGAAGAGCAGCGGGAAGCCCACCTCGGCGAAGCCGGCGGTCAGGACGCGCCACGACAGGATCGTCACCCAGGCGGCCAGCATGGCGATGCCCGCCACCCTGAGCTGGTGGGGGAGCGTGCTCCAGGAGGACCTCATCGTCCGACTCCTGTCGAGGCGGTGGACCGGCTCCGCATCATGCCGAGCTCCTGCCAGGCGGTGTCGAGGCGGTCACGGGGACCGAGGGTGACCGAGCGCCAGCCGGTCGCGGTGAGGTGGGACGCCGCGCCGAGGCCGGGCTGCACCGGCAGGTGCGGCGCCCACGCGTCCACGTCGAGGGCGATCGCCAGGCTGGAGGACGCGTGGTGCTGGAGCCGGCGCAGGAACGGCAGGTCCATCTCGCCCAGGCCGCCGAAGACGCCGATGGTCAGACCGCCGTTGCCGGGCTCGGCGAGCCACTGCGTGTCGGGTGCGGGGGAGTGGTCGAGCTGCACCACGGCCAGCGCCTCGAGGAGCGGGATGGTGCTCGCCTCGGCCGCCTGCGAGTGCCACTGCGTCTCGCGGCTGTCGCCGGAGGCCGTGACCAGCCGGACGGTGTAGCCGTGGTGCGCGAGGTGCACCGCGATCGACGCGGCGGCGGAGACCGCGCCCTCGAGGGAGCTCGCAGCACCCTGGCCGCGGTGCGAGGTGCCGCGGTTGTCGAGGAAGACGGTGGCGCGCGACTGCCACGGCTGCTCCTCGCGGCGCACCATGAGCTCGCCGAGCCGGGCCGAGCTGCGCCAGTGGACGCGCCGCAGGTCGTCGCCACGGCGGTACTCGCGCACGGTGACGTCCTCGGCACTGCCGGTGGCGAACGCGCGCGGACGGTTGTCGCCGGACCCGGTCCACGCGCCGCCCAGCGGGATGCTCGGCAGCGCGATGGTGCGCGGCGTCACCGTCAGCCGCGTGGTCGCGTGGAACGTACGACCGAGCTCGACGAGGCCGAACGGGTCGGTGACGCGCACCGCCATCGGGCCGATCTCGAACTGCCCGCGCAGCTCGGAGCGGACCTGGTAGGTCGCGTGGCGGCGCCAGCCGTGGCCGAGCCCCTCGAGCACGAAGCGGGGCCGCGTGCCGAGGACGTAGGGCAGTCGCTCCTCGAGCAGGAGGACGCCGGTCGGGGTGCGTGACTCGTTGGCGACCGTCAGCTCGACCGTCGCCGGCTGGCCGGCCACCACGAGCTGGGGGGAGAGCGTGCGCACGAGCGCGAGGCGGTAGCGCGAGCGCCCCACCCACCACGCCGTCAGCAGCGGCAGCACCGCGACCAGCACGCCGATACGGACCACCGAGGAGTGGCCGACGACGATCGCGGCCACCACGGTGGTGATGCCGGCGGCCAGGAACGCCCGTCCGCGGACGGTCAGGGCGGCGAGTGCCTCACGCACGGTTCGCGTCGGGGACGGGGACCGACTCCACCAGCCCGGACAGGATCGCCGCGGTGGTGCGGCCGCTCATCGTCGCCTCGACGTTGGGCAGCAGCCGGTGGGCGAGGACCGGCGAGGTGATGCCGTGGATGTCGTCGGGCAGGACGTAGTCGCGGCCCTGCGTCGCGGCGACCGCCTTGGCGGCGCGGACGAGGTGGAGCGTGGCCCGCGGCGACGCGCCGAGGTGCAGGTCGTTGCTCGTGCGGGTGGCGGTCGTCAGCGCGACGGCGTAGCGGTGCACCGCGGACGAGACGTGGACCCGGCCGACGATCTCGATCACCTTGCGGATCTCGCCGGCGTCGGTGACCGGCTCGAGGTCGTCGAGCGGGTTGTGGGCGGTGTGGCCCTCGAGCATCGCGATCTCGGCGGACTCCACCGGGTAGCCGACCGAGACCCGCGCCATGAAGCGGTCGCGCTGGGCCTCGGGGAGGGCGTAGGTGCCCTCCATCTCGATGGGGTTCTGGGTGGCGATGACCATGAACGGCTTCTCGAGCATGTAGGTCGCGTTGTCGACCGTGACCTGGCGCTCCTCCATGGCCTCGAGGAGGGCGGACTGCGTCTTGGGGGAGGCCCGGTTGATCTCGTCGCCGACCACGATGTTGGCGAAGACGCCGCCGGGGCGGAACTCGAACTCCCGGGTGTCCTGGTTGAACACCGACACGCCCGTGACGTCGGAGGGCAGCAGGTCGGGGGTGAACTGGATCCGGCGCACGGAGCAGTCGATGCTGCGCGCCAGGGCCTTGCTCAGCTGGGTCTTGCCGACGCCGGGGACGTCCTCGATGAGCAGGTGGCCCTCCGCGAGCAGGACGACGAGCGCGGCGTTGACCACGTCGGGCTTGCCGGCGATCACGCGCTCGATGTTGTGGCGGACCGCGCCGGTGACCCGGTGCACGGTGTCCAGGTCGGGCGCCTGCCCGGAAAGCCCAGTCGTCACGTTGTGTCCGTCCCCTCGCTGCATGCTCGTGACCACGGTATGTGGTGCGCGCAACATACCGGGCCACCCTCGCCCGGCAGCGCCTTCCGACCGCCGGCCGAGCTGCCCCTGCGCCCCGTTCCCCCACTTCGCTCCACCACCGGGTGCCCTTCCTCCCCACCGGCGCTCCACCACGGCCCTGCTGAGCGTGGATCGGGGCGGTTCCACGCTCGACGAGGGCTGCCGTCGGGCAGCGACGGACCGACGCGTCCGACCCGACAACGCGCAAATTGCCGCCGGAGACACGCTCGATCTGGTTGACGGTGGAGCGAAGTGGAGTACTGTGGTGCGAAGTGGGGGACAGGGTCGATCTTCCCGCCGAGCAAGGGGGAGGTGCCGGATGTTCTTCGGCACCTACACGCCCAAGCTCGACGAGAAGGGACGCCTCTTCCTCCCCGCCAAGTTCAGGGACGAGCTGACGGAGGGACTCGTGGTGACCAGGGGGCAGGAGCGCTGCCTCACCGTCTGGTCGCTGGAGGACTTCGGCCGGCTCACCGACCGGCTCCGCGAGGCGCCGGTCACCCAGAAGGGCACCCGTGACTACGTCCGCATGCTGTTCGCGGCCGCCAGCCAGGAGGTGCCCGACAAGCAGGGCCGGATCAACATCCCGGCACCCCTGCGCGAGTACGCCTCGCTCCGCAAGGAGTGCGTCGTCATCGGCTCGATGAACCGGATCGAGATCTGGGACCCCGCAGCCTGGGCGGCCTACTCCGAGGAGCAGGAGCAGAAGTTCTCCGAGCTCAGCGACGAGGTCTTCCCCGGGATCTGAGCAGGACCCGCACCACAACTCCACAGCTGACATCGGACCCGCATCACCAGGTCTCGAGCCCGCTCCCTCGCGTGGCCATCTGGGGCACTTCCCCGGCACCAGAGGGCACCTCATGCCAGGGAGCGGGCAGGGACCTGGTGCGGCGGCTCACCTCGTGCCACCCGGCGGGGAGTGTCAGCCGCACCGCCATCACCAGCAGCACCCCGGCAACAAACCCAGCACCAGCCAGCAGCAGCCAGCAGCATCCAGCACCAACCAGCACCTTTGAGTGGGGTCGAGACCATGAGCACCACCCAGCCCTGGGCACGCACGTCGGCGGCACCGCCGCTGCGGGTGCGCGACCAGGCGCGCGCGGCGGCCGTCCTCATCGCGTTCTCCGCCGCCACGGCCTCCTGCCTGGCGCTGGCGCTCCTCGTGCTCATGCACCTGGGACACCAGGGCTGAGCCGGGCCGGACGATGACGACTCCCCGCCACGCCCCGGTGCTCCTCGACCGGGTCGTCGCCCTGCTGGCGCCTGCCCTCGAGCACCCCGGGTCGGTCTACGTCGACTGCACGCTCGGCCTCGGCGGCCACAGCGCGGCCGTGCTCGAGCGGCTCCCCGAGGCCCGGGTCATCGGCATCGACCGCGACCCGACGGCGCTGGAGATGTCGACCGAGCGGCTCGCGGCCCACGGTGACCGCTTCACCGCAGTGCACGCCGTCTACGACGAGCTCCCGGAGGTGGTCGCCTCCCTCGGGCTCGACCACGTCGACGCGGTGTTCTTCGACCTCGGGGTCTCCTCGATGCAGCTCGACGTGCGCGAGCGCGGCTTCGCCTACGCCGAGGACGCCCCGCTGGACATGCGGATGGACCCCACCACGGGACCCACGGCCGCGGACCTGCTCAACACGGCCACCGCCCAGGAGCTGACCCGCATCCTGCGCGAGTACGGCGAGGAGAAGTTCGCCAGCAGGATCGCCCGCGAGGTCGTACGTCGACGCGACACCACGCCGTTCGCGACGAGCGCGGACCTGGTCGAGCTGCTCTACGCCACCATCCCGGCCCCCGCCCGGCGCACCGGTGGGCACCCCGCCAAGCGGACCTTCCAAGCCCTGCGGATGGCGGTCAACGACGAGCTCGCCGTGCTCCGGCGGGCCGTCCCCGCCTCGATCGAGGTCATCGGCGTCGGCGGCCGGGTGGTCGTGGAGTCCTACCACTCCCTCGAGGACCGCCTGGTCAAGCGGGCCTTCGCCGACGCGACCCGGCTCGACGTGCCGCCCGACCTCCCGTTCGTCCCCGAGGGCGCCGAGCCGGCCTTGCGGCTGGTCACCCGCGGCGCCGAGCAGGCCGACGTGCACGAGGTCGAGCAGAACCCCCGGGCGGCCTCGGTCCGCCTGCGCGCCGTCGAGCGCGTCCGTCCCCCTTCCCCCGCCTCCCGCCACCTTCCCCATGGAGCCGTCAGATGAGCAGTCCCGCACTGCAGCCGAGGACCCGGGTCACCCGGATCGCCCAGGAGGCTGTCGACAAGGCCCGCCTCACCGTCGTCCCGCGGGTGCGCACGCGCGCCCCCCGGGTGCCGTTCGTGACCCTCGTCAGCCTGGTCCTCGTCGGCGGGATCGTGGGACTGCTCCTGTTCAACACCTCGATGCAGCAGGCCTCGTTCACGGCGTCCGCGCTGGAGAACCAGGCCGACACGCTGGCCGCCCGCGAGCAGACGCTGCGCATGGAGCTCGACGAGCTGCGCGACCCCCAGCGGGTGGCGCTGGAGGCCCAGCAGATGGGCATGGTCATCCCGACCGCGCCGGTCTTCCTCGACCTCGAGACCGGGGAGACGAGCGGCGTGCGCACGCCGGCGACGCGGGAGAACGCCATCCAGCTGCTGCCCCCGGCGCCCATCAAGCCCAAGGTGCTCGCACCGGACCCGACCATCGTCGAGGTGCCGGCCACCACGACCACCACCACGGACACGACCACCACGACCGAGACGACCGACGTCACGAACAAGAACAAGCAGGGTCGCAAGAACCGCGACCGCTGACGGCGCGGTCGCGCGGATCCGCGCGGCAGCCGACCTAGATTTCGACCGAGCCCGGGACGCACCCGGGCCCTGACCCAGGGAGACCAGTGCCGAGCACCCGCACCAGGCGTGGCGCCTCTCGCGGCGCACCCATGCTGCGACTGCGCGTCGGGTTCGTCCTCATCGCGATGGTCCTCTCCTTCTTCGGCGCGCGGCTGGTGCAGCTGCAGGGCATGGACCCCCAGTCGTACGCCGTCCGCGCCGCGGCCGAGGGGGCCGTCCGGGTCCCGCTGGCCGCCGAGCGCGGCGACATCCTCGACCGCAACGGCGTCCCGCTCGCCGGCTCGATCAAGGGCAAGATGGTCGTCGCCGACCCGGCCCTCACCGCCGCGCAGGCGCCCGAGCTGGCCCGGCTGCTGTCCGACCGGCTCTCCGTCGACTACTTCCGCACGCTGACCGCGCTGCGCGGCCGCCAGGAGGGCAGCCGCTACGAGTACGTCGCCCGGCGGGTGCCGAGCACGCTCGCGACCGACACCCTCGAGGTGCTCGACGACGCCGGCTTCGAGGGCATCAGCCTGCAGGACGACCCGATCCGTGACTACCCGGCCGGCGACGTCGCGGCCAACCTGGTCGGCTACATGGGCACCGACGAGCCGCTGGGCGGGTTCGAGCGCACCTTCGACGAGCAGCTCGCCGGCGTCGACGGCGAGGCGACGTGGCAGTCCAACTCCGGCAAGGGCGTGCGCATCCCGCTGCGCGAGAGCACGCTGAAGGCCGCGCAGAACGGCGCCCCGCTGCGCACCACCATCGACCGCGACCTGCAGTGGTTCACCCAGAAGGTGCTGGCCCAGGCGGTCCAGCAGTACCGCGCCGAGAGCGGCTCGGCGATCGTCCTGGACACCCGCACCGGCGAGACGCTGGCGCTGGCCGACGTCCCCACCTTCGACGCCAACGAGCCCACCGAGGCGCCCGAGGAGGACCTCGGGTCCCGCGCGCTCAACGACACCTACGAGCCCGGGTCGGTGCAGAAGGTCCTCACCGCGTCGGCCCTCATCGACGCCGGGAAGGCGTTCCCGCGGCAGCGGTTCAAGGTGCCCCCGAGCCTGGCCCGCCAGGACCGCGTCATCGGTGACTGGTTCGACCACGGCAACATCCGCCTGACCCTGGCCGGGATCATCGCCCAGTCGTCCAACATCGGCACCGTCCTCGCCGCCGACGCCTTCTCGCCCATCGAGCTCGTGGACTACCTCCAGCGCTTCGGCCTCGGCCAGCGCACCGACATCGGCGTGCGGGGCGAGACGGCCGGCATCCTGACGCCCGGCGAGGCGATGACGTCGCAGACCAAGGACCGCGTCGCCTTCGGCCAGTCCCTGTCGGTCAACGTCGCCCAGATGGCCGCCGCGGTGAACACCATCGCCAACGGCGGCGTCCGGGTCTCGCCCAGCCTCATTGCCGGCTCCGCGGTCACCGACGACGGCGTCACCGTCGGCACCGACGTGGCCACCCGCACCCGGGTGGTCAGCAAGGCTGCCGCCCGTGCGACCGCGCGGATGATGGAGAAGGTCGTCGACCCCGAGGACGGGGTGGCGCCCGGCGCCCAGGTGCCCGGCTACCTCGTCGCCGGCAAGACAGGCACCGCCCAGCGGGTCGCTGCGGACTGCGGCTGCTACGACGGCAGCACGTCGGTCTCCTTCGGCGGCTTCGCGCCCGCCGACGACGCCCGGTTCACCGTCTACGTGGTCGTCCACGCCCCGGAGGTCGACGGCGGCGGCGGCTCGATCGCCGGTCCCGTGTTCTCCCGGATCATGGGCTACGTGCTCGGCCGCTACGGCGTCGAGCCGACCGACGGCAAGCCCTCCCGCCTCCCCGTCGAGTGGTGAGTCGATACCCTCGCTCGGTGGACCGCCCAGTGGACCCGCGCGAGGAGGTCGTGCCCCCGACCCGACCGCGTCGCACCCCCTCGACGGCCGCGAGCGAGCTGGCCGCCTGGATCGCCGAGACGACCGAGGTGGCCGCCCACGGCGACCTCGACGTGCCGGTCTCCGGGATCTCGCTCAGCACCGCCCGCGTCCGGCCCGGTGACCTCTACGCCGCCCTCCCGGGCGCCCGCGCCCACGGTGCGGACTACGCTGCCGAGGCGCTGTCCGCGGGCGCCGCGGCCGTCCTCACCGACCGCGCGGGGCTCGACCTGCTCCCGCCGGGCACGCCCGCGCTCGTCGTACCCGAGCCGAGGCGGGTGCTCGGTCGCCTGGCCGCCCGGCTCTACGGCGAGCCCGCGAGGGACCTGCGGGTCATCGGCGTCACCGGCACGCAGGGCAAGACCACCACGACCCGCATCCTCGAGCAGGGGCTGACCGCGTCCGGCGTGACGTCCGCGGTGATCGGCACCGTCGGCACCCGCATCGCCGGCGAGGACGTGCAGACCCAGCTGACGACGCCCGAGGCGCCCGACCTGCACGGCCTGTTCGCGGTGATGCGCGAGCGGGGCGTCGACACCTGCGCCATGGAGGTCTCCAGCCACGCCCTCGTGATGGGCCGCGTGGACGGCGTGGTGTTCGACGTCGCCACCTTCCTCAACCTGGGCCGTGACCACCTCGACTTCCACCGCGACGTCGACGACTACTTCGCCGCCAAGGCGAGCCTGTTCACCCCGGAGCGCGCTGCACAGGGCCTGACCAACCTCGACGACGAGCACGGCCGGCGGCTGCTGGACGTGGCGACGATCCCGATGTCGACCTTCTCCACCGAGGGCCGCGACGCGGACTGGCGGGCGGTCGACGTCGCGCTGGCGCCGTCGGGGGCGACCTTCACCGTCGTCGGCCCCGGCGTCACGGTGCCGGCGGCGGTCCGCGTCCCGGGCGCCTTCAACGTGTCCAACGCGCTGGCGGCGATCGCCTCGGCCGCCCTTGCCGGGCTCGACCCGCGGACGGTCGCCGACGGCATCGCACGCGTCGGCGGTGTGCCGGGCCGGCTGGAGCGGGTCGCGGCGGGCCAGGACTGGGCGGTGGTCGTCGACTACGCCCACAAGCCGGACGCCCTCGAGGCGGTGCTGGCCACGCTGCGGCCCCTCACCGAGGGCCGGGTGATCGTCGTGGTCGGCGCGGGCGGCGACCGCGACCGGGTCAAGCGACCGGTGATGGGGGAGATCGCCGCGCGGCTGGCCGACGTCGTGGTCGTCACCGACGACAACCCGCGCACCGAGGACCCCGCCGACATCCGCGCGGCCGTGCTCGAGGGCACCCGCGGCGGTGCCGCGGAGGTCCTCGAGGTCGGTGACCGCCGGCTGGCGATCCGCGAGGCACTGCGACGCGCCGCCCCCGGCGACGTGGTCCTCGTCGCGGGCAAGGGGCACGAGACCGGCCAGCAGGTCGGCAGCGAGGTGCATCCCTTCGACGACCGCGTCGTCGCCGCCGAGGAGATCCGGGCGCTGCTGACCGCCGCCGGGGAGCCCGCATGATCGAGATGACCCTGGCCGAGGTGGCCGACGTCGTGGGCGGCGAGGCGCACGGCGAGGCCGTCGTCACCGGGGCGGCGTTCATCGACACCCGCACCCCCGAGCCGGGCGGCCTCTTCGTGGCCGTCGCGGGCGAGCGCGTCGACGGCCACGACTTCGTGGTCGCGGCCGGTGGGGCCGGCGCCGTCGCGGTGCTGGGCAGCCGGCCGACCGAGCTGCCGACCGTCGTCGTCGACGACGTCGTGGCCGCCCTGGGGCTGCTGGCCCGGCACGTCGTCGACCGCCTGCCCGACGTGGTGGTGCTCGCCATGACCGGCTCCCAGGGCAAGACCGGCACCAAGGACTACCTCGCGCACGTCCTCTCGGAGGCGGGGCCGACCGTGGCGACGCGCGGCAACTTCAACAACGACCTCGGGGTGCCGCTCACGGTGCTCCGCGCGACGCCCGAGACCCGCTACCTCGTCGTGGAGATGGGCGCGCGCGGCGTGGGCCACATCGCCCGGCTCTGCGCCGTCGCGCCGCCGCACGTGGCGGCCGTGCTCAACGTCGGCACGGCGCACATCGGCGAGTTCGGCAGCCGCGAGGCGATCGCGCAGGCGAAGGGCGAGATCGTCGAGGCACTGCCGGCCGACGGCACCGCCGTGCTCAACGCCGACGACGAGCTCGTCGCCGCCATGGCCGCTCGCACCGACGCCACCGTGCGCACGTTCGGCGGCGAGGGCGCGGACGTGGCCGTCACCGCGGTCACCGCCGACGAGCTGGGCCGCCAGTCGTTCGAGGTCCTCCACCGCGGTTCCGGCGCCACCGTGCACCTGGCCCAGGTGGGCGCGTTCCAGTGGCGCAACGCGGCAGCGGCCGCCGCCATGGCGCTGGCCGCCGGCCTCGACCTCGACGCGGTGGCCGACTCCCTGGCGGACGCGGTGCCCGCGAGCCGCTGGCGGATGGAGGTCACCGAGCGCCCGGACGGGCTGGTCGTCCTCAACGACGCCTACAACGCCAACCCCGAGTCGATGCGGGCCGCCCTCGACACGCTCGCCGGCATCGGGTCGCGCAGCGGTCGTCGTACGGTCGCGGTGCTGGGGGAGATGTTCGAGCTCGGCGACGGCGGGGTCGCCGCACACCGCGGCGTGGGCTCGTACGCCGCCGAGGTCGGCGTCGACGTCGTGCTCACCGTGGGCGACGGCGCGGGGCCGGTCTCCGAGGGCTTCGCGACCGCGGTGGCCCGGGGAGCCGGCGGGGGAGTGACGATCCCCACGGCGGGGCGTGACGAAGCGGCCGAGTGGCTGCGGCACAATGTCTCGGCTGCTGATGTCGTCCTGGTGAAGGCATCACGGGGGGCCTCGCTCGAACTCATCGCCGACGTCCTCCTCGAGGAAGGGAGTAGCACCACATGAGAGCCATCCTGTTCGGAGGAGGACTCTCCCTGCTGATCTCCCTCCTCGGCACGCGCTACGCCATCCGGTTCTTCACCCGGCAGGGCTTCGGCCAGCCGATCCGCGACGACGGGCCGACCACCCACCACGTCAAGCGCGGCACCCCGACCATGGGCGGGGCCGTCATCGTGCTCGCCACGGTCGTGGGCTACCTCGCCGCCAAGATCATCACCCAGCAGGCCCCCACCGCCTCGGCGATGCTCCTGCTGTTCCTCCTCGTCGGGCTCGGAGGCGTCGGCTTCCTCGACGACTTCCTCAAGGTGAGCCGCCAGCACAACCTCGGCCTGCGCAGCCGCGCGAAGGTCATCGGCCAGACCGTGGTGGCGGTCGTCTTCGGCTTCCTCGCGCTGTCGCCGATGCTCGAGGACGAGCGTGGCTGGCGACCGGCGTCCGACCACATCTCCTTCATCCGCGACTACGAGCGGTTCGCGCTCCCGACGGTCGTCGCCATCCTGCTCGTGTGGGTGATCGTCACCGGCGCCAGCAACGCGGTGAACCTCGCCGACGGCCTGGACGGGCTGGCCACCGGCGCGAGCATCCTGGTCTTCGCCGCGTACACGCTGGTCAACATCTGGCAGAACAGCCAGTCCTGCGCCATCGAGGCGGGTCCCAAGTGCTACGAGGTGCGCGACCCGCTCGACCTCGCCGTCGTCGCGGCGGCGCTGACCGGCGCCTGCTTCGGCTTCCTGTGGTGGAACGCCTCGCCCGCCCAGATCATGATGGGCGACACCGGCTCCCTCGCCCTCGGCGGCGCCATGGCCGGCTTCGCGATCATGACCCGCACCGAGCTGCTGCTGCTCATCATCGGCGGCCTCTTCGTGGTCATCACGCTCTCGGTGATGATCCAGGTGTCCGTCTTCAAGGTCAGCCGCGCGAGCGGGCTCTTCCGCAGCATCTTCAAGGTCCAGCCCGGCTACCGCGTCTTCCGCATGACGCCCCTGCACCACCACTTCGAGATGCTCGGCTGGGAGCAGGTCACCATCGTGATCCGCTTCTGGATCGTCACCGGCCTCACCGTGGCCACCGGCCTGGGCATCTTCTACGCCGAGTGGGTCGCGGGCATTGGCTGACGGGCCCGCCCCGGACGTGGAGTCGCTCGGCCGCGGCAGCGACTGGTCCGGCGTACGCGTCGTGGTCGCCGGCTTCGGTGTCTCCGGCTACGCCGCCGCCGACAACCTGCTGTTCCTCGGCGCCCGGGTGACGGCGCTCGACGAGGCGACCAGCGAGGCGAAGGCCGAGAAGGCCGAGCTCCTCGAGACCCTCGGCGCCACCGTCCGCCTCGGACCCGGCGAGACCGCGGTCCTCCCCGACGACGTGGACCTCGTCGTCACCTCGCCCGGCTGGCGTCCGACCGCCCCGCTGCTCGCGCAGGCGGCCGAGCGGGGGATCCCGGTGTGGGGCGAGGTGGAGCTGGCCTGGCGGCTGCGCGACCCTGCCACCGCCGCGCCGTGGCTGGCCGTCACCGGCACCAACGGCAAGACGACGACGGTGCAGATGCTCCGCTCGATCCTGGGCGCCGCCGGGCTGCGCGCCGCCGCCGTCGGCAACGTCGGCATGCCGATCGTCGAGGCCGTGATGGACCCCGAGCCCTACGACGTGCTGGCCGTCGAGCTCTCCAGCTTCCAGCTCCACTACACGTGGTCGATGTCGGCGGAGTCCGCCGTCGTCCTCAACGTCGCCGAGGACCACCTCGACTGGTACGACGACGAGCCCGGGGGACCGACGGGCATGGAGCAGTACGCCGCCGACAAGGCGCGGATCTACGAGCGGGTGCAGCGCGCCTGCGTCTACAACCTCGCCGACCCCGCGACCGAGGAGATGGTGCGCGAGGCCGACGTGGTCGAGGGTGCCCGCGCGGTCGGGTTCACGCTCGGGACGCCGTCGTCGGGCGACGTGGGGATCGTGGAGGACCTGCTGGTGGACCGCGCGTTCATCGAGGAGCGCGCCACCAGTGCGGCGGAGCTGTGCACGCTCGCCGACCTCGCCTCGTCGGCACCGCACTACGTCGCCAACGCGCTCGCGGCCGCTGCCCTCGCCCGGGCCCACGGCGTGAGCCAGCAGGCGGTCCGCGACGGACTGCGCGACTTCCGGCCCGACGGGCACCGGATCGCGCACGTCGCAGCGGCCGACGGCGTCGACTGGGTCGACGACTCCAAGGCGACCAACCCGCACGCCGCCCAGTCCTCGCTCAGCGCCTACGACTCCGTGGTCTGGGTGGCGGGCGGGCTCGCCAAGGGCGCCCGCTTCGACGACCTGGTGGTCGCGGTGCGCGACCGGTTGCGGGGCGTGGTGCTGCTCGGCCGGGACCGGCAGGTGGTCGCCGACGCTCTTTCGCGACACGCGCCCGATGTGCCGGTCATCGATGTGGGTGCCGACGAGACTGGGGATCCGATGGAGCGCGTGGTCGACGCCGCCGCCGGGCTCGCCAGGTCCGGGGACACCGTGTTGCTGGCGCCGGGGTGCGCGTCCATGGACATGTTCACCGACTACGGCGCACGCGGCGACGCGTTCGCCGCGGCGGTGCACCGCAGGATCGCCCGCGGCGGTCCCGCACCCGACCAGACGCCCGACCAGACGCCCGACTAGACGCCCGAGGGGGACCGCGACGATGACGACCGTGGACCCCGAGGACGTCGTCGGGCCGAAGGTCCGCGCGCCGCTGGGCTCGGGGGTCGTCGCTGGCTGGCGGTCGTTGCGCGAGGCGCTCGACAAGCCGCTCGCGTCCTACTACCTCCTCGTCGGCGCCTCCGCGCTGCTGCTCACCATCGGTCTCATCATGGTCCTCAGCGCGTCGAGCGTGCGGTCCTACCTCACCTACGACGACTCCTACGCCGTCGTGAAGCGCCAGCTGGTCTGGGTGGCCGTCGGCCTCCCGTGCGCCTGGGTCGCCTCCCGGATCCCGGTCAAGCACGTGCGCCGCCTGGCCTACCCCAGCTTCCTCTTCGCGCTGGTGCTGCTCGCCCTGGTGGCGCGCTTCGGCGTGGTGATCAACGGCAACAAGAACTGGCTGGCGATCGGCCCCTTCACCATGCAGCCCGCCGAGGTCGCCAAGCTCGCGATCGTGCTGTGGGCGGCCAACATCTACGCCCACAAGGAGCGGCGGCTGCGCGAGCTGCACCACCTGCTCGTGCCCGTGGTGCCGGGGCTCTTCGCCGTCATCACCCTGGTCCTGGTGGGCCGCGACCTCGGCACCGCGATGGTGCTCGCCGCCATCCTGCTCGGGATGCTCTGGGTGGTCGGCGCGCCCCTGCGGCTCTTCGGCCTCAGCCTCTCCGTCCTCGGCGTCGCAGCCGTCGCCCTGGCCGCGACCGACCCCGAGCGCCTCGAGCGCATCACGCACTTCACCGATCCGTTCAAGGACTACACCGACGCCGGCTGGCAGCCCGCCCACGGGCTCTACGCCCTCTCGAGCGGGGGCTGGTTCGGCCAGGGCATCGGCGCCTCGACCCAGAAGTGGGGCGACCTCCCGGAGGCGCACACCGACTTCATCTTCGCCGTGCTCGGCGAGGAGCTCGGCCTGGTCGGCACGCTGCTCGTCATCGGGCTGTTCTTCACCATCGCCTACGCCGCGATCCGGGTCGCCCACAGCACGCAGGACCCGTTCGTCCGCTACGCCACCTTCGGCATCGTCGTGTGGCTGCTCGGGCAGATGATGATCAACGTCGGCATGGTGCTCGCCGTGCTCCCGGTCATCGGCATCCCGCTCCCGATCGTCTCCTACGGCGGCTCGGCGCTCCTGCCGTCGCTGGTCGCCCTCGGCCTGGTCATCGGCTTCGCCCGGCGCGAGCCCGAGGCCGCGGCCGCCCTGGCGGCACGCCGGCGCAACCGCTCCGCCGGACTGTCCGCCGCCACCGCGACGACCGCGACCACCTCGGCCCCGACCCCGGTCCCCGCCTCAGCCGCCACCTCAGCCACCACCTCCTCGCCCGCGTCCGCCGGCCCCGTCCCTCCCGACGGCCCCCGCTAGATTTGCCCCGATGCGCGTCCTTCTCGCCGGCGGCGGCTCCGCCGGCCACACCTCGCCCCTGCTCGCCACCGCCGACGCCCTGCGCCGGCTGGACCCCGCCACCGAGGTGACCTGCCTCGGCACCCGCGAGGGGCTCGAGGCGCGCCTGGTCCCGGAGGCGGGGCTGCCGCTCGAGGTCGTCCCGCGGGTGCCGCTGCCGCGCCGCCCCGGCCCCGACCTGCTGCGTACGCCGGCGCGGTTGCGCGCCGCCCGCGCCGCCGCCATCGCGATCGTCGACCGGGTGCGCCCCGACGTCGTCGTCGGCTTCGGGGGCTACGTCTCCGTGCCGGCCTACCTGGCGGCTCGCAAGCGCGGCCTGCCGATCGTCGTCCACGAGGGCAACGCGATCGCCGGCGTGGCCAACCGGCTGGGCGCCCGGATGACCACCCACGTCGCCACCAGCTTCCCCGGCACCGCCCTGCCGCACGCCGTGTGCACCGGGCTGCCGATCCGCCGGCTCATCTCCACGATGGACCGGGCCGCCTTGCGCGAGGAGGCCCTCGCCGCCTTCGGGCTGCGCGCCGACCTGCCCACCCTGCTGGTGACCGGTGGCTCCCAGGGAGCTGCCCGGATCAACGCCGCCGCCTCCGGTGCCGCTCCCGCCCTCACGGCGGCCGGGGTGCAGGTGCTCCACATCGTCGGCCCCAAGCACGAGCTCACCGTGGAGCAGGGCGACGTCCCCTACGTCGTGCTCAACTACGTCGACCGCATGGACCTGGCCTATGCCGCCGCCGACGCGGTGCTGTGCCGCTCCGGCAGCAACACCGTCACGGAGGTCTCCGGGGTGGGCCTGCCCGCCGTCTACGTCCCGCTCCCGATCGGCAACGGCGAGCAGTCGCTCAACGCCCGCCCGGTGGTCGACGCCGGAGGCGGCCTGCTCGTGGCCGACGAGGCGCTGACCCCGGAGTGGGTCGCCGCCAGCGTGCCCGGGCTGCTCACCGACGCCGAGCGGCTCGCCACCATGGGGTCGGCCGCCAGGGGCGCGATCCCGCTCGACGCCGACGAGAAGCTGGCCCGGATGGTCCTCGACGCCGGCGCGTCCCGCGCGAGGAGCGGCTCGTGAGGATCCCGGTCCCCGACGAGATCCTCCCGGCCGCCGAGCTCGGTCGCGTCCACTGCGTCGGCATCGGTGGCGCGGGGATCTCCGCGATCGCCCGCATCATGGCCCGCCGCGGGATCACGGTCACGGGCAGCGACGACCACGACACCCCGTTCCTGCCGGCGCTGCGCGAGCTCGGCGTCACCTGCCACCTCGGCTACGACGCCGCCCACGTCGGCGACGCCGACACGCTCGTGGTCACGACCGCCGCCCGCGACGACAACCCCGAGGTCGTGGAGGCCCGCCGGCGGGGGCTGCGCGTGCTGCCGCGGTCCGCCGGCCTCGCCGCGGTGATGGCCGGCTCCCGCGTCCTCGCCGTGGCCGGCACGCACGGCAAGACGACGACCACCGGGTTGCTGACCTCGGCGCTGCTCGCGGCCGGCGTCGACCCGTCGTACGCCGTGGGTGGTGTGCTGACCGCCACCGGGCGCAACGCCGACTCCGGCGCCGACGACCTCTTCGTGGCCGAGGCCGACGAGAGCGACGGCGCGTTCCTCGTCTACCGCCCCCACGCCGCGATCGTCACCAACGTCGAGGCCGACCACCTCGACAACTGGGGCACCGAGGAGGCCTACCACCGGGCCTTCGAGGAGTTCGCCGACACCGTCGACCGATCGGGCTTCCTCGTCTGCGTCCTCGACGACGCCGGCGCTGCCGAGCTCGCCCGACAGGCCCGGACGGAGGGCCTCGAGGTGATCACCGTGGGGGAGTCCGTCGACGCCGACCTGCGCATCCACGACCTGGCCCTCGACGGCTCCACCTCCACCTGCCGGGTCTCCCGGGCCGGCACCGACCTCGGTGTGCTGCGGCTCCGGATCCCCGGGCGGCACTACGTCCTCGATGCCGCCGCGGCCCTCGCCATGGGCCTGCGTCTCGGCCTGCCCTTCGACGCGCTGGTCGACGGGCTCGGCGGGTTCACCGGCACCGGGCGCCGGATGGAGCTCAAGGGCGAGGCAGCGGGCGTGCGCGTCTACGACTCCTACGCCCACCACCCCGTCGAGATCCGCGGCGACCTCGAGGCCGCTCGAGCCCTCGCCGGGGAGGGCCGTGTGGTCGCCGCGTTCCAGCCGCACCTGGTCTCGCGCACCCGCATCTTCGGCGAGGCGATGGGCGTCGCGCTCGGTGCCGCCGACGAGGTCGTCGTCCTCGATGTCTACGTCGCGCGCGAGGACCCCGACCCGGAGGTGACCGGGCTCCTCGTCGCGGACGCCGTACCCCTGCCCGCGCAGCACGTCACCTACGTCGACGGCCTCGGCGCGGCCGCGCAGGTGCTCGCCGAGCGGTCTCGGTCCGGCGACCTGGTCATCACCCTCGGCGCGGGCGACATCACGGGGGTCGGACCCCGGGTGCTCGACCTGCTCGGCGGTGCCTGAGTGGAGCCGGAGGAGCGCACCGCGAGGCGCACGCGGCGGCGCTTCGCGCGCCGGCAGTGGGCACGACGCTGGCTCTCGCTGCGCAAGGTCCTGGCCCTGCTCGTGGTGCTCGCGCTGCTCGGGACCTCGATCTACCTCGTCCTCTTCTCCACCGTCCTGCAGGTCAAGAAGGTGCAGGTCGTCGGCAACGACCTCCTCAGCGACGCGCGCGTGCGCGAGATCGCCGACGTCCCGCTCGGCGACCAGCTGGCCCTCGTGGACCTCGCGCGCGCGGACAGCCGCGTCGGCTCCCTCGCCGAGGTCAGGTCCGTCGACGTCACGCGCACCTGGCCCGACGCCGTCCGCATCGAGGTGGTCGAGCGCACCGCGGTCGCCGTCGTGGAGATCGCCGGTCGGCTGCGCGGCCTCGACGCCGAGGGCGTCGTGTTCCGCCAGTACGCCGCCGCGCCCAAGGGCATGCCGCGCATCCGGCCCGGCGGAGCCGCGGGCACCGACGCGCTGAAGGAGGCCGCCACCGTCGTCTCGGCCCTCCCGCAGGACCTCGTCACCCGCGTCGACCACGTCGAGGTGGCGACCGTCGACCAGATCACCCTGGTCCTCCGCGACCGGCGCCGGGTGCTGTGGGGGAGCGCCGAGGAGTCCGGACTCAAGGCCCAGGTCATCGACCGGCTCCTCGCCGCCGAGCAGGCGCAGGTCTACGACGTGAGCGTCCCGGGGAACCCGACGGTCCGCTGACCCGCTCGACCCGGCGGGAATTCCTGTCCGACCCGCCACTGCCCGGCGTGTCCGGCAGGGTTTCGTCGTCGTCGCTCGTAGGGTCTAGCGAAAGGCGAGTTTGACATAACTATAACCCTCAGGTTCACGGTTAGGGTTCCGCGAATCGAGGGCAGTGGTCCACCACCTCGTTCCTTCCCCAGGACACCAGCACCACGAAGCAGCAGCACAGACCAGCACAGACCCACTCAAGGAAGGCCCCGGAGCCGTGGCAGCAGCGCAGAACTACCTGGCGATCATCAAGGTCGTGGGCATCGGTGGCGGCGGCGTCAACGCCGTCAACCGGATGATCGAGGTCGGCCTCAAGGGCGTCGAGTTCATCGCGATCAACACCGACGCCCAGGCACTCCTCATGAGCGACGCCGACGTCAAGCTCGACATCGGCCGTGAGCTCACCCGCGGCCTCGGTGCCGGCGCCGACCCCGACGTGGGCGCGAAGGCGGCCGAGGACCACGCCGACGAGATCGAGGAGGTCATCAAGGGCGCCGACATGGTGTTCGTGACCGCCGGCGAGGGCGGCGGCACCGGCACCGGCGGCGCGCCCGTCGTGGCGCGGATCGCGCGCTCGCTCGGCGCGCTGACCATCGGCGTCGTGACCCGCCCGTTCGCCTTCGAGGGCCGGCGCCGCGCCAACTCCGCGGAGGAGGGCATCAGCCAGCTCCGTGAGGAGGTCGACACCCTCATCGTCATCCCCAACGACCGGTTGCTGTCGATCACCGACCGCAGCGTGTCGATCCTCGACGCCTTCAAGCAGGCCGACCAGGTGCTGCTGCAGGGTGTCTCGGGCATCACCGACCTGATCACCACCCCGGGCCTGATCAACCTCGACTTCGCCGACGTGAAGTCCGTGATGGCCAACGCCGGCTCGGCCCTGATGGGCATCGGCTCGGCGCGGGGTGAGGACCGTGCGGTCGCCGCGGCGGAGATGGCGGTGTCGAGCCCGCTGCTCGAGGCCAGCATCGAGGGCGCCCACGGCGTGCTGCTCTCCATCGCCGGCGGCTCGGACCTCGGCCTGTTCGAGATCAACGAGGCCGCCGCGCTCGTGTCCCAGGCCGCCCACGCCGAGGCCAACATCATCTTCGGTGCGACCATCGACGACGCCCTGGGCGACGAGGTGCGGGTGACCGTCATCGCCGCCGGGTTCGACGGCGGCATGCCCAAGCGCCGCTCCGACGGCAACGTGCTGCGGCAGGCCCAGCCGGCCCAGACGCAGGAGCAGACCCGCGCCGCGGCGCAGCAGCTCGCCACGAAGGCGCCGGCTCCCGCCCACAGCGGGTCCACGGCGGCCACGCCTGCGACCACGACCTTCGCGCCGTCGTCGCAGGAGAGCCAGCCGGCACCGGTCCAGCCCCGTCCCGCCAAGCAGGTCCAGTTCGACGACGACGACCTCGACGTGCCCGACTTCCTGAAGTGACACGACCACGGTGACCCCGCTGCACCACCGCGACCGGATCGAAGGCGACCTCGTGATCGAGGTCGCCTTCACCGACGTCTCCCTCAGCCTGGGCGACGCGGCTGCCGACGACGTGCGCGACGAGGCGCTCGCGCAGGTCGCGGAGGTCACCGGGGCGACGCCGGTCCTGATGCGCCAGGTGCACGGTGCCGACGTCGGGCTCGCGGCCGGCGGGGCGGCGGGTGAGCGGCAGACCTGCGACGCCCTCTGCACCTCGGAGCCGGGCGTCGCGCTGCTGGCCCGTGCCGCCGACTGCGTGCCGGTCCTGCTCGCCGACCCGGCCACGGGGTGGATCGCCGCGGTCCACAGCGGCCGCCCCGGGCTCGCCGCGGGTGTGGTCCCGGCCGCGGTCGCGGCCATCCGGTCGCGGGGCGGCGACCCGTCCGTCGCCTGGATCGGCCCGCACGTGTGCGGAGCCTGCTACGAGGTCCCCGCCGACCTCCAGGACGAGGTCGCCGCCGTCGTCCCCGAGGCGCGCTCCACGACGTCGTGGGGCACGCCCGCCCTCGACCTCGGCGCGGGCGTTCGCGCGCAGCTCGACGCCGCCGGCATCACCGACGTCCGCGCCGTCGACGTCTGCACCCGCGAGGACACGTCGTGGCCCTCGCACCGCCGCGACGGGGCCGCCTCGACCCGGTTCGCCGGTGTCGTCTGGAGCCACGCGTGAGCGCCCGCCGCGACGAGCTGGCCGCCAGCCTCGACGCCGTACGCCGTCGCATCGCGGTCGCGTGCTCGGGGGCAGGGCGAGGGGAGGGCGACGTCGCGCTCGTCGTCGTCACCAAGTTCTTCCCCGCCTCCGACGTCCGCCTGCTGGCCGAGCTCGGCGTCACCGACGTGGGGGAGAACCGGCACCAGGAGGCGGAGGCCAAGGCGGCCGAGTGCGCCGACCTCGGCCTGCGCTGGCACTTCATCGGCGGCCTCCAGTCCAACAAGGCCGCCGCGGTCGCCCGCTACGCCGACGTGGTCGAGTCGCTCGACCGCGCCAAGCTCGTCGGACCGCTGTCGCGCGGGGCGCAGGCGCGCCCCGGTGGGGAGCAGGTCGACGTGCTCCTGCAGGTCAGCCTCGACCCGCCGGGGGCCGACCACCGCGCCGGCGCCGACCCAGACGACCTGGTCGAGCTGGGCCGGCGGGTGGACGACGCTGAGGGCCTGGAGCTGCGCGGCCTGATGGCGGTCGCGCCGCTGGGGCAGGACCCCGCCGACGCGTTCACCCGGCTCGCCGGGCTGCGAGAGGCGTTCCTGCTCGAGCACCCCGGTGCGACCGAGCTCTCGGCCGGGATGAGCGGCGACCTGGAGGCCGCCATCGCGCACGGTGCGACACACGTGCGTGTCGGCTCCGCGGTCCTCGGTCCGAGGCCCCGGGTCCAGTAATGTCCACAACAGTCAACAGGTGCCCGGCCCCGGGCGCCAGGTCTAGCGGAGGATCTGTCTCATGAGCGGCGCGATGCGCAAGATCGGCGAGTACCTCGGCCTGCTCGAGGACACCGGCCACTACGACGACTACGACGGCGACAGCGAGACCACGACCCAGGAGGCTGTCGACCAGCGTCCGGTCCAGCGCGAGCGTCGCCCCGCCCCCGTGTCAGACCTCGCCGAGCGCCGTCGTCCGGCGCCGGTCCAGACAGGAGTCGTGGCCGAGTTGAGCCGCATCACCACGCTGCACCCCCGCAACTACAACGAGGCCCGCCTGGTCGGGGAGAACTACCGCGACGGCACGCCCGTGATCATGAACCTCAGCGAGATGGACGACAACGACGCCAAGCGCCTCGTCGACTTCGCCGCCGGCCTGATCTTCGCGACCCGCGGGTCCATCGAGCGGGTGACCAACAAGGTGTTCCTGCTCTCGCCGCCCAACGTCGCGGTGTCCGCCGAGGACAAGCAGCGGATCGCCGAGGACGGCTTCTTCAACCAGAGCTGAGCGACACTGTCACCGTGCAAGCCATCGGTCTGATCCTCTACACGATCCTCTTCGTCTTCATCGGGCTGCTCTGGATCCGCTTCGTCGTGGACTGGGTCCAGGTGTTCGCCCGGCAGTGGCAGCCGCGAGGTCCGCTGCTCGTGGCGCTCGAAGGCGTCTACTCCGCCACCGACCCGCCGATCGTCGCGCTGCGCCGCGTCGTGCCGCCGCTGCGCCTCGGCCAGGTGGCCCTCGACCTGAGCTTCCTGCTGGTGATGGTGGGAGCGTGGCTGCTGCTCCGGGTGGTCGCAGGAGTCTTCGGCGTCTGAGGTGTGAAACCATCCGTCCCACGGGTCACTGTGCCCCGCGCGACTCCGGGCGCTATTGTCTCCTGACAGCAGAGCCACCGTCTTATCGATCGTGAAAGTTTGGGTGACGTCATGCCGCTGACGCCTGAGGACGTGAGCAACAAGCGCTTTACACCTGTGCGCCTCCGTGAGGGGTACGACATGGGCGAGGTGGACCAGTTCCTCGACGAGGTCGAGGCCGAGCTCGCCCGGCTCACCAAGGAGAACGACGACCTGCGCGCCAAGCTGTCGGCCGCGCAGTCCGGTGGATCCTCGGCGCCCGCTCCCGCCCCCATGTCGTTCGCGCCGTCGGCTCCCGAGCCGGAGCCGGAGCCCGAGCCCGAGCCGGAGCCCGTGGCTGCCGCGCCGGTCGCTGCGCCCCCCACGCAGACGGCGCGCGTCAGCAACATCGCCGACGCCTCCAACGCGGCCGCGCGCCTGCTCGAGATCGCCACGCGCAACGCCGACGAGCTCGTCGAGGACGCCAAGAACGAGGCGGACCGCATCGTCGGCTCCGCCCGCACCAAGGCCGACCGCCTCGAGGCCGAGGCCAAGACCAAGGCCGACCGCATGGAGGCCGACGCCCGTCAGCGCTCGCAGATGCTCGACTCGGAGACCGCCGAGCGCCGTCAGCAGATGTTCGGCGACCTGGAGAAGGAGCGCGACAAGCTCAACAGCGACGTCGAGACCCTGCGCCAGTTCGAGCGGGAGTACCGCTCGCGGCTCAAGACCTACTTCACGCAGCAGCTGGAGGCGCTCTCCAATGGCGCCGAGAGCCAGGCGCCCGTCGACAGCGGCACGGCGCCCAAGCGGCTCCGCTCCGTCCTCGGCGACGAGGAGAACTGACAGCTCCACCCATGCTCCGCCCGCGAGGACGACCGCCCCTTGGGGTGGTCGTTCTTGCATTTCGGCGAGCCTGAGTTGGCTGGCCCTGCCGCAACGGCTAGCCTCCCTGCACCGTGTGGTTCCGCCACACCCGGAGCAGGCTGGAGGCCCGCGGAGATGGCTGGCACAACGCGCAGGTCCCTCGCCGGCACCGCTGCGGCCGCCGCCAAGCGGGTGGTCGGACGCAAGGCCTCCGACGCCGAGGAGCCGGCTCCCGCGAAGACCGCGACGACCGAGGCCGCCGCCACGAAGGCACCTGCCACGAAGGCCCCTGCCAAGAAGGCCCCCGCCAAGAAGGCTGCTGCCACGAAGGCCCCCGCGAAGGCCCCCGCGAAGAAGGCTGCGGCGACGAAGGCTGCGGCGAAGAAGACCCCGGCGAAGAAGACCAGCACGACGAAGTCCGCCACCCCATCCACCCCGACCGAGAAGGCAGTGCCCGTGACCAAGGCCGCCCCTGCGCCCACCCAGAAGGCCGCGCCGGCGAAGAAGGCCCGCAAGGCCACCCCCTCCACGCTCGTCGTCCTCGAGGGCGAGGACCCGTGGACCCGCGGCGAGCTCAACGAGGTCGTCAAGGAGCTCCGTGAGCACCAGGAGCGACTGACCACCATCGTGGACCAGTCCGAGGAGGAGCTGGCGGGCCTCATGCGCGACGCCGGTGACGGCGCCGGCCAGGACCAGGCCGACCTCGGCGCGACCAGCTTCGAACGCGACCACGAGTTCACGGTGCTCGCCAAGGAGCGCGAGACGCTCGCCCAGATCGAGCGGGCCCTGGCCCACATCGACGACGGGTCCTACGGCGTCTGCGACTCCTGCGGCAACGCCATCGGCAAGAATCGGTTGATGGCGGTGCCCCATGCGACACTGTGCATGTCATGCAAGCAGCGCGAGGAGCGTCGCTGAACCCCAGCGACCAGGCCGACGAGGGTCCTGCCCGACGTCGGCTCGGCCCCCGGTGGCTCTTCGCCGGCGTGGCCCTGCTGGCCTACGCCGTCGACCTCGGCTCCAAGCAGTGGGCGCTCTCGGCGCTGGCCGACGGTGACATCGCGGTCCTCGGTGACTGGTTCACGCTGCACCTGACCTTCAACCCCGGAGCAGCGTTCAGCACGGGCACCGACTTCACGATCGTCTTCACCGGGCTGGCCGTGGTCGCGGTCGTCGTCGTGCTGTGGCTGAGCCGCCGCCTCGGCAGCACGGGCTGGGCCCTGGCGCTCGGCCTGCTGCTGGGCGGCGTCGGCGGCAACCTGACCGACCGGCTCGTCCGCGACCCCGAGCCGTTGCACGGCCACGTCGTCGACTTCCTCATGCTGCCCAACTGGCCGGTCTTCAACGTCGCGGACATCTGCATCAACGTGGCCGCCGGGCTGATCATCCTCCAGACGTTCCGCGGCATCGCCCTCGACGGCAGCCGGGAGTCCGGTGCGGGCGACCCCGCCCCGGCCGGGTCGGACGGATGAGCACACACGCCGAGCAGCGCACGGTCTTCGTCCCCGACGGCCTGGCCGGCGAGCGCGTCGACGCCGCGATGGCGCGCATGTTCGGCTTCTCCCGCACCCGTGCCGCCGACCTGATCGCGCAGGGGCTCGTGCAGGTCGACGGGTCCGCGGTGGGCAAGAGCGACCGCGTCCACGGCGGCGCGATGCTCGACGTGTCCATCCCGGCCGAGTCCGACCCGCTGGAGGTCGTCCCCGAGGTCGTCGAGGGCATCCGGATCATCCACGACGACGACGCCATCGTCGTGATCGACAAGCCGGTCGGCGTCGCCGTCCACCCCTCGCCCGGCTGGAACGGCCCGACCGTGGTCGGCCACCTCGCCGGGGCCGGCTTCCGCATCTCCACCAGCGGTGCCAGCGAGCGGCAGGGCATCGTCCAGCGGCTCGACGTCGGCACGAGCGGCGTGATGGTGATCTGCAAGTCCGAGCACGCCTACTCGGTGCTCAAGAACGCGTTCCGCCACCGCACCGTCGACAAGACCTACCACGCGCTGGTGCAGGGCCACCCCGACCCGCTCGCCGGCACGATCGACGCCCCCATCGGTCGCCACCCGCACCACGACTACAAGTTCGCCGTGATGGCCGACGGCCGCCACAGCGTCACCCACTACGAGACGCTCGAGGCGCACCGGTTCGCCAGCCTGCTCGAGGTCCACCTCGAGACCGGCCGCACCCACCAGATCCGGGTCCACATGAGCGCCCTCAAGCACCCTTGCGTGGGTGACCTGACCTACGGCGCCGACCCCACCCTCGCGCGGCGCCTCGGCCTCCAGCGGCAGTGGCTGCACGCCATGCGGCTCGGCTTCGAGCACCCGGAGACCGGCGACCACGTGGTCTACGAGTCGACCTATCCCGACGACCTGGCCGAGGCCCTCGAGGTCATCCGGGACGAGCACTGAGGCGATGCGAGCCGGCACCGAGCTCCGCGCGGCCACGACCGCCGACCTCCCCGAGGTCGCGGACGTGCACCTGGCCGCGCGCCTCGGCGCCGGCGACGCGTTCCCGCCGGCCGTGCACACCGACGACGACGTACGCGCCTGGGTGCGCGGCTGGGACCTGGCGGCCCACGACGTGCGGGTCGCAACGTCCGGAGGACGCGTGGTCGGCTACACCCGCTCCACGCCGACCTGGCTCGACGACCTCTACGTCCACCCGGACGCCCAGGGGCGAGGGGTCGGCACGCTGCTGCTGCAGCAGGTGCTCGCCGACCACCCGGAGGGGGTCGGGCTGTGGGTCTTCGAGTCCAACCGTCCGGCCCGCGACTTCTACGCCCGCCACGGATTCGTGGCCCTGGAGCGCACCGACGGCACCGCCAACGAGGAGCGGGCGCCCGACATCAGGCTGGTGTGGCCCGGCCACGACCCGCTCGGCTGCTTCCGCTCGATGATCGACGAGGTCGACCTCGTGCTCGGCGACGTCCTCGCCCGTCGTACGGCCCTCACCCGGGCGGTGCAGCTCGTCAAGCCCACCACCGAGCGTGACCCCCGCCGGGAGGCGGAGATCGCGCGCCGGGTGGCGGCGGTGGTGCCGGAGCTGGGGGAGGAGCGGGTCGCCCGCATCGTCGACGTCATCATCGCCGAGTCGGTCGAGGCGTCGCTCGAGGCACTGCGCCGCGAGTGACCGCGGGACGGTTGGGCGCGGGGGCATGATGTGCCGGTGCTGCCACGCCCCGGAGAGCTGCTCCACTTCAGCGAGGACCCCGGGATCGAGCGGTTCGTGCCGCACGTCGCCCGGACGGCGCGCCAGCCCGAGGCGTACGTCTGGACGGTCGACGCGCTGAACGCGCCCTGCTACTGGTTCCCGCGGCAGTGCCCCCGCGTCTGCTCGTGGTCCGACACCGGGCCCCGCGTCCACGCGGTGGAGGAGGCGTGGTTCGACACGGTCCGCACCACGACGCTTTACGCCTACCGGTTCGCGGCCACGGACTTCGAGCCGTTCGGGGAGCGGCCGCACGCCCACGTGGCCACGCACGCGGTGGCACCGCTGGGCCCGCCGATCGAGGTGGGCGACCTGCTCGGGCTGCACCGCGACCACGGCATCGAGCTGCGCGTGCTGCCCGCCCTCGACGGCCACTTCGAGGAGGTGCGGGCCAGCGGCCTGGAGTTCTCCGGCATCCGGATGGGCAACGCCGGCACCGGTCCGGGTGGCCCGTTCGCGGTCCGGCGCTGAGCGCTGCCGGTCACCGGGCAGGATGGACCCGTGCTGGTCCACGACGACGTCATCGCGGCCTACCGAGACTTCGCCGCCTACGCCGCGGGCGACTCGCCCTGCTTCGAGGAGTGGGCGCTGGGGGTCGTCGACGACGACGAGGTGCTCGCCTGGCTGGGGACCCTGCCGGCGATGAAGCGCCAGCCCAACCTCGTCTTCGCCGCCGCCCGCTGGCACGGTGCTCCCGCGCCCGGACCGTACGCCGGGCTCCGCAGCGTGCTGCTCGGGCAGGAGGCCGCCGTCCGGTCGACGGTGATGACGCGGGCCACCCAGACCAACGAGGTGGGCCGGCTCGCCGCGCTCACGCCCGTGCTCGGGCTGGTCGAGGGCCAGTTGGCGCTCATCGAGGTCGGCGCCAGTGCCGGGCTGTGCCTCTTCCCCGACCGCTACGACTACGACTGGCCGCCGCTCGGTGGGCTGCGAGGCAGCGGCGGTCCGGTGCTGCGGGCCGACGCGACCGGAGCGCTGCCGGTCCCGGCCGGGCACCCCGTGGTCGCGTGGCGCGGCGGGGTCGACCTCAACCCCCTCGACGTGGCCGACCCCGACGCCATGGCGTGGCTGGAGAACCTGGTGTGGCCCGAGCAGGACGAGCGGCGCGAGCGGCTCCGCGCGGCCGTCGGCGTCGCCGCCCAGGACCCGCCCGCCGTGGTCCGAGGAGACCTCTTCGACCACCTCCCGGACCTGCTCGAGGAGGCGGCGGCGCACGGCACCCCCGTCGTCATGCACTCGGCGGTGATCGCCTACCTCGAGGAGCCCGGCCGACGGCGGTTCCACGAGCTGATGACCGGGCTCGTGGAGGCCGGGCGGTGCCGGTGGATCAGCAACGAGGGACGCCGCGTGCTGCCCGGGGTGACCGGCGACCTCGAGGTGCCGAGCGGCCGCTTCGTCACCGCCCTGGACGGCCGGCCGGTGGCCCTCAGCCACGGCCACGGGCACGCCGTCGACTGGCTCGACCGGTCGAGTGTCCTGTCGGTGGGGACCGGCACACTGTCGTAGGCTTGCTGCTCTTCCCCCTCTCGCTGCGCAGTCAGCACCCGCTCCCTGATCGACCCCCGTCTGCGACCCCCTGAAAGGTGCGGAAGACTCCTCCATGTCGGCCGGCTCACACGACAGCTTCGTGCATCTCCACGTGCACACCGAGTACTCCATGCTCGACGGGGCGTCGCTGCTCGACGGCCTGTTCAGCCGCACCAGCGACCTCGGCATGCCGGCGATCGCGATGACCGATCACGGCAACCTGCACGGGGCCTACGACTTCTACAGCAAGGCCAAGCGGGCCGGCATCAAGCCGATCATCGGCATCGAGGCCTACATCACGCCCGGCACCCAGCGCGGCGAGCGCCGCCGGGTCCGCTGGGGCCAGGGCGACCTGGCCGAGGAGGGCGGCAACGACGTCGCGGGCGGTGGCGCCTACACCCACATGACGATGTGGGCCGAGAGCACCGAGGGCATGCACAACCTGTTCCGGCTCTCGTCCCGCTCGAGCATGGAGGGCTACTTCTACAAGCCACGCATGGACAAGGAGATCCTCGCCGAGCACAGCAAGGGCCTCATCGTCAGCACCGGCTGCCCCAGCGGGGCGATCCAGACGCGGCTGCGCCTGGGCCAGTACGACGAGGCGGTGCGCGAGGCCGGCGAGCTCCAGGAGATCTTCGGGCGCGACAACGTGTTCCTCGAGCTCATGGACCACGGGATCGACATCGAGAAGCGGGTCCGCGACGACCTGCTGCGCCTCGGCAAGCAGATGGGCATCCCGCCCATCGCCACCAACGACTCCCACTACAACAACCCCGAGGACGCCGCCGCCCACGACGCGCTCATCTGCGTCGCCTCCGGCAAGCGGCTCTCCGACACCAACCGGCTCAAGTTCGACGGCGGTGGCTACTACATCAAGTCCGCCGCCGAGATGCGGCAGCTGTGGGGCGAGCAGTTCGGGATGCCCGAGGCGTGCGACAACACCCTCGCCATCGCCGAGCGCTGCGAGGTCGAGTTCACCGAGTCCACCGGCGGCTACATGGCGCGCGCCGACGTGCCGGAGGGCGAGTCCGAGGACTCCTGGTTCCGCAAGGAGGTGTGGCGCGGCATCGAGGCGCGCTACCCCGGCGAGCGGCTCGACCAGCAGGTGCGCGACCGGGTCGAGATGGAGCTCGCGATCATCTCGCAGAAGGGCTACTGCGGCTACTACCTCGTGGTCGCCGACTTCATCAACTGGGCCAAGGACAACGGCATCCGCGTCGGTCCCGGCCGTGGCTCGGGGGCGGGGTCGATCGCGGCCTACGCGCTGCGCATCACCGACCTGTGCCCGCTGGAGCACGGCCTGTTCTTCGAGCGCTTCCTCAACCCCGAGCGCCCCTCGATGCCCGACTTCGACATCGACTTCGACGACGCCCGGCGCGGCGAGGTCATCACCTACGTCAGCCAGAAGTACGGCGCCGACCGCGTCGCCCAGATCGCGACGTTCGGACGGCTCAAGGCCAAGGCCGCCATCAAGGACGCCGCCCGCGTCCTCGACCACGGCTTCGCGATCGGCGACCGGATCACCAAGGCCTACCCCGCCGACGTGATGGGCAAGGGCGTCGCGCTCAAGGACATCTTCAACGCCGACCACAAGCGCTACAACGACGGCGGCGAGTTCCGCGCGCTGCACGGCCAGGACCCCGACGTCCGCACGATCTACGAGACCGCGGTCGGCCTCGAGGGGCAGATCCGCAACTGGGGCGTGCACGCCGCCGGCGTGATCATGTCGAGCGAGCCGCTCATCGACATCGTGCCGATCATGGCCCGTCCGCAGGACGGCGCGGTCATCACCCAGTTCGACTACCCGATGTGCGAGTCGCTCGGGCTGGTCAAGATGGACTTCCTCGGCCTGTCCAACCTCCGCATCCTCGACGACGCCGTGCGCAACATCGAGGTCAACCGGGCCGAGACGGTCGTCCTGGAGGAGCTGGGCTTCGACGACCGCGCGACCTACGAGCTGATGGGCCGCGGTGACACGCTCGGCGTCTTCCAGCTCGACGGCTCGGGCATGCGGTCCCTGCTGCGCTCGCTGCAGCCCGACGCGTTCGCCGACATCACGGCCGTCAGCGCCCTCTACCGCCCCGGTCCGATGGGCGCCGACTCGCACAACAAGTATGCCCGCCGCAAGAACGGCCGCGAGGCGATCGAGCCGATCCACCCGGCGCTCGCCGACGCGCTCGAGCCGGTGCTCGGGGAGACCTACGGCCTGATCGTCTACCAGGAGCAGGTGATGGCGATCGCGCAGGTGCTCGCGGGCTTCACCCTGGGGGCCGCCGACAACCTGCGCCGCGCGATGGGCAAGAAGAAGAAGGAGGAGCTCGACAAGCAGTACGCCGGCTTCCAGGCCGGCATGCTCGAGCGAGGCTTCCCGCAGGTCGCGATCGACAAGCTGTGGGAGATCCTGCTCCCGTTCTCCGACTACGCGTTCAACAAGTCGCACTCCGCGGCCTACGGCGTCATCACCTACTGGACCGCCTACCTCAAGGCCAACTACCCGACCGAGTACATGGCCGCCCTCCTCACGTCCGTGAAGGACGACAAGGACAAGATGGCGATCTACCTCAACGAGTGCCGCCGGATGAAGATCCAGGTGCTGCCGCCCGACGTCAACGAGTCCCACGCCGACTTCACCCCGGTCGGCAACGACATCCGCTTCGGCCTCACCGCCGTGCGCAACGTCGGCCACAACGTCGTCGCCGGCATCGTGGCCGCGCGCGAGGAGAAGGACCGCTACGCCGACTTCAACGACTTCATGGAGAAGGTCCCCGCGCTCGTGTGCAACAAGCGCGTCGTGGAGTCGCTGATCAAGGCCGGCGCCTTCGACGACATGAAGCACAAGCGGCGCGCGCTCGCCGCGGTGCACGAGACGGCCGTCGACCAGTTCGTCGACCTCAAGAAGAACGAGGCGATCGGCCAGGACTCGCTCTTCGGCGGGCTGAGCGAGGACGACGCCGGCTTCGGCGTGAGCGTGACCATCCCCGACATCGACGACTGGGACAAGATGACCCTGCTCGGCCACGAGAGGGAGATGCTCGGGCTCTACGTGTCCGACCACCCCCTCCTCGGCCTCGAGCACGTGCTGTCCCAAGGCACCGACTGCACCATCGGCCAGCTCCTGCTCGACGAGGACCGCGCCCACGGCTCGACCCTCACGGTCAGCGGCCTGATCACCTCGGTGCAGCGCAAGATCACCAAGCGCGGCGACCCGTGGGCCACCATCACGCTCGAGGACCTCGACGGCGCCATCGACGTGCTGCTGTTCCCGAGCGCCTACACGCTGGCCTCCACCCTCCTCGTCGAGGACCAGATCGTGCGGATCAAGGGCAACCTGTCGCGCGACAAGGACCAGCCCGAGCTGCGGGCGCAGGAGGTCACGGCGCCCGACCTCACCCAGGGACCTGCGGGCCCGGTGGTCATCAGCCTGCCGTCGACGCGCTGCACGCCGCCCGTCGTGGCGCAGCTGCGCGACGTCCTCGGCACCCACCCGGGCATGACCGAGGTGCAGCTGCGGCTCCTGACCCGCAGCTCCACCAAGGTGCTGCGCCTCGACGACAACCTGCGCGTGAGCCCGAGCCCCGCCCTGTTCGCCGACCTCAAGCAGCTGCTCGGACCGGGGTGCCTGACCGGATGAGCACGGTGACGCACGAGTCGCTCGAGCACACCGGTGTCGGCTCGCAGCGGCCCCTGCTGCGGAGGATCGTGCTGGTCCTGGCCGCCTTCGCGGTGGCGGGAGTCGGCGCCGGTCTGCTGTGGGAGCGGCTCTGGGAGCCCCCGACCGGTCTGACCTACCAGGGCCGGTGGTTCCTCGAGCCCGCCGGACCGGACGTGTCGTTCGAGGGCATCGCGCTGTTCGTCCTCATCGCGTTCCCGCTCGGCCTGCTGCTCGGGGTGCTGGCCGGCCTCTGGCGACACCACGAGACCGCCACCCTGCTGGCCGTCCTCGTCGGCGCCGGGCTGGCGGGCGTCGTGATGTACGCCGTCGGCAGCTCCCTCGGCCCGGCCGACCCGCAGGCGCTCGCCGCCGGGCAGCCCGACTACACCGAGCTCCCGGGCGGCCTCGGCCTGACCGCACCCGACCCCGACCGGGTGCCGTGGCACTCCACCGCGCTGGTGGCGTTCCCCGCGGGAGCGATGACTGGTCTGGTCGGGACCTATCTGTTGGGAAGTCGGGGGTTCGCGAGCCGTTCGCGTGGGTAGGCTGACCGCGACCAATCACGGCCGGTCCCGAGCTCCTCGGGGTCGGCGCAACGGGGGAGCAGGACCTACATGAGCATGACACCGGGCGGCCCGGACTACCTCGACACGTCGGGCCCGGCAGCGGCCGCACCCGACAACGACAACCGCAAGCGCCTCATCGCGGTCGGCGCGCTCGTCGCCGGCGGTGCCGTCGTGGCGGGCGGCGCGTGGGCGGCGACGAGCTTCTTCGCCACCGGCGCCCAGCCGGCCGAGGCGCTCCCCGACTCGACCGTCGCCTACTTCAGCGTCGACCTCGACCCCAGTGGGGGTCAGAAGATCGAGGCGATCCGGACGCTGCGCAAGTTCCCCGGCTTCACCGACAAGGTCGACCTCGAGACCGACGACGACCTGCGTGAGCGGTTCTTCGAGGAGGTCACGAAGTCCGGCGAGTGCGAGGGCCTCGACTACGCCTCCGACGTGGAGCCGTGGCTCGGCTCGCGCGCCGCGATGGCCGCGGTCGACCTGGGCGAGGACGAGCCCGCTGCCGTCGGCATCGTGCAGACCACCGACGCCGGCAAGGCGGAGGACGGCCTCGCCACGCTCATCGAGACGTGCGGTGGCGCCGAGGCAGGTGCCGAGGGCGACGTGGGCGGCTGGGTCGTCGACGGTGACTGGATCGTCGTCGCCGAGACCGAGGAGATCGCCCAGCAGGTCGTGGACGCCGCCGACGGCGGCTCCCTGGCCGGTGACGCGTCCTTCGAGAAGTGGACCGGAGAGGCCGGCGGTGACGGCTTCATGTCCGTCTACGTCGCCAAGGCGGCCGCGCAGTACCTCGACGACGCGGCCGGGATGGGCGCCATGCTCGGCGGCGTGCCCGGCACGTCTCCCCACGGGATGTCCGGCGAGGAGGTCCCCGAAGAGCTGCAGCAGATGATCGACGACTTCGACGGCGCGGCGGCCACGGTGCGCTTCGACGACGGCGGCGTCGAGGTCGAGTACGCCATGTCCAACTACCAGCAGGACATGACCAAGTACGTCGACGGCGACGCCGGGGTGTCCATGGTCGCCGGCCTGCCGACCGACACCGTGGCCGCGTTCGGCTTCGCGCTCGAGGAGGGCTGGGCGCAGGCGATGCTCGACTACGTCAGGTCGACGCTGCCCGAGGACAGCGCCACGATCGACGAGCAGCTCGCGCAGCTGGAGACCGAGACGGGGCTGGCGTTCCCCGAGGACCTCGAGACCCTGCTCGGTGAGGGCGTCACGGTCTCCCTCGGCAGCGGGATCGACCCCGACGCCATCGCCAACGGCGGCCCGGGCGAGGTGCCGGTCGGCATCAAGATCAAGGGCGACGCCGGGGAGATCCAGGCGGTGCTCGACAAGATCGCGGCCCAGGCGGGCCCCGAGCTGGCCGACTACATGAAGGTCACCGAGGGTGACGGCTACGCCGTGCTGGCGCTCCAGGACGACTACCGCGGCGCGCTCGAGTCCGAGGGCGACCTCGGCGGCAGCGACGACTACACCTCGGTCGTCGAGGACGGCGACGCGCAGACCGTGCTCTACGTCAACTTCGACGCCGACGACAACTGGCTCGTCCGCCTCACCGAGGACATGCCCGAGGTCAGCGAGAACCTCGAGCCGCTGTCGGCGTTCGGCGTGAGCGGCTGGGTCGACGGCGACGTCGTCCACGGCCGGATGAGGCTGACCACCGACTGACCCGCTCAGCGACCGATGGTGGCGGTCACCGCTCCGGTGACCGCCACCAGGTCGCGCGGTGCCAGCTCGATGTCGAAGCCGCGGCGACCGCCCGACACGAGGATCGTGTCGTGGTCCAGCGCGGACGCGTCGAGGACCGTCGGGTGCGCGCGCTTCTGGCCCACCGGCGAGATGCCGCCGGCGACGTAGCCGGTCGCGCGCTCGGCCGTGGCGACCTCCGCCATCACGGCCTTGCTGCCGCCGAGCGCCCGGGCGAGGGCCTTGAGGTCCAGCTGGCCCGAGACCGGCACGACGCCGACGACCAGCCGGCCGTCGAGCGAGGCCAGAAGAGTCTTGAACACGCGTGCCGGGTCCGCGCCCAGCGCCTCGGCCGCCTCGAGCCCGAACGACGTGGCCCGGGGGTCGTGCTCGTAGGCGCGCACCTCGAACGCCACGCCCGCGGCCGTCAGCGCCACCGTGGCCGGCGTACCGCCACCGCCCGCGCGGGACTTCTTCGCCATGGGTGCCCGGCTCCGGTCGGCCGTGTCAGTTGGGGGACCAGGCGGTCCGCGCCACCTGGGTGGCGGGCAGCGACGGGATGACGTTGATCGCGCGCAGCTCCTCGGTCAGCAGGCGGGTGACCAGCACGAGACGCTCGGTGGCGTCCTCGGCCTCGAGCAGCGACTGCCGCTCGGCCATCGGGAGCGGCGTCAGGGCCGACAGCGTCCAGGCGAGGTAGTCGGGATCGCGGGGGAGCGTGCCGCTGAACGGGTCGCCCTGGAGCTCGGCCATCGCGGCCCGGAAGGCCGTGAACGTCGCCCGCGCCTTGTCGAGCAGCTCCTGGGGGACCTCGACCTCCGGCTCGGGCAGCACCGCCACCACGCCCTGGGGGAAGTCGACGCCGCGCTCCATCTGCTCCAGCTTGAGCCGCTCGCGTGCCACGGCCACGATGTCGTAGGTGCCGTCGGAGCGCCGGTCCGCCTCGGTGAGCTGCAGGACGCAGCCGACCCGGTAGACCGACTGGGCCCCGTGGTCGCCGACCTCGTAGCCCTCGCGGATCGCGACGGTGCCGAACACCCGCGCCGCCGGGTCCTCGACCTCGAGCAGGTGGCGGACCAGCATCCGGTAGCGGTCCTCGAAGACGTGGAGGGGCACGCTCATCCCCGGGAACACCACGGTGTTCAGCGGGAACATCGGCAGCGGGTCGCTCACACTCCAGACCCTAGCCCGGTGTGTCCACCGGGCACCCGCGGCTCTCGGTCGACCCGCCGGGGAACCTAGACTCGGGGCATGTCCCTGATCCGTCGCATCGACCTGAGGGGCGCCGACCGGGCGTCCGTCGACTACCGCGCGGCCGTGCCCCGCGCCGAGTTCGACGTCGAGGCCGCCACGCATCAGGTGCAGCCGATCATCGACGCCGTGCGCGCCCGGGGCGTCGAGGCGATCGCCGAGTTCTCGGCGCAGTTCGACGGGGTCGACAGCGACGACATCGCCGTCCCCCGCGAGGCCATCGACGCGGCCCTCGCCGACCTCGACCCGGCCGTGCGCGCCGGCCTCGAGGAGTCGATCCGCCGGCTCCGCTTGACGAGCGAGGCCGAGCTCGAGCACGACGTCACCAGCCAGGTCGCCGACGGTGCCACCGTGACGCACCGCAAGGTGCCGATCGACCGCGTCGGTCTCTACGTCCCCGGCGGGCTCGCCCCGCTGGTGAGCAGCGTCGTGATGAACGTCGTCCCGGCGCAGGTCGCCGGCGTGCGCTCCATCGCGCTCGCCAGCCCGCCGCAGAAGAACAGCGGCGGCCTGCCCGAGTCGACGATCCTCGCCGCGTGCGCGCTGCTGGGCGTGCACGAGGTCTACGCCGTCGGCGGTGCGCAGGCGATCGCCATGTTCGCCCACGGCGCGGGCCCGTGCCGTCCGGTCGACCTCGTGACCGGCCCCGGCAACATCTACGTCGCCGCGGCCAAGCGGCTCCTGCGCGGCGTGGTGGGCATCGACTCCGAGGCCGGGCCGACCGAGATCGCGGTCCTGGCCGACGACAGCGCCGACGCCGCGTTCGTCGCGGCCGACCTCGTCAGCCAGGCCGAGCACGACCCGATGGCCGCGTCCGTCCTCGTGACCGACTCGCTGGCGCTCGCCGACGCGGTGGAGGCCGAGCTCGACAAGCAGGTCTTCGCGACCCGCCACACCGAGCGCATCCTCACCGCGCTGGGTGGGCGTCAGTCCGGCATCGTCCTGGTCGACGACATGGACCAGGGCGTCGACGTCGTCGACGCCTACGCCGCGGAGCACCTCGAGATCCAGACCCGCGACGCCTCGGCCCACGCGGCCCGGATCCGCAACGCCGGGGCGATCTTCGTGGGCCCGTGGGCGCCGGTGTCCCTCGGCGACTACTGCGCCGGCTCCAACCACGTGCTGCCCACCGCCGGGTGCGCCTGCCACTCCAGCGGTCTCTCGGTGCGCGCCTTCACCCGGTCGGTGCACGTCGTCGACTACTCGCGGGCAGCCCTCGCCGAGGTCGCCGGCCACGTGGTGACGCTGGCCGAGGCGGAGGACCTGCCCGGCCACGGGCAGGCTGTGTCGGTGCGGTTCGACTCCGAGCGCCCAGCCCGATGACCGGCACGTTCCCACCCCTGCGCGAGGAGCTGCAGGGGATCGAGCCCTACGGCGCGCCGCAGCTGACCCGGGAGCAGGCTCCGGTCCAGCTCAACGTCAACGAGAACCCCTACGGCCCCTCGCCCGAGGCCGCCGCGGACATCGCCCGGTCCGTCGGCGAGGCCGCGGTCTCGCTGAACCGCTACCCCGACCGCGAGCACGTGGCGCTGCGCGCCGGCCTGGCGGCGTACCTCAACGGCTCCGGCGGGTCCGGCATCACGCCCGAGATGGTGTGGGCGGCCAACGGGTCCAACGAGGTGATGCTGCAGCTGCTGCAGGCCTTCGGCGGGCCCGGGCGGGTCGCGCTGTCCTTCGCGCCGACGTACTCGATGTATCCCGAGTACGCCCGCGACACCCTCACCGCGTGGGTGGCGGGGCACCGGGCGGAGGACTTCTCGCTCGACCTCGACGCCGCCCGCGCGCTGGTGCTGGAGGAGCGCCCGTCGGTGGTCCTGCTGCCCAGCCCCAACAACCCGACGGGGACGGCCCTGCCGCCCGAGGCGGTGACCATGCTCTGCGAGGCCGCGGCGTCGTACGAGCCCGGCGGCATCGTCGTGGTCGACGAGGCCTACGGCGAGTTCCGCCGCTCCGGCACGCCGAGCGCCCTGGAGCTGCTCCCGCGCCACCGCAACCTCGTCGTCACCCGCACCATGAGCAAGGCGTTCGCCCTGGCCGGGGCCCGGGTGGGCTACCTCGCCGCCGACCCGGCGATCTGCGACGCGATCCGCGTCGTCCGGCTGCCCTACCACCTCTCGGCCGTCACCCAGGCGACGGCGCTGGCCGCGCTGCGGCACGCGCCGGAGCTGCTCGGGCGGGTCGACGACCTGCGCGCCGAGCGCGACGCCACCGTGGCCTGGCTGCGCGAGCAGGATCTCGAGGTCGCCGACTCCGACGCCAACTTCGTGCTCTTCGGCCGGTTCGCCGACCGGCACGCGGTCTGGCAGGGTCTGGTCGACCGCGGCGTGCTGATCCGCGAGACCGGGCCCGACGGGTGGCTGCGGGTCTCGGTCGGCACGCCCGACGAGATGACAGCATTCCGGCAGTCACTGTTGGACACCATCGGAGAGACGGAGGCCCGGGCATGAGCCGCACCGCAAGGATCGAGCGCACCACCAAGGAGTCCCAGGTCGTCGTCGAGGTCGACCTCGACGGCAGCGGGCGCTCCGAGGTGTCCACCGGTGTCGGGTTCTACGACCACATGCTCGACGCCTTCGCTCGCCACTCGCTGACCGACCTCGTCGTGCAGACCACCGGTGACACCCACATCGACGGGCACCACTCGGTCGAGGACACCGCGATCGTGCTCGGCCAGGCGCTGCGCCAGGCGCTCGGCGACAAGGTCGGCATCCGCCGCTTCGGCGACGCGACCGTGCCGCTCGACGAGGCGCTGGTGCAGGCGGTCGTCGACGTCTCCGGCCGGCCCTACTGCGTGCACTCCGGCGAGCCGGAGGGCCAGGCCTACGTCGCGATCGGCGGCACGGGCGCGGCCTACCAGGGATCGCTGACGCGCCACGTCTTCGAGACCATCTCGTTCCACGCCCACCTCGCCCTCCACGTGCGCGTGCTCGGCGGGCGCGACCCGCACCACGTCGTCGAGGCGCAGTTCAAGGCGTTCGCCCGGGCGTTCCGCGACGCGGTCGCGATCGACCCCCGGGAGACGGGCGTGCCCTCCACCAAGGGGGCGCTGTGACGGCCCCCGACGTCGTCGTCCTCGACTACGGGTCGGGCAACCTGCGCTCGGCCGTCCGCGCGGTCGAGCGTGCCGGCGCGTCGGTCACCCTGACCGGTGACTTCGACGCCGCGCTCGAGGCCGACGGCCTCGTGGTGCCCGGTGTCGGCGCCTACGCCGCCTGCATGGCCGGGCTGCGCGAGGTCAAGGGCGACCGGATCATCGGGCGCCGGCTCGCGGGCGGGCGCCCGGTGCTGGGCATCTGCGTCGGCATGCAGGTCCTGTTCGCGCGCGGCGTGGAGCACGGCGTGGAGACCGCCGGCTGCGCCGAGTGGCCGGGCACCGTCGACCGGCTGCAGGCCGACGTCGTGCCGCACATGGGCTGGAACACGGTCGAGGTGCCGTCCGGCTCGCCCCTGTTCGCGGGGATCGAGGATGAGCGGTTCTACTTCGTGCACTCCTACGGCGTGCGCGACTGGGAGCTGGTCACCAACGACCGGACCGCCGCGCCGCTGGTGACGTGGGCCGAGCACGGGGGAGACCGGTTCGTGGCCGCGGTCGAGAACGGTCCGCTGTCCGCGACCCAGTTCCACCCCGAGAAGTCCGGGGACGCGGGCGCGAAGCTCCTCAAGAATTGGGTCGAGTCGCTGCAGCGCTGAGCGCTACCGTCCGGGGATGGCCCCGGAGCTCAGCATGAACCAGATCATCCACGCCGCCGTGCGCCGCGACATGGCACGCACGGAGCGGGCGCTGCGCGCCCTGGGTGACGGCGACACCGCGCGGGCGCGGGAGCTCCAGGTCGCCTGGCGCAACCTGGTGCGCGAGCTGACCCACCACCACGAGGCCGAGGACGAGCACGTGTGGCCCTTCCTCGAGTCGCGCGGGGTCGGGCTGGGGCTCCTCGAGGAGATGGAGGCCGAGCACGTGGCGATGAAGACGGCGCTCGCCTCGGTGAGCGAGCGCCTCGAGGCGCTGGTCGAGGACACGACCGCGGCCAACGCCACGGCCGCCGCCGAGGAGGTCGCCCGTGCCGAGGTCGTCATCAACGGGCACCTCGACCACGAGGAGAAGGACGTCGAGGGGCCGATGGGGGCGCTGCACGACGACCCCGAGTTCAAGGAGCTGTCCAAGAAGCTGCGGCCGGCCAGCGTCGTCGACGCCGCCAACGCGCTCGCCTGGATGCAGGACGGTGCGGGGGAGCGGGAGCGGTCCTCGCTGCGCGCGACCATCCCCGGGCCCGTCGTCGCCGTCCTGACCACGGTGGTGGCCCGTCGCTACCGTCGCGAGGTCGCCCCGGTCTGGCGCCGGACCTGACGGGTCGCGTCGGCCTCGGCCAGCGCCTTGAGCGTCAGCAGCTGCTTCCTCGCCATGACCAGGTCGCCCACCGACAGCGCCGGCGCCAGCCAGCGGCTGGTCCGCGCGACCAACTTGAGCACGAGGCGTACGCCGTCCGCGGCCGGCAGCACGGCGTACGACAGGTGCGCACCCATGATCGTCGCGGTGAGCTCGCGGCCGGGGTCCACCGCCACGACGCGGCCCTGGTCGCGCCCGCCCGCGCGCGTGAAGGGATCACCAACCTCCGGCTCGGGCACGTCCACGAGCTCGCGCGGCGACCGTCGGCCGAGGTTGTCGACCAGGTCGTAGGAGTAGGGCGCGAGCCGCACCTGCCGCAGCCGGGCCCACACGGCAGCCGGGTCGGCGTGCACGGTGACACCGCGCCACGCCTCGAGGGTCGGCGCGTGCACGATGTCGTCGCACCCGTAGCGCCGCCGCACCTCGTCCTCCGTAACACCCCACCGGTCGCCGATCATGACGGCGACGCTACCCGTGACCTACCCCGGCCCATTCGATGGACGGCCTCGCCCACCAGCTGCCCCGGGGGCGGCGAGGTCACCACTTATCGGCGTGACGGTGCGCTTTGGTGGTCGAGCATCCGAGGAACGAGGCGTATCGAGACCTGCCCGGCCTCGCTGGTCGGGTGGCTGAGCGAGGGACGAGCGAGGCGTATCGAGACCCCCTCCTCGGTGGTCGAGTAGCCGAGGGACGAGGCATGGTCCTCCTCGATGGTCGAGTAGCCGAGGAACGAGGCGTATCGAGACCCCTCCATCGGCTTGCTCAAGCACTGTCCGCTGTCGGTGGTCGTCCGTATAATCGAACACATGATCGAGACGCTGGCAGCACCACGCGGAGAAGCAGAGGTCGAGGACCTTTCTGCTTCCGAGCTGCTGCGTGCTCTCAGTGATCGCAAGGCGGTCGAGGACCGGGCCGCGGCCGACCAGCTCGACCTCGCCGCCCGGTGGGCCGATCTCCACCCGCCGGAGTCCATCCACACCGCCGCGGTGTTCAGCGACGGCGGCCGTTACGGCCTCGAGCACGAGGAGCCGATCGCCGGTCCGGGTTGCCCGGCGGTTGCTGAGTTCTGCATCGCCGAGCTCGGCACCGTCCTCGGGATGTCGTCCGCGTCGGCGAAGCGGCTCGTCGGTCACGCGCTCGAGCTGCGTCACCGACTGCCGCGGCTGTGGGCACAGGTCCAGGCCGGCGCGGTGCCGGCCTGGCGCGCCCGCACGGTCGCCGAAGCCACCATCCACGCCACCCCGTCCCTCACCGTCGAGGCAGCGCGATGGGTCGACACCCAGGTCGCCGCCGTCGCGGGCCGGGTCGGTCCCGCACAGCTGGAGCGGCTGGTCGCGGAGACGATCAAGCGCCACCACCTCGACACCCACGACCCCACGAGTGATCCGGAGGACGGCTACCTGGCGGTCGACCCGCGCCACGCCACCCTCCACTCCGAGGACGTGCACTACGCCGGGACCATGCGGTTCGAGGCCGAGCTCGACATCGCCGACGCCCTCGACCTGGACCGCGCCCTCGCCCACGGCGCCGAGACGCTGAAGGCACTTGGCTCAGCAGCACCCTTGGACGCACGCCGGTCCGCAGCGCTCGGCGACCTCGCCCGCACCCAGACCGCGCTCGACCTCCACACCCAAGGCTCGACCGCTGCCACGGGCGGGGACGGGTTGCCGGTTGCGCGTGAGGTAGTGCTGCACGCCCACTTCCCGGCCAGCCTCGACGGCCTCGACGGGTTGGAGACCGTGTTCGGTCCCACCGGGCGGATGGAGGAGGGCCAGCGGCTGGTCCTGCTGGACCAGGTGCGGGACTGGTGCGGCGACTCCCGGACCAAGGTCACCGTCAAGCCCGTCATCGACCTCACCGCCGAGCTCACCTCACCCGGCTACGACATACCCGACCGGATCCGCGAACAGGTGATGCTGCGCGACCGCACGTGTGTGTTCCCGTGGTGCACCCGACCAGCCCGGGGCTGCGACATCGACCACGTCTTCCCGTACGACCACGACGCCGACACCGAGGGCCGCACGCAACCCGGTCCGACGGTCAGCTCGAACCTCGCACCCGAGTGTCGCTGGCACCACCGCCTCAAGACCCACACCGCCTGGCGCTACGAGGTGACCGGAATCGGCATCTACGAGTGGACCAGCCCCCACGGCCACCGTTACCGACGCGACCGCACCGGCACCACTCGGATCAGTGGCGCTGCAGACGACGCGGCGCCGCCCGGCCGACCATGACCCCGCCCCCACACCCCGCCGAGCTGAGCCGGCGGGGACACAGGCATGTGGCGAGCCGGGGGGGCTTCAAGAACGGCACACACGAGGCCGGGCCAGCGACATTGAGCTTCACGTAGGCGCGCACAGTCGAGCGCCCGACGGCCTCCCGAGAGGCGCGCAAGGCGGCCGCGAGCAGACACCGCGAGGCGCGGCACGCAGCCCCTGACAGTGACCGACCGAGGACCGCTCGCCGCCCGACAACAAGCGGACCGACAGTCGTCCGGCGCGTTCGGGCGACCGAGCCAGCCCCCCGAGGAGACCCCGCCCACACCCGCACCACCGAGTTCCCCCGATCCACCGACGAGCCCGCCGCGACGCACATACCGTTCACCCGTGCCACAGACGCGACCCCAGATGCCTGCAGTCTTGACCTGCCCGCTGTGCGGCGGCGCGGTGCCCGTGACGGCGACCGCGTGCCGGGACTGCCACCTGCCGATGTCGGACGTGCGTCGCGAGCAGGAGGTCGGCCGCAGCGGATCCTGGACCCGCGCGGTCGGGGTCCGGCTCGTCGGTGTCGCGCTCTACTGCGGCGTGGTCGCCTGGTGCGCGTGGCAGCTGCCCGCGTCGCTGCCCTTCGTCGCTCCCGCTGCCGCAGGCGGGCTCGTGCTGCACGGGGTCAAGGGCCGCCCTTGGCTCGGGATGCTCGCGTTCGCGGTCCTGGTCGTCGTCCTGCCCGTGCTGCTGGCCCCCGCGCTGGGCACGGGTGCGTTCTCCGACCTCGCCGAGTGGGTGAACGACCCCCAGTGGTGACGTACGGCCCCTGGTGAGTCGGCGACGGGCTCTCTTCACCCGTTCGAGGCAGGGTTGGACATGGGTTCGTCAGCGATGGGTACGCCATGTGTCCCCGTAAGCAACAACCCAGGAGGATCGAACATGCACGAGAACGAGATCCAGAGTGTCATCGGCAAGAACGCCTACGACAGCAACGGTGACAAGATCGGAAGCATCGGCCACATCTTCTTGGACGACGAGACCGGGCAGCCCGAGTTCGCGTCGGTCAACACCGGTCTCTTCGGTATGAAGGAGACGTTCGTGCCCATCACGAACGCCACGGTCGAGGGCGACCGCCTCGTGGTCCCGTTCACCAAGGACCAGGTCAAGGACGCCCCCAACGTCGACGTCGACGGCGGGCACCTCGACCAGGCCGAGGAGCGGCGCCTCTACGAGCACTACAACATGTCCTACTCGGAGTACTCCAGCGACTCGGGTCTGCCCGAGGGTGGCACCGGCTACGCCGCCGGCACGGCCGGCACGGCGGACTACGACACCAGCCGGACCGACCACACGGTCGGCCACGACACGTCCGGTCCCACCACGGACGAGGCCATGACGCGCTCGGAGGAGCGCCTCGACGTCGGCACGTCGCGCGAGGAGGCCGGCCGCGTCCGGCTCCGCAAGTACGTCACCACCGAGCAGGAGACCGTGAGCGTCCCGGTGAAGAAGGAGCGCGCGGTCCTCGAGACCGAGCCGATCACCGAGGCCAACCGCGACGAGGCCCTCTCGGGCCCCGCCATCTCGGAGGAGGAGCACGAGGTCGTCCTCCAGGAGGAGCACGCCGTCGTCGGCAAGACCGCCGAGCCGGTGGAGCGCGTACGCCTCGGCAAGGAGACGGTCACCGACGAGGAGACCGTCACCGAGGAGGTCCGCAAGGAGCACATCGAGACCGAGGGTGACCTCGACGACCGTCGCGGCACGATCTGACCCAGCACGACCCAGCACGACCCAGCACGACCAGCACGGTGGCCGGTGCCCCTCGGGGCGCCGGCCACCGGCGTCTGCGCACCGGACCGACGTGCCGGAGCGGGTGAGCCGGCTCCTAGGATCGAGCCATGCCCAGCACCCCCGAGCAGCCCTACCTCGAGCTCCTGCCCGCCGTCGACATCAAGGGCGGCCAGGCCGTCCAGCTGGTCCAGGGCGTCGACGGCTCGGAGAAGCGCTTCGGCGACCCCGTCGAGGCGGCCCTGCGCTGGCAGCAGGCCGGTGCCGAGTGGATCCACCTCGTCGACCTCGACGCGGCGTTCGGCCACGGGCACAACCGCGAGCTCCAGGCGCGGATCGTCGGGACCCTCGACATCCAGGTCGAGATGAGCGGCGGGATCCGCGACGACGAGTCGCTGGACGCCGCGATGGCCACCGGCTGCCGCCGGGTCAACATCGGCACGGCGGCGCTCGAGCAGCCGGAGTGGTGCGCGCGGGCGATCGCGACGTACGGCGACCGCGTGGCCGTCGGGCTCGACGTGCGGGGCACGACCCTGGCCGCGCGCGGCTGGACCCGTGAGGGCGGCGACCTCTACGAGACCCTGGCCCGGCTCGACGCCGAGGGCTGCGCGCGCTACGTCGTCACGGACGTGAACAAGGACGGCATGCTCCAGGGGCCGAACCTCCAGCTGCTGCGCGACGTGTGCGCCGCGACCGACAAGCCCGTCGTCGCCAGCGGGGGAGTGACGACCCTGGACGACGTCCGCGCGCTGATGGGCCTCGTCGACGAGGGCGTCGAGGGCGCCATCGCCGGGACCGCGCTCTACGAGGGCCGCTTCACCCTCGAGGACGCGCTCGCCCTCACGAGGGGCGCCTGAGCATGGAGTTCACCGACTACCACACCCGGCTGGCGGCCTACGCCCTGCTCGTCGACGAGCAGGAGCGGGTGCTCCTCGCGTGGTGGAACGGCGAGGGGCACAGCGACCCGGAGTGGTCGCTGCCCGGCGGCGGCATCGAGTTCGAGGAGTCGGTCCGCGACGGCCTCGTGCGCGAGGTCTTCGAGGAGACCGGCTACCACGTCGAGCCGGGTCCCCTCGTCGCCGAGCACTTCTCCACCGCGCGCGGCCGCAGCTTCGACGGGTGGTTCCGCGCCCAGCGGTTCGTCTTCGACGCGACGATCACGGGCGGCGAGCTGGGCACCACCGAGGTCGGCGGCTCCACCGACCACGCCGCCTGGGTGCCGCTCGCCGAGCTCGAGGGTCAGCCGCGTTCGGAGATCGTCGACGTCGCGCTCGCCGCGTGGCGGGCCGAGGAGGCCCGGCGATGAGCCTCGCTGTCCGGGTCATCCCGTGCCTCGACGTCGACGGCGGACGGGTCGTCAAGGGCGTCAACTTCACCGAGCTGCGCGACGCCGGCGACCCCGTCGAGCTCGCCCGGCTCTACGACGCCGAGGGCGCCGACGAGCTGACGTTCCTCGACATCTCCGCCTCCCACCAGGGCCGGGCGACCACCATGGAGGTGGTCAGCCGCTGCGCGGAGGAGGTCTTCATCCCCCTCACCGTCGGCGGTGGCGTGGGCAGCGTCGACGACGTCGACCGGCTGCTGCGCGCGGGCGCCGACAAGGTCGCGGTCAACACCGCCGCCATCCGCCGCCCCGACCTGGTCGCGGAGATCGCCGACCGGTTCGGCAACCAGGTGCTCGTCCTGAGCGTGGACGCCCGCCGGGTGCGGCCGGACGCGCCGGGCACCGCCAGCGGCTTCGAGGTGACCACCCACGGTGGTCGCAGGAGCGCCGGGCTGGACGCGATCGAGTGGGCCGTGCGCGCCGCCGAGCGGGGAGCCGGCGAGATCCTGCTCAACGCGATGGACGCCGACGGGACCACCGACGGCTTCGACCTCGAGCTCATCCGCGCCGTACGCCGTGAGGTGACCATCCCCGTCATCGCGAGCGGGGGAGCGGGTGCGGTCGAGCACTTCCCGCCCGCGGTCGACGCCGGCGCCGACGCCGTGCTCGCCGCGACGGTGTTCCACTTCGGCACGCTGAGCGTCGGGGACGTCAAGACCGGCCTGTCCACGGCCGGTCACCCGGTCCGCTGGGCACCGCCCGAGCCGTAGGATTCGGCCCATGCTGAAGACTGTCCGGCCGTTCGGCCTCGCCGCCGTCGCGGCCGCCACGATCGCCCTCACCGCCTGCGCACCGACCGACGAGGCCGACAGCGGCGAGAACACCGCCTCCGACACGTCCTCGGACTCCGCGGGCTCCTCGGAGTCGCCCGCCGCCGACGCGTGCACCCCCGACTCGATGGAGACGGTCGCCGACGGCACGCTGACCATCGCGACCGACACCCCGGCCTACGAGCCGTGGTTCGTCGACAACGACCCCACCAACGGCGAGGGCTACGAGTCCGCGGTGGCCTACGCCATCGCCGAGGAGCTCGGCTACACCGCGGAGCAGGTCTCGTGGGTGACGGTGCCGTTCAACAAGGTCGTCCAGCCCGGCCCCAAGGACTTCGACTTCGACGTCAACCAGGTCTCCATCACCGAGGCCCGCCGCAAGGCCGTCGACTTCTCCTCCGGCTACTACGACGTGGTCCAGACCGTCATCACCAACGAGGGCAGCGCCATCGACGGCGCCACCAGCGTCGCCGACCTCGCCGACGCCAAGCTGGGTGCCCAGGTCGGCACCACCAGCTACACCGCCATCACCGACACGATCCAGCCGTCGGAGGACCCGGCCGTCTTCGACACCAACGACCAGGCGGTGCAGGCGCTCAAGAACGGCCAGATCGACGGCATCGTCGTCGACCTGCCGACCGCCTACTTCATGACCGCGGTGCAGCTCGACGACGGCGTGATCGTCGGCCAGCTGCCGCTCCCGGAGGGCGAGCCCGAGCAGTTCGGCGCGGTGCTGGCCAAGGACAGCCCGCTGACCGACTGCGTCTCGAGCGCCGTCGACGCGCTGCGCGAGGACGGCATCCTCGACCAGATCAACCAGGAGTGGCTGGCCCAGCAGGGCGCCCCCGAGCTGTCCTGATGGCCCATCGGGTCGTCGGGGAGACGGCGGGGCCGGCGGAGGACTGGCAGCCCTCGGAGGTGCAGCGCGAGCGTGACGAGTGGCGGCGACGCCGTACGCTCCGCAGCGCCGCGATCGCGGCCGTCAGCACGCTGCTGCTGCTCGGTGCGGTGGGCACGGCGGTCGTCAGCTCGCCGGGCTGGGAACGGGTGCGCGAGACCTACTTCGACTGGGACAAGGCGGTGTCCTCGTTCCCCGCGGTCCTCGAGGGGCTGTGGCTCAACATCCGCGTCATGGTCGTCTGCTGGGTGCTGATCCTCCTGCTCAGCCTCACCATCGCGGTCGTGCGCACCATCCGCGGGCCCGTCGCGTTCCCGCTGCGGCTGCTTGGCACGGCGTACGTCGACGTGTTCCGCGGGCTGCCGCTGCTGCTGGTGATCTTCCTGCTCGGGTTCGGCGGCCCCGCCCTGAGCCTGGGTGGGCTGCCGACCTCGGCACTGTTCTGGGGCGGCGCCGCGCTGGTGCTGTCCTACTCGGCCTACGTCGCCGAGGTGTTCCGCGCCGGCATCGAGTCGGTGCACCCCAGCCAGCGGCTGGCCGGGCGCTCGCTGGGGCTGAGCTACGGGCAGACGCTGCGGCACGTCGTCCTGCCGCAGGCCTGGCGCCGGGTCATCCCGCCGCTCATGAACGACCTGGTCTCCCTGCAGAAGGACTCCGGCCTCATCGCGGTGCTCGGCGTCACCGACGCGATCCGCGCGGCGCAGATCGAGACCGCCATCGACTTCAACTACACGCCGTACGTCGTCGCGGGCGTGCTGTTCTGCTGCCTGACCATCCCGATGGCCCGGCTCACCGACCGCTACGCCCGCCGCAAGGGCTACCACGGAGCAGGAGGACACTTGTGAGCGAGCTGCTCCGGCTGGACGGCGTCCGCAAGTCCTTCGGTGAGCATGTCGTCCTGCGCGACGTGGACCTCATCGTCGAGCCCGGCGAGTGCGTCGTGCTGATCGGCGCGTCCGGGTCCGGCAAGTCCACCCTTCTGCGGTGCGTCAACCTCCTCGAGGTCGTCGACGACGGCGTGATCACCTTCGAGGGCCGCGACATCACCGACCCGCGGGTGGACGGCGACGAGGTGCGCTCGCGGATGGGCATGGTCTTCCAGGCCTACAACCTCTTCCCGCACCTCGACGTGATCGGCAACGTGACCCTCGCACTGCGGCTCGTCCACGGCGTCGACGCCGAGGAGGCGAGGTCGCGCGGGCTCGCGATGCTCGACCGCGTGGGGCTCGCCGCCCGGGCCGAGGCCCGACCCGACGACCTGTCCGGTGGGCAGCAGCAGCGCGTGGCCATCGCCCGGGCGCTGGTGGCCAACCCGCGGCTGATGCTCCTCGACGAGGTCACCAGCGCGCTCGACCCCGAGCTGGTGGGCGAGGTCCTCGACCTGCTCACCGAGCTCAAGGGCGAGGGCGTGACGATGCTGCTCAACACCCACGAGATGGGCTTCGCCCGCGACGTCGCGGACCAGGTCTGCTTCCTGCACGACGGTCGCATCCACGAGCGGGGGACCCCGCAGCAGGTCATCGGCGAGCCCCGCGAGGAGCGCACCCGCGCGTTCCTCTCGCGCATCCGGGCCTGACACCCGGACGACCACAGCCGATTCGCCCGGCGTTGGTGGCGAGGAATAGCCTGACGCGGTCGGGTGGTTGCGCTCGGCAACTGACGCGACGACGAGGGGGCGGGCGACACCGGTGGGCAAGGATGCAGAGCCGCGGGGCGCCACCACTCTCGACGGGTTCCGGGTCCTGTGGGTCGGCATCCGCCGCGAGCCCCGGATCTTCACCGTCGCGACGCTCGGTGCGGTCCTGTTCGGCGTGCTCACCGTGGCCGACGCCTGGGTGCTCGGCTGGTCGACCCAGCACGTCCTGATCCCCGCCTTCGACGACGGCGAGATCGGCACCGGGCTCCTGGTCTGGGTGGTCGCGCTGTTCATGGCCGTGGCGATCCTGCGCGCGGTCGGCATCGTGGCCCGGCGCCTCGGCGGCGGCATCATGTACTACCGGATGCAGTCGCACACGCGACGCGGCGTGACCCGCCAGTACCTCTCCCTGCCGATGGAGTGGCACCAGCGCCACCCGACCGGCCAGCTGCTCTCCAACGCCTACTCCGACGTCGAGGCGGCCTGGGCGCCGATCATGCCGCTGCCGATGGCGCTCGGCACCGTCGTGATGATGGTGATCGCGGTCGCTCAGATGTTCGTCGCCGACGTCGTCATGGCGCTGGTCGGCCTCCTCGTCTTCCCGGCGGTCGTGGTCGCCAACCTCGTCTACCAGCACTACTCCTCGCCGTTGATGACCCGGGCCCAGGGCCTGCGCGCCGAGGTCAGCGAGATCGCCCACGAGTCCTTCGACGGCGCGATGGTCGTCAAGACGCTCGGCCGCGAGGGCGAGGAGACCGATCGCTTCCGCGCCAAGGCCCGCGAGCTCCGCGACGTCAACATCCGCGCCGGTCGGGTGCGGGCCCTCTTCGACCCGGCGCTGGCCAGCCTGCCCAGCCTCGGCGTGCTAGTGGTGCTGGCCGTGGGCGTCTCCCGCGTCGCCAGCGGGGCCACCGAGGCCGGCGACGTGGTGACCGTCGCCTACCTCCTCACCATCGTCTCGTTCCCGATCCGCGCCATCGGCTGGCTGCTCGGGGAGTTCCCCCGCTCGGTGGTCGGCTACCGCCGCGCCAAGGCGGTGCTCGACGCCCGCGGCAACATGGCCTACGGCGACGACGAGCTGCCGCCCTCGTCGGTCGGCGCCCTGCTCGAGGTCGACGACCTGCACTACTCCTACGACGCCGACGCACCGCTGCTGCGCGGCGTCGACCTCGACGTGCAACCGGGCCGGACCGTCGCGCTCGTCGGCGCGACCGCGTCCGGCAAGAGCACCCTCACCAGCCTGATGACCCGGCTGGTGGACCCCGACTCCGGCGCGATCCGCATCGACGGCCACGACGTCAAGGGCCTGCGCAAGGGCCAGCTCCCGCGCGACGTCGCCCTCGTCCCGCAGACCGCGTTCATGTTCGACGACACGGTCCGGGGCAACGTCACGCTCGGTGCCGACGTACCGGACGAGGAGGTGTGGGCCGCGCTGCGCACCGCCCAGGCCGACGGCTTCGTCGCCGCCCTCCCCGGGGGCCTCGACACCAAGCTGGGCGAGCGCGGCACGTCGCTGTCGGGTGGCCAGCGGCAGCGCCTCTCGCTGGCCCGCGCGCTCGTCCGCCGCCCGCGGCTGCTGATCCTCGACGACGCGACCTCGGCGGTCGACCCCGAGGTCGAGGCGCGGATCCTCGCCTCGCTGCGCGACGACGTGGGCGGGTCCGACGCCTCGCTGGTCGTCGTCGCCTACCGCAAGGCCACGATCTCCCTCGCCGACGAGGTGCTCCACCTCGAGGGGGGTCGCATCGTCGGCCGCGGCACCCACGCCGAGCTGCTCGACTCCAGCCCCGCCTACGCCCACCTGGTCAACGCCTACGAGCCCAGCGCCGACGCCGGCGCCGCGCCCGGGCCCGCCACCGGACGATCCGCCGGGAGCCACGAATGAGCACCACGACGACTGCTGCCACCTCCACCTCGGGCACCCGGATGGACACCGGCGAGGACATCGGCGCCATCGCCACCATCCGGCTCGGGATGAAGTACTCGACCGAGCTGCGCGAAGGCATCGGCACGACCTTCCTGCTCGCGATCATCGCGTCCTGCGGCCAGATCGTCGTGCCCATCGCGGTCCAGCAGACGCTGGACCGCGGCCTCAACGCACCGGGCGGGCCGCGCTTCGACTACGTCGCCTGGATGGGTGTGGCGGCCGCCGTCGCCATCGCCCTGACCGGCTGGGCGTCCTACCTGATGACCAACCGGCTCTTCACCACCTCCGAGAACGGCCTGGCGACCCTGCGCACCAAGGCGTTCCGCCACGTGCACGACCTGCCGCTGCTCACCCAGAACACCGAGCGCCGTGGGGCCCTGGTGTCGCGGGTGACCTCGGACGTCGACCAGGTCAGCCAGTTCCTCGTCTTCGGTGGTCTCATCTTCGTGGTGAGCATCGGGCAGATCCTCGTCGCGACCGTCCTGATGCTCGTCTACAGCTGGCAGCTGGCGGCCGTGGTGTGGCTCTGCTTCGCGCCGCTGTTCCTCTCGATCCGGTGGTTCCAGAAGAAGCTGTCCGCCGCCTACACGGTCGTGCGCCACCAGGTCGGCGTCCTGCTCGGTGCCATCTCGGAGCCGGTCGTCGGCGCCGCGGTCGTCCGCTCCTACGGCGTGGAGGACCGCACCCAGGCCCGCATCGACACCGCGATCCAGGACTGGCAGAACGCCTACACGCACGCCCAGACCTACACCGTCACCTCGTTCTCGCTGGGCGGCATCTCCGCGGGCCTGGCCAACGCCGGCGTGATCGTGGTCGGCGTCCTGCTCGGCTTCACCGGTGACATGACCCCGGGCAAGGTGCTGGCCTTCGCCTTCCTCGTCACCCTCTTCGTGGGACCCGTGCAGATGGGCACGCAGATCCTCACCGACGCCCAGAACGCCATCGCGAGCTGGCGCCGCGTGCTGGGCATCCTGGAGACGCCCGCCGACCTCATCGACCCCGGCCCCGACGGCGAGCAGCTGCCGCGCGGCCCGATCGACGTACGCTTCGCCGACGTCACCTTCGCCTACCCCGAGGGCCCGCCGGTCCTGCGCGACGTCGACCTGGCCATCGACGCCGGGACCCGCGTCGCGATCGTGGGCGAGACCGGCTCCGGCAAGTCGACCTTCGCCAAGCTGCTCACGCGCCTGATGGACCCCGTCGAGGGCGCGGTGCTGCTCGACGGCGTCGACGTACGCCGCATTGACGCGCGCTCGCTGCGGCGCAGCGTGGTGCTGGTGCCGCAGGAGGGATTCCTCTTCGACGACACCATCGCCGCCAACGTCCGCTACGGCAGGCTCGACGCCACGGAGGACGAGATCCGCGCGTCGGCGGTCGAGCTCGGCATCGACGACTGGCTCGCCGGCCTGCCGCGCGGCCTGGACACCCAGGTCGGGCAGCGCGGGGAGTCGCTGTCGGCGGGGGAGCGGCAGCTCGTGGCGCTGCTCCGCGCCCACCTGGCCGACCCCGACCTGCTCGTCCTCGACGAGGCCACGAGCGCGGTCGACCCGGCGCTGGAGATGCAGATCGGGCGGGCGCTCGAGCGGCTGATGCAGTCGCGCACGTCCGTGACCATCGCGCACCGGCTCTCCACCGCGGAGAGCGCCGACGAGGTCATCGTGGTCGACAAGGGCCGCGTCGTGCAGCGCGGACCGCACGCCGAGCTGGTCACGCAGGCGGGCAGCGTCTACTCAGGGCTGCACGCCAGCTGGATCGCCCAGCACTCGCAGGCCTGACGAGGCCGGTGTCAGGACGCCAGGACCTGGCTGATGAGCAGGTCGGCGTCGAAGAAGTCCGACTCGGCGCCGGGCGCCACGATGGCGACCGTGCGGGCGAGGAAGTCGTCGACGTCGGACGCGCGGGCGAGCAGCACCAGGTGGCCGTCGGGCGAGCTGAGCTCGATGCTGACCATGGCACGGCCGCTGAGGCCGATGGCGGGGGAGACGTGGACGTCGCCGTCACCGGTGGGCGTCTCGGTGCCCCGCATGAGCAGGTCGCGACCGAACGTCCACACGAGGTTGCCCTCGCCGGTGACGAAGGTCATCGCGACCGCGAACGGGTCGGAGCTGCGGTATCCCAGGACGGTGTCGATCTCGTGGCGGATGCCGCGGTCGTCCATGCACTCGACGGTGATGTCCAACGCCACGTCGGACAGGGTGTGCCCGCTACCGGACATGTTCATCGAGACTCCTTGGGGTTTCCCGGGAAGGGTCCCGGGGGGTCATGGTGCTCATGAGACGGCATCCGGCCGGGGTCGTGATGCGAAACGGCAAAATATGGTCAACACCGGTCCAGACCGGATCTTGAGCCTCACTCGTGACGTCCTTGACGCTACGTGCTGTTTCGCGAGGGAAATGGTGTGGAGCCGCCTTGTAGGTTGCAGCCATGGCGGGGGCAGGCAAGCGCATCGTGCTCGAAGGGCTGGGCTGGCTGTTGCTGGTGCTCGGCGTGGCTGCGATCTTCCTGCCGGGTCCGGGGCTGCTCGGCATCTTCGCCGGCCTCGCGCTGCTCTCCCAGCAGTACGACTGGGCCGAGCGCCGCGTGGAGCCGGTCCGGCTGCGCGCGCTGCGCGGCGCGGCCGAGAGCGTCGAGACGTGGCCGCGGATCATCGCCTCGTGCCTCGGCGCCGCGGTGCTGGCCGCCTGCGGGGTGCTGTGGATCGTCAAGCCCCCGTCGCCGGAGTGGTGGCCCCTGTCCGACACGTGGTGGCTCCCCGGAGGGATCTGGACGGGCGTCACCCAGGTCGCCTCGGCCTTCATCGCCCTGGCGCTCATCGTCTACAGCTACCGGCGCTTCCACGGCAAGCCGGAGGCGGTCGCCGAGCTGGACCGCGACGTGGAGACGGCGCGGGCCGACCGGGGCTGACCCGATTGCCGGTCCGGGCGGACCATGGGATATCGTTCCCGCGGACTCGGGCGATTGGCGCAGTGGTAGCGCGCTTCGTTCACACCGAAGAGGTCACTGGTTCGAACCCAGTATCGCCCACCGACGCCACACAGGCCCTGACCAGCGGAGACGCCGGTCAGGGCCTGCCGCGTCTCCTCGTCCGGTGCCGGACGGGGGTGGGCGCTCAGAAGCCGCCGAAGTCGAACCCGCCGCCGTCGCCGCCCCCGTCGTATCCCCCGCCGTCACCGCCACCGCCGTCGCCACCGTCGGATCCGCCGTCACCGCCGCCCCCGTCGCCGCTGTCGTAGCCGCCACCGAGGTCGCCGAACATCATCCCGCCCATGAACATCCACGTCATGGGTCCGAAGGCGCCGAAGTAGCCCGCGGCGTAGGGCTCGTAGGCGCGACCGCCCTGCCAGTAGGGGACGCGCTGCGCGCCGACCATGACCTTGCGGACGTCCGGCTCGGCGCCGGCGTTGACGCGTTCGACGTCGAGGGCGCACGCGGGCACGTCCCGCTCGACGCCGTCGGGCGGGACGAAGAGGACGTCGGCGACGGAGGGCCCGTGGCGCGGGTCGAAGAAGCACGGCGGCCGACGGGCGGGGAGCGGCCGCCCCTCGACCCGGGCGCGCACGCACGCGATGGCGTAGCGGCCGTCCTCGACGATCGAGGTGACGTGCCGGATGTCGCCCGGCTCGGTGATGGAGTCGCCGGCGGTCTTGGCCGACTCGTAGGTGTCGAGCGCCCGCTGGTAGTCGGCGTTGGCGCCGGCGTCGAGCTGCTGACCGCTCAGCTCGAGGTCGAGGTCCTGGAGGTCGACACCGAACGCGGTGATGTCCTCGAAGGCCAGCTTTCTCACCGGGGCGAGCTCGTCCTCACGCCGCTGGAGCTCCTGCGCCTTGCTGCGTCGTGCCAGGACGACCGCGCCGGCACCCACCACGGCCAGGACCACCAGCAGCAGGATCAGCTCCATGCCGAGAGCCTACGTCGCCGGCCGCAGCCGGTGCGCGCGTCAGGTGGTCGGGCCGGCGTCAGACCCGCGTCAGGATGGTGTCGAGCTCCGTCAGGGCGCGGTCGGCGTACCCCATCCACATCCGGCCGATGACGTTCGTGGTCAGCCGGGCCGGCGAGGCCTTCGGGTAGAACGTCCAGGCCCAGGTGACGCGAGCGCCGCCGTCGTGCGGCGCGACCGTCCAGAGCCCGTCGATGGTGCGGACGAAGTGCCGCAGCGGCCCCTCGATCCCGTCGAGCCGGTAGGCGAAGCTGTGCGGCCGGTCGACGTCGGTCAGGGTCTCGCGCAGCCGACCGCCGTCGGCGAGCACGATCGTGCGGGTCTGGCCGACGACGCCCCAGCCGTCCGGCTGGTCGACCACCTCGGCCACGGCCGGCAGGGCCGCGTAGCGCCGGGCGAACACGTCCGTCAGCGGCGCGTCCATCAGCCGCTCGAAGGCGACACCCGGTTCGACCTGGACCACGCGCGACGCCTCGACCCGATGACCCGACATGGCGATCACACTAACCGGGCGGCGCGCCGCGCGGCACCGGTCGCCGCGGGTGGTGTGGCAGGCATAGCTGGTGCGAGGGTGGGCGGGTGACCAGCGACGAGCGTTTCGACCGACTGATGGAGCTGGTGGTCCACGGCTTCGAGCTCGCCGGCGTGGCCGTCCTCGTGATCGGGGCCCTCGCGGCCTTCGTCCACGCGGCCCTGGTGGCCCGACGCGACGGCGCGGCGACCGCCTACGAGACGGCCCGGCGGAGCGTCGGTCGCGCGATCCTCCTCGGCCTCGAGCTCCTCATCATCGCGGACATCGTGCTGACCATCACCGTCGACGCCACGCTCGACAGCGCGCTCGCCCTGGGACTCATCGTCATCGTCCGGACCTTCCTCAGCTTCTCGCTGGAGGTCGAGCTCGAGGGCAGCCTGCCCTGGCGTCGGCGACCCGCACCCAGCGGGCAGGGCGCCGCCGACGCGAGCGGCGAGGGTCCGTCCGCCTGAGTCACCGGAAGTCGCGGGACGACGCCCGTGCCTGCAGCACGGCGCCGGCGCCCGGGACGACCACGTCGATCGGCTCGACCCGGTCGGCGACGAGGTTGGTGACGCCCTCGTTGCGCTCGAGGCGGCCCCGGACGACCACCGCGACCCGGTTGCGCGCGGCCTGCCGGTGCGCCTTCATCACGCCCACCGAGCACACCACGTTGAGCATGCCGGTCTCGTCCTCGAGGTTGAGGAAGGTGACGCCCATCGCCGTGCCGGGGCGCTGGCGGTGGGTGACGAGCCCGCCGACGTGGACGCGCCGGCCGCCCTCGGTGGTCTCCAGCTCGGCGATCGAGCGGACCCCGGCGCGGCGGAGCTCCTCGCGCAGGTGCTCGACGGGATGACGGGCGGGGGAGACCCCGGTCGCCCACAGGTCGGCGAGGGTGATCTCGGGCTCGCTCATGCCGGGCAGGGTCGGCGCGGCGGGCGCCGGTGTCGTGCCGGGCAGGTGGTCGGCGCCCTCGGCGAAGCCGGCCGCCCACAGCGCCTCGCGGCGGTCCATCCCCCAGGCGTCGAAGGCGCCGGCGGTGGCCAGCGCCTCCAGCTGCGCCGAGGTGAGGCCGGCGCGCCGGGACAGGTCGGGGACGCCCGTGAAGGGCGCCTCCTCACGGGCCGCGACGATGCGGCGCGCCACCTCCAGCCCGACACCGCGCACGGAGTCGAGCCCGAGCCGCACGGCGAGAGCCCCGTCGCGGCGGTGGGCGGGGACCGGGTCGGGGGTGCCCGGCACCCACTCGGTGCGCTCGAACCGGGGACGGCAGCACCCGTCGGGCCCGGTGGCGGCGACCGGACCGGTGACGACGCCCTCCAGCTCGGCCTGCGCGGCGGACCGGGTGATGTCGGGACGGCGTACGTCGACCCCGTGGCGGCGCGCGTCGCCCACCAGCGACTGGGGGGAGTAGAAGCCCATCGGCTGGTTGCGCAGCAGGCCGGCGAGGAACGCGGCGGGGTAGTGCAGCTTGAACCAGGAGGAGGCGTAGACCAGCAGGGCGAACGACAGGGCGTGCGACTCGGCGAAGCCGAAGTTGGCGAAGGACAGGATCTTCACGTAGATCGAGTCGGCCAGCTCGCCGGTGATGCCGCGTCGCTCCATCCCGGCGTAGAGCTTCTGCTTGACCGACTCGATGCGCTCGACCCCGCGCTTGGACCCCATCGCGCGGCGCAGCAGGTCGGCGTCGTCGCGGCTGCAGTCGCCGAGGGTCACCGCCATGGCCATCAGCTGCTCCTGGAACAGCGGCACCCCCCTGGTGCGCTCGAGCACCGGCACCAGCTCGGGGTGGTCGTAGGTGACCGGCTCCTGGCCGGTCGCCCGGCGGACGTAGGGGTGCACCGCGCCGCCCTGGATCGGTCCCGGCCGGATCAGCGCGATCTCGATCGCCAGGTCGTAGAACTCCCGCGGCCGCAACCGCGGCAGCGTCCCGATCTGGGCCCGGCTCTCCACCTGGAACACCCCGATGGAGTCGGCGCGGCAGAGCATGTCGTAGACCGCCGGCTCCTCCTTGGGCATCGTCGCGAGGTCCCACCGCTCGCCGAGGTGGTCGGCGACCAGCCGCATCATGTGGTCGAGGGCGCCGAGCATGCCGAGGCCCAGCAGGTCGAACTTGACCAGGCCCATCGACTCGCAGGCGTCCTTGTCCCACTGCAGCACGGTGCGCCGGTCCATCCGGGCCCGCTCGATCGGGCACACCTCGCCGATGGGCCGCTCGGTGAGCACCATCCCGCCGGAGTGGATGCCGAGGTGGCGGGGCGCGCCCAGCATCTCCTCGGCGAGGGCCACGACCGCCGGCGGGACGTCGTGCGCGGTCGCGTCGCCCATGTCGCCGGCCACCACCGACGTCCAGCCGTCGATCTGCTTGGACCAGGCGTCCTGCTGCCCGGGGGAGTAGCCGAGCGCCTTCGCGGCGTCGCGCACCGCCATCCGCGGCCGGTAGCCGATGACGTTGGCGACCTGCGCCGCGTTGCGCCGCCCGTAGGTGTCGTAGACCCACTGGATGACCTCCTCGCGCCGGTCGGAGTCGAAGTCGACGTCGATGTCGGGCTCCTCGTCGCGGTGGGCGGAGATGAAGCGCTCGAAGGGGAGCCGGTAGAAGACGGCGTCGACGGCGGTGATGCCGAGGGCGTAGCAGACCGCGGACGCCGCGGCGGAGCCCCGGCCCTGGCAGAGGATGCCGCACCCCCGCGCGAAGGCGACGATGTCGTGGACGATGACGAAGTAGCCGGCGAAGTCCTTCTCGGCGATGATCCGCAGCTCGTGCTCGAGCCGCTCGCGCGCCTCGGCCTCGTGGGGGACGCCGGAGTAGCGCTCGGCGAAGCCTCGCTCGGCGAGGGTGCGCAGCCACGAGTCTGCGGTCTGGCCCGGGGGGATCTGGCGCTTGGGCAGCGCGGGGGACGCCTTGCGGAGGTCGAAGGCGAGCTCCTCGGCGAGCGAGACGCTGCGGGCGACGGCGGTCGGGTACGCCGCCAGCGCGGCGGCCGTCTCGGCGCCGCTGCGCAGGTGGGCCGAGCCGGACAGGTCCATCCAGCCGTCGAGGTCGGCGAGGCTGCGGCGCGCACGGACGGCCGCCATGGCCGAGGCCAGCCGGTGCCCCCGGGGCGTGGCGTGGTGGACGTTGCCGGCCGCGACGACGTCGAGGCCGTGGACCGCGGCCAGCCGCGCGAGTGCCGCGTTGGTGGCGTCGGCGCCCGGGCGCGGTGACAGCTCGACGAGGACGTGCTCGAGCCCGAACCGCGCCGTCAGCCGGTCGAGCTCCTCCGCGGCAGCCGCCTCGCCCCCGCGCGCCAGCGCCTGCTGGACCGCGCCCTTGCGGCAGCCCGTCAGCACCACCCAGTGCCCGCGGCCCCGCTCGCCCAGCTCGTCGAGGTCGTAGACCGGCCGCCCCTTCTCGTCACCGCGGAGGTGGGCGTCGGTCATCGCCGCGGCGAGCCGGTGGTAGCCCTCGACCCCTCGGGCGAGCACCAGCAGGTGGCTGCCCTCCGGGTCGGGCACCCCGTTCTGGGGGCCGGTGAGGCCGAGCGACAGCTCGGCGCCGAAGACGGTGGGCAGGTCGTAGGCCACCGCCGCCTCGGCCAGCATCGGCGCGCCGTAGAAGCCGTCGTGGTCGGTGACCGCGAGCCCCCGCAGCCCGAGGCGCACGGCCTCCTCCACCAGCTCGGCCGGGGAGCTGGCGCCGTCGAGGAAGCTGAAGTGGCTGTGGCAGTGGAGCTCGGCGTAGGGCGTCGCCTCGACGGGGCGGTCGATGGACGGCGGCGTGCCGGGAGCCCGCTTGCGCCGTGACACCGGCGCGTCGTCGGCACCGGGCAGCCCGCTGAGCCGGCGCTCGAGCTCCTTCCAGCGCATGGCGGGGTTGTTCCACCCCATCAGCGCCGCCCCTGCCCCAGCGGCTCAGTCATAGCCGGCCTCCAGCGACCAGCCCTCGGGCGCGCGCACCAGCAGCCAGGCCCTCCGGTCGGCGCCCACGACCTGGAACCGGGACGTGAGACCTGCCCCGCCCGACCACCAGCCCTCGTCGGTCGGCCACGGCCCGGCCCACGCCGTCACCGGCTGCCAGGGCAGCACCCCGCCGCCCACCCGGAACCGGCGCGGCTCCCCGGTGACGACGCCGCGGTCTGTGACGAAGACGTCGCGTCCGGCGTCATCGACGACCTCCGCCGCGGGCGGCGTCGCGAAGACCCGCACCGGCGCCGGCCCCGGCACCCGGCCGGGCCAGGGCCGGTCGACCGGGCGCAGGTCGACCGCGCGCTCGCCCCACGGCACCAGCGCCTGGCGGGCGGCGGGACTGCGGCCGCCCTGCAGCACGGGGCGTCGTACGGCGTCGAAGCCGACCATCCCCTGGACCCGCGCCACCCCGCGCTCGACGAGGTCGTCGGAGGCGGCTCCCCACAGGGCCTCGCCGTGGGCGGCGGCCGGCTCGACGACGTCGGGCACGAACCGCACCCGGTCGATGGGAGCGCGCACCCGGCCGGAGTCCTTGCGGGCGCGCAGCGAACCCCCGACGGTCGAGGACTGCAGCTGCCAGTGGACCCGGTCGACGAGGTCGCGAGCGCCGAAGTGGCGAGGGTGGAGCCAGGTGCGCGACGAGCAGACGGCGCCCTCGGACTCCGCCTCCACACGCACGCCCGTGGCGACCAGCTGGTGGTGCGCCAGCTGCGAGACGAACCGCTCGGCCGTGGTGCGCACGCTGAAGGTGATCGCCTCGACCGAGTCGAGCGGCGGCTCGAAGGCGACCTCGGCGTCGAGCTCGGGTGGCGGCGTGCGGGCCGAGAACAGGGCCGGGTCGTCGCCGCGGGCCCGACGCCGGACGGTGGCGCCGTAGGTGCCCAGGCGGTGCTCGACGGCGTCGCCGGGCAGGTCGGCGAGGTCGCCCAGGGAGCGGAGGCCGAGCCGCTGCAGCAGGCTGACCAGCTCGCGTCCCTGGGGGCCGTCGTCCTGCAGGACCTGCACCGGCAGCCGTCGCAGGAAGGCCGCCGACCCTCCGGCCACGACGACCTCCCAGGACTGCACGTCGGCGGTGCGTGCGGCCTGCTCGGCGGTGAACAGGTCGTCGGCGATCCCGACGCGGACGTCCCACACGCCGGCCTCGACCAGGGCCTGGCAGACGGTCGCGGCGGCCTCGGCCTCGCTGCCGTACCAGCTGCCGGGGGCGCGCACGGCGAGCAGGCCGGGCCGCAGCGCGGCCACCCCGGGGCGCAGGTCCTCGACCGTGGCCAGCACGGGCTCGAACGCCCGGGCGTCGCGGTCGGGGTTGGCGGGCAGCAGCAGGAGCTCGGGGCAGCGGGCCTGCGCGTCGCGACGGCGCTGCCCCCGGCGCACGCCCTCGGACCTGGCGGGACCGTTGCAGACCTCGACGACGTTGGCGGACAGCACCGCGGCGGGGGAGCGCGGTGACCGCTCCGCCTCGTCGAGGGCCGCGACCACGGACCAGTCGGGGCACCACACGACCATCGTCCTCACCCGACCCGCACCCTGACATCGTCGGAATTGGGCGTGGTCCGGAGGCCGCGGACCGGCTGGTCGACGCGGTGCACGCCGGGCCAGGTGAGCTCGGCGCGCTGAGGCGGCCGTGCCCCCCGGCGCACGACGACGCGCGCGCGGCGCTCCTGCAGGTGGCCGGCGCCGGACCCGGGCCCGGTCCACACCGACTCCTCGACGCTGACCCGGGCGTCGGCGCGGGGCCACTGGCCGTGCACCACGAGCACCGCCGAGCGGGTGCGCAGGCGCGAGTCGAGGACCGACGCGGTCCGCTCGTCCACCGAGGCCGGGGGCCGCAGCACCACGACCCGCAGCACGTCGACCAGCGCCGCGGTGACCTCCAGCCAGTGCTCACCCGGGTCGGGCACGAGCACGGTGCGGGAGAGCTCGATGCCGAGCTCGGCCGCCGCCTCGACCCCGAAGTCGGCGCAGCCGGCGAAGCCGACCCACTCCCCGGCCTGCGAGGCACCGGCGGCGAGCGCGAGCGCCAGGGACGCGGAGTCGACCGCGTAGGTCGCACCGGCGTGCAGGGGGACCAGCGAGGCGAGACCGGGCAGGGTCGCGACGGGCTGCGCGGCAGGCTTGTGCTCCATGGCCGCCACCCGCTCGCGCAGCTGCTCGACCACCGACCGCGCCGGGTCGAGCGCGACGACGGAGCGGCTGGACGGCATGCATCCATCTTCGAACACCTGTTCGAACGAGTCAAGGTGGACCCGGGTGGTGGACGCCCGAGGCAGGGAAACCTACACCGGTCGGTGCCGGCCGCTCCACCGGTCGCCGGGGATCGCATGCGCGTGGCCCTGAGGGGTACGACGCGGCATGGACGATCGCGAGCGCCCGACCACCAACCAGCCCCTCAACGCACCGGGGCCGCGGCCCAAGGTGACGCCGCTGCTGGCGGTGCTCGGCCTCCTCGTGCTCATCGCGGTGATCTTCGGGGTCATCTCCCTGCTGCGCTACAACACCTGAGCGACGCGCCTGACCACGAGCAGCGCCACGTCGTCCTCGGGCCGGTCGTCGATCATGCCGGCCAGCAGCCGGTCGCAGAGGTCGTCGGCGGGCAGCCCGTCGGAGGCGGTGTCGCGCAACAGCTCCGCGAGGAGCTCGATGCCCACGTCGATGTCGCGGTCACGCCGCTCGACGAGCCCGTCGGTGTAGAACACCAGCGTCGCCCCGCGCTCGAGCGTCGTGACGCGCTCGACGCGTGAGGTGGCCGGGTCCAGGCCGAGGAGCAGGTCGTTGTCGCGCTCGTCGGCGAGGCGGGACACGCTGCCGTCGCCGTGCAGGAGCAGGGCGGGCGGGTGGCCGGCGTGCGCCCAGCGGACCGTCAGGACGTCGTCGTCCGGGCCCTCGCCCGGCGCGGCGTGCTCGAGGCGCGCCACGACCGCGGTGGCCGTCGCGCCGAGCTGCAGGGACTCCATCACGGAGTCCACGCCCGACAGGATCGCGGCCGGCGCGTCACCGCTGTGCACGGCGATGCCGCGCAGCAGCCCCCGCACCTGGCCCATCGCGGCCGCCGCCTCGACGTCGTGCCCGGCCACGTCGCCCACCACCACGACCACGTCCGGCACCCCGGTCGAGGCCGGCTGCAGGAACGCGTCGTACCAGTCGCCACCGATCCGGGCCACCTCGCCGGCCGGGGCGTAGCGCGCCACGATCTGCAGGTGCTCGGGCTGCGGCGGGTCCGTGAGCATGCTGCGCTGCAGCGCCTCGGCCACGTCGCGCTGCCCGGCGTAGAGCCGGGCGTTGTCGAGGGCGAGCGCGGCGCGAGACCCGATGTCCTGCAGCAGGACGACGTCGTCGCGCCCGAACCGGCGGCGTGCGGCGCCGCGGAAGACGGTGACCACGCCGACCGTACGACCGCGCGCCCGCAGCGGCACCACCACGGCCGACACGGGAGCGAGCTCGGCCAGCCGGTCGCGCGCGCGACCGGGGACGAGCACGGCCGCCACGAGGGCGGCGGCGTCCGACTCCATCAGCACCGGCGTGGTCTCCCGGATCGCCCGGGCGAGGTAGGACTCGTCGGTCATCGCGCCGAGCCGGAGCGAGGCGTACTCGCGCACGGCCTCGGCCGCGGCGGGGTCGGCGTGCGCCCAGCCGACGTCGCGCAGGCCGCGTCGCCAGTCGGAGGTGTGCGGGTCCTCGACGAGGGTGACGAGGCACCAGTCCGCCAGCTCGGGGACGAGGTGCTCGGCCAGCCTGCTGACCCCCTCCGCCGGGTCGAGGGTGCTCGTCAGCGCCTCCGACACCGACGCCAGCAGCGCCAGGCGGCGGGCCGCGCGGTCCAGGGCCTCCTGGGCCTCGCGGCGGGCGGTGATGTCGACGAAGTAGACAGCCAGCCCCTCGGGCGAGGGCCAGGCGCGCACCTCGTACCACGCGTCGAGCGGCGGCGGGTAGAACGCCTCGAAGGAGACCGGTCGGCCGGATGCGACGGCGCCGCGGTAGCGCTCCTCGAACTCGCTGCCGAGGGCCGCGGGGAACGTCTCCCAGAGGCTCTCGCCGAGCAGGTCCGTCCGGGGCGAGCCGAGCAGCCGCTCCGCCTCGGTGTTGACGTAGGTGAAGCGCCAGTCCACGTCGAGCTGGAGGAAGGCCGACGACATCGACTCGAGCACACGGCCGACGCGGGCCTCGCCGTCGCGGACCTCGGTGGTGTCGTAGGCGGCGCCCACGAGCAGGGCGGCGGGACCCTCGGGGCCACCGGCGGGGTCGGGGAGCGCCCGGCCCCTCGCCTCCAGCCAGCGCACGCAGCCGCTGGGGAGGACGACGCGGTACTCGGCGTCGTAGTCCCCGCACGACTCGATCGCGCGCGTGAGGGCGGCGCTCACGCGGGGCAGGTCGTCGGGGTGGACGCAGCGGTTGAACGTCTCGATGGTCCCGCCGAAGGACTCCTCGTCGAGGCCGAAGAGCTCGAGCAGGCGCCCGTCCCACCGGAGCTCGCCGGTGACGAGGTCCCACACGAACGCGCCGACGCCGGCGGCGTCCACGGCCAGCCGCCACGCCACGCGGTCGCTCTCGGGCCCCAGCATCAACGACGAGGCCGAGGAGGCGCGTTCCTGCGGCTGGGGTGCGTCGGGGGACGCGGCACCGACCTCGGGCAACGGACCGTCCTCAACGCGAGTGCTGGGCAACCCGTCGTCTCCAGGCACCGGCCCCAGCGTTTCACACCCACCAAGGCGGCGCAGCCGAACCGCCCGGCTTCAGCCCCGGGCGGCGGCGGGGAGGTCGGACGTGGGTGCCGCCGGAGCGCCGAGGGGGTCCTCCGGCAGCTGCCGGACCTGCTCGCGGCACCACGCGGAGACCGTCCGGCTGCCGTCGAGGACGGCGGCGCGGAACTCCGGCCACGGCTCCCACGTCGTCGCCTCGACCTCGTCGGGGTCACGGGTGACCGGTCCGTCGGCGACGGCCACGAAGACGGGGCACATCTCGTTCTCCACGACCCCCTCCTGCTCGGCCGTGTAGCGGAAGCGGGGCAGCACGAGCGTGAGGTCGCGCACGCCCGTGCCGAGCTCCTGCTGCACCCGGCGGCGTACGGCGTCGGGCAGGGACTCGCCGGGGGCGGGGTGCCCGCAGCAGCTGTTGGTCCACACGCCGGGGAAGGTCCGCTTGGCGAGGGCGCGCTGGGTGACGAGGACGTTGCCGGCCTCGTCGAACAGGTAGCAGCTGAACGCCAGGTGGAGCGGTGTGCCGGCGTGGTGGACCTGCGACTTGTCGGCGGTGCCGACGGCGCCGCCGTCCTCGTCGAGGAGGACGACGAGCTCGGGCGTGCGCTGGACGGTGTCGGTCATGCGGGCCTCCCCACGGGTCGGGCGAGCTGGTTGACGGCGGCCCCGAAGAGCCAGGGCAGCCGGGTCGCCGCGGGCACGAGCCGACGGCGGACGGGTGGGTGGGCGGTGGCCCGGAGCAGCAGGTGGGTGAGCAGCTCGTGGCGCCTCCCGAGCCGGCGCGCCCACGGGTCGTAGCGGTCGGGGCGTCCGGCCGCCACGCACGCCACCGCGGCCCGCGCCTGGCCGAGGCCGAGCGCGATGCCCTCGCCGGTGAGGGCGTCGACGTAGCCCGCCGCGTCGCCGACCAGCAGCACGCGCCCGCGCGACCTCGCGCTCACCCGCTGGCGCAGGGGACCGGCGCCCATGACGCGCGTGCTGGGACCGGTGAGGCGCTCCTGCAGCAGCGGGAAGTCGGACAGCAGGTCCTCGAACCGCGCGCCGGCGTCACCGAGGACGGCCACGCCGACGAGGTCGTCGTCCACGGGCGTGACGTAGGCCTCCGCGCGGTGGGACCAGTGGACCTCGACGTAGGGGGTCCAGGGCGCCTGCCGGACGTGGCAGCGCAGCCCGAAGCGGCGGCGTCCCGACGCGGTGGCGTCGAGGCCGACCAGCCGGCGCACCGGCGAGTGGAGGCCGTCGGCGGCGACGAGGTAGCGGGTGGGACGCCCGTCCACGAGGAGGTGGTCGCCCGCGTCCTCGACGGACTGGACGGGGTGGGGGTGCACCTCGATGCCGCGCGCCGCGACCTCCGCGGCGAGCGCGTCGTGCAGGACCGTGCGCCGTACGCCGCGGCCGGGGCCGGCGGTGAAGCGGGCGGTGGCCCCGGGACCGGTCCCGTCGAGGTAGTGGATCCCGGAGATGGGCCGCCCGTGCGGGTGCACCCCGAGGTCGGCCAGCTCGGCGACGGCGCCCGGCATCAGGCCCTCGCCGCACGCCTTGTCGATGGGACCGGTGCGCGGCTCGTGCACGACGACGTCGAGCCCGGCACGGTGGGCGTGCAGCGCCGCCGCCATCCCGACCGGGCCGCCACCGGCGACCACCACGTCATGCACCGGCGGTCTCCGTCGTGGGGGGCAGCGCGGTGCGGGGGAGCGTGGCGAGGGCGGCGTCCTCCGCGCGGATGCGTACGGCGAGCAGCCCGGCGTTGAGGACGGTGAAGACGACGGCCGTGATCCACGCGGCGTGCACCAGCGGGAGCGCGACGCCCTCGACGACCACGGCGACGTAGTTGGGGTGGCTGAGGAAGCGGTAGGGCCCCGACCGCACCGGCGCGAGCCCCGGGACGACGATGACCCGGGTGTTCCAGCGCCGCCCCAGGGTGGCGATGCACCACCACCGCAGGGCCTGGGAGGCGAGGACCAGGGCGAGCATCCACCAGGCGAGCAGCGACGGGACGTCGGGGCGTCGTACCCACGCCTCGACGAGCGCACCGACGAGCAGCCCGATGTGCAGCACCACCATGAAGGGAAAGTGGCCCAGGCCGGTCTCCACGCCGCCGCGCTCGCGGCTCCAGGCGGCGTTGCGGGTGGACACGACGAGCTCGGCGATCCGCTCGAGCCCGACGAGGGCGACCAGGACGGTGAAGGCGAGCAGGGTGGTCACGCGTCGGCCCTCAGCAGCACGATCTCGGAGCAGAAGCCGGGGCCCATGGCGAGGAGGACACCGTGGCTGCCGGGCTCCGGTGGGCGCTGGGCCAGCGTGTCCTCCAGGACGTGCAGCACCGAGACCGACGACAGGTTGCCGACGCGGGCCAGGGACTCCCAGGTCAGCTGCACGGCCTCGCGCGGCACCTCGAGCGCGGTCTGCAGCGCCTCGATGACCTTGGGCCCGCCCGGGTGGCACACCCAGAACCCGATGTCGTCGCGGGTGAGGCCGTGGTCGGCGAGGAAGGCGTCCACGTCGGCGCGGACGTAGCGCTCGACGAGGCTGGGCACCTCCGCGTCGAGCACGATCCGCAGGCCGCTCGCGGCCACGTCGAAGCCCATCGTGCGCTCGCTGTCGGGGTAGAGCCGGCTGCGGGAGTCGAGGACCTGCACCCGCCCGCCCGAGCCGCCCTCGTGGGCCTTGCCGCTGGCCGGCCCCGTGGCGACCACGGCTGCGGCGCCGTCGCCGAAGAGACCGCTGGCCACCAGGTTGGGCACCGAGACGTCGTCGCGCTGCAGGGTCAGCGAGCACAGCTCGACGGCCACGAGGACCGCGGTGTGGTCGGGGTGGCCGAGGAGGTAGTCGTGCAGCCGGGCGACGCCCGCCGCGCCGGCCACGCAGCCCAGACCCACCAGCGGCATGCGGCGCACGTCCTCGCGCATGCCGAGCTGCGCCGCGATCCGCGCGTCGAGCGACGGCACGGCCAGACCGGTGACGGTGGCGGTGATGACGAGGTCCACGTCGGAGGGCGTGAGGTCCGCGGCCTTCAGGGCGTCGGCGAGCGCCCGCGAGCCCAGCTCGACGGCGTGCTCGATGAACAGGTCGTTGGCGTGCCCGAAGTCGCGCAGGCCGGCGTAGTCCTCGAGGGGCAGCACCGTGTGCCGCCGCTCGACGCCGGCGTTGGCGTGGAAGCGCCGCAGCAGGGCGTGGTCGAGGCTGCGCTCGGAGATCACGTGCGAGAACGCCTCGGTGATCTCGGCCTGGGGGTGCGCGTGGGGCGGGAGGGCGCTGCGGACAGTGAGGATCCTCATGTCAGCCACCTCGGACTTCCTGGGGGTCGGTGTCGAGCTCGGGGGAGGGGCGGGACGGTCGGGCGAGGGAGCGGAGCAGGCCGGTGGCGAGGCGGGCGTCGATGCGGCCGCCACCGAGCCCGAGCTCCACGAGGGTGTCGAAGACGTGGCGGTCGCGGCCGGCCGCCTCGATCCCGGCGTCGACGAGCCGGGGCGCGCGGGCCAGCCGGGACGCCACGAAGGTGTGGCGCAGGTGTCGGCCCAGCAGCGAGCGCACGACCCGGCGGTGCCGGGCACCGGCGTCGTCGGCCCGCCCGCTCCTGATCGCCCCGGCCGCGGTGCGGCCGGCGGCGATGCCGGTGGCGACGGCGTAGTAGATGCCCTCGCCCGTCATCGGGTTGACCAGTCCGGCCGCGTCACCGACCAGGAGGACGCGCCCGTCGGGCTGGTCCCACCGCCAGCTGCTGAGCGGCAGGTGGTGCCCGCGCCAGCCGGAGCCGGTGGCGGCCGCGCCGGGGACGAGCTCCTCGAGCTGCTCGAGCAGCAGCGCGCGGCTCGGGGGAGCGGCCCCGGACCGGTCGTCCGGCAGCAGCTCGCCGTAGCCGACGTTGGCCAGGCCGTCGCCGCGGTCGAAGGCCCAGGCGTACGACGGCTGCCGGCGGTGGCCGTAGCGGATGAGCTGCCGACCGCGCATCTCCGGCGTGGTGGGGGCGTAGCCGCGGATCGCGATGGCGCGGGGGTCGCGACGCCTGCCGAGCAGCGCCTCGCGGACCATGGAGTGGGCGCCGTCGGCCCCGACGACCACCTCGGCGCCAATCTCGCCGGAGACGACCGGGACCCCCGGGGTGCTGACCGAGGTGGCGCGGTGCCGGCGCAGGACCGCGCCGGCCGCGACGGCCCGCTCGACCAGGCGGGCGTCGAAGACCTCGCGGGGCACCACGTGGACCTCGCGCCGCATCGCGCCCGACACCGACACGTGGCCGTGGGACATCTCGAGGTCGCGCAGCGGCGCCCAGTCGTCGATGACGTCGCCGGAGCCGACCTCCGCCAGGGCGTCGAGGACGTGCGGCGCGATGCCGTCGCCGCAGGACTTGTCGCGCGGGAAGTCGCTGCGGTCCAGGAGCAGGACGCGCAGTGCCGGGTCGGCGGTCAGCGCGCCCAGCGCCGCGGCGGCGCCCGCCGGGCCGGCCCCGACCACGACGACGTCCCAGTGCTCCACCTGTGGGGTCGTCATCGCGCCACCACCAGGAGCGCCGCGTCGGCGATGGCGATGGCGATGGCGGCCAGGAAGGGCAGCCGACCCGAGCCGCGGACCACGACGACCGCGAGGACCAGGACGCACGCGGCCGCCGCCACGGCGACGGCGGTGGGCGGTGCGGCACCCACGAGCACCACCGCGGATGCGGCGACGAGGACGGCGCCGGCCACCGGCGCGATCCGACGGGGGCCGAGCCGGTGCGGCAGGCCGCGGACGCCGGTGGCGGCGTCGTCGTCGAGGTCTGGCAAAACGTTGAGCAGGTGGGCGCCCACGCCGAGCAGCGCCGCGCCGACGGGCCACCACCACGGCGGGGCCTCGCCGTCGGCCCAGGTCACCACGGCCGTCAGCCCCCCGAAGGACAGGGCGTAGGGCACCCACGACCAGACGGTGGCCTTGAGGCCGAGGTTGTAGGCCCACGCCGACGCGACGCAGCCCAGGTGCAGCAGCCCGGCGACGGTCCCGAGCGCCAGGGACAGCCCGACGCAGGCCACGATCGCGCACCCGCACGCCAGGCGTACGACGCGCTCCGACCCCGCGCCGGTGACCAGCGGCTTGTCGAGGCGTCCCGCCCGACGGTCGCGGGACAGGTCGACGAGGTCGTTGCTCCAGCCGATGGACAGCTGTCCGGCCAGCACCGCCGCCACGACGAGCGCGGCGCGGCCGGGGCTGAGGCCCTGCGCGGCGGCGAGGAGCCCCGCCAGGACGGTGACGGCCAGCGCCGGCGCAGGGTGCGACGCGGCGACCAGGCCCCGGACGGGAGAACGCCCGGCGGCCGGCTCAGGAGCGACTCCGGCGGTCACCAGGCCCTCCGTCCGCGCGTCGGGGCCGGTCATGCGTCGCCCGGCCCGGGTGAGGAGGGGTACCCGTGGGGGACCCGCGCATGCGTGCCCGGCAGCGCGCGACCCGCCCGTGGGGCGGCGGCGCCGAGGACGGCGACCAGCCAGCCCGCCGCGACGTCGACGACGTAGTGCTCGCCGGTGTAGACGAGGGTCAGGGCCATCGCCACGGCGTAGGTCAGCAGGGCGGCCCGGGCGATCCGGCCGACGGAGGGCCAGAGGAACAGCGCGGTCAGCAGGGCGGCACCGGCGTGCAGCGACGGCATGGCGGCGACCGGGTTGCTGCCGGACTGGCCGAGCTCCACCAGGGACCCGATCCCACCCAGCCCGAGGTGCTCCCACCCCACGTGGGAGATGCGGTCCACGGACTCGATGGCGCCCCGCTGCGAGGCCAGCCAGGGCGGCGCGGCGGGGTAGAGGAGGTAGCCCGCGATCCCGATGAGCGACATGGCCAGCACGGCGGTGAGCCAGTCGCGGAACCGGTCGCGCAGCCGGAACCACACCACGGCCGTCAGCAGCGGGATGGTGACGAAGTGGGTGACGTAGACGAGGGCCGCCACCGCGTCGTACCAGTGCGTGCCCCCGTCGGTGAGGCGCTGCTGAAGCCAGCTGCTGGGGACCGTGCCGAAGACGCGCTCGTCGCCGTGCGCCGGACCCAGGACGTGCAGGCCGGCGCCGAGCCGGTTGGTGGAGGCGCCGTCGCCGGTGCCGAGCGGGGCGGTGATCCACTGGGCGAGCCAGTAGGCAGCGAGGATCGCGCTGAGGGGGGACCAGGCGATGAGGAGCTGCGCGATCGGCCCGTGGCGCGACCCGGTCCCCTCGTCGGGACGGACCCGGGCGCGGGGGGTCGCCTGGCGTTCGGCGGCTTCACTGCTCATGCGGGCTCCGGCGTCGGGACAGCCGCTCGATCAGCGACTGCGTACGGAAGCGGTTGTAGCGCTGGATGGCGATGAACGGAAGGTTGACCAGCACGCCGTAGGCGACCAGCAGGCCTGCGGCGAGAGGCGGGTTCCACAGCACGAAGAGCGGACCGCACGACAGGGCCCACCAGTGGGCCAGCTCGGCGCGCCGGGTCTCGCGGACGAACAGCAGCAGGCCGTCGAGGTCGTGGGCCGGCAGCTGGCGCTTGCTGACGCCGCCCTGGAACAGCGCGCCGGCCTCGGGGAGCCGGTCCTTCCAGCGGTGGATGCGCAGCCGCCGCCGGTACCACGTCCCGCCCGCCTCGAAGCGTCGCGGCCGCAGCGCCCAGCGGTCGCGGTCGAGCCACGCGGCGGGGACCCGGTGCGCGGCGTAGCCGGTGGCGGCGTGGAAGAAGCCCCACGCGAGGACGTCGACGACGACGGTGAGCGTCTGCGGCATGACGTAGCGCAGCATCACACCACCTCCTCGGCCGACCCGCGCCCGCGCAGGTCGACCTCGCGCCCGCGCCAGGGCACGGAGCGGCGTACGACGGTGAGCGCGGCGGAGCGCGCGAAGACGAGGTCGAACGCGAGCAGCGGCAGCGGGAACAGCGCCCACGTCCACCAGCGGAACGCCCCCACCTGCCGCAGGACGTGGCGCACCTGCCACGACGTGCCCAGCCAGGCGACGGCCCACAGCAGCGGGTGGCCGGTGCTGAGGCCACCACCGAGCCCGGTCACGAGCTCGAGGAGCGAGCTCACCGCTCCGACCGCCACGGCGTGGTGGGCGCTGATCCACAGCACCGTGCCCAGCGTGGCGGACGGTGAGGCGGCCGACGCCCCGGACGCGATGTTCTTGGTCCACCCGGCCACGAGCTGACCGAGCCCGCCGGGATAGCTGCGCATCCGCAGCGCGTCGCCGCCGACCGCGCACCACACCGGCAGGCCGGCCCGGTGGTAGGCGGCGGCCAGGGACGCGTCGTCGAGGACCTCGCCGCGGACCGCCGCGTGCCCGCCGGCGTGGGCCAGGTCGTCGCGGGCGGTGAGCAGGCACGGGCCGAAGGCCATCGCTCGCCGGGGGTGCCGGGTGAAGGCGGAGCTCGCCATCACCGCCACCAGGTTGAAGTAGGCCGACAGCTGCTCGTAGGGCCGGCGGACGGCGTGGAACGGCTGCACCGACACCAGTCCGCCGCGCCGGCGATGCTCGACCAGGAGGGACTCGAGGGCGTGGGGCGCGAGCACGGTGTCGGCGTCGAGGAACAGGAGCAGGTCGCCCGACGCCTCCTCGGCGCCGCGGTGGCAGGCCCACGCCTTCCCGGTCCAGCCGGGCGGAGGCGTGCCGGCGGGTACGACGCGCGCACCGGCCCCGGCGGCCACGTCAGCGGTGCGGTCGGCCGAGGCGTCGTCGACCACGACCACCTCGGCGACCGGCACGGTGAGCGTCGCCAGCGAGGCGAGGAGGTGGGGGAGGGTCTGCTCCTCGTCGCGCGCCGGCACCACGACCGACACCCGCCGGTGTCCCGCACCGGGAGCCGGTGCGGGACGAGTCCCGGGTGCAGGGAGCGTCCGGAGGTCGGCGACCAGCCACTGGGCCCACGCCGCGGCGGCCAGCAGGAGCAGGACGATCACGACCTCGGTCATGCCGGGCCGCCTCCCGTGCGGGTCACGACGAGAGGCATCCCCCCGCGGGGGTGCACGGCGACCTTGGCCTCCGCGCGCGGCCTGACCCAGCCGGCGGGCACGGTGACGCGGTGCTCGCGCAGCAGCTCGGCCAGCACCACGACCATCTCGCCGAGGGCGAACTCGCGGCCGATGCACAGTCGCGGGCCGAGCCCGAAGGGCAGGTAGGCCGATCGTCCGGCCCCGCTGTCGAGGAACCGCTCCGGCCGGAACGCCAGCGGCTCGGTCCACGGGTCCTCGCGGCGGTGCATCAACCACGGGCTGATGATGACCAGCGTCCCGGGCGGCACCTCACGCCCGCCGATGACGTCGGCGGCGTCCGAGCGGCGCGAGAGCGCCCAGGCGGGCGGGAAGAGGCGGAGGGCCTCGTCGATCACGGCCCGGGTCCAGGGCAGCTGGTCGCGGTGGTCGAGCAGCGTCACGGGTCCGGGGTGGTCGGCCAGCTCGGCGCGCAGCCGGTCCTGGGCCTCGGGGTGCTCGGCGAGCAGCATGAGCGTCCAGGCCAGCCCCGCGGCCACCGTCTCGTGCCCGGCGACGACCATCGTGACGAGCTCGTCGCGCACCTCGCCGTCGGTCATGCCGCTGTCGAGGAGCAGGCCGAGGAGGTCGTCGCCGTGGGTCGAGGTCGCGCCCCGTGCGCGCCGCTGGGCGATGATCTCGGCGGCACCGGAGTCGAGGCGACGCCGGGCCGAGCGCAGCCGCAGGTTGGTGCGGGTGGGCGTCCAGGCGGCCGTCGGGAGGACGGAGCGGCCGAGGCGCACGACGAGCTCGGCGGCGTCGCTCGTGGCGTCCAGCAGCGCCTGCGCCTGTCCCGACAGGTCGGTGGAGAAGAGCGCGCGGCCGACCGCGTCGAGCCCGATGGTGTGCGTCAGGGCCGCGACGTCGACGGTGCGGCCGTGCGCGGGGGCGGACCGGTCGAGCGTCGCGCCGACGGCGTCGCGGGCGGCGGCGCGCACCTGGTCGCTCACCGCGAGGAGCCGCTGGTGGTGGAAGGCGGGTGCCGCCAGCCGCCGGTGCTCGATCCAGCTGGGCTCGGCCGAGGCGAGGAGGCCCGGACCGGTGACCCGCGCCAGGGCGGCGTACTGCACCGTCTCCTTGCGCCAGTTGCGGGCCGCGGTCTGCAGGACGTGGCGGGCGTCGGCGGGGTCGTTGAGCAGCAGCGCCGGGGCTCCCGGGACCGGGAAGGACACGAGGTCACCGAACCGCCCGGACACCGCCACCAGGAACGACAGCGGATCGGCACGGATGGACCGGAAGCCCCGCGCCATCTCCAGGGAGGTGGGCCCGGGGACCCCCACGTCGGTGGGCTGCATGGACTCCTGGAAGGCCTGGATCCGCGTCGTGACGCTCACGACGTCGCCCTGTCGACGGCGCTGTCGACGGTGCTGTCCGCGGCACGGTGGCGGCCCAGCCACGTCCAGGCCACGCAGCTGGTCAGCACGAGCGCGAAGCCGAACGCCAGGTCCTCCACCGGTGCGAAGAGGATCCGGCCGTCCCCGACCAGGACCACGTCCTCGCTGCCGAGGATGGTGTCGGGGTCGTAGCGCACGATGCCGCGCCCGGTCAGCCACCCGTTGGTGAGCAGCTGGAAGAACACGATGATGGCGTAGGCCGACCACCAGTCGCTGGTCGAGGTGACCCGGGTGCGCGCGACCCAGCGGTCGAGGACGATCGCGGCCACGACGCCGAGGGCCGCGAGGGCGGTGTAGCTCATCGGGCCTCCTCGCGGCGCCGGCCCGACCCGGGCCGTACGCCCCGGCGGGCTGCCCGGACCCCCTCCAGCGTCAGCACCGCCACGACCGGGATCACGACGAAGAAGGAGATCTCCTCCAGCGGCAGCCCGGCGACCCGCCACGGCAGGGTCTGCTCCTCGTCGAACCACCAGTGGCCCGCGTGGGTGGCGTAGAGGTCCCACAGCAGGAACGGCGTCCCGGCCAGGAGCACGGTCAGGAGGAGGCGGCGCGGCTGGCGCAGCACCCGGAGGCGGAACGCCGGCACGAGCGGCAGGGTGCCGACGAGGCAGAACACCAGCATCGCGACGTAGGACCAGTGCGGCAGCGTCATCGCCCCACCGGCAGGCTGGACCGGTCGCCCGACAGCCGCTTGAGCACCAGCTCGGCGCTGATCAGGCACATCGGCAGGCCCACGCCCGGCACCGTGCTGGCGCCGGCGTAGAGCAGGCCGTCGACCTTGCCCGAGACGTTGCCCGGCCGGAAGAAGGCGCTCTGCCGCAGGGTGTGCTCCAGGCCCAGGGCGCCGCCGCGCCAGGCGTTGTAGCGCGTGGCGAAGTCGTCGGGGCCCACGGTGTGGCGCACCCGGATGCGGTCGCGGAGGTCCGGGATGCCGGCCCAGCCGGCGACCTGGTCGATGGCGGCGTCCGCGGTGCGCTCGACCAGCTCGGACCCGGCCCCCTCGTCGCCACCGGCACCGATGGCGGTGTCGGCGGGCACGGGCACCAGCACGAAGAGGTTCTCGCAGCCCTCGGGCGCGACGGAGGGGTCGGTCTCGGAGGGCTTGCAGACGTAGATCGAGGCCGGATCGGGGACGCGGGCGTCCTTGCCGAAGATGTCGCCGAAGTTCTGCCTCCAGTCGGAGGTGAAGAACAGCGAGTGGTGCGGCAGCTCGGGCAGTCGCCCCTCGACGCCGAGCATGGCCAGCACCGCCCCCGGACCGGGGGAGCGGCCGCGCCAGGACGGCTCCGGGTGGGTCTGCAGCGGCTCGGGCAGCAGGGCCGTCTCGAGGTGGTGCAGGTCGGCGGCACCGACCACGACGTCCGCGGCGAACGTGCCGGTCGCACCGCCGTGCTCCTCGCGGTAGGCCACGCCCGCGACGCCGGGCCGCCCGCCGCCGGCGGGGTCGGCGGTGACGATGTCGGTCGCCGCCGTGCCGGTGTGCAGGCGCGCACCGTGACGGCGCGCGAGCGAGGCGATGACCTCGATCAGCTGCGTGAAGCCACCCTGCGGGTAGAGCACGCGGTCGCCCAGGTCGAGCCGGCTCATCAGGTGGTACATGCTCGGCGCCCGGCTGGGCGAGGAGCCGAGGAAGACGGCGGGGTAGCCGAGCACCTGGCGCAGGCGGTTGTCGGAGAACGACGCGGCCACGTGGCTCTCGAGCGAGCGGGTGAGCAGCCGGCCGAGCCGGGGCGTGCGCCGCACCACGTCGGGGTGCAGGAAGGACGACGGCGAGTCGAAGTTGGTGTAGAGGAAGCGGCGCAGCGCCATGTCGTAGGTGTCCTCCGCCGAGCGGAGGTAGGCGTCGAAGCGCTCGCCGGCACCCGGCTCCAGCGACTCGAAGAGCGCCCGGTTGTGCTCGCGGTCGGGTCGCAGGTCGATCGGCTCGGGGTGCCCCTCGAAGAACACCCGGTAGCTCGGGTCGAGCACCCGCAGGTCCAGCTCGGCGTCGGCCGAGGTGCCGAGGAGCTCGAAGAAGTGCTCGAAGACCTCGGGCATGAGGTACCACGACGCGCCGGTGTCGAAGCGGAACCCGTCGCGCTCGACGCTGCCGACGCGCCCGCCCAGGTCGTCGTTCTTCTCGAGCAGGTCGACGCTGTGCCCGCGGGAGGCGAGCAGGGCCGCCGTGGCGAGGCCGGCGATGCCGCCGCCGATGACGACCACGCTCGCGGACGAGCCGTCCTCGGCGGGGTGCAGCGCGGCACCGCGCCGGGTGATGCGCTCGGGAAGACGCAGGGTCACGACCGACCTCCGTGGATGGCGCCGACTGCGAGGCGCAGCTTGACGGCGGTGGGGACGCGGACGCGGGTCCGCCGGATCTCGTCGGCGGAGGCGGCACGCAGGCGCGTGGCCAGCTCGGCGAACGTCGCGTGCGCGGCCCGCACCGCGCGGCGGCTGCTGGGCGGCAGGTCGGGGACGACGGCCGCGGCGGCCCGCAGGTCGGCGTCGATGTCGTCGAGGATGAGGTCGCGGTCCCGGTCGCAGAAGGCCTCGACGTCGAGGCCGGGGAAGTAGTCGCGGCGCAGCACGTCGTGGTCGTCGGACAGGTCGCGCACGAAGTTGAGCTTCTGGAAGGCCGCCCCGAGGCGTCGGGCGCCGGGCGCCAGCCGGTCGTACTGGTGCCCCCGGTCGGGCGGCGCGTCGGGTGCGGCGAGGAACGCGCGCAGGCACATCAGGCCCACCACCTCCGCCGAGCCGTAGACGTAGCGCTCGAAGCTCTCCGGGGTGTGCCGGGTCGTGTCGAGGTCGGTCCGCATCGAGGAGAAGAACGGCGCCACGACGTCGTCCTCGATCCCGACCGCGATCGCCGTGCGGGCGAAGGCGTGGACGACGAGGTTGCCGCTGTAGCCGGTGCGCAGGGCGTGCCGCACGTCGTCCTCGAGCCAGTCGAGCATGGTGGCGCGTGCCTCCCGCGCCAGCGTCGGGTCGGGGTTGTCGACGATCTCGTCGGCCACCCGCACCAGCGCGTAGACGTTGCGGACCTGGGTGCGGACCGGCTCGGCGAGCAGGCGCGAGGCGAGCCCGAACGAGCTGGAGTACTCGCGGATGACGACCGCGGAGCTCGCCTCGGAGACGACGTCGTAGAGGCTGCGGGGGGTGCCCCTGCCGACGAACATGCTCATGCCGCTGCCCCGCTCCCGGCGAGCGCCGGGGGGCGCGTGGTGACGTCGTCGAGCAGCTCGAGGCTCATCCCGAGCTCGTCGAGGACCGTGCGGGACGCCTTGAGGTGCTCCTCGGCGAGGTCCTCGACGAAGCGGCGCGACCCGGAGGCCGTCAGCAGCCCGCGCACGTGGTCGAGCTCGTCGGCGTCGAGGTCGCGGCCGACGTAGGTCCTCAGCTCCGACCACTGCGGGGTCGACCGCGCGTGGACGAGGAGGGGGGTCTGCTTGCGGGTGCGGAGGTCGCTGGTCGAGCTCTTGCCGGAGCGGTCCGGGTCGCCGAAGACCCCGATGAGGTCGTCGACGAGCTGGAACGCGATGCCCATGGTGCGACCGGCCTCCCCGAGCCGCGCCGTGGTCGCGGGCTCCGCCTCGGCGAGCACGGCGCCGGCCTGCAGCGGCAGCGCGAACGAGTAGGCGCTGGTCTTCTGCTCCTCCATCGCCAGGCTCTCCGGCAGCGTGGCCTCGACGACGTCCATGGACAGGCGCACGTCGGCGAGCTCGCCGGAGGCGGTCGTGTGCAGGGCGGCGTCGAAGAGGTCAAGCAGGTGGTGCACGACCGGGCCGGGGGCTCCGCACGTGGCGACGGCCCGTACGGCGGCGGCGAGGGCGAGGTCACCGGCGAGGATCGCGGCGGTCAGCCCGTAGTCGGCGGCCTCGTCGGGTCCCGCGCCGTCGGAGCGGGCCTGCGCGCGGAAGGTCCCGCTGACGTTGAGGCGGCCGCGGCGCAGGTGGTCGCCGTCGATGACGTCGTCGTGGATGACGAAGGCGGTGTGGAGGAGCTCGACGGCGGCGCCGACCTCGGCCGCCGCGCTGGCCTGGGCGCCGCCCAGGGCGTCGTGCGCGGCCACCACGAGGCCGGGGCGGAAGCGCTTGCCGCCCTCGGTGGCCGCGGCGAGGGCCGTCCACAGGTTCGCGTGGTGCGGGTCGACGGCGGCGGCGCGGCTGCGCCCCGCCTCGAGCAGGCGCGCCAGGGCAGCGTCGGTGTCGGTCGAGGTCATGTGTCCCCCCTGAGTCGCTCCGGTCCCCGCGTTGATGAACCTATGCAACACTGCCAACTAAATCTAGGCGAAACGTGGAGGGGGGGTCGGGTTGCAGCCCTTGTCCCGCGCCTCGCTCACCATCGGAGAGCTCGCGCACAGGACGGGGGTTCCCATCACGACGCTCCGCAGCTGGGAGTCACGCTACGGGTTCCCCCGGCCCGACCGCGCCGCGGGCGGTCACCGGCGCTACGCCGAGTCCGACGTCGACGCCGTGCTGGAGGTCCTCGAGCGCCGCCGCGGCGGCCTGTCGCTGCACGCGGCCGTGCAGCGCGTCGTCGCCGAGCCGGTCTCGTCGGGGTCGGTCTTCGCCGACCTGCGCCGCCGCCGGCCCGAACTGGCCCCGCAGGTCCTCTCCCGAGCCACGCTGTCCTCGATGAGCCGGGCGATCGAGGACGAGTGCTGCGCCCGCGCCGCGGAGCCCCTGCTGTTCGGCGGGTTCCAGCGCGTGGCCTACCTCGAGGCGTCGTACGACCGCTGGCGCGAGCTGGCGCGCACCGCCTGCGACACCGTGGTCTTCGCCGACTTCACGCACTCGACGCCGGTCCGGCCGCTCACGCCGGTGGAGGTGGCGCTGCCCGAGCACGCCCCGCTCAACCGCGAGTGGCTCGTGATCTGCGACGCGCCCGACCTGCCCGCCTGCCTGGCGGCGGTGGAGCTCCCGGGACAGGACTCGCGCGCGCCGGAGGGCCGCTCGTTCGAGGCGATCTGGTCGGTCGACCCGCAGGTGGTGCGGGCCGCGAGCCGCGTCGCCGCGTCGCTGGCCGACGCCTACCGGCCCGGGTGGCGCACCTCCGGACCGCGCCACGCACCCGTCCTGGACGACGAGCCGACGGCCGCCTCGGGCGACCTGCGGCGAGCGACCCAGCTCTTCGACCGGATGCTCGGCTACCTCGACGACGCCCGCCCCTCCGGACGAGGCCGGGCCCGCACCTAACCTGTGCGGCGTGCCACAGCCCGCCACCCCCGACGCGACGCCCGACGTGACGCCCGACGCCGTCCAGCCCCTCCGCGCCCTCTGGCGCCGCTACGGCGCCTACCGCAGCCGCTTCGTCGGGGCCGTGGTCGCCTCGACCGTCAACAAGGTGGCCGACGTCGTGCCCGAGCTGCTCATCGGGGCCGCGGTCGACGTCGTGGTCCGCGGTGACGGGTCCTTCGTGGGCGCCGTCCTGGGGGTGGAGTCGCGCTACGCCCAGCTCGGCTGGCTGGCCGTCATCAACGTGGTGGTGTGGGTGGTGGAGTCCCTGTCGGACTACGTCGCCAACGTGCTGTGGCGCGGGCTGGCCCAGGGCGTCGAGCACGACCTCCGCGTCGAGGCCTACGACCACGTCCAGCACCTCGACCTCTCGTGGCACGAGAGCCGACCGGCCGGCTCGACGCTGGCCACGCTCAACGACGACGTCAACCAGCTCGAGCGGTTCCTCGACATCGGGGCCCCGGCGATCCTGCAGACCGCCCTCAACGTGCTCATCGTCGGCGGCGTGTTCGCCGTCGCCTCCGGCCAGCTCCTGGTGCTGGCCTTCCTGCCGATCCCGCTCATCGTGGTCGGCTCGCTCGTCTTCCAGCGCCGCCTCGAGCCGCTCTACGACCGGGTGCGCGTCGCCGTTGCGGACCTCTCGGGCACCCTCAGCGCCAACCTCGCCGGCATCGCGACCATCAAGGCCTTCACCGCCGAGGACCGCGAGCGCGACCGGGTGGCCGCGGTGTCGCAGGCCTACCGCACCGCCAACACCGACGCCATCCGCACGTCCGCGGCGTTCGTCCCCCTGGTGCGGATGGCGATCCTCGCCGGGTTCACCTGCACGCTGCTCTTCGGTGGCTGGGCGACGCTGCGCGGGGACCTCGAGGTGGGGCTCTACTCCGTGCTGGTCTTCATGACCCAGCGCCTGCTGTGGCCCCTGACCGAGGTGGCCGAGGTCCTCGACCTCTACCAGCGCGGTCGGGCCTCGGCCAGCCGCATCCTCGGCCTGCTCGAGGTGCCGGTCACCGTGCCGGCCGGCCACACCGCCCTCGCCCGGCCCGTGGCCGGTCGTGTCGAGCTCCGGGGCGTCCGGGCCGGCTACGCCGACGGGCCCGACGTGCTGCACGGCATCGACATGGTGGTGCCCGCGGGCGAGACGCACGCGATCGTGGGAGCCACCGGGTCGGGCAAGTCGTCGCTGCTGCGCCTCGTCCTCCGCTTCGACGACCCGCGCCAGGGCCACGTGCTCCTCGACGGGCAGGACGTGCGCGACCTCGACTGGGACTCGCTGCGCGGGTCGATGGGCTACGTCGCCCAGGACGTCTTCATGTTCGCCGGCTCGGTCGCCGACAACATCGCCTACGGCCGTCCCGACGCCTCCCGCGAGCAGGTCCGGGCCGCCGCGGAGGGGGCGGCCGCGCTCGACTTCATCGAGGCGATGCCCCAGGGGCTCGACACGTGGGTGGGGGAGCGGGGCGTGACCCTGTCCGGCGGCCAGCGGCAACGCCTGGCGCTGGCGCGGGCCCTGCTGCGCGACCCTGCCGTCCTCGTCCTGGACGAGGCGACCAGCGCGGTCGACAACGAGACCGAGGCCGCGATCCAGCGCTCGCTGCGCCGGGCCACCGCCCAGCGCACGGCGATCGTCGTGGCGCACCGGCTCTCCACGGTCCGGCACGCCCACCGCATCTGGGTGCTGGACGCCGGCCGCGTCGTCGAGTCCGGCACGCACGACGAGCTGCTCGTCCGCGACGGGGCGTACGCCGCCCTGTGGCGGGTGCAGACCGGCGAGCAGGACCCGGTGGGCCGGCCGTGATCCGCGCCGTGGTCCTCGACGTCGGGGGCGTGCTGGAGGTCGTCGACGACGACGCCTTCCCCGCGCCGGCCGAGCAGCGCCTCGGCCTCCCACCCGGCAGCATCGCGGCCGGCCTGGCGGCGCTGCCGGGCGACGCCGCGCTCGGGCAGGTCACCGAGGCGGAGGTGCGTGCCGAGTGGCAGCGCACCCTCGGCCTCGACGACGTCCAGGCCGACGAGCTGATGGCGGACTTCTGGCGGTGGTACGTCGGCACGCTGGACCGCCGGCTGGCGGGCTGGTTCGCCGCGCAGCGACCGGCCCGGCTGACCGCGATCCTGTCCAACTCCGGCCCCGGTGCCCGCGAGGCCGAGCGGCTCCACGGCTTCGAGGACATCACCGACGACATCGTCTACAGCCACGAGGTCGGGCTCGCCAAGCCCGACCCGGCGGCGTACGAGCTCACCGCCCGCCGCCTCGGCGTCGCGCCCGGCGAGGTGCTGTTCCTCGACGACGTCGAGGCCAACGTCGAGGCGGCCCGCGCGGCCGGCTGGCACGCGGTCCTGCACACCGGCACGGAGGAGTCCATCGCCGAGATGGAGCGGATCATCGCCCGCCAGGCCGACGGCGAGGCGGACCGGGGTCAGCCGCCGTCGACCGGCGGCGGCCAGACGTAGTCGAGGTCCGGCGGCACGCCGGGGAAGAGCGGGCCGTAGAGCTCCGGGTCCTTGCGCAGCAGCGCCGACTGGTGGGAGCGGTGGAAGTCCTCGTCGCCCAGCCAGGCGGGCAGCGCGCCGGCCTCCGCCAGCTCGGCCTGGGTCCGGACCTGCGTCACGCCCGCGGCCCGCAGGTCGGTCATGACCGTGGCGGCGCACGTGTCGGCGCGTCCGGGCTCGGTCCACACCTCGCAGCACACGAGCGTGTAGCGGCCCAGCGCCTCGAGGTGGCCGCGCCACATCTTCACGGCCGGGTGGTGCCGCCAGCCGTAGGTGGGGACGGTGAGGCCGCGCACCACCTGGAGGCACTCGACCCGCTGCTTGCCGAGCCGGCGCGCGTCCAGCGACCGCGCCGAGCGCTCGAAGTCCGGGTAGGGCAGGAAGGTCTGCATCGCCTCCAGCCTAGGCACGGCCGGACCCGTGGACCCACTGCGGGTGAACCCGCCGCGGGTGGGTACGGGGGCGCATGGATCGTGCATCGACGAAGACCCACGAGAACACCGACAAGCCGGACTCCCCGGGCCAGCTCACCAAGCCGTCGTGGACCTACGTCCTCCGCAAGACGGTGCGGGAGTTCATGGACGACCAGTGCACCGACCTCGCCGCCGCGCTCACCTACTACGCCGTCCTGGCGCTCTTCCCGGCCGCCCTCGCGATGCTGTCGATCGTCGGGCTGGTCAGCGACGGGCGCAAGACCGTGGACGCGCTGCTGAAGGTCCTGGAGGACATCGGCGCGGGCAGCGCCGCCAGCACCCTCGAGCCCACCCTCGTCCAGCTGAGCCAGAGCTCGGCGGCCGGGCTGGCCCTGGTGCTCGGGATCGCGGCCGCCCTGTGGTCGGCGTCGGGCTACGTCGGCGCCTTCGGCCGGGGGATGAACCGCATCTACGAGATCGAGGAGGGACGCCCGATCTGGAAGCTGCGCCCGATGATGCTGCTCGTCACGGTGATCACCGTCGTCCTCACCGCCCTCGTGGCGCTCAGCCTCGTCCTGACCGGCCCGGCCGCGGAGGCGGTCGGCAACGCGATCGGGCTGGGCTCCACCGTGGTGACCGTGTGGAACATCGCCAAGTGGCCCGTGATGCTGCTCGTCGTCGTGTTCATCGTCGCGCTGCTCTACTACGCCACGCCCAACGTCAAGCAGCCCAAGTTCCGCTGGATCAGCGTGGGCGCCGCCGTCGCCATCGTCGTGTGGATCCTGGCCTCGGCCGCGTTCGGCTTCTACGTCGCCAACTTCAGCTCCTACGGCAAGACGTACGGCTCGCTGGCCGGCGTGATCGTCTTCCTGCTCTGGCTCTGGATCACCAACCTCGCCCTGCTCTTCGGCGCGGAGCTCGACGCCGAGCTCGAGCGCGGTCGCGAGCTCCAGGCCGGCCTGCCTGCGGAGGAGGAGATCCAGCTGCCGCCCCGCGACACGACCAAGATCGACAAGGCCGAGGCCAAGGAGCGCGAGGACGTCGCGCGTGGCCGCCGGCTCCGCGAGACCGCCGGCAACGACGCCGACCCGGACGACGCCTCATCGTCCTCCGACGCGCACGCGTCGCGGAACGGCGACCGGTGACCCCGGGCCCCCGGGTCGTCCTGGTCACCGGAGCCTCGAGCGGCATCGGCGAGGCCGCCGCCCGACAGGCGGCCGAGCGGGGTGACCACGTGGTCCTCCTCGCGCGCGGACGCGAGGCGCTGGAGCGGGTGGCCGTGGACTGCCGGGCGCTCGGCGCGCCGTCCGCCCTCGTGACGCCCGCCGACGTCGGCGACGACGCGCAGGTCGCCGCCGCCGTCGCCGAGGCCATGGCCCGGCACGGACGGCTCGACGTCGTCGTCAGCTGCGCGGGCGTCGTGGCCTACGGCCGCATCCCCGACGTGCCCGTGGAGGTCTTCGACCGCGTCCTCACCACCAACGTCCTCGGCACCGTCAACGTCGCGCGCCACGTGCTGCCGGTGCTGCGCGACCAGGACGCCGGGAGCATGGTGATCGTCGGCTCGGTGGTCGGCCACCTCGCGGTGCCGGACATGGCGGCGTACGTCGTCAGCAAGTGGGGCGTGCACGGGCTCGTGCGCCAGCTCCGCGTCGACAACCTCGACCGTCCGGGCGTGCACATCGGCTACGTCGCACCCGGCGGCGTCGACACGCCGATCTACCGCCAGGCGGCGACCTACGGCGACTCGGTCGGCCGGCCGCCGTTCCCCGTCACGACCCCGGAGCGGGTGGCCGCCCGTGCCCTCGCGGTCGCCGACGGACGCACGCGTCGCAGCCAGGTCGGGATCGCCAACGACGTGATCCGGTTCGGCTACAACGCGCTGCCGTGGGTCTACGACCGCCTCGTCGGCCCGTTGTTCACCCTCGCCGCGCAGGACCTCACGGCACCCGTCGAGCACGGGCCCGGCAACGTGCTCTCGTCGAGCCAGGAGCGCTACGGCCTCCGCGGCGGCCACGGCAACGCCCTGGTGGGCATCGGCGCCAACCTGGTCGAGCTGGGCCGGCGCCGCCTCGGTCGCGATCGGTGACGTCCCAGCCGCTGTCCCGGCGCGGGAGCGTGCACCGCGGGCGCACCGACCTGGCCGTCTTCGAGGGCGGTGACCCCGACGGTCCCACGCTGGTGATGGTCCACGGCTGGCCCGACACGCACCGGATGTGGCACGGCGTCGCCGACCTGCTCGCCGACACGCACCGGCTCGTCGCCTACGACACCCGCGGGCAAGGCGAGTCGGTCTCGGCGCAGCCGGACGACGGCTTCACGCTCGACGTGCTGGGGTCCGACCTGCTGGCGGTCGTGGACTCCGTCAGCCCCGACCGGCCTGTGCACCTGCTCGCCCACGACTGGGGCTCGGTCCAGGCATGGGAGGCGGTGTGCCGCCCCGGCGCGGAGCAGCGCTTCGCGTCCTTCACCTCGATGAGCGGCCCCCACCTCGGCCACGTGGCGGAGTGGGTGCGCGGGACGTTGTCGCGGCCCAGCGCGCGCGGGGTGGGCGAGGTCCTGGGGCAGGCGTTGTCGTCGTCCTACGTGCCGTTCCTCGTCTCGCCGCTCGCGCCGCCCGTGCTCCGGGCGGTCGGCGGTCCTCGAGGGTGGCGGCGCCTGCTCGGGGCGGTGGAGGGCCGCCCGCCCGCACCCGAGGCGTACGCCGACTCGCTGGCCGACGACATGGTGAGCGGCCTGCGCTACTACCGGGCGAACCTGCTGCGCCGCCACGACCGCCGGTCGGGCCTGCGCACCAAGGTCCCGGTCCTCCAGCTCGCCCTGACGCGGGACCCGGCGATCAGGCCGGCGGCCCTCGCGGCGAGCGACCCGTGGACCGAGTCGCTGGAGCGGCGCGCCCTGCCGCTCGGGCACTGGGCGCCGGTGACCCACTCGGCCGTCGTCGCCGACCAGGTGGCGGGGTTCGTGCGCGAGCACCCGGTCGCCTGAGACCGGTCGGCGCGCAGGACGTCGCCTACCTCGACTTCGCCGCCCGGGCGAACCTCGCCGAGGTGGCCCTCGGCAAGCTGGCGAAGAAGCACGCGCACAGCCAGGAGGTCCGCGACTTCGGGCGCGACATGGTCCGTGACCACCGCCGGCAGTACCGCGCCCTCGAGGGCGTCGCGTCGGCGGTCGGCGTGACGCTGCCGACGCGGCCCTCCCGCGAGCAGCGGCGCCTCGCCAGCGCGTGGGCGCGCTTCGACGGCAAGGCGTTCGACTGCGCCTACGTGCCGTTCCAGTGGGCGACCACCAGCTCGTGATGGCCATGACCGAGAAGGAGGTCACGACCGGCTCCGACCCGGCGGTGACCCAGGCGGCCACCGCGTCGCTGCCCGTGCTGCAGGAGCACCACGAGCACGCGACCATGCTGCTGCGCGACCTGCGGGGCTGCTGAGCCCGGGCGGGGAAACCGGGGCGAGGTGTCCCGGCACCGGCCGATAGCATCGCCGGGACATCCCTCCCCCCTCGCACCGCCCCCCGAAGGAGCCCCCGTGTCCGACATCAAGGTCGTCCGCATCCACGCCGGTCAGCGTGCGGAGACCGCTGTCACGACGGGCACCAAGGCGTGGGAGCTCTTCCGCGACGAGTCCGACGTCGTCGCGGCCCGCATCGGCGGCGCGCTCAGGGACCTGGCCCACGAGCTCGCCGACGGCGACGAGGTGGAGTCCGTGGCGATCGACTCGCCCGACGGGCGCGACATCCTGCGGCACTCGACCGCCCACGTGATGGCGCAGGCGGTGCAGCAGCTCTTCCCCGAGGCGAAGCTCGGCATCGGGCCGCCGGTGGAGAACGGCTTCTACTACGACTTCGACGTCGAGACCCCGTTCGTGCCCGAGGACCTGGTGAAGATCGAGTCCGCGATGCGCAAGATCATCAAGGAGAACCAGCGCTTCGAGCGCCGGGTCACCACCGACGCCGACGCCCTCGACGAGCTCAAGGACGAGCCCTACAAGATCGAGCTCATCGGGCTCAAGGGCGGCGCGCGCACGGCTGACCCCGAAGGCGCCTCCGTCGAGGTCGGCGCCGGCGAGCTGACCATCTACGACAACCTCGGCCGCAGCGGCGAGGTCAAGTGGTCCGACCTGTGCCGCGGCCCGCACCTGCCGACCACCAAGCGGATCCCCGCGTTCAAGCTGATGCGCAGCGCGGCGGCCTACTGGCGCGGCGACGAGAAGAACAAGCAGCTGCAGCGCATCTACGGCACCGCCTGGGAGACCAAGGAGGCGCTCGAGGAGCACCTCCACCGCATCGAGGAGGCCGAGCGCCGCGACCACCGCAAGCTCGGCCGCGAGCTCGACCTCTACTCGTTCCCGGACGAGATCGGCTCCGGCATGGCGGTGTTCCACCCCAGGGGTGGCGTCATCAAGCGGGAGATGGAGGACTACGTCCGCCGCCGGCACCTGGAGGAGGGCTTCGACTACGTCGGCACCCCGCACATCAGCAAGGACGGCCTGTTCCACACCTCGGGCCACCTGCCCTACTACGCCGACACCATGTTCCCGCCGATGGAGATGGAGCACGCCGAGTATCGCCTCAAGGCGATGAACTGCCCGATGCACAACCTCATCTACCGCTCCCGGCAGCGCTCCTACCGCGAGCTGCCGCTGCGGTTCTTCGAGTTCGGCTCGGTCTATCGCTACGAGAAGTCCGGCGTCGTGCACGGCCTGACCCGCGTCCGCGCGATGACCCAGGACGACTCGCACTCCTACGTCACCCCGGAGCAGGCACCGGCCGAGGTCGAGCACCTGCTGACCTTCGTCACCGGGCTGCTGCGCGACTTCGGCCTCGACGACTACTACTTCGAGCTGTCCACCCGCGACGACTCCAAGCCCGACAAGTTCATCGGTTCCGACGACCAGTGGGCGACCGCGACCGAGGTGCTGGAGACCGCCGCCCGCAAGTTCGGCGTGGACCTCGTGCCGGACCCGGGTGGCGCCGCGTTCTACGGGCCCAAGATCTCGGTGCAGGCCAAGGACGCGATCGGGCGCACCTGGCAGATGTCGACCATCCAGTACGACTTCAACCAGCCGGCGGTCGACCGGTTCAACCTCGAGTACGTCGCCGCCGACGGCACCCGTCAGCAGCCGGTGATGATCCACTCCGCGAAGTTCGGCTCGATCGAGCGGTTCATCGGCGTGCTGGTCGAGCACTACGCCGGCGCGTTCCCGCCCTGGCTGGCACCCGTGCAGGTCCAGGGCATCCCCGTCGCCGAGCGCCACCACGACTACCTCTTCGACATCGCGCGGCAGATGAAGGCGCAGGGGCTGCGGGTCGAGGTCGACGACTCCGACGACCGGATGCAGAAGAAGATCCGCAACGCGCAGCTCGCCAAGGTGCCGTTCATGCTGATCGCCGGCGACGACGACGTCGAGAAGGGTGCCGTGTCGTTCCGCTACCGCGACGGCCGCCAGGACAACGGCGTACCCCTCGCCGAGGCGATCGAGCGGGTGGCGGCCGCCGTGGCGAGCCGCGAGCAGGTCTGAGCCGGTCATGGCGACGGACCGGCGCCCGATCGTCGACCTCACCGAGGCGGAGGCGCGGCACCGGCTGCCGCTGAAGTGGGGCGTGCCGGAGGGCGTGCTCGCGGCGTGGGTCGCGGAGATGGACTACGCCGTCGACCCGGTGGTGCTCGAGTCCGTCCAGCGGATGGTGGCCGACGGCATCACCGGCTACCCCGTCATGGAGGACCCGCAGCTCGCCGAGTCCTACGCCGCCTGGTCCGCGCGGCACTTCGGCTGGGCGCCCGAGCCGGAGGCCGTGCAGCCCGTGGTCGACGTGACCGCCGGGGTGCGGCTGGCGATCGACGTGCTCAGCGGTCCGGGCGGCGTGGTGTTCCCGACCCCCGGCTACAACGCCCAGCACGGGCTGGCCGGCGTCACCGGTCGCGCCGAGCACCTGCTCGAGGTGCCGGCCTCGGCCGACCGCGCCGAGATCGACCTCGACGCCCTCGACCGGCTGCTGGCCGGGGGAGCGCAGACGCTGCTCCTCACCCAGCCGCACAACCCGTGGGGCCGGGCCTTCACCCGGGCCGAGCTCGAGGGCGTCCGCGACGTCGTCGTACGCCGCGGGGCACGGGTCGTGAGCGACGAGATCCACGCACCACTGGCGCTGCCGGGGGCCGAGCACGTCCCCTACCTCTCCGTCGAGGGCACCCACGACCACGCCGTCGCGGTGGTCGCGGCGTCGAAGGCCTTCAACACCGCCGGCCTGCGCTGCGCCCAGCTCGTGGTGCCCGACCCGGCCGCGCGGCAGCGGCTCGCCGACCAGCCGATGTCGCGCAACGACTCCTGGTCACCCCTCGGCGCCACGGCGGCCCGCGCGGCGTACGACCACGGCGACGGCTGGCTCGCCTCGCTCATCGAGCGCCTCGACCAGCAGCGGACCCTCCTCGGCGAGCTGCTCGCCAGCCACCTGCCCGAGGTCCGGATGCGCCCGGTCGAGGCGACGTACCTCGCCTGGCTCGACGCCTCCGCCTACGGCCACGACGACGCCGCGGCCGTCGCGCTCGAGCGGGGGAGGGTGATGGTGAGCGACGGCGCCTCCTACGCCCCCGGGAGCACTGGACAGGTCCGCCTCAACTTCGCGACCTCGCCCGAGCGGCTGACCGAGATCGTGGAGCGGTTGGCGAAGGCCTGGGTGTAGGGACCTCGGTGGTCGAGTGGCCGAGCGAGGGCATGGTCCTCCTCGGTGGTCGAGTAGCCGGGGAACGAGGCGTATCGAGACCCCTCCATCGGCTTGCTCAAGCACTGTCCGATGTCGGTGGTCCGCCGTAGAATCGAACACATGATCGAGACGTTGGCAGCGGCGCCCGGAGCAAAGGTCGAGGACCTCTCCGCCTCCGAGCTGCTGCGAGCGCTCCGCGACCGCAAGGCGGCCGAGGACCGGGCCGCGGCCGACCAGCTCGACCTCGCCGCCCGGTGGGCGGACCTGCACCCGCCGGAGTCGATCCACACCGCCGCGGTCTTCACCGACGGCGGTCGTTACGGCGTCGAGCACGAGGAGCCCATCGCCGGTCCGGGTTGTCCGGCGGTGGCAGAGTTCTGCATCGCCGAGCTCGGCACCGTCCTCGGCATCTCGTCGACCTCGGCGAAGCGGCTCATCGGGCACGCCCTCGAGCTGCGGCACCGCCTCCCGCGGCTGTGGGCACAGGTACACGCCGGGCAGGTGCCGGCCTGGCGGGCCCGCACCGTCGCGGAAGCCACCATCCACTCGACCCCGTCGCTCACTATCGAGGCTGCCCGGTGGGTCGACGCCCAGGTCGGCGCCGTCGCGGGCCGGGTCGGTCCCGCGCAGCTGGACCGGTTGGTCGCGGAGACGATCAAGCGCCACCACCTCGACGCCCTCGACGCCCACGACCCCACGAGTGATCCGGAGGACGGCTACCTGTCGGTCGACCCGCGCCACGCGACGGTGCACGACCAGGACGTGCACTACGCCGGGACGATGCGGTTCGAGGCCGAGCTCGACATCGCCGACGCCCTCGACCTGGACCGGGCTCTTGCCCACGGAGCAGAGACGCTGAAAGCCCTCGGCTCACAAGCTCCGCTCGACGCCCGACGGTCCGCTGCGCTCGGCGACCTCGCCCGCACCCAGACCGCCCTCGACCTCCACGCCCAGGGCTCGAGTGCCACCAGGAGCGAGGACGGGCTGCCGGTTGCCCGGGAGGTGGTGCTGCACGCCCACTTCGACACCAGCCTCGACGGGCACGACGGGCTGGAGACCGTGTTCGGTGCCACCGGGCGGATGGAGGAGGGCCAGCGGCTCGTGCTGCTGGAGCAGATACGCGGCTGGTGCGGCGACTCGCGCACGAAGGTCACCATCAAGCCGGTCATCAACCTCTCCACCGAGCTCACGGCACCGGGCTACGACATCCCCGACCGGATCCGTGAACAGGTCATCCTGCGTGACCGCACGTGTGTGTTCCCGTGGTGCACCCGACCAGCACGAGCCTGCGACATCGACCACGTCGTCCCCTTCGACCACAACGCCCACACCGAGGGCCGACCACAGCCGGGGCCAACAGTGACCTCGAACCTGGCTGCGGAGTGCCGCTGGCACCACCGACTCAAGACCCACACCGGATGGCGCTACGAGGTCATCGGACCGGGGGTCTACGAGTGGACCAGCCCCCACGGCCACCGCTACCGCCGCGACCGTGATGGCACCACCCGCATCGGGGACCCCGACCCGCCCGCGCGACCTTGACCCCGCCCCACACCCCGCCGACCTGACCACGGCGGGGCCACAGCCATGCCCGCGCGAGCAGCGGCGGGGCCGGACGGCCGATCGACGATGATGCGTGGCATGGACGACGTTCTGCGCGAAGCCCTCGAGCCGGTGCTGCGCGACCTGGCTCGCGCGGGTCACGTCGCGCCCGTCTTCGACAGCACGGACTGGATGAGTGACGACGAGTACGCGGCGACGATGATGTGGTCGTCCGACGGCACCGGCTCGAGCGTGTCCGTCCGCCGATCGGCCCCACTCCCCGAACGCGTCGTGCAGGCGGCCGACGGGGTCCAGGAGTGGGCCATCGAGGGTGAGCTGTGGACGGCCGGGCGCACGAATTGGCCCCCGTGCCCACGACACCCTGCGAACCACCCGCTTGAAGCGACCCTGGTCCGAGGAAGCGCGGTGTGGGTCTGCCCGACCGACGAGGTCGAGATCGCCGCGATCGGTGGCCAGTAGACGCCGACCGATCGGTCACGGCACGTGCGCGCCCTGACCACTGTGCAGGTGAGCCGAACCGCGCGGCACGACCGCTGGAGGTTGGTGCCGTACGTCCGGGGACTGCCGAGCCACGCGCATCGGCACGGCACAGGCGAGGGCAAGCAGCACGTACAGGCTGGCGAACAGGGTGGCCGCCCACGCCTCCTGCGGAGTGCGAGCCGTGCTCAGCAGCACGGGCACCAACGCGAACCCGGCGATGCCCGTCAGGATCCTCACCCATGCCCGACCGCGTCCAGAGAGTGAGTGTCCGCCGAGCATCGCCAGCAGCACCATGATCATGGAGGCGCTGCCCTCGCCGGTCCTGAACAGGTGCCCGACCGCCCCAGGGATCGCCAGCGGACCGAGCGGCAGGAGGAGCGGCGCCGCCGTGAGCCACCGTGGTTGCCTGCCCGACCGCTGCAGGTCGAGGGCCCGCCCCAGCAAGCAGCCGACAACGGCTGCAGGCAAGAGGAGGCACAGGAAGGTGCCGGTCCAGGTGACGCTGGAGTCGTCGCCGGCGAGGTCGACCATCCAGCCACGGAGACTCGCGGCCCAGGCCAGGCCCAGCAGACCTCCGGTGGCGACCGTCCTCATCGTGTCGCCTCGCGACCGCGGCTCGACCGGCGAGGCCCGACCCGACCACGAGCGAGCTCCCAGCCCAAGCGGGCGAAGAGCACCATCCACCCGCTGATCACGACCTGGCCGGCCGCGAAGCCGGCGAGGATGCCGGGCGTCAGGACCGCGAAGACGTAGACACCGATGGCCAGAGGCAGGAAGCGGAGCCACGGAGAGTCCAGCGGTGTCCGCGCTGCGGACGTCCCGGCCACCACCAGGCCCAGTCCGACACCGAAGGAGGCCAGGCCGTACCACGCTCCCAGGTCGGCGGAGCCGCCCATGGCGACCGACGCCACCTCGAGGCAGGCGAGGACCAGCATCGAGACGGCACTGCTGACCAGGCCCACCCGGGCGACCCGGGTGCGGCCGACCGCGGTCCGGAGCAGCGCCGCGAGGAGGGCGGCCAGCACGAGGTCGCGTGCAGTCAGGACGGCCTGGGACACGGCGAACCCGCCGGCGTCGAAGGGGTGGCTGTAGCTGCCCTCGTCGACTGCCGGCGGCCACGTGGCCAGCAGCGCGGCATGGACTGCCCCGACGAGGCCGGCGCCCGTGCCGAGTGCGCCCACGAGGCGGAGGGCCCCCGCAGAGCGCGTGCCGGTCGCTGGAGTCGTGGGCATGGAGGTGCTCGTGCCGTCTGTGGTCCGGGTCTGCCGTGGCTCGACCGTGCGCTGTGGTCCGTTCATGTCAGAGTCCGGGCACGAGAGCGGCGACCTCGGGTGGCAGCGCCTCGATCTCGTCGACTGTCTCGCCGGTGTCGCCCAGGTAGTGCGGATAGCAGCCGCGCAGGCCGGTGCGTCGCGCGAGAGGCGCGAGTGCGGCGAAGAGCGGCCTCTGGATCGCCCGCGGCGGTGAGGTGAACCGGATGACGTCGTCGAACTCGCGTGCCAACAGGGCCGACTGCAGCAGGGAGGGCCGCCCGGTGTCGTCCGTCCTGCCGTCGGAAGCAAGGCCGAAGAGGTTGCGGATCATGGCCTCGAACCGGGCCCCCGGGTCGACCTCCAGGATGACGTAGGCGGTCTCGGTGCCGGCGTTCCACCAGTCGTGGGCCGTGCCGGGCGGGATGACCACGCGGCGACCGGGCTCGACCGCCCGCTCCGCTCCGTCCAGTGTCATGCGCAGCTCGCCGCGGACCACGGTGAACGACTCGGTGCTGTGCGGGTGGGTGTGCTCGCCCACGACCGCGGCGCCGGGCGCTGCGTACAGGTCGGCGATCAGTCCCGGGTGCTCGTCGCTCGGGGTCCGCCGTACGATCCCCCGTTCCTTGGTGACGGGGTTCTGGATGACGGGATAGGTCATGTCTCTTCCATTTCTGTGCGTCGTGGGTCAGGAGCCGGCGAAGCCGGCGGCGGTGGCGAGGGCGGTGACAGCCAGGACCGCCGGGGGGACGAGGTGGCGCCCGGCGAGGCCGACCCGGAGATGTGCGCCCACCGCTCCGGTCATGAGGCACGCCACGCCGGTGGCCGCCGCCGTGCCGAGCGGCGGTACGGCGATCCCGAGCGCGAGGCCGCACGCGGCCGCGGCCTCCGCGACCCCCACCAACGCCCAGATCGGCGGCGGGATCCGCAGCACGTCTCGCATGTGCTGCGAGGTCGGGGCTCGCGCGGCCTTGCGGCACGCCGATGCGAGCATGGCGGCGGCCAGCACGACGGCCGGGATGATGACCAGCAGGCTCATGGCGGGAACCTCATTCGTTACACTAGCAATGAATTGAATGCACCATAACTGCAATCAACTGGGAGGGTCAAGGGATGACGCGCAAGTACGACGCCCCTCGCCGCGCCGAGCAGGCCACGATCACTCGTGCAGCCATCGTCGAAGCGGCGGCCGAGCTGTTCGCCGCGCAGGGCTACGGGGCCACGACGGTCGGTGCCATCGCCACCCGAGCCTCGGTCTCGGCTCGGTCCGTCTACGCGCTCGGAGGCAAGGCCGACCTGTTGTCCCTGGCCCTGGACCATGTCATCGCCGGTGACGACCGCGCGGCGCCCCTGGTCGAGGGCGAGGAGTTCGCCGACGTCGTGCAGGCAGACTCCACGACCGAGCGAGCCCGCCTGGTGGGCCGGTTCGGCGCTGCTCTGCTGCTGCGCCTCTACCCGCTCTACCGCGCGTTCGAGCAGGCTGCCGCGGTCGACGGCGAGGTCGCAGCACTGTGGCGCGACTACCAGGCCCGACGACGCTCGGACGTCCGACGCGTGGTCGAGGCCTTCGAGCAGACGTCGCAACTGCGTCCAGGACTGGACACCGACACCGCCACGGACACCGTCTGGGCGCTGATCGGGTGGCACCCGGTCGCCCTGCTCGTCGAGGAGCTGGGCTACGACCGCCCCCGGATCGAGCGCTGGCTGGAGGCCACGATCACCGCGCTGCTCATCGGTTCGGGCGCCGACCGGTGAGCGACCTGTCCGGCACTACCGCTCGCCGCGCTCGATCACACCCCCCGTTCGGTCGGCGTCGCGGCGCTCCGCCTCAGACCTTCTTCACGTAGCGCCGGCACGGCGAGACGAACGTCTGCCCGGCCGCCGTCACCTCGTACGGCAGGTCGCCGGCGTCGTGCCAGCCGCACCGCTCGTAGAACCGTCGCGCCCTGGCGTTGCCGACGACGACGGCGAGCCAGGCCTCGCCGTGGCCGGCCCGCGCCACCTGCCGCTCGGCCTCGGCCAGCAGCTGCTCGGCCAGGCCGCTGCCGCGCGCCGCCCGGCCGACGAAGACCTGCTCCACCTCGTCATCGACGACCATCACGAAGCCGAGCAGGCCACTGGCCTCGTCGAGCGCGACGGTCGTGTCGGCCACGCGCGGGGGCGTGCGCTCGTGGAAGGCGGCGAGGGTGCGCGCCGCCGTCAGGCCGTCGGGCACCCGGCCGGCGTGGCCGTCGTGCCAGCCCTCGTGCCACAGGTCGGCGACCGCGGCCATGTCGGCGGCCACGGCCGGTCGGATCGTGGTCATGGCTCCACCCTAGGATCGCCGCATGACTGGTGGCACGGGCGAGGCGAGCGCCGACGGGCTGGAGCGGATCTGGACGCCGCACCGGATGGCCTACGTCCGCACCGCGGTCGACGACGACGGCTGCCCGTTCTGCGCGATCCCCGACCACCCCGACGAGACGTCCCTCGTGGTGGCGCGCGGGCGGTCGACGTACGTCGTGCTCAACCTGCACCCCTACAACCCGGGCCACCTCATGGTGCTGCCCTACCGCCACGTCGCGGACCTCACCGACCTCACCGAGGAGGAGGCCGGCGAGCTGATGACCATGACCCAGCAGGCGCTGCGGGCCATCCGGGCCGTCAGCCGGCCGCACTCGTTCAACGTCGGGCTCAACCTCGGCCGCTCGGCGGGCGGCTCGCTGTCGGAGCACCTGCACCAGCACGTCGTGCCGCGCTGGACGGGCGACGCCAACTTCATCACCGTCGTGGGCGGCACCAAGATGCTTCCCCAGCTCCTCGAGGACACGCGGCGGCTCGTCGCGGACGCGTGGGACGAGGCTCAGGCCACCCGGTAGGGATGCTCCGGCGCGCGGCCCTGGAACTCGAGGATCGCCGGGTTGCAGATGCGCCCGTCACGGATCTCGATGGCGCGGCTGACGGTCTCGTTGGCGTCCCACGCGTCGGGTCCGCCGAGCACCGTCGGCACGAACGGCAGCAACGCCTCGCTGTTCTCCCACGTGGCGGAGCTCCACAGGTAGGAGGGGCTGTGGTCGACCGCGTAGTAGTGGACCCGGTCGCCGACGGTGAACATCGGGTCGTCGAACGTCGTCGGCACCGCCCACGAGAAGCCCATGCCCTCGTCGCACGACACGTCGACGACCAGGCTGCCCCGGCGGAAGTGGGCCAGGTCCTCGAGGCGCAGGTAGGTCAACGGCGCGGCGGTGTCCTGCAGCGTGCAGTTGACGACGATGTCGTTCTCGGCGAGGTACGACGCCAGCGGCACGCGGCCGGCGTCGGTGATCACCAGGCTCGCACCCGGGTCCTCCGGGTCGTGCTCGAACTGCCGGATCCGCACCGAGTGGATCGGTGAGCCGACCGCGGCCACCCCGCGCGTGGTGAGGACGGCGACGTCCCCGACGCCGTGCGCCTTGAGCGCCGTCACCGCGCCCCGGGCGGTGGCGCCGAAGCCGATCACGACCGCGCTCAGCCGGCGCCCGTAGTCGCCGGTGATGCCGACGAGCTCCATCGCGTGGAGGACCGAGCAGTAGCCGGCGAGCTCGTTGTTCTTGTGGAAGACGTGGAGGCCGACGTGGCCGTCGGAGGTCCAGTGGTTCATCGCCTCGAAGGCGACGAGGGTCAGCTCCCGGTCGATCGCCAGCTGCGTCATGGCCCGGTCCTGCACGCAGTGCGGCCACCCCCAGAGGACCTGGCCGGCGTGCATGGCGGCCAGGTCGGCGTGCTGCGGCTTGGGCAGCACCACGACGTCGCAGCCGTCCAGGATCTCCTCGCGGGAGGCGAACCCGGCCACGTGCGGCGCCAGGTCCTCGTCGCTGATCCCGAAGCGGGCGGCGTAGCCGTGCTCGAGGGTCGTCCGCCGCGCCACCTCGGGACCGAGGCGCGACAGGTGCTCGGGGTGCAGCGGCAGCCGGTGCTCGTTCTCCTTCGCCGACGTGCCGATGACCCCGAGGCTGAGGAGGCTCACTTCTTCTTGGGGAGGAACCCGTCGGCAGCCCCGTCCTGCTTGCCGGCCGCCTTCGCGTGCTTGTCGGCGCGCTTCTCCTTGATGGACTTGCCGGACTTCTTGGACATGCCTTGCCGTGGCGACTTGTCGCTCATCGGGGCTCCCTTGTCGAGAGCCTGGGTGGCTCCGTGCAGCCACAGTACGCCTGCGCACTAACGTGGCGGCCGTGACAGACCTGAGCCTCGCCGACGACGCCGCCCTCGCCGTGGACCTGGTCCGGCAGGCGGGCAGCCTGGCCGCCCGCACCCGCGTCGCCGGCCTCGACGTGTCCCGCAAGACCAGCGGCTCCGACATCGTCACGCAGGCCGACACGGCCGCCGAGCGGCTGATCGTCGAACGGCTCGCCGCCGAGCGCCCCGACGACGCGATCGTGGGGGAGGAGGGTGCCTCGCGCCCCGGCACGTCGGGCCGCACCTGGATCATCGACCCGGTCGACGGCACCTTCAACTTCTCGCGTGGGAGCGACTGGTGGTGCAGCGCGATCGCCCTGCACGGCGAGGACGACGTCCTGCTCGGCGCCGTCCACCACCCGGGGTCGCTGCGCACGTGGGTCGGCGGCCCCGACCTGCCGAGCACCTGCGACGGGTCCCCGCTGGCGCCGCTCCCCGTCACGCCGCGCGAGGCCCGCTGCGCGACGACCTACCTGCACCCGCCCTTCTTCGGCAGCGAGGTGGGCGAGGCCTTCGCCCGCGCGCTCGGCGAGGTCGGCACGCTGCGGATGCTGGGGTCGGGGACGATGGACGCCATCGCGATCGCCTCGGGCCAGTGGGACGTCCTGTTCCAGCACACCGTCGCCGACTGGGACCGGCTGCCCGGCGCGGCGATCATCCGGGGCGCGGGCGGGGACTCGGTCGTCGTACGCGCCGCGGGGGTGGACTGGACGATCAGCGGCGCGCCGGCCGCGGTCGCCGACGTCCGAGCCGCCCTCCTCGGGCCCGCCTGAGCACTAGGGTCGGCGCATGACTGACCGACCGAGCCGTCCGGAGGCGCCGCGCGACGTGACCCGCGCCTTCGAGGGCGTCGACTCGCCTTACTGGTCCGAGACCCGCTCGCACGTCGCGGACCTCGTCCCGCCGACGGCCGCGCGGGTGCTGGACGTGGGGTGCAACGACGGCACCTTCGGCGCGGGCCTGATGGCCCGCCGTGCCGGCCGCGAGGTCTGGGGGATCGAGCCGCACGACCTCGACGCCCGCACGGCCGCGGGACGGCTGACCGGCGTGGCGCACGGCTTCTACCCCGACGCGCTGGCGCAGGTGCCGGGCTCCTTCGACTGCGTCAGCTTCAACCACGTCCTCGAGCACATGGTCGACCCGTGGCAGGCGCTGCGGGTGACGCGGGAGCGCCTGGCCCCCGGCGGCGTGATCGTGGGCGAGCTGCCCAACGTGCGACACCTGCCCTTCCTCGTCGACCTCGCGGTCCGCGGTCGCTTCGACTACGTCGACTCGGGCCTGCTCGACCGCACCCACCTGCGCTTCTTCACGCGGTCCAGCGCCCAGGACCTGCTCGGGTCGACCGGCTACGTCGTGGACGAGTTCTTCCCGGTCGTCGCCATGGGCAACGCCCGCTACCCGCGCACCTCCCGCGTGGTCGCCCGGGTCATCGGCGACCTCTCCTACATGGCCTTCGCCTTCCGCGCGCGCCCTGCGTGACCGCGGACGGTAGCCTGCGGCCGTGCTCGACAGGTTCAAGCAGTTCTGGCAGGGCGTCGTCCTCGCCCCCTTCATCAACCTCTTCATCCGTCTGGGCATCAGCCCCGACGCGGTGACGCTCGTCGGCACGCTCGGGGTGAGCTTCGGGGCCCTCTTCTTCTTCCCCCGCGGCATGGTCTGGGAGGGCGTCCTCTTCATCACCGCCTTCGTCTTCAGCGACCTCGTCGACGGGGCGATGGCCCGCAAGACCGGCCGCAAGGACGACTTCGGCGCGTTCCTCGACTCCACGCTCGACCGGGTGGCCGACGGCGCCCTCTTCGGCGGCCTGGCGCTCTACTTCGCCTGGCAGGCCGAGAGCCGCCTCTACCTCTCGCTGTGCCTCGTCATCCTGGTCATGGGCGCCGTGACGTCGTACGCCCGCGCGAAGGCCGACCACCTCGGCTACGACGCCAAGGTCGGGATCGCCGAGCGTCCCGACCGCCTCGTCGGGATGCTCGTGCCGGCGTTCTTCGCCGACGTCCTCGACCTGTGGATGCTGCTCCACGTCGCCCTGTGGGCCCTCGCGGTCGCCGCCACGGTGACGGTCGGGCAGCGGATCTGGGTGGTCCGCCGGCAGGCGCTCCGGCGCGCCGCGTCCAGCGCCTGACGGCGCCCCGGACGGCCCCCTCGGACAGCCCCCGGCCGCCCCGGTCCCGATACGTCCTTTCGGATGAGCCCGGACTACGATCCAGCCATGGCTGAGCAGACCCCCCAGACGTCGCCCGAGACCCCCATCGAGCACGGCACCAGCCGCGTCAAGCGCGGCATGGCCGAGATGCTCAAGGGCGGCGTGATCATGGACGTCGTCACCGCCGAGCAGGCGAGGATCGCCGAGGACGCCGGCGCCGTCGCGGTGATGGCGCTCGAGCGCGTGCCGGCCGACATCCGCGCCCAGGGCGGCGTGTCGCGGATGAGCGACCCCGACATGATCGACTCGATCATCGAGGCGGTCTCGATCCCGGTCATGGCCAAGGCCCGCATCGGCCACTTCGCCGAGGCCCAGGTGCTGCAGTCCCTCGGCGTCGACTACGTCGACGAGTCCGAGGTGCTGACCCCGGCCGACTACGCCAACCACATCGACAAGTGGCAGTTCACCGTGCCCTTCGTGTGCGGTGCGACCAACCTCGGCGAGGCACTCCGCCGCATCACCGAGGGCGCGGCGATGATCCGCTCCAAGGGCGAGGCCGGCACCGGCGACGTCTCCAACGCCGTCATGCACATGCGCACGATCGGCGGCGAGCTGCGCCGCCTGCACGGCATGGCCGAGGACGAGCTCTACGTCGCCGCCAAGGAGCTGCAGGCCCCCTACGAGCTGGTCAAGGAGGTCGCGGCCGCGGGCAAGCTCCCGGTCGTGCTCTTCACCGCCGGCGGCATCGCCACCCCCGCCGACGCCGCGATGATGATGCAGCTCGGCGCCGAGGGCGTCTTCGTCGGCTCGGGCATCTTCAAGTCCGGCAACCCGGCCGAGCGCGCCGAGGCGATCGTCAAGGCCACGACCTTCCACGACGACCCCGACGTGGTCGCCAAGGTCTCGCGCGGCCTGGGCGAGGCGATGGTCGGCATCAACGTCGACGAGATCCCGCAGCCGCACCGCCTGGCCGAGCGCGGCTGGTGACCGTGGGGCGCGTGCGCTACCTGCGCACTGCCTGCACGAGCACGCGCGCGGCGTCGACGAAGCCGTAGGCCACCTCGCCGGGCTGGGCGGGAGCTCCGAGCCGCACGACGATCGTGCGGGACGTCGGGTCGACGAGCAGCACCTGTCCGCCGAGCCCGAGGGCGGCGTACACGCGCTGCGGGGCGGAGGGCGCGAGCTGCCCGGTGACCGGCCGCACCGGCTGGCCCTGCGCGTCGACGGCGTCGGTCGCACCGCGCAGCCGACCCGGTCGGTTCAGCCACCACAGGTAGCCGTAGGCGGCGTTGTGGACCGTGGACGGACGCCCGACGGCCTGCGCGACGAAGGACCTGTCGACGAGCCGCCGGCCGTCCACCTCGCCCTTCCCGAGGAAGAGCCGCCCGAGTCGGGCGACGTCGAGGCACGTGGTCTGGACGCCGTAGAACACCGCGGCGTTGCCGGCCGGGTCGGTGGTGAAGCGGGACCGGGTCATGCCGAGCGGCTCGAACAGGCGCGCGCGGGCGTACGTCGCCACCGGCGTGCCGGTCGCGCGCCGGAGGACCTGCTCGAGGACCTGGATGGCCGCGTTGTTGTAGGCCCACGCGGTGCCCGGGGCGTGCTGCTGCGGGAGGCCGACGGCGTAGCGCGTCCGGTCGCGCGCGCCCACGAGGTCGACGTAGTCGGACTCGAGCGACCAGAAGCGGCCGCTGTCGTTGGAGAGCAGGTGGCGCACCGTGACCGTCGCGGACGGCGTGCCGCGCCACTGCGGGACGTAGGTGGACACGGGGTCGTCGAAGCGCAGGTCGCCGTCGCGGACCGCGATGCCGACGAGGGTGCTGGTGACGGACTTGGTGATCGAGAAGACCTCGCGCGGCACCTCGCGGTCGAGCTGCCAGTTCCAGTCGCGCGCCAGCCTGCCGTCCCGCAGCACCGCGAAGCAGGTCGAGCCGAGTCGCCGCGCCCGTGCGGCTCCCCGCTCGAGGGCGCCACCCCGCAGGCCGAGAGCCGCGGGCGTGCCCACCGGCCAGCCCTCGACGGAGGCGGCCCGGTCACGTGCGGCCGCCGGCGCCGGGACGGCCGACGCTGCCGTGGACGCGCTGCCCGCCGTCAGCAGGAGCGCCAGCAGGACGGCCGGGGGTCGGGGGAGCCTCATGCCGCCGAGCCTACGGGCGGGGCGCGGTCCTAGGATCGGCGTCCGTGAGTCCCACCATCGGCGTGCTGGCCCTGCAGGGCGACGTCCGCGAGCACCTCACGGCGCTGCGCTCGCTGGGTGCCGAGCCCGTGTCCGTACGCCGTCCCGCCGAGCTCGCCGCGTGCGACGGACTCGTCATCCCGGGCGGGGAGTCCACCACGATGATCAAGCTGGCGACCCTCTTCGACCTCCTCGAGCCGCTGCGCGAGGCCGTACGCGGAGGCCTGCCCGCCTTCGGCACCTGCGCCGGGATGATCATGCTCGCCGACCGGATCGAGGACGGCGCGGCCGGCCAGGAGACCATCGGCGGCCTCCACATCACCGTGCGCCGCAACGCCTTCGGTCGCCAGGTCGACTCGTTCGAGGAGGACCTGCACGTGGACGGGCTGGCCGACCCGGTGCGGGCGGTCTTCATCCGCGCCCCGTGGGTCGATGCCGTCGACGACGACGTCGAGGTGCTGGCTCGGGTCGAGGACGGTCCCGCCGCGGGTAGGATCGTCGCGGTCCGTCAAGGCCCCCTGATGGCGACCTCGTTCCACCCGGAGGTCGGCAGCGACGACCGCGTCCACGGCATGTTCGTGGACCTGGTGCGCTCGGCCTGACGACGTACACCCGAACGACGAGAAGACAGAGGTTCCGATGTCAGGCCACTCCAAGTGGGCAACGACCAAGCACAAGAAGGCCGCGATCGACGCCAAGCGCGGCAAGCTGTTCGCCAAGCTGATCAAGAACATTGAGGTCGCGGCGAAGCAGGGCGGGGGCGACCCCGCCGGCAACCCGACGCTCTACGACGCGATCCAGAAGGCGAAGAAGAACTCGGTCCCCAACAAGAACATCGACTCCGCGCTCAAGCGCGGCTCGGGTGCCGAGTCGGGTGGTGTCGACTACAAGACCATCTCCTACGAGGTCTACGGCCCGCAGGGCGTCGCGATCCTGGTCGAGTGCCTCACCGACAACACCAATCGTGCCGCCATGGAGGTCCGCACCGCGGTGACCCGCAACGGCGGCACGATGGCCGACCCCGGGTCCGTCTCGCGCCTGTTCACCCGCAAGGGCATCGTGGTCGTGCCGAAGTCGCAGGACCACGACGGCTCGGTGCGTGAGGTCTCGGAGGACGACGTCCTCGAGGCCACCCTCGACGCGGGCGCCGAGGAGGTCAGCGACCTCGACGACGTCTTCCAGGTGCAGAGCGAGGCCACCGACGTCGTCGCCGTCCGCACCGCCCTCCAGGACGCCGGCATCGACTACGACTCCGCCGACGTCGAGTTCGTGCCCAGCATGGAGATCCCTGTCGACGCCGCTGGTGCCGGCAAGGTGATGCACCTGGTCGACGCGCTCGAGGACCTCGACGACGTCCAGGACGTCTTCACCAACGTCGACGTCCCCGCCGACGTCCTCGCCGAGCTCGAGGCCGCGGACGCCTGACCCGCAGGCGCTGCCGCCGCGCGTGTCGTGCGCCGTGGCGCCGACGCCGCGGGATAGCGTGGCCGCACGAACAGGTGTTCGGACGGATCCGGTCGGCGAGAGGTGTGAGGCGTGCGCGTGCTCGGCATCGACCCCGGCCTGACCCGGTGCGGTGTCGGCGTGGTCGACGGCAGTGTCGGCCGACCCCTGTCGATGGTCGACGTCGGAGTGATCCGCACCAGCTCCACGCTGCCGATCGCGGAGCGCCTCGTGACCATCGAGCGCGGCCTCGACGCCTGGATCGAGGAGCACCGGCCCGACGCCGTCGCCGTCGAGCGGGTCTTCGCCCGGTCCGACTCCAGCACCATCATGGGCACCGCCCAGGCCAGCGGCATCGCCCTCGTGGTGGCCGCGCGCCGGGGGCTGCCGATCGCCATGCACACCCCGAGCGAGGTCAAGGCCGCCGTCTCCGGCAACGGCCGGGCCGACAAGGCGCAGGTGGGCGCCATGGTGGTGCGCATCCTGCGGCTCACCGAGCTGCCCAAGCCGGCCGACGCCGCCGACGCCCTGGCCCTGGCCATCACCCACGTGTGGCGCGGCGCGGCGAGCAACCGGCTCGAGGCTGCCGCCGCCCAGGCGCGCGCGACCCAGAGGAGGACCACCGTGAGGACCCGATGATCGCCTTCGTCCGCGGCGAGGTCGCCGCCGTCACGCTCAACAGCGCCGTCCTCGAGGTCGGCGGCGTCGGCCTCGAGCTGATGTGCACCCCGGGCACGCTCGCCACGCTGCGGGTGGGTCGCTCCGCGACGCTGCCCACGAGCATGGTCGTGCGCGAGGACAGCCTGACGATCTTCGGCTTCCTCGACGACGACGAGAAGCAGATCTTCGAGATCGTGCAGACCGCCTCGGGCGTCGGCCCCAAGGTCGCCCAGGCGATCGTGGCGGTGATGAGCCCCGACGACGTCCGCCGCGCGATCTCCACCGAGGACGTCAAGGCCCTCACCCGCGTGCCGGGCATCGGCCAGAAGGGCGCCCAGCGCATCATCCTCGAGCTCAAGGACCGCATCGGCCCGCCCGTCGGCGTGCATCACCCCGCGGCCGTGGCTGCCGCGGTCCCCGCGTGGCGCGACCAGGTCCAGCAGGGGCTCATCGGCCTGGGCTGGTCTGCCAAGGAGTCGGAGAAGGCCGTCGATGCCGTCGCGCTCGAGGCCGGCGACGCGCCCGACGTCGGCGCCCTGCTGCGCGCCGCGCTCCGCACGCTGAGCAAGGCCTGAGCGAGGACACGAGCACATGGACTGGGACGACACCGACCTCGACTCCGACCTCGACTCCGACCTCGACCTGACGGCCGCGGAGCTGTCGCACCTCCAGCGCCTCACCGACGCCGACGCCGACGGTGACGAGCGCGTGGTGGAGGCGGCGCTGCGGCCCAAGAGCCTCGACGAGGTGGTCGGACAGGTGCGCGTGCGCGACCAGCTCGGGCTGGTCCTCGAGGCCGCCCGCCGTCGCGGCCGCGCCCCCGACCACGTCCTCCTCTCCGGCCCGCCGGGGCTCGGCAAGACCACGCTGGCGATGATCATCGCCAGCGAGATGAGCACGCCGCTGCGCCTCACGAGCGGTCCGGCGATCACCCACGCCGGCGACCTCGCCGCGATCCTCTCGGGGCTCAACGAGGGCGACGTCCTCTTCGTCGACGAGATCCACCGGATGTCGCGGCCGGCGGAGGAGATGCTCTACATGGCCATGGAGGACTTCCGGGTCGACGTCGTGATCGGCAAGGGACCCGGCGCGACCGCCATCCCGCTCGACATCCCGCCGTTCACGCTGGTCGGGGCCACCACCCGCGCCGGCCTCCTGCCCGGCCCGCTGCGCGACCGGTTCGGCTTCACCGCCCACCTCGAGTTCTACGAGCCCGACGAGCTCGACCAGATCGTGCACCGCTCCGCGGGGCTGCTCGGCGTGCACCTGACCGCCGAGGGCTCGAGCGAGATCGCGTCGCGCTCGCGCGGCACCCCGCGCATCGCCAACCGGCTGCTGCGCCGGGTCCGCGACTACGCCCAGGTGCGCGCCGACGGCGTGCTCACGCTGCCGGTGGCGCAGGCGGCCCTCGACCTGTTCGAGGTCGACGAGTCGGGGCTCGACCGCCTCGACCGCGCCGTGCTCGACGTGCTGTGCCGCCGCTTCGGCGGGGGACCGGTCGGGGTCTCCACCCTGGCCGTCGCTGTCGGCGAGGAGCGGGAGACCGTGGAGGAGGTCGCCGAGCCGTTCCTGGTGCGCATGGGCATGCTCGCCCGCACCCCTCGCGGCCGGGTCGCGACCCCCGCTGCCTGGCACCACCTGGGGCTCACCCCGCCCGCGGTGCCGACGGTCGACTCCACGCTCTTCGACGAGGTGTGAGGCCGGCGGGCGTCCGCGTAGACTCCACGCGCTCCGCCACCCGATCCCTCCGAGGAGAGCCCCGACCGTGAACGATCTCGCCGCCCTGCTGCCCCTGGTCGCCATCCTGGCCCTGTTCTGGTTCATGGTGGTCCGCCCCCAGCAGCGCCGCCAGCGAGAGGTCACCGCGCTCCAGAACAGCATCGAGGTCGGCCAGCGCGTGATGATGTCGTCGGGCGTCTACGGCACCGTCGTCTCGCTCGTGGACGACCGCGCCCGCCTCGAGATCGCGCCCGGCACGACCATCGAGATCGCCCGCGCCGCCATCGCGCGCGTCGACTCGCCGGTCGTCGGGGAGCCGGGCGCTGCGGAGCCCGGCGATGCCTGACCGGCGTACGGCCCAGGAGGCGCTCGCGCGCCTCACCGTCGACGTGTCCGACTGGCCCACGCCGGGCGTCGTCTTCAAGGACATCACCCCCGTCCTGGCCGACCACCACGCCTTCTCGGCGATCATCACGGCGCTGGCCGCCGCCGGCCGCGACGACCACGGCACCGTCGTCGTGGACAAGGTCGTCGGCATGGAGGCGCGCGGCTTCATCCTCGCCGCCCCCGTCGCCCTCGCCCTCGGCGTCGGGTTCGTCCCGGTCCGCAAGGCGGGCAAGCTGCCGCGTGCGGCGCACGCGGTGACCTACTCCCTCGAGTACGGCGAGGCGACCCTCGAGCTCCACGAGGACGGCATCGCGCCGGGTGAGCGGGTCCTGCTGGTCGACGACGTGCTCGCCACCGGCGGCACCGTCGACGCGACCCGACAGCTGGTCGAGGCCTGCGGCGGCACCGCGACGGGCGTCTCGGTGCTGATGGAGCTGTCGTTCCTCGACCCGCGCTCGGTCACCGGCGACCTGCCGGTCGCCACCCTGCTGACGATCTGAGGACGTCGGGGCACGGGACCGCCCAGAGCGTCACTAGACTGGGCCAATGGCAGAGGAGACGGTGCCCACGCAGGAGCCGAAGGCGCCCCTGACCGCGCGCGGCATGCGTGCGCGCCTCGCCCGCGTCGGCACCCGGCCCCCCGCCTCCAACCCGGTGCTCGAGCCCCTGTTCCGGGCCGTCCGCGCCAACCACCCCAAGGCCGACCTGGCGCTGCTGGAGCGGGCCTACGCCGTCGCCGACAAGTGGCACACCGGCCAGATGCGCAAGAGCGGCGACCCCTACATCACCCACCCGCTCGCGGTGACGACGATCCTGGCCGACATCGGCATGACCGAGCCGACGCTGGTCGCCGCGCTGCTGCACGACACGGTCGAGGACACGCCCTACACCCTCGACGAGCTCCGCTCCGACTTCGGCGACGAGGTCGCGGTCCTGGTCGACGGGGTCACCAAGCTCGACAAGGTGCAGTACGGCGACTCGGCGCAGGCCGAGACCATCCGCAAGATGATCGTCGCGATGGCCCGCGACATCCGGGTGCTGGTCATCAAGCTCGCCGACCGCCTCCACAACATGCGCACCCTGCGCTACGTCCCGGCCGCGTCGCAGGAGCGCTCCTCGCGCGAGACGCTCGACATCTACGCTCCGCTGGCCCACCGCCTCGGCATGAACACGCTCAAGTGGGAGCTCGAGGACCTCGCCTTCGCCACCCTGCACCCCAAGATCTACGACGAGATCGTCCGGATGGTCGCCGAGCGAGCGCCCTCGCGCGACCAGTTCCTGGCCGAGGTGGTCGCCGAGATCGAGCAGGACCTCAAGGCCGGGCGCATCAACGCCAAGGTCACCGGCCGGCCCAAGCACTACTACTCGATCTACCAGAAGATGATCGTCGGCGGTCGCGACTTCTCCGACATCTACGACCTCGTCGGCATCCGCATCCTCGTCGACGAGGACCGCGACTGCTACAGCGCGCTCGGCGTGATCCACTCGCGCTGGAACCCGGTGCTGGGGCGGTTCAAGGACTACGTCGCGATGCCGAAGTTCAACATGTACCAGTCGCTCCACACGACGGTCATCGGCCCGCAGGGCAAGCCGGTCGAGGTGCAGATCCGCACGTTCGCCCAGCACCGCCGGGCCGAGTACGGCGTCGCGGCGCACTGGAAGTACAAGGAGAACTCGAAGGCCGGCGTCGACACCGACCGCCTCGGCGACAAGGACGACCTCACCTGGCTGCGCCAGCTGCTCGACTGGCAGAGCGAGGTCGAGGACCCGGGCGAGTTCCTGGAGTCGCTGCGCTTCGAGATGAACCAGGCGCAGGTCTACGTCTTCACCCCGCGTGGCGACGTGATCCCGCTGCCGTCGGGCGCGACGCCCGTCGACTTCGCCTACGCCGTCCACACCGAGGTCGGCCACCACACGATCGGCTCCCGGGTCAACGGCCGGCTCGTGCCGCTGGAGTCCAAGCTCGACAACGGCGACGTGGTGGAGGTCTTCACCTCCAAGTCGCCGACGTCGGGTCCCTCACGCGACTGGCTCAACTTCGTGCAGTCCCCGCGCGCCCGCTCCAAGATCCGCCAGTGGTTCACCAAGGAGCGCCGCGAGGAGGCCATCGAGCGCGGCAAGGACCAGATCGCCAAGCTGATGCGCAAGGAGGGCATGCCCCTCACCCGGCTGATGAGCCACGACGTGCTCGGCCTGGTCGCCGAGCACTTCCACCACGCCGACGTCTCCGCGCTCTACGCCGCGGTCGGCGAGGGCAACCTCAGCGCGCAGGCCGTCGTACGCCGCGTCATCGACCTGCACGGCGGCGACGAGGGGGCCGCCGAGGACCTCTCCGAGGGCGTCACGATCACCGGCCGGTCGCGGGCCAAGCGCGCCCCGACCGACTCCGGCGTCATCGTCCCCGGCGTCGACGACCTCTGGGTCAAGCTCGCCAAGTGCTGCACACCGGTGCCGCCCGACCCGATCCTCGGCTTCGTCACCAAGGGCGGGGGAGTGTCGGTGCACCGCAAGGACTGCACCAACGCCTCCAGCCTGCTCGGCCAGCCCGAGCGGGTGCTCGAGGTCGAGTGGGCGCCGACGTCGCAGTCGACCTTCCTGGTCAACATCCAGGTCGAGGCCCTCGACCGCGCGCGCCTGCTCTCCGACATCACGATGGCGCTCTCCGACGCCCACGTGAACATCCTCAGCGCCACGCTCTCCACCACCCGTGACCGCGTGGCCAAGAGCCGGTTCTCCTTCGAGATGGCCGACGCCGCCCACCTCGACGGCGTGCTCCGCGCCGTCCGGGCCGTGCCGGGGGTCTTCGACGCCTACCGCGTCACCAGCTGAATGGCGCTCGCTCCGCTCGGCGGTTCCGGGTGGAGGACGGTGCTGTCTGGCTCGCTGCGCTCGCGTGCTCGGCGCCCTTGAGGGCGCTGTCTTCCCTCCTCGGCTTGCTCGCTGCGCTCGCGTCGCTCGTCAGTGCAGACAGCGCCGGGCGCCGAGCCTCCAGATCATCTGACCTCGGGGCTCGCCACGCTCGCTGCGCTCCTCGATCCGCCCACCTCAAACCACGGGCTCGCCGAGTCCTCAGGGGCGGCGAGCACGGCGAGCGGAGCGAGCCATCAAGCACAGCACGCGCGAGCGGAGCGAGCGCCATCTAGCCGAAGTCGGCCGCCGCCTTCTTCGCCATCTCGAGGAACGCCTGCTTGTTGCCCAGCTCGGACTCGAGGTCCTTGACGCGCCGGTCGTCGCCGGCGGCGGTGGCCTTGTCGAGCTTGGCCTGGGTCTCGGCGATGCCGGCCTCGAGCTTGCTGATCATGTCGTCGGCGCGGGCGGACTTCTCCGGGTCGGTGCGGCTCCACTGCTCGTCCTCGACCGCACGGATGGCCTGCTCGACCTTCCGCATCCGGCCCTCGAGCTCCTTCATCCGGTCGCGGGGCACCTTGCCGGCGGCGTCCCAGCGGTCGGCGAGGTCACGGAAGGCCTTCTTGGCGGCCTCGAAGTCCGCGCCGCCCCGCTGGGCCTGGGGCACCAGCGCCTCGGCCTCGACGATGATCTGGTCCTTGACCTCGGCGTTGGCGGCGAACTCCTGGTCGAGGGCGGCGTTGGCCGCGTCGCGGGCACCGAAGAAGGTGTCCTGCGCTCCCCGGAAGCGCTGCCAGAGCTGGTCGTCGATCTCGCGGGGCGCCGGGCCGGCGGCCTTCCACTCGCGCATCAGGTCGCGGTAGCGACCGGCGGTCGGTCCCCAGTCCGTCGAGGTGGCGAGCGCCTCGGCCTCCTTGGCGAGCCGCTCCTTGACCACGCGGGCGGAGTCGCGACGCTCGTGCTCCTCGGCGAAGTGCGCCTTGCGGTGGCGGGTGTACGTCGTGCGCGCGGTGGAGAAGCGCCGCCACAGGGCGTCGTCGGTGGCACGGTCGAGCCGGGGCAGCTCCTTCCACGTGGCGAGCAGCTCGCGCAGGCGGTTGGCGCCGTTGCGCCAGTCGGTGCCCTCGGCGAGGCGCTCGGCCTCGGCGACCAGCGTCTCCTTCTGGGCCTTGGACTCGGCGCTCTTCTGGGCGCGCTCCTCCTTGCGGGCGGCGCGCTGGGCGGCGATGACGGGGGCGAGGGCGTCGAGCCGCGCGGCCAGGGAGACCAGGTCGCCCACGGCGTGCGCGTCCACGACCTGCTCGCGCAGCGCCTTGATGGAGGAGGTGGCCTCCTCGGGGGCGAGCCGGCCGGACGCCACGCGCTGCTCCAGCAGGTGGACCTTGCCCTCCAGCTCCTCGAAGCGCTTGGTGAAGAAGTCCAGTGCCTCGGCCGGTGTGCCGGCCTCGTAGGACCCGACGGATCGCTCCCCGTCGGCGGTGCGGACGTAGACGGTGCCGTCCTCGGCCACCCGTCCCCAGGTGGTCTCACCCGGGGCCGAGTCGTCTCGGGACTGCTTGTCGGCGCTCATGGTCGCCCATCGTAGTCATGGCGGGGAGCGGCCTCGGTAGGCTTCCCGCCGGAGCACGACACCTCGCGCTGCCCGACGAGCCGCACGACAAGCAAGGACTGACGCCTGTGTTCATCGCTGGCTTCCCCGCCGGACCCTGGGGGACCAACTGCTACGTCGTGGCGACGGGACCCGGCGCCGAGTGCGTCGTGGTCGACCCGGGCAAGGACTCCGCCGAGGGGGTCGCGCAGGTGGTCCGCGAGCACCGGCTCAAGCCGGTCAGCGTGCTCGTCACCCACGGCCACGTCGACCACATGTGGTGCGTCGCTCCCGTCGCCGGCACCTACGACGCGACGGCGTGGATCCACCCCGCGGACCGGCACCTGCTCTCGGACCCGATGGCCGGGATGAGCCCGGAGACCACCGCGATGCTGCTCGGCGGCGACTACTCGTGGGCCGAGCCCGACGACGTACGCGAGCTGGCGGACCTCGCCGAGCTCGAGCTCGCCGGGATGAGGTTCGTCGTGGACCACACGCCGGGCCACACCGAGGGCTCGGTGACCTTCCGCTCGCCCTACGCGCAGCAGGACGTCTCCGAGGTGATGTTCTCCGGCGACCTGCTGTTCGCCGGCTCCATCGGGCGCACCGACCTGCCCGGCGGCGACCACGCCGCCATGCTGCGCAGCCTCGCCGAGAAGGTGCTGCCCCTGGCCGACGACGTCGTCGTGCTGCCCGGTCACGGCGAGCAGACCTCGATCGGCCGCGAACGCGCCACCAACCCCTTCCTCCACGACCTCAGCCAGGACCCCCGATGAGCAAGATCAGCCCGCTGAGCGGGTTCCCCGAGCTGCTGCCCGCGCAGCGCACCGTCGAGCGGGAGGTCGTGGCGTCGCTGTCGCGCACCTTCGAGCTGCACGGCTTCGCCAACATCGAGACCCGGGCCGTCGAGCCGGTCGAGCGGCTGGCGAAGGGCGGCGAGATCGACAAGGAGATCTACGTCCTCCAGCGCATCTCCGCCGAGCCCGACACCAGGGCCGAGCTGGGCCTCCACTTCGACCTCACCGTGCCGTTCGCGCGCTACGTCCTCGAGCACGCCGGCCACCTCGAGCTGCCGTTCCGGCGCTACCAGGTGCAGCCGGTCTGGCGCGGCGAGCGCCCGCAGGAGGGGCGCTACCGGCAGTTCACCCAGGCCGACGTCGACATCGTCGGCCGCGACGAGCTGCCGTTCCACCACGACGTCGAGGTGATGTCGGTGATGGTCGACGCCCTCGGCCGGCTGCCGATCCCGCGCGTGTCGTTCCAGTTCAACAACCGCAAGCTGATCCAGGGCTTCTACCGCGGCCTCGGCATCGACGACGTCACCGACGCGATCCGGGTGATCGACAAGCTCGACAAGCTCCCCGCCGACGAGGTCGCGCGGATGCTCGTCGAGCGGGTCGGTGCCACGCCGGAGCAGGCGCGGCAGTGCCTCGAGCTGGCCACCATCCGGGTCGCCGACACGTCCTTCGTCGACCGCGTCCGGGCGCTCGGGGTCACCGACGAGCTGCTCGAGGAGGGCCTGGCCGAGCTCGCGGCGGTCGTCGAGGGCTGCAGTGCCGTCGCCGGCGACCGCGTCGCGGTCGAGGCCAACCTGCGCATCGCGCGCGGCCTCGACTACTACACCGGCACGGTCGTGGAGATCTTCATGGAGGGCTACGAGCGCCTGAAGTCCGTCGGCGGGGGAGGGCGCTACGACGCCCTGGCCAGCGACGGGCGTACGACGTACCCCGGCGTCGGGGTCTCCTTCGGCGTCTCCCGGACGCTGGTCCCGCTCATCGCCGACGGCGTGCTGTCCGGGAGCCGGCCGGTGCCCAGCGCGGTGCTCGTCGCGCTCAACACCGAGGACGACCGCGCCGCGAGCACCCGGGTGGCCGCCGGGCTGCGGGCGCGCGAAATCGCTTGCGAGGTGGCCCCCTCACCAGCCAAGTTCGGCAAGCAGATCCGCTTCGCCGAGCGGCGCGGCATCCCCTACGTCTGGTTCGTCCAGGCCGACGGCCGCCACCAGGTCAAGGACATCCGCAGCGGCGAGCAGGTCGAGGCCGATCCGTGGACCTGGACCCCGCCGGCGGCCGACCTGCGACCCAGCATCACCAGCACGGTCATGACGACCGGCACCACCGCCAGCACCACCACCAGCACCAGTGACACCGAGGAGAACCAGTGATCCGCACCCATGAGGCCGGCGCCCTGACGCAGCCCGCGCACGTCGGCCAGACCGTCACGCTCGCCGGGTGGGTGGCGCGGCGACGCGACCACGGCGGGGTGGCGTTCATCGACCTGCGCGACGCATCCGGCGTCGTCCAGGTCGTGATCAGGGACCCCGAGGTCGCGCACCCGCTCCGCAGCGAGTTCTGCCTGAAGGTGACGGGGGAGGTGGTCGAGCGCAGCGAGGGCAACGTGAACCCGCAGCTCCCGACCGGGCACTACGAGGTCGTCGCGGCCGAGGTCGAGGTGCTGTCCACCTCCGACCCGCTGCCCTTCCCCATCGACGACGCGTCGGGCCACAAGGGCGGAGAGGTCGGCGAGGAGGCGCGCCTGCGGCACCGCTACCTCGACCTGCGCCGCTCCGGGCCCAACGCCGCCCTGCGGCTGCGCAGCAAGATCAACAAGGCGGCTCGCGACGTCCTGGACGCGCGCGACTTCGTCGAGGTCGAGACGCCGACGCTGACCCGCTCCACGCCCGAGGGTGCGCGCGACTTCCTGGTGCCGGCGCGGCTCGCGCCCGGCAGCTGGTACGCCCTGCCGCAGAGCCCGCAGCTGTTCAAGCAGCTGCTCATGGTCGGCGGCATGGAGCGCTACTACCAGATCGCGCGCTGCTACCGCGACGAGGACTTCCGCGCAGACCGCCAGCCCGAGTTCACCCAGCTCGACATCGAGATGAGCTTTGTGGACCAGGAGGACGTCATCACGCTGATGGAGGACGTCCTGGAGGCGATGTGGGCCCAGGCCGGCCACACGATCGAGCGGCCGCTGCCGCGGATGACGTACGCGGAGGCGATGGCGCGCTACGGCTCCGACAAGCCGGACCTCCGGATGGGCCTCGAGCTCGTCGACTGCACCGAGTACTTCGCGGACACGCCGTTCCGCGTCTTCTCCCCGGAGAACGCCGCCTACGTCGGTGCCGTGGTCATGCCCGGCGGCGGCAGCCAGCCGCGCCGCCAGTTCGACGCGTGGCAGGACTGGGCCAAGCAGCGCGGCGCCAAGGGCCTGGCGTACGTCACCGTGGCCGAGGACGGCGAGCTCGGCGGCCCGGTCGCCAAGAACCTGTCCGAGGCCGAGCGCGAGGGCCTCGTGGCCCACGTCGGCGCCCAGCCGGGCGACTGCGTCTTCTTCGCCGCGGGAGCGGTCAGGAGCAGCCGCGCGCTGCTGGGGGCCGCCCGTCTCGAGATCGGCCGCCGCGGCGGGATGCTCGACGACTCGACGTTCGCCTTCACCTGGGTGGTCGACGCGCCGCTGTTCGAGCCGAGCTCCGAGGCGGTGGCCAGTGGCGACGTGGCCGTCGGCGCCGGCGCCTGGACGGCCGTGCACCACGCCTTCACCAGCCCCAAGGCCGAGTTCCTCGACACCTTCGACACCGACCCGGGCAGCGCGCTGGCCTACGCCTACGACATCGTCTGCAACGGCAACGAGCTCGGCGGCGGGTCCATCCGTATCCACCGTGGCGACGTCCAGAAGCGCGTCTTCGCGGTGATGGGACTGGGGGAGGAGGAGGCGCAGGAGAAGTTCGGCTTCCTCCTCGACGCCTTCAAGTTCGGTGCACCTCCGCATGGCGGCATCGCGGTCGGGATGGACCGCATCGTGGCCCTCCTCGCGGGCACCGACTCGATCCGCGACGTGATCGCGTTCCCCAAGTCCGGTGGCGGCTACGACCCCCTCACGGCGGCGCCTGCACCCATCACGGCGGAGCAGCGCAAGGAAGCCGGCGTGGACGCCGCGCCCGCGGAGGACGTCCCGCTCGAGGGCTGATCACCCGCAGGTTTGCCGGGCTGCAGGGCGACTGGAAGGTCAACGCGTCGTAACGGGATCGTTACGCGCCAGTGATCGTCCATGCGGCACGGGTCACATAGAGTCCCGTCTCGGCGCGGGCCTCGGGTGACCCCCGGACGCGGCGCCGGGACAGTCCCGAAGCAGATGGGGAGAGCATGTCGGCAGGAACCGCAGGGCCGGAGACGCTGGGCTCGCTGAGCAGCGAGCCGCAGCCGCAGGATCCCAACAGCCACGAAGCCAAGGAGATCGCCGGCAAGTCGCCGATGCGGATCGCCCTGGGCCGCCTGGCCCGCGACAAGATCGCGGTGGTGTGCGCGATCGTCGTGCTGTTCTTCATCATCTGCGCGGTGTTCGCCGGTCCGATCTGCAGCCTGTTCGGCGTGAGCCTCGAGACGCCGCTGGCCAGCGAGCGGGTCGACGGCCTCAACAACGGCCTCCCCAAGCCGGAGATGGGCCCGCCCAACGGCCCCTTCACGTGGGACCACCCCATGGGCGTGGCCCCGCTCACCGGCCAGGACAACCTCGCCTACTGGCTCTACGGGTGCCGGGTCTCGCTGATGATCGCGACGATCGCGGCCGTGGTGGCCTCGTTCGTCGGCATCGTGATCGGCCTGCTGAGCGGGTTCCTCGGCGGGGCGACCGACAAGGTCCTGTCGTTCTTCATCGACATGTTCCTCACCATCCCGTTCCTGCTGGCCGCGCTGACCCTGGCGCCGATCCTCAACGACCGGTTCAACACCTCCGACAACTACGCGACCGTCCAGAAGGTCAGCCTGGTGATCGTGCTGTCCATCTTCGGGTGGATGGGCACGGCCCGGCTGATCCGCGGCGAGGTCCTCTCGCTGCGTGAGCGCGAGTTCGTCCAGGCGGCCCGGGTGATGGGGATGCCCACCTCGCGCATCCTGTTCAAGGAGCTGCTGCCCAACCTGGCGGCGCCGATCATCATCAGCATCTCGCTGATGCTGCCGGCCTTCGTGGCCCTCGAGGCAGGCCTGGCGTTCCTCGGCATCGGCGTCACCGACGGCGTGTCGTGGGGCCAGATGATCCTCGACGCCGCGTCCCCGGTCTACTTCCGTGACTACCCGCAGTACCTGTGGCAGCCGATGATCGGCGTCGTCGCCCTGGTGCTCTCCCTCAACCTCCTGGGTGACGCGATCCGCGACGCCCTCGACCCCAAGACCCGGCGCTGAGGCACACCTCGGCCCAGGTCATGCACGTCGCCGGAGACGCCGTCCTCGGTGAGAACAAAAAGGAAAGGCTGGACAGCATGAAGCGGAACAAGCCGCTCGCGCTCGTCGCTGGAGCCGCTCTTCTGACCCTCGCTGCCTGTGGCGGCGGTTCGTCGGACGACGGTGGCAGTGGCGACGGAGGCACGGACCGGGAGTTCGGTGGACAGGAGGGTGGCACCAAGGACGCTGAGCGTCAGGGCCCCGCTCCCGAGGTCGAGGGTGCGGCTGCCGGTGGCACCATCACCGTCTACCTCCCCGGTGAGCCGGGACCCGACACCCTCGACCCCACCGGTGGTTGGTCGGTGGCGGGCAACTCGATCCAGCAGGCGCTCACGAGCCGCTCGCTGACCCAGTACGCCCGTGACGAGCAGGGCCAGCCCGTCCTGGTCCCCGACCTCGCCACCGACCTCGGCACGCCCAACGAGGACTTCACGGAGTGGACCTTCACCATCCGTGAGGACGCCACGTGGGAGGACGGCAAGCCCGTCACGCCCGAAGAGGTCGCGTTCGGCATCTGCCGCTCGCTCGACGCCACGGCGTTCCCGTCCGGTCCCGGCACCGAGTACTCCAAGACCTACTTCGCCGGCGCCGACGAGTACGAGGGCCCCTACACCGCGAAGGACCCCAACTGCGAGCAGTGGGACGGCATCGAGGTCAGCGGCCAGGACATCATCATCAAGATGTCCACCCCGTTCCCCGACATGGACTACTGGGGCGCCTTCATGGCCATGGGCCCGGCCCCGCTCGGCAACGCCTCCAAGCCGCCGAACTACGGCCAGAAGCCGCTGTCCAACGGCCCCTACAAGGTCGACAGCTACAAGCCCAACGAGGAGCTGGTCCTGGTCAAGAACGACCAGTGGTCCGCTGACTCCGACCCGGCCCGTCACCAGTACGCCGACGAGTTCGTGTTCAAGTTCAACCAGGACCAGGCCAAGGTCGACGAGATCATGCTCTCGGACAACTCCGACAGCCAGACCGCCGTCGCCACCTCGCTCGGCTCGGGCAACTACAACGACGCCAACGGCCAGCTCGGTGACCGCCTCGTGCAGCAGACGTCGCAGTGCGTCTCGACGCTGACGCCCGACTACGAGAAGATCCCCGAGATCGAGGTCCGCAAGGCCCTTGCCTACGCCTACCCCTACGAGGACGTGTGGATCGCCGGCGGTGAGGTTCCGGGCGTGACCCGCACCTACGCCAACTCGGTCATGCCTCCCGGCATGGCGGGCAAGAAGGAGTTCCAGGTCGACGGGGAGCAGATCAAGTACGACCCCGAGAAGTCCAAGGAGCTGCTGGCCGAGGCCGGCTACGGCGACAAGCCCTACGAGATCACCATGGTCTACTACGAGGTCGACCCGCTGGCCAAGGACGCCCAGGACCAGATCACCAAGGGCTTCGAGGCCGGTGGCTTCTCCGTCAAGGCCATCCCGGTCCAGGAGTCGCCCTACAACATCTGGCTCGACCCCGACAACAAGGTCAACAAGCAGCTCAACCTCCGTGGCGTGAACTGGTGCTCGGACTGGCCGTCGGGCGCCACCATGGTCCCGTCGCTGCTCAAGACCGGCGCGGTCTACAACACCGCCTACTTCTCCGAGCCGGCGATCGACGAGGAGATGGAAGCGGTCAGCACGCTGCCGCAGGAGGACCAGCCCGCTGCCTGGGGCGACCTGGACGAGAAGATCATGACGGAGTACTTCCCGATCATCCCGACCGCGTTCCGCAACGACCTGTTCGTCTTCGGCACCAAGATCGGCAACCCGACGGGCGATGGCTCGATCGGCGCGCCGAACTACAAGGACCTGTTCGTGATGCAGTGATCCTCGGTGCCCCGCTCCACGGGGGCACCACCCAGCACCACCAGCACCAACCCAGCATGATGTAGCAACCACTGACGGGTGGGGGCCTCCGAACCGGGGGCCCCCACTCGCCAGCCCGGGCCCGGTAGGCTGTCTGCCTCGGGGGCCCGACTCATCCACCACCCCCGGAGAGTGACCTGCGATGTTCGCGTATGTCGTGAAGCGGCTGATCTCGGGAGTCCTCGTCGTGACGCTGGTCTCGATGGCGATCTTCCTGCTGTTCTGGTACGGACCGTCGAGTCCTGCGCAGCCGATCTGTGACCGCGAGACCAGCAACCGCTGCACCAGCGAGCGGCTCGACGTCTACGAGGAGACCCTGGGCTACAACAACCCGGTCTACGAGGAGTACGGCAAGTTCGCCGCCGGCGTCTTCGTGGGCCGGACCCTGACGATCGCCTCCAACGAGTACGAGTGCGCCGCGCCCTGCCTGGGCGTCAGCTTCCGCACCAAGCAGCCGGTCAAGGAGGAGCTGGTCGCGCGCATGCCCGCGACCTTCTCCGTGGCCATCGGCGGTGCGTTCCTCTACCTGCTCTTCGGTGTCCCCATCGGCGTGGCAGCGGCCCGGCGCCGCGGCACCGTGGCCGACAAGGCCCTCGTCTCGAGCTTCCTGTTCATCAGCTCGATCCCCTACTACCTCTTCGCCCTGCTGACCTGGCTCTACCTCACGATCAGGTTCGAGATCCCGCTGTTCAGCGACACGGGCTACTTCTCACCGATCACCGACGGGCCGTGGGCCTGGTTCAGCGGGCTCTTCCTGGCCTGGATCGCGCTCGGCATCTTCGGGTGCACCCAGTACACCCGGTTCACCCGCGGCGCGATGGTCGAGGCGCTGTCCGAGGACTACATCCGCACGGCGAAGTCCAAGGGCCTGCCGGCGCGCACGATCGTCTACAAGCACGGCCTGCGCGCCGCCCTGGTGCCGGTCGTGACGATCTTCGGCATCGACTTCGGCACCCTGCTCGCCGGCACGATCTTCACCGAACGGATCTTCGAGATCCAGGGCATCGGCTGGTGGAGCCTCGAGGCCGTGCAGGGCAGGGACCTCCCGGTGGTGATGGCGACCGCGCTGTTCAGCGCGGTGGTCCTCATCATCGCCAACCTGCTCGTGGACATCATCTACAGCGTGCTCGACCCGAGGGTGAGGCTTTCGTGACCAGCGTTCCCATGACCCAGTCGTCCGCGGCCGAGAGGTCGACCGGCGAGGGGCCCTACCTCGAGGTCGAGGACCTCAAGGTGACCTTCCCGACCGAGGACGGGCCGGTGACCGCCGTCAGCGGCCTGACCTACTCGGTGGAGAAGGGCAAGACCCTCGGCATCGTCGGCGAGTCCGGCTCGGGCAAGTCCGTCTCGAGCATGGCCGTGATGGGCCTGCACGACGCCAAGTCAGCGCAGATCTCCGGGTCCATCCGCGTCGGGGGCACCGAGGTCGTCGGCCTCGGCGAGTCCAAGATGCGCGCCCTGCGCGGCAACTCGATGGCCATGATCTTCCAGGACGCCCTCGCGGCGCTGCACCCGTTCTACAAGATCGGCAAGCAGCTCGAGGAGGCCTACCTGGTGCACCACTCGAGCGCGTCGAAGCGCGACGCCCGCCGCAAGGCCATCGAGATGCTCGACCGCGTCGGCATCCCGCAGCCCGACCGGCGCGTGGACGACTACCCCCACCAGTTCTCCGGCGGCATGCGCCAGCGGGCGATGATCGCCATGGGCCTCATCAACGACCCGTCGCTGCTCATCGCCGACGAGCCCACGACCGCGCTCGACGTGACCGTCCAGGCCCAGATCCTCGACCTGCTGCAGGACCTGCAGCGCGAGTTCAACTCGGCCGTCATCATCATCACCCACGACCTCGGCGTCATCGCCGAGATGGCCGATGACGTCCTGGTGATGTACGCCGGTCGCTGCGTCGAGTTCGGCACGACCAAGCAGATCCTGACGACGCCGGAGATGCCCTACACGTGGGGCCTGCTCTCCAGCGTCCCGGACGTGCTCGCCTCCACCGACGCGCGCCTGATCCCCATCCCGGGCAACCCGCCGAGCCTGCTGCGGCCGCCGACCGGTTGCTCCTTCCACCCGCGGTGCGTGCACTCCGACAAGGTCCCCGGCGACCTGTGCCGCACCCAGCTCCCCGAGCTGTTGCCGGCCAGCTCGGGCACGGCCCATCTCAAGCGCTGCCACCTCGCCGACCCGACCGCGGTCTACCGTTCCGAGGTGCTGCCCGAGATCGCCCCCGACCTCGTCGAGGAGACCCGATGACCCAGGACCCCAACGCCGAGGCTCGGATCGCTCCGACCGAGGTCGGCGCCAACGCCGCCGAGACCGGCGACCGCCAGCTGGCCCCCGAGGCGAGCGACGCCTACGGCACGCACGAGGTGGGGATCGAGAACCTCGACTTCGCCACGGTGGCCGAGCACGGGCACACCGCGGCCGAGCTCGACCCCGACGCCCCGGCCGTGCTGACGGTCGACAACCTGAAGATGTACTTCCCGGTGAGGTCCTCGGGCCTGGTGCGCCGCACCATCGGTCACGTGCAGGCCGTCGACGGGATCTCGTTCGAGGTGCCCAAGGGCGGCTCGCTCGGCCTGGTCGGCGAGTCCGGCTGCGGCAAGTCGACGACCGGCCGGCTGATCACGCGGCTCTACAAGCCCACCGGCGGCTCGATGATGTTCGGCGGGCACGACCTGGCCAAGGTCTCCAACAAGGAGATGAAGCCGCTGCGCCGCGACGTGCAGATGATCTTCCAGGACCCCTACACCTCCCTGAACCCGCGCCACACCGTCGGCACGATCGTCGGCGCCCCGCTCGAGGTGCACAACGTGGTGCCGAAGAACAAGGTGCTCCCGCGCGTGCAGGAGCTGCTGGAGATCGTCGGCCTCAACCCCGAGCACTACAACCGCTACCCCAACGAGTTCTCGGGTGGCCAGCGCCAGCGCATCGGCATCGCCCGCGCGCTCACGCTCAACCCGAAGGTGCTCGTCGCCGACGAGCCGGTCTCGGCGCTCGACGTGTCGATCCAGGCGCAGGTCGTCAACCTGCTCCAGGACATCCAGACCGAGTTCGACGTGGCGTTCCTCTTCATCGCCCACGACCTCGCGATCGTGCGCCACTTCTGTCCCGAGATCGCCGTGATGTACCTCGGCAAGATCGTGGAGATCGGTGACCGCGAGACGATCTACGGCAAGCCGCACCACCCCTACACGCAGGCCCTGCTCTCCGCGGTGCCCGACGTGAAGCAGGCGGCGGTCGGCGGGCGGCGCGAGCGCATCCGCCTCGAGGGCGACGTCCCGAGCCCGATCAACCCGCCGTCGGGCTGCCGGTTCCGCACCCGCTGCCAGTTCGCGCAGGAGATCTGCGCGAAGGTCGAGCCGCCGCTGCTGCAGATCGGCAAGCGGCACAAGGTCGCCTGCCACTTCGCCGGCGAGCTCGGCGCCCACCCGGCCACGCCGGTGACGACCGAGCTGCTCGGGGTCGACGACCAGGGCACTCCGGTGCCCGGCGCCACGCCCACCAACACGCAGCTGACCATCCCGGGCTACGAGAAGACCTGGTTCGACCTGCGCACCAAGCAGACGACCGGCGTCTGACCCGACCGAGGCGGGTCGGCCGCGGCCGGCGCCGCGGGGGATACTCACCGACGTGGACGGCTTGTTCGAGATACCGGGCGCGGGACACCCCGCGCCCGGATCCGGCCACGGCACGCCCAGCGCCGGGTCGCTGGGCACCAACACGCACGCCTCGGCGCCGCTGGCGGTGCGGATGCGGCCGCGCACGATCGACGAGCTCGTCGGCCAGCAGCAGCTGCGGGCCGCCGGGTCGCCGCTGCGCCGGCTCATCGAGGGCGACCAGTCGATGTCGCTGCTGCTGTGGGGACCCCCGGGCACGGGCAAGACGACCATCGCCGCGATCGTCAGCCAGCAGACCCGGCGCCGGTTCGTCGAGGTGTCCGCCGTCGCGGCGGGCGTCAAGGAGGTCCGGGCCGCGATCGACGGCGCCCGCGCCGAGCTCGCCCGCGGCGGGCAGGAGACGGTGCTGTTCGTCGACGAGGTGCACCGCTTCACCAAGGCGCAGCAGGACGCGCTGCTGCCGGGGGTCGAGAACCGCTGGGTGACCCTCATCGCGGCCACCACGGAGAACCCGTTCTTCTCGGTGATCAGCCCGTTGCTCTCGCGCAGCCTGCTGCTGCGGCTCCAGTCGCTCACCGACGACGACGTGGCCGAGGTGATCGACCAGGCGCTCACCGACGAGCGCGGGCTGGCGGGGGAGACGGCCCTCGACGAGGAGGCCCGCGCGCACCTCGTACGCCTCGCCGGAGGCGACGCACGCCGCGCACTGACTTACCTGGAGGCGGCGGCGGGCGCCGCGGCCAGCAACGGCCTCGACACCATCGACCTCGCCACCGCCGAGACCGCGGTCGACCAGGCGGCCGTGCGCTACGACCGGCAGGGTGACCAGCACTACGACGTCATCTCGGCCTTCATCAAGTCGATCCGCGGCTCCGACGCCGACGCCGCGCTGCACTATCTCGCCCGGATGATCGAGGCAGGGGAGGACCCGCGCTTCATCGCCCGCCGGCTGGTCGTCAGCGCCAGCGAGGACATCGGCCTGGCCGATCCGACCGCGCTGACCACGGCGGTGGCCGCGGCCCAGGCGGTCCAGCTCATCGGCCTCCCCGAGGCGCGCCTCAACCTCGCCCAGGCGACCATCGCGCTGGCGGTCGCCCCCAAGTCCAACGCGGTCATCACCGCCATCGACGCCGCGCAGGCCGACGTGCGTGCCGGCCGGATCGGCGCCGTCCCGCCGCACCTGCGCGACGGCCACTACGCCGGCGCGGCGAAGCTCGGGCACAACAGCGGCGCCCCGAAGCCCTACGTCTACAGCCACGACGCGCCCTACGGCATCGCCGAGCAGCAGTACGCGCCCGACGAGCTGCAGGACGCCGCCTACTACAAGCCCACCGCGCTGGGCGCGGAGGCCGGCATCAGGGAGCGGTGGGAGCGCGTACGGCGCATCGTCCGCGGCCGCGGCTGAGCCTTATAGGGTGTCCCGGTGACGACGGAGCAGCAGTGGCTGGGCGCCGGTGGCGCCCTGGTGGTGGGAGTGGCCCTCGTGGCGCTCCTGCTCGCCGTGCTGGCCCGGCGTCGCGCGCTCCGCGCCGAGGCAGCCCTCACCCGGCTCGCCCACCGGGTCGCGGAGCTGGAGTCCCCGGCCGCGCCGGAACCGGTCGCCGAGCCGGGCTCGTACGTCATCACCGCCCTCGACGCGGGCGCCGAGCCCGCGGTCGTGGAGGCGCGTCCGCTCGCGCAGCCCATCGACGGGCGCCTGTTCGCCGACGTCGTGGCCCGCGAGACCGTCGTCAAGGCGGCGTCGTGGACCCACGGGCTGCGGCGCGCGCTGTCGGCCGAGAGCCGCAACCGGATCAGGTTCCAGGTCCGCCAGGAGACCAGGCGGAGCGGACGCGAGCGGCGGGCCGAGATGAAGCAGGCGCTGCGCGAGTACCGCGCCCGTGAGCGTGCGGTCCGGGAGGACGTCGCCTGATGGGTCGCCCACTCTGGTTCGTCGCCGGGGCGGGGGTCGGGGTGTACGCCGCCGCCCGCGCCCGCCGTGCCGCCGAGTCCCTCACCGCCGACGGCCTCCGCGACCGCCTGCGTGGCTGGCAGGTCGGCGCCCGGCTCTTCGCCGAGGAGGTCCACCACGCTCGCACCGAGCGCGAAACCGAGTTGCGTGAGCAGCTCGGGCTCAGGCCCACTGCTGGCAGCACCACCCCCGAGCTCACCACCCCCGAGCCCGCCCCCGATACGAAGGACCCGACCTGATGGACACCGCCGAGATCCGCCGCCGCTTCCTCGCGCACTTCGAGGCCGCCGGACACGCCGTGGTGCCCTCCGCCTCGCTCCTGGCCGACGACCCCAACCTGCTGTTCGTCAACGCCGGGATGGTGCCCTTCAAGCCCTACTTCCTCGGCCAGGAGACCCCGCCCTACGACCGCGCGACGAGCGTGCAGAAGTGCATCCGCACGCCCGACATCGAGGACGTCGGCAAGACCACCCGGCACGGCACCTTCTTCGAGATGTGCGGCAACTTCTCCTTCGGCGACTACTTCAAGCAGGGCGCCGTCGAGCTGGCCTGGGACCTCATCACCAAGCCGGTCGCCGACGGCGGCTTCGGCCTCGACGAGTCGCGCCTGTACCCGTCCGTGCTGGTCGGCGACGAGGAGGCCATCGACCACTGGATGACCGTGACCGGGCTGCCGCGCGAGCGCATCATCGAGCTCGGCCCCAAGGAGAACTACTGGTCGATGGGCGTCCCGGGCCCCGGAGGCCCGTGCTCGGAGATCCTTTACGACCGCGGTCCCGAGTTCGGCCCCGACTTCGACGCCGCGACGCTCGGGCCGGACATGCCCTTCGAGCTCGAGGACCGGCTGCTGGAGATCTGGAACCTGGTCTTCATGCAGGACGACCTGAGCGCCGTGCGCTCCAAGTCCGACTTCGACATCTCCGGGTCGCTGCCCAAGAAGAACATCGACACCGGCATGGGCCTGGATCGCGTGGCCCTGCTGCTGCAGGGCAAGCAGAACATGTACGAGATCGACGTCGTCTTCCCCGTCATCGAGCGGGCGGAGCAGCTCACCGGCCGCCGCTACGGCGCCGGCGGGCCCACGTCGGCCGAGGACGACGTGCGGTTCCGCGTCGTCGCGGACCACGTGCGCTCGTCGATGATGCTCATCGGTGACGGCGTCACGCCGGGCAACGACGGCCGCGGCTACGTCCTGCGCCGGCTGCTGCGCCGCGCGGTGCGCTCGATGCGGCTGCTCGGCTGCGAGGACCCCGTGCTGCCCGAGCTGATGCCGGTCTCGCGCGACCGGATGGGCCAGACCTACGACAACCTCCTCACCGACTGGGCCCGCATCTCGCAGGTGGCCTACGCCGAGGAGGAGGCGTTCCGCAAGACGCTCCAGGCCGGCACGCAGATCTTCGACCTCGCCGCCTCGGAGGTGAAGGGCACCGGTGGCTCGACGCTGTCGGGCGAGCGCGCCTTCGCGCTGCACGACACCTACGGCTTCCCGATCGACCTGACCCTGGAGATGGCCGCCGAGCAGGGCCTCCAGGTCGACGAGCAGGGCTTCCGCGGGCTGATGGCCGAGCAGCGCGAGCGCGCCAAGGCCGACGCCCGTGCCAAGAAGGGCGCCCACGGCGACACGGCCGTCTACCGCGGCATCTTCGACCAGCACGGCCCCACCGAGTGGCTGGCCTACGAGACGCTCGAGACGGAGTCGCGGCCCCTCGCCCTGCTCAGCGGCGGCTCGTCCGTGCCCCGTCTCGGCGAGGGCGAGATCGGCGAGCTCGTCCTGGACCGCACGCCCTTCTACGCCGAGTCGGGCGGGCAGGTCGCTGACGCCGGCACCATCGTCTTCGACGGCGGGCGGCTCGAGGTCCTCGACGTGCAGCGACCGATCAAGGGCCTGGTCGTGCACCAGGTGCGCGTCCTCGAGGGCGAGCTCGACCCGGCCCGCGAGGTGCACGCCCGCGTCGACCCGGAGTGGCGCACCGGCGCGCGCCAGGCCCACTCGGGCACGCACGTCGTGCACGCCGCGCTCCGTGAGGTGCTCGGCCCGACGGCGCTGCAGTCCGGCTCCTACAACCGGCCGGGCTACCTCCGCCTCGACTTCGGCTGGACGCAGGCGCTCAGCCCGGAGCAGGTCCGCGACATCGAGCTGGTCTCGCAGCAGGCGCTGCGCGCCGACCTGCCCGTCTCGTGGGACTTCATGACGCTCGAGCAGGCCAAGGAGTGGGGCGCCATCGCCCTCTTCGGCGAGACCTACGACAACACCAAGGTCCGGGTCGTCGAGATCGGCGGCCCCTGGTCGCGCGAGCTCTGCGGCGGCACGCACGTCGACCACTCCTCCCAGATCGGCACCGTCGTGGTGACCGGTGAGGCGAGCGTCGGCTCCGGCAACCGCCGGATCGAGGCGCTCACCGGTGTCGAGGGCTTCGGCTACCTCGCGCGCGAGCGCGACGTCGTCGCTCAGCTCACCGGACTGCTCAAGACCCAGCCCGACGACCTGGTCAGCCGCGTGCAGGGCCTGACGGAGCGGCTGCGCGCGGTCGAGAAGGAGCTGGAGAAGGCCCGCCTCGCCCAGCTCCTCGGCGCCAGCGCCAGCCTCGCCACGGCCGCCGCGCAGGTCGGCCCCGTCCGGCTCGTCGCCCATCACGCGGAGGGTGCCGGGGGCGCCGACGTGCGCAACCTGGCCCTCGACGTCCGCGGCCGCCTGCCGCAGGGCGAGCCGGGCGTGGTGGTCCTCATCGGCACCCAGACCGACGGCGGCAGCACCAAGGTGTCGGTCGTCGCGGCCACCAACGACGAGGCGCGCGCCCGCGGGCTGTCGGCCGGCGAGCTCGTGCGCGCCGTCGGTCCGCTCCTCGGCGGCAAGGGCGGCGGCAAGGACGACGTGGCGCAGGGCGGCGGCAGCGACGCCTCGCGCATCGGCGAGGCGCTGGAGATGGTCTCCCACGAGGTCGCCCAGCGGGTGCAGTCCTGAGCATGCGCGCCGGGGTGCGGGTCGGCATCGATCCGGGCGACGCCCGGATCGGCGTCGCGACCAGCGACCCCACCGGCTTCCTCGCCACCCCGGTCGAGACGGTGCGGCGCGGCAGGGGCGACGTACGACGCCTCGCGCAGCTCGTCTCCGAGCTCGAGGCGATGGAGGTCGTGGTCGGCCTGCCGCGCTCGCTCAACGGCACGGAGGGCCCGGCCGCGGAGAAGGCGCGCGACCTTGCCGGACGGCTGGCGCGCAGGGTCGCGCCCGTGCCTGTGAGACTCTGTGACGAACGACTGACGACCGTGTCGGCCGAGTCGATCCTGCGCGAGCAGGGCCGTCACGGCGCCAGGCGCCGCGCCGTCGTGGACCAGGCAGCGGCGGTGCTGATCCTGCAGACTGCGCTCGACACGGAGCGGTCGAGTGGGCACGCACCGGGAGAGATCGTCGAGGTGACAGATGAGTGAGCACGAGGACCAGCGCTCGGAGGCGACCCTCGAGGAGGACCGCGACGGCGCCTACGACCAGGAGTACGTCCCCGGCGGCAGGCGGCGCAAGGGCCGCGGCCTCAAGGGGTGCCTCGCCGTCCTGGTGGCGCTGGTCGTCCTGCTCGGCGGCTTCTACGTCGCCCTGACGCAGGGCGTGTCGTGGGTCTCCGACCAGTTCCAGGGCCCCGACGACTACCCCGGCCCCGGCCGCGGGTCGGTCGAGTTCACGGTCAACGAGGGCGACACGGTCGCCCAGATGGGCCGCAACCTCAAGGAGCAGGGCGTCACCAAGTCGGTCCAGGCGTTCATCGACGCCGCCGCCGGCGAGCCGGAGTCCAGCGGCATCCAGGTCGGCGCCTACGAGCTGCAGAAGCAGATGAAGGCGTCCGACGCGCTCGAGGTCCTCATCGACCCGGCCAACCTCATCGGCTTCCCGACCGTCACGATCCCCGAGGGCCTCCGGCTCACCGAGATCGTCTCGACGCTGGCCGAGAACACCGACTTCACCGAGCAGGCCTACAACCGCGCGCTGCAGCAGCCCGACAAGCTCGGCCTGCCCGACTACGCCGGCGGCAACGCCGAGGGCTACCTCTTCCCGGCGACCTACGAGGTCAAGCCGGGCATGAAGCCCGCCCGCATCCTCGCGATGATGGTCGACCGCTGGCGCCAGGCGGCGGAGGAGGCCGACCTCGAGGCCCGTGCCGCCGAGCTCGGCCACACGCCGGGCGAGCTGATGATCATCGCCTCGCTCATCGAGGCCGAGGGCCGCGGCGACGACATGCCGAAGATCTCGCGGGTCATCTACAACCGGCTCGACGGCCCCGGCGACAAGGGCGGCACCAACGGCACGCTCGGCATCGACGCCTCGATCGCCTACGGCCTGGGGCTCTCGCCCGGGTCGACGGAGCTGACCCCCGAGCAGCTGGCGGAGGACACGCCCTACAACACGCGCATCAACGCCGGCCTCCCGCCGACGCCCATCGAGGCGCCGGGCGACGACGCCATCGAGGCGGCGGCCAACCCGGCCGACGGTGGCTGGTACTACTACGTCACGGTCGACCTCTCCACGGGCGAGACCAAGTTCTACGAGGACTACGACGGCTTCCTCGAGGGACGCGACGAGTACAAGGCCTACTGCGAGACCTCGGACCGATGCTGATCCCACCGATGCTGATCCCACCGATGCTGATCCGGTGAGCGACGGGTCGCGACCGGTCCGGCGCTGCGGCGTGCTGGGCGACCCCGTCGCCCACTCGCTGTCGCCGGTCCTGCACCGGGCGGGCTACGCCGGGCAGGGCCTGGACTGGACCTACGACGCCCACCGGGTGCCGGCGGGCGGGCTCGAGGCTTTCCTCGACGGGCTCGGTGAGGAGTGGCGCGGGCTGTCGCTCACGATGCCGCTGAAGCGCGAGGCGCTCACCCTGGTCGACCGGCTGACGGACCGCGCCCGCCTCGCCGGTGGCGTCAACACGGTGGTGCTCGACGACGGTGCCCGGGTGGGCGACAACACCGACCTGCCGGGGGCGGCTGCCGCGATCCGGGAGCGCACCTCCCGGCCCCTGTCCTCGGCGGCGATCATCGGCGGTGGGGCGACGGCCGCCTCGGTCGGTCTCGCGCTGGTGGACCTCGGCGTGACCCGGATCGAGCTGCTGGTGCGTGACGCTGTTCGGGCCGCGGACACGGTGGCCGTGCTGCGCTCGCACCCGGCCGGCGTCGACGTACGCTCTGCGGCGCTCGACGGCCCGGGCGACCTCGCGGCCGACCTGGTGGTCTCGACCGTTCCCGCCGCGGCACAGACCGCCGAGCTGGTCGCGCAGTGCGAGGCGGTGCCGGTCGTGTTCGAGGCGCTCTACGACCCGTGGCCCACGCCGCTGTCCGCGGCTGCACTGGCCTCCGGTCGGGTGCTCGTGGGCGGTCTCGACCTCCTCGTCCACCAGGCGGCGCTCCAGTTCGAGCTCTTCACCGGCGTGGCAGCGCCGCTGGCCGTGATGCGCGATGCGGGCGAACGCGCCCTCGCGGCGCGAAATCCCGCTTGAATGTCGCAGTGAACGACACCCTGCTGGCCACCTTGCTGGCCGGCCTCCTCGCCGCTGTCGGCGGCCTCCTCGTTCCGACGCTGGTCGCCCGGGTGCCGGAGCCGGCGCCCAAGGACGACGCGTCGTCCGACGAGCCGCCCAAGATGCTCTACGCCGATATCGCCGCGCGACCGGGCTCGCGGTGGCGCTCCGCCGCGGTGGCGGGCGTCTGCGGAGCCCTCCTCGGGGCGGCGACCGGGCTCGACTGGCCGCTGCTGTGGCTGGTGCCGCTGGTCCCCGTCGCGGTGGCGCTGTCGGTCGTCGACTGGCACACCCGGCTGCTCCCGCGGATCGTCGTGCTGCCCGCCACGCTCGCCGCGATCGCGGCGGTCGCCGCGGTCGGGCTCGCCACGGGGGAGCGCGAGGCGCTGCTCCGCGCGCTGCTCGCGATGGTGGTGGCCCGCTCGTTCTTCTGGATCCTGTGGTTCGCCCGGTCCGCCGGCATGGGCTTCGGCGACGTTCGCCTGGCCGCCCCGGTCGGCCTGGTGCTCGGCTGGGCCGGGTGGGGCGCGCTGGCGATCGGGCTCTGGGTCGGCTTCATCGCGTTCGCCCTGCCGGCCGCCGCCCTGGCCCTCGTGCGCCGCGACCGGGCGATGCTCAAGAAGTCCTTCCCGTTCGGGCCGTTCATGGTCCTCGGTGCCCTGGTGGGTCTCGTCTGGGGGACTGCGCTCGCTGGGCGCATCTGGAGCTGAGAGACTGCAGCCATGCTCCGATGGCTCACAGCAGGCGAGTCCCACGGTCCCTCCCTGGTGGCGATCCTGGAGGGGCTGCCCGCCCACGTCCGCGTGACGACCGACGACCTGGCCGACTCGCTGGCCCGCCGCCGGCTCGGCTACGGCCGCGGCGCGCGGATGAAGTTCGAGCAGGACCAGGTCCGCGTGCTCGGCGGCGTGCGCCATGGCGAGACGCAGGGCGGCCCGGTGGCCATCGAGGTCGGCAACACCGAGTGGCCCAAGTGGGAGAAGGTCATGTCGGCCGACCCGGTCGACCCCGTGGAGCTCGAGGCCCTCGCCCGCAACGCGCCCCTGACCCGGCCGCGTCCCGGCCACGCCGACCTGGTCGGCATGCAGAAGTACGCCTTCGACGAGGCGCGCCCGATCCTCGAGCGGGCCTCGGCGCGCGAGACCGCCGCCCGCGTGGCGCTGGGCCGGGTGGCGTCCAACTTCCTCGAGCAGGCCGTCGGCGCTCGCGTCGTGTCGCACGTCGTCGCGCTCGGTGGCGTCAAGGCGCCGGCGGGCGTCGTACCCGGCCCGGACGACGTCGCACGCCTCGACGCCGACGAGGTCCGCTGCCTCGACCCCGACGCCAGCGCCGCGATGGTGGCGCGCATCGACGAGGCGCACAAGGACGGCGACACCCTCGGCGGCGTCGTCGAGGTGGTCGTCCACGGACTGCCGCCGGGCCTCGGCTCGCACGTGCACTGGGACCGGCGCCTCGACGCCCGGCTCGCGGGCGCGCTGATGGGCATCCAGGCGATCAAGGGTGTCGAGGTCGGCGACGGCTTCGAGCTCGCCGACACCCCGGGGTCACAGGCGCACGACGAGATCGTCAGCACCGACGAGGGGCTGCGGCGCACCACGGGTCGCTCCGGCGGCACCGAGGGCGGCATGTCGACCGGCGAGGTGCTGCGCGTCCGCGCCGCCATGAAGCCGATCGCGACGGTCCCCAAGGCCCTGCGCACCGTGGACGTCGCCACGGGCGAGGCCACCGTCGCGCACCACCAGCGCTCCGACGTGTGCGCGGTGCCGGCCGCCGGCATCGTCGCCGAGGCGATGGTCGCGCTCGTGCTGGCCGACGCGGTCGTGGAGAAGTTCGGCGGCGACTCGGTGCAGGAGACCCGCCGCAACGCCGAGGCCTACCTCGACACCCTGCGGTTCCGCTGATGGCGCCTCGCGTGGTGCTCGTCGGTCCGATGGGCGCCGGCAAGACGACCGTGGCCGGGCTGCTCGGCGAGGCGTGGGGCGTGCCCGTGCGTGACACCGACGCCGACGTGCAGAGCACCACCGGTCGGGAGATCTCCGACATCTTCGTGGAGTCCGGCGAGGACCACTTCCGCGACCTGGAGGCGGCGGCGGTGGCCGCGGCCCTCGCCGAGCACGACGGCGTGCTGGCCCTCGGGGGCGGCGCGGTGCTGCGTCCGGAGACGCGCGACCTGCTGGCCGGCGTGCCGGTGGTCTTCCTGCGGGTCGGTCTCTCCGACGCCGTGAAGCGGGTCGGCCTCGGCGTGGGACGCCCGCTCCTGCTGGGCAACGTCCGCTCGCGGATCAAGGCGCTCCTCGACGAGCGCACCCCCGTCTACGAGTCGGTCGCCACGCACGTCGTCGAGACCGACGGCCGCACGCCCGACGACGTCACCGCCGAGATCCGGGAGCTGCTGGGATGAGCACGCCGCAGGCCGACACCGTCCTCCACGTCGGAGGCGCCTCGCCCTACGACGTCGTCGTCGGGCACGACCTCGCCGACCGGCCGCCGGCCCTGCTCGGTGAGTCGGTGGAGCGGGTCGCCGTGCTCTACGCCGGGACGCTCGGTGCCGTGGCCGACCCGGTCGTCGACCGTCTGGTCGAGCACTACGACGTGCTCGCCCTCGGCCTGCCGGAGGGCGAGCGGGCCAAGACCGCGCCGGTCGCCGCCGACTGCTGGGAGGCGCTCGGCGAGGCCGGCTTCACCCGCTCCGACGCCGTGGTCACCATCGGCGGGGGAGCGACCACCGACCTCGGCGGCTTCGTCGCCGCGACCTGGCTGCGCGGCGTACGCGTCGTGCACGTGCCCACCACGCTGCTGGGCATGGTGGACGCCGCCGTCGGCGGCAAGACCGGCATCAACACCGGCGCCGGCAAGAACCTCGTCGGCTCCTTCCACGAGCCGGCCGGCGTGCTGTGCGACCTGTCGCTGCTCGCCTCGCTGCCGCGCGCGGAGCTCGTCGCCGGCCTCGGCGAGGTGGTCAAGTGCGGATTCGTCGCCGACCCCGCGATCCTCGACCTGGTCGAGCGCACGGACCCGGCGGCGCTGACCGCCGACTCGGCGGAGCTGCGCGAGCTGGTCGAACGGGCCATCCGGGTCAAGATCGACGTCGTGGTGGGCGACCTCCGCGAGCGCGGCGGGGGCGACGGCCACCCGGGCCGCGAGGTCCTCAACTACGGCCACACCCTCGCCCACGCCATCGAGCGCACCAGCGACTACGCCGTCCGCCACGGCGAGGCCGTCGCCATCGGCTGCGTCTACGTCGCCGAGCTGGCGGCCCGTGCCGGGTCGCTCGACGCCGCGGTGGTCGAGCGGCACCGCTCGGCGCTGTCGCGCGTCGGCCTGCCCACGACGTACGACGGCGCCTCCTTCGACGACCTCCACGCCGCGATGAAGGTCGACAAGAAGGCCCGGGGCTCGCAGCTCCGGTTCGTCGTGCTCGACGACCTCGCCTCGCCGCGGATCCTCGCCGGCCCGGCCGAGGACGACCTGCGGGCGGCCTACGCCGCGATCGGGGGAGCGGCGTGAGGGTGCTGGTGCTCAACGGACCCAACCTCGGCCGGCTCGGGCGCCGGCAGCCGGAGATCTACGGCTCCACCACCCACGCCGAGCTCGCGCACCGGTGCGTCGAGTGGGGGCGCGGGCTCGGGCTCGACGTCGAGGTGCGCCAGACCAACCACGAGGGCGACCTGCTCGACTGGCTCAACGCGGCCGCCGACGACGCGGTCCCCGTGGTGCTCAACGCCGGCGCGTGGACCCACTACTCCCTCGCGCTCTGGGACGCGTGCGCGCAGCTGGCCGCGCCCCTCGTCGAGGTGCACATCAGCGACCCCCGGCAGCGGCCGGAGGAGTTCCGGCACACGTCCGTCGTCGAGCCCCACGCGGTGGCGACGATCGCGGGGCAGGGCGTCGACGGCTACCGTCAGGCGCTCGAGCTGCTGGCCAGCGCCACCAGCTGATCGCGGGTGGCGGGGTCGGCGGGGTAGAGCGCCTCGATCGCCAGCTCGGCCACCGTCACGTCGCGGGTCGTGCCGAACACCGTCGTGGTGGTGAGGAACGACAGCACGTCGTCGCCCGCGCGCAGCCGGACGGTCAGCACGATGTCGGGCGCGGCCGCGGTGGCCGGGACGGGGAACTCGGCCAGCAGCGCCGCCAGCCGGGCGTCGCCGGAGATCTCGTGCTCGTGCCGGATCCGGCCCATGATCCCCGCCTGCCACTCCGCGAGGTTGACGATGCGGGGAGCCAGGCCGCGGGGGTCGAGGGAGAGGCGGACGACGTTGACGGGTGGCTCGAGCAGCTCGCCGGGCAGGTCGGCGAGGAGGCGGTAGGCCGCGTCGTTGGCCGCCACGAGGTCCCAGCCCCCGTCGATGACGAGGGCGGGGTAGGGCTCGTGCCCGGCGAGGATCAGCTCGATCGCGGCGTTGACCTGTGCGAGGCACGGCGAGCCCAGCGGGAGCTCGGAGGCGTCGGGCACGAAGCCCGCCGCGGTGTAGAGCCGCCGCTGGACCCGCAGCGGGACGTCGAGCGCCTCGCTCAGCTGGCCGATCATCGCCGGGCTCGGCTGCGCCTTGCCGGTCTCGATGCACGACAGGTGGCGGGTGGAGACCCCGCACCGGTCCGACAGCGCCTGCTGGGACAGGCGCCGGCGCTCGCGCCAGTGGCGGACGAGGGCGCCGACGTCGTCGCGGGTGGGGGCCTCGTCGGTGGCGGACCCGGAGGTGACAGACCCGGAGGTGACGGACCCGGAGGTGACAGAGCCGGTGGTGACGGACATGGTCGACACGATGGCAGGTCGGCCTCAGCCGCGGCGGGCGAGCCACGCCTGGACGGCGGCGAAGACCGCGACCACGCCGGCCTGCAGCAGCACCCAGGCGGTGCCGAGGCCGGTGAGGTCGGCGAGCACGGCGTGGTCGACGCTGGCCACGACCCAGGCGGTGTTCACCGCCACGAGTGCCCACACGCCGCGTCGGGGGATGCGGCTGCGGGTGGCGAGCAGGACGACCCCGGCGGAGACGGCGAGCAGGACGACGCCCAGCACGCGCACGAGGTCGACGGGCATGCCGAACCAGTCGGCGAGCCAGCCGCCGGCGGCGACGTAGGCGAGGCCGTTGACGCCGGTGACGGCGGCGTCGACGAGCAGGACGGTGGCGGCCAGCGGGTGCACGACCCAGGGAGCGCGATCGGCGGGGCGGGTGGCGGTGGTGGTGCTGCGTGTGGTGGTCATGCGTCCAGCGTGGGCGCGACGGCGCGGTGGATCCATGACCTCGGAGGTCATGGGCCCGCGCCCGGGCGGGCTGTGCTGGCCTGTGCTTGGATCGCGGGGTGCTGCCCTTCCGCCAGGTCGATGTCTTCAGCGCCGAGCCGTGGCTCGGCAACCCGCTTGCGGTGGTCCACGACGCCGACGGCGTCACGGACGCGCAGATGGCCCGCTTCGCGCGGTGGACCAACCTGTCGGAGACCACCTTCCTGTGCGCGCCGACCGACCCGGCCGCGGACTACCGCGTGCGGATCTGGACGCCCGCCGGCGAGCTCCCCTTCGCCGGCCACCCGACGATCGGCAGCGCGCACGCGTGGCTGGAGGCGGGCGGCGTGCCGCGGGTGGACGTGGTCGTGCAGGAGTGCGCCGCCGGACTGGTCGACGTACGCCGCTCGCCGCGGCTCGGGTTCGCGGCGCCGCCGCTGCGCCGGTCAGGCCCGGTCGAGGCCGACCTCCGCGCGCGGGTGGTGACCGCGCTCGGGGTGCGCGAGGCGGACGTCCGCGACATCGCCTGGATCGACAACGGCCCCGGCTGGGTCGGGGTGGACCTCGGGACGGCGCAGGCGGTGCTCGACGTCGTGCCGGACGTCGCGACGTTCACCGACCTCAAGGTCACGGTGCTCGGGCGCTGGGACGCGGCGGCGACCGCACAGCACGGCGCAGACGTGGAGGTGCGCGCCTTCTTCGCGGACGGTCGCGACCTCACCGAGGACCCCGTGACCGGCAGCGCGAACGCCGGCCTGGCGCAGTGGCTGATCGGCGGCGGCGCGCTGCCGACGGCCTACACCTCCCGCCAGGGCAGCGTGATCGGGCGCGAGGGTCGTGTCCGGCTCGAGGCGGACGGTGACCGCGTATGGGTCTCCGGCGACGCGGTCACCCGGGTCGTCGGCGAGGTCGACCTCTAGGGGAGGGGACGCTCCCGCACGAGGTCGTCCTCCCAGGCGTCGCCGATGTGGAACCGCTTGGTGCCGACCTGGTCGAAGCCGTGCCGCGCGTAGAACGCGTTGGCCCGCGCGTTCTCCTCGCTGACCCCCAGCCAGACGCCGCGTGCGCCGGTCGCCGTCGCAGCGGCGATCGTCTCCTTCATCAGCCGGCGCGCCACCCCCGAGCCGTGGTGGTCGGGGTGGACGTAGAAGCGCTCGAGCGCGACCGTCGGGCGGTGGTGCAGCGAGGCCGTCACGTCCGGGTCGGACGGCTCGCCGCCGAGGAGCATGGTGTAGCCGACGGGGTCCGCCCCGTCCACCGTGTCCATCGCGACGAGGACCACGCACGCCGGGTCGGCGAGGTGGCGCCGGAAGCTGGCCGGGTCGAGCCGGGTGGAGATGTGGTGGGCGAGGAACTCCGCGGCCGTCTGCGGCGTGCACGCCAGCGGGAAGGTGAGGGCGGCCAGCCGGCTGAGGCCCTCGGCGTCGGTGGCGACGGCTCGACGGACGGTCACGGGCACGGTGGGAGCGTACTGCCCGCCTCAGGTGATCTCCGGCAGCTCCTGGGCCGCGCCGAGGAGCACCCGGAACGGGTCGCCCTCCTCGTCGAGCCGGTCGAGCACCGAGCGCACCGTCCACCGGTCCGGACGCAGGTCGGGGTCGTCGAGCTCGTCCCAGGTGATCGGCACCGACACCGGCGCGCCGGGTCCGGGTCGCGGCGACCAGGGCGCGACGAGCGTCTTGTTGATCGCGTTCTGGGTGTAGTCGAGCCGGGCGAGCCCCTTGCGAGCCTTGACCTCCCACTTCCAGCTCACCAGCTCGGGGACCACCGTGCCGACCGTCCGCGACAGCTTCTCGACCCACGCCCGGGTGTCCTCGAACGAGTAGCCCGCCACGACCGGCACCCAGATCTGGATGCCACGCCTGCCGGTCACCTTCGCGCGGGCGGTGACGCCGAGGTGGTCCAACGCCGTGCGGTGCAGGCGGGCCAGGACCAGCAGGTCCTCCCAGCTCGTCGACGAGCCGGGGTCGAGGTCGACCAGCGCGTACGTCGGCTCGTGCGGCGCGTCGGTCCGCGAGGTCCACGGGTGCCACTCCAGCGCACCGAAGTTCGCCGCCCACATGAGCGCGGCGGGCTCGTCGGCGACGACGTACGTCTCGGTCTCGCCCTCGTCGGCCTCGGCGTTGTCCCAGGCGCCGAGCCAGTCGGGGGCGTGCGCGGGGCGCTCCTTGTGCCAGAAGCCCTTGGCCTCGACGCCGTCGGGGTAGCGGTGCATGTTGAGGGCGCGGCCCTCGACGTAGGGCAGCGCGACGGGCGCGATGCGCGCCGTGTAGGCGAGCAGCTCCCGCTTGGTGACGGGCGGGTCGCCCGGGCAAGAGCACCTTGTCAAGGTTGGTGACCTTGAGCCGGCGGTCGAACACGTCCCACGTGCCCTGCTTGCCGAGGGACTCGAGCTCGGCGATGGCGCTGTCGGGCAGCGGGTCATGGAGGAGGGAGACGGCCGCCTCCGCGGCGGGGACCCCGGCGCGCCACAGGCGGTGGGGGTCGGCGAGCACCTCGTCGTTCGTGCGCCCGCTCAGCACGGAGCGCGGGTGGTCCTCCGGGTCCCAGCCCTCGACGGCGTGCTTGTCGCGCTTGTGCATCAGCATCCAGGGCTCGCCGCTCTCACCGTCGCCGTCGCGCCGGACCAGCACGAGCCGGCCGCGGAGCTTCTGGCCGTGCACCTCCGCGTGCAGCTCGCCGCCCTCGACGGACGCGCGGGGGTCGTCGGTCTTCACCGGCTCCCACGTGCCGATGTCCCACACGACGACGTCGCCGCCGCCGTACTCGCCGGCCGGGATCACGCCCTCGAAGTCGAGGTAGTCGATCGGGTGGTCCTCGACGTGCATGGCCAGCCGCCGGGCCGAGGGGTCGAGCGTCGGCCCCTTCGGCACGGCCCAGCTGACCAGGACGCCGTCGATCTCGAACCGGAGGTCGTAGTGGAGCCGGCTCGCACGGTGCCGTTGGACGACGAACCGGGGAGCGCCGTCGGCGGGCGCGAGCTCGCCGGCGGGCTCCGGTGTACGACCGAAGTCCCGCTTGCGGCGGTAGGTCTCCAGCGGGTCGCCCATGCGCCCATGTTCCCCCGGGCCGGGGGCGCATGCGGGCGGCGTGCGCATCGGGAGGGCTGCTGCGGGGTAAGGGGTGGCACGAGTGGACGATCCGGACGAGCGACGTGGAGGACCTGTGGGCCTGACGAGGGTGCTGCAGGGGCGGCACGGACCGGTCGAGCTGGTGCTGGTGCGCCATGGCGAGAGCGTCGGCAACCTCGCCGACACCGAGGCGCGGGACGCCGAGGCCGAGCGCCTGGACCTCTCCGCCCGCGACGCCGACGTCGAGCTCTCGCCCAACGGCGAGGAGCAGGCGCGCACCCTCGGACGATGGGTCGCGGGGTTGCCCGACGACGGGCGTCCCGACCTCGTCGTCAGCTCGCCCTACCGGCGTGCGGCAGACACGGCGCGGACCGCCCTCGGCGACCTCGACGCGGAGATGCTGCTGGACGAGCGGCTGCGTGAGCGCGACCTGGGGGTCTTCGACGGGCTCACCGGCAAGGGCATCCGGGCGAGCTACCCCGAGGAGGCCGAGCGCCGCTCGCACGTGGGCAAGTTCTACTACCAGCCACCGTCCGGCGAGAGCTGGGCGGACGTGGTGCTGCGCGTGCGGAGCCTGCTCGCCGACCTCCGCGAGGGGTACGACGGCGCACGGGTGTGGCTGTTCACCCACCAGGCGGTGATCATGTCGTTCCGCTACGCGCTCGAGGGCCTCGACGAGGCGGAGCTGCTCGAGATCGACCGCACGATGCGCATCCCCAACACGTCGGTGACCCGCTACCGCCGCCGGGACGACCGGCTGGACCTTGTGGACTTCGCCGACGACAGCCACCTCTCGACGTCGCCGGCGGAGAAGACCGAGGAGCCCGACCACGGCGGCGAGGCGCGCGATGCCTGAGGGCGTCCTCGTCGACGCCCACCTGCTGCGCGACTGGCGCCTGCCCGAGCCGGGGTCGGACAAGGAGGAGCGCGGGCGGCTCCTCGTCGTCGCGGGCAGCCGGACCACCCCCGGTGCCGGCCTGCTCTCCGCTGAGGCCGCGCTGCGCGTCGGGGCGGGCAAGGTGCGGCTGCTGACCGCTGCCGCCTGCGCGCCGACGATCGCGGTCGCAGTGCCCGAGCTCATGGTGACGGGACTGGCCGAGGACGCGGACGGCAACATCGACGCGGGCGAGGCCGATCAGGTCGTCGACTGCGCGGGCGACAGTCACGCGATCCTCCTCGGACCAGGCTTCAGCGACCCCGACGGCGCCGCTGACCTGGTGGAGCGGATCGCCCCGCGGCTCGAGGGCACCGTCGTGATCGACGCCCTCGCCTCGGCGTACGTCACCCAGGACCCCGAGCGCGTCGCCGACCTCGCCGCCACGGTGGTGCTGACCGTCAACCCCGGCGAGCTCGCCCGCTGCCTCGGGGCGGACGAGGACGACGTGCAGGCGGACCTCGTCACGCACACGGTCGAGCTGGCCCGGCGGACCTCGGCCGTCGTCCTCTGCGGTGGCCCGACCAAGGTCGTGGCGCACGGCGACGACCTCTGGCGGGTCGAGGCGGGCAACGTGGGCCTCGGCACGGCCGGGTCGGGTGACGTCCAGGCCGGCCTGGTCACCGGTCTGGTCGGCCGGGGCGCCGAGCCCGCGCAGGCGGCGGTGTGGGGAGCCTTCCTGCACGCGACCGTCGGCGACCGGCTCGCCGCGCGCGTCGGTCCCGTCGGCTACCTGGCCCGCGAGCTGGCCGGCGAGGTGCCTCCGCTGCTGGCGGAGCTGGCGCAGAGGTCCGAGCGGCACGACTGAGTGCCGCGGGGAGTGACGAGCACGGTGGTGGAACAGTCGTGCTGGCCCTGCTCGGACCTCTCAGAACGTCGCAGTGTTCAGCCGCTGCTGGCTGCCCTCGGGAGCGGGTGATGGCTGAGCACGCTGCCGCCGCTGTACCCGCCGGGCCCGCCACGCGCGGAGCATCGCAGTCGACGCCCCGCCGGTCGATGTTCCCCTGCAAGGACGCAGCCGTGGAGCCGAGGTGCTCGACGAAGCACATCGGGTCGCCGTGGCGCCTCGGCTTGGCGGCGGTTCTCTCGCAGCGATGCTGTGAGCGGTCGTACAAGCGCAGCCTGACTCGACCCGAGGCGCGAGCCACCGCCGAGGTGTTGCCGGTGTTGGTGTCAGCGAGGTCGTAGTCGCGAGCTCAGGCCCGGACGGTGCCGCGGGGAGTGACGAGCACGGTGAGTCCCGCGGGGCCCGTCCACAGGTAGGAGCCCGGTCCGGTGCGTTCGTAGCTCCAACGACCGGCGGTCTTCGCGCGGTGGTGTCGCCGGCACAGGGGAGCGAGAGACGCGGGGGAGGTCTGGCCCGGCGGTCCGCCGTCACCCGGGTCCTCGAAGGGTTTGCGATGATCGAGGTCGCACTGCCGGGCGGACCGACCGCACCAGGGGAACACGCAGGTCTCGTCGCGAAGCCGGACCTGCTCGGCCATGCGGGGCGGCGGGTCGTGGCGGTCGACGGACCAGCGGTCGTCCGCGGCGACGTGCAGGACCGGTTGCACGGTCACGCGGGACCGACCGACCCACTCGCGGATCTTGTCGAGGGTCACGGGGCCGAGCGACTCGCCGGAGCCGGTGGCGGTCGGCTCGTCGGTCACGACGTCGCTGAGGGAGGCGTGCAGGTAGAGCCGTACCGTGGCGCCGCGCCGGGCCAGCGCCTCGCGTCGTGCCTGCTCGCGTGCTCCGAGGTCTCCCCGGTCGACCAGGCTCGTGAGGTCGAGCCGGGCCTGCGCGTCGGCGATCACGCCCAGCGCCTTGGCCTTCCGGACGCCGAGCTCGTCGGTGTCGCCGAGGGCGCCCAGCGCCTCGGCCTCGGCACAGACGACGTCGTTGAACCGGGTCAGGTCGAGGGTGTCTCCGATGGCGCGGAGCTCAGAGGTGCCGGAGCAGCGATGGGGGTCGGGGTGCACCAGGACCACGTCCCACGTCGCGCGCGCAGCTGCCTCACGGTCGAGCTGCGCCTCCCCGTCGCAGCGGGCGGCCGCCTCGGCGACGAGGCGGTCGAGGGCGGCGGCGCCCAGTGAGGAGGCCCGGCCGGCGACCTGCCGGTCGACCCAGCGTGCGGCGTCGACCGACAGGTGCCGGGTGCGGCTCGCCACCCGACGCGCCTTCCAGACCGGGACGAGCAGCGCGCGGGCCTGGTCCCAGAGCAGGGGAAGGCGGTGGTGCAGGTCGAGGGCGTCGGCCAGCACGCTGGACGCCGAGGTCGGCGAGCAGCCGAGGGCCACGGCCAGGGGCTCGGAGGTGAAGGCCGCGACTGCCGGCGTGCCGGCACCACCGAGCGTCTCGGGCTCGGTGAGGACGGACGGAAGCACCGGGCCCTCGGGCGTCTCGCAGGAGTCGAGAGCGGGGTGCGCGACGGCCCACTGGTAGGCGATGCGGAGCTTGTGGACCTCGCCCTCGCGGAGCACCGCCTCGATCTCGGCGGCCTCGGACAGCAACGCACGCTCGGTCAGGTCCGTCAGGTCGGTGACCTGCGGCTCGACGGAGGTGGCGGTGCCCTTCATGGACCTACTCAACCAGAGCCCACCGACAGTCGGATGTGTCCGCGCAACGAGACTGTGGAGCAACGATTCGGTGACGTCCGTTGCGTTCTTCCTGGTCCCTCGCGACCCTCGTGCGATGAGATCGGTGAGGGCATCGGCCGCCGCGGCGCTGGCGGCCGCGGTGCTTGCTGGCTGCAGCGGCAGCACCGAGCCCGACACCCTCCCGCTCGGTGACTCCGCGGCGCAGGTCCCACCCGGACTGGAGGTCGGGTGCCCACCGGACGACACTGCCCTGCGGCTCCCGATCGGCGACCTCCCACCTGGTGCGGCAGGCGTGCGCCTGTGTCCGGGCGCGCCCGTCGTCGGGCGCGACGGCACCCGTCATGGGCCGTTCGTCCAACCGGTTAGTGACGAGCTCACCACGGGCGTCGAGTCGCTCGTCGACCTGGTCAACGGACTGCCGGAGCACGAGCCCGGGGCCTGCCAGCTGGACGGGGGCCCGCTCCTCGTCTACTGGTTCCGATACCCGGACGGCGACGCTCGAGCGGTCGCGTACGGAGAACGCGGATGCCACACCCTCACCGCGGGCGAAGGCCTCGTGCGCGAGGACGGCGAGAAGCTCGCCCACGCGTTCGCGGACGCACTCCGCTCACAGCGCGCCGCCTCCGCACCTCCGGTCATGACGCAGGAACGTCGGAAGACGCCGAAGTGCGGGCTGCCGAACACCGAGACCCCCGTCAGCATGCTGCCGCAGCTGCCTCCGACGATGACCGACGCCACCTGGTGCCAGGGCGTGGCCCCCTACCGCATGCAGACGGCGTCCGTGCCGGCGTCACTCGTACGTCGCCTCAACGAAGGGCTGGTGGGGGAGCCTGTCGAGGGCCGGGACCCGTGCAAGCCGGTCACCTACGGCCAGTCGATCGAGGGCGTCAACGAGTGGGGTGACCGGGTCTCCTACTGGGTGGTCTCGGACTGTCGCATCCACGCCCGCGTCGGCTACGGCCGCGACACCGCGATGGCGACGTTCGCTGCCGCACCGGAGCTCGTCCGGGCCCTGAGGGCGCTGCCGCCGACCGCGGTCCTGCGGTGGAAGCGCGAGTGAATCCGAGGCGTCACCCCTCGTACTGCAGCTGGCGCACCGCGACCACCGTCGCGTCGTCGCCCTCCAGCCTCGCGGCGTCGGCAGGCGTGAGGCGGATGCCGGTGATCACCTCGGCCATCGCAAGACCGACGGCGTTCGTGTCGTCCTCCTGTGCCTCCGACTCCTCCTGGCCCAAGTCGACCCACGCCAGGTCGAACAGCGCGCGGATCTCCTCGGGCACCGACGAGCGGTCCTCCACGAACCTGTACTCGTCGTCGTCGAAGAGCAGCTCACCGTCGCGGGCGCACCCGAACCGGCCGTGTGCCTGGATGTTGTCCCGCACCACCGCGGCCGCACGGCCGCCCTCGGACAGCGCCACGAGGACGGCGTTCGGCGGATCCGCGTATCCCGTGTCCTCGCAAGCGATCACCCCACCATCGACCTCGGCGAGCGCGTACGTCGCCCAGATCGGCTCGTCGCCGTCGAGCTCGTCCTCGGGCACGCTTCCGAGGGCCACCCCACCCAGCGCCTCGACCACGTCGCTGACCGAAGCGCCGCGAACGACCAGCGTGGTCTCGTCCCCGATCACCAGGCTCCTGTAGTGCTCCACCAGCTCTGCTGTGTCCCCCATGGGCCGCAGCCTAGAGAGTCGGACCGGGCGCAGACAGCGGTTCCGGAGAAGCAGGCACGCGAGCGGATGCCTAGGGTCGTCGGCACGTCCAGCAGCCGTGACGGCTCCCCGCCGGCACCGCACCCCGCACTCCCACGACAGGAGCAGAGCCGATGAGCGGCTTCCAGACCTACCTCGACAACGCCGAGCGCCAGACCGGCGTGACCCCGCAGCAGTTCCTCGACATGGCCACCGAGCGCGGCTTGCGCCAGGCCAAGGCGGGCGAGGTCATCGCCTGGCTCAAGAACGACTTCTCCCTCGGCCACGGCCACGCCGCCAACCTCGCCCAGCTCATCACCAAGGGGCCCGAGGCCACCGCCACCAAGTACGGCGACGACGGGGTCCTGCACCTCGACGGGCTCGCGGCCCGCTGACGGGGCGGCACCACCCGAGCCTGCCCTCAACCTTTCCGCCTCGCCCGCCGTCAAGAGGGCGAGGGTGGGAGGTTGGCACCCCAGGGACGAGAGGGAACGGGATGGACGACGCCACGAGAGCCGAGTTCGCGGACTTCGTGACGGTGCAGGTACGACCGCTGCTGGGGTTCGCGCACGCCCTCACGGCCGACCCGCACGATGCCTGGGACCTCACCCAGGAGACCTTGGCGCGGATGGGGGAGCGGTGGGGACGCACGGCGTACGACGCCCCGGGGGCCTATGCCCGCACGGTGATGGTCCGGCTCAACATCGACCGCATCCGGCGGCTGCGCCGTGAGCTGCCCCGGTCCACCGCCGGGCCGGACGTCGCCGTGCCCGTCGAGCACCTCGACGGCATGGACCCGTGGCTCGTGGACGCCCTGGCCACGCTCTCACCCCGCCAGCGCACGGCGCTGGCCCTGCGCTACGTCGAGGACCTCGACGTCCGGGGGATCGCCGAGCGGATGGGCTGCTCGGAGGGCACCGTCAAGAGCCAGCTGTCCCGCGGCACCGAGCGCCTGCGCGAGCACGCCCGCGACCGCGGGCTGCTCACCACACGAGAGGGATGACGCGATGACCGAGCAACAGATCAAGGACGGCTACGAGCGGCTCGACTCCGCCCTGCACGCGCCCTCGGACGCCGTCGACCGGGTCGAGAGGCGGATGGGGGCGCGTCGACGGCACCGCCGCATCGGCGCCGCCGCCGGCACCGCGGTCGTCCTGGCCGCGGTCGGGGGCTATGCCGTGGCGTCGACGGGTGGGTCCGACGACGGTCGCGACGGGCTCGTGGCCGTCGACCCGCCGCCGTCCGGCCTGGTGATGACGCGCCCCGACGGGTCCACGTTCGTGTTCGACGACCTGACGACCACCTGCGCCCCGCGCGGCCTGGGAGGCGGCTCCGCCGGCCGTGACCGCGACCTGGTCAGCCTCACGAGCCCGGTCCTCGTCGAGGGCGAGCGGGTGACGCAGCCGTTCATCATCGTCGACGCGTACGCCGACCGGCTGCAGCAACCGAGCACGCTCTCGCTGCCGATCGAGGGCGCCGACGGCTCCTCGGAGTCGCTGCCGCTCACCCTGTTCATCGCCGACACGGAGGGTGGCCCCGACGGCAACGAGGTCGTCAGCTCGGCGCCGAGCACCGGCACGGTGCGGGTCGTGCGGGCCTCGTGCGAGCCGACCCCGGTCCTGGAGATCGAGGTCGACGTCACCCTCGCGAGCGAGGAGCAGACCGCCGACGGGCAGCCCAAGCAGTCGTTGCGGCTCGAGGGCGTCGTGCGCTGACCGCTGTCGCGTCAGAGCGAGGCGAGCCAGTCGTCGACCGGGACGTCGCCGTCCCCGAAGACCAGCGTCCGGCGGGAGGCACGCCGGTCGTCGAGCACCGCGAGGGCGACCTGCGCGACGAGCTCGCGCGAGGTGACGTCGCCGTCGTTGAATCCCGCGCCGGGGTTGACCGAGCCGGATCCCGGCTCGAGGGTCAGGGTGCCGGGGCCGAGAACCGTCCAGTCCAGGCCGGTGCTGCGGAGGTGCTCGTCGGCTGCGATCTTGGCGTCCTGGTAGTGGCGGAACGGGTTGTCCTCCGGCACCAGCACGTCGGGGGAGGACCCGGAGAAGGACACCATGACGTAGCGGCCGACGCCCGCCCTGGCCGCGGCGTCCATCGACCGGATCGCGGCGTCGCGGTCGACGGCGTAGGTCCGCTCCGGGCTGCCGCCGCCGGCTCCCGCGGACCACACCACGGCGTCCTGGCCGGCGAGGAGGTCGGCGAGGGCGTGCTCGTCGGCGTCCTCCACCGAGGTCACGCGCGCGGTCGCGCCGGTCGCCTCGACGTCGCCCACGTGGTCGGGGTTGCGGACGACGGAGGTGACCTGGTGCCCTGCCTCGACCAGCATCGGAGCGAGGAGGAGCGCGATCTTGCCGTGTCCGCCGAAGATGGTGACTCGCATGGTGGCGACGGTACACACGGCTACGGTGTCGCGGTGCAGACGTCCACCCACGGCGTGACGATCGGTGCCTGCGAGGTCCGCAAGGAGTTCGTCGCCGACCACGAGGCGCAGGCCGAGCGCGAGTGGGCGTGCCTGACCCTCCTCGCCGAGCACGCACCCGGCCTGGCTCCCCGCCCGCTGCGCCGCGAGGACGGCGAGACGCCGGTCATCGTCATGGAGCGGGTCCCCGGGAGCCCGCTGGCAGCCCGGCCGCTGGACCACGCGCAGACCGCCGCCCTCGGCGCCACGCTTCGCCGGCTCTACGACGTACCCATCGAGGCGGTGCGAGCCGCGGGGATCGGCGAGCGGAGGTACGGCGCCCGCCAGCACGCGCGGCTGCTGGTCGAGTGGCTCACGGACGACGTCGACCTGGGGGAGTGCCTCGACCCGCCGCTGGTGTCCAAGGCGCTCCAGCTGGCGCGTGCGTACGTCGCCGACCCGCCGCTGCCGGAGCCGCGCGACACGGCGCTCGGGATCGCCGACCTCAACCCGCCCAACGTGCTGTGGGACGGGCGGGTGGTGCGGCTCGTCGACTTCGAGGACGGCGGGCTCAGCGACCCGGCGTACGAGCTGGCCGACCACGTCGAGCACCTCGGCAGCCGTCTGCCCGGCGTCTACGACCCCGGTGCACTGGTGGCGGCGGTGGGGCTCGGCACGGAGGACCGGCAGCGGATGGCGGCCTACCGGCCGCTGTGGGCCGCGTTCTGGCTGGCCATGCTGCTCCCCGGCAACGGCGGGTGGCGGCGCAACCCACGGGGGACCACCGAGGCGCAGGCCGCGCATTTCATGGCTCTCGCGGGCCAGCACTAGACTTGCGGGTCGGCGCGCAGCCCCCACCCGCGCGGCCGGCCCATCGACAACTCGACGAAGGCGGACGAAGACCACATGGCAAGCACCAACGACCTCAAGAACGGCATGGTCCTCAAGATCGAGGGTCAGCTCTGGGCCGTCGTCGAGTTCCAGCACGTCAAGCCGGGCAAGGGCCCCGCGTTCGTCCGCACCAAGCTGCGCAACGTCGAGTCGGGCAAGAACGTCGACAAGACGTTCAACGCCGGCACCAAGGTCGAGACGGCCAACGTCGACAAGCGGACCATGCAGTACCTCTACAACGACGGATCGTCCTACGTCTTCATGGACACCAGCACCTACGAGCAGATCGAGGTCACCCCCGAGGTGGTCGGCGACGCCAAGAACTTCATGCTGGAGAACCAGGAGGCCATCGTCGCCACCAACGAGGGCCGGGTCCTGTTCATCGAGCTCCCCGCGTCGGTCGAGCTCCTCATCGCCGAGACCGAGCCGGGCCTGCAGGGCGACCGCTCCACCGGCGGCACCAAGCCCGCCACGCTCGAGACCGGCCACACCATCGCGGTGCCCCTCTTCATCACCACCGGCGAGAAGGTCAAGGTCGACACCCGCGACTCGTCCTACCTCGGCCGCGTCAAGGCCTGACCAGGTGGCTGCCCGCTCCAAGGCCCGCAAGCGCGCGCTGGACATCCTCTTCGCCTCCGAGCTCCGCTCCGAGGACCCCGTGATGGCGCTCGACCGCGCCATCGAGGCGGGCGAGGGCCCGACCAACGACTACACCAGCACCCTGGTGCGGGGCGTGGTCGATCACCTCGCCCGCATCGACGAGGTGCTCACCACCTACAGCAAGGGCTGGACGCTCGGCCGGATGCCGGCGGTCGACCGCAACGTGCTCCGCATCGGTGTCTACGAGCTGCTGTGGGGCGACGAAGACGTCCCGGAGACCGTCGCCGTGAGCGAGGCGCTGCACCTCGTGCAGGACCTCTCCACCGACGACTCCCCGGCCTTCGTCAACGGTCTCCTCGGCTCGATCATGCGCGACCGCGCCAGCCTCGTCTGACGGCCCGTCCGCCGCGGCCTCACCCCCAGGGGTCCGCGGGCTCGTCGGGGTGCCGTCGCAGGCCCTAGGTTGACGACATGAACGCCTCCGACACCGCCGAGCAGGTCCAGCAGAGCGACTGGCTCGACCACGCGATCCGGGTGGGGCTGGTGGCCTACGGCGTGGTGCACCTCCTGATCGCCTTCCTCGCCGTCCAGCTGGCCCTCGGCGAGAAGGAGGACAGCGCCTCCAACACCGGCGCCCTGCACTACCTCGCCGAGCAGCCCCTCGGGGCGGCGATGGTCTGGGGGGTCGCGGTCGGCATGCTCCTGCTCGTCGTGTGGCGGCTGCTGGAGTTCGCCTTCGGCTACCGCGAGGAGTCCGACGACACCAAGCGCTGGCGCAAGCGGGCGACCTCGCTCGGCAAGGCGGTCATCTACGGGGCGCTCGGCTGGAGCGCGGTCAGGACCGCGCTCGGCGACGGCTCCAGCGGCGGGACCGACTCGACCACCGCCAAGCTGATGGACCTGCCCGGTGGGCAGCTCATCGTCGGCGCGGTCGGCCTCGCCGTCATCGCGTACGGCGGCTCGCTGGTGTGGCGCGGCTGGACCGAGAAGTTCACCGAGCACCTCGACGCGCAGGGCCAGTCGGGCAAGGACGGGTCGGCCTACGTCCTGCTCGGCAAGATCGGCTACATCGCCAAGGGCATCGCCATCGGCATCGTCGGCGGGCTCTTCGCCTACGCCGCGATCACCCACGACCCCAAGAAGTCCGGCGGCCTCGACCAGGCCCTGCAGACCGTGCTGGAGCAGCCGTTCGGCCAGGTGCTGCTCATCGCGATCGGCCTGGGCATCGGCGCCTACGGCGTCTTCTGCTTCGCCCGCGCCAAGCACCTGTCCCGCTGACCGGCTAGCGGGGCGCTCCTGCGGCCACGGCGAGGGCCGAGGCGACCATGTGGTCGCGCACCTGCTCGCCGGTGACACGGCTGATCCGCGGCACGCCGGGCGCCTCCTCCGAGACGAGGAGCGCCACCCGGCCGAGCTGCAGCGTGCCGAGGCCGCTGGCGTAGAGCATGTTGGCGAGGAGGCCCGGGTCCTCGACGTGGAAGTCGCCCGTGGCCGCTCCGGCCTCGATGGTGCGGGTCAGCACCGACAGGCACCCGGTGATCGCCTGCCCGAGGCGGTACATCGCGCTCTCGCTGACCTCCTCGAGGAGGTCGCCGCCGGGTCGTCGCATGATGGCCTGGGCGCAGTCGACGAAGGCCGGGTGCGCCAGCCCGTAGTCGACGAAGGCCCCCACCAGCCGCTCGAGCTGGGCGCGGGGCTCGTCGGTGGTCGAGGCGGCCTGCTCGAGCGCCACCCGGAGCTCGTCGAGGTACTGCACCAGCGTGAGGCTGAACAGCTCCTCCTTGCCGGTGAAGTGGCGGTAGATGATCGCGCGGTTGATGCCGACGGACCGGGCGATGTCCTCGATTTGGGCGTCCCGGACGCCGCGCTCGTCGAAGAGGCGGCGGGTCGCGGAGATGATCTCGGTCTCGCGGCGGCGCCGGCGTGCGGCGGCGGTGCCCGTGCGTGCGGGGACCGCGGCTGGCGCCGACTCGCTGCTCATGGGCCCAGTCTAGGGAGCGCGAGGCCCGGCACCGCCTGTGGTTCGATGCCGGCATGGCCCGCCACGGATCCCGCCGCCTCGTCGCCGCGCTCGTCCTCGCCGCGCTGGGCGGCCTCCTCGTCCAGCCGTCGGCCGGTGCCGCAGCGGCTCCGTCGGAGAGGTTCGCCGGGACGGCGCGGCTCCCCGGCTGCTCCGGCGCCGTGGTCCGCTGGCCGGCCGCGCTCGACAGCGACCGCGCGGTCGTCCTGACCAACGGCCACTGCGTGCGCCTGCCCTTCCTCGGCGCCCGCGAGGTGCTGGTGGACCAGGAGCGGTGGACGAGGATCGGGCTGCTCGACGGCCGCGGCGAGGTGGCCATGGAGGTGCGGGGCGTCCGCCTGCAGTACGCGACGATGTTCCGCACCGACGTGGCGCTGCTGGAGCTGCGCGAGACGTACGCCGACCTCGCCGCCGGCGGGGTGACCCCGATGGCGCTGTCCCCGCACGGGCCGTCGCGGGGCACGGAGGTCCGGATCCCGTCCGGCTACTGGGGCGAGCAGCGGGCCTGCACCACCCGCGGGTCCGCCCACCGCGTGCACGAGCGCTCGTGGGACTGGTGGCGCTCCATCCGGCTGCCCGCCCGCGGCGGCTGCTCGATCCGCGGGGGCTACTCCGGCTCGCCGGTCGTGGACCGGGCCACCGGCCTGGTCGTCGGCATCGCCAACACCGGCTACGTCGGCGGCCGCCCCTGCGTCGACTCGGCGTGCGAGGAGGACCGGCACGGCGTCGTACGCCTGCGCAGGCAGATGAACTACGGCCAGCAGACCGCGTGGCTGCTCACTTGCATCGGCTCGGACCGGATGTTCGACCTCTCGGTCGCGGGGTGCCGGCTGCCGCAGCCCCGCTGAGGGCGCGCACCCGGGCGCGGCTAGGACAGGTCCTTGCGCAGGTGCACGTCCGCGACGCCGGCGCCCTGCTCGAGGAACGTACGACGCGCGTCGGCGTCGTGGCCGTAGACCCGCAGGTGCACGTCGCGGACCCCGAGCGCGTCCACGTGGCGTCGGAGGGCGCCCAGGAACGACGGCGTCAGTCGCTGTCCCCGGTGCTCGGGGAAGAGGTCGATGGTGTTGCCGTAGAAGTCCAGCGCGCCGTCGCGCTCGACCAACGTCGCCCAGGCGCGGCCGACCGCGACCCCGTCGACCGTGCCGGTGATCAGCAGCTCGTCCTCGGGCGGCGGGTCGTCGCCCAGTCGTGCGAGCCGGGCCTCCAGCTCGTCCAGCCGTGAGCCGGCGACGTCGACGACCCCGGCTCGAGCCATCCCGGCGCGCAGCTGCTCGCCCACGTCGGCGACGAAGCGGGTGCGCTCGTCCGCGTCCATGGGCCGCACCGACACCCGGCGGTCCTCCTGCAGCTCGGTCGCCGAGCCGGGGTCGAGCCGCTTGGCGACGGTCGTCATGGTCGCCCGGAAGCCTGCGTCGCCGAAGACACCGGCCAGCTCCGGTGCGACAGCCGTGGTCAGCGTGGTGGCGCCGCGAGCGCGGACGTGGGACTCCAGGGCGGCGATGACGGCCGCCCACGGCCCGGTCGCGTCGCGCGGGAGCGAGGTCTGGAGGACCCGCACGACGCAGAGCCGCCGGCCCGCGTCGTCGGTGTGGTCGAGCAGTGCCCCACCGACCCGGACCCCGTCGACCGTCAGGCTCACGGCCTCGCGGTGGGCGCCCTCGGGCGCCTCGGGCAGGGGCGCACCGGCGGCCGAGCCGGACGCCTGCCAGGCGTCCAGCTCGGTCCCCGGCATCGGGTCGACGCGGGCGGTGCTCATCGAGCCCGGAACGTGTCCGAGGTGAAGGCGGTGAAGCGGGCGTTGGGCAGGAGCCGCACGCGGTAGCGCGTGACGCGGTTGCCGTTGCGGTCGCGGACGGTCAGCGAGGCGTCGCCCTTGCGGTCGAGCCTGAGCGTCCTCACCACGAGCCAGTGACCGTCGGCCACCCGGGCGTGGACCCGGATCCTCTCCCCGGCCGCGGTGGCCGGGCCGGTGACCCGCAGGCGATCGGCGCCGGTGTCGGAGCCTGACCCGGTCAGCCGGAGGCTGACGCTGCCCTTCACGGGGTCCGTGCCCACCGGCGGCGTGACCGGCGTGACCGGGGCGGCGGCGGTGAAGTCGGCGGTCGCGTCGATCGAGTCGCCCAGGCCGCGGGCGGTGACGCGCAGCCGGCCACCCGTCTCGGCCGGGTTGCCGGCCTCGGCGGGGTCGGCGAGGACGACGGAGAACGTGCCGTCGTCGGCGGTCGCGAGCGAGCCCTCGAGGGCTCGCCCGTCGCCGACGACGAGGCCGGCGTCGGCCTGCGTGCCGGGCGCCTGCTCGGTGCCGCGGGTGTAGCCGAGGTCGATGGCACGACCGGGAAGCGGCTGGCCCTCCACGGTGAGGGAGCCGGTGTACGTGATCCTCCCGCCGGACGGAGCCGTGCCCGCGACAGGAGTCAGGCCCAGGACGGCGTCGCCCGCGACGAACGTCACCAGCTCCGGTGCCGCGTCCGCCGGGCTGCCGGGGGTCGAGAAGGCCAGCGTGTAGGCACCGTCGGGTCCGGCAGCGTCGAAGGGCACCACGAGGCGCCCGGCCGCGTCGGTCGTCGCCTCGACCGGTGTGGCGCTCTGCTGGCCGCTCGGCTGCAGCGCGTAGGTGATCTGCTCCTCGCTGCCGAACGGCTTGCCGGCGCCGTCGACGAGCTGGAGGGCGATGTCGCCCGGGGCGTGCTCGCGGTCGTCGAAGACGGCGCCGTCGGCGAGCACCGCCTCCACACCCTCGAGGACGGGCACGTAGGCGGAGGTCGCAACGACCTCGGTCGCGACGTCGACGCCCTCGTCGAAGCCGTCCGCGTCCGTGGTGTTGGCGTAGTAGGTCTCGGTCGAGCTGTTGGGCTGCTCGGCGGTGACGAGGCCCAGAGCATCGGTGTAGCCGACCAGACCACCGTCGGAGGTGCGGCGCACCTCGGCGCCGACAACGGCGCGTTGGCCCTGGTCGAGGACGGTGATGCCGACCGTCGTCCGCTCGGGACCCGCGACGGGGTCCGCAGACGCCGTGACGGACGTGATCGTCTGCGCCTGCAGGAGGGCGGGCTGGACGGTGTCGCTGCCCCGCTCGGCGCGCACCGCCAGGGCGTCGCCGTCCGCGGCGTCGAACCCGGCGATGTCGAGGACGCCGGTGAAGCGGCCGCCGTCGACGGTGACGAAACCGCCGGTGGGGTCGAAGGAGACCTTCAGCGGGGCGGGGCTCACGGCGGCGTCGACCTGTCCACGGAAGGCGCCGACGGCGGGGTTCCAGGCCGACAGCTCGACGACGCCGTCGGTGGCCGAGGTGGTGCCGCTCACCGCGAGCAGGCGTCCGGTGCGACCGGAGTCGGCGTAGGGCTGGGCGAAGAACGGCCCCAGCGTGGAGAAGCCGATCCCGGGAGCACCGACGGAAACGGCGTCGACCGGCGAGCCGTCACCCGAGATGGCCACCGTCCGGGGGACGGAGGACGTCACCGTGGCGGGGGCGTCGTCGGTCGCCGCGGTGGTCTCCACCGCGCGGACCGCGACGGACGTGCCGACCAGGGCCGGCTCGGGCTGCCAGTCGAACGACACGTACGCGCCCTGGACCGTGCTCGTCGACGACGGCACAGGCGTCCAGCCGGCGGTGGAGTCCCCGGCCGCGGGATCCGCGTTGTACTCGAACGAGACCGTGGCGCCGGGGTCGACCCGCTGGGCCGTGAGCGTCACGCTCCTGGCGCCGCCGGCGAAGGTGTCGCGGTCGAGCCGGACGGACGCGAGTCCGTCGGCCTGGCTGAGCAGGAGCGGGCGGGTGGTCTCCGCGGCGGAGGCTGGTGCCGCGCTCACCGCCAGTCCCGTGATCACGAGCGCGCTGACGGCGCTCACCGCCAGTCCCTGACCGAGCTTGCTGAGCTGCATCGTCACCCTCTGCGTCCGACGCCCGCGTCCCCACTGACCGGGCGAACCTCGCCGACCCTAGGTGAGCACGGACGGGCCCGATGGCGAATTGGGGAAACGGTGGAACGGCGCTGGCGGTGCGGTGGGACGGGCGCCTCACCCCGCCACGTGGCTGCGCACCGTCTCGATCGTGTCGGCCTCGGCGGCGCCCTTGTCGTCGCGGTAGCGGACCACCCGCGCGAAGCGGAGGGCCACGCCGCCGGGGTAGCGCGTGGAGCGCTGGAGACCGTCGAAGGCGATCTCGACGACCTGCTCGGGGCGCACCTCGACGACGTAGCTGTCCCGGATCGTGGTGGGGGAGACGGCCAGCTCGGTGAAGCGCTCGGTCTGCCACGCGAGCGTCTCGTCGGTCATGCCCTTGAACGTCTTGCCGAGCATCACGAACCCGGTCGGCGACGCGTCGTCGCGCGCACCGAGGTGGATGTTGGAGAGCCATCCCTCGCGGCGGCCGGAGCCCCACTCGACCGCCAGCACGACCAGGTCGAGCGTGTGGACGGGCTTGACCTTGACCCACGCCGACCCGCGCCGTCCGGCGGCGTAGGGCGCGGAGAGGTCCTTGAGCACGACTCCCTCGTGGCCGGCGGCGACCGTCTCGGCGGCGAAGGAGTCGGCGGCCGCGGCGTCGGCGGTCACGAGCCGGCGGACGCGGTGCCGCTCGGGCACCAGCGCGTCGAGGGCGGCGAGCCGCTCGTGTCCGGGGGAGTCGAGCAGGTCCTGGCCGTCGACGTGCAGCAGGTCGAAGAAGTGGGGGGTGACCGCGACGCCGGTGTCCTGCGCGGTGCGGCTGGCGGTGTCCTGGAAGGCGAGCGGGCGGCCGTCGTCGGACAGCGCGAGGGCCTCGCCGTCGAGGACGAAGCGCTCGGCGGGCAGCGAGCGCGCCACCTCCACCACCTCGGGCAGCCGCGTGGTGATGTCGTCGAGGCTGCGGGTGACCACCAGCACGTCGTCGCCGTCGCGGTGGACCTGGATGCGGATGCCGTCGAGCTTGGCGTCGATCGCGACCTCGGTGGCGCCGTCGGGGGAGAGCCCGGCCATCGCGGTGGCCACGTCGGGAGCGCTCGAGGCGAGCATCGGCATGACGGGGCGACCCACCTCGAGCCCGATGCCGGCGAGCGCCTCCTCGCCGGCGAACGCCGCCCCGGCCGCAGCGACGGTGCTGCCGGCGAGCATGGCGGCACGGCGCACGGCGGCGAGCGGCACGCCGGCCACCTGCGCGACCGCCTCCTGCGTGACGGCGTCGAGGGCTCCCTGGCGGATGTTGCCCGTCACCACCGCGCGCAGCCACGCCTGCTCCGCAGCGGTGGCCCGGCCGAAGAGGTCCTCCACCGCTGATCGGCGGGCCTGCTGGGAGCCGGTGCCCGAGATCCGCGACATGGCCTCGAACGCCTCGTGCACGTCGAGCACGGACAGCGACGGCTCGTCGGCGGGCGGTGGCAGGTCGCTGACGCCGCGCCAGCCCAGTCCCGTGCGCCGCTGACGGAGGGCGCCGCCGAGGTAGGACACGACGACCTCGAGCTCGTCGGGACCGACCCGGCCGAGCAGCTCGGCGAGCGCGACCACCTTGGCCTTGCGGGAGCGGGTGGCGGCGACGGCGGCGGAGGTCGCGACCAGCTCGGCGAGCAGCATGCGCCCATCCTGCCGCCACCCACCGACAGGCGCTCCCTCCGTGCGGGCAGGATGGGGGAGTGACCGACCCCCAGCTCTACGTCCCGCGCTTCAACGTGATGGACCCCGACGACGTGCGCGGGTTCGTCCACGCCGTGGCGGCCGCCCAGCTGGTCACGGTGGGGGAGGACGGGCAGCCCGACGCGACCTTCCTCCCGGTCCTGTGGGAGGGCGACCGGCTCGTGGGCCACCTTGCCCGGGCCAACCCGCACTGGCGCCGGATCGTCACGGGGTCGCCGGCCCTCGCGGTCGTCACGGGGCCGGACACCTACGTGTCGCCGTCGTGGTACGCCGCCAAGGCCGAGCACGGCAAGGTCGTGCCGACGTGGAACTACTCGGTGGTCCACCTCCGTGGCCGGGTCACCGTGCACGACGACCCGGACTGGGTGCGCGCCCTCGTCACCCGCCTGACCGACCGCCACGAGGAGCACCGTGCGGACCGGTGGCGGGTCACCGACGCGCCCGAGGACTACGTCACCAAGAACCTCCGCCCGATCGTGGGCGTCGAGCTCGTGGTGGAGTCCGTCGAGGCGAAGGCCAAGCTCAGCCAGAACCGCTCGGACGCCGACCGCGCCGGCGTCGCCGCCGGGCTCGCGGCCGACGGCGCCGACCCCGACGGCCTGGTGGCCCCGTGATGGCCGGCCGCGTGCGTGAGCGCTTCCACGGGCGGATCGCTGGCGTCGGCAGCACCAGCGGCGTCCGGGTGGTCGTCGGACGGTGGGACGCCTCGCCGTGGGGCTCCTTCGCCGACGTGATGGTCGAGGACGCAACCGGCCACCGCGTGCTGCTCGCGCCCGACGAGCGGGTGCGCGAGTTCGTCGCGGCGACCTACACCTTCGACGAGCACGTCATCGAGCCGGTCGAGGTGCGGGACACCGCCGGCGGCTGGCTGGTCGAGACGCCGTCGCTGCGCCTCCACCTCGTCACCGGGCGTCGTACGCCGCTGGGCGCGGCCCTCGGACTGGTCCCGGCGCGGGTGGCGACCGCGCCCGCCTGGTGCGCCGTGGCCGACCCCGTGGCCCGCGTGGTGCTGCGCGGCGTCCGGACCCGGGGGACCGCCGGCAACGACCGGCGCGAGTGGTACGGCGCGACCTCGGTGCACGCCGTCGTCGCCGTCGACGGGTCTTGGCGCGGAGCCGACCTCGGACACCTGGCCCCCGTCGACCCGCCCTGCAGGTTCGGCTTCTCCTCCACGCCGAGGCGGCCGTCGGTGACCGACGTGGTCACGACGATCGAGCGGCCCGCCCAGGACCGCTAGGCACGGATCCGTCCGTTCCGGGGACGCCCGCCCCCGGGCGTGGGTAGCGTCCTGGGGTGAAGTTCAGGACGGTGCTGGTGGGCGCCCTCGTCGTCATCGCGGTGGCGGTCGGCGGCATGGTGGCGAGCTCGTGGACGGACATCTCCGGACTCGTCTCCGGCGCCCGCGCGAGCTCCGAGCTGTGCTCGACCTTCGACGAGGACGAGCGGCTCGACCTGATGGGCGTCGAGACGCCGACGCGGATGCTGGACGTCGAGGGCTCCCTCGACCCCTACACGTGCCGGTGGTCGACGTCGGACCCGAGCCAGGGGTCGTTCGTGCAGGTGGTCGCGGCCCCGGCGGAGCAGTGGGCGGCGAGCGTCGCGACCGCGCTGGCGTCGCAGCCACCGGCCGGTGACCCGCGACGCGTGCGGCAGCTGCGCCGGGCGGCGGCGCAGCCGATCGCGACCGGCGCCGACGGGTGCCGCTTCACGCGGAGGCTGTTCCGGCTCGGCGGCGCCCCCGACGGCGCACCGCGGCTGGTGGCGGAGGCGCTCTCCACGATGGGCGAGCCGATGATGATGGCGCAGAGCTGTGTCGACGGTCGCTACGCCGCGGTCATGGTGGCCAAGCCCGCCGTGGCGGTGGACCAGGCCCTGGCGCGCCGGACCGACCGGGCGCTCCGTCGGCTGGAGGAGTCCCCGCAGGACTGAGCGGGCGTCCCCTCCTCCGCTGGTGCCGATCTCCGGCACCCAGGTGCCGCCCGCGGCCGAACCGGGTGACGACCCCGTCCGGTGCACCCACGATGGAGCCATGATCGACCTCCGCCGCACGTCCGGGATCACAGCCGCCGTCGTCGGCACGAGCCTGCTCCTGGGCGGGCTGACCTCCTGGGCCCAGGGCGTCCTGCCGGACGCGCTGGCGCCGTTCGCCAACTCGCCGTCGGGCTGGACGCTGTTGACCGTCCTGGTCGTGGCCACCGCCCGGCCCTCGCTCGGAGCGGGTGCGGCGCTGGGCGTGGCCTCCTTCGTGAGCCTCGTGCTGGGCTACACCGCGGCCTCCGAGCTGCGAGGGCTGAGCTACGACCCGATGCTCTGGGGTGTCGTCGGCGTGGTCGCCGGGCCCTTCGTCGGTGCGGCAGCCGCAGCGGTCGTGCACAGCCGCGCCGTCGTCGCAGCGGTGGGCGCGGGCGTCCTCGCCGGCGTGCTCGTCGCGGACGGGATCTACGGCCTGACCGTCGTCGGCGGCTCCACCAGCCCGGTCTACTGGAGCCTGTGCCTCGTGGCCGGCTGCGCGCTCGTCGGGACCACCGCGGTGCGGTTGCGCAGTCCTGCGGCCGCTGCCGGCGTGGTGGCCAGTGCTGCAGCGGCGACCGGGGTGCTCACCGTCGGCTACGGCGTGCTCAACCAGATGTCCTGAGGCCCTGCCCCGACTGACTCGTCAGGAGTCCGGACGGAGCCAGGCGTAGCCCCACGCCCCGACCACCAGCGGATCGGCGTGCTCGCCGGTGACCACGTCGGTGCCGCTGAGCGGCAGGGTGATCTCCTCGCCGGTGACGTTGGTGACGCAGACCAGCTCGTCGGCCGTCCCCTCGCCGCGCACGAGGACGAACACCCGGTCGTCGAGGCGCAGCACGCGCTGGGTGCCGAAGGGCGAGAAGGCCTCGTGCCGGCGTCGCACGTCCATCAGGTGCCGCATGCCGTCGAAGACCGCGCGTCGGCGCGGGTCGTCGCGCAGCTCCTCCGCCAGCCGGTCGGCGTCGAGGACGGCGCGGTTGATGCGCCGGTTGATGCGACTGGTCACCATGCCCTCGAGGTCGGGCGGGGAGCCGACCAGCGAGTGGTAGTAGATCGCCGGCACCCCGAGGAACGCGAACAGGATGCTGTGCGCGGCCAGGGCCTTCGCCGCCAGCACCGCGGGGTCGCCCGCCTCGTCGACCGTGCAGAGGGCGTCGAGGTAGCTGAGGTTGAGCTCGTAGACCGCCCGGGAGCCGTCGGGCCGCCCGGCCCACGACACCCGCCCGCCGTGCGAGTGCGTGCGCTGCACCAGGGCGTCGCGCTCGGCGTCGTCGAGGATTCCCTCGGTCGCCCGCATCCCGATGCCGTCGTGGCTGGCCAGGAAGTTGAACCACGTCGCCGTGTCGCTCACGGGCCCGACGCCACCGGCCCACTCGCTGAGCCGCGCCGTCGACTGCGCCACGAACGAGTGCAGCACGAGCGGCGGCAGCGCGAACTGGTAGACGAGGTGCGCCTCGTCGTGGCCGTCGCCGAAGTAGGAGATGTTCTCCGCGTGCGGGACGTTGGTCTCGGTGAGCAGCCGGGCACCGGGCGCGACGTGCTCGACGAGGGCCCGCCAGACCTTGATGACGGCGTGCGTCTGCGGCAGGTGCAGGCAGGTGGTGCCGGACTCCTTCCACAGGAAGCCGATGGCGTCGAGGCGTACGGCGGAGGCGCCGCGCCCGAGGTAGCCCAGGAGCACGTCGGTGAGCTCGACCAGCGCGCCGGGGTGGCGGACGTCGACGTCGACCTGGTCGGCGCCGAACGTGGTCCACGCGCGCACCGTGCTGCCGTCGGGGCGCTCGAAGGGATGGAACAGGGGGGTGGTGCGCGGCCGCACCACGCGCGAGACGTCGAAGCCGGGATCCTCCTCGAGGTAGAAGCCGTCGTAGGCGGGGTCGCCGGCCAGCCAGCCGAGGAACCACGGGCTGTGGCTCGAGGTGTGGTTGGCGACGAAGTCGAACATCACGGTGCGGTCCGCCGCCAGCTCGGCGACGTCGTCCCAGCTGCCCAGCGACGGGTTGACCACCCGGTGGTCGACGACCGCGAACCCGTCGTCGGAGGTCCACGGGAACATGGGGAGCAGGTGGACGTCGCTGAGGACCTCGCCGACCTGCTCGCGCAGGAAGGCGGCCAGGGTGTGCAGGGGGGCCTCGTCGCGGCGCCGGATGCCGTCGGCGTAGGTGATCAGGCACGAGGTGCGGTGCGTGGGTGACGGCACCGTCCGGCCCCGCAGTGCGGCGGCGTGCGCGTCGGCGAGCCGCACGAGCCGACGCGTGACCTCGGCGTGCCCGTCGGGGTAGAGCAGCCCGACGTGCGGCGCGATGCGAGCGGCCAGGTCGTCCCCCGAGTCGTCCCCGAGGTCGTCCATCAGGTCGTCCCCCGGGTCGTCTGCCGTCCCGGTCACGACGCCGCTCCCTCGTCCTGGGCGACCCGCGCCCCGCGCCGCAGCACCTCGGTGGCCAATGGCGCCGCGGTCCCGCCGTCGGCCAGCAGCCCGCGCACCGTGTCGAGCCCCCACGCGTCGAGCTCGCTGATCCGGTCGGAGAAGGAGCGCAGGCCGCCGAACGCCTGCGCGGCCTCGGCCCACCGCTCCCGCGAGCCGTAGGAGGGGCGTACGACGACGCAGTCGGGGTCGTTGACCCACAGCCGGCCCTGCTGCCAGGCCCGCGCGGCAATCGGCATGAGCCCGCGCAGGCCGCCCGAACCGTCCTCGCCGCCCTCGTGGAAGGTGTCGGGGGAGACCCGCATGACGTCGACCAGCCCGACGCTGGGCAGCAGCGGCGCGCCGCACCCGACGAGGAGCACGTCGGGACCGACGACGTCGCGCACCAGCTGGAGCCCGCTGCGGTAGGCCGCGACCTCGTCGACGTCCTCGTGGCGGCGACCGGGCACTGCGCCGCCGTAGAGGAAGTCGAGCTTGAGGTAGTCGACCCCCGCGTCGACGAGCGCGCGCAGCGAGTCGGCGAGCACCTCGCGCACGCCCGGGTGCGTCAGGTCGAGCCCCACCAGGTCCTGGCCCCAGTTGTGGCCCGCCGGCCCCACCAGCCAGTCGGGGTGCTCGCGGGCCATGGTCGTGTCGGCGCCCACGAGGAACGGGGCCAGCCAGGCCCCCGCGCGCCGGCCGCTCGCGCGCACGTCCTCCACGACACCGGGCAGCGAGCCGAAGCGGTCGGACGGTCGCAGCAGCTCGCCGAACCCGGCACTCCACCCGTCGTCCACGAGCACGACGTCGACGCCCAGCTCGTGCCGGTCGAGGTCGCGCACCGCCTCCGCGACGTCCGCTGCGGTGACGGCCTCGAAGAAGCGGTACCAGGAGCACCACACGGTCGGTGGGTCGGACAGCGGCGGACTCGTGGCGGCCAGCGCGTCGCCGTAGGCCACCAGCGCGGCCTCGCCGCCCGCCGGGTGCTCGCTGGTCGTGACCGGACCGCTGGAGCGTACGACGACGCGGTCGCCCTCGAGCGTCGCGTGGATCGACGGGACGACCAGCAGGTCGTCGGTGGCGTAGCACCGTGCGGGGGCGCCGGTGCCGGGGTCGACCACCAGCAGGCCCTCACCCTGCACGCCGCTCGCCGGCACGGGCGTGCCCGGGCGGAACCGCATGAGGTGCTGCCATCCCTCCGCGGGTGCCCGCCCGGTGGCGGTCACGGGGTACCACGTGGCGGGGCTCCAGCTCTGCCAGCCCTCGGCGTACACCCGGCCGCCGCGGGGGTCGACCGGCACCTCGTCGACCACGTCCGTGCGGACCGCTCCCTGGCTCACGCCGCCACCTCCACCGGCACGCCGCCGCGGTCGGCGGAGTCGCGGGCGGCGAGCACGAGCCGCACGGAGAGGGCGGCGTCGGCCGCCGAGTTCTCCGGTGACCGGTCCTCCTCGACCGCACACATCAGCTCGCCCATCGCGGCGGCGAAGCCGTCGACGAACCACGCCCCCTGCAGGGGGATGCTCGTCGACGACGTGCCGTCGTCGAGGTCGAGCCGGTCGGAGTCGAGCAGCACGCTGCCGCGCAGCGTGCCGGTGGTGCCGTGCACCCAGAACGGACAGCCGGAGCGGGACGACACGGCGCTGCCGGGGATGCGCAGCGTCGCCGTCGCGCCCGACTCGGCGGTCATGGACAGCGTGGCCGACCACGGGTTGCGGGCCTGCGCCGGCTGGCCGGGGACGCGCGAGTCCGAGGCCTGCACCGACACCACGGGTCCGGCCCCGCCGTCGAGGAGCCACGACCGGGTGATGTCGACCCAGTGCAGGAGGTAGTCGGTGAGCAGCATGTGGGGGACGTCGTCGAACGGCGTGCCGGCCAGCGGCGGCAGCGGCTTGTCGTGGACGTGCGTCACCCCCACCACGTCGCCCACCGCCCCATCGCGCACGAGCAGCGTCGCGGCCCGCCACGGCGGCGCCCAGCGACCGTTGTGGTTGACCGCCACCCGCACCCCGGCGCGGTCGGCGGCCGCGAGCACCTCGGGCAGCCGGTCGAGGTCGTCGGCCGAGAGCGTCAGGGGCTTCTGCGCCAGCACGTGCTTGCCGGCGTCGACGGCCGCGGAGATCCACGCCAGCCGGTCCTCCGGTCCGGTGGCGAGGTCGACGAAGCGCACCGCCGGGTCGGCCAGCAGCTCCTCGGCGGAGCCGTAGACCCGCCGCACGCGGGGGAAGCGCTCGAGCAGCCCGTCGGTCGTGCGCGAGCTGCGGCTCCAGACGCCGGTCACGCCGACGCCGTGCTGCTCGTAGGCGGGCAGGTGCGCGGACTGCGCGATGGTGCCGGCGCCGAGGACGGCCACCCCGCCGCGGTCAGCCGGGAAGCGGGGCCGGGTGTCCGGCACCCCGACGCCGTCTCCGCCGGGACTCACCGGTCCTCCGGGGCGGCCGGGAACCGGAGCACCGCCTGGAGGACGTCGTCGTCACCCCGGTCGAGCCGCTCGAAGATCGCGGCCACGTCGGTCGCGTCGACGACGTCGGTCACCAGCGACCGTACGTCGACGCGACCCCGTCGCACCTGGTCCATGAACGTGCGGACGAGCCGGGCCTGGTCCCAGCGGGGACCGAGCGCCAGCGGCGTGCCGCTGATCTGGCTGGCGACGATGCGGACGCGGTTGTGGTGGAACTCCTCGCCGAGGCGGAGGTGCTCCGCCCCGCCCTGGTAGAACCCGGACGCGACCACCGTCCCATCGAGCACCACCGAGCGCACCGCCTCCTGCAGGGCCCGGGTGGTGCCGCTCAGCTCGATCGCCGAGTCGACGCCGCCGCCGCCGGACCACGCGCGCACGTGGGCGCCGGCCCCGCCCGGGACGTCGGGCGCCAGCACCTCGACCGCGCCCATGGCGCTGGCGGCGTCGCGCCGCTGCGCCACGCCGTCGACGGCGACCACGTCGGCACCGCCCAGCACCGCGAGGCGGGTGGCGAGCAGGCCGATCACGCCCTGCCCGTAGACCGCGACGCGGTCGCCGAGGCGTGCCTCCGCGGCGAGCACGGCGTTGAGGGCGATCGCCCCGACCCGCGCGAAGGTGCCGCCGAGCGGGTCCTCCCCGGTCCAGGTGCGGTCGCGGAGGGCGGCGGCCGGCACGACGGCCTCGCTGCGGTGCCCCCAGATCCCGTGCACGACGTCGCCCACCACCGGTGCGTCCACGTCGTCGGCGACCTCGACCACCTCGCCCACCTCGGAGTAGCCCCACCCCTGGACGGGGTAGGCGAAGGACGGCTCGCCGTCGACGAACAACCGGCGCTCCGGGTCCCAGGTGCGGGTGAGGTAGGGGTTGGAGCCGCGGTAGGCGGTCAGCTCGGTGCCGGCGGAGATGCCGGAGTACCACGTGCGGATGCGCACCGAGCCCGGCACCAGGGGCTGCTCGTCCACCGGGACGAGCGACACCTCGAAGGGCGCGGTGAACGAGACGACGTCGGGCACCGGGTCTCAGCCCTTCTCGGCCCCGGCGGTCAGGCCACCGGCCAGCCACCGCTCGCTGAGGAAGAACAGCACGATGATCGGCACGGTGAGGATGACCGAGCCGGCCATCAGGACCGTGGTGGGGACCTCGATGCTGCCGGCGAGCTGCGACAGGCCCAGCGAGACCGTCCAGTTGTCCCGCTTCTCGACGAGGAAGAGCAGCGCGAACAGGAACTCGTTCCACGCGATCATGAAGATGAACAGGGCGTTGGAGGCGATCGCCGGCATGGCCAGCGGGAGGCTGACGTGCCACATGGTCTGCAGGCGCGTGCAGCCGTCGATCTCGGCCGCCTCCTCGATGCTGGCCGGGATGGTGTCGAAGTAGTTGCGCAGCATGTAGATCGACACCGCCGCCACCTGGGCGACGTAGACCACGAGCAGGCCGGTGAGCGTCCCGCGCTGCTCGATGCGGGTGAAGAAGACGAACAGCGGGATGGCGAGCAGGATCGCGGGGAAGAAGTAGACCCCGAGGAACAGCGCGCCGATCTGGCGACGCCCGAAGAAGTCGAGCCGGCTCACCGCGTACGCACCGGGCACCGAGACCAGCAGCGTCAGCACGACCGTGCCGATGGCGACGACGAAGCTGTTGCGCAGGAAGGTCAGGAAGCCCTGGCCGCCGTCGTCGGTGGACCGGAGCACGTCGCCGTAGGTGCCCGGGTCGACCTCGCCGCCGGACGGCCACAGCGCGCCGGGGTCCTGCAGCACCGCGTCGAGCGGACGGAAGGACAGCAGCAGCATGTAGTAGAAGGGGAACAGGCAGATGAGGAGCAGGAACGCGATCGTGAGCGGCCGCACCACGGAGAAGAGCCGTCGCTCGACCCGGTCGCGGTGCCAGCCGCTGGGCCCGGCCTCGGCGACCGGCCGCTCGGGGCGGGTCGTGCTGGTGGCGGTGCTCATGCGACGTCCTCCCGCCGGCCGAAGAGCCTGAGGTAGATGGTGACGAGCACGCCGAGGATGGCGGCGAGCACGAGCGCCTGGGCCGCGGCGGCACCGATGTCGCCGCGGTTGATCAGGTAGTCGAAGACGCGCACCGCGACGACCTGCGTCCCGGCGCCACCCCCGGTGAGGAGGTAGATGTCGTCGAAGTTGTTGAAGGTCCAGATGAAGCGCAGCACGGTCAGCACGGCGATCGTGGGCAGCAGCTGCGGCAGGATGATGTGCCGGAACCGCTGCGTGGGTGTCGCGCCGTCGACCGTCGCGGCCTCCTCGAGAGAGTCGGGGATGGCCTGCATGCGGGCGGTGATGAAGAGGAAGGCGAACGGGAAGGACCGCCAGGCCTCGAACAGCACCACGGTCACCAGCGACTGGCTGATGTGCAGGTCGACGCCGAACGGCGCGATCGACTTCGACGAGCTGAGGAAGGCGATCGGGTCGTCCCAGCCCAGCAGCGTGGTGCCGTAGTGGTTCACGATCCCGAACTGCGGGTTGAGCATCGTGGTCCACACGAACGTGGCGGCCACGACCGGCGCGACGTAGGGCACCAGCATGCAGGCGCGTACGAGCCCGCGACCGCGGAACGGCCGGCGCAGCGCGAGCGCCGCCACCAGGCCCAGGCCGATGGCGCAGGCGGTGCCGCCGACCGAGTAGATGAGCGTGGTGACCAGCGCGTCGACGAAGCCGGGCGAGGTCAGCACGTTGGTGAAGTTGTCGAGGCTGTAGTCGCCGATCACCCCGGTGGTGCGGAGGTTGAGCAGCCGCACCTGCTGGAAGGCGAGCGAGATGGTCCAGAGGATCGGCAGCACCACCATCGCGAACACGATGACGAAGGTGGGCGTGATCAGCAGGTAGCCCGTCCTCCGGTCCTGCTTCACCCGGGTCGAGGCGGCTCGGCGGGGGCGTCGCCCCGGAGGCACGCGCTCGGGCGCCTCCAGGGTCGCCGCCTGCCCGGTCGGGCCTCCGGTCGTCACGGGAGCGAGTCCTGCACCGTCCGGACCGCGTCAGCCGCCTCCTGCATCGCGTCGGCGGCGTCGGTGCCCCCGGCCACCTGGTTGACGGCGTTGGCCACGGGCTGCTCGCCCTGGATCGCACCCAGCAGGTCGCCCTGCCCCTGCGGGATGGCCCAGCGCTGCAGGGTCTCGACGCCGCCGGTGAGCTTGTCGATCACGTCGGGGCCGTAGAAGTCGGAGAGGGGGGCCTTGGTGTCCACGCCGACCTCCATCGACGACCACGCGTCGGAGAAGTTGGTGGCGCCGGGGCTGTTGCCGGGCCGGACCGGGATCTTGCCCTCGGGGGCAATCTCGATCCACGGCTCGTAGCCGTCGTTCATCATGTACTCGACGAACTCCTGGGCCGGCTCGGTCGCCGCCTCGGCCGGGATCGTCCACGAGGTGACCTCGCCGTAGGTCGCCGGCTCGGAGCCCGACGGGCCCTGGATGGAGGTGACGACGCCGCTGTTCTCGGCCAGGAACTTCGGGTCGTCCTTGCACTCGGGGCAGCTGGGCACCGCGTCGTTGCGGAGGCCGGCGAGCTCGTCGAGGACGAAGCTCGACCAGATGAGCATGGCGCCCTGACCGGCGAAGTAGGCCGCGCGCGTGGTGTCCACGTCCTGCGCGCCGGTCACGGAGTAGTCCTGCTGGAGCTGGCCGTAGAAGTCGAGCGCCTCGACGCACTCGTCGCTGTCGAGGGTGACCTCGCCGGCGTCGTCGACCATCTGGCAGTTGTTGCCCAGCCCGATCTCCTCGAAGGTCTGCGCGGTGAAGGCGTCGCCCGCCACGTTGGCGCCGAGGAAGCCCGCCACGTCGGGGGAGTCGAGCTCCTCCGCGGCGGCCAGCACGTCGTCGTACGTCGTCGGCTCGGCCAGCCCGGCCTCTTCGAAGAGGTCCTTGCGGTAGACGAGCAGCTGCACCCAGGACTCGCTCGGCACGGCGAGCTGCTCGTCGCCGTCGGCGGTCAGCTCGACGGCGCTCTCGTTGAAGGTCGCGGGGTCGAGGGACTCCATGACCGCCGCGACGGCCTCGGTGTCGACGAGCTCGTTGGCCGACAGGGTGCGGACCTGGCTCAGCGGCAGGGCGCCGATGGCGTCCGGGAGGTCGCCCGCGGCGGCGTTGGAGGTGAGGATCTGGTTGAACTGGTCCTCGGCGACCGCGGTGAGCTCGACGTCGATGCCACTGCTCTGGGTGAAGTCGTCGACGATCGCCTGGGCCGCCTTCACCCGGTCGGGGAGGTCCTCGACGATCCACACAGTGATGCTGTCGGCGTCGCTCTCCTGCTCGTCGCCGTCGCCCCCGCAGGCCGCCGTGACGGCCAGCATCGTGCAGGCGAGGGCTGCCATGCCGGCACGCCGCCGACGGGACGTCTTCGAAGCGGTGGTGTGCGTGGTCACGGGACCTCCCAGGGGACAACGAACTTTTGTCCAAACACTGGACCTATGTTTCAAGGCTGTCAATCATTTCTTGTGCGAGAGTTTCCATCGATCGCAGCCGAGACGGACCGGACGGACGGAGGAGCATGACCAACGGGCCCGGCGACATCCTCGAGCTCATCCGCCACCGCGAGATGACGCGTGGTGACGTGCTCGAGGCGACCGGGATGTCCCGGATGACCCTCACCCAGCGCCTCGACGCGCTCTTCGGCGCCGGCCTGATCATCGAGGGCAGCACGACCGGGGCGACGGGAGGCCGACGCCGTCGCAGCCTGGCGTTCAACACCGCCCAGTCGCACGTCCTGGTCGCCTCCATCGAGACGACGCACGCGCGGATCGCCGTCGCCGACCTCGGCGGGACCGTGCTCGACGAGGTGTCGCTCGACGTCGCGGTCGCGGACGGCCCCTCCCACGTGCTCGACCGCATCGCGACGGGGATGACCGAGCTCATGGCCGCGCTCGGCGTGGCCCGGAGCGCGCTGTGCGGCATCGGCCTGAGCCTGCCGGGCCCGGTCGACCCGGAGACCGGCCGGCCCAGCCAGCCGCCGATCCTCCCCGGGTGGGACGCCTACCCCATCTCCGAGCACCTGCAGTCAGCGCTGCCGGGCGTCCCGGTGCTGACGGCCAACGACGCCGACGCCGCCGCCATGGGGGAGTACGCCGCCGGGCACGCCGGTGCGCGCTCGCTGCTCCTCGTCAAGGTGTCGACGGGCATCGGCACCGGCATCGTCATCGACGGTCGCTCCTACACCGGCGTCGATGGGGGTGCCGGCGACATCGGGCACGTGCGCGTCTCCCCGGGGTCCGACATCCGCTGCCAGTGCGGGATGCACGGGTGCCTGGCCGCCGTGGCGAGCGGCCGCGCCGTGGCCGCCGAGCTGACCGCGCGCGGCGTGCCCGCGGCCTCCGGTCGCGAGGTCCGCGCGCTCCTGCAGTCGGGCGACGCCGAGGCCGCCACCCTCACCCAGGAGGCGGGCCGGCGCATCGGCGAGGTCATGGCGACCGTGGTGTGCCTCATCAACCCCGAGGTGGTGCTGATCGGCGGCGCCCTGGCCTCGGCCCCGCTCCTGGCGGGCATGCGCGAGACGCTCTACCGCTTGGCGCTGCCGCGCGCCACGCGGCACATGGCCCTGCAGCTCGGCGCCCTCGACGAGGAGGCCGCGGTCGTCGGCCTGACCCGGCTGGTCGTCGACCAGGAGTTCGCGCCCGCGGCGATCAACTCCAGGCTCCGCGGCTGAGCGCTGCCCGACGCGTGGACCGGGTCACCCGATGCGGGTGCGGACCTCGTAGAGCTCGGGGAAGAACGTCAGGTCGAGCGCCCGGCGCAGGAAGTCGACGCCCGACGACCCGCCGGTGCCGACCTTGTGGCCGATGACCCGCTGCACCACCTGGAGGTGCCGGAACCGCCACTGCTGGAAGGCGTCCTCGACGTCGACCAGCTCCTCGCAGGTCTCGTAGACGCCCCAGTGCTCGGCCGGGGCGGCGTACACGCCCGCGAAGAGCTCGACCAGGTCCGGGTCGGTGGCGCGCGGCTGCGACCAGTCGCGGTCCAGCAGCCGTTGCGGGACGGCGTACCCCTGGCGCGCGAGGTGGGCGAGGAGCTCGTCGTAGAGCGACGGCTCGTGCAGCAGCTCCTGGAGCGTGGAGCGGGCGCCCTCGTCGTGCGCGAAGACCTTCACCATGTCGGCGTTCTTGTTGCCGAGCAGGAACTCGACCTCGCGGTACTGCGCGGACTGGAAGCCCGAGCTGGTCGCGAGGAACGGCCGGATCTGGGCGTACTCGCTCGGCGTGAGCGTGGCGAGCACGGACCACTGGTCGGTGAGGGTGTGCTGGATGTGCTTGATCCGCGCCATCCGCTTGAGCGCGGGGGCGAGGTCGTCGGTGCGCAGCAGGTCACGCGCCGAGCGGAGCTCGTGGACCATCAGCTTGAGCCACAGCTCGGTGGTCTGGTGCTGCACGATGAAGAGCAGCTCGTCGTGCTGCGGCGGGTCGGACAGGGGCTGCTGGGCGGCGAGCAGCACGTCGAGGCGCAGGTAGTCGCCGTAGGACATCGACCGCGAGAAGTCGCGCTGGATGCCCTCCTCGAGCTCACGCTGGTGGGGAGTGGCGCCCGGTGCATCAGACATGGACGGCAACCTAGTCGGTGGTCTCGTCTAGCGTCGCACCCATGGCCCTGACCGACGGCGAGCGCACCCGCACCTGGCGGCCCGCGTGGCCGTGCGCGCCGGCGCAGGTGCTCCGGCCGCAGCGCCGCGGCGCCGGCGACCCGACCCAGCGGCACGAGGAGTCGGGCCGCATCTGGCGTGCCATGCGTACGCCGCTCGGGCCGGCGACGCTGTGCGTCCACCCCCGGCCGGCGGTGGGCGAGGTCGTGGGCCGGGCGTGGGGTCCCGGTGCGGAGTGGGCGCTGGACCGGATGCCCGCCCTGCTGGGCGCGGACGACGACCCGAGCAGCTTCGAGGCGCACCACCACCCGGAGGTGGCCGCGGGGTGGCGCACCCACCAGCACTGGCGCATCGGCGCCACCGGGTTGGTGATGGAGTCGCTGGTGCCGTCGATCCTCGAGCAGAAGGTCACCGGCAAGCAGGCGTTCGGCTCGTTCCGCGAGCTCGTCCGCCGCCACGGCGAGCCGGCGCCCGGCCCGGTCGGGGCGCTGCGCCTGATGGTGCAGCCGACGCCCGAGACGATCGCCGCGATCCCGTCGTGGGAGTGGCTGCGCCTCGGCGTGCAGCCCGCCCAGTCGCGCACGGTCGTCACCGCCTGCCGGCTCGGGCCGTCGCTCGAGCGCATCACCGAGCTGCCCGTCGAGGAGGCCGACCGGCGGCTGCGATCGATCCGCGGCGTCGGCGTGTGGACGAGCGCGGAGGTGCGCCAGCGCGCGCTGGGGGACCCCGACGCGGTCAGCTTCGGCGACTACCACCTCGCCAACTGGGTCGGCTGGGCGCTCCTCGGACGCGACATCACCGACGACGAGATGGCCGAGCTGCTCGAGCCCTACCGCCCCCAGCGCGGCCGGGCCGCCGCCATGGCGATGGCCGGTGGGCGGACCCGCCCGCGGCGCGGACCGCGGATGAGCGTGCCCACGCACCTGCCGACCCGCTGAGGCACCGCTCCAGACACCCCAGAATTGGAGTCGCCGCACCAGGTGCGGCGGGAGTAGCGTCGCTGACCGTGTCGAGGCTTTGAGGGAGGCCCACATGGGTGACGCCGATCCTGTCCTGCTGCTGGCCACGACCGACGAGACGTCGCGCGGCGTCCTCGGGTCGGAGCTTCGCCGCAGGTACGGCGGCGACTACGAGGTCGTCGTGTGCGCCGAGTACGCCCACGCCCGCGCGGTGCTGGAGGGGCTGCGGCGGTGGGGGCGGCAGGTCGCGCTCGTGATCGCCTGCTACGGCCCCGACGACCGCGACGGCATCGACTTCCTCCGCCGGGCCTACTCGGTGCACCCGTCCGCGAAGCGCGCGATCACCGCCGTCTGGGGCGACTTCGCCAGCACCGGCGACGTGTTCGCCGCCATCGGCCACGGCCACGCCGAGCTCCTGCTGCTGCGACCGGAGCGCCCGCGGGACGAGGAGTTCCACGGGTCCATCACCGACGCCCTGGACGACTGGCACCTCGCGCAGGGCATCGGGTTCGAGGCGGTGCGGATCATCGGCGAGCAGCGCGACGAGCGCACCCACTTCCTGCGCGACTCGTTCGGGCGCAACCACATCCCGGTGGGCTTCCACCAGGTGGGCACCGAGTCGGCCACCCGGCTCCTCGCGGGGCTCGGACTGACCGAGCCCGACCTGCCGGTGCTCCAGCTGGCCTTCACGACCCCGCCGACGACCCTCGTCGCGCCCACCGACCTGGAGATCGCCGATGCCTTCGGGCTGATGCGGCCGCCACCGGCCGACCACGTCTACGACGTCGTGGTGGTGGGCGCCGGACCCAGCGGCCTCGCCGCCGCGGTCTACGCCTCGTCCGAGGGCCTGTCCACGATGGTGGTGGAGCAGCAGGCCGTGGGCGGGCAGGCCGGCACGTCGTCGCTGATCCGCAACTACCCCGGCTTCTCCCGTGGCGTCAGCGGCGCCCACCTGGCCTTCCGCTCCTTCCAGCAGGCGTGGTCCTTCGGCACCGAGTACTCCTTCCTGCGCCAGGTGGTGGAGCTCGGCACCGAGGACGGCCTGCACACGGTGACGATGACCGACGGCACGGTCGCCCGCACGCGCAGCGTCGTCGTCGCCACCGGCGTCGACTACCGACGGCTGGAGGTCCCCGCCCTCGAGGCGCTGGTGGGACGCGGCGTCTTCTACGGCGCCGCGGTGTCCGAGGCCCCGTCCATGGCGGGTGGCGAGGTCTACGTCGTGGGCGGCGGCAACTCCGCCGGCCAGGCGGCGCTCCACCTGGCCCGCTACGCCCGCCAGGTCACGTTGCTGGTCCGCGGGCCCTCGCTCGCAGCGAGCATGTCGGACTACCTCATCTCCCAGCTGGAGGCCACGCGCAACGTCACCATCCGCTACCGCACGGCCGTCGTCGGCGGCACCGAGGAGGACGGGTGCCTCGCCGGGCTCCGGCTCGCCGACCCGCACGGGGCGCCGGACGAGGGCGACGACGTGCCCGCCTCGGGACTCTTCGTCCTCATCGGGTCGGTGCCGCGCACGTCCTGGCTGCCCGCCGAGGTGGAGCGGGACGACACCGGCTTCGTGCTGACCGGTCCCGACGCGGCGCAGGCCGGTGGGCACGCGTCCCGGCTGCCGCTCGAGACCAGCATGGAGGGCGTGTTCGCGGTCGGCGACGTGCGTGCCGGGTCCATCAAGAGGGTGGCCACCGCGGTCGGCGACGGTGCCACCGTGATCGCCCTGCTGCACGGCTACCTCGCGTCCCACCCGGCGCCCACGGCGAGGGCATGAGCGACCACGCGACCCGGCGCCGTGACGTCGTGGTCGCCCGGCCGATGCGCGCGATCCTGGTCCTGGCGGCGTTCCTCGTCTTCCTCGCCGGCCTGCAGCTGACCGTGTTCACCTCCCGGACCGACGAGTGGTTCTCGTGGACGATCGACGTCCCGATGACCGCGGTCTTCCTGGGCGCGGCCTACTGGTCCAGCGCCGTCCTGGAGGTCGCGGGCGCCCGATCGGCCGGCTGGGGACGCGCGCGCCTGACGGTGTGGACGGTGCTCGTCTTCACCACGCTGACCCTCGTGGTCACGCTCGTGCACCTCGACAAGTTCCACCTCGGGGCCGACCAGCCGACCGGCGCCCGGCTCATCACCTGGGGCTGGATCGCGATCTACGCCGGCGTCCCGGTGGCGATGGTGGTCGCCCTCGTGCTGCAGCGGCGGGTCACCACGCCCGCGCCCGACGTCGTACGCCTCCCGCTGCCGGTCGCGCTGCGGTGGCTGCTCGTGGGCCTCGCGGTGGTGCTGGTCGGGACCGGGGTCGCGCTGCTGCTCGCGCCCGAGCAGGCCGCGGAGGTCTGGGCGTGGCCGCTGACGCCGCTGACCGCGCGCGCCGTCGGCGCCTGGCTCGTCGGGCTCGGCTGGGCCGCGGCGCACGCGCGGCTGATCGACGACGTGGACCAGGTGCGTCCGCTCGGCTGGACCGGGGCGGCCTTCGTCGTGCTGGAGGGGGTCGCGCTGGCCCGCCACGGCGACGCGCTCGACTGGTCGTCGTGGCAGGCGCTGGCCTACGTGGCCGGTCTGGCCTGGATCGGCGCCGTCGCCGCCTGGATCCTGCTCCTCAGAGCAGGGGGCGCAGCGGTGCGAGGAAGCTCTCGGTGAACTTCCGGTTGAGGTCGCGGGCCTCCCACTCGGCGAGGGTCAGCTCGAGGCAGTTGGACTCGTCGGTGCGGAAGACGTCCTCCATCACCGCGGCGAAGGCCGGGTCGATGACCTCGAGGTTGATCTCGTAGTTGCCCTGCAGGCTGAGCCGGTCGATGTTGGCGGTGCCGACGGTCGACCAGCTGCCGTCGATGGTGGCGGTCTTGGCGTGCACCATCGCGTCCTTGAACCGCAGGATCCGCACGCCGGCCGCGAGCAGCTGGCCGTAGTAGCCGCGCGAGATCCAGTCGGCGACGATGTGGTTGGACTTGAGCGGCAGCAGGATCCGCACGTCGACGCCACGCCGGGCCGCGTCGGCGACCGAGTCGACGAAGTCCTGGTCGGGCAGGAAGTAGGCGGTGGTCAGCCAGACGTTGCGGCTGGCCCGGTTGATCGCCTCGAGGTACATGCTGCGGATCGGGAAGGACCACTGGCGCGGGATGTTGCGGTGGATCCGGATCTGCGGGTCCCAGTCCGAGGCGGTCTCCAGCAGGAGGGGGCGCTCGCTGCGGCGGATGCGGTGGCGCCGGTTGAGGTTCCAGAAGTCGGCGAACGCCCGCTTCATGTCCCACACGCCCGGCCCGCTGATCCGCACGTGCGTGTCGCGCCACTCGGTCGCGTAGGCCGAGCCGATGTTGTAGCCGCCGAGGAAGCCGACCTCCTCGTCGACGACCAGCATCTTGCGGTGGTTGCGGCCGTAGCCCCGCAGGCTCCAGAACCGGAGGCCGGCCGTCCAGATCGGGTAGCGCAGCACCTTGAGCGACGGCGAGAAGCGCTTGAAGGCGGGGGAGACGACCACGTTGGCGAAGCCGTCGTAGATGCAGTGCACGTCGACACCGCGGTCCGCGGCGGCGGTCAGGGCGGTCTTGAACTTCCACCCGATGTCGTCGCCCTTCCAGATGTAGGTCTCGAAGAGGATCTGCTTCTTCGCGCCGTCGATCGCGGCCAGCATGTCGTCGTAGAGGTCGCGCCCGAACGTGTACGTGGTGATCTCGCCCGCGCCGACCGGGACGGTCTGTGGCCCGGTCACCGGGAACGGCTTCGGCTTCTTGCCGCGGCGCCGGTAGGAGTCGACCAGTGACAGCACGACCGCGAGCCCGATCTGGAGGCCGAGCAGACCGAGCAGGGTGCGCCGGACGGTGGTCAGCGTGCGGGCGACGGTCACGCGCACAATCTAGCCAGCAGGTGCCCGGTGCAGCCGCCCGGCGTCACACGAGGCCCAGCGCGGCGTAGCGTCCGACGTCGCACGGCTGGTCGGAGAGGACGCGGAAGAGCGCGGCTCTCAGCATCGCCTGCCCCTCGGCGACGCTGCGCCACTCGGCCAGGGCACCGGTCGGGGCGCCGTGCCACAGCACGGCGTCGAGCACGCACACCGCCTCTGCCCACAGCGGCGAGCGCCAGGCGGGGGAGAGGTCGATGACGAACGGGGTGCCGGCCGCGTCGAGCAGCACGTTGCCGGCCAGGTCGGCGTGGACCAGCTGCTCGCGCCCGAGGTCGGTCCCGTCCAGCCCCGCGACGAGGTCCTGCACGAGCGCGGCGAGGCCGGGCTCGGGACGCCTGCGCGCCGCCGCGAGCGCGGCCGGTGCGTCGTACGCCTGCCGCTCGGCGGCGGCCCAGCGGTCCGTCCGGACGTCGAGGGCGGCCGGACGCTCCGCGACGGCCGTGGCCAGGAGGGCGTGCAGGAGGTGGGCGGTGGCGCGCAGGGCGGCCAGGTCCCTGCACGGTGCCGTCGCCGGCTCGAAGCGCGTGGCCGCCCACCCGTCGACCACCAGCCGACCGTCGCGCGCCGGGACGGGGAGGGCGAGCCGGAGCGAGCGGGGCACGGCCTCGTCGAGCCGGACCGCCAGTCGGGCCTGGTGCGGGGCGAGCCACTCCTCGGAGGCGTCGTGCCCGGGCGACACGACGAGGTCGCCGGCCCGCCAGCTCGTCCCACGCCCGCCCGGGAGGCGCTCGAGCACGCCGTCGGCGACGAACAGGTCGAGCACGTGGTCGGGCGGCCGGTCTGCGTCGGGGCGGCCGTCCGGGGGCATGGCAGCGAGCGTAGGGCCAGCGCGCCGGCCCGCTGTCGGTGGCTCCGCGTACGCTCGACGCATGCGTCCAGTCACCGATCTGCAGCGCCGGGTGGCCCCCTTCAAGGTGGTGTCCGACTACGAGCCGTCCGGCGACCAGCCGGCCGCGATCAAGGAGATCACCGGCCGGATCCAGGGCGGGGAGAAGGACGTCGTGCTCCTCGGCGCGACCGGCACCGGCAAGACCGCCACGGTCGCCTGGGTCACCGAGCAGCTGCAGCGTCCCGTCCTCGTGCTCCAGCCCAACAAGACCCTCGCCGCGCAGTTCGCCAACGAGCTGCGCCAGCTCTTCCCCAACAACGCGGTGGAGTACTTCGTCTCCTACTACGACTACTACCAGCCCGAGGCCTACGTCCCCCAGACCGACACCTACATCGAGAAGGACTCCTCGATCAACGAGGAGGTCGAGCGGCTGCGCCACAGCGCGACCAACAGCCTGCTGACCCGCCGCGACACGATCGTGGTCTCGACGGTGTCCTGCATCTACGGCCTCGGCACCCCGCAGGAGTACGTCGACCGCATGCTGCGGCTCAAGGTCGGCGAGGAGCACGACCGCGACTCGGTCCTGCGCCGCCTCGTCGAGATCCAGTACACCCGCAACGACATGTCGTTCACCCGCGGCACGTTCCGGGTCCGGGGCGACACCCTCGAGATCTTCCCCGTCTACGAGGAGCTCGCGGTCCGCATCGAGTTCTTCGGCGACGAGATCGAGCGGCTGATGACGCTCCACCCGATCACGGGCGAGGTCGTCTCCGACGACACCGAGCTGCACGTCTTCCCGGCCACCCACTACGTCGCCGGTCCCGAGCGGATGGAGCGCGCGATCCGGGGCATCGAGCTCGAGCTCGACGACCAGCTCGCCACCTTCGAGAAGCAGGGCAAGCTGCTCGAGGCCCAGCGGCTGCGGATGCGCACCACCTACGACGTGGAGATGATGCGCCAGGTCGGGTCGTGCTCGGGCATCGAGAACTACTCGATGCACATGGACGGCCGCACGCCGGGCAGCGCGCCCAACACCCTGCTCGACTACTTCGCCGAGGACTTCGTGCTCGTCGTCGACGAGTCCCACGTGGCCGTGCCGCAGATCGGCGGCATGTACGAGGGCGACATGTCGCGCAAGCGCAACCTCGTCGACCACGGCTTCCGGCTGCCCAGCGCGATGGACAACCGCCCGCTCAGGTGGGAGGAGTTCCTCGACCGGATCGGCCAGACGATCTACCTCTCCGCCACTCCCGGCAACTACGAGCTCGACAAGGTCGGCGGCATCGACGGCACGGTCCAGCAGATCATCCGCCCGACCGGCCTGATCGACCCGGAGGTCGTGGTCAAGCCGACCAAGGGCCAGATCGACGACCTCATCCACGAGATCCGCACCCGCTCCGACAAGGCCGAGCGGGTCCTGGTGACCACGCTGACCAAGAAGATGTCCGAGGACCTCACCGACTACCTCCTCGACGCCGGCATCCGCACCCGCTACCTCCACTCCGAGGTCGACACGCTCCGCCGCATCGAGCTGCTCCGCGAGCTGCGGATGGGCGAGTACGACGTCCTCGTCGGCATCAACCTGCTGCGCGAGGGGCTCGACCTGCCCGAGGTGTCGCTGGTCGCGATCCTCGACGCCGACAAGGAGGGCTTCCTGCGCTCCGACAAGTCGCTCATCCAGACCATCGGCCGCGCCGCGCGCAACGTGTCGGGCCAGGTCCACATGTACGCCGACAAGATCACCCCGTCGATGGAGATGGCGATCGGCGAGACCAACCGTCGTCGCGCCATCCAGGTCGCCTACAACACCGAGCGGGGCATCGACCCCCAGCCGCTGCGCAAGAAGATCGCCGACATCACCGAGATGCTGGCGCGCGAGGACGAGAACACCGAGGAGCTGCTGCGCACCTGGGCCGACGTCGGCCAGAAGGGCCGCGCCGGAGGAGTGAGGGCCGGCAAGTCGCCGACGCCCGCGCTGTCGCGCATCCACGCCGAGGCCCCCGACACCGCCGGCATCCCGAGCACCGACCTCGCCGAGCTCATCCAGGGCCTCACCGACCAGATGAAGACCGCGGCCGCCGAGCTGCAGTTCGAGGTGGCCGCCCGGCTGCGCGACGAGATCTCGGACCTCAAGAAGGAGCTCCGCCAGATGATGGAGGCCACGAAGTAGGACCGCGGGGGCGTCAGAGACCCTCGTCGCGGCGCCTGAGCTCCTTGCGCTCCCGCTTCTCGAGGCGGCGCGTCTCCTCCTCGACGATCTCGTCCTTCTGCCAGACCACCCGGCCGGCGTTGAGCCCGGTGCCGAGCATCACGAAGAGCGGCCACGGGAACTGCGCGGTGAAGCCGTCGCCGCCGAAGCTCGTCGCGACCCAGATCGCCCAGCAGATGAGCGAGGCGGACAGGAAGCCCCACACCGCCTGACGGCGCGCCTGCACGTAGGCCCGCTCGGCCGCCTCCGGGAGGCTGGACCGGGGCGCCCGGGTGACCGGGAGGTCCGCGACGAGGGGCATCAGGTCGCCGAGTGTCCGGCTCGCGATCGCGGCGTCGGAGCGCTCGTCGTACTCCGCGCGCGTCAGGCGTCCCTCGGCGAAGGCGTCGGCGAGCACCGTCTCGATCACGGCGCGGTCGCGGTCCGAGGCACGCATCGGCGCGTTGGCGGGAAGGCGCGGGTCGTGGTCGAACTGGCTCCACACCTCGATGCCCGGCACGCCTCCCATCGTAGGCACGCACGCCCGACCCACCCCTCTGGAGGTGGGAGGAGTGTCGTGGCGACGCGCGGGGGACTAGCGTCGCTCGCATGAGCACTCCCATCGACCTCGGCCGCCCGGTGTCGGGCAACGTCATCGACCTGATCCTCGACGACCACCGTCGCTTCGAGGCCCTGATGCGCGACCTGCGCGACAGCACCTCGGACCGCGACGGCGTCCGCAAGGCGCTCGCCGCGCTGCACGTGGCGCACGCCGAGGCCGAGGAGAAGCACGTCTACCCGCAGCTGCGGCGCAAGGACGCCATCACCGAGCACGAGGCCGAGCACGGCGAGGAGGAGCACGCCGAGGGACACGAGGCGATGCTCAAGGTGCTCGAGCTCAAGGGGACCGACACGCAGGCCTTCGACGACGCGGTGGAGGAGCTGGCCACGGCCCTCAACCACCACCTCACCGAGGAGGAGCTCACGATCCTCAACCCGGCCCGCGAGGAGATCTCCGAGGAGGTCCTGGTGCGGCTCGGGGAGGCGTTCCTCACCGAGCGCAACGCCCAGCTCGACGCCGACTGCGGCGACATCGACAACATCCGTCGCATCGTCGCGGCCGCCGAGCGCGAGGGCCTCCTCGACGACGACGACGAGGGCTCCGAGGACTGAGCCCGGGGTCCCGGCCCGGGACTCGACTCAGCGCCGGCGCATCATCGTCAGCCCGACCATGCGGGCGACGACCATGGCGACGTAGAACACGCCGACCATCATCTCGACCATGACGACGGAGCGCGCCTGCGCGCCGACGGCGACGATGTCGGACAGCCCGACGCTCGTGAGGGTCGAGAACGACAGGTAGAGCAGCTCGAACCAGGGGCGGCCGAAGCCCTCGGCGTTGGTGAACGAGTCGGGCCAGACGACCTGCACGACCGAGAAGACGTACGCGAAGCCCCACGCCACCACGGTGAAGGCGGCCCCGGTGGCGTAGTACTCGTCGGTCGTCACCTCGTCGTCGTGGAAGAGGTAGCGCAGCATCGCGTAGGAGACGTAGAAGTAGAACGGTGCGTGCAGGAGTCCCGACGCCAGCACGATCGCGTCGTTGTCGCGGAACACCGCCTCGACCAGCGTGAGCACCATCGCCGGGGCGCCGAGCACGATGACGACGCGGCTCACGTTGGGCGTACGCCGCACCGCCAGCACCGCGGACCCGACGGCCAGCATGCCGATGACGCCGAGGAACGCCCGCCCGACGATCGAGTCCTCGAGGAACGGCCACGCGAGCACCTGCAGCAGCTGCGCGCCCAGCAGCATCGCCGAGGGGTGCGCAGTCAGGTAGTGGATGGGCCGGCTCACGAGAACGCAGTCTAGGGAGGCGGGGCAGCGGCACACGGGCGACCGGCTGGGCTAGGTTCGCGGCGTGGGAGTGCGGAGCGGCAGGTGGGTGGTCGGGGCCCTCGTGGTCGTGCTCGTCGCGCTGCTGGTCGCCATCGGTGTCCTGGTCTCCGACCGCGGACAGGTCGACGACGAGCTGAGCGCGGCGCAGCGCGAGGTGGCGGCGGCCGCCCGGGCCGAGGCGTTGGCGTTCCTCACCGTCGACCACGAGGACATGGACCGCGTCGCCGACGCCGTGCTCGCCGGGGCGACGGGCGACTTCGCCGAGGAGTACGCCGCGCAGCGCAGGACGCTCGAGCAGGAGGCCGTGCGCACGAAGGCCACCTCCACCGCCGAGGTGGTCGCGCTCGGGGTGGGCGACCTCGACGAGGACACGGGCACCGTGCTGGTCGCGGCCAACAGCACCGTGCAGAACACCACGACCGGTGGCGAGGCGCAGGTCCGCTACTACCGGCTGCGCCTCGACCTGGTCCGCGAGGGCGAGCGGTGGCTGACCAGCGACGTCGAGTTCGTGAGGTGACCGGGTGACCACGCAGAGGCGCACCATGGTCGTCGTCCTGGCGGTCCTCGTGGTCGCCGCCGCTGCCGTCGTCGTGTGGCTGGCGCGCTCGCCCGCCAGCCCGCCGCCGGACGTCGCCGTGGCCGACGCGTCGGACGCGTCGGTCGCGTCCGTGTCGGTGAAGGACGCGGTCCGCGAGGCGGCGTCCGAGGCCGTCGCGCGGGCCTACAGCTACTCCTGGGAGACCCTCGCCGACGACAAGGCCGCGGCCCGCGCGCTCATGACCGACTCGATGCAGGTGCGCTACGACCGGACGATGGCCGGGGTGACGACCTCGAGCCAGGAGGACCGCACCGTCGCCTCCGCCGACGTGGTGGACACGGCCGTCGTCACCGCCTCCACCGACGCCGCGCGGGTGCTGGTGTTCGTCAACCAGAGCACGTCCGCCGAGGACCTCGAGGAGCCGACCCTGGACCTCGACCGCGTGCTGGTCACGCTGGAGCGCGACGACGGGACGTGGAAGGTCGACGAGCTCGACGCCCTGTGAGACGAGGGCTGTGAGCCGTGGCCCTTGTGGGCGCCGCGCTGGGCGGCGAGGATCACGGCGTGGACGACCTGACGACCGACCTGCTCATCATCGGCGCGGGCCCGACCGGCCTGTTCTCGGCCTACTACGCCGGCTTCCGCGGGATGAGCGTCGTGGTGGTCGACTCCCTGCCGGAGCTGGGCGGCCAGATCACCGCGATGTACCCCGAGAAGGCGATCCACGACGTCGCCGGCTTCCCCAGCGTCAAGGGTCGCGACCTGGTCGCCGGCCTCGTCGAGCAGGCCGCGACGGCGCACCCGACGTACCTGCTCGACCGCACCGCGACGACCCTCGAGCACGGCGACGACGACGTGGTCGTCACGCTCGACGACGACACCCGCATCACCGCCGGAGCGGTCCTCATCACCTCCGGCATCGGCAAGTTCAGCCCGCGGCCGCTGCCGGCGGGTGACGGCTGGGTGGGCCGCGGCATGGAGTTCTTCGTGCCGAGCTTCGCGCCGTACGCCGGCAAGGACGTCGTGGTCGTCGGGGGAGGGGACAGCGCCTTCGACTGGGCGCAGCACCTCGAGCCCCTCGCCGCCTCGGTGACCCTCGTGCACCGGCGCGACGCCTTCCGCGCCCACGAGCGCACGGTGGCGGAGGTCACGGCGTCGAGCGTCGAGATCATCACCAACGCCCAGGTCACCGCGCTGCGCGGGGAGTCGCACCTCGAGGAGGTGGAGGTCAGCGTCGACGGCGAGGAGCCGCGGGTCCTCGAGGCGCAGGCGCTCGTCGCGGCGCTCGGCTTCATCGCCGACCTCGGGGCCATCCAGCGGTGGGGGCTGGAGACCCACAAGCGGCACGTCGTCGTGGACTCGGCGATGCGGACCAACCTGCCGCGGGTGTTCGCGGCCGGTGACATCACCGACTACCCCGGCAAGGTGCGCCTCATCGCCGTGGGCTTCGGCGAGGCGGCGACGGCGGTCAACAACGCCGCCGTCGCGCTGGACCCGACGGCGCACGTCTTCCCCGGTCACTCCAGCGAGGGGTGAGCGGCGAGGCGCCTACCGATGAGTAGGCATAATGGCCCCGTGCGCATCGCCATGCTGTCCTACCGGAGCAAGCCGCACTGCGGCGGTCAGGGCGTCTACATCCGCCACCTCAGCCGTGAGCTGGTGCGCCTCGGGCACGAGGTCGAGGTGTTCTCCGGGCAGCCCTACCCCGACCTGGACGAGGGCGTGCGGCTGACGAAGGTGCCCAGCCTCGACCTCTACCGCGAGCCCGACCCCTTCCGCGTCCCCCGGCTCCGCGAGTTCCGCGACCTGATCGACGTCGAGGAGTTCCTCACCATGTGCACGGCCGGGTTCCCCGAGCCCAAGACGTTCAGCTCGCGCATCGCCCGGCTGATGAAGGACCGCGCCGGCGACTTCGACGTCGCCCACGACAACCAGGTGCTCGGCACCGGGATCCTCGAGCTCGAGTCCTACGGGCTCCCGGTGGTCGCCACGATCCACCACCCGATCACGATGGACCGCCAGATCGACCTCCAGACCGCGCCGACGTGGCGCAAGCGCCTCACGCTGCGCCGCTGGTACGGCTTCCTGCGGATGCAGAGCCGGGTCGCCAAGCGGCTGCGCAAGGTCCTGACACCGTCGGAGTCCTCGCGCCGCGACATCGCCCGCGACTTCGGCGTCGACCCGGCACGGATGCAGACCATCCTGCTCGGCGTCGACGACGTCTTCACGCCGCCGACCGCGCCCCGCGTGCCCGGCCGGATCCTCGCCATGGCCAGCGCCGACGCCCCGATGAAGGGCATCGCGACCCTGCTCGAGGCCTTCGCCAAGCTCTGCGTCGAGCGCGACCTGTCGCTGGTGCTGGTCACCCGGCCGGAGCCGGGCGGCCGCACCGAGCAGCTCATCGACCAGCTCGGCATCGCCGATCGGGTGACGTTCGTCAGCGGGGTCAGCGACGCCGAGCTCGTCGAGGTGATGGGGTCGGCCGAGGTCGCCTGCGTGCCGTCGCTCTACGAGGGGTTCTCGCTGCCGACCGCCGAGCTGATGGCCTGCGCCACGCCCCTGGTGGTCTCGCGCGCCGGCGCCATCCCGGAGGTGGTCGGGCCGGACGGCGAGTGCGCCGACCTGGTGACCCCGGGCGACGTCGGCGAGCTGGAGGCGGCGATCGCCCGCCTGCTCGACGACCCCGAGCGTCGTACGACGATGGGCGCGGCCGGACGCGCCCGGGTCGAGCAGCTGTTCAGCTGGCGCGCGGTGGCCGAGGCCACGGCGGGCGCCTACGAGGAGACCATCGCCGGGTTCCGGCGTGAGCAGGAGGAGAGCCGCCGTGCTGACCGTTGACTTCGACCGGCTCGGGCTGCGCGCGGGGGAGCGCGTGCTCGACATGGGCTGCGGTGCCGGCCGGCACGCCTTCGAGATGTACAAGCGCGGCGCCGACGTGGTCGCCTTCGACCAGGACGCCGACGAGCTCGCGACCGTGCGGGAGTGGTTCGCGGCGATGCGTGAGGCCGGGGAGGTCCCGCCGGGGGCCGAGGCCGACGTCAAGGAGGGCGACGCGCTGGCGCTGCCCTTCGCCGACGGTGAGTTCGACCGGGTCGTGGCCGCCGAGGTGCTCGAGCACATCCATGCCGACGTCGACGCGATCCGCGAGCTGGTGCGGGTGCTGCGGCCCGGCGGCACCCTGGCCGTCTCGGTGCCGCGCTGGCTGCCGGAGCTCGTGAACTGGAAGCTGTCGGACGACTACCACAACGCCGAGGGCGGCCACGTGCGGATCTACACCGCCGAGGAGCTGGTCGACAAGGTGACCAAGGCCGGACGCGCCAACGACGGCACCCCCGGCGACGCCATGGTGTTCACCGGCAAGTCCTACGCCCACGGCCTCCACACGCCCTACTGGTGGATCAAGTGCGCGGTGGGCGTGACCTACGACGAGCACCCGCTCGCCAAGGCCTACCACCGGCTCCTGGTGTGGGAGATCATCGAGGATCCCACGGCCCTGCGCTGGGCCGGCAAGGTGCTGGACCCGGTGATCGGCAAGAGCATGGTCCTCTACTTCACGAAGCCGCTCACGGACCAGCCGGGGGACCAGCCGGCATGAGTCCCGCCCTCGCCATCGGGGACATCCTCACGCGGGCGCAGGTCGAGCAGACGGCCGCCACGATCGCGGCCGCGCAGGAGCCGTCGGGCGCGATCCCGTGGACCGCGGGCGAGCACACCGACGTGTGGAACCACCTCGAGGCGGCGATGGCGCTGATGGTGGGCGGCGAGCGGGAGGCCGCCGAGCGCGCGTTCGCGTGGGCGCGCGCGTCCCAGCGTGCCGACGGCTCGTGGCCGATGAAGATCGTGGTGGGCGAGGTCGAGGACCACTCCGGGGAGTCCAACATGTCGGCGTACGTCGCGGTCGCGGTGTGGCACCACTGGCTGGTCGCGCGCGACGAGTCCTTCGTCCACCGGATGTGGCCGACGGTGCGGCGCGCGCTCGACTTCGTCGTGTCGATGCAGCTCCCCTTCGGCGGCATGGCGTGGTCGCAGGAGTGGCGCGACGGGGCGCCGGCCGCGGTCAACGAGGAGGCGCTGCTCGCCGGGTCGTCGAGCATCCACCACGCGCTGCGTGCCGGGGTCGCCCTGGCGGGGCTGCTCGGCGACCCGCAGGTCGGGTGGGAGCTCGCCGGCGGGCGCCTGGGGCACGCGCTGCGTGAGCACCGCGACCTCTTCCTCGACAAGTCCGAGTTCTCGATGGACTGGTACTACCCCGTCCTCGGCGGCGCCGTGCGGGGTGAGGCGGGGCACCGACTGCTCGCCGAGCGGTGGGAGACCTTCGTCGAGCCCGGCCTGGGCATCCGCTGCGTCTCCACCAACCCGTGGGTGACGGGTGCCGAGACCTGCGAGCTGGTGCTCGCCCTCGAGGCGCTCGGCGACCGCGAGCGTGCCCTGCAGCTGCTCGCCGACATGCAGCACCTGCGCACCGACGAGGGCTCCTACTGGACCGGCTACGTCTGGCCCGACGACGTCAACTGGCCGGTCGAGCAGACCACCTACACCGCGGCGGCGGTCGTCCTCGCGGTCGACGCGCTCTCCGACGGCACGCCGGGCGCCGACATCATGCGGGGCACCACGCTCGCGCCCGACTTCGCCGAGATCGGCCTGGCCTGCGGGTGCGCGTCGCCCGACTCGCCCGGCTCGACAGCCGGATCAGCCGAGCGGGTCGCCGGCGTCGCCCGACGTACGGCGTAGCACCCGCATCGAGCCGACGACGTCGACCTCGGTGAAGGCGCCGCTGGCGAGGGCCGGCAGGTAGATGTCCTCGTACGGCGGTCTGCCGCCGTCGGCGGGGTCGGGGAACACGTCGTGGACGACCAGCACGCCGCCGGACATCACCCAGTGCGGCCAGCCGCGGAAGTCCGCGCGGGCGGGCTCGACGCCGTGCCCGCCGTCGACGAAGAGCAGCGACAACGGTGTGCGCCACCACCGGCTGACGGTCTCGGAGCGTCCGACGACCGCGACCACCTGCTCCTCGAGGCCGGCGTCGGCGATGGTGCGCCGGAACGTCGGCAGGGTGTCCATCACCCCGAGGGCCGGGTCGACCAGGGTGTCGTCGTGGTGCTCCCAGCCGGCCTGGTTCTCCTCCGAGCCGCGGTGGTGGTCGATGGTGAACACGGTCCCGCCCACCTCGCGGGCGGCGCCGCCGATCCAGATCGCCGACTTGCCGCAGTAGGTGCCGACCTCGAGGGCGGGGCCGTGCGGCAGCCGTTCGCGGGCCCACCGGTGCAGCAGGGCACCCTCGTCCTCGGGCATGAAGCCCTTCGCGGCGCGCGCGTGCTCGAGGAGGTCGGCGGGGAGGTCGGACGGAATCACGGAGCGCTCGTCGGGATGCGGCACGAGCGACGACACTAGTCCGTCGACAACGGTCACACCCGGCGGCTCCCGCTCGTCAGGTGGGTGGAAGCACATCCCGACCAAGGAGCAGACCATGAGCAACCACTCGATCGTGATCCCCGTCGACGACCTGGCCACCGCCACGGCGTTCTACACCACCGCCTTCGGGGTCGAGCCGCACACCGACACGCCCTACTACGTCGGCTTCTCCGTCGGCGGGCAGGAGATCGGCCTCAACCCCCAGGGTGCGGCCGACCAGATGATCGGCCCGGTCGTCTACTGGGACACCGACGACCTCGCCGCGAAGGTGGCCGAGGTCGAGGCGGCCGGCGGCACCGTCGTACGCCCGGTGTCGGAGGTCGGCGGCGGGACGTCGCTGGCGCTGCTGACCGACCCTGCCGGCAACCAGGTGGGCTTCATCAGCCAGGGCTGACCGCCCTGGTCGGTGGACCGGCGCGGGCTCAGGCCGAGTCGTCGAGCTCGTCGGGCTCGACGCCGCTGTCGGCCTCGAGCCCGTGCCGCCACGTGTTCCAGTGCCAGCTGAGGTAGCGGTCCACCGCCCGCACCGCGTGCGCGCTGCGGATGGAGTGGAACGTGTCGAAGGCGTGCTGGGCGCCGGGCAGCTCGGCGTAGACGACCGACTTCTCCGAGGTGCGCCGCAGGTCCGCGACGAACAGCCGCGCCTGGTCGACGGAGACGAGGGAGTCGAGCTCGCCGTGGATGACGAAGAAGTCCGGTGCGTCCGGGGTGATCCGGAGGATCGGCGAGGCCGCCTCGTAGACCTCGGGCGAGTCCTGCCACGTGGTCTGCATGACACGCGGGCCGAGGAACCCGTCGCGCATGCCGATGGCGTTGGCGAGCCCGGTGGAGCCGGCGAGGTCGTAGACGCCGTAGAACGGCACGGCCGCCCGCACGCTGGTGTCGGCGTCCTCGAAGCCGGGCTGGAAGAGCGGGTCTCCCGGCGTGAGGGCGGCCAGCGCGGTGAGGTGGCCGCCGGCCGACCCGCCGGTGATCGCGACGTAGTCGGGGTCGCCGCCGTAGTCGGCGATGTTGTCCTTGACCCAGGCGATCGCGCGCTTCACGTCGACGATGTGCGCGGGCCACGGGTCGCGCGGAGCGAGGCGGTAGTTGATCGCCACGCACACCCAGCCCTTGGCTGCCATCCGGTTCATGAGCGGTCGGCCCTGGTGCTCCTTGGTCCCGAGCGTCCAGGCGCCGCCGTGGACCTGCAGCAGCACGGGGGCGTCCGCGATGGCGTCCTCGCCCGCGGGCAGGTAGATGTCGAGGTGCCCGCGCCTGCCGGCCTCGGAGTAGGGCAGGTTCTCGATCACCCGCACCGCGTCGTCGGCGAAGTCGAACGGCCGGGCCAGGCGCCGCCACGGCGTCGCGAGGTCGGCGGGGTCGGGCACCTCGTCGAGCTGCTCGACGTAGTCGACGCCGAGGCCCTCGACGAGCGCCTCCTCGAACCCGTCCTTGACGCGCCGGCTCTGCCGGATGATGTGGGCCAGCCCGAGGGCGCTGGCGCCGGCCAGCGCGAGTCCCGCCTTCGCGCCGGCTCCCTGCCGTCGGCTCCGCGTGAGGTGCGTGGCGGCGTCGAGGGCGGTCAGGGCGAGCATCTGCGGGGCGGTCTCGCCGAAGAGCCAACCCGCGACGAAGGCGGGGACCCCGGCGCGCTGGTGGCGCGGCGGTCGGAGTGCGTTGAGGGTCAGGGCGGCGACGATGCTCTGGCGGCTCACGAAGTTCACGGGGCCAAACTTACTTGCCGGTACGAGCGCTCCGGCTGACGCCCACGGGCAGGACGGTCCGCGGCAGCACGGGAGAGGACACGATAAAGGAGCTCGTCGTCTGCCCGTGAACGAGGAACTGGTCGAGCACCCCTTCGAGGTCCTCGATCCGGGCGACGTGCACCTTGAGCAGGAAGCAGTCCTCGCCGGAGATCCGGTGGCACTCGCTCACCTGGGGGGTGGCCTCGGCGAGCTCGGCGATCCGCGGCAGCTGACCCGGGCCGGGCCGGATCCTGACCCACGCCGCCACCGGCAGTCCGATCGCGGCGGGATCGACGTCGAGGCGGTAGCCGCGGATGACGCCGGCCTCCTCGAGCCGCCGGACGCGCTCGCGGACCGTCGGGGTCGACATGCCCACCTGCCGGGCGAGGGCGGCGATGCTCATCCGGGGGTCGGCGGCGAGGGCGTCGAGGATGCCCCGGTTGACGCTGTCGAGCAGGCTGTTGCCACGTCGGAGCTCTGGACCCCGACCGGCTGCTGGATCGGCAACCATGACGCCCTCCCTGCCTCCACTTGTGCATGGTGTCCGGCGTGCCTCTGCTCGACCCTAGACGCATGGGAGCGAACACGGGCGAGACCCTCGACGCGCAGGGTGGTGGCCGTGCGCTGCTGCCCGGTGTGCGACCCGCCGCCGTCGTCGCCGTGCTGGCAGCGGCGCTCGGGATCTCCACCGCCTACGGCATGCTGCTGCTCCTCCCGCTGTACGTCCTCGCGCTGGGCGGGAGCGAGGCCGGCTTCGGGGTCGTGCTGTCGGCCGCCGTCGTCCCGGCCGCCCTCGCCCTGGTGCTGCTCAGCCGGCATCCCGAGGCGCTGCGGCCCCAGTGGGTGCAGGCGTCGGCCATCACTGTCTTCGGCGTCACCGCCGCCGCGACCGCGACGGTGCGCGAGGGCTGGGAGCCACTGGTGGCCGTCGGCGTGCTCCTGGGCACCGCCTGGGCGGTCGTCTACACCGTCATGCCGATGGTGGTGAACGAGATGGTCACCGACTCCGGCCGGGTGACGTACTTCGGCTACCTCACCGGGACCCAGCAGCTGGGGATCGGTACGGGGCCGGTGCTGGCCGGCTGGCTCGTGACCACCTCGCTCGGCTTCCGCGGCACCTTCGTCGTGGCAGGTCTCGTCTGCGCCGCAGCAGTCGTCGCGACCGTGGTGGCCGCGCTCCTCACGCCGGACCGCCGCGGCCCGGGGTCGGGGTCCGAGCCGGGCGAGTCCGCCGGGCACTCCGTCGGCCTGCTGTCGGCCGCCGGGACGATCGCCCGCTCGCCCGTCGGGCCGTGGCTCGTCGTGATCGCGCTGTTCGCCTGCCTGTTCACCACGATGACCCAGTTCCAGACGACCTTCGCCGGCGACCGGGGTCTCGACTACTCGGTGTTCTACGTCGCCTACACCGTCGCGGTGATCGCGGTCCGGTTCGTGGTGGCGCCGTGGGTCAGGCGGTTCGACCAGACCCGGGTGATCGCGGTCGCGATCACGGTGATGGTGGCCGCGGTGGCGTCCTTCCTCGCCGTCGGGTCCGACCCGCTCGCCTATGCGACCGCCTCGGCAGCCATGGGGCTGGGCTACGGGCTTGCGCTGCCGGCCACCCAGGCGCACGCCGTCGCGGTGTCTCCGGAGTCGACGGCGGCCCGGGTCCTGCCCGTCGCCGGGCTTGTCTTCCAGGTCGCGATCCTCGGCTTCCCGGTGGTCGTGGGATGGATGGTCGTGAGCGTCGGGTACGGGCTGCTGTTCGGGGTGCTGGTGGCGTTCGCGTCCGTCCAGGCCCTGATCGCGTGGCGGCAGGTCGCCGCGCGACGCCGCGGGGGCGCGGGCTCCGCGCCGGGGTCCTGACCTCTGCGCGTCGCGTCAGGGCAGGTCGCTGGAGCGGTCAGACGCAGGGCGCTCGTCGCCGAACCTCCACGCCATCGACCCCACCAGCCCCAGCGCTCCACCAGCAGTGAGGATCACGCCGATGAAGCCGGCCACCGCCGGCCAGGTGTCGCCGCTCTCCTCCGCGACGAAGCTCATGACGCGGAAGGTGACGTAGCCGACGAGCGCCACGCCGGCGAGCTGCAGCTGTCGCCGTTCGCGGCGCCTGCTCGTCTCCCGGAGGTGCAACGGCTCCAGGTCGCGCTCGGCGAAGCCGGCGAGGATGTTCGAGCGAGCCGATCGCCGAAGGACCCGCGCCACCGCGGACACCGCCAGCGCAGTTGACGACAGCAGCACCCCGAGCCACCACTGCTGGTAGGCAGCCAGCGCCGCGCTCACCGAGGAGGCGACGACGTTGAAGAAGAGGAGCCAGTCCTGGACGTGCGTCGTGAACGACTCGTGCGTGGCCCTGGCGCGGTCGTCGGAGAGCGCGCGGAACCGTGGGGCCCCGCCGGTGCCCGCATAGCGCGCGTTGCCCGCGAGGAGGGTCAACGCGACGAACAGCTCCAGCATCCGACCTCGCTCCACGTGGTGCCGCAGCTCCCCACGTGGGGCAGTTGCGGGACGCTCGGATCGGCGTCGGCAGCATCTTGGCAGTCGAGTGGGTCCGTGTGGGTTGGTCAGCGCCGCGGTTCTACGGGCCTGCGAGCGGCGGTGGCACCGGATGGATCGGGGGCGGTCAGGCCCGCGCGTCCGGTCCGCAGCGAACGCCTGGTCGGAAGGGTGGCGGACGGGTGGCGCCCGTCGCCGTCGACGGATGGCGGTCGGCGGCAGCTGCTCGGTCCTGGCATCGTGCGGGGCATCAGGGCCGGTGACGCGGCGCGACGACGGCTCATGCAGCGGGGGATCGGAGCCCGCGCGTGCGTGTAGCCCCGCCGTGGTCATTCCGGCGGGGTGTGGGGCGGGGTCATGGTCGGTCGGGTGGGTCGGCCTCATCGGCAGCGCCACTGATCCGGGTGGTGCCGGTGTGGTCGCGTCGGTATCGGTGGCCGTGGGGGCTGGTCCACTCGTAGACACCGGGTCCGGTCACCTCGTAGCGCCAGGCGGTGTGGGTCTTGAGGCGGTGGTGCCAGCGACACTCCGGGGCGAGGTTCGAGCTGACCGTCGGACCCGGTTGTGGGCGGACCTTGGCGGCGGCGTCGTGGTCGAAGGGAACGACGTGGTCGATGTCGCAACCGCGTGCGGGTCGCGTGCACCACGGGAACACACACGTGCGGTCACGCAGGATGACCTGTTCACGGATCCGGTCGGGGATGTCGTAGCCCGGTGCCGTGAGCTCGGTGGAGAGGTTGATGACCGGCTTGATGGTGACCTTGGTGCGGGAGTCGCCGCACCAGTCCCGCACCTGGTCGAGGAGAACGAGCCGCTGGCCCTCCTCCATCCGCCCGGTGGGACCGAAGACCGTGTCCAGCCCGTCGAGGGACGCGTCGAAGTGGGCGTGCAGCACCACCTCCCGGGCAACCGGTAGACCGTCCTCGCTCCTGGTGGCACTCGAGCCTTGGGCGTGGAGGTCGAGGGCGGTCTGGGTGCGGGCCAGGTCGCCGAGCGCTTGCGAGCGGCGGGAATCCAAGGGTGCGACTGATCCCAACGCCGCGAGCGTCTCGGCGCCGTGGGTGAGGGCTCGGTCGAGGTCGAGGGCGTCGGCGATGTCGAGCTCGGCCTCGAACCGCATCGTGCCGGCGTAGTGCACGTCCTCGGCGTGGAGGGTCGCGTGGCGCGGGTCGACGTCCTGCCAGCCGTCCTCAGGATCCTTCGTGGGGTCGTGGGCGTCGAGGCGGTGGCGCTTGATCGTCTCCGCGACCAACCGGTCGAGCTGCGCGGGACCGACCCGCCCGGCGACAGCGGCGACCTGGGTGTCGACCCACCGCGCTGCCTCCATGGTCAGGGACGGGGTCGAGTGGATCGTCGCCTCCGCCACCGTCCGGGCGCGCCAGGCCGGCACCTGCCCGGCCTGGACCTGAGCCCACAGCCGCGGGAGGCGGTGCCGCAGCTCGAGGGCGTGACCGATGAGCCGCTTCGCCGACGTCGACGAGATGCCGAGGACGGTGCCGAGCTCGGCGATGCAGAACTCCGCCACCGCCGGACAACCCTCACCGGCGATCGGCTCCTCGTGCTCGAGGCCGTAGCAGCCACCGTCGGCGAAGACGGCGGCGGTGTGGATCGACTCCGGCGGGTGCAGGTCCGCCCACCGCGCGGCGAGGTCGAGCTGATCGGCCGCGGCCCGGTCCTCGACCGCCTTGCGCTCGCGGAGCGCATGCAGCAACTCGGAAGCAGAGAGGTCAACCACCTCTGCCTTCGGATCTGCCAGCGCCTCGATCATGTGTTCGATTCTACGGCGGACCACCGACAACGGACAGTGTCGGAAGCAGGCTGTGAAGAGGGTCTCGATACGCCTGGCTCGTTCCTCGCTCGGCTACTCGACCATCGAGGGAGAGCGGGTATGGATACGCCTCACTCGCGTCTCGCGCGGGCTACTAAATCGGCGACGGGCGAGGGGTCTCGATACGCCTCGTTCCTCGGCGACTCGACCACCGAGCGCGCGACGGCCTCGATACGCCTCACTCGTCCGTCGCTCGGCTACTCGACCACCGAGCGCGGGACGGTCTGGATACGCCTTGCTCGTGCCTCGCTCGGCTGCTCGACGACGGAGGCGAGACCGTCCTCGACCGCCGGAGCAACCCTCCTCACCCCGGCCGCAGCCGCTCCCGGAAGAACCCGAGCACGGCGTCGACCGCCTCCTGCGACCGCTGCTCGGTCACGGTGGAGTGGCCCCTGCCGTCGAGCTCGACCCGGATGAAGGCGTCGCCGAGCTCGGTGGTGAGGGTCTCGAAGCGCTTGCCGACGGCGGGGTCGGACCGGAACTTGAGGCCGAGCACCTGCTGGCCGGCGGCACAGCGGCCCTTGACGATGTCGAGGTCGGCGGGGGAGAGGTTGAGGTCGCGCGACCTCGCCGGCGTCACGGCGAAGGGCGCGCTGGGCTGGCACAGCACGGGCGCGGCGACGGAGTCGTCCACCATCATCGCGAGCGCGAAGCCGCCGGTGAAGCACATGCCGAGGGCGCCCACGCCGCGGCCGCCGAGCTCGGCGTGGAGCTCGCGGGCCAGCGAGCGCAGCCAGTCGGCGACGGGAGCGGTCTCGCCGGTGCGGAGCTTGGTGAACTCCCGGCTCACGCACACCTGCCGCAGCGCGCGAGCGGTGGAGCCCACCGTCATCCCGGCCCCGTCCGTGCCGAACAGGCTGGGCATCACGACGGTGTGCCCGGCGTCGACCACCTCCTCGGCGAACGCCGCGACGGCCGGGGTGATGCCGGGGATCTCGTGCACCACGATGACGCCCGGGCCGGTGCCCCGTCGGTGGGTCGGGTGGCTGACGCCGTCGAAGGTGTGCGCGCCGCGGGTCCAGCCGCCGGGGAAGGTCATGCGCGCATTGTGCCGGAGCGGTCCCGCTCAGAAGGTGTAGCCGAACGCCTCGAGGTCGGGGGCGTAGACCTCGGCGACCTTGGCCCGGCTGGCGTCGGTGTAGTAGTCGCGATAGCTCCCGTGCGGCGACTTGTTGCGGTGCGGGACCCGCGTCGGCTCGCTGCCCAGCTGTCGCTCCACCCGCTGCAGGTCCTCGGCGAACGACTCGGTCCGCCCGACGAAGTCGACCTCGCGGTCCGCCGCCCGGAGGTAGTCGACCTGCGGCCGGCCGACCCGCGGCAGCTCGTCGGTCCCGCGGAGCACGAACTCCTCGAAGTCCGCGTACGCCGCCGCCGCCCGCCACATCTCGTTGCCGCGCATCCGCGTGGCCGTCTCCTGCAGCCGCCCGCTGGCCGGTCCCCAGGCCCGGTTCCAGTCGTCGATCATCGACCACCACGACACCATCCGCGCCCACGGGTTCCGGACGAACGCGAAGGACCAGTAGTCGGCCACCTGCGGCTCCGCGCGCAGGATCCGCTCGTACGGCGCGTGCCGGCCGAGCGGCGGCGAGACACCCGGCGTCTTGCTGCGGGCGTCGGGACACGCGCGCTGGAAGGCGACCCCGACCGAGACGCCGCCCGTCTTGGGCACGTGCACGAACAGTGCCCGCCTGGCGTCGGAGATCAGCACGGGCGCGAGGCTAGCCCACGCACGCGTGACAGGCGCAGCCGATGGGGAGCCGATGGGGGATGATCGGCGCGTGATGACGTTCCTCGGTCTCGGCCCCGGCAGGGACTTCGTGCTCCTCGCGCTGCCGAAGACCGCGAGCACGACCCTGGAGCGCGCGCTGGCGCCGTACGCCACCGAGTCGGTCAGTTCCCCGCCCGGCCGCAAGCACCTGCCGGCGCGCGGGTTCGTGCACACCAAGGCGCCCGAGCTCGCCGTGCACGGGCACCCCCGCGACTCCTACGAGCTGGTCACGATGTTCCGCGAGCCGGTGGCCTGGCTGGAGTCGTGGTGGCGCTACCGGGCCCGCGAGGACAGCCGCCGCTCGACGGCCGAGATGTCGTTCGAGGACTTCGCGCGGCACTACCTCGCCGGAGACCCGGACGCACCGGTGCCTCAGGGCCGGCCCGCGAGGTTCATCCACGCCCAGGGCGCGGTCGCGGTCGACCGGGTCCTCAGCGTGGAGCACCCCGAGGTGTGGTCGGCGTGGTTCAGCGAGCGCGTCGGCGTGCCGCTGGAGTTCGAGCGCCGCAACGCCTCGTCGGCCGAGCGTGGCGAGCTCACCCCGGCGACGCGGGAGGCGCTGGTCGCCCACTTCGAGCCGGAGTACGACGTCTGGCGCCGGCTCGCCGACACGGGCACCTGGTCAGGTGCCCGCGGCACCCGCCTGCCCGGCCTGTCTCAGTAGGTGTAGCCGAACAGGTCGATGTCCTCGGCGTAGACCTCGGCGACCCGCTGGCGCGTCTCGTCGGTGTAGTAGTCGTGGTAGGTCCCGTGCTTGGACTTGTTCTTGTGCGGCGGCGTGGACGGCTCGAGGCCGAGCTGCACCTGCACCTTCTGCAGGTCCGCGACGAAGTTCTCGGTGCGGCCGATGAAGTCGACCTCCCGGCCGTGCCGGCGAGCCCGCAGGTAGGTGATCTGCGGGACGCCCACCCGCGGGAGCTCCTCGGTGCCGCGCATCACGAACTCGTCGAAGCCGGAGTAGGCCGCCGCGGCGCGCCACATGTCGTTGCCGTCGCGCATCGAGTGGTGCTTGACGTCCTGCGGCTTGCCGCTCCGCGGGCCGTGCCGGCGGTCCCACGCGGAGATCATCGAGTACCACGACACCATCCGGGCCCACGGGTTGCGCACGAAGCCGAAGGTCCAGTAGTCGAGCACCTGCGGCTCGTGCTTGATGATCTTGCCGAGCGTGGCGTGCCGACCGATCGGGGTACGCGCCTTCCGGGCGTCCGGACACGCTTCCTTCACGGTCTCCTCGACCGACACCCCGCCGGTCTTGGGAACGTGGACGAAGAGGACCTTCCGGGAGTCGCTGATCAGCACGCGCCGAGGCTATCCCACCCCTCGAGGGCCTGCGGCACCTCGGCGTACGCCCTAGCATCTGCGCGTGTCCACCAGCACCGAGCCGGTCGCGGAGACCCGCGGCTACCGCCCCTCGCAGAAGGTCCTGCACTGGCTGACCGTCGCCGCCGTGGGCGCGCAGTTCGCCGTCGGCTACAACCTCGACCTCGACGGTGAGTGCGACCCGCCGGGGGAGGACCGCAGCGGCGGCGACACCAGCGACGCCTTCGAGGAGCGGCTCGACCGGCTCGAGGACCGGTGCGAGGCCCGCGCCGACGACTACGACCTGCTCGGCGGCGGGTTCGACCTCGCCGAGCTCCACCTGCTGCTCGGGCTGACGGTGCTCGCGCTCGGCGTCGTTCGCCCGCTGTGGCGCAGGGTCGCCGGCCTGCCGCCCTGGTCCGAGCACCTCTCGGCCGCCGACCGGCGGCTCGTGCACTGGACCGAGCGCGCGCTGCTCCTGCTGCTCGTCGTCGTACCCGTCTCCGGGCTGCTGCTGGTCGGCACCGGGGACGACGCCTGGCTGCCGCTGCACGTCGGCGCGCACGTCGCCTTCTTCGTGGCCCTGGCGGCGCACCTGTTCACCAACCTGCGGCCGGCGATCCTGCGCCGGATGCTCTGACCTCGCGGCGAGGCCAGCCGCGACGGCTCAGCGCTCGAGCGGCCAGCCGCGCTGCGCCCAGCCGCCCGTGCCGCCGGCCACGTTGACGGCCGGGACGCCCTGCGCGCGGAGGTGGTCGGTGACCTGGCGGCTGCGGCCGCCGGACTGGCAGATGACGAAGACGGGCTGGTCCTTCGGCAGCTCGGCGACGCGGCCGGGCACCTCGTTCATCGGGATGTGGACCGCGCCGGGGACGCGACCGCCGGCCACCTCGTCGGCCTCGCGCACGTCGACGACGTAGGCCCCCTGGCTGTGCGCGGCGGCGAAGTCGTCGAGGCCCACCTCGTCCTGCGGGGCGTCGCCGGCGGCTGCCTGGGCGGCCTGCAGCTCCTGGCGGACGGCGTCCATGTCGAGCTCACGGGCCTGGGCGATCACGCCGGAGAGAGCCTGCGGCGGCAGGGCGCCGGCCTGGTTGAACAGCAGGACCCCGTCGCGGAACAGCATCAGCGTGGGGATCGAGGTGATCGCGGCCATCTGGCTCAGCTGCTGCTCGGCCTCGGTGTCGACCTTGCCGAAGACGATGTCCGGGTGCTCCTCCGACGCCTTCTCGTAGACGGGGGCGAACTGGCGGCAGGGGCCGCACCAGGCGGCCCAGAAGTCGACGAGGACGATGCCCTCACCGCTCACCGTCTCCTCGAAGTCCGCCAGGGTCAGCTCACGCGTGCTCATGCCTCCAGCCTGCCACGGCGGTCGAGGACCAGCGTCACCAGCCGCGGGCCCGCCACTCGCCGAGGGAGGGCCGCTCGTCGCCGAGCCGGCCGTCGTCGCCGTGGCCGGGGTAGAACCACGTCTCGTCGGGGAGCCGGCCGAAGATCTTCGTCTCGACGTCCCCGATGAGCTGTCGGAAGGCCTCTGCGTCGCCCCGGGTCGCCCCCACCCCGCCGGGGAACAGGCAGTCGCCGGTGAAGAGGTGAGGTGTCGGCGCGACGACCTCGTCGTCGAGGACGAGGCAGATCGAGCCCGGCGTGTGGCCGGCGACCGGGATGACGGTCATGTCGCAGGTGCCGACGGCGATCTTGTCGCCCTCGCCGACGCGGCGGTCGACGCTCACCCCGGTCTGCTCCTCGATGGCGTCGGCGTCGGGCGCCCCGGCGACAACGGTGGCCCCCGGGTGCGCCGCCTTCACGGCCGCGAGCGCGCGGTGGTGGTCCCAGTGCTGGTGGGTCGTGACGATCGAGGTGAGGGAGCGGTCGCCGATGAGCTCGAGCAACCGGTCGGGCTCGGCCGCGGCGTCGACGAGGACCACCTCGTCGGTCTCGGCGCAGTGGAGCAGGTAGCAGTTGTTGGACATGTCGGGGTCGACCGCGACCTTGGTCAGGCTCAGGCAGCCGAGCCGGCGCACGTCCGGCGGGCCGCCGGGGGAGACCCGGCCGGTGTAGGACTCGTTCACCACGGGTGCACCTCCGGGAGCTGGTCGGCGTCGGTCGTGAGTCCCTGGCCGGCACCCCGGCCGGTCAGCCACCAGCCGAGGTCGGACGACGTGCCCGTGACCACCGGCACGACAGCACCGTCGCGCTGGTCACCGCGCTGGTCACCGGCCCGGCCGAGGTGCCAGGTGCCGTCGAGGTCGGTGGCGCGTACGTCGAAGGGTGCGGGGAAGGGCCGCTTGGCCATCGAGTCGAGCAGCAGCCGGCGGAACCCCTCCGGCCAGTCGGCGGCGGCGTAGCCGGCGCCCAGGTCGGCGTGGTGGACCTCGACCTCCCGCAGCCGCATGGGCGCGACGTTGGCGAGCCCGAACGACGGGCCGCCCGGCGTCCGCTCGAACCGTCCGTCCCAGTCGCCCTCGGTCATCGCCTCGAGCGCCTGCCGGAACTGCCCCTGCGAGGCGAGGAACCGCTCGCGGACCTCTCCGGGGTCGGCGGCGGCGAGCGCCTCGATGTCGGTGTCGCGCGCCTCGGGGGAGGCGTACATCGGCCGGGGCTGACCGAGGTGGGCCCCGTGCAGCACGCCCGCCAGCGCCTCCGCGTTGAGCGCCAGGTGGGCGACGACGTGGGCGCGCGACCAGCCGGGGAGTTGTGAGGGCTCGGCATACTGGGAGTCGGAGAGTTGGTCGACCGTGCGGACGAGCGCTCGATCGGCGTCGACCAGCAGGTCGGGGGACGGTCGCGGGACGTCGATCACAGGCCCATCGTGCCACCACCGTCCAGCGTGCACCGTCCACCCGAGCGGGTGCTCGATGGCCCCGCTGTCGGTGCTGCGTGAGAAGGTGGAACGGCGCGCCGGGTTGACCCTCCGCGCCCATCGAGACGAACATGTGTTCGACTCCACCACGCTGCCAGAACGAGGACCACAGTGGCCGACCAGCTCATCATCCGGGGCGCCCGCGAGCACAACCTCAAGGACGTCTCGCTCGACCTGCCGCGCGACTCGCTCATCGTCTTCACGGGCCTGTCCGGGTCGGGCAAGTCCAGCCTCGCCTTCGACACGATCTTCGCCGAGGGCCAGCGTCGCTACGTCGAGTCGCTGTCCGCCTACGCGCGCCAGTTCCTCGGTCAGATGGACAAGCCCGACGTCGACTTCATCGAGGGCCTCAGCCCCGCGGTCAGCATCGACCAGAAGTCCACCTCGAAGAACCCGCGCTCCACCGTCGGCACAATCACCGAGGTCTACGACTACCTCCGCCTGCTCTACGCCCGGGCCGGCCGCGCCCACTGCCCGACCTGCGGTGCGCCGATCGAGCGCCAGACGCCGCAGCAGATCGTCGACCGCATCCTGTCGCTGGAGGAGGGTCGCCGGTTCCAGGTGCTCGCCCCGGTCATCCGCGGCCGCAAGGGCGAGTACGTCGAGCTCTTCCGCCAGCTCCAGCAGCAGGGCTTCAGCCGCGCGCGCGTCGACGGCCAGACGCACACCCTCGACGAGCCCCCCGTGCTCGACAAGAAGCTCAAGCACACGATCGAGGTCGTGGTCGACCGGCTCGCGGTCAAGGAGTCGTCCAAGCGCCGGCTGACCGACTCGGTGGAGACCGCGCTCGGGCTCGCCGGTGGCCTCGTCGTCGTCGACTTCGTCGACCTCGACGCCAAGGACCCCGGTCGCGAGATGCGGTTCTCGGAGAAGATGGCGTGCCCCAACGACCACACCATCGACACCGACGACCTCGAGCCGCGCTCGTTCTCGTTCAACTCGCCCTTCGGTGCGTGCCAGGTCTGCTCGGGCCTCGGCACCAAGATGGAGGTCGACCCCGAGCTCGTCGTGCCGAACCCCGGCGCCACCCTCGGCGAGGGTGCCATCGCGCCGTGGAGCGGCGCGCACGTCGCCGACTACTTCCTCCGGCTCGTCAACGCGCTCGGCGAGGAGCTGGGCTTCGACCTCAACACGCCGTGGGACCAGCTGACGCCCAAGGCGCGCACGTCCCTGCTCGAGGGCCACAAGACCAAGGTCCACGTCGTCACCCGCAACCGCTACGGCCGCGAGCGGGCCTACTACGCCGCCTTCGAGGGCGTGCGCCCCTACGTCGAGCGGCGCCACAAGGAGGCCGAGTCCGACACGAGCCGCGAGCGTTTCGAGGGCTTCATGCGCGAGGTCCCGTGCCCCGCGTGCCAAGGCACCCGGCTCAAGCCGGTCTCGGTGTCGGTGACCCTCGGCGCCAAGGACCAGGGCGGCAAGAACATCGCCGAGGTCTGCGCCATGTCGATCGACGAGACGGCCGAGTACCTCCGCACCGTCGAGCTCTCCACCCGTGAGCGCCAGATCGGTGAGCGGGTGCTCAAGGAGATCCAGGAGCGCCTGCGCTTCCTGCTCGACGTCGGCCTCGACTACCTCTCCCTCGACAGGCCCAGCGGGTCGCTGTCCGGCGGCGAGGCCCAGCGCATCCGGCTCGCGACGCAGATCGGTGCCGGCCTGGTCGGTGTGCTCTACGTCCTCGACGAGCCGTCCATCGGCCTCCACCAGCGCGACAACCAGCGGCTCATCGAGACGCTGATCCGGCTCAAGGACCTCGGCAACACCCTCATCGTCGTCGAGCACGACGAGGACACCGTGCGCGTCGCCGACTGGGTCGTCGACATCGGCCCGGGCGCCGGCGAGCACGGCGGCCAGGTCGTCCACTCCGGGTCCGTCGAGGACCTGTTGGCTCACCCCGACTCGATGACCGGGCAATACCTCAGCGGTCGCCGCGAGATCCCCGTCCCCGCCGTACGCCGCCCGCGCACCAAGGGCCGTGAGCTCACGGTCCACGGCGCGCGCGAGCACAACCTGCAGAACGTCGACGTCAGCTTCCCGCTCGGCGTCTTCACCGCGGTCACGGGCGTCTCCGGCTCCGGCAAGTCGACGCTGGTCAACGACATCCTCTACACCTCGCTGGCCAAGCAGATCTACAACGCCCGCACGGTCCCCGGGCGGCACACCAAGATCTCGGGCCTCGAGCACGTCGACAAGGTCATCCACGTCGACCAGTCGCCGATCGGCCGCACCCCGCGGTCCAACCCCGCCACCTACACCGGCGTCTTCGACCACATCCGCCGGCTCTTCGCCTCCACCCCGGAGGCCAAGATGCGCGGCTACCTCCAGGGCCGGTTCTCGTTCAACGTCAAGGGCGGCCGCTGCGAGGCGTGCTCCGGCGACGGCACGATCAAGATCGAGATGAACTTCCTGCCCGACGTCTACGTCCCGTGCGAGGTGTGCCACGGCGCCCGCTACAACCGCGAGACGCTCGAGGTCCACTACAAGGGCAAGACGATCGCCGAGGTCCTCGACATGCCGATCGAGGAGGCGGCCGACTTCTTCGCCGCCGTCCCGGCGATCTCCCGCCACATGCAGACACTCGGCGAGGTCGGGCTCGGCTACGTCCGGCTCGGCCAGCCGGCCACGACGCTGTCCGGCGGCGAGGCGCAGCGCGTCAAGCTGGCGAGCGAGCTGCAGAAGCGGTCCACCGGCCGCACCGTCTACGTCCTCGACGAGCCGACCACCGGCCTGCACTTCGAGGACATCCGCAAGCTGCTCCACGTGCTGTCCGGCCTGGTCGACAAGGGCAACACGGTCCTCGTCATCGAGCACAACCTCGACGTCATCAAGACGGCTGACTGGCTCATCGACATGGGGCCCGAGGGCGGGTCGCGCGGCGGCCTCGTCGTCGCGGAGGGCACGCCCGAGGCGGTGGCGGCGGTCGCGGAGAGCCACACCGGCGCGTTCCTCAAGCCGATCCTCGAGGGCCGCGGGGCCAAGCAGCCCGGCGCCCCGCGACGGGCCGCGGCCGCGGCGTCCGTGCCCGCCCGCAAGACCGCGACGCGCAAGGCGACCACCAAGGCGACCACCAAGGCTCCCGCGAGGAAGGCACCGGTCAAGCGAGCCGCCGCCAAGAAGTCGTCGTAGTCACAGTCTCCTCACAGGTGCGCTGGCTAGGGTCGCTCGCATGACCACGATCAACAGACGTCGTGCCCTGTCCGGTTCCGCCGCGGTCGCCCTCGGTGTCCCCGTCCTGGCCGCGTGCGGCTCCGACGACGACACCAGCGCGACCGACCCCGCCACGTCGGGTGGCGACGAGCCGACCGGCGAGCCCACCGAGGAGGAGAGCGGCGGGGCGGCGGGTGGCGAGGCGCTGGCCAGCGCCGCCGACGTACCGGTCGGCGGCTGCCTCGTGGTGACCGGCGCCAAGGTCGTCGTGACCCAGCCGACGGAGGGTGACTTCAAGGCGTTCTCCGCCGTGTGCACCCACCAGGGCTGCCTCGTGGAGACCAGCAGCGAGGGCGAGATCCCGTGTCCCTGCCACGCCAGCCGCTTCTCGCTGGAGGACGGCTCGCCGCTGTCCGGCCCGGCCTCGGCGCCCCTCGAGGCGGTCGAGATCACGGTCGACGGGGACTCCATCACCCGCGCCTGACGCAACTCCTGCGGGCGACCTGCGGGTCCGGGTGCAGGAGGCCGTGCTCTGGGACAGAATGCCCGCGACTGCCCTGACGGGGGGCACGCGCAGGGGGAGCACCACATGGTCTCGACGGCTGTCCGAGCACGTCTCACGGTCGCCACCGCGGTCGCCGTCGCAGCGGCGCTGCTGACCCCGGCCCAGGGTGGCGCGTCCGCCCCCGGCGGGACGTCGCGCGACACCCTCGACGTCACCGGCACGGTCCTGGTGGTGGCCGGCGAGGGCGGCGACCCGGACCGCTACTCGCTGCTGCTGCCCTCCGGGACCGAGGTCGAGCTGGCCGACGGGTTCACCGCCGACCCGCTGTCGGACTTCACCGGCATGCTGGCCGCACCGGGCACGGGCGAGGGCAGGACGCTGACCGGTCCGGCGCGGGCCGGCGCGCTCAGCCGGGCCGCCGCCGACGGCACGCCGCTGGAGGTGGTGAGCGCCCGCGTGGCATCGCCCGGTCCGTCCGCCGGACCGACCAACCACGCGACGTACGTCGCCAGGGTGACCAACTTCGGCGCGGTCGGACTGACCGACGCGCAGATCCTCGACGGCCTCGCCGGCGCCCAGCAGTACTGGGTGCGTGAGTCGGGCGGCCAGATCCCGTCCTGGACGACGGCGTCACCGGTCGTGCCCGTCGCGTCGGCCGCGGGCTCCACCGCGTCCGGCTGCGGCCTCGGCGCGGGCGGCGCCGACTTCGGTGCCATCGCCGCCAGCGTCGGCAGCCAGGCGTTCCCGGGCGTCGACTTCTCCGGGTCGTCACCCAACCACTTGGTCGTCGTCGTGCCCGACGGCTGCGGCGGCACGGTCGGCGGCCGCGCCCGGCTGGGCTCGTCGTTCGCCAGCGGCGGACCCGTCATCCTCCAGGCCGAGGCCAGAGCCGACTTCCGGATCGTCCTGGAGCACGAGTACGGCCACAACGTGAGCCTCGAGCACGCCAACACCGCCGCCGCCGAGTACGGCAACCTCTACGAGGTGATGGGCGCGGGCCCGTCCGGCTTCGCCAACCCGGTGCTCGGCACCGTCTACCGGTGGGAGCAGGGCATCACCGCCCCCGGCGAGGTCGTCGACGGCACCGCCGGCGGCACCTGGACCCTCGCCTCCCGCGGGGCGACGAGCGGGCTGCGCAGCGTCACCTTCATCGACCCCGACACGGGCCTGCGGCACTTCGTCGACCTGCGCAACGGCGGCGGCGGCGACGCCGGCACCTACTACACGACCAGCAGCTCCACGGTCCGCTACGGCCAGACCTACTCGCCCGGGATCGTCGTCGAGCGGGAGAACGAGGAGGCCGGCGCCTTCCTCCGCAAGCCGGACGCCAGCAACGACGGCGCCCTGCAGCGTGACGAGGCGTGGACCAACTCCGGCACGCTGACCGTGCGCGGCAGCGGCGCCACCGTGACCATCACGCGTACGCCCGCAGCCGCGTCCGTCGGGGGCGGCACCGCCAGCGTCGGCGCGGCGACCGCCCTGCGCGAGGTCACGGTCACGCCGTCCGGCTTCAGCCCCGCGCCCGCCGGCTACCGCTACCAGTGGCTGATCGACGGCCAGCCCGTCCCGGGCGCCGAGGACCGCGCCTTCCGCCCGACCCCGGCCATGGCCGGCGGCGCGCTGAGCGCGGTGGTGACGGCGTACGCACCCGGGCTGGACCCTACGTCGCGGACCTCCGCGCCGCAGACGGTCGCCCCGGCGGCCTGGTACGCCCAGGGCGCGCAGCGCCTTCCGCTGATCACCGGCGACGCGCGGCTCGGCGGCACGCTGACCGCGACCGGGCTGGACTGGGTCAACTACGACAGCCAGAAGCCCGCGGACTACTCCGCCGCCTACCAGTGGATCCGCAACGGCACGCCGATCCCGGGCGCGACCGCCCGGACCTACCAGCCTGGCCCCGCCGACGTCGGCGCGACGATCCAGGTCAGCGAGTACCCGCGGGCCGCCGGCTACGCCACGACCACCTTCGCCCGGTCCGGCTCCACGGCGCAGGTGGCGCCGGGCGTGCTCGTCACCTCCCGGCCGAAGATCGGCGGCAAGGCCAAGGTCGGCAAGCGTGTAGTCGCCACGGTGACGGGCTGGAGCGCCGGGACGCGGCTGACCTACCGGTGGTACCTCGGCAAGAAGGCCGTCAAGAAGGCGAACAAGCGCTCGCTCGAGGTGACCCGTGCCATGCGCGGCAGGAAGCTGGTGGTCAAGGTCACGGGACGCCGGGCCGGCTACCAGACCGTCTCGCTGCGGTCGCGCCCGCAGAAGGTGAAGTAGCGGCCGATCCCCGTCCTCCGGTGACCCACCGGGCGGCCTCCGGTGTCGGGGGCCGCCCGTAGGGTTGTCGGGTGGCAAGCCCGAGCTCCTACCGCCCTGCGCCGGGGTCGATCCCGACCAGTCCGGGGGTCTACCGGTTCCGCGACGCCAAGGGTCGCGTCATCTACGTCGGCAAGGCCAAGAGCCTCCGCTCACGCCTCTCGTCCTACTTCCAGGACATCGGCAACCTGCACCCGCGCACGGCCAGCATGGTCACCACGGGCGCGAGCGTGGAGTGGACGGTCGTCGACACGGAGGTCGAGGCGCTCCAGCTGGAGTACAGCTGGATCAAGGAGTTCGACCCGCGGTTCAACGTCAAGTACCGCGACGACAAGTCCTACCCCTGGCTCGCCGTCACGGTGGGCGAGGAGTTCCCCCGGGTGATGGTCGGCCGCGGCGCCAAGCGCAAGGGCACCCGCTACTTCGGCCCCTACAGCCACGCGTGGGCCATCCGCGAGACCGTCGACCTGCTGCTGCGCGTCTTCCCGATGCGCTCGTGCAGCAACGGCGTCTTCAAGCGCTCGGCGCAGATCGGCCGGCCGTGCCTCCTCGGCTACATCGACAAGTGCTCCGCCCCCTGCGTCGGCAGCGTCACCGCGGAGGAGCACCGCGAGATCGTGGACGACTTCTGCGACTTCATGGGCGGCAACACCGCGGCGTTCACCCGGCGCGTCGAGCGCGAGATGTACGCCGCCTCGGAGGCGCTCGACTTCGAGAAGGCCGCCCGGCTGCGTGACGACCTCGGGGCCCTCAACCGGGCCCTCGAGAAGCAGGCGGTGGTCCTCGGCGACGGCACCGACGCCGACGTGATCGCCCTGGCGGAGGACCCGCTCGAGGTGGCCGTGCAGATCTTCTACGTCCGCGGCGGGCGGATCCGCGGACAGCGGGGGTGGGTGGCCGACCGCACCGACGAGGGCGGCACCCCCGAGCTCGTGCAGGACTTCCTGCTCCAGCTCTACGGCGGTGAGTCCGACTCCATCCCGCGCGAGGTCCTGGTGCCGGCCCTGCCGCCCGACCACGACGTCCTCGAGGAGCTCCTCGGCGAGCGGCGCGGCAGCAAGGTCGCCATCCGGGTCCCGCAGCGCGGCGACAAGCGCGACCTGCAGCAGACCGTCGCGACCAACGCCCTGCAGGCGCTGGCGCTCCACAAGACCAAGCGCGCCAGCGACCTCACCACCCGCAACCGGGCGCTCGAGGAGATCCAGCAGGCCCTCGGCCTCGACGAGGTGCCGCTGCGGATCGAGTGCTACGACGTCTCCAACCTCCAGGGCACCGAGGTCGTCGCCTCGATGGTGGTCTTCGAGGACGGGCTGGCCCGCAAGTCGGAGTACCGCCGGTTCGTCATCCGCGGCGTCGACGGCCAGAACGACGTCGCGTCGATGCACGAGGTGATCACCCGGCGGTTCCGTCGCCTCCTCGACGAGCAGGCACGCAGCGAGACGGTGGCCACCGACTCCGGCCCCATGCTGATCGATCCGGACACCGGCCGCCCGCGCAAGTTCGCGTACGCCCCGTCGCTGGTCGTCGTCGACGGTGGGCCGCCGCAGGTGGCGGCCGCGCAGCAGGCCCTCGCCGAGCTCGGGCTCAACGACATCCCGGTGTGCGGCCTGGCCAAGCGGCTCGAGGAGGTGTGGCTGCCGGGGGAGGAGGACCCGGTCATCATGGCGCGCACCAGCGAGGGCCTCTACCTGCTCCAGCGCATCCGCGACGAGGCCCACCGGTTCGCCATCACCCACCACCGCGGCCGCCGGTCCAAGTCGATGGTGGAGAGCATGCTCGACGACGTGCCGGGCCTCGGTGAGGTGCGGCGCAAGACGCTGCTCAAGCACTTCGGCTCGCTCAAGAAGCTCCGCGAGGCCGAGGCCGACCAGATCGCGCTCGTGCCGGGCATCGGCCCCCGCACGGCGACCGCCATCAAGGACGCGGTCGCGAAGGCCGACGCGACCCGCAAGACTGCACCCCGAGAGCCGGCGGTCAACACCGCCACCGGCGAGATCCTGGAGGACGACTGAATGCCCGAGCCGACCCCCGGCGAGCTGGTCATCGTCACCGGCATGACCGGCGCCGGACGCAGCACCGCGGCCAAGGAGCTGGAGGACCTCGGCTACTTCGTGGTCGACAACCTCCCGCCGACGCTGGTGCGCGACGTCGTACGCCTCGTCGACGACAGCAAGGGCATCCACCAGCCGATCGCGGTGGTCGTCGACGTCCGGTCCGGGTCGTTCTTCGACTCGCTCCAGGCCAACCGCCACCAGCAGGTCACCGGCCGGCCCACGACGCTGCTGTTCCTCGAGGCGACCGACGACGTCCTGGTCCGCCGCCAGGAGGCGGCACGTCGCCCCCACCCGCTGCAGGGCAGCGGCCGCCTGCTCCACGGCCTCCAGCGCGAGCGCGGGGCGATGGCCGAGATCCGCGGCGACGCCGACGTGCTGCTCGACACGTCCAACTACAACGTGCACCAGCTGCAGGACAAGATCACCGAGCTCTTCGGCACCGCGACCACGACGCGGCTCAAGGTGACCGTCATCAGCTTCGGCTTCAAGTACGGCATCCCCGTCGACGCCGACTGGGTCGCCGACATGCGGTTCCTGCCCAACCCCCACTGGGTCCCCGAGCTGCGGCCGCAGAACGGCCGCGACCCCGACGTCGCCGCCTACGTCCTCTCGCAGCCGGGCGCCGGGACCTTCCTCGAGCAGTACCTCCCGGTGCTGCGCACCATCGCCGAGGGCTACCTCCACGAGGGCAAGCGCTTCATGCAGGTCGCCGTCGGGTGCACCGGCGGCAAGCACCGCAGCGTGGCGATGACCGAGGCCATCGCCGGCCTGATGCGGGAGGCGGGCTACGACGTCAGCACCTCCCACCGCGACCTCGGCAGGGAGTGACGTGGCCCGCGACACCGCGCAGGCCGCGGTGGCCCTCGGCGGCGGTCACGGCCTCTTCGCCACCCTGTCGGCGCTGCGCCGCCTCAAGGACGACCTCACCATCGACGACCTGACCGCAGTGGTGACCGTCGCCGACAACGGCGGCTCGTCGGGCCGGCTGCGTGGCGAGTTCGGCGTCCTGCCCCCGGGCGACCTGCGGATGGCGCTGGCCGCGCTGTGCGGCGACGACGAGTGGGGCCGCACCTGGGCCGACGTCATCCAGCACCGGTTCGCCGGTCAGGGCGAGATGAACGGCCACGTCATCGGCAACCTGCTCATCGTCGGCCTGTGGGAGCTGATGGGCGACCACGTCCGCGCGCTCGACTGGGTGGGCCGGCTGCTCGGCGCCCACGGGCGGGTGCTGCCGATGGCCACCACGCCGATGGACATCACGGCCCGCGTCCGCGGCGCGGACCCCGCTCAGCCGGCGGCCGTCAGCGTCGTACGCGGCCAGGTGGAGGTCGCGACCACGGCCGGGCAGATCGAGTCGGTCGCCCTGGTCCCCGAGGACCCGCAGGCGTGCGCCGAGGCGGTGGAGGCGATCCTGGCCGCCGAGTGGGTCGTGCTGGGCCCCGGGTCCTGGTTCAGCTCGGTGATCCCGCACCTCATGGTGCCGGGCCTGCGCCGCGCCCTGGCGGAGACCGAGGCACGCCTCGTGGTGGTGCTCAACCTCGAGGCCCAGGCGGGGGAGACCACCGGCTTCGGCCCGGCCGACCACCTCGCCGCGCTGTTCGAGCACGCACCCGACCTGACCGTGCACGCCGTCGTCGTCGACGCGTCCTCACTGGTCGGCGACCGCGAGCAGCTCGAGACGGTCGTCACCGACCGGGGAGCCCGGCTGGTGGTGGACGACATCGCCGTGCCGGGGGAGCCGCGTCACGATCCCGACCGCCTCGCGGCCGCCTTCCGCCGGATCGTCGACGAGGGCTGACCCGAGCGCGCGAGGGTCGTTGACCCGCATGGCAGGATTCCGCCCATGGCAATGACGGCACAGGTGAAGGCAGAGCTCGCCTCCACCCAGATCACCAAGACCTGCTGCCGCAAGGCCGAGGTCGCCTCGATGCTCCGCTTCGCCGGCGGACTGCACATCGTGAGCGGCCGCATCGTCGTGGAGGCCGAGCTCGACACCGGCGCCGCCGCTCGCCGGCTGCGCACCGACATCTCCGAGGTCTACGGCCACCCCTCCGACGTGGTCATGGTGCAGGGCAACGGCATCCGCAAGGGCAGCCGCTACATCGTCCGGGTCACCAAGGACGGTGAGGCGCTCGCGCGGCAGACCGGCCTGCTCGACCAGCGCGGCCGCCCGGTGCGTGGCCTGCCGCCGGCCGTCGTCAGCGGCGGCGGCTGCGACGCCGTGGCCGCGTGGCGGGGTGCCTTCCTCGCCCACGGCTCGCTCACCGAGCCGGGGCGCTCGTCCTCCCTCGAGATCACCTGCCCCGGCCCCGAGGCCGCCCTCGCGATCGTGGGCGTCGCCCGTCGCCTCGGCATCTCCGCCAAGGCGCGCGAGGTGCGCGGGGTCGACCGCGTCGTGATCCGCGACGGCGACGCCATCGGCGCGCTGCTCACCCGCCTCGGCGCCCACGAGTCGCTGATGGCCTGGGAGGAGCGGCGGATGCGCCGCGAGGTCCGCGCGACGGCCAACCGGCTGGCCAACTTCGACGACGCCAACCTGCGCCGGTCCGCCCGGGCCGCGGTCGCGGCGGGCGCCCGCGTCGACCGTGCGCTGGAGATCCTCGGCGAGGAGATCCCCGACCACCTCCGCCAGGCCGGGCACCTGCGGCTCGAGCACAAGCAGGCCTCCCTCGAGGAGCTCGGCCAGCTCCACGACCCGGTGCTCACCAAGGACGCGATCGCCGGGCGGATCCGCCGCCTGCTCGCGATGGCCGACAAGCGCGCCGAGGAGCTCGGCATCCCCGACACCGAGGCGTCCCTGACGCCGGAGATGCTCGCCGAGGACGCCTGAGCGCGCTGCCCGGCGGCGCCGGATCGTCACCCGGGCGACGTACGGGTGACCGGAGGGTGACGGTCTTGGATCGATCCAAAGTTACCTGTCCGTAGCGTGGGCGACCCCGGTCCGGGGGCCGGTCGGCAGCCGATAGGCTCGGTGATGCTGGTCACCGAAGGCCAGAGTTGTCGACGGGGTCACCGAAGGCCCCACCTAGGAGACATGCACCCATGACCGTCCGCGTAGGCATCAACGGCTTCGGCCGCATCGGCCGCAACTTCTTCCGCGCCGTCCGCGCCTCCGGCGCCGACATCGAGATCGTCGGCGTCAACGACCTGACCGACAACGCGTCCCTGGCGCACCTGCTCAAGTACGACTCCATCCTCGGCCGCCTCGACGCCGACGTGTCGAGCGACGACACCTCGATCATGGTCGGTGACCAGAAGATCGCCGTGTCGGCCGAGCGCGACCCGGCCAACCTCTCGTGGGGCGACCTCGGTGTCGACGTCGTCGTCGAGTCCACCGGCTTCTTCACCGACGCCACCAAGGCCAAGGCCCACGTCGACGCCGGCGCCAAGAAGGTCATCATCTCGGCGCCCGCCTCCAACGAGGACATCACCATCGTGATGGGCGTCAACCACGAGCTCTACGACCCGGCCCAGCACACCGTCATCTCCAACGCGTCGTGCACGACCAACTGCCTCGCGCCCATGGCGAAGGCGCTCCACGACGGCCTCGGCATCAACAAGGGCCTGATGACGACCATCCACGCCTACACCGCGGACCAGAACCTCCAGGACAACATCCACAAGGACCCGCGCCGCGCCCGCGCCGCCGCGCTCAACATGGTGCCGACCTCGACGGGTGCCGCCAAGGCCATCGGCCTGGTGCTCCCCGAGCTCAAGGGCAAGCTCGACGGCTACGCCATGCGCGTCCCGGTGCCCACCGGCTCGGCCACCGACCTCACGTTCGAGGCCAGCCGCGAGACGTCGGTCGACGAGGTCAACGACATCGTCAAGGCGGCCGCCGACGGCCGGTTCCTCAAGTACTCCACCGACCCGATCGTCTCCACCGACATCGTCACCGACCCGGCGTCCTGCATCTTCGACGCCCCGCTGACCAAGGTCATCGGCAACCAGGTCAAGGTGCTCGGCTGGTACGACAACGAGTGGGGCTACTCCAACCGCCTCGCCGACCTGATCACGCACGTCGGCACGTCGCTCTGACCTCGATGTCCCACACCGCAGGCATCGAGTCGCTGGGTGACCTGAGGGGCAAGCGCGTGCTGGTCCGCTCGGACCTCAACGTGCCCCTCGACGGCACCACCATCACCGACGACGGCCGGATCCGCGCGAGCGTGCCGACCATCACGCAGCTGTCCGACGCGGGCGCCCGGGTGGTCGTGACCGCCCACCTGGGCCGCCCGGACGGCTCGCCCGACCCGAGGTACTCCCTCGAGCCGGTCGCCGCGCGGCTCTCCGAGCTGCTCGAGCGGCCGGTCGCGTTCGCCACCGACACGGTCGGGGCCAGCGCGAGCGAGACCGTGGCCGGCCTGGAGGACGGCGGGATCGCCGTGCTCGAGAACGTCCGGTTCAACGACGGCGAGACGAGCAAGGACGACTCCGTGCGCGGGGCGTTCGCCGACCAGCTCGCGCAGCTGGCCGACGCCTTCGTCTCGGACGGCTTCGGCGTCGTCCACCGCCGGCAGGCCAGCGTCTACGAGGTCGCGCTGCGACTGCCGTCGGCGATGGGCGGCCTGGTCGCGGCCGAGGTCGAGGTGCTGCGCCGGCTCACCGAGCACCCGGAGCGCCCCTACGTCGTCGTCCTCGGCGGCTCGAAGGTCTCCGACAAGCTCGGCGTGATCGACAACCTGATCGACAAGGCCGACAAGCTGCTCATCGGCGGCGGCATGGTGTTCACCTTCCTCAAGGCCCAGGGGCACGAGGTCGGCAAGAGCCTGCTCGAGGAGGACCAGCTCGACACGTGCACCCGCTACCTCAGCGAGGCGGCCGACCGCGGGGTGGAGATCGTCCTGCCGACCGACGTCGTGGTCGACACGGCGTTCCCGTCGGGCGACCGCGAGCCCCAGCCCAGCGTCGTACCAGCCTCGGAGATCCCCGCCGACGCGCTCGGGCTCGACATCGGGCCCGAGTCCGCGGCCGCCTTCGCGGCGGCACTGTCCGACGCGCAGACGGTCTTCTGGAACGGCCCCATGGGCGTGTTCGAGGTGGCCGCCTTCGCCGAGGGCACCCGCGCGGTGGCGCAGGCGCTCACCGAGGTCACCTCGTCGGGAGGCCTGTCCGTCGTGGGCGGCGGCGACTCGGCCGCGGCCGTGCGCCAGCTGGGCTTCGACGAGGCCGCGTTCGGCCACATCTCCACCGGCGGTGGCGCGTCGCTGGAGTTCCTGGAGGGCAAGGAGCTCCCCGGGATCGCAGTACTCGAGAGGGCGTGACGCAGTGGCTGGCACGAAGAACACCCGCACCCCGCTGATGGCGGGCAACTGGAAGATGAACCTGACCCACCAGGAAGCGGTGGTGCTGGTCCAGAAGCTCGCCTGGACGCTGGCGGACAAGCGCCACGACTTCGGCAAGGTCGAGGTCGTCGTCGTGCCGCCCTACACCGACCTGCGCTCGGTGCAGACGCTCGTGGACGGCGACCGGCTGTCGATCCGCTACGGCGCGCAGGACGTGTCGGTCCACGACAACGGCGCCTACACCGGGGAGATCTCCGCCGCGATGCTGGCCAAGCTCGGCTGCTCCTACGTCGTGGTCGGCCACTCCGAGCGCCGGATGTACCACCACGAGAGCGACGAGCTGGTCAACGCCAAGGCTCACAAGTCGCTGGCGGCCGGGATGACGCCGATCGTGTGCGTGGGCGAGGGCCTCGACGTGCGTCAGGCCGGCGAGCACGTGCCGTTCACGCTCACGCAGGTCGACGGCTCGCTCGACGGGTTCACCGCCGAGCAGGTGGCCGGCCTCGTGGTCGCCTACGAGCCCGTGTGGGCCATCGGCACCGGCGAGGTGGCGACGCCCGACGACGCGCAGGAGGTGTGTGCGGCCATCCGTGGGCGGGTGCGCGAGGTGCACGGCGACGCCGCGGCCGACGGCCTGCGGATCCTCTACGGCGGGTCGGTCAAGGCCGCCAACGTGGGCGGGATCATGGACAAGTCGGACGTCGACGGGTGCCTCGTCGGCGGCGCGAGCCTGCAGGTCGACGAGTTCGGCGGCATCTGCCGCTTCTACGACATGCCGGTGCTGTGAGGCCCCTCACCGGATCCCGACGGCGTGACGTAGGATTCCGCTCGTGATTCCGCTCTTCACCGTCCTGCTGGTCATCACCAGCGCGATCATGATCCTGCTGGTGCTGCTCCACAAGGGCCGCGGTGGTGGCCTGTCCGACATGTTCGGCGGCGGCGTCTCCAGCAGCCTGGGCGGATCCTCGGTGGCGGAGCGCAACCTCGACCGCTTCACGATCGGCGTCGGCGTCATCTGGTTCGCCTGCATCGTCGCCCTGGGCCTGCTCAAGGCCTACAGCGGCGCCTGATCGTCCGCCCCGCACTGTCCCTGTCTCTGTCTGTCCCAAGGTTCTGGCGAAGGAGTTGTCGTGGCTGGTGGTGGAAACGCGATCCGCGGTAGTCGGGTCGGCGCCGGACCGATGGGGGAGGCCGAGCGTGGAGAGGCGGCGCCCCGGCAGACGGTGACCTACTTCTGCAGCCACGACCACCGCTCGGTGGTCACCTTCGCGATCGAGGCCGCCGCGCCCGACTCGTGGGACTGCCCCAAGTGCGGCCTGCCGGCGAGCCTCGACTCCGAGAACCCGCCGCCGGCGCCGAAGATCGAGCCCTACAAGACGCACCTCGCCTACGTGAAGGAGCGTCGCAGCGAGACCGAGGCGGCCGACATCCTCGACGAGGCCGTCGCGCTCCTGCGCAGCCGCCGCAAGGCCGGCGAGATCATCTTCTGAACTTCACGTGACCGGGCACTTCGTGCCCGTCCTGAGCCCTGACCGGGCACTTCGTGCCCGTCCTGAACGCTGACCGGGCACTTCGTGCCGGTCCGGGCCTGCCGCTGTGGATGACGTACGACGTCCTCCGCCGGCAGGCGGCAGGCTGGCCGGATGCACGTCATGCCCGCCTGGTGCCGCGACGTCGAGGCGCTGGGCGTCGACGCGCCGATCCCGTTGGACCGTCCCCTCTCGGCCGCTGGGGCGACCCGTCTCGGGGTCGGTGAGAGCCTGCGGCGACGCCTGGTCGAGCGCGGCCTGCTGCGACCGGTGCTGCGTGGCGTCTTCGTGGCCGCCGCCGTGCCGGACTCCCTCCGACTCCGCGTCGCCGCGCTCGAGCTGGTCGTCCCCGAGCACGCGGTCGTCGTCGACCGCACCGCGGCATGGCTGCACGGCGTCGACGCGCTGCCTCGTTCGGCGATCCACGAGATGCCGGTGCTCGACGTGTTCAGCCGGTCGGGCAGCCGGATGCGCCGACCGGGCGTCGCGAGCGGCATCCGCGAGCTCACCACCCGCGACCTCGAGCAGATCGGCGCCCTCACCGTCACGACGCCGCTCCGGACCGCGTGCGACCTCGGCCGCCTGCTCTGGCGCTTCGACGCCCTCGCCGCCATCGACGGCTTCCTGCGTATCGGGCTCGACCATGGGCTGCTGCTCCGTGAGGTGCCTCGGTTCGCAGGCCACCGGGGCATCCGCCAGCTCCGCACCCTCGCCCCGCTGGGTGATGCCGGAGCGGAGTCCCCTCCGGAGAGCGCCCTGCGACTGCACTGGTACGACGCCGACCTCCCGCCGCCCGAGACGCAGGTCTGGGTCGAGGACGACGCCGGCGTCCCGAGGTTCCGCATCGACGTCGGCGACGCCGGCGTCCGCTACGGCGCGGAGTACTACGGCGAGGCCTACCACGGCGACGAGGTGAGCGAGCACGACGAAGCACGGCTCGACTGGTTGCGCGACGAGCGCGGGTGGCAGATGGACGTGTTCACGAAGGAGGACGTCTACGGTCGCGAGCTCGCGGCCAGCGACCGGCTCCGCGCGGGCCACGCGGCCGCGGCTGCCCGCCGACCGACGTACATCGACCTCTCGCGCTGACCGGACGGGCAGGACGTGCCCGGTCGGAGACCCGGACGGGCAGGAAGTGCCCGGTCGGCGCGCAGGACGGGCAGGACGTGCCCGGTCACGTGTAGTTCAGGCGGGGAGGGCGGGGAGGGCGGGGAGGGCGGAGGCGGCGGGTTCGTCGAGCCACCAGACCGTCTCGTCACCGCGGACCCCGCGCGCCGGCGTCTCCTCGACCGATCCCTCGTCGGCCAGGGCGCGGGCGACGGCCTCGGCCTTGCCCTCGCCGCTGGCGATGAACCAGACCGATCGGGCGCGGTTGAGCGCCTCGAAGGTCAGGGTCACGCGGTCGGGCGGCGGTTTGGGGGAGTCGTGGACGGCCGTCACGGCGACGCCCGACACCGCGAGGCCCGGGTGGCCGGGGAAGAGCGACGCGCAGTGCCCGTCGGGCCCGAGCCCGAGGATCATCACCTCGAACGACTCGACGCCACGGGCCCGCAGCGTGTCGGCATAGGCCGCGGCCGACTCCTCGGCGGTGGCGACCTGATCGCTCGACGGCACCTCGTGCACGTGCGCCGGGTCGACACCGACGACGTCGAGGAACTCGCTGCGGGCCGGGAGCGCGTTGCGGTCGGGGGAGCCGGCGGACACGAACCGCTCGTCACCCCACCAGAACTCCACGCGGGACCAGTCCACGGACGAGTCCGGGGCGCGCCGCGCGAGCTCGCGGTGCAGCGACTCGGCGATCGAGCCGCCCGTGAGCGCGACGTGCGGGACGTCGCCGCTCGCCTGCGCGGTCTCGATCCGGTCGAGGAGGGCCGAGGCGACGTCGCCGACGAGGATGTCGGCGTCCTGGTGCCGGCTGACCCGGGGGGCGTCGGTCATGCGGTCAGGACTCCTTCTCGAGCGCGACGAGCCGGCGGGCGGTGGCGGCGTAGACGTCGTCCTCGTCGAGGCGGCGCAGCTCCTCGCTGAGCAGCGCGGGGACCTCCCGACGCTTGAGGGCCACCGGGCGGTCCGGGCGGCCGGGGGAGGAGAACGTCGCGAGCCGGCCGTCCTCGCGGGTGATCGTGATCGGTCCCTGCTTGGTGTCCATCACGACCTGGGTGATCCCCGGCCCCTCGGAGGTGTGCCGCTCCACCGGCACGCGCAGGCGGTCGTTGAGCCAGGCCACGAGCAGGTCGGCGCTCGGGCTGATCCGCTCGGCCGAGACCGAGGCGCGCGCCACCTTGACCGGGTGCTGGTCGAGGGCCGCGGCGAGCAGCGCCCGCCACGGCGTGAGGCGCGTCCAGCTGAGGTCGGTGTTGCCGGGCGCGTAGGACTGGCACTGGCGGTGCATGACCGAGGACTTGCCACGGGTGGCAGCCGCCGAGTCGGTGATGCGTCGCCGCGCCAGCGCCCCCAGCGGGTCGTCGGCCGGGTCGTCGGGCGGCTCGGTGGGCCACCAGATCGCCACGGGGGAGTCCGGCAGCAGCAGCGGCAGCACCACGGACTCGGCGTAGCGCACCACCTCGCCGCGCAACCGGATGAGCGCGGTCTCGCCGCCCCAGCCACCGCCGGTGCCGACGGTCGCGTCCACCTGGGGCTTGCCGCGCGCGTCGCCGAGGATGATGCCCAGCACGCGGGCCGGGTGCTCGCGCGAGGCCCGCTGCGCGGCCTGCATCGCGGCCTCGGCGTCCTCGTCGGGCACGACGATGATCAGCGTCATCACCATGCCCATCGCCGGGGACCCGGCACGGGTGCGGGCGCGTACGAACTCCGCGGCGATCTTGGACGAGGTGGTGTTCTGCAGCTCGAACATCGTCATGGCCTTCTCCAGGTGCGTCCTTCGCGGGCGAGCATCTTGTCGGCCGACTCCGGCCCCCAGGTGCCGGACGGGTAGGCCTCCGGCTTCCCCTTGCGGGCCCAGTGCTCGAGGATCGGGTCGAGGATCTTCCAGGACAGCTCGACCTCCTCGTGGCGCGGGAACAGCGGCGGGTCGCCGAGCAGCACGTCGAGGATCAGGCGCTCGTAGGCCTCGGCGCTCGCCTCGGTGAAGGATCCGCCGTAGGCGAAGTCCATGTTGACGTCGCGGATCTCCATCGCCGTGCCGGGGACCTTGGAGCCGAAGCGCATCGTCAGGCCCTCGTCGGGCTGCACGCGGATCACCAGGGCGTTCTGGGTGAGCTCCTCGGTCGACGTCGCGTTGAACGGCAGGTGCGGCGCCCTCTTGAAGACCACGGCCACCTCGGTGACCCGGCGGCCGAGGCGCTTGCCGGTGCGGAGGTAGAACGGCACGCCGGCCCACCGCCGGGTGTCGACGTGCAGCGTGATGGCGGCGAAGGTCTCGGTCCTGGACGTGCGACGGATGCCCTCCTCCTCGAGGAAGCCGATCACCTTCTCGCCGCCCTGCCAGCCGGGGCTGTACTGCCCGCGGGCCGTGGTGATGTCCAGCCGCGACGGCAGCACGACGGAGGAGAGGACCTTCTGCTTCTCCAACCGCAGGCTCTCGGCGTCGAACGACGTCGGCTCCTCCATCGCCACCAGTGCCATCAGCTGCAGCAGGTGGTTCTGGATGACGTCACGGGCGGCGCCGATGCCGTCGTAGTAGCCGGCCCGGCCGCCGATGCCGATGTCCTCGGCCATCGTGATCTGCACGTGGTCGACGTAGTTGGCGTTCCAGATCGGCTCGAACATGTTGTTGGCGAAGCGCATCGCCAGGATGTTCTGCACCGTCTCCTTGCCGAGGTAGTGGTCGATGCGGAAGACCGACTCGGGAGGGAAGACGCCGTCGAGCACGGCGTTGAGCTCGCGCGCCGACTCGAGGTCGTGGCCGAACGGCTTCTCGACCACGACGCGTCGCCACGGTTGCACGCCGTCGGCGTCGGCGGCCTGCTCGGCGAGGCCGTGCTCCTTGAGCTGGTCGACCACGACGCCGAAGAACGACGGCGGGATGGCGAGGTAGAAGGCGGTGTTGCCGCCGGTGCCGCGGACCTCCTCGAGCTCGTGCATGGTGCGGCGCAGGGTGTCGAACGCCTCGTCGTCGTCGAAGTTGCCCGACACGAAGCGGAAGCCCTCCGAGAGCTGGCGCCACACCTCCTCGCGGAACGGCGTACGCGCGTTGGCCTTGACCGCGTCGTAGACGATCTGCGCGAAGTCCTGGTCCTCCCAGTCGCGCCGCGCGAACCCGACCAGCGAGAAGCCGGGCGGCAGCAGCCCGCGGTTGGCCAGGTCGTAGATGGCCGGCATGACCTTCTTGCGCGACAGGTCGCCGGTCACGCCGAACAGCACCAGGCTCGACGGCCCGGCGATGCGCGGCAGCCGGCGGTCCTGCGGGTCGCGCAGCGGGTTGGGGCGGGGTGTGGAGGCCATCAGCGTCGCTGCTCCTGGTAGTAGGCGATCAGGGACTGGGTGGAGGGGTCCTGCTCCGCCGCGACCGACGCGTCGCCCGCCACCGCCGGCCGCAGCTCCTGCGCCAGCTGCTTGCCGAGCTCGACGCCCCACTGGTCGAAGCTGTCGATGCCCCAGACGGCGCCCTGCACGAACGTGACGTGCTCGTAGAGCGCGACCAGCTGCCCGAGGACGGCGGGGGTGAGCGCCGGCGCCATGATCGAGGTGGTCGGCCGGTTGCCCGGGAAGGTGCGAGCGGCGACGAGCTCCTCAGCGACGCCCTCGGCGCGCACCTCGTCGGAGGTGCGCCCAAAGGCGAGCGCCTTGGTCTGCGCCAGGAAGTTGGCGAGCAGCAGCTCGTGGACGTCGACGCGCTCGCCCTCCTCGGGCTCGTCGACGAGGGGGTACGCCGGCCGCGCGAAGGCGATGAAGTCCGCCGGCACGAGGCGGGTGCCCTGGTGGATCAGCTGGTAGAAGGCGTGCTGGCCGTTGGTGCCCGGCTCGCCCCAGAAGACCTCGCCCGTGTCGTAGCCGACGGCCTCGCCGTCCCACCGCACGCCCTTGCCGTTGGACTCCATGGTCAGCTGCTGGAGGTAGGCCGGGAACCGGTGCAGCAGCTGGGAGTAGGGCAGGACGGCGTGGGTGTGGGCGCCGAGGAAGTTGGTGTACCAGACGTTGAGCAGCCCCATCTTGAGCGGCACGTTGTCCTCGGCCGGCATCGTGTGGAAGTGCTCGTCCATCGCGTGGAAGCCGGCGAGCAGGTCGGCGAAGTGCTCCGGGCCGATGGCCACGACCAGGGAGAGGCCGATGGCCGAGTCCATCGAGTAGCGCCCGCCGACCCAGTCCCAGAAGCCGAACGCGTTGTCGGGGTCGATGCCGAAGTCGGCGACCTTGTCGAGGGCGGTCGAGACCGCCACGAAGTGCTGCGCGACCGCGGCGGCCGGGTCGCTGCCGGCCGGCAGGTGCTCGAGCAGCCACGTCCGGCACAGGCGCGCGTTGGTGAGCGTCTCCAGCGTCCCGAACGTCTTGCTGGAGACGATGAAGAGCGTGGTCTCCGGGTCGAGCCCGGTGAGCGCCTGCCCCGCGTCGGTCGGGTCGATGTTGCTGATGAAGCGGCAGGAGAGCCCGTCCTGGCGGTAGGGCTCGAGCGCCTCGTAGGCCATGACCGGGCCGAGGTCGGACCCGCCGATGCCGATGTTGACGACCGTCTGGATCCGCTTGCCGGTGACGCCCGTCCAGTCGCCGGAGCGGACCTGGTCGGCGAAGGCGTAGACGCGGGCGAGCACCTCGTGCACGTCGGCCACGACGTCGGTGCCGTCGACCGTCAGCGTCGCCTCGGGCGGCAGCCGCAGCGCGGTGTGGAGCACCGCACGGTCCTCCGTGACGTTGATGTGCTCGCCGGCGAACATCGCGTCCCGACGCCCGACGAGGTCCACCTCGTCGGCGAGGGCCAGCAGGGCGGCCTCCACGTCGTCGTCGAACAGGTTCTTCGACAGGTCGACGTGGAGGTCGGCCGCGTCCAGCGACTGCTGCTCGACCCACGACGTCGTCAGGGCGTCGCGCAGGTCGGCCCGGGGGGCCTGCGCCAGCCCGGTCAGCCGTGACCAGGCGTCCGTGGTCGTCGGGTCGACCGGCCCCTCGGTCATGCCCGCGCGGCCTCGAGCGACGCGGCGAGGGTCTCCTGCAGCTCGTCCCAGGCGACGACGAACTTGTCGACGCCCTCCTTGATGAGGGCCTTGATGACGTCGTCGTAGTCGATGCCGGCGTCGGCCAGCGCCTGCATGTGAGCGGCGGCGTCGTCGTAGAACGGCCGGATGCGGTCACCGCGCACCTCGCCGTGGTCGGCGACCGCGTCGAGGGTCTTCTCGGGCATCGTGTTGACGGTGTCGGCGGCGACCAGGTCGACGACGTACATGGTGTCGTCGTAGTCGGGGTTCTTCACGCCGGTGGAGGCCCACAGCGGCCGCTGCTTGCGCGCGCCCTTGGCCTCGAGCGCGGCCCAGCGCTCGCCCTGGAAGAAGTCCTCGTACATCTGGAAGGCCAGGCGGGCGTTGGCGACGCCGGCCTTGCCCCGCAGCGCCGGGTCGGTGCCCGGGCCACCGGTCGTCGCCTCGAGGCGCTTGTCGATCTCCGAGTCGACGCGGGAGACGAAGAACGACGCGACCGAGTGGATGCCGCTCAGGTCGTGGCCGTTGTCGGACGCCCGTTCCAGACCGGTGACGTATGCCTCCATCACGTTGCGGTACTGCTCGAGCCCGAAGATGAGGGTCACGTTGACCGAGATGCCGGCCGCGAGGGTCTCCGTGATCGCGGGCCAGCCCTCCTTCGTCCCCGGGATCTTGATCATCACGTTGGGCTCGCCGACGGTCTTGTGGAGGATCGCCGCCTCGGTGACGGTCTCGCCGGTGTCGTGGGCGAGACCGGGGGAGACCTCGATGGAGACGCGGCCGTCGACGCCGTCGGTGGCGTCGAAGACCGGGCGCATGACCTTGCAGGCCTCGCGCACGTCGTCGGTGGTGATGACGAGGGTCGCCTTGTCGACGTCGGCGCCCTGCGCCGCCAGCTCCCGGACCTGGGCGTCGTAGCGCTCGCCCTTGGCCAGCGCCGACTGGAAGATCGCCGGGTTGGACGTCACGCCGACGACGTGCCGGTTCTGGACGAGGTCGGCGAGGTTGCCGGTCTCGAGGCGCTCGCGGGACAGGTCGTCGAGCCAGATGGACACCCCGGCGTCAGCCAGGGCCTTGAGACGGTCGTTCATGGTGCCTCCTGAGGATCGGTGGTCGGTGGCTGCGGGCTCGGCCGACGTCAGTCGGTGAGCGTGCGCAGGCTGTCGCGAGCGGCGTTGGCCACCGCCTCGCCGGTGATGTCGAACTCCTCGTAGATGCGCGCGTAGTCGGCCGAGGCGCCGTAGTGGTCGATGGACACGATCCGGCCGTGGTCGCCGACGTACTCGCGCCAGCCCTGCTTCACGCCGGCCTCGACCGACACGCGGGCCTTGACCGTCGGGGGGAGCACGGTCTCGCGGTAGGCCTCCTCCTGCTCCTCGAACCACTCGAGGCAGGGCAGGGAGACGACGCGGGCACGGATGCCGTCCTCGGCGAGGAGGTCGCGCGCGGCGACTGCCACCTGCACCTCGGAGCCGGTGCCCATCAGGATGACGTCGGGGTCGCCGCCCTCGACGTCGAGGAGGACGTAGCCGCCGCGGTGCACGTTCGAGGTGTCGCTGAAGCCGTCCTCGCCGCGCGGGAAGACGGGGACGTTCTGGCGGGTGAGCGCGATGCCGGCCGGGTGGTCGGTGCGCTGGAGCACCGCGTGCCACGCGGCAGCGGTCTCGTTTGCGTCCGCGGGGCGTACGACGTCGAGGCCGGGGATCGCGCGCAGCGCCGCCAGGTGCTCGATCGGCTGGTGCGTCGGGCCGTCCTCGCCGAGGCCGATCGAGTCGTGGGTCCACACGTAGGTGACCGGCAGGCCCATCAGCGCGGCCAGGCGGACGGAGCCGCGCATGTAGTCGCTGAAGGTGAGGAAGGTGCCGCCGAAGACGCGGGTGCCGCCGTGGAGGGCGATGCCGTTGAGGATGCCGCCCATGCCGTGCTCGCGGATGCCGAAGTGCAGCACGCGTCCGGCGAGCGGGTCGCCCGACCACTGGTCGGTGGACCGGACCGCCGGGATGAAGGAGGGCGCGTCCTCGATGGTGGTGTTGTTGGACTCCGCCAGGTCGGCGGAGCCGCCCCACAGCTCGGGCATGACGGCCGCGACGGCGTTGATGACCGCGCCGGAGGCCTTGCGGGTGGCGACGCCCTTGGGGTCGGCGTCGAAGCTCGGCAGGGCGTCGGCCAGCCCCTCGGGCAGCGCCCGGGTCTGCATGCGACGGAAGACCTCGAGCCGCTCCTCGGGCGCGGCCGCCTGCCAGGCGTCGAACCGCTCCTGCCAGGCCGACTGCTCCAGCTTGCCGCGCTCCACGAGGGAGCGGGTGCGGGCGATGACGTCCTCGGGCACCTCGAAGTGCTTCTCGGGGTCGAAGCCGAGGATCTCCTTGGTCGCCGCCACCTCCTCGGCGCCGAGGGCGGAGCCGTGGGACTTGCCGGTGCCCTGCGCGGTCGGCGCGGGCCAGGCGATCAGGGTGCGCAGCACGACGAGGCTGGGGCGGTCGGTGACCTCGGCGGCGGCGCGCACCGCGTCGTACAGAGCGGGGACGTCCTCGACGTAGTCGGTGCCGTCGTTGGTCCAGTCGACGGTCTGCACGTGCCAGCCGTAGGCCTCGTAGCGGGCGCCGACGTCCTCGGTGAAGGCGACGTCGGTGTCGCCCTCGATGGAGATGCGGTTGGCGTCGTAGATCATCGTCAGGTTGCCGAGCTGCTGGGTGCCGGCGATCGAGGACGCCTCGGCGCTGATGCCCTCCTCGAGGTCGCCGTCGGAGCAGATCGCGTAGACGTGGTGGGTGAACGGGGAGTCGGCCTCCGCCGTGTCGGGGTCGAGCAGGCCGCGCTCGCGGCGGGCGGCCATGGCCATGCCGACCGCGTTGGCGACGCCCTGGCCGAGGGGGCCCGTGGTGGTCTCGACGCCGGCGGTGTGGCCGTGCTCGGGGTGCCCGGGGGTCTTGCTGCCCCAGGTGCGCAGCGAGCGCAGGTCCTCGATCTCGAGGCCCCAGCCGCCGAGGAAGAGCTGGGTGTAGAGGGTGATGGAGCTGTGGCCGGCCGAGAGCACGAAGCGGTCGCGACCGGTCCAGTGCGGGTCGGCCGGGTTGTGCCGCATCACCTTCTGGAAGAGCAGGTACGCCGCGGGCGCCAGGCTCATGGCGGTGCCGGGGTGGCCGTTGCCGACCTTCTGCACCGCGTCCATCGCGAGCACACGGGAGGTGTCGACAGCTCTGTCGTCGATCTCGTCCCACTCGAGCGTGGCGGGCAGGGCGGAGTTCTCGGACAACGCGGTTCCTCTCGATGGAGTGCAGCCGGGGTTCAGCCGTGGGGCCGGGGAGTGCAGGATCACAGACCTGCGGAGGTGGCCTCGACTGCGAGCCTATCGCCGGGGCCGAGTAGACTCGACCCCACCCGAGGGTGGCCCGGGACGTCGCTCCTCCGGCCGTTCACGGCCTCCGGTTCCCACAACTCCGGGTCCCATCCGTCTCCACCCCGTCCCCTGAGGTGCCACTGTGTCCCACGCCGGCTCGCGCGCTGGTGCGTCCGCCCGGCCGTCGACCGGTGGCGACCCCGACGACGACGGCGCCAAGACCTGGCGCGACGTCGTCGGCGCCTACGTCGGGCTGACCAAGCCGCGGGTCATCGAGCTGCTGCTGCTGACCACCGTGCCGGTGATGTTCTTCGCCGACCGCGGCATCCCGCCGCTCGGCCTGGTCGCGGCGACCGTCGTGGGCGGCGCGCTGTCGGCCGGCTCGGCGTCGGCCTTCAACTGCGTCTACGACCGCGACATCGACGAGCAGATGCGGCGTACGCGCCGCCGCGCCCTGCCGCGCCACATCGTCTCGCCGCTGTCGGCCCTCGTCTTCGCCACCGTCCTGGCCGTGCTGTCGACGGTGGTGCTGGCGCTGTGGGTCAACTGGCTCTCGGCGACGCTCTCGCTGCTCGCCAACGCCTTCTACGTGCTCGTCTACACCATCCTGCTCAAGCGCCGCACGACGCAGAACATCGTGTGGGGCGGGCTGGCGGGCTGCTTCCCGGCGCTGATCGGCTGGACCGCCGTCACCGGCGAGCTGGCGTGGACGCCGGTCGTGCTGTTCCTCGTGGTGTTCTTCTGGACGCCGCCGCACACCTGGGCGCTGGCGCTGCGCTACCGCGAGGACTACCGCAACGTCGACGTGCCCATGCTGCCCGTCGTGAAGCCGGCGGCCGAGGTCGGTCGGCAGGTCGTGCTCTACAGCTGGGTCATGGTGGCCACCTCGCTGCTGCTCTGGCCGGTGGCCGGCACCAGCCTGGTCTACCCGGTGGCGGCGGCCGTGCTGGGAGCGGTGTTCCTCGTCGAGGCCCACCGCATGTGGGCGCGCACGAAGGTCTCCGACGCCCTGGGGGAGATCAACCCGATGCGGCTCTTCCACACCTCGAACCTCTACCTGTCCCTCCTTTTCGTCGCAGTTGCGCTGGATCCCCTGCTCGGCCGCTGACGATCTCCGAGCGCCCTAGCGCATATTGACGAACTCGTCAGACGACTGAGGGAATCCAGAGAGCATCTTGAGACAACCTCTCGTGTTTGCCGCTCCCGCGCCGCGTTGAATCGAGTGATGGGGAGGCAGCGGGCGTCCCCACGCTATTTGGGGGTTTGTCACACATGTCTTCAGCACCACACGAGAGCCTGAGCGAACAGGTCGGCGGGCAGGGCGCAGGACGTACGTCCTCCCTGAACCGCACGGTGTCACGCGTCGTCACGCTCGTCCTGGCCGTCGGCTTCGCCGTCGTCGGGATCGCCGGCGCCGCGAGCGCCCACCACAACACCATCACCGGCTCCGTCGCCTGCAAGACGGGCGGGGGCTGGACCGTCACCTGGACGGTCACCAACAGCGAGACCGTCACCGAGACGATCACGGCCTCCAACCGGTCCGTCGTCCCGGTGGGCACCAAGCTGACGTCCACGCAGACCGCGAAGTTCACCGAGACCGTCACCAGCAAGCCGACGGGTGACGTCACCCTGCGGCTCGACGCCAGGTGGGACAACGGCAACACCAACACGAGCTACGGCACCATCCCGGTCTACAAGTTCACCGACAACTGCGTCGTGAAGACCGTGCAGCCGCCGACCGTGCCGGTGGTCGACGACTGTGGTCCGGGCAACGCCCACTACGGCCAGGTGCCCACCGGCCCCTGGACCGTGACGACCCACTCCAACGGCAGCCTCACGGTCACCACCACCCCGGGACACCAGTTCCCCAACGGGCAGACGACCCTGACCTACCCGGCGCCGACCGACAGCAACGTGCCGTGCCCGCCCACCACCGTCCAGCCGCCGACCGTGCCGGTCGTCGACGACTGTGGTCCGGGCAACGCCCACTACGGCCAGGTGCCCACCGGCCCCTGGACGGCGACGACCAACTCCGACGGCAGTCTCACGCTGACCGCCACCCCGGGGCACCAGTTCCCCAACGGTCAGACCACCACGACCTACCCCGTGCCGACCGACAGCAACGTGCCCTGCCCGACCCCGCCGGTCGTCACCCCGCCGGTCACGCCGCCGGTGGTCACGCCGCCCGAGGTGCTGCCCGCCCAGGTCCGGGTCGTCCGGGCGCAGGCCCGCATGATCGACAAGTGCGGTCGCAGCGGTGACCGGATCAAGGTTGGCGAGCGCTCCGGTGTCGTCTACAAGTCGCGCGGCAAGGTGCTGCGTCAGGGCGCCTGGCTCAAGGCGACGCACCGGTCGGTGACCGTCCGCGCCTTCGCCGCCGACGCGTCCTACCGGCTCGAGGGCAAGCGGGTGTGGAAGATGACCTTCAGCACCCGGCCGTGCGCGGCCGCCCCGGAGATCGCGCCGAACACCGGATCCTGATGCGCGGCACCGTGCTGGCACGCCTCCTCGTGGGCGTGACGCTCGGCGCCACAGTCCTCGTCGGTCAGGGAGCGGCGGCCCACGCCGCCCCTGACCGGCTGCGGATCCCGACGCTGGGCACCGACGCGGCCGTCATCCAGGTGGCGGCGCGCAACAACACGCTGGCCGTCGGCTCGCGCCTCCGCGGCGCGGTCTACACGTGGGCGCAGGGCGACCCGCCCTGCGACCCGACGGGCAGCACCGTCTACGCCGGCCACGCCTGGCGCGCCGGCAACGGCGTGGCGGACAGGTGGGGGCAGCTCCGTCGCGGTGACGTCGTCACCGTCGGCGGCTGCGACTTCGAGGTGACGCGGCGAGAGTTCTGGCCGGCCAAGCGCCGGATGGGATCGCTCTACTCCGTGTCGGGGCCGGCGCGCATCGTGCTCGTCGGCTGCAAGGCCGACGACTACGCCAAGCGCACCGTCGTCTTCGCGCGCAAGGTCGAGCGCTGACCCGTCCGGGTCGCACCGGCTCGACGTACGACCGGTCCTGGGAGGGACCCGGGGAGGGCTAGGGCAGGCGGGTCGCAGCGTGGGGCTGCGGCTCGCCGCCTGCGCTCGCCTCGTGCACGGCCCGGTGCGGCAGCACCGCGAGGCCGATCCGCGCGAGACCCGCGGCGAGCAGCGCCGCTCCCAGCATGTGCAGGGCGACCAGGCCGACCGGCAGGTCGAGCCAGTACTGCACCCAGCCGAGCACGCCCTGCAGCACCTCGACGAGCAGCACCAGGGCGGTCACCGTCGCCAGCCACCGGTGGCCACCACGTCGCGCCACGACGAGCAGCGCGACCGTGAGCGCGACCAGGACGTAGACCGACGACGCGTGCACCTGCGAGACGGTCGACGGGTCGAGGCCGTTGCGGGGCGACTCCGTGTCGCCGGCGTGCGGACCGGCGCCGGTGACGACGGTGCCGAGGTAGAGCACCACCCAGCCGACGGCCAGGGTGGCCCAGGCGAGCGCCCGGGGCAGCGGGGGAGCGACGTCCCGGTCGGGACTGCGCAGCTCGTCGACGAGCGCGACGCACACCATGATCATCGCCATCGACAGCAGGAAGTGTCCGGCCACGATCCACGGGTTGAGGTCGGTCAGCACCGTGATGCCCCCGAGCACCGCCTGCAGCGGGATGCCGAGGCCGATGACGACCGAGAGCCGGGTGGCGCGCCGGTGGCGAGCGCCGAGGGCGGCGAGGAAGCAGAGCACGGCGATCGCGGCCAGCGCGAAGGTGAGCAGCCGGTTGCCGAACTCGATGGCCCCGTGGAGGCCCAGCTCGCCGTGGGCGACGTACGACGCATCCGTGCACCGCGGCCAGGTCGGGCAACCCAGGCCGGACCCGGTCAGCCGCACGGCGGCGCCGGTGACGACGATGCCGATGTTGGCGACCAGGTTGGCGACCGCGAGGGGCCAGAGGAACCGGGAGAGCCGGTCGAGCACGACGTGCATCATTCCCACCTGAAGGTTCGAGCAGTGAGCACCGTGCCGATCGCCGTCCACGCGGCGAGCACGAGCAGGGACCGGACGTCGACGTCGGCCTCGACGAGGGCGGCGCGCATCGCCTCGCCCAAGGCTCCTGAGGGCAGCCACTGGATGACCGACGAGGCGGCGCCGTAGGTGCTGGCGGGGAGGACGACGCCGCCCCCGGCCATGAGCAGCAGGTAGACGAGGTTGGCCAGCGCCAGCGTGGCCTCGGCGCGCAGCACGCCGGCGACGAAGAGGCCGAGCGAGGCGAAGGCCGCCGTGCCGAGGGCCACCGCAAGCACCAGGCCGACGACCGAGCGGGGCGGGTCGGCCGGCGTGGGCTCCCACCCGAGCACCAGGCCGACGACCACGAGCACCACGAGCTGCAGCGCCACCACGTTGAGCAGGGCCAGGACCTTGCCGAGCAGGAGTCCGTGGCGGGGCAGCGGCGACGAGCCGAGCAGCTTGATGACGCCGTAGCGGCGCTCGAAGCCCGTCGCGATCGCCACCGACGTGAAGGCGGTGGACATCACGGCCAGGGCCAGGACGCCCGGGGTGAGGACGTCCACGGCGCGGTGGCCGTCGAGGTCGATCCCGATGCGTCCGGCCGCGGCGACGCCGCCGACGAGGACGATGACCGGGATGACGATGGCGAGCAGGAGCTGCTCCCCGTTGCGCAGCATCAGTCGCGCCTCCATGCGCGACTGGGCCAGCACCATCCGGGAGAGGGCGGCGGCGCCGGGCGCGGGGGTGAAGGTGCGCGCGGTGGCGCTCGTGCCGGAGGTGCTCACGGGGCGAGCTCGCGTCCGGTGAGCTCGAGGAAGACGTCCTCGAGGGTGCGCTGGCCGAGGTTCAGCGTCTGGGGCAGCACGTCGTGCCGCTCGCACCACCGCGAGACGAGGCCGAGCGTGCTCGAGTCGGCAGGGCCGTGGATGAGCATGCTGACCTCGTCGAGCTGGCGCACCTCCGTCTCGGGGCCGAGCTCGGCGCGCAGCGACTCGGGGGCACCGTCGGGGAACGGCCGGTTGACGACGAGGCGGATCGTGGCGGAGCGTCCCCCGCGGGTGAGCTCGGCGGGCGTGCCGCTGGCGATCACGGTGCCCCGGTCGATGATGTGGATGCGGTCGGCGAGCTGCTCGGCCTCGTCCATGTGGTGAGTGGTGAGCACGACGGTCACGCCGTCGGCGCGGATCTCCCGCAGCATCTCCCACGTGGTGCGCCGCGCCTGCGGGTCCATCCCTGCGGTGGGCTCGTCGACGAAGACGAGCTCGGGCCGGCCGACGAGGGCGATGGCCAGGCCCAGCCGCTGCTTCTGCCCGCCGGACAGCCGCCGGTAGGGCGTACGGCCGCAGTCGCCGAGGCCGAGCCGGTCGCTCAGCATCGCGGTGTCGAGCGGGTGCGCGTGCAGCGAGGCCATGTGCTCCAGCATCTCCCCGGCCCGTACGCCGCTCCAGGCGCCGCCGGACTGGAGCATCACGCCGATCCGGGGGAGCAGGGCCGCGCGGTCGCGCTGCGGGTCGAGCCCGAGCACGCGCACGGTGCCCTGCTGCGGGACGCGGTAGCCCTCGCAGGTCTCCAGCGTCGTGGTCTTCCCGGCACCGTTGGGTCCGAGGACCGCGGTGATGGAGCCGCGGGCGACGTCGAGGGAGAGGCCGTCGACGGCCACCTTGTCGCCGTAGGCCATCACGAGCCCCGAGATGTCGACGGCCGGGTCGACGGAGGAGGGGGCGGGCGGCACCCGGTCAGTCTAGGAAGCGGTGCCAGCCCGCCCGTCCACGGGGCGTGCGGGGACTCAGTCGGCGGTGCGCCGGTTGAACGTCCGGATCGCCAGGGGCGCCACGACCACGGTGATCAGCACGATCCAGCCGATGGTGAAGGCGACGGGGTGCTGCAGCGGCAGGGCCGCGTCGGCGGGCAGCGGGGTGTCGTTGCCCCACAGCTCCCGCACGGCCTGGGTGAGGCTGGAGATCGGGTTCCACTCCGCGACCGTCCGCAGCCAGCTGGGCATGTTGTCGGTGGGCCCGAAGGTGTTGGCCAGGAACGTGATCGGGAACATGGTGGCGAACATGACGCCGTTGACGGCCTCCACCGACCGCATGGCGGAGCCCACCCAGATGCCGATCCAGATCATCGCGAAGCCCCAGCCCAGCAGCAGGACGTAGCCCAGGGCAGCCTCGGCGACGTTGGTGTGGATGCGCCAGCCGATGAACAGGCCGGTGACCGACATGATGACCAGGCCGATCGAGGAGTGCATGAGGCTCGAGATCGACCGGCCGACCAGCACCGCGGCGGGGTTGATGGGCAGCGAGCGCATCCGGTCGACGATGCCCTTCTCGAGGTCCGCCGTCAGGCCGACCGCCACGATGAAGGAGGCGAAGGCGATCGTCTGGGCCATGATGCCGGCGAGCAGCCACGCCTTGTAGCCGCCCTCGGTGTCGACCTCGATCGAGCTGCCGAAGACGAAGGCGAAGAGCAGGACGAACATCACCGGCTGGATGGTGACGTCGAGCAGCATCTCCGGCATGCGCTTGATGTGCGTCAGGTTGCGCCTCACGATGGCGAGCGACTGGCGCGCCAGGCCGGTCTGCACGATCTCGGGGCGCTCGAGCGCGGGGCGTGGTGTCAGGCGCGAGCCCTGGTCGGTGTTGGTCATGCGGGCACCTCCTCGGTGGCGTTGCTCTCGTGGTCGCCGGCGGGCGCGTCCTCGGCCCGGTGGCCGGTCAGGTGCAGGAACACGTCGTCGAGGCTGGGTCGTTTGAGGCCGAGGTCGTCGAGCTCGATCCGGCTCTCCGCGAAGAGGCTGGCGACGCGGGTCATGTGCTCGAGGCCCTCGGCCGGTGCGGTGAGCTGGCGGGCGCCCGGCTCGACGTGCACCGCCTCCACGTGCGCGCGCAGCATCTGCTCGGCGATCGGCAGGTCCTCGGCGTGGGAGACGGTGACGACCAGGGACGCGGCCCCCGACTGGTCCTTGAGCTGCAGCGGCGTGCCCTCGGCGATCACCGTGCCGCGGTCGATGACCACGATGTTGTCGGCGAGCTGGTCGGCCTCCTCGAGGTACTGCGTCGTCAGCAGGAGCGTGGTGCCGTCGCTGACCAGGTCGCGCAGGACCTCCCACAGCTCGAGCCGGCTGCGCGGGTCGAGCCCGGTGGTCGGCTCGTCGAGGAACAGCACCGGCGGCGTCGCGATGAGGCTGACGGCCAGGTCGAGGCGCCGGCGCATGCCGCCGGAGTAGGTCTTGGCGATCTTGTCGCCGGCCTCGGCGAGGGAGAAGCGCTCGAGCAGGTCGCTCGTGGCGCGCCGGATGTAGGCGGGGGACAGGCCGTAGAGCGACCCGATCAGCTGAAGGTTCTCCTTGCCGGTCAGGAGCTCGTCCACGGTGGCGGCCTGGCCGGTCAGCCCCATGCTGCGTCGTACGTCGCGCGGGGCTGTGAGGATGTCGTGACCGGCCACCGACCCGGTGCCCGACGTGGGCCGGGTCAGGGTCGTCATCATCCGCACGGTCGTGGTCTTGCCGGCGCCGTTGGGCCCGAGCAGGCCCAGCACCGATCCGGTCGGCACGGTGAAGCTCACGTCGTCCACGGCCGTCTTGTCGCCGAACGTCTTCACCAGGTTGCGGGCCTCGATGGCCACCGAGCTCGTCATGTCACTCACCTTGGGGTCGAATGCGGTCAGGTCCTGTCCGCTGCTGTCCGCGAATCGGTGGTGCTCGGTCCGCGTCCTCTGTGTCTACACCGTGGACATCGAAATGTCTACACCGTAGACTTGCCGCATGGTCCAGACCGCGTACCACCACGGCGACCTGCGCGTCGCCCTCGTGCAGACGGCCTTCGAGGCCGCCCGCACCGGCGGCACGGAGGCGATCGTGATGCGGGAGGTCACCCGGCGTGCGGGCGTCACCCCGCGTGCGGCCTACCGCCACTTCCTCGACCGCGACGCGCTCGTGCGCGCGGTGGCCCAGCGTGCGCTCGCCGAGCTGGCCGCCGCGGTCGACGACCGGCTCGAGGTCCGCGACGACGCCGACGGTCCCGACGGCCGGCAGATGCTCCAGGCCGTGGGGGAGGCCTACATCGCCTTCGCGCTCGACGAGCCGGGCCTGTTCGACGCGGCGTTCTTCGCGATGGACGACATGCTCAGCTCGACGTCCCCGGAGGCCACGGCGCGCTCGGGGCTCTCGCCCTACCAGCAGCTCGAGCTGGCGCTGGCCGCCCTGGTGCGCGAGGGCCGGCTGGCCGAGGAGCACGTCGGCGACGCGACCATCACCTGCTGGTCCGGGGTGCACGGCTATGCCACGCTGACGGCGCGCGGTCCGCTCCGCGAGCTGCCGCGCGAGCTCATCGACGACCAGGGCCGTCGCCTCGTGGCCTCGCTGGTCGACGCGGTGACCGCGCTCACGGGCCCGACCACTAAGGGCAACCTTCCTTGAAGACGCGGAAGCAATAACGTCACACTGGTGTTGTGCAATTCGTGAGGACAACCGCTGCGACCCCCGACGGGGACGCTCCCACCCGTGACCGGGTGGCTCGGTCGATCCTCGAGAACGGCCCGAGCACGGCCGCCGACCTCGCCCTGCGCCTCGACCTCACCGCCGCGGCCGTGCGCCGCCACCTCGACCACCTCGTGGCCGAGGAAGTCGTGGAGTCGCGCGAGCGCAAGGTCTACGGCACCCGGGGCCGCGGGCGGCCCGCCAAGGTGTTCGGCCTCACCGAGGCCGGTCGCGACAGCTTCGACCAGCAGTACGACGACCTCGCCGTGCAGGCGCTCCGGTTCCTGGCCGAGACGCAGGGCGAGGGCGCCGTCCTTGAGTTCGCCCGCCGCCGGGTGGCCTTCGTCGAGGGCGACTACGCCGCCGTCACGGCCGTCGACCCCGAGCTGAGCCCCGCCGAGGCGCTGGCCCGGGTGTTCACCCAGAACGGCTACGCCGCCTCGGTGCGCGACCTGGCGCCGGTCAACGGCGTCAGCATGGGCGAGCAGCTGTGCCAGCAGCACTGCCCCGTGTCCCACGTCGCGCACGAGTTCCCCCAGCTCTGCGAGGCCGAGACCGAGGCCATCGGCCGCGTCCTCGGCACCCACGTCCAACGCCTGGCGACCATCGCCCACGGCGACGGCGTCTGCACCACCTGCATCCCCCAGACCCTCAAGCCGGACCTCGAGCAGGACCCCACGAAGGAGCAGTCATGACCCAGAACCTGAGCATCGAAGACCTCAACCCCGAGCTCAAGGGCATCGGGCGCTACGAGTTCGGCTGGGCCGACAAGGACGACGCCGGCGCCGGCGCGAAGCGCGGCCTCAACGAGGACGTCGTGCGCGACATCTCCGGCAAGAAGTCCGAGCCGCAGTGGATGCTCGACCTGCGCCTCAAGGGCCTCAAGCTCTTCCACCGCAAGCCCATGCCCACGTGGGGCTCGGACCTGTCGACGATCGACTTCGACAACATCAAGTACTTCGTGCGCTCCAGCGAGAAGCAGGCCACGTCCTGGGAGGAGCTGCCCGAGGACATCAAGAACACCTACGACAAGCTCGGCATCCCCGAGGCGGAGAAGCAGCGCCTCGTCGCGGGCGTCGCCGCGCAGTACGAGTCGGAGGTCGTCTACCACTCGATCCGCGAGGACCTCGAGGAGAAGGGCGTCATCTTCGTCGACACCGACACCGCGCTGAAGGAGCACGAGGAGCTCTTCAAGGAGTACTTCGGCACCGTCATCCCGGTCGGTGACAACAAGTTCTCCGCGCTCAACACCTCGGTGTGGTCCGGCGGCTCGTTCATCTACGTGCCCAAGGGCGTCCACGTCGACATCCCGCTGCAGGCCTACTTCCGGATCAACACCGAGAACATGGGCCAGTTCGAGCGGACGCTGATCATCGCGGACGAGGACTCCTACGTGCACTACGTCGAGGGCTGCACCGCGCCGATCTACTCCTCGGACTCGCTGCACTCCGCGGTCGTCGAGATCATCGTGAAGAAGGGCGCCCGCGTCCGCTACACGACGATCCAGAACTGGTCCAACAACGTCTACAACCTCGTCACCAAGCGCGCGACCTGCGAGGCCGGCGCGACGATGGAGTGGGTCGACGGCAACATCGGCTCCAAGGTGACGATGAAGTACCCCGCCATCTACCTCATGGGTGAGCACGCCAAGGGCGAGACGCTGTCCATCGCCTTCGCGGGCGAGGGCCAGCACCAGGACGCCGGCGCCAAGATGGTGCACGCGGCGCCGCACACCTCGTCGTCCATCCTGAGCAAGTCGGTGGCGCGCGGCGGCGGGCGCACGTCGTACCGGGGGCTGATCCAGGTCAACGAGGGCGCGCACGGCTCGAAGTCCAACGTGCTGTGCGACGCGCTGCTCGTCGACCAGATCAGCCGCAGCGACACCTACCCCTACGTCGACATCCGCGAGGACGACGTGTCCATGGGTCACGAGGCGAGCGTCTCGAAGGTCTCCGACGACCAGCTCTTCTACCTCATGTCGCGCGGCATGGAGCAGGACGAGGCGATGGCGATGATCGTGCGCGGCTTCGTCGAGCCGATCGCCAAGGAGCTGCCGATGGAGTACGCCCTCGAGCTCAACCGCCTCATCGAGCTGCAGATGGAGGGCGCGGTCGGCTGATCGCCGCCACCGCCTGACCACCACCCCGCCGGTCGGGGACGCCGCGACGCGGGCGTCCGGGCCGAGGAACCAGAAAGAGACGCAGTGACAGTCACCACCGAATCCGTCCGCTCCGCGCTGGAGCAGACCCCCGAGCAGGTCCGGGTGGAGAGCCACCTCCACCCGGTCGGCTCGTACGACGTCGCCGACCACGAGGTCCCGACGGGCCGCGAGGAGATCTGGCGCTTCACGCCGCTCAAGCGGCTCAGGGGCCTGCACGCCGACGCCGAGTTCATGCGGCCGGCGACCTCGGCCACGTGGAACACCCCCGACGGCGTCCGCATCGAGGTCGTCTCCGGCGACGAGGCCCGCGGCCTGCGCGGCATCTCCGGCCTGGTCCCCAACACCCGCTGGGCCGCCCGCGTCCTGGCCGAGGTGCCTGCGAGCCTGCTGGTCGACGTGCCCGCCGAGACCGAGGTCGCCGAGCCGATCGTCGTCGACCTCGACGGCACGGACGTCTTGGTGACCGAGGCCGGGCACGTGGCGCTGCGCTTCGGCGCCCACAGCAAGGCGATCGTCGTGCTCAACCACACCGGCTCCTCGACCGTCGCCGCGGTCGTCGAGATCGCCGTGGGGGACGGGGCCGACGTCACCGTCGTCTCGATCCAGGACTGGGCCGACGACGCCGTCCACCTGTCGCACCACCAGGCGCGGGTCGGTCGCGACGCGAGCTACCGGCACGCGGCCATCTCCTTCGGCGGCGACCTGGTCCGGATGGACGCCAACGTGACCTACGACGGTCCCGGCGGCTCGGCCGAGCTGCTCGGCCTTTACTTCGCCGACGCCGGCCAGCACATCGAGCACCGGATCTTCGCCGACCACACCGCCCCGCGCACGAAGTCCAACGCCATCTACAAGGGCGCGCTGCAGGGCGAGAAGGCGCACACCGTCTGGGTCGGCAACGTCCTGATCCGCAAGGTCGCCGAGGGCATCGAGACCTACGAGGAGAACCGCAACCTGGTCCTCACCGACGGCTGCCAGGCCGACTCGATCCCCAACCTCGAGATCGAGACCGGCGAGATCGAGGGCGCCGGCCACGCCTCCGCGACGGCGCGCTTCGACGACGAGCACCTGTTCTACCTGCAGTCGCGCGGCATCTCCGAGCAGGAGGCGCAGCGCCTGGTGGTGCACGGCTTCTTCAACGACCTCATCCGCAAGGTCGGCGTCCCCTCGATCGAGGACCGGCTGCTGACCACCGTCGAGGCCGAGCTCGCCAAGAACGTCCTCAAGGGCGGCGTCCTCGGGACGGGTGCCTGATGGGCTTCGAGCGCGCGTGCGCGCTGGACGAGGTCCCCGCCGACCAGGCGCTGGCCGTGACCCTCGGCCGCCACGAGATCGCCATCGCCCGTGACGGCGACGAGGTCTTCGCCATCGAGAACCTCTGCAGCCACGCCGAGGTCGCCCTCAGCGAGGGCGAGGTCGCCACCAACGACGGCGGCTGCCAGATCGAGTGCTGGCTGCACGGGTCGATGTTCGACCTTCGCACCGGCAAGCCCACCAACCTCCCCGCGACCGAGCCGGTCGCCACCTTCCCGGTCGACGTGCGCGGCACCGACGTCTACGTCGACACCGAGACCACCCTGAACGGAGTCACCCCCGCATGAGCAAGCTCGTCATCACCGACCTCCACGTCACCGTCGACACCGAGGACGGCCCCAAGGAGATCCTCAAGGGCGTCACCCTCACCATCAACGACGGCGAGACCCACGCGATCATGGGCCCCAACGGGTCGGGGAAGTCGACGCTGGCCTACTCCATTGCCGGCCACCCCAAGTACACGATCACCGGCGGCTCGGTGACCCTCGACGGCCAGGACGTCCTGTCCCTGTCGGTCGACGAGCGCGCCCGCGCCGGCCTGTTCCTCGCCATGCAGTACCCCGTCGAGGTCCCCGGCGTCTCGGTGTCGAACTTCCTGCGCACCGCCAAGACCGCGATCGACGGCGAGGCCCCCAAGCTCCGCACCTGGGTCAAGGACGTCAACGCCGCGCTCCAACAGCTCAACCTCGACTCGTCGTTCGGCACCCGCAACGTCAACGAGAACTTCTCCGGCGGTGAGAAGAAGCGCCACGAGATCGCGCAGCTCGAGCTGCTCGACCCCAAGGTCGCCGTGCTCGACGAGACCGACTCCGGCCTCGACATCGACGCCCTCAAGGTCGTCTCCGAGGGCGTCAACCGCTTCCGCGCGCGGGAGGGCAAGGGCGTCCTGCTCATCACCCACTACACCCGCATCCTGCGCTACATCGAGCCCGACCACGTGCACGTGTTCGTCGACGGCAAGGTGGCCGAGTCCGGCGGCAAGGAGCTCGCCGACGAGCTCGAGGCCAACGGCTACGACAAGTACGTCAAGACCGTCACCGCCTGAGCGACCGCTCAGCCGACCCACTGGAGAGGAGGACCACGATGCACGGACTGCTGCCGGACCTCGACGTGATCCGCAAGGACTTCCCGATCCTCGAGCGCACGCTCGCGGGCGGGGTGCCGCTGGTCTACCTCGACAGCGCCAACACCTCGCAGAAGCCCCAGGTCGTCATCGACACGATGGTCGACCACCTCGAGCGCCACAACGCCAACATCGCCCGCGCCATGCACCAGCTCGGCGCGGAGTCGACCGAGGCCTACGAGGGCGCGCGCGACAAGGTGGCGAGCTTCCTCAACGCGCCGTCGCGCAACGAGGTCGTCTTCACCAAGAACGCCACCGAGGCGCTCAACCTGCTCGCCCGCACGATCGAGCTCGGCCCCGGCGACAACGTCGTCATCACCGAGATGGAGCACCACTCCAACATCGTGTCGTGGCAGCTCGCCTGCGAGCGGTCCGGTGCCGAGCTGCGCTGGTTCGGGCTGACCGACGAGGGCCAGCTCGACCTGGGCAACGCCGACCAGCTGGTGGACGAGAACACCAAGGTGCTGGCGTTCACCTGGGTGTCCAACATGCTCGGCACGATCAACCCGGTCGTCGACCTGGTCTCCCGCGCCCGCGCGGCCGGCGCGATCTCGGTGATCGACGCCTCCCAGGCCGCCCCGCAGCTGCCGATCGACGTCCAGGCGGCCGGGTGCGACTTCCTGGTCTTCACCGGCCACAAGGTCTGCGGGCCGACCGGGATCGGCGTGCTGTGGGGTCGCGAGGAGCTGCTCAACACGCTTCCGCCCTTCCACGGCGGCGGCGAGATGATCGAGACGGTCACCATGGCGCGCTCGACGTACGCCGGGGCGCCGCACCGCTTCGAGGCCGGCACGCCGCCGATCGTCGAGGCGGTCGGGCTCGGGTGCGCGCTGGACTACCTCGGCCACATCGGCCTGGAGTCCATCCACGCCCACGAGCAGGCCATCACGGCGTACGCCCTCGAGGGGCTGCAGTCCGTGCCGGGCCTGACGGTCCTCGGCCCGCTCGACGTGACCCAGCGCGGCGGCGCCGTGTCGTTCGAGCTCGAGGGCGTCCACCCCCACGACATCGCGCAGGTGCTCGACTCGCGCGGCGTGGCGGTGCGTGCCGGTCACCACTGCGCCAAGCCGGCGCACGCCCGCTTCGGCGTGCAGAGCTCGACCCGGATGTCGTCCTACCTCTACACGACGCCGGCCGAGATCGACGCGCTCGTCGAGGCGCTCCACCAGACCCGCAGCTACTTCAAGGTGGCCTGATGAGCAACGACCTCGACTCGCTCTACCAGGAGATCATCCTGGACCACTACAAGAACCCGCACCACAAGGGCCTGCGCGACCCGTTCGAGTCCGAGGTGCACCACGTCAACCCGACCTGCGGTGACGAGGTCACCCTGCGCGTGCACCTGTCCGACACGGCGGGAGGCCGGCTCGTCGAGGACGTGTCCTACGACGCCGTCGGCTGCTCGATCTCGCAGGCGTCCGCCTCCGTGCTGACCGACCTCGTCATCGGCAAGCCCGTCGACGAGGCGATGTCGATCCACCAGAGCTTCCTCGAGCTCATGCAGGGCAAGGGGCAGGTGGAGCCGGACGAGGACGTCCTCGAGGACGGGATCGCGTTCGCCGGCGTCGCCAAGTTCCCCGCGCGCGTGAAGTGCGCCCTGCTGTCCTGGATGGCGTGGAAGGACGCGACCGCCCAGGCCCAGAGCCAGTCCGCAGAGACCCAGTCGGTGCCCACCGAAGGAGAGACCCGATGACCGAGTCCACCCACCAGCAGCTCGACCACAGCGACCTTCCCGAGGTCCCCGAGGCCGTCGCGGGCGGCGGCACGTCGACGGTGACCGTCGACGACGTCACCGAGGCGATGAAGGACGTCGTCGACCCCGAGCTGGGGATCAACGTCGTCGACCTCGGCCTCGTCTACGGCGTGCACCTCGACGAGCACAGCAACGCGGTGCTCGACATGACGCTCACCTCGGCCGCGTGCCCGCTGACCGACGTCATCACCGACCAGACCGAGTCCGCGCTGGAGGGCCTGGTCGGCGACGTCGCCATCAACTGGGTCTGGATGCCGCCGTGGGGCCCGGACAAGATCACCGAGGACGGCCGCGAGCAGCTGCGGGCCCTCGGCTTCAACGTCTGAGCCTCAGCTGCCGGCCCGCGCGCGCACCTTCGTCACCCAGTACTCCGTGGTGGGGGTCGGTGGCGTCGTGAAGCGCGCGTTGGGCAGGTAGAGGTCGGCACCGAACCGCGCGACCGTCGTCGGCACGTCGAAGCTCGTGCCCTCGTCGAGGTCCGCGGCGGTGATGGTGCGCACCAGCCGGCCGCTGAGCCCGTCGCGCGAGAGCCGCAGGACGGCGACCTGGTTCAACCGGTTGCGCACGACGTAGAGCGTGCGGCCCTGCCGGAGCATGCCGTCGCCCATCGTGAGCGACGCCCCGCCCAGGTCGACCTCCGTCGCCGCACCCGTGGTCGGGTCGACGCGGTAGAGCAGCCCGCTGGTGGAGTTGACCACGAGCAGGTGGCGGCCGGTGGGGGTGGTGCTGATGCCGTTGGCGCCGAAGCCCGCGCCCTGCACCCAGTCGCCGGTGAGCGGGACGGTGGTCGCGCTGGCGGCCGGCCCGCGCGAGGTGCGCGCGAGGCGGTAGAGCTGCGGCTGCGAGGAGTCGGTGAACCACGCCGCGTCGCGGGTGAGCACCACGTCGTTGACGAAGCTGGTCCCGGTCGTGAGGGTCAGGTCGGCGAGCAGCTCGCCGGTGTCGGTGTCGACGACCCGGGCCGTGCCCGACGCGCCGCCGGCGACGTACAGACGTCCCTGGCGGTCGGACTTCAGCCCGACCGAGGGGGTGCCGGGGCCCTCGCTGATCACCCGGCCGCGGCCGGTGCGCAGCGACACCTCGTAGATGTCGCCGTCGGCGCGCGAGCCGAACCAGGCCGTCGGGCCCGGTCCGATGGCAATCCCCTCGGGCTGGAAGCCGTTCGGGAGCGCGATCCGGGAGGGGAAGGTGCCGTCGAGCGGCACCGCCCTCGCCGTGGCGGTCGGTGCGCCGGTGAGCATGGTCAGGCCGAGCACAGCAGCGGCGCCGGAGACGAGCAGACGACCCATGGGGGACCTCCGAGTAGGTGGGGTCTCCGACGGTAGCCCGGGGCCCGATATTCCGTGGCGGCGCGACCCGGGCAGGCGCACACTTCAGCCGTGCTGAATCCCCACCCCACGCGCTACGCCGAGCTCAACGGCGTGCTGCACGACCTCGTCACCGGAGCGCAGTCCGCGCTCGGCGAGTCGTTCGTGGGCGCCTACCTCCAGGGGTCGTTCGCCCTCGGTGCGGGGGACCTGCACAGCGACTGCGACTTCCTGGTGGTGGTCCGCGACCACCCGACGGCGGCGCAGGTCGCCGCCCTGCGCACGCTGCACCGCGACCTGCCGCACCGCGACGGCCACTGGTTCGCCCACCTCGAGGGCTCGTACGCCGTGGCGGACGAGCTCCGCTCGGTCGACGGCCTCGGTCGCGCGTGGTGGTACGTCGACCACGGCTCCGACGAGCTGGTCCTGTCCGACCACTGCAACCAGGCGTGGACGCGGTGGGTCCTGCGCGAGCACGGCATCACCCTGGCCGGGCCGTGCCGGGTCGAGCTGGTCGACCCGGTGCCCGACGACGTGCTGCGCGAGCAGGCCCGCGCCGGGCTGGCGACCCTGACCGACGACGTCCTGGGCTGGTGCCCACCCGACGTCGCGTGGTGCCAGCGCTACCTCGTCGTGCAGGCCTGTCGCAGCCTCTACACCGTGCGCACCGGCCAGGTGGCCAGCAAGCGCGACGCGCTGCGGTGGGCGATGGTCCACGGCGACCCGCGCTGGCGACCGCTGCTCCAGCAGGTGCTCGCCGACCGCGACCTCGGCCTCGACCGCCAGGCCGCGCCACGGCCCGGGTCGATGGACGCGGCGCGCGAGTTCGCGGCGTACGTCGCTGCCGTGGCGTGACCCGGGTGCCCGATAGGCTGGCCGGCATGAGCGAGCCCGAGGTCGACCTGTCCGAGGACTTCGACCACGAGGAGCTGCGCAGCTTCTGGAACCTCGCCCGCTTCCACGCCAAGCTCAACGCCGCCCCGACCTACTTCGGGCCGACGACCCTCGAGTCGGTGCCGCCGCCGGCGTGGGCCTACGGCGACTCGACCGAGGAGTCCGACGCCTTCGTGGCCCAGGTGCTGGCCGACGAGCGCGGCCGGACGACGGCCGCGACCGCGGACTACGACGGCGAGCTGCCGCAGGTCGGCGTGCTGTCGATCCTGTGCGACGGCTCCGGTGTCCCGCGGGCGCTCGTCGAGGTCGCCGACGTGGCGGTGAGCGGCGACGAGGTCGTCGAGTCGTTCACGGTCGTCTACCAGCGCTGACGGGCGCGTCGGCGACGATCCGCGGCGCCGGCCGTGTGGGAGAGTCCTCGCATGGCCGAGCGGATGACCTACCTCCTCGTCGACGGGGAGAACATCGACGCGACCCTGGGGACCTCGATCCTGGGCCGGCGCCCGCGGCCGGAGGAGCGGCCCCGCTGGGACCGGCTCCTGGAGTGGGCCGAGCGGGCCTTCGACCAGGACGTCACCGGGCTCTTCTTCCTGGCGGCCAGCACCGAGCTGCCGACCAGCTTCGTCCAGGCGCTGCTCGCGATCGGCTTCAAGCCGATCCCGCTGAGCGGTGAGGGCAAGATCGTCGACATCGCCATCCAGCGCACCGCCGAGGCCCTCGTCGACCGGCCGGCCGACGTGGTGCTGGTCAGCCACGACGGCGACTTCGTCGACCAGGTCTCCGCGCTGTGCGACGGGAGCCGGCAGGTCGGTGTCATCGGCTTCACGGAGTTCGTGAACTCGCAGTTCCGCAACCTGCCGGGCCTGCGCATCTTCGACCTGGAGTACGACATCGCGGCCTTCAACTCCGCGCTGCCACGCGTCCGGGTCATCCCCATCGACGAGTTCGACCCGCTCGACTTCCTCTGACCGGCGCGAGCTGATCGCGGAAGATCCGAGTCACGTGGCGGCTCGGATCTTCCGCGTTGACGCTGGAGTCCCCGGATATCCGGGGACTCCAGACGCCGGGGACTCCAGACGCGGCGGACGCCACAGACACCCGCCTCAGGCCGGCGCCGTCACGCTCAGCACCTGCGACACCCGGCCGTCGTCCTCGAGCGCGTCGGCCTCGACCCGGGCGACCTGGCGCCGCGAGACCCGCATGCTGGGCGCCCGGTCGTCGGTGCTCACGTACGCCGGCTCGTCGGCGGGGTCGTCGTGGAGCACGGTCGGCCGCACGATGGTCCACGCGAGGCCGCTCTCGCGGACCAGCCGCTCCTGCACCTCGTGGTCCCGCACCTGCGGGCGGATCGCCAGGGTGAAGAACGCCTTGAGCGCCAGGGGGAGGTGGCGGTAGGTGTCGCCGATCCCGTAGGTCGACTGCACCACCAAGCGTCGTACGCCCTGCTCGCGCATCGCCGCCACCACCGCCGCGGTGCCGGCGGACCGGACGTCGAGCCGCGAGCTGGCGCGCCGGGTCAGCCGGACCCGGAACGGGTTGTCGGGGATGCCGAGGGTGACCGCCACGGCGTCCTGGCCGATCATCGCCTTCGCCAGGCTGTCGGCGTCCAGGACGTCACCGGTGACCGTCCGGACCTCCTCGCCGTGCTCGCCCGGCCGGCGGGCGTACGCCGTCACCAGGTGACCGCGCCCCGCCAGCTCCGCGACCAGCTCGGCGCCGGTGCCCCTGCTTGCTCCCACCACGAGAACCTTCATGTCTTCCTCCTCGGATCCTCCCGGGCCGCTCCCGGGTTGCTCCCAGCCTGCGGCCGGTGGCCTGGACGATCAATGCCGGATCCGCCGCGACTCTTGCCCGATCGTCCGGGGCGCGACACACTCGAGGGGTGGACCGCGACGTGCTGACCGACACCCTCACGGACTTCGGCATGACCGGGGTGTTCTACGCCGTGTCCGAGCTCTCGGCACCGTGGGGCATCGCGATCCCGCCCCTGCCCGGCACCGTGGTGTTCCACCTGGTGACCGAGGGCGGGCTCGTGCTGGAGGTCGACGGCGAGCACACGACGATGTCCGCGGGTGACATGGTGCTGGTGCCGACCGGCACGGGGCACGCCATCCTCGACGCACCGGGCAGCCCTGCGACGCCGCTGTTCGACCTGCCCCGCGTCGAGCTCGGGGAGCGCTACGAGCGCCTCCGCATCGACGGTCCGGGTCCGCGCAGCGAGGTCGTCTGCGGCGCGGTCAGCTTCACCGGGCTCGGGGTGGCCCGGCTGCTGCGCAGCCTGCCGCGGGTCCTTCCCGCGGGCGACGGCGGCGACGCCGCGTGGATGCGCGCCGCCTTCGACGTCATCGGAGCCGAGTCGCGCCACCCGCGCCCGGGCAGCGACGTGGTCACCGCCCGCCTGGCCGACATCCTCGTCGTCCAGGTCGTACGCTCCTGGCTGGAGTCCGGGACGCACGACCGCGGCTGGGTCGCCGGCCTCCGCGACCCGCAGGTCGGACGGGCGCTGGCCGCGTTCCACGCCGAGCCCGGCGCCCCGTGGAGCCTCGCCTCGCTCGCCGCCGAGGCCGGGATGTCGCGCTCCGCGTTCGCGGCGCGGTTCCGCGAGACCCTCGACGAGGCGCCGATGGGCTACGTCACCGCCTGGCGGATGGACCTGGCCGCCCGGCTGGTCCGCGAGCGCACCCTGTCGCTGGCGCGGGTCGCCGAGCGCGTCGGCTACCAGTCCGAGGCCGCGTTCAACCGGGCGTTCCGCCGAGCCCACGGGATGGCGCCCGGCGCCTTCGCCCGCCGCGACCTGGCGGAGCTCGTCCCGCCTCCTGCCGTGCAGGACGGGTTGCCGTCGGCGTTGTAGCACTCTTGCTACATCGACAGCACACGCACTACATTCAACGGGTGAGCACCGCACCCGTCATCGAGGTTCGCGACCTGCGCATGCGCTACGGCGACAAGGACGTGCTGACCGGCGTCGACTTCGCCATCGAGCCGGGCGAGGTCGTGTGCCTGCTCGGGCCCAACGGCGCCGGCAAGACGACCACCATCGAGATCCTCGAGGGGTTCCGCGAGCGGTCCGCCGGCGAGGTCGTCGTGCTGGGTGAGGACCCGCGTCGCGCCAGCGAGGCCTGGCGGGCCCGCACCGGCGTGGTCCTGCAGTCGTGGCGCGACCACGCGCGGTGGACGCCGCGGACGCTCCTCGACCAGGTGGGGGGCTACTACACCGCCTACTCCACGCCCGACCGGCCGCGGCCGGTGCCCACCGACGAGCTGATCGAGGTGGTCGGCCTCGACGACCTCGCGGACCAGAAGATCGCGACCTTCTCGGGCGGGCAGCGACGCCGCCTCGACGTGGCGATGGGCATCATCGGCCGGCCCGAGCTGCTCTTCCTCGACGAGCCCACCGCCGGCTTCGACCCGCAGGCGCGCCGCGAGTTCCACCACGTCGTGCACCGGCTCGCGGACCTCGAGCACACCACGATCCTGCTGACCACGCACGACCTGGACGAGGCCGAGAAGCTCGCCGACCGCGTGCTGATCCTGGCGGGCGGGCGGATCGTCGCCGACGACACCGCCGAGCAGCTCGCCCTGCGGGCCGCGCTCGAGGTCGAGGTGAAGTGGTCGCGCGGGGGCGAGCGCTTCGTGCACTCGACCGCCGACGCCACGGACTTCGTACGCCGCCTCCTCGACGAGCCAGGTGACCCGGTGGTCGACCTCGAGGTCCGGCGGGCGAGCCTCGAGGACGCCTACCTCGACCTCGTGCAGCGGCACGAGTCCGGGCAGGCCGACGCCGCCGCCCGCGCCTTCACGGAGGTGGTGTGATGAGCAGCCCGACGCCGGCCGGCACCGTGCCCCACGCCGTACGCCTCGGAGTGCGACGCGGGTGGACCGAGTTCGTGCAGAGCCTGCGCAGCTCGCAGGACCAGTGGTTCTACCTCTTCACCGCCTTCCTCGCCGTCGGCTACCTCTACCTGCGCCGCGACACCCCGGTCGACGACACCGGACTCCTGCTGCCGTCGGTCGCGCTGCCGAGCATCCTGGGCGGCCTGGTCGCCTTCGGCCTCGTCATCGGGCCGGCCTACAGCCTGGCCATGGAGAAGGAGGACGGGACGCTGCTGCGGGCCAAGGCGGTGCCCCACGGCCTGGTCGGCTACTTCGCCGGGCAGCTCGTGCTGCACTCCGCCAGCATGGTGCCGCAGCTCGTCGCCGTGCTCGTCCCGAGCTTCCTGCTCTTCGACGACCTGATGGCCGACCCGAGCGGGTGGTTCACGATGGTGTGGGTGCTCGTCCTCGGGCTCCTCGCGACGCTGCCGATCGGGATGATGATCGGCGCACTCGTGCCCGGCGTCCAGAAGGTCGGGATGTGGGGGATGCTGCCGGTCATGGTGCTCGCCGGCATCTCCGGCATCTTCTACCCCGTGCAGGCGCTCTGGGGCTGGGTCCAGGTGGTCGCGCAGGTCTTCCCGATGTACTGGCTCGGCCTCGGGATGCGCTCGGCGTTCCTGCCCGACTCCTACGCCAGCGCGGAGATCGGCGACTCGTGGCGCACCTGGGAGACCGTCGCGGTGCTGGGCGCCTGGGCGGTGGTGGGTGCCCTCGTCGCGCCGGCGCTGCTGCGGCGGATGGCGCGCCGCCAGTCCGGCTCGCAGGTCGCCGCCGCCCGCGAGGCGGCGTCCCAGTGGGTCAAGTGAGCGACGTGGTCCACAACCGCATCGCCCTCCTGCGCGCCGAGCAGGGCGTGACGCGCCGCGACCTCGCCATGGCGCTCGGGGTGCACTACCAGACGGTGGGCTACCTCGAGCGCGGCGAGAACAGCCCCAGCCTCGACCTCGCGCTGCGCATCGCCGCGTTCTTCGACGTGCCCGTGGAGGCCGTGTTCTCGCTGAGCCCCTTCCCGCGCGTGAGCGACGGGACCGGCCGCAGCGCCTGACCGGTCGAGCGCCCGGTAGCGTCCCTGCCGTGCCCCACGTCCTGGTCCCCACCGCGCGGTGGGAGCGGTGGGTCGACAACTTCGTCGCCCGGCACGGCGAGGCCCGGCTCGTGGTCGATGACGGCGGGCTGCGCGGCGAGGCCGAGGACGGCTCGCACTTCTCGGCCCGGCTTCCGTTCGCGACGACGTACGACGGTCCGGCCGAGGCCGCTGCCTTCGCGTCCGCGGCCGTGGCGCCGGGGGAGTGGGGGGTGCTGCTCGTGCGCAAGGGCGGCTTCGCCGTCGCCCGGCTGCGCGGCACCGAGATGGCGGAGCACAAGATCGGCCAGCGCCACGTGCAGGGGCGCACCAAGGCGGGCGGGCAGAGCCAGCAGCGGTTCGCCCGGCGGCGGGACAACCAGGCGCGCCAGGCCTACGACGCCGCCGCCGACCACGCCGCCCGGATCCTGCCGTCCTCCGGACCGCTGGTGACCGGCGGCGACCACCCGGCGGTCGAGGCGGTGCTGACCGACCCGCGGCTGTCCGGGCTCACCGTCGTCGGTCCGTGGCACGCCGTCCCGGACCCGCGGCGGGCCGTCCTGGACGCGGTCGTCGGGGACGCGCAGGCCCTCGTCGTCGAGGTCATCAACGCCTGACGGCCGGCGCGCGTCGGGCCTCCGGAGCTGTTGGATCGGCTAGCGTCCTGCACATGTGGCAGCCCGAGCCGGGATGGCAGCGACTGCCGGGCGCCGGCCCGGCCACGGTCGGGGTCTGGTCGGCCACGCACCGCGGCCGTGACGTGGTCGTGAAGCGGTTGCGCACCCCCGAGCCGCACGACCCCTCGGGGACCCTCGTCCCGCACGACGTGAACTACTGGCGGCGGGCGGCGGACGTGGCCCTCAGCGGCGTCGTCGCCGGCACCCCCGGGCTGCGCGAGGCGCCGGTGGTCCGGGTCGAGGAGGACGCGGAGGGCATCACGCTGGTCCACGAGCGCGTCGAGCACCACGACGTGCCGGGGCTGTGGCTGGCCGCGTCGCTGGGCCGCTTCGCCGCCGCCGAGCTCGGCGCGCACGCCTGGCTGGCCCGCGACCAGCTGCGTAGCCGGCTCGCGCTGGTCGATCGCCGCGGCGGCTGGCGCACGCTGGCGCGGACGCCGATGGCCGACATCGCCGACCACCTGTGGTCGCACCGCACCGTGTGGCTCGACCGCTGCGACGCCCTGCCCCGGGTGGCCCAGCACGGCGACCCCTCGGTGGCCAACATCCCCGGACGCGCGGACGGGGACGCCGTGGCGATCGACTGGGCCCACCTGGGTCGCGGACCCGTCGGCGCCGACCTCGGCTACCTCTCCCTGGCCACCCGCGAGGACGTCGAGCCCCTCGTGGAGGCGTACGTCGCCGCCCTCCCGCCCGGCCTGGCCACCGCCGAGCAGGTGCTGACCGGCGCCCGGGTGATGGCCGTCTACACCGCGCTCACACGGCTGGACTGGGCGCTGGCGCGGGTCGCCGACGGTGACGGCGCACTGGCAGGCAAGTTCCGCCACCCGAGCGTGGCGCCCTACATCCGCGCGATGCAGCGCCAGGTCGGTCAGATCGAGGCGCTGCTCGGCTGACCCGGGCGGCCGGCCCGGTGGCTCAGAGCTGGCTGGCGGAGAAGGTGTCGCACGCCTCGAGCGTGCCCTGCTCGTAGCCGGTCATGAACCAGCGCATCCGCTGCTCCGACGAGCCGTGCGTCCAGCCCTCCGGGTCGACGCGGCCGCCCGACTTCTGCTGGATGCGGTCGTCGCCGACGGTCTTGGCCGAGTCGACAGCCTCGGCGATGTCGCCCTCGTCGAGCTCGGCGAGGATGCCGTCGCCGTCGCTGGCGTCGCGGGTCCACATGCCGGCGTAGCAGTCGGCCTGCAGCTCGAGGCGTACGGCGTCGGAGTCGGGGCCCTGCTGGGTGCGGACCTGACCCATGGTGCCGAGCAGGTTCTGGATGTGGTGGCCGTACTCGTGGCCGAGGACGTAGGGCTCGACGAAGTCGCCGCCCTGGCCGCCGAGCTGGCCCTGGAGGACGTCCTCGAAGAACGTGGTGTCGAGGTAGATCTGCTGGTCGGGCGGGCAGTAGAACGGACCCACCTGCGAGGAGGCCTGGCCGCACCCGGTCGACACGGCGCCGGCGAAGGTGTTGATCTGGGCGGGGTCGAACTGGGTGCCGGACTGCTGGGGCAGCGCCTGCGCCCAGTACTGCTCGAGCGACACCGCGACGGCCACCCGGGCGCAGTCGGGGTCCTCGTTGGCGTCCTGCCCGGTCTGGCAGTTGGCGTAGCGCTCGTCGTTCTCGTTGATGCCCTGCGCCTGGCCGAGGGAGCCGCCGGTGCTGCCGCCCGGCAGCGCGCCGCCGCCACCCTCACCGCCGCCCATGCACTGGGTGAGCACGAGGAAGAGGATGACGATGAGGACGCCGCCGATGCCACCGCCCGCGCGGGTGCCGCCCGGCAGGGGCATCCGCATCCCGCCGCCGCCCATGCCGCCACGGCCGCCGCCCGCGTCGCGGACGCGGCCTCGGCTGATGTCGGCCTTGGGGTTGAAGCGCATGGGTGCTGCCTTTCCGCACGTGGTGACGCCGTTCCGCCACGGGATGTGACCTCTGCGCACAGTAGCCCCTGGGTCGCCGATGGGGCTCCGCGCTCCACCCCTTCGTAGGATGTGGCCCGAGATGATCACCGCCCAGAAGCTCGAGGTCAGAGCCGGCGCGCGGCTCCTCATGGAGGACGTCACCTTCCGCATCGCCGCAGGCGACAAGGTGGGCCTCGTGGGGCGCAACGGAGCCGGCAAGACGACCCTCACCCGCATCCTCGCCGGAGAGGGACAGCCCGCGTCCGGACAAGTGCTGCGCAGTGGCGACGTCGGCTACCTGCCGCAGGACCCGCGCGTCGGCGACCCCGAGGTCATCGCCCGCGACCGCATCCTGTCGGCCCGGGGCCTCGACGCGGTCGTACGCCGCCTGCGCGAGGCCGAGGTCGACATGGCCAGCGAGGACCAGAAGGTCCACGAGCGCGGCATGCGGCGGTGGGCCAACGCCGACGCGGAGCTGCACGCCGGGGGCGGCTACGCCGCGGAGTCCGAGGCGGCCCAGATGGCGGCGGCGCTCGGCATCGAGGAGCGCATCCTCGCCCAGCCGATCGGCACCCTGTCCGGCGGCCAGCGGCGCCGCGTCGAGCTCGCGCGCATCCTGTTCTCCGGCGCGGAGATCATGCTGCTCGACGAGCCGACCAACCACCTCGACGCCGACTCCATCATCTGGCTGCGCGACTTCCTCAAGGCGCACCGCGGCGGCTTCGTGGTCATCAGCCACGACAACGCCCTGCTCGAGGCCACCGTCAACAAGGTCTTCCACCTCGACGCCAACCGCGCCGTGATCGACGTCTACAACATGGGCTGGCACAACTACCTGACCCAGCGCGAGGACGACGAGAAGCGCCGCAAGCGCGAGCGGCAGAACGCCGAGAACAAGGCCAAGGTGCTCACCGACCAGGCCAACAAGATGCGGGCCAAGGCGACCAAGGCCCAGGCCGCGCAGTCGATGCTCAAGCGCGCCGAGAAGATGATGTCCGGCATCGAGAGCGAGCGGCAGGCCGACAAGGTGGCGCGGATCGCGTTCCCCGAGCCGGCGCCGTGCGGCAAGACGCCGCTCATGGGCACGGAGCTGTCCAAGTCCTACGGGTCGCTCGAGGTGTTCACCGCGGTCGACCTGGCCATCGACCGGGGGAGCCGGGTGGTCATCCTCGGGCTCAACGGCGCGGGCAAGACCACGATGCTCCGGATCCTGGCGGGGGTCGACAAGCCCGACACCGGCGAGGTCGTCCCGGGCTACGGCCTCAAGATGGGCTACTACGCCCAGGAGCACGAGACGCTCGACGTCAACCGCACGGTGCTGGAGAACATGCACAGCGCCGCGCCCGAGCTGACCGACACCCAGGCTCGCTCGGTGCTGGGCTCCTTCCTCTTCTCAGGCGACGACGCCCACAAGCCGGCCGGGGTGCTGTCCGGTGGCGAGAAGACCCGGCTCGCGCTCGCGATCCTGGTCGTCTCCAGCGCCAACGTGCTGCTGCTCGACGAGCCGACCAACAACCTCGACCCGGCCTCCCGCGAGGAGGTGCTGCACGCGATCCGCAGCTACACCGGCGCGATCATCCTCGTCACCCACGACGAGGGCGCGGTCCGCGCGCTCGACCCCGACCGGGTGCTGCTGCTGCCCGACGGCGACGAGGACCTGTGGAACGAGGAGTACGCCGACCTGGTGTCCCTGGCCTGAGGCCGGGGCCGGACCGGTCATCTACTCGCCGGTAGTAACGTGCGGGGCATGACTCCCGAGCAGCTCGCGACCGTCGGACTCCGCCTGCACGTCGAGGGGCCCGTCGCCACCGTGACGCTCGACCGGCCCGAGGTGCGCAACGCGCAGACGCCCGCAATGTGGCTGGCGCTCGGTGAGATCGGACGGACCCTGCCCGACGAGGTGCGGGTCGTCGTGGTGGCGGGGGAGGGCGCCAGCTTCTCGGCCGGCCTCGACCGGGCCATGCTCGACCCGACGACGTCCCTCGAGGACGGCCACGAGAGCGTCGTGGGCCTGCTGGCCCTGAGCGACGAGGAGGCCTCGGCCCGCATCGAGGAGTTCCAGCGCGGGTTCACCTGGCTGCGTGACCCGCGGTTCGTCTCGATCGCCAAGGTGCGCGGCCACGCCATCGGCGCCGGCTTCCAGCTCGCACTGTCCTGCGACCTGCGGGTCGTGGCCGAGGACGCGATGTTCTCGATGAAGGAGTCCGCGCTCGGCCTCGTCCCCGACCTGACCGGCACCCAGCCGCTGGTCGAGCACGTCGGTTACGCCCGGGCGCTGGAGATCTGCGCGACCGCACGCGTGGTCACCTCCGAGGAGGCCGTCCGCATCGGGCTGGCCACGGCCGCGGTCCCGGCCGCGGAGCTCGACGACGCGGTCGCCGGGCTCGCGGCCTCCCTCGTCGCGCCGATGCCGGGGGTCGTCGCCGAGACCAAGGCCCTGCTGCAGGGCGCGGGCGACCGCGACCTCGACGAGCAGCGCCGCCTCGAGCGCGAGGCGCAGGTACGCCGGTTCCGCGCCGTCGCGGCCGCGCTCGCCTGAGCCGGGGGGCGTCCGCGCCTCGTTGTCGGTGGCCCGAGGAACAATGATCGTGCGCCGCGGGTTCAGGTGGTGACCGGGACGAAGGAGCACGCATGACGATGGGGCCAGGGGCGGGTGGCCCGCCGTGGCGGTTCCTGCGCAGCGACCGGAGCGTCGTCGACAACAAGATCGAGCGCCGGACCGTGCGCCGGGTCCTAGGGTTCGCCGGCCCGCACCGGCGGCTGATCGCGGCGTTCCTCGGAGTGACGGTCGTCGACGCCGCGCTGGTGGTCGTGCCCCCGCTGCTGCTGAAGGCGATCATCGACGACGGCGTCCGCACCGGCGACACAACCCTCGTCGTTTGGCTCGCGGCCCTCGTCGCGCTCGTGGCCGTGGTCGACGCGGCGTTCGGGCTGGTCACCGGCTGGCTGTCCAGCCGCATCGGCGAGGGGCTGATCTACGACCTCCGCACCCAGGTCTTCGCCCACGTCCAGCGCCAGTCGCTCGCCTTCTTCACACGCACCCAGACCGGTGCGCTCGTCAGCCGGCTCAACAACGACGTGATCGGCGCCCAGCGGGCCTTCACCTCCACGCTCCAGGGCACCGTCTCCAACATCATCGCCGCGGTCGTCGTCGGGGTGACGATGCTCTTCCTCAGCTGGCCGGTGACCGTGCTGTGCCTGGCGCTGTTCCCGATCCTGCTGCTCGCGTCGCGCCTGGTGGGCGCTCGGCTGGCCGACCTGTCGCGACAGCAGATGGACGGCAACGCCGACCTCGGCAACGCGATGACGGAGCGGTTCAACGTCGGTGGCGCCATGCTCCTCAAGCTCTTCGGCCGCCGCGAGGTCGAGGACGTCGCCTACGCCCGCAAGGCCGCGGTCGTGCGCGACCTGGGGATCCGGATCTCGCTCCTCACCCGGATCTTCTTCGCGGCCATGACGCTCGTGCCGTCGCTGGCCCTGGCGCTCGTCTACGGCATCGGCGGCTGGCTGGCCATCCGCGGCGACCTGTCGGTGGGCACGATCGTCGCGCTCGGCGTCCTGCTCACCCGCCTCCTCGGTCCGCTGCAGGGCCTGTCCAACGTGCGGATCGACGTGATGACCGCGCTCGTCAGCTTCGACCGCGTCTTCGAGGTGCTCGACCTGCCGTCGCTCATCCGGGAGAAGCCCGACGCCGTCGCGCTGCCGCCCACCGCCTCCCGGCTCGAGTTCGACCACGTCGCCTTCACCTACCCCCGGGCCGACGAGATCTCCCTCGCCTCCCTCGAGACGGTCGCCCGCACCGAGTCGCGCGACAGCGGCCAGGTGCTCCACGACGTCACGTTCACCGCCCGGCCGGGCCAGATGGTCGCCCTCGTGGGCCCGTCCGGCGCAGGCAAGACGACGGTCACCCACCTCGTCGCCCGGCTCTACGACGTCGAGTCCGGGGCCGTCCGGGTCGGCGGGCACGACGTGCGCGACGTGACCCTGCAGTCGCTGGAGGACGTCGTCGGCTACGTCACCCAGGACGCCCACATGTTCCACGACACCATCCGGGCCAACCTGCTCTACGCCCGGCCGGACGCCGACGACCGCGGCATCTGGGCCGCGCTCGAGGCCGCGCAGATCGCCGACCTCGTTCGAGCGCTGCCCGACGGCCTCGACACGGTCGTGGGCGACCGGGGCTACCGGCTCAGCGGCGGTGAGCGCCAGCGCCTCGCCATCGCGCGCCTGCTCCTCAAGGCGCCCTCGATCGTCGTCCTCGACGAGGCGACGGCCCACCTCGACAGCGAGTCCGAGGCGGCGGTCCAGCAGGCCCTCGACGCGGCGCTCGAGGGACGCACCTCCCTCGTGATCGCGCACCGCCTGTCCACCGTCCGCAACGCCGACCTCATCCTCGTGCTCGACGACGGGCGGGTCGTCCAGCAGGGCACCCACGCCGAGCTGCTCGCCGCCGGTGGCCTCTACTCCACCCTGCACGCGACGCAGTTCCGCGACAGCGCCCCCCAGCCGGCGACCCCCGCCGCCAGCTGACGTCGACTGCGTCATACGGACCCGCTCCGATACGTACGCCCTCGGATGACGCTCGGGACAGCACGGGGCCCGACGCCCGCCCCCGCTAGGCTCGCGCCATGGACCTGCAGCTGACCGATCGGGTGTACGTCGTCACCGGGGGAGCGCGCGGGCTGGGCCGTGCGAGCGCCGACGCGCTGGTCGCGGAGGGGGCGCGCGTCGTGCTCTCCGGCCGCTCGCAGGAGTCCCTGGACGCCGCGGTCGCCGCGCTCGACGACACTGCCGGTCGCAAGGCCGCCGTCGCCGTGGTGGCCGACAACGCCGACCCGGGGACGCCCGCCCGGCTGCTCGCCGCCGCCGACGACGCCTGGGGCCGGCTCGACGGTGCGCTGATCAGCGTCGGGGGACCGCCGAAGGGGGCGGTCACCGCGATCACCGACGAGCAGTGGAGCACGGCCTTCGGGTCCGTGTTCCTCGGAGCCGTACGCCTCTCCCGCGAGATCGGTGCCGCGCTGCCTGCGGGCGGCTCGCTGGGCCTGGTGCTGTCCTCCAGCGTCCGGGCGCCGCTGCCCGAGATGGCGATCTCCAACGGCCTGCGACCCGGCCTGGCGATGGTCGCCAAGACCCTCGCCGACGAGCTCGGCCCGCGCGGCGTACGCGTCAACGGGCTGCTGCCGGGGCGCATCGCGACCGAGCGGGTCGCCGAGCTCGACGCCTCGACCGGCGACCCGGACGCGGCGCGGCGGGCGGCCGAGGCGAGCATCCCGCTGGGTCGCTACGGCGAGCCGGAGGAGTTCGGCGCCGTGGCCGCGTTCCTGCTCTCGCCGGCCGCGTCATTCCTGACGGGCGTGATGCTTCCCGTCGACGGCGGCCTGCTCCGCAGCCTCTGACTCGTCGGCGGCGCGAGGACCTCCCGGCCGCTGCCGGTCCACCCGACCCCACGGCCCGCGACCGCCGCGCCACTCGTCGTAGATGAGGTAGAAGAAGCCGAAGATCGCCAGCGCGCCGAAGAACCACCACTGCAGGCCGTAGAAGAAGTGGGGACCCTCGTCGAGCTCGGGCGGCTCCACCGGCTCCAGCGCGGTTTCCGGCTCGGGCGACTCGGAGCGGAGGTCCAGCCAGCCGCTGATGACCTCGCGGTCGAGGGCCTCGCCGATCCGCTCGCTGCTGACCGCGCGCGTGGACTGGTCGGTGACGGCGGTGCTGTCGCCCTCGGCGTCACGGCGCACCCAGCCGGTCACGGTGACCTCGCCGGGCGGCGGGGCGGGGACGTCGGTGGTCGCGACGCCGCGGTTGTCGGTGGCGTACCAGCCGCGGTCGACCAGCACGCTCGTGCCGTCGGTCAGCTCGAGCGGCACCACGACGTCCACGCCGGCGGCGCCGTCGCGGGTGCGGTAGCGCACGATGACGGTGTCCTCGACGGCATAGGTCCCGGTGGCCTCGACGATGCGCCACTCCGAGCCCTGGTCGACGGGCTCGCCGGGCGCCATCACCTCGGTGATCGGGGCGGCGCCGGCCTTTTCGTTGCGCTCGATGATCTCGTTGCGCTCGCGGCGGTCCTCGAGCCGGTGGAACTGCCACTCCCCGAGGCGCCACGCCACCCACGCCAGGAAGACGACCACGAGCGCGAAGGCGATCCAGCGGCGCGAGACCAGGAACCGCAGCTTGTGCACGCGCCGAGGTTATCCGGCGGCTCCTGACCGTTCGACGGGTGCCCGCATACACTGGTGGACGTGACGACACCTCTGGCGGACCGCTTCGGCCGCGTGGCCACGGACCTCCGTGTCTCGCTCACCGACCGGTGCAACCTGCGGTGCAGCTACTGCATGCCCGCCGAGGGTCTGGACTGGCTGCCCACCGAGCAGACACTGACCGATGACGAGGTCGTCCGGCTGATCACGATCGGGGTCGAGCGACTCGGGATCGCCGAGGTGCGGTTCACCGGCGGCGAGCCCCTGCTGCGTCGCGGCCTGGTCGACATCGTCGGCCGCACCCATGCCCTCGGGGTGGAGACGTCGCTCACCACCAACGCGCTCGGCCTCACCCGTACGGCCCAGGCGCTGGCCGACGCCGGGCTCGACCGGATCAACGCCAGCATCGACACCGTGCGTCCCGACACCTTCGCCACCATCACGCGGCGCGACCGGCTCCCCGACGTCGTCGCCGGGCTCGAGGCGGCCCGCGCGGCCGGACTGGGCCCCATCAAGCTCAACGCCGTGCTGCTGCGCGGCACCAACGACGACCAGGCCCCCGAGCTGCTGCGGTGGAGCCTCGAGCACGGCTACGAGCTCCGCTTCATCGAGCAGATGCCCCTCGACGCCCAGCACGACTGGAGCCGAGCCTCCATGGTCACGGCCGACGAGATCTTCGAGGCGCTCTCCGGCGAGTTCGTGCTGACGCCGCACGGCGAGCCGCGCGGCAGCGCTCCGGCCGAGCTGTTCACCGTCGACGGTGGACCGGCCACGGTCGGGATCATCGCCTCGGTCACCCGGCCGTTCTGCGGCGACTGCGACCGCGTCCGCCTCACCGCCGACGGCCAGGTCCGCAACTGCCTGTTCGCGCGGGAGGAGTCCGACCTCCGTACGGCGCTGCGCTCGGGCGCGAGCGACCAGGAGATCGCCGAGCGGTGGGTCATCGCCATGCGCGGCAAGCGTGCCGGTCATGGCATCGACGACGTGACGTTCCTCCAGCCCGACCGCCCGATGTCCGCCATCGGCGGCTGAGACCCGGCTCCCGACAGGCCCCCGACGGGCCCCAGAAGGGCGTCCTCAGGCAGGACCGCCCGACAGCGCCTCCGTGACCACGCGGACGAGCCGCTGCACCGACGGCACGTCGCCGAGCTCGTCGACCGCGACGGGCAGCCGCAGCCTCCAGTTCGCCCGCTCCACCGTGCCGGGCACGTTGGGACGCCGCTCCTCCAGGACCGCGTCCTCGAGGGAGAGCGACAGCAGCAGCGACGGCGCGCGGGACAGCTCGCGGTAGGCGGCGTCGACGGCCTCCGCCGGCGTGGCCTGCGACGACAACCCCGAGCGCGACAGCCGCTCGAGCAGGTCCTCGCGACCGCTGCGCACGTCCGCCTCGGGCATCCCGGTCGCCGCCATCTGGTCCTCGGCGTCGGATCCCGTCCAGAGGCCGGCGACCGTCGGGAGGTCGTGGGTGGTCACCGTGGCGAGCGCCTCGACCGGCCACTTCTCGGGGTCGTCCTCCTCGAACCACAGCACCTTGTAGGACAGGACACCCCGGCTGCTCAACGCCTCCGGGACGTGCGGCTCCACGGTGCCGAGGTCCTCGCCGACGACCACGGCCCGGGCCCGGTGCGACTCCAGGGCGACGATGTCGAGCAGGTCGTCACTGGGGTAGCGGACGTAGGCACCCTCGGTGGCGCCGGCGCCCTCGGGGATCCACCACAGCCGGAACAGGCCCATCACGTGGTCGATGCGCAGGCCGCCGGCGCCCGAGATGGTGCTGCGCACGGACTGGATGAACGGCGCGTAGTCGGCCAGGCGCAGCCGCCACGGCACCATCGGCGGCGATCCCCAGTCCTGGCCGAGGGTGTTGAGCGCGTCGGGCGGGGCGCCGACGGTGATGCCCTGCGCGAGTCCCTCCTGCCAGGCCCACGCGTCGGCACCGCCGCCGGACACGCCGATGGGCAGGTCCTGGATGACCGTCAGGTCGCCGGTGGCCGCGCGCAGCTGCACGTCGAGCTGCCACTGCAGCCAGGCGTGGAAGCCGACCTGCTCCTCGTGCGTACGCCGGAAGTCGGCGACGTCCTCGCCGTCGGGGCGGCGCAGGCCGACCGGCCACGTGTGCCAGTCGGGTCCGTGCTCCTCGGCCAGCGCGGACCACGTCGCGAACTCCTCGAGGGCCGGACCCCGCTCCGCGCGCCAGGTGGAGAAGTCCGGGTCGCCGTCGGCTCCGCCGCTGCGCTGGTGGGCGCGGTGCAGCGCCGCCCGCTTGAGCTCCCACGTCGCGTCGCGGTCGACGAGGTCCGACTGCGCCGTACGACGCACCGCGTCGGCGTCGACGTCCGCGGCCGAGTGCCCGGGGACCTCCGCGACGCGGAGGTAGACCGGGTTGCGGAAGCGTCGGGTGGCCGGCAGGTAGGGACTCGCCTCGAGCGGCAGGGTGGGGGCCACGGCGTGGAGCGGGTTGACCAGCAGGAAGCCGCCGCCCTCCCGCTCGGTCCACTCGCGGAGCGTCCGCAGGTCGCCGAGGTCGCCGATGCCCCAGCTCGCGGCGGAGTTTGCGCCGTACAGCTGGACCGCCCAGCCCCACGTCCGCTCGTCGGGGAGCCAGCAGCGACCGGGGGACACGACGAGCAACCGCTCGGGTCCGTCGCCGGCCCGCACGCGGTGGTAGCCGAGCGGCATGTCGTCGGGCAGCGGCCCGTCCAGCTCCCACCGGGTGCCGTCCTCGCACGTGACGACCGCCGCACCGAGGCCGAGGTCGCGGCCGGGCCTGGTGACGAGCGGAGCCCGTTGCTCGAGGTCGTCGGGCGGCACGCCGATGACGTCGCGCAGGCGCCTGACCGTGTCCTCGGAGACCCGGTGCGGCACGTCGTCCGCGTCGATCCACCGGTGCTGGACGCCCCAGGCGTCGGTCGTGCTGCGAAGGTCGCTGTCCACCATGGCCCCCAGTTCCCCGCGCGGGCGGATCTACCCGGGCGTGCCGTCGGCGACGGGCCGGTGCGGCACGACGTCCTTCAGGAACCCGCGGGCCCCGAGGAAGTCAGACAGCGACGACCGGTGCTCGTCGCACGCGAGCCACGACTTGCGCCGCTCGGGCGTGTGGATCTTCGGGTTGTTCCACTGCAGGTCCCACGCGGCGTCGGCCTGGCATCCCTTGGCGGAGCAGATGTCGCGGTCGAGCTCCACGCAGGACCTCCGGGGGTGACGACGGGCGGCTGGCAGGGAGGGGAGAAAAGTAGAGGTGCCGGACAGCCACGGGGGGGAGCTGTCCGGCACCTCGAGTGCGAGCGCAGACGGGGGATGCTGCGTTCGCGTGAGCGATCCTGCCACGGCGGTGGGTGAAAACCAAACCTCCGGAGGGGCCAATTCAGGCGATTTCTCTTCCTCAGTCCTCGTCGTCCCGCGCCGTCAGTTCGTGCGTCCCGGGGGAGGCCGGCAGTCGGAATCCGTCGTCGCGCTGGTCGTTGGCGTTGGCGGCGACGACCGCGAAGAGCGGCAGGAAGACGGCGGCGGCGACGAGCACCCAACGCAGCGGGCCGGGTCCCACGGCGACGGCGGCGATGAAGCAGACCAGTCGGATGGTCATGGACACGGCGTAGCGCCGCTGGCGAGATCGCATGTCGTCGGCGGCGCTGCTGCGAGCCGTCGTGATGCGTACGGCTTCGGGCTTGGCCATGTCTCCGAGTCTACGTCGCTACCCTCAACGGACCACCCGTCCAGGCGGTCGCGGGGGACCGCCGGCACCGTCACACATCCGGCACGCATCCGACAGCAGGAGGACACCATGACCAACCGCACCTACCGCGTCACCGAGATCGTCGGCACCTCGCCCGACGGCATCGACCAGGCCGTCCGCAACGGCATCGAGCGCGCAGGCAAGACCCTGCGCCACATCGACTGGTTCGAGGTGACCCAGATCCGGGGCCAGGCCAAGGACGGGGTGGTCGAGCACTTCCAGGTCGGGATGAAGGTCGGCTTCCGCCTCGAGGACGAGTGAGCCCGACCGTGGGATTCCGCCTACCCCCCGGTAATCACTAGCGTCGGAAGGCGTGAGCGACATTTCCGAGTCCACTCCCCGCACCGTCCTGGTCACCGGCGGCAACCGCGGCATCGGCCGCGCGATCGCCGAGGCGTTCCTGGCCCAGGGTGACCGCGTCGCCGTGACGACCCGCAACGGCGGTGCGCCCGACGGGGCGCTCGACGTGCGCTGCGACATCACCGACAGCGCGGCTGTCGAGGCGGCCTTCGCCCAGGTCGAGGAGGCCTACGGCCCGGTCGAGGTGCTCGTCGCCAACGCCGGGATCACCAAGGACACGCTGCTGCTCCGGATGAGCGAGGAAGACTGGTCGTCGGTGATCGACACCAACCTCACCGGCACCTTCCGGCTGGCCAAGCGCGCCGCGAAGGGGATGCTGCGCCAGCGTCGCGGTCGCATCATCCTCATCTCGTCGGTGGTCGGGCTCCTCGGTTCGGCCGGCCAGGCCAACTACGCCGCCTCGAAGGCGGGCCTCGTCGGCGTCGCCCGCTCGCTCGCCCGCGAGCTCGGCAGCCGCTCGATCACCACCAACGTCGTGGCGCCCGGCTTCGTCGAGACCGACATGACCGACGTCCTCACCGACGAGCAGCGGGCCGCGATCAAGGCGCAGGTGCCGCTCGGCCGCTACGCGTCGCCGACCGAGGTGGCATCGGCGGTCACGTGGCTGGCCTCCGACGGGGCGGCGTACGTCACGGGTGCGGTCATCCCCGTCGACGGCGGCCTCGGCATGGGCCACTGACCACCCGCCCCACGCAGCCCGCACGCACGCCAGCACGCACACGAAGGGACACACGCACATGGGAATCCTCGACGGCAAGCGCATCCTCGTCGCCGGCGTGACGATGGACAGCTCGATCGGCTTCGCGACCGCGAAGGTCGCGCAGGAGCAGGGCGCCACGGTGCTGATCTCCAACTTCGGCCGGGCGCTCGGCATCACCCGGCGCATCGCCAGGCGGCTGCCGCAGGAGCCGCCGGTGCTGGAGCTCGACGTCACCGACGAGGACCACCTCGCCGGGCTGGCCGACCAGGTGCGCGAGCACGTCGACGGCCTCGACGGCGTGGTCCACTCCATCGCCTACGGCAACCCCGAGACGCTGCTCGGCGGCAAGTTCATGGAGGGCCCCTGGGAGGACGTGGCGCAGGCCGTCCAGGTCTCCGCCTACTCCCTCAAGTCGCTGGCCGTGGCCACCAGGCCGCTGATGTCGCAGGGCGGGTCGATCGTCGGGCTCACCTTCGACGCCACCACCGCGTGGCCGGCGTACGACTGGATGGGGGTGGCGAAGGCGGCGCTGGAGAACACCTCCCGCTACCTCGCCCGCGACCTCGGCCCCGACGGCATCCGCTGCAACCTCGTGTCGGCCGGACCGCTCAAGACGCTGGCCGCCAAGGCCATCCCGGGGTTCGAGGACCTCGAGTCGTCGTGGAAGGACCGCGCCCCGCTGGGGTGGGACGAGACCGACCACCGGCCGACGGCGCAGGCGGTGTGCGCGCTGCTCAGCGACTTCTTCCCGGCGACCACCGGCGAGATCGTCCACGTCGACGGCGGCTTCCACGCGATGGGCCTGTAGGAGCCGCTCGCCGGTTCGGTAGTTTCCCCCGGTGACCTCACTCGTCGAGCTGCGCGTCCTCGAAGGCCCCAACCTCTACTTCCCGCGCGCCGCGGTGAAGCTGACCCTCGACGTCTCGACGATCACCGAGGCCGGCGACGACACCGTGCTGCGCCTGGCCCGCCGCATCGGGCTGCGCACCACCCGCCCTGGTGCGGCCGGCTCGGGCTTCCGCCAGCGCTTCGCCCTGCGCGCCGTCGAGCGGCTGGTCCGCGCCATCGCGGGTGAGGCCGGCACCCGGCGGCTCGCGGTGCGGGTCCGCCCGACCTCCGACCCCGAGGTGCTCGTCGTCGCCTACCCGTGGCGCAACCGCGGCCGGGCCCGCGCGCTCGGCGAGGCGGTCGCGCACGCACTCGACGCCCTGACGACCGGCGACGTGGAGGCGGCGGTGAGCGCCGCCGCGCAGGAGGTCGCCACCGCGGAGAGGGGCACTCGTCCCGCCACGATCACGCCCCGCATCCCCGTGGTGGCGGTGACCGGCACCAACGGCAAGACCACCACCAGCCGGATGATCGCCCACGTCGCCCGCACCAGCGGGCTCGTGGTCGGCTGGTCCAACACCGACGGCATCTACCGCGACGGCCTGCTGGTCGAGGCGGGGGACTACTCCGGCCCGTCCGGCGCGGCCCGCGCCCTCGGCCTCGACGGGGTCCAGCTCGCGGTCACCGAGACCGCCCGCGGCGGCATCCTGCTCAAGGGCATCGGGATCACCCGCAACGACGTCTCCGTGGTCACCAACGTCACCGCCGACCACCTCGGGCTGCAGGGCATCGACACCGTCGACCAGCTCGCCGAGGTGAAGTCGGTGGTCCCGCGGATCACCCGCCGCGACGGCTGGGCCGTGCTCAACGGCGACGACCCCCGCGTCCTCGCGATGCGGTCCGTCATCGCCGCCCAGCCCTGGGTCTTCAGCCGCGACCCCGACTCGCCCGCCGTGCGCGAGGTGCTCGGCAGCGGGGGCCGCGCGACCACGGTCATCGACGGCTGGGTCACCGTCCTGGTGCCCGGGGCCGACCCGGACCCGCTCGTCGAGCTCGTCGACGTGCCGATGACCCTGGCCGGGCTGTCCCGCTTCAACATCGAGAACGCCCTCGCCGCGGCGTCGGCCGCCCTGGCCATCGGGCTGGCCCGGGAGCACGTGGTCGAGGGCCTGCGGTCGTTCCGGCCGGACGCCGAGCACAACCCGGGGCGGATGAACTTCTTCTCGCTCCCCGGCGAGGTCTCCGTCGTCATGGACCTCGCCCACAACGAGGCCGGCCTCGAGGCGCTGCTCGAGATCATGGCGGGCGTACGCCGCCCCGGCGCACGCCTGCTGCTCGGCCTCGGTGCCGTGGGTGACCGGACCGACGAGCTCATCGACGCGCTCGGCGAGATCGGTGCCAAGGGCAGCGACGTGGTCGCCATCGGGCACAAGGAGTGGTACCTCCGCGGCCGCACCATGGACGAGATCGACGTCCTGCTCCGGGCCGGTGCCGCCCGCGTGGGTGTCACCGACATCGAGACCCACCGCACGGAGGTGGAGTGCCTCGCCGCGCTCGTCGCGCAGGCCCGGCCCGGCGACGTGGTGGGACTGATGTGCCACGCGGAGCGGCAGGAGGCGTACGACTGGCTCGCCGCGCGCGGCGGCGCCCCGGACACCCCGGAGGTCCTGTCGCGCAAGGTGCGCGCGGCCGCCGTCCCGGCCCCCGTGAGCGGAGCCTGACGACTCAGACGTCCCCGGGGTCGACCTGCTCGCCGGGCGCGCCGATGTCGAGGTCACCCTCGACGATGAGGCCCGACATGCCCGACGGCGAGCGTGTCTCGTGCACCTCGCCGGGCTCCCAGACGGCGGCCTGGCCGGGGCCGATCCGTCGTACGGTCAGCTCGGCGCCGCTCACCTCGGCCTCGCCGGAGAGCACGACCAGCAGCTGGCGGCCGGCGGCCGGGTGGCGGCCGATGGTGCCGCCCGCCGCCAGGCTGACGGCGATCAGGTGCGCGTCGGCGCTGATCCCGAAGGCGCCCACCGAGAAGCCGCGGCTGCCGTGGGCCTCGATGGGGCGGTGGGGCAGGTCGGAGAGGTCGAGGAGCCGCACTCAGGCCGCCGTCACGCGTCGGTCGCCTGGGGCGAGTAGTCGGGGTCGGCGGAGGGGGCGTCGGGGTTGCCCACCGAGCCGGCCTGCGCGACGTCGGACCAGTTCTCCAGCTCCGACATGACCTCGGCGTGCTTGTCGACGCACACGACGACCAGGTCGCCGCGGTTGGCGCGGCTCATCGCGTGCCGCACGGCCTCGATCTCGTCGAGGCACAGCTCGACCTGCTTGCAGCGTGCCCCCTCGTCCATCGCGGTGCGTAGACCGTCGAGCACCAGGTTGGCGGTGTCGCCGCGCTCGCGCCCGCGCAGCGCGACGTCCTCGCGCACGATGCAGACGTCGAAGTGCTGCGCGGCGATGTGGCCGAGCTCGCGCATGTCCTGGTCGCGCCGGTCGCCGGCGGTGGCGATGATGCCGATCCGCGACGGACGGGCCAGGTCGTGCGAGGACTCCAGCGAATCCCCGACGCGGTCCACGAAGTCGCCCAGCATCTTCATGCCCGGCGCGTTGTGGCAGTAGTCGACGATCACGTTGACGCCGTTGACCTCGACCTCGTTGAGGCGGCCCGGGGAGAGGTAGTAGTTGGTCGAGAACGTGCGCAGGCCCTGGCGGATGTCGTGCAGCGGCGCACCGGCGGCGAAGGCGGCCGCCGCCGCGGCGAGGGCGTTCTGCACGTTCATCCGCGCCCGGCCGCTGAAGGTCGCCGGCAGCAGGTGGGTCCAGGCCAGCTGCATCTCGCGGCGGCCGTGCTGGACGACCATCATCTCGCCACGCTCGGTGGGGTTGAGGACGATGGCCTTGCCGCCGCGGCGGCAGTGGGCGTCGATCATGTCGCGCACCTCGCTGCCGGGCTCCTCCATGGAGAACCACACGACCTGGCCCGAGCAGCGCCGCCGCATCTCACGCACGAGCGGGTCGTCGGCGTTGAGGACCGCGTGCCCGTCGCGCGGCACCGCCTCGACGATGACGGCCTTGACCTCCGCGAGCTGCTCGACGGTGTCGATCCCGCGCAGGCCGAGGTGGTCGGGCTGGACGTTGAGCACGACCGCGACGTCGTTGCGCTCGTAGCCGAGGCCCTCGCGGAGGATGCCGCCGCGGGCGACCTCGAAGACGGCGAAGTCGACGCGCGGGTTCTGCAGCACCATCCGGGCCGAGCGCGGCCCCGACGCGTCGGCGCGGATGACGAGGCGCTCGTCGATCACGACGCCGTCGGTGGAGGTCATGCCGACCTTGCGGCCCATGCCCTTGAAGATGTGGCTGATCATCCGGCTCGTGGTGGTCTTGCCGTTGGTGCCGGTGACGGCCACGATCGGGATCCGTGACGGGGCGCCCGGTGGGAAGAGCATGTCGACGACGGGCTTGGCGATGAACTGCGGCTCGCCGATCGTCGGGTGCGTGTGCATCCGGAAGCCCGGGGCCGCGTTGACCTCGCAGATGGCCCCGCCGGCCTCGCGCACGGGCTCGGTGATGTCGGGGCAGATGAAGTCGATGCCGGCGATGTCGAGGCCCACCATGCGGGCGGCCTCCTCGGCGATCTCGACGTTCTCGGGGTGGGCCTCGAAGGTGCGGTCGATCGAGATGCCGCCGGTCGACATGTTGCCGGTCAGCGCGAGCTTGACCGTCTCGCCCTCGGCGGGCACCGAGTCCAGCGAGTGGCCCTGGTCGGCGAGCACCTCGAGCGCGGCGTCGTCGACCTTGATCCGCGTAAGGACCTTCTCGTGGCCGACGCCGCGCCGGGGGTCGGCGTTGGTGAGGTCGACGAGCTGCTCGACGGTGGAGGTTCCGTCACCGGTCACCGAGGCGGGCACCCGCTCGGCGATGGCGACCATGCGGCCGTCGATGATGAGGCAGCGGTAGTCCTTGCCGGTCACGAACGACTCGACGATGACGTTGCCGCGGCGCGACTGCCCCTCGGCGATCGGGAACGCGGCGCGTACGTCGGCCTCGTCCTGCAGGTCGAGGCAGACCCCGCGGCCGTGGTTGCCGTCCAGCGGCTTGAGCACGACGGGGTAGCCGATCCGCCGTGCGGCGGCCACCGCCTGGTCCTCGGTGCGCACGGACTCCTGCTTGGGCACCGGCAGCCCGGCGGCGCCGAGGAGCTTGGTGGTGAGGTCCTTGTCGGAGGCGATGTCGACCGCGATGGAGGACGTCTCCGAGGTCATGGTGGCGCGGATCCGCTTGGCGTGCACGCCCTGGCCGAGCTGGACGAGGGAGTACTGGTTCAGCCGGATCCAGGGGATGTCGCGCGAGACCGCCTCGTCGACGATCGCCTGCGTGGAGGGGCCGAACGCCGTCCGCTCGGCGCGGCGGATGAAGTCGTCGCGCTCGGTCTCCCAGTCGAAGTCGGGGTCGCCCTCGACGAGGTGGTTGACCAGCCGGACGGCCAGGCGGCCGGCGGTGAGGCCGACGTTCTCGTCGACGTAGCCGTAGATGACGTTGTAGCGGCCGGGCTGCCCCTTGACCTGCCGGGTCTTCCCGCGGCGGATGTCGTGGCCGACCAGCTGCTGCAGCGCGAGGGCGACGTGCTCGGCGACGTGGCCGAGCCAGGTGCCCTCGTTGAGCCGCTCGACGAAGCCGCCGCGCCGCCCCCGGGAGCAGGAGTGCTCGCGCAGGCCCGGCAGCATCGCGACCAGGTCGTCGGAGAAGCCCGGGAGGGTGTTGGTCGGGAACTGCTCGAGCGAGCCCAGGTCCACCACCAGGTGGATCGACTTGTCGTAGGACCAGACGTTGGCGCCGCGGTAGACGCGCGTCTCGGCGATCTCGAGGTCGGGGGTGGGGCGCTCACTCATGGGTCGGGTCCTCCTGCGGGTCGGGGGTGGAGGTGGTTCCGGGCCGCGGGGACGAGCGGCGCAGCTTGAGCCGGCGGCGGATCGCTGCCGGGGCGGCGTCGGCGGCCGCGATGTCGCGGGCGAGCTGGCGCAGGTCGCGGCCGGCCTCGGCCAGCTCCTCGGCGTCCTCCTGGGCGACGGCCGCCTCACGCGCCACCAGGGAGCGGGTGGTCAGGTTGAACACGACGCCCTCCGGCAGGGTGTGGAACACCACCCCGCTGGCCAGGAGGGGGGAGGAGCGGGTGGCCTCGTAGGCGTTGGAGACCATCCGCGACCCGTCGAACACCGTGACCGCGCCCTTGCCGAGCACGCGCATGACCAGGTCGCCGTCGACGTCCTCGACGAGGCCGCAGGTGTCCTCGTCGACACCGATGCCCAGCAGCTGCGGGCTCTGCGCGACGATCATCAGCAGCCGGCCGTAGCGGTTGCGCTGGTCGAAGTGCTGGTCGATGACGGTGTCCTGGACGAGGCCGAGTCCCGCCGCGACCTGCGTCATCCGCTGCTTGGGCGTGGCCCCCCCGACGCCGAAGGCGACCATGTGCGAGGACTGGATGCTGGCACCCGCGGAGGTGCCGGCGACGACGGCCCCGCGCTCGTGGGCGCGCAGGATCGCGTCGCCCACGGGCGTGCCGCACACGATGGCCGACAGCTTGAGCTGGTTGCCGCCCGTCATGAACACCGCGGTGGCCTCGTCGAGGACCTTCACCAGTGCCGCGTCCTGCGCCTCGTCGCGCGACTCGGGGCGTACGGCGTCCACGCGCGCGGCGCCGAACTTGGTGAACAGCGCGTCGTAGACGTCGACGACCTCGCGCCCGAGCGAGGACGCCGTGGGGATCACGGCGATGCGCGCGTCCGGGCCTCCGGCCAGGGCGACGAAGTGCTTGAGGATGGTGGGCTTGCGCACCTTGTCCTCGGCGCCACCGATGATCATGAGCGGTCCCCTGGGCATGACAGGCAGGCTAGCGGCTGGAAAGGTGGACCCATGCAGGAGCCAGCGCAGGAGCGATCGGGCGGCGGGCCGCGGAGGCTGGTGGTCATGCGCCACGCGAAGGCGGAGGGGATGGCCGCGTCGGACCACGACCGCGCCCTCGCCGACCGCGGCCGGGCCGAGGCTGAGGGTGCCGGTCGCTGGCTCGCCCAGCAGGGTGTGGAGCCGGACGCCGCCCTCGTCTCCGACGCGCTGCGCACCCGGCAGACGTGGGAGGAGGTCGCGGCGGCCGCCGGCTGGGACTGCCGACCAGGGCTCTCGGCGGGCCTCTACGCCGCCAGCGCCGACTCCGCGTTCGACCTGCTCCGCGAGACCGACCCGGCCGCGACGACCCTCGTGGCCGTCGGCCACAACCCGACGATGGCGTCGCTCGCGGAGCTGCTCGACGACGGTGACGGCGACGACGAGGCGACGACCGGCATGCTCACGCGCGGCTTCCCGCCGGGCGCCGCCGCGGTGTTCGTCGTCAGCGGACCGTGGAGCGACCTGGGCCCGGGGACGGGTCGCCTCGAGGCCTTCCACGCCGGGGACGCGTGACCGGTCCCGCTGTCGTCGCCCGGTTGCGGGCGGCCGGATGCGTGTGGGCCGAGGAGGAGGCCGCCCTGCTCGGGGAGGCCGCGGTGTCGGCTGCGGAGCTCGACGCCCTCGTCGGGCGACGCGTCGGCGGCGAGCCGCTCGAGCTCGTGCTGGGGTGGGCCGCCTTCCTGGGGCGCCGCCTCGCCGTGGCGCCCGGGGTCTTCGTCCCGCGGCGTCGCACCGAGCTGCTGGCGCGGACGACCCTCGCGCACGTCGCGGCCCGCGAGAACTCCGGGGGAGCGCCGGTCGTCGTGGTGGAGATGTGCTGCGGCGTGGCCCCGGTCGCCGCCTGCCTCGAGGGTGCGGTCGAGGGTGCGGTCGAGGGTGCGGTCGAGGTGCACGCCGCCGACGTCAGCCGGGAGGCGCTGGCCTGCGCGCGTCTCAACGCACCGGGCGCCCGGGTCCACCTCGGCGACCTCTTCGAGGCGTTGCCCCCGGGTCTGCGCGGGCGCGTCGACGTGCTGGCCGCCAACGCCCCCTACGTCCCCACGGACCGGATCGGTGACATGCCGCCCGAGGCCCGCGACCACGAGCCGCACACCGCGCTGGACGGCGGAGGGGACGGGGTGGAGGTCCACCGACGGCTCGCCGCCGGCGCCCGCGACTGGCTGGCGCCGGGAGGGGTGCTGCTCGTGGAGACCAGCGCGCACCAGGCGCCGCTGACCGCCGCGGCGATGCAGGGCGCCGGCCTGCTGGTCGACGTGGTCGTCGACGAGGACGTCAGCGGACGCGTCGCCGTCGGGGTCAGCCCGGCAGCGGGGGAGCCGGGGTGACGATGCCGGCGGCCGCGTCGGCGTCCTCGATCTGCTCGCGGGAGATGCCGAGCAGGTAGAGGATCGCGTCGAGGTAGGGGACGTTGACCGCGGTGTCCGCGGCGTCGCGGACCATCGGCTTGGCGTTGTAGGCGATGCCGAGGCCGGCCGCGTTGAGCATGTCGAGGTCGTTGGCGCCGTCGCCGATGGCGATGACCGCGTCGAGCGGCACGCCCACCTCGGCGGCGAACTCGCGCAGCGCCGTCGCCTTGCCGGCCCGGTCCACCACCTCGCCGAGGATGCGACCGGTGAGGTGGCCGTCCACGATCTCGAGCTCGTTGGCGCGCGCGAAGTGGATGCCGAGGTCGGCGGCGAGGCGGTCGGTGACCTGCGTGAAGCCGCCCGAGACGATCGCGAACCGGTAGCCCAGCCGCCGCAGGGTCCGCACCATCGTGCGCGCCCCGGGCGCCAGGACGATGGAGTCGTACACCTCGTCGAGCGCCGACGCGGGCACGCCCTCGAGCAGCGCGACCCGCTCGCGCAGCGACTGCTCGAAGTCGAGCTCGCCCCGCATCGCCGCCTCGGTGACGCGGGCGACCTCGGCCTCCTGGCCGGCGTGCGCGGCGAGCATCTCGATGACCTCGCCCTGCACGAGCGTGGAGTCGACGTCCATGACGATCAGCCGGATCCCGCGCCGGTGCAGCGAGTCGCGCTGCACGGCGAGGTCGATGCCCTGCCTGACCGCCTCGACCGCCAGCAGCGGTCGCAGCGTGTCGGCCGGGGCACCGGAGACGTGCAGCTCGATCGCGGTGACCGGGTAGCGCGCCATCCGCTCGATCTTGTCGATGTTGGCGCCGGAGTCGGCGATGCGGCCGGCGATCGCCGACATCGCGGACGCCTTCAGCGGGTGGCCGATGATCGTGATGTGGGACCGCTCGCCGCGCCGGCTCCGGTTGTCGCCGGCCCCCCGGTCGACGTCGACGGTCATGTCGAGCTCGGCCGCGGTCCGCTCGATGACGTCGCGCAGCTTCTTCCAGTCCCGCGGCGCGGTGACGAGGATGCCGAGCACCAGCCGGCGTCGGAGCACGATCTGCTCGATGTCGATGACCTCGACGTGCGCTGCGGCGAGCGCGGCGAAGATCGCCGAGGTGACGCCGGGCCGGTCCTTGCCCGTGAGGGTGACCAGCAGGGTCTTCGGCTCGTCTTCCATGGTGCGACGAAGGCTATCCCCGCTCGCGCCGCTCGCGTCCTCGCCGTCCGCTCACCGGGCTCGGCGACGCCGCTCCGGCTCGGGTGCTGGCCGGGGGAGCCGTCGCTGCCCTACGTTGCTCACGTCGCGGTGCGTCCCAGGCGCCGCCCACCACCAGGGGGAACAGATGGACTTCATGACAGCGGTCCGCACGTGCTTGTCCAAGTACGTCGACTTCTCGGGGCGGGCACGCCGCTCGGAGTACTGGTACTTCGCGCTGTTCAACTTCCTCGTCGGGATCGTCACGAGCATCCTCGACGCGATCCTCGGCACCGGCTACGACGACAGCACCGGCGGCTTGTTCAACACCCTCGGTGCGCTGGCCCTGCTCCTGCCCTCGCTGGCGGTCGGCGTGCGGCGCCTGCACGACACCGGCCGGAGCGGCTGGTGGATCCTGCTCGGCCTCATCCCGCTCATCGGCTGGATCATCCTCATCGTCTGGTTCTGCACCGACTCCAAGCCGGACAACCAGTGGGGACCGAACCCCAAGCACGCGGGAGCCACCGGCGGCTACCCGCCGCCCCCGCCGGCCGCCCCCTACGGCTCCGGGCAGTACGGCGGCTGACCGCGGCCCCGGCGTCCGCACCTCGGTGGTGACTGTCGGTGCCCCGCCCTAGCGTCGGGCCATGACCAGCGTCCACCACACCATCGACTACGTCGAGATCAACGTCAGCGACCTGTCCGTCGCCCGCTCGTTCTACGAGCAGGCCTTCGGCTGGGCCTTCAACGACTACGGGCCCACCTATTCCGGCATCCGCGCGGCCTCGGGCGACGGGGAGGTCGGCGGCCTCAACGCCACCGGCACGCCCGGTCCGGGCGGACCGCTCGTGCTGCTCTTCTCCGACGACCTCGACGCCGCGGTGACGGCCGTCGAGGCGGCGGGCGGCACCGTGGCCGCGGGGCCCTCCGAGTTCCCCGGCGGTCGGCGCTTCGAGTTCACCGACCCGAGCGGCAACGTGCTCGGGGTGTGGGCCTCGGCCTGACGGCCGACCTGCCGGCCCGGCCGGTCACCGGTGAGCCGTCACCGGTCGGGCCACACCTCGGGCGAGCAGGCGGCGACGACCGCGCGCCGGGCCGCCGGCCCCAGCGGCTGCAGGAGCCCGCGGCGCTGCTCGACCTCGTACGACGACAGCGCACCGCCGTCGTCCGCGAGGGCGAGGTCCACGATGGCCCACGCCTGGAGCCCCCGGGCCGCGAGGTCGACGCAGCGCGGCGGCGTGCCGAGCGGTGCGTCGAGGGCCGGACGGCGGTGCAGGTTCATCAGCGCGTCGGCCGCCTCCGGTCGCCAGCGCGCCACGTCGAGGTCCGCGAGGTCCCCGGCGGCGCGGAGGAGCGTCTCGCGCAGCGACCGGTCGGCCTCGCCGACGTCGGGGAGCTGTCGGCGCGCGGCGGGGAGCGCCTGCCACTGGACGGTCTCGCCCTGCTCGAGGGGCACCAGGCCGAGGTCGCCGACCACGACGGCCTGCCCCGCCTCGAGCGCCGCGGCGTTGAAGTCGCGCGGGCCGCCCAATCCCAGCAGGTCGCCCTCGACCGGCAGGGCCAGGCCGGCGTACGACGCCCCGGTGCCGCGCGAGTGGGTGAGCAGGTCCAGCGCCGACCCGCCCGCCATGAGGTGCACGTCGTCGGCGAGCGCGTCGAGGACGTGGTCGGTCTGCTCGTGGCCGCGCAGCCAGGCCGTGAGCCACCACGCCAGGGTCGCCGCGTGCGGCAGGCCGGTGCCCGGACCGGGCGATGAGGACGACATCGGGGGCGAGGCTACTCGCCGTGCCGGCCCCGCCGTGTCAGGGCCGGCGACGTGACCGGTGCTGGATAGGGTGAGGCCGTGGTCGCCGTCATCGAGTTCGCAGGGGTCACGGTGCGGCGTGGGCAGTCGCTGCTGCTCGACGACGTGTCCTGGGAGGTCGAGGAGGACGAGCGCTGGGTGGTCCTCGGCCCCAACGGCGCCGGCAAGACGACCCTGCTGCAGGTGGCCGCCGCCCAGCTGCACCCGACCTCCGGCGTCGCGGGCATCCTCGACGAGGTGCTCGGCACCACGGACGTCTTCGACCTCCGACCGCGGATCGGTCTCACCAGCGCCGCGCTCGCCGACCGCATCCCGCGCAGCGAGCACGTCCTCGACGTGGTGGTCTCGGCGTCCTACGGCGTGGTGGGCCGGTGGCGCGAGGACTACGCCGACCTCGACCACGACCGGGCCCGCGAGCTGCTGGGCGAGATGGGCGCGAGCCACCTCGCGGACCGCACGTTCGGCACCCTCAGCGAGGGCGAGCGCAAGCGGGTGCAGATCGCCCGGGCGCTGATGACCGACCCCGAGCTGCTGCTCCTCGACGAGCCCGCCGCCGGGTTGGACCTCGGCGGCCGGGAGGACCTCGTCGCGACGCTGTCCGAGCTCGCCCTCGACCCCGACTCGCCGGCCACCGTCCTCGTCTCCCACCACGTCGAGGAGATCCCGCCGGGATTCACCCACGCACTCCTGCTGCGGGACGGCCGGGTGGTCGACTCGGGACCGGTGGAGGACGTCGTCACCGCCGAGACGCTGTCCGAGACGTTCGGCATGCCGCTGCTGCTCAGCCGCGCGGACGACAGGTTCGCCGCGCGGCGTCGGCCGGCCCACCGCCCGTCCTCCACCTGACTGGATAGGGTCGAGCCATGGACTGGATCCGCGACCATCTCTGGGAGACCTGGCTGGCGCTGTCGATCGCGCTCGGCGTCGCCGAGATGTTCAGCCTGGACCTGATCCTCGCGATGCTGGCTGCCGGTGCCGTCGTCGGCATGGTCGCCGCCCTCATCGGGCTGCCCGTCGTCGTGCAGGTCCTCGTCGCCCTCGGTGCGTCCGTCGCGATGGTGGCGTTCGTCCGCCCGGCGTTCGTCAAGCGCCTGCACAGCGGACCCGAGCTCTCCCTGGGCCACGGCAAGCTCGTCGGCACCCGCGGCATGGTGACCGCCGAGATCACCGGCCTGACGCCGGGCCGGATCAAGATCGGCGGCGAGATCTGGAGCGCGCTGCCCTACGACGAGCACCTGCGGATCGCCCCGGGGGAGACCGTCGAGGTCTTCGAGATCAAGGGTGCGACGGCCTACGTCCACCCGGTGGGCACGCTCGAGCCCTGAGCGAGCACACCACCACGCCGCACCACACCACCACCACGCCACAACAAGATCGGGGGAGACCAGTGACGACAGCCTTGCTCGTCCTGTTCCTGCTCGTCGTCCTGTTCGTCGTCGTCATGCTCGCCAAGACGGTCCGCATCGTGCCCCAGGCGCGTGCCGGCATCGTCGAGCGCTTCGGCAAGTACAAGGGGACGCTGCCGGCCGGGCTCAACATCGTCGTGCCGTTCATCGACAAGGTGCGCTACCTCATCGACCTGCGTGAGCAGGTCGTGAGCTTCCCACCGCAGCCGGTGATCACCGAGGACAACCTGGTGGTGTCCATCGACACCGTCATCTACTTCCAGGTGACCGATCCGGTGACCGCGACCTACGAGATCGCCAACTACATCCAGGCGGTCGAGCAGCTCACCATGACGACCCTGCGCAACATCGTGGGCGGCATGGACCTGGAGCAGACGCTCACCAGCCGCGACGAGATCAACACCGGCCTGCGGGGCGTGCTCGACGAGGCCACCGGCAAGTGGGGCATCCGCGTCAACCGTGTCGAGATCAAGGGGATCGACCCGCCGCCGTCGATCAAGGACGCGATGGAGAAGCAGATGCGCGCCGACCGCGACAAGCGCGCGCTCATCCTCACCGCCGAGGGTCAGCGCCAGTCGGCGATCCTGACCGCAGAGGGCAACAAGCAGTCCGCCATCCTCAACGCCGAGGGTGACCGGGAGTCGCTGATCCTGCGCGCCCAGGCGGACCGCGAGGCCGCCATCCTCCGCGCCCAGGGTGAGGGACAGGCCATCCAGACGGTCTTCCAGGCCATTCACGACGGCCAGCCCGACCAGTCGCTGCTCGCCTACCAGTACCTCCAGATGATGCCGAAGATCGCCGAGGGCAGCGCCAACAAGGTGTGGGTCATCCCCTCCGAGATCACCAAGGCGATGGAGGGCCTCGGCTCGTCCATCCACGAGATCGCCGGCATCCCGCGGGACGCGACCCCGCGCACCCGCGTGGACATGGGCGCGTCCGAGCCCCAGCTGCCCCGCGGGTCGGACGACGCCGAGACCCGGGCGACCAACGAGGCGGTGCAGGAGGCGATCGCCGCAGCGGAGAGGGCAGCCCGCCCCGGCCGGACGGCGCGCTCGATCGACCCGGCGGCGACGGCCACCGAGCCGGACCCGCTGTCGGGCCCGGCCGACCCGCCGGCCGGCAGCACCGACGTGACCGGTCCGGGGGCACCCGCCGGCCAGTGAGTCCGATCGAAGCCGTGCTGGTCGCCCTCGCGGGAGTGGCGGCCGGCACCATCAACACGGTGGTGGGGTCGGGGACGTTGATCACGTTCCCGACCCTGCTGGCGTTCGGCGTGCCCCCGGTCACGGCCAACGTGAGCAACACGGTCGGCCTGGTGCCGGGCAGCCTGTCGGGGGTCGTCGGCTACCGGCGCGAGCTCGCCGGCCAGCGCTCGCGCGTCGTCCGGCTGGGCTCGGCGTCGCTGCTCGGCGGCATCGTCGGCGCCCTGCTCCTGCTGTGGCTGCCGTCGGCGGCGTTCGACACCATCGTGCCGGCGCTCATCTCGCTCGGCGTCCTGCTGGTGGTCCTCGGACCGTGGATCCAGCGCAGCGTCGCCGCCCGGGCGGCGACGCGCGGCGGCATCCCGGACCACGGCGTGTGGTGGGTGTGGCCCGCCGTCGCGGTCACCGGTGTCTACGGCGGCTACTTCGGCGCCGCCCAGGGCGTCCTGCTCATGGCGGTGCTCGGCATCGGCGTGGCCGACTCGATCCAGCGCCACACCGCGACCAAGAACGTCCTCGCCTTGGTCGTCAACGCCGTGGCCGCGCTGGTGTTCATCGCCGTCGCGGACGTCGACTGGGTCGTCGCCGGGCTGATCGCCCTCGGCTCGGTCGTCGGCGGCCAGATCGGCGCGACGGTCGGCCGACGCCTCCCGCCGGCCCTGCTACGCGCCGTGATCGCCGTCGTGGGCCTCGCCGCGCTGCTCGTCCTGCTCGTCTGAGGCGAGGCTCGTCGAGCCCGTCCCGACCCACGCGGCCAGCCACCGGTCGATGACGTCGTACGCCGTCGCGCGCACCTCCGGACGCGACAGGACGATGTCGTGCATGGCGCCCTCGAGCGCGACCGAGGTGACGTGCCGGCCCACCGACGACGCCCATCGCCTGATCTGCTCGACGTCGAGGACGATGTCGTGGGTCGTCGCGGTCTCCAGCGTCTGCTCGCCGAAGAACGACCGGGCCGAGGACAGCACCAGGGTGGGGCAGTCCAGGTCCAGCCCCGCATGCAGCCGGGCGTGGCCGCGGCGCACGGCCCGGAGCCACCCGACGTGGACCGGGCGCGACTCCAGCGGCTTCCACCCGAGGTCGTAGTCCCACTCGCCGCCGTGCTCGCGGTGCAGCGACCGGCCGTAGACGTCGCTGGTGCGGCGCGGGATCTCCTGCAGCGGACGGCGGCTGCCCACGCGCTCGAGCGCGACCCGCGCGGCGCGGCCGCGCAGCCACTTCGGGCCCTGCATGTCGAACCACGGGGAGTTGAGCACCATCGCCACCAGCTCAGCCGGGCGACGCTCCTGGGCCCACAGCGACATGGTGAGGCCACCGGTGGAGTGCGCCGACGCGACGACCTCGCGGTGGCCGTCGCGCTGGGTGATGCGCCACCAGGCCAGGTCGATCTCGCCGAAGTACTCGCCGAGGTCGGTGATGAAGTGCGGCGTCTGGTGGTCGCGCAGGGACCGGCCGTACTTGCGGAGGTCGAGGGCGTAGAAGGTGTAGCCGCGGTCGGCCCACCACCGGGCGTACTCGGCGTGGAAGAAGTAGTCCGCGAACCCGTGGACGTGGAGGACGGCGCGCCCGTGGGGACGCGCGGGCTCGAGCGTCACGAGGGTGGCGACGACCGGGCCCTCGTCGTCCGGTGGGAGGGAGAAGGTCTCCACCCGGAAGTCAGGCCCGAGGACGTCGGCCTGCTGCGGCAGGGGCATGGCCGCACCCTACCGATCCGCCCCGACACGCTGCTCGAGCACCAGCAGGTAACAGTTCTCCCATTAGTCCCCGCCGTCCGAGGGGGTCGACCTACCCTTCGCTGGTGTCGAACGCCTGGGGAACCGTGGTCCGTGGTACCTCGACGTACGTCCGGCAGCGCGTCGAGGGCTGGCGCACCGGCTCACGGGGGAGCCAGGCGTTCCTGCTGACGCTCCTCGTGGCGCTCGTCGTGGCGTCCGTGGGCGTCGGAGCGGTGGCCGAGGTCGTCGTGCCCGTGTCGCTGTGGTTCCTCTTCCTCATGGTCGGCACCATGCTGCTGCGGTTCGTGCCGCTGCTGCTGCTGGTGGCGGTGCTGAGCGCCGCCGCGGGCTACACCTCGGTGGAGAGCGACTTCGCGACCGCGAGCCGGACGTCGGCGCTGCTGATCTTCGCGCTGGCCGTCATCGTGGCGATCCACCAGTCGAGCCGGCAGCGCTCCGGGTTGCCGATGGCCCTCAGCGAGGCCGTCCTCACCCAGCTGCGCGACCGGCTGCAGCGCCAGGGCGTCGTGCCCTCGTTGCCCAACGGGTGGCGCTCGGAGTCGGCGACGATCACCGCCAACGGCCCCAGCTATGCCGGCGACTTCCTCGTGGCCGACCTCCGGGAGGGCCGCTGGCTGGAGATGGCGCTGGTCGACGTGTGCGGGAAGGGCACGTCGGTGGGTCCCCAGGCGCTGCAGTTCGCCGGGGCCCTCGGCGGCCTCATCGGTGCCCTGCCGCCGGCCGAGCTCATGGCGGCGGCCAACCACTTCCTCCTCCGCCAGGAGTCGGACGAGTCGCTGGCCACGGCGGTGCACATCAAGATCGACCTGGTGACCGGTGACTACACCATCACCAGCGCGGGCCACCCGCCCGCGCTGCACTGGCACCTGGGCCAGCGCGGCTGGGCGGTCGACAACGCGCGCGGGATGGCGCTGGGCGTCATCGACGAGGCCGAGTTCACCCCGAGCAGGGGGCGGCTGCGTCCCGGGGAGGCGCTGATGTTCTACACCGACGGGGTCATCGAGAGGACCGACCGCGACCTCGACGACGGGATCGACTGGCTGCGCCAGGTGGCCCTGCAGGCGGTGGACGCCCGCGGCTTCACCGGCATGCCGCAGCGCGTCCTCAAGCAGGTGCCCCGCGGCGACGACGACCGGGCCATGCTCGTCCTCGAGCGGCAGCCGCTCACGTCGCCCGAGCGTGACTCCGAGCGGCTGCGCAGCCTCGGCGGCTGACCTCCGGGGCCCCATCCACCCGGGCGCAGCTGCGGCACAGGTCGCGTTCGCGAGTGGTACGTCGTGCGCGGTGCGCGGCAGCGTGGTGCCGCGTCACGGGTGGGTCAGTTGTGACGGACCAGGTTGACGACGCCGATCATCCGGCCCTGGGCGTCCTCGGTGATGGCGACGCCGGCACGCCGGGCGCGCGGGCTCAGGAGGATCTCGCGGTGACCGGGGGAGTCGAGCCAGAGCTCGACCATCACGTCGGGGGTCAGGCTGGCGCCGCGGACGAGCGTCTCGCCGGCCCAGGAGTTGTCGCAACGACGGATGACGTCGCTCTGGTCCCGGTGCTCGAGCAGACCGGTCCGGGCGATGCGGGCGCCCCACCGCTCGGCGAGCTGGTCGGTGCAGACGTCGAAGTTCCAGATCTTGCGCAGGCCGTGCTGGGCGCGAGCCTCGTTGATCCGCACCATGAGCGCGTCCTCGAGGCCCTCGTTGGACCGGGCGGAGGCGTCGCCGGCGGAGGCCGGCACGCTCGTCGGCACGGACCACGTCCTGGCCTGCGCCGTGGCGGGGAGGCCGCACAGGACGGCGGCCGCGAGCGCGAGGCTCGTCATCAGCGATCGGGGGCGGGGGTGTCGCACGGTTCGGTCCTCCAGCAGCAGATCCACCTCCGGAGGAGTGCTGTGGATCTTGAGAAAATCTTCGGACAATCGAGAGGGACCCTAGCCCTTTGGGGTGGGAAGAGTCGAGACGCCGCCGATGTATGCGCGGACACGCCGGTGAACTTCATCAAGATTCGGATATGACGACCGCAAGAACCGTCAGGACAGATCAAAACGGCTTGACGGTTCGTGCATGGTCCGAACGCGCAAAAGAGGCCCGGTGGTCTGGACCGCGACGGTCCGGGCCACCGGGCCTCTCGGCTCGGTCAGCGGTGGTTCAGGGGTGGTTCAGGGGTGGCTCAGTGCTGGCTCAGTGCTGGTAGGTCCCGTGCAGGACGGCGCGCCCGAGCGTCTTGAACGCGAGGTTGAAGGAGACGACGGCGGGCGTCACGTCGGCGTCGACGCCGAGCGAGTCGTCCCCGACGGCGTGGACCACGAAGAAGTAGCGGTGGGGCTGGTCGCCCTCGGGTGGGGCGGCTCCCATGAAGCCCGCCTCGCCACCGTCGTTGCGGACGTGGAAGGCGTCGCCCGGCAGGTGGCCCGCGGCGGCGCCGGCGTCGAGGGAGGTGACGTCGGCCGGGACGTCGACCAGGCACCAGTGCCAGTAGCCGCTCGGCGTGGGGGCGTCCGGGTCGAAGCAGGTGATGACGTAGGACCGGGTGCCCTCGGGGGCGCCCGACCAGCTCAGCTGGGGTGAGGTGTTGCCCAGGTGCGCCACCTGGTCGTCCTTGAGCGGCGCACCGTCGGTGACGTCGTCGCTGGTGACGGTGAAGGACGCGGTCGGCGGCAGGTAGTCGTACGGATCAGGGCTGACAGGTCGCTCGATGCTCATCTGGCGAACCTAGCCACCGCCCCCGCATCCCGGCCAGAGACAATGCACCCATGAGTCGCACCCGGACCGACGAGGCCTCTGGCGAGGCTCATGCCGAGCCCCTTCCCTACCTCGCCGGGCTGGTGCTCGAGGCCCGCAAGGTCGTCGTCGTCGGGGGCGGCCACGTCGCCCAGCGGCGCGTCCCGGCCCTCCTCGCGACCGGCGCCGACGTCACCGTGGTGAGCCCGGAGGTGACCCCGGCGATCGAGGGCCTGGGCGGCGAGCTGACGCTCGTGCTGCGCGAGTTCACCGAGACCGACCTCGACGGCGCCTGGTACGTCGTCGCCGCGACGGACGACGCGGCCGTCAACGCCCGCGTGGCGGCGGCCGCCGAGAGCCGCCACACCTTCTGCGTGCGCAGCGACGACGCCCTCGGCGGCACCGCGTGGACCCCCGCCGTCGGTCACCACGGCTCCGTCACCATCGGCGTGCTGGGCAACCGCGAGCCGCGCAGGTCGGCGTCGCTGCGCGACGACATCGTCACCGCGCTGCGGGACGGTCAGCTCACCGCCTCGGAGGCGCTGGACCGCAGCCCGGGCGTCGTGCTGGTCGGCGGCGGACCGGGCGAGCCCGAGCTGGCCACGGTCGCCGCCCGCCACGCGCTGGCCTCCGCCGACGTGGTCGTTGCCGACCGGCTCGCTCCGCGCGAGCTGCTCGACGAGCTCGGCCCCGACGTGGAGCTCATCGACGTCGCCAAGCTCCCCCGGGGACGGTCCGCGTCGCAGGACCACATCAATGCGGTGATCGTCGACCGGGCCCGCGCGGGCAAGCGCGTGGTGCGGTTCAAGGGGGGCGACAACTTCGTCTTCGGCCGTGGCTACGAGGAGCTGCTGGCCTGCGCCGCGGCGGACGTGCCGGTCACCGTGGTGCCAGGTCTCACGTCGGCCATCGCCGTCCCGGCCCGGGTCGGCATCCCCGTCACGCACCGTGGCGTGGCCCACGAGTTCACCGTCATCTCCGGCCACATCCCGCCGGGGCACCCCGACTCGCTGGTCGCCTGGGAGTCCGTGGCGGGGCTGCGGGGCACCCTCGTGCTGCTGATGGCGGTCGACAACGCGCCGGCCATCGCGACGGCGCTGCTGGAGGGCGGCCGGTCCGCGGCGACACCGGTGGCCGTGATCGTCGACGGGACCATGCCGACCGAGCGGACCGTGCTCAGCACCCTCGGCGCCCTGGCCGAGGACCTGGTGGCGCACCGGGTCGTCCCGCCCGCCATCATCGTGATCGGCGAGGTGGTCGCGGTGGCGCGTCCGGCACACTACGGCCGTGGCTGACCTCGTCGACATCACCGACCCCGACGACCCTCGCCTGGCTGACTACCGCGACCTGCGCGACGTCGAGCTCCGCAAGAGCCTCGAGGCCGAGCACGGCCTCTTCCTGGCGGAGGGCGAGAAGGTGGTGCGTCGCGCCCTCGAGGCGGGGCACGAGGCGCGGTCGTTCCTGATGGCCCCGCGCTGGCTGGACGGGCTGGTCGACGTCCTCGCCGGGAGCGAGGGCACCTGCTTCGTGATGCCCGAGCCCCTCATCGAGCAGGTGACCGGCTTCCACGTGCACCGCGGCGCGCTCGCCTCGCTGCACCGCCGTCCGCTGCCGACGGTCGAGGAGGTGCTCGCCGGCGCGCGGTCGGTGCTGGTGCTCGAGGACCTGGTCGACCACACCAACGTGGGTGCGGCGTTCCGCTCCGGGGCGGCCCTCGGCTTCGACGCCGTGCTGCTGGCCCCGCGGTGCGCGGACCCGCTCTACCGCCGGGCCGTCAAGGTGGGGATGGGTGCGGTGTTCGCCACGCCATGGACCCGGCTGCCCGACTGGTACGACGCCCTGCCGGACCTGTCGGGTCGCGGCTTCACGACCGTCGCCCTGACGCTGTCGGCCGACTCGGTGCCCATCGAGGACGCCGTGGCGGGCGTCGACCGGCTCGCGCTCGTGCTGGGCTCGGAGGGCCACGGGCTCTCCACGCGGTGGGAGACCTCGGCCGACCGCCGCGCGATCATCCCGATGCGCGCCGGCATCGACTCGCTCAACGTCGCGGCTGCTGCTGCGGTGGCGTGCTACGCCGCGGCTCGCCGCTGACGCCGTGCCGCAGCCGGCGGGCCACCACGACGACCAGCACCACCGCGAGCAGGACGTAGACGACGTTGCCCACCCCGCCGACGTACCGCTCCACCACGTGCCACTGGGCGCCGAGCTCGTAGCCGGCGAGGATGAGGGCGGCGTTCCACACCAGGCTGCCGGCGGTGGTGAACACGCAGAAGCGCAGCAGCGGCATCCGGTCGATGCCGGCGGGGATCGAGATCAGGCTGCGCACGCCGGGGACCAGGCGTCCGACGAACACGGCCGTACGCCCGTGGCGGCCGAACCAGGCGACGGCCCGGCGGACGTCGTCGGCGTGCATCAGCGGGATGCGGTCGGCCACCGCGCAGGTGCGCTCGAGGCCCCACGCGGCGCCCAGCCAGTAGAGGAGGAGGGCCCCCGCCAGCGACCCGCCGGTGGCCCAGGCGACGGCCGGGACCAGGCCGTAGTGGCCCTGGCTGGCGGTGTAGCCGGCCAGCGGCAGCACCAGCTCGCTCGGCACGGGCGGGAACACCGTCTCCAGCGCCGTGGCCAGGCCGACCCCGGGCGAGCCGACGGTGCGCATGACCAGGACCACCCAGTCGAGGATCGCCTCCACCGGGTCAGCCGCGCCGACGCAGGGCCTCGTGGAGCACGATGGACCCCGCGACGGCCGCGTTGAGCGACGAGGCGGTGCCGACCATCGCGATGCTCGCGATCTCGTCGCAGGCCGCCCGCCAGCCCGACGCCAGCCCGGTGGTCTCGTTGCCGACGACGACCATCAGCCGTCCGTCGAGCGTGACGTCCGCGAGCGGGCTGCCCTCCTCGTCGGTGCCGACGATCCGGTAGCCGTGGGCATGGGCGTGCTCGACCACCGGGCCGGGGCCCGGGACGCGCAGCACCGTCAGTGCGAAGAGCGAGCCCGTGCTCGCGCGCACCGCGCGCGGGTCGTAGGGGTCGGCGGCGTGGCCGGTGACGACCAGGGCCGAGGCGCCGAACGCGTCGGCCGAGCGGGCGAGCGTGCCGATGTTGCCGGGGCTCGTCGGCCGGTCGAGGACCACCACTGGTCCGTGCGGGCGGGCGGTCCCCGCGAGCCGGGACACCCCGTCCTCGGGCATCTCCACCACCGCGACGAGCTCGGCGCCCTCCTCCTTGCCGCTCAAGCGGGCGTGGAGGTCGGGGGAGAGGGTGACGTGCTCGGCGTCGACCCGCGACCAGAGCTCGTCGGCCCACGCGGAGGACGAGCCGTCGGAGCGCAGCAGCGCCCGCACGGTCCACCCCTCCTCGACCGCCCGGCTGATCGGCCGGACGCCCTGCACGAGGAACTCCCGGTTGCGGTGGCGCTTGGACCGGTTGCCCAGGAGCGCCTCCCACTGCTGGAAGCGTGCGTTCTCCCGGGTGATGCGCAGCTCATGCATGGTCGGGCTCCGCCGGCCAGGACGGCGGGTAGTCCTCCGCGGCCGCGTCGTGCTTCTTGCCCAGCCGCTTGCGCGACTTGGCCGACAGCCGGTCGCCGAAGACCGTCCCGAGGGTGTGGTCGGTCTCGTGCTGGAGGCAGCGGGCGAGGAGCCCGTCGCCCTCGAAGGTGACCGGCTCGCCGTCGAGCCCCTGGCCGTCCACGCGGGCCCAGCCCGGCCGGGCGCAGGGCTCGAAGGACCCCGGGAACGACAGGCAGCCCTCGTCGTCCTCGTCGAGGTTCCGGTCCTTGCCCTCGGGCAGCGTGAGGACCGGGTTGCAGACCACGCCGACCGTGCGCACGCCCTCGTCGTCGGGGCAGTCGAAGACGAACATCGCGAGGTCGACGCCGACCTGGCAGGCGGCCAGCCCGACACCCTCGGCGGCGTACATCGTGGCGACCATGTCGGCGGCCAGCCCGGCCAGCTCGTCGTCGTACGTCGTCACGGAGGCCTGCGGGCGGTGCATGACGGGCGTCCCCCAGCGGGTGATCGCCCGGACCGTCCCGCCCTCCGGCAGGGGGCCGTGGGGTGCGTGGACGTCGTCGGGCTGCTCGTCGGGCATGCGGGGGATCCTAGCCAGCGGGCGGACGGCGTCCGCACCGCGAGGGGGGCGCTGGCCAACGGTGTAACTCACAGTTACCTTGAATCCATGTCCCTCCTCCCCAGCCTGCGCCCCGGCGGCCGACACGGGTTGTCGTCCCGTGAGACCCGCGACCCCATCGGGTTCGCGGTCGCGGCCGTCAACCGCCTCGCGCAGAGCGACCTCCTGGACCGGGTGGGGCTGCGCCGGCAGGCGGAGCAGGCCGTCTACTCCACGACCCGCAACGGCTTCCGGGCCGCCACCGCCGCCGGTCGCACGTTCGCCAGGACCGGCCGGCGCACCGCGGGCGCCCGGCCGGCCAGTGCGGCGCCCCGCGGCGTCTTCGACCTCACCCCGACCGACGACGAGGCCACGCTCGTCGACGTCGCCACCGAGCTGGCCGCCGACCTGCTCCGCCCCGCCGCTGCCGGGGCCGACGAGGCCTGCGCGCCGCCGGCCGCGGTGCTCGCCGCGGCCCATGAGGTCGGCCTGCCCGGCCTCGGCGTCCCCGAGGAGCTCGGCGGCATCATGGAGGAGCGCTCGGCGATGGCCGGCACGCTGGTCGCCGAGGCGCTCGCCCACGGCGACATGGGGCTGGCCGTCGCCGCCCTCGCCCCGGGCGCCGTCGCCACGGCCATCGGGCTGTGGGGGACCGAGGCGCAGCAGCAGACCTACCTGCCCGCGTTCACCGGCGACGACGTCCCGGCCGCCGCGCTCACGATCGCCGAGCCGGCCGTCCTCTTCGACGCGTTCACGCTGGCGACCACCGCCCGGCGCGACGGCGACGGCTACGTCCTCGACGGCCTGAAGTCCGCGGTGGTCCGCGGCGCGGAGGCCGAGCTGTTCGTCGTCGCGGCCGACCTCGACGGCACGCCCGCCCTCTTCCTCGTCGAGTCGGGCGCCGAGGGCCTCGCCGTCGAGGCCGACCCGTCGATGGGCGTCCGGGCCGCCGCTCTGTCGCGCCTGCACCTCACCGGCGTGCGGGTCGGCGCCGACGCCCTGCTCGGCGACACCGACGGCACGGCGTACGCCGAGTGCGTCCGGCTCTCGCGACTGGCCTGGTGCGCGTTGGCGGTCGGCACCGCCCAGGCGGTGCTCGACCACGTCAAGGACTACGTCAACGAGCGGCACGCCTTCGGCGAGCCGATCAGCCACCGGCAGTCGGTGGCCTTCATGGTCGCCGACATGGCCATCGAGGTGCAGGCCATGCGCCTGCTGACCTGGAAGGCCGCCTCGCGTGCCACCCGCGGCGACGACGTCGCGAGCGCGGTCGGCCTGGCCCGCCAGCTCTGCACCGAGAAGGGCATGCGGATCGGCCTCGACGGCGTCCAGCTGCTCGGCGGCCACGGGTTCGTCAAGGAGCACCCGGTGGAGCGGTGGTACCGGGACCTGCGGGCCGTCGGCGTGATGGAAGGTGCGGTGCTGGTCTGATGATCGACCTCGAGGTCCCCCGCAAGCACGCGACGCTCATCGACCAGGCCCACCAGCTGGCGATGAACATGCTGCGTCCCATCTCCCGCAGGTACGACCGTGCCGAGCACTCCTACCCCCGGGAGCTCGACATGCTCGCCGCGCTCATCGACGGCGTCTCGGAGACGGGTGCCACCGGCGGCGCCGGCGCGAGCGGCGTACGACGCGGCTCCGGCCCTGGCTCCGGCTCGGGCTCCGGCTCCGGCTCCGGCGACGACGGCCGGGTGCGCAACGGCGCGAACCTGGCGTCCGTGCTGTCCGTCGCCGAGATGTGCTGGGGCGACACGGCGCTCCTGCTGTCCATGCCGCGCCAGGGACTGGGCAACTCCGCGATCGCGGCGGTCGCCAACGAGGAGCAGCTCGAGCGCTACCGCGGCACCTGGGCGGCGATGGCGATCACCGAGCCCGGCGTCGGGTCGGACTCGGCCGCCATCACCACCACCGCGGTCAAGGACGGCGACGAGTACGTCATCAACGGCGAGAAGATCTACGTCACCTCCGGCGACCGCGCCGACAGCGTCGTGGTGTGGGCCACCCTCGACAAGGACCTCGGCCGGGCGGCGATCAAGTCCTTCCTCGTCCGCAAGGACAACCCCGGTCTCAGGGTCGAGCGGCTCGAGCACAAGCTCGGGATCCGCGCCTCCGACACGGCGGCCATCACCTTCACCGACTGCCGGGTGCCGGCCGAGGACCTGCTCGGCTCGCCCGAGATCGACACGAGGTCCGGCTTCGCCGGCGCGATGGCGACCTTTGACAACACCCGCCCGCTGGTCGCCGCGATGGCGGTGGGGTGCGCCCGCGCGTCCCTCGACCTCACCCGCGACCTGCTCGAGCAGGCCGGCGTGGTGGTCGACCACGACCGGCCGGCGCAGAGCCAGAGCGCCGCGGCCGCGACCCTCCTCCGGCTCGAGGCCGACTGGGAGGGCGCCCGGCTGCTGATGATGCAGGCCGCCTGGATGGCCGACAACGGCCGGCCGAACTCGCTCGAGGCGTCGATGGCCAAGGCGAAGGCGGGCCGCGTCGGGTCCGACGTGACGCTGTCGTGCGTGCAGCTGTGCGGCACCCTCGGCTACAGCGAGGCCGAGCTGCTGGAGAAGTGGGCCCGCGACTCCAAGATCCTCGACATCTTCGAGGGCACCCAGCAGATCCAGCAGCTCATCGTGGCCCGCCGGGTGCTGGGGCTGACGAGCTCGCAGCTCAAGTGACGGGGTGGTGCGGAGGCCGACGGGTGCGGGACTCGCCCGTCCCGTCGGTCAGCCGACGGACTTGAAGGGGTCGTGCTCGGCGAGGATCTTGTCGACGCGGGCCTGGTCGAGGCGGGTGACGACGTAGTTGTCGTCCTGCGCGTCGCGCACGCACTTGGCGAGGGTGAAGCTCGAGGTCGTGAGGAACATCGTGCCGAGGCCCAGGAAGGCGCGGATCCACGGGTCGACCGGCAGGTAGAAGATCGCGAAGATCATCGTGAGCAGGGCGACGGCGAAGGAGACGCCGGCCTGCAGGAAGAAGGCGTTGGTGTTCTTGGTGGGAGTCGTGGTGGTCATGGGTCAACCGTCGCCGTCCGTCGGGGCTCGCGGACCTGTCGGACTACCCGACCACCACTGAGTACGACGACCCAACCCGTCCGAGTACCTTCGGGCCATGCCAGAGGAGTCGACCGACCAGCCGTCCGACGCGATCACCGGGCACATGTCGCCCGAGGAGTTCCGCCGCCAGGGGCACGCGGCGATCGACTGGATCGCCGACTACTGGGCCTCGCTCGACGACCTGCCGGTCCGCGCGCAGGTCGCGCCCGGGGACGTACGCCACCTGCTGCCGGCGTCGGCGCCCGAGGACGGCGAGCCGTTCGACGCCGTGCTCGCCGACCTCGACCGCGTCGTCGTGCCCGGGCTCACCCACTGGCAGCACCCGCGGTTCTTCGCCTACTTCCCGGCGAACTCCTCGCCGGCCGCGATCCTCGGCGACCTGCTCTCCAGCGGCATCGGCGCGCAGGGGATGATCTGGGCGACCAGCCCGGCCGTCACCGAGGTCGAGCAGGTCGTCCTCGACTGGCTCGCCGAGGCGCTCGGCCTGCCCGAGGCGTTCCGCAGCGACGGACCCGGTGGCGGGGTCATCCAGGACACCGCCTCGACCGCGACGTTCACCGCGCTGCTGTCCGCGCTCCACCGGGCCAGCGGGGGGGAGGCCCGGCGTCACGGCGTCGGCGGCGCGGGCTGGCGGGTCTACGGCTCGACGCAGGCCCACTCGTCGCTGGTCAAGGCCGCCATCATGGCGGGCCTGGGCGAGGACGCCGTGCGCACGGTCGCCGTCGACCCCGCGACGCAGGCGATGGACGTCGACACCCTGCACGACGCGGTCGTCGAGGACGTCGGGGCGGGTCTCCGCCCGCTCCTGGTGCACGTCGCCGCCGGCAGCACGTCGACCGGCGCGATGGACGACATCGCCGCCGTGGCCGAGGCGGTGCGCCCGTGGGGCGTCTGGGTCCACGTCGACGCGGCGTGGGCAGGCGTCGCCGCCGTGTGCCCCGAGCACCGCGAGCACCTCGCGGGCGTCGAGGCGGCCGACTCGTTCGTCACCAACCCGCACAAGTGGCTCCTGACGACCTTCGACTGCAGCACGTTCTGGGTGCGCGACCGGGCCGCGCTCACCGGCGCGCTGTCGATCCTCCCGGAGTACCTCCGCAACGCCGCGACCGAGAGCGGCGAGGTCGTCGACTACCGCGACTGGCACCCGCAGCTCGGCCGGCGGTTCCGCGCGATCAAGCTGTGGGCGGTGCTGCGGACGTACGGCCTCAACGGTCTCCGGGCCCACATCCGCAGCGGGGTCGACCTCGCCGACCACGTCGCCGGGCTGGTCGCGGCCGACGAGCGCTTCGAGCTGGTCACCGAGCCCGCGCTGTCGCTCGTCGTGTTCCGGCTGCGCGCCGGCGACGAGGCGACGATGGCCGCGATGGAGGCCGTCAACGCCTCGGGGGAGGCCTACCTCAGCCACACCACCGTCGAGGGCCGCGCGGCGATCCGGCTCGCGGTCGGCAGCTGGCGCACCACGCGCGCCGACGTCGAGCGCACCTGGCGCGCCCTCCAGGAGGCGGCAGCCGCGCAGGCCTGAGACTGGGGACATGAAGCTCTTCGCGGACACGCCCGTACGTCGCACGCTGCAGGTCGTCGCCGACCTGCTCTTCGTGGTGTGGCTGGTGCTCTGGGTCTGGATCGGCGCGGCCGTGCACGACGGCACGATGGAGCTCGCCGCGCCGGCCCGCCAGACCGACTCGGCCGCGACGTCGATGGCCGAGCAGCTCCGCGACGCGGGTGGCCGCCTCGGCGACGCACCGCTGGTCGGCGACGAGCTCGAGGTCCCCTTCGACAGGGCCGCCGACGCCTCCGACGGACTGGCGGCGGCGGGCCGCGACACGGTCGACGCCGTCGAGCGGCTCGCGCTCCTGCTGGGGCTCTCGGTCGCCCTCATCCCGATCCTCATCGCGGCGGCGATCCACCTGCCGATCCGGTGGCGCTTCGTCCGCGAGGCGACCGCGGGCGCGCGGTTCATCGACGCGCAGGAGGACCTCGACCTCTTCGCCCTGCGAGCCCTGGCCCACCAGCCGATGCGGGTGCTGGCGCGGGTCAGCGACGACCCGGCCGGCGCGTGGCGCGCCCGGGACCCGGAGGTCGTACGACGCCTCGCCGCCCTCGAGCTCGCCGACGTCGGGCTGCGGCCGAAGAGGCTGCCCGGCACCGCTGCGTAGACTGCTGCCAGTGCAGTTCCTCCACGACACCGCCGGCCACGACCTGACCTACGACGACGTGTTCATGGTCCCGCGCCACTCCGCGGTCGCCAGTCGCTACGACGTCGACCTGGCCACCTCCGACGGCACCGGGGCGACGCTCCCGCTGGTCGTCGCCAACATGACCGCCATCGCCGGCAAGCGGATGGCCGAGACGGTGGCCCGCCGCGGCGGGATCACCGTCATCCCGCAGGACATCCCGATCCCCGTCGTCGCCGACGTGGTGGCCTGGGTCAAGCAGCGGCACCACGTCTTCGACACCCCCATCGAGCTGCGGCCGGACCAGACCGTTGCCGAGGCGCTCTCGCTGATCCCCAAGCGCGCCCACAGGGCCGCCGTCGTCGTCCACGACGGCCGGCCTGTCGGCGTGGTGTCGGAGGCCGACTGCGTCGAGGTCGACCGCTTCGCCCAGGTGTCGACGGTGATGAACCCGGACCTGGTCACCGTCTCGGCCACGACGGCCCCGCGCGAGGTCTACGACGCCATCGAGCAGGCCAAGGCGCCCCTGGCCGTGGCCGTGTCGGACACCGGCCACCTCGTCGGCGTCCTCACCCGCCTCGGCGCGCTGCGCGCGACGCTCTACCGCCCGGCGCTCGACGGCAACGGCGGGCTGCGCATCGCCGCCGCCGTCGGCGTCAACGGTGAGGTGGCCGACCGCGCCGCCGACCTGCTCGCCGCCGGCGTCGACTGCCTGGTCGTCGACACCGCGCACGGCCACCAGGACCGCATGGTCCAGGCGCTGCGCGCCGTCCGCGCCCTCACGCCCACCGTCCCGGTCGCCGCGGGCAACGTGGTCTCCGCCGAGGGCACCCGCGCCCTCATCGAGGCGGGCGCCGACATCGTCAAGGTCGGCGTCGGCCCGGGCGCCATGTGCACCACCCGGATGATGACCGGCGTCGGGCGGCCGCAGTTCTCCGCGGTGCTCGAGTGCGCCACCGCCGCTCGCGAGATGGGTAGGCACGTGTGGGCCGACGGAGGAGTGCGCCACCCGCGCGACGTCGCCCTCGCGCTGGCCGCCGGCGCCTCGTCGGTGATGATCGGCTCGTGGTTCGCCGGCACGCACGAGTCGCCCGGCGACATGGTGCACGACGCCGACGGCCGCCCGTTCAAGGTGTCCTTCGGCATGGCGTCGGCCCGCGCGGTGGCCAACCGCACGGCCGGCGAGTCGTCGTACGACCGGGCCCGCAAGGGCCTCTACGAGGAGGGCATCTCGTCCTCGCGGATGTACCTCGACCCCGACCGCCCGGGCGTCGAGGACCTCATCGACCAGATCTGCTCGGGCGTGCGGTCGTCGTGCACCTACGCCGGCGCCGGCAACCTCGCCGAGCTGCACGAGCGTGCCCTGGTGGGCGTGCAGTCGGCGGCCGGCTTCCACGAGGGTCGCCCCCTCGAGAAGTCCTGGTGAGGGGAGCGGCTCGCAGATGGCGGAGCGCGACTACGTCTTCGTGATGACCTACGGCAGGTCGGGCTCGACGCTGCTGATGGGCATCCTCAACTCGATCCCGGGCTGGCTGCTGCGCGGGGAGAACCGCCACGCGATGCGCCACCTCTACGACTTCCACCGCAGCGGCCTGGCCGAGCGCGAGCGCGTCGACGCGCGGCGCGCGAGCCAGCCGACGCACCCGTGGTTCGGGATCGAGTCCTTCCCCGAGGCGGACTCGCTCCACCACATCCGGGCGCTCGCGGAGGCGACCCTGCTGCGCCCGGAGCCGGACACCCGGGTGAGCGGCTACAAGGAGATCCGCTGGTACGACGAGGACCTCCCCGACTACCTCGACTTCCTGCGCCAGGTGTTCCCGGGCGCGCGCTTCGTGCTCAACACGCGCCGTCTGGAGGACGTCGCGGCCAGCAACTTCTGGACGCACAAGGACGACCCGCTGGGCCGCGTGCAGCGGATCGAGGACCGGATGCTGAGCGCCGCGGTCGGACTGGGCGACGTGGTCCACCGGGTGCACTACGACGACTACGTCGCCGACCCCGAGGCCCTGCGGGGGCTGTTCGAGTGGCTCGGCGAGGACTTCGACGCCGACCGGGTGCACGAGGTCATGGCGACGCCGCACTCGCGGCGCGGCAAGCACCGCGACGACTCCTAGTCAGCGGCCGTCGAATGCCCGTCAGGGGGTGACGCGGGCTCGTCGTGCGCCTGCGACTACCTGCTGGTGCGCTCGACCACGATCTCGGCGCCACGGCGTACGGCGCGGGCCACCCGCAGCCGCAGCACCTGGCTGTAGCCGCGGACGAGCCCGGTGTAGCCCGGGGTCGGGCCGTGGTAGCCGAGGAAGCCCTTGGGCCCCTCGACCATCTTGCCGGTCCGGACGTCGTAGCGGGCCTGGTGCCAGGGGCAGACCAGGCAGCCGTCGGCGTCGATGGTGCCCTCGGACAGGTCGCCGAGCTGGTGGCGGCAGCGGCGGGAGACGGCGAACAGCTCCCCGTCGCGGTTGCCGACGGCCCAGGGGCCGGCGCGGCGCACCTGGCCCGGGGTCAGCTGGTCGGCGGGGACGCTGGGGGTGTCGGCCATGCCCCCAGCCTGCCCGGCGGCGGGTGCGCCGCCCACGCCCAAGGGGGTGGCAGCGTTAGAGGTCAGGGCGTACGCCGGCTGCTGACCGGACCGCGGCGCACCGCCCGGGCGACCGTGCCGACGACCGAGCGCGGCCGGAGCACGGGCGACGAGCCGGCGGCCGCGTCCTGCATGCCCTCGATCGTCTCGAGGAGCACTGCGCGCGAGTCCGTCGTGGCGGACCACCCCAGCTCGGACTGCGCCCGGGTCGTGTCGAGGAGCGGCACCGCGAACCCCATGTCGATCCAGCCCGGGTCGAGCGGCTGCACGCGGGCGTGCCAGCTCGCCGACACCGCGGCGCGCAGGACCGCGGACGGGACGTGGACCAGCCGGGCGCCCAGCGCGTCGGCGATGTCCTGGGCGGTGACGGCGGCCGGCGGGGCGGCGAGGTTGAACGCACCGGGGGCCCGGGCGCCCAGCACCCGGGTGACGGCATCGGCGACGTCGTCGGAGTGCACCATCGGGATGGCGAGGCCCCGGTCGAGCGGCACCACCGGGACGTGCCGCAGCAGGCCCCCGGGGACGAGCGCGGGCAGGCCGTAGCGCAGCAGCGCGCTGCCGGCGTCGCGCTGGCCGACGATGCCCGGGCGCATCCTGCTGACCACCAGCTCGGGCGCGTCACGCTCGAGCCCGTCGAGCAGCCGCTCCGCGGTGGACTTGTGCCGGCTGTACATCGAGGTCTGCACGCCGCCCGTAGGCCACGACTCGTCGACCGGCTCGTCGTCGCGCTTGGGCGAGTAGGCGCCGACCGACGACATGTGCACCAGGTGCGGCACGCCCGCGGCCTGCACGGCCGCGATGACCCGCCGGGTGCCGCCGACGCCGAGCTCCTCGAGGTAGTCCTCGCGGTGCGACGGCTGGAAACCCCACGCCAGGTGCACGACCGCGTCCGCGCCCCGGAAGGCCTCGGCCAGCTCCGCCGGCTGCACCTCGGTGAGGTCGGCCGGGTGCCAGGCCACCGCGTCGTAGGGCTCGGCCGGCCCGGGAGGCCGACGTACGACGCCCACGAGGTCGTGCTCGCCGTCGGCGGTGAGCCGCCGGAGCAGGGCCGAACCGATGTTGCCGGTCGCACCCGTGATCACGATCCGCATGCTGCCTCCTCGTCGGGCAGGACGACCACCGTCCCGCTCCCGGTGGCCCGTACCCATCGCTCACGGTCCCACGCCACCGGGACGCGACGGTCCGCCCCTCGGCTAGCGGGAGGTGTTGGCGGTGCGCCCCTTGGTGACGCCGACGAAGGCCTGCGTGGTGTCGTCGTCGCGCTCGGTGCGCCACACCAGGGCGATCGTGGTGGGCTCGAGGTCGGAGACCACGCGGTGCACGACGTCCTTGCGCTGGTGCAGCCGCGCGACCGACATCGGGAGGATGACGACGCCCGTGCCGGCGGCCACCGTCTCGATCGCCTCCTGCTCGCTCATCGGGGGCCACTCGAGCTGGTCGGCGCGCGGTCGCCAGCCGCTGCCGTGGGGGCGCACGAGCTGCTCGTCGGCGAGGTCGTCGGTCGTGACCTCGTCGTCGGCCGCGGCGAGGAGGTGCTCGCGTGACGCGACGGCGACCGGCAGCTCGTCGTAGAGCCGGACGCAGTGGAGCCCGTCGCGGTCGACGGGCAGCCGGACCAGCGCCATGTCGAGGCTCCCGTCGAGCACGCCGTCGATCTGGTCGGCCTCCGTCACCGGCACCAGCTCCAACGGCTCCCGACGCCGGTCGCGCCAGTGGCGCGCCCACTTGTCGGGGGTCGCTCCGGTGACGAAGCCGATGCGCAGCGGGTCGGTCATGGGACCGACCCTAGGCGTTCAGGGAAGGACCTCAGGGGTGGGGCGGCCGGCGGTCGTGCGGTGGCACGCTGGGGACGGAGGTGAGCGAGATGCACCGTTCGCAGACGTTCGACCCGGAGATCCACGAGCCCGGCACCCCCGCCGCGGAGGGCCGGTGCTCGCACCACGGGGAGGACGGAGGCTCCGGCGAGTGCGCCGGGGAGGCCGTCGTCTCGTTCGAGGACGGCCACGGGGGGTGGCGCTCCGGCTGCCGCCTCGCGCTGGAGGACCTCGTCGAGCGCGGCGAGATCGAGCCGCTCGGCCAGGGCGCCTGACGCGACGGCCGGCGACGGGTCAGGCGCCGTTGGACGCCTCGTGCCAGTCCCAGTGCGCCTGCGCGTAGTCGCCCGCGGGCGACACCAGCGCTCCGCAGACCCGGCACACCAGCGCCGGTCCGGTCTCACGGGCCGCCTCGTCGTCGAACATGTCGAGGGCCGCCGACCGGTCCTGCTGGGTGTCCTGCTGGGTGTCCTCGCTCATCCGTTCACGATAGGTCCGGCGCGGGCGCCGGGCCACCCGTCGACACCGCGGCCGCCGGCTCCGTGGCCTTGCTCGCCTCGGCGTAGGACCGCACCACCGCGATGCTGAGCGGGAAGTCGACGCGCTGGTCGCGGAACAGCAGGGCGGTGGCGGTCGCTGCCGCCTCGGTGACCGCCGCTGTCACCGCCTCCGCGAGGTGCGCGGGTGCGTGGACGACGACCTCGTCGTGGAGGAAGAACACCAGGTGCGGCCTCGCGTCCACCGGGCCGTCGGCTCCGAGGCGCCAGAGCCGGTTGCGCAGGTCGGCGACCCAGCACGACGCCCACTCGGCGCCCGTCCCCTGCACCACGAAGTTGCGGGTGAACCGGCCGTAGGCGCGGCGTCGCCGGTCCTGGTCGTCGAGGTCGGCCGGCGGTGCGTCGGGTGACTCGTCCCACGACCCGCCGAGTGCCGGACAGCCCCGACCGAGCAGCGTGCGGACCACCTGGCCGCGCTCACCGGCGCGGGCCGCGTCCTCGACGAGGCCGAAGGCGGCGGGGTAGCGGCGGGTCAGCCCGGCGACCATCCGGCCGCTCTCGCCGCTGGTGGCGCCGTACATCGCGCCGAGCAGGCCGAGCTTGGCGTCCTGCCGCGTCGCGACGGCGCCGTCGTCGACCATTCCCTGGTAGAGGTCGGTGCCGCGGGCCGCCCTCGCCAGTGCCTCGTCGCCGCTCATGTCGGCGAGGACCCGCGGCTCGAGCTGCGCCACGTCGGCGACCACGAGGGCCCACCCCTCGTCGGCGACGGCCGCCGAGCGGACCTGCACGGGGAAGGACAGCGCGCCACCGCCGTTGGACGACCACCGGCCGGTGGCCGAGCCGGCGGGCTGGTAGACCGGGCGAAAGCGCCCGTCGCGGACCCACTCGTCGATCCACGCCCACCCGTTGGTCTGGAAGAGGTGGGCGAGCTTCTTGTAGCGCAGCAGCGGCTCGGTGACCGGGTGGTCGATGCGCCGCAGGGTCCACGCCCGGGTGTCGGCCACCTCGACGCCCGAGCGGCGCAGCGCCGCCAGCAGCTCGGGCCGGGAGTCGGGGTTGAGGCCCGGCGAGCCCAGCAGCCGGCGCACCTCGTCCGCGAGCTCCTCGAGCAGCCGTGGCCGCGCACCGCGCGGCGGGCGGGGACCGAGCAGCCCGGCCAGCAGCTCCTCGTGCACGTCGACGCGCCACGGCACGCCGGCGTACGTCATCTCGGCGGCCGCCAGCGCGCCCGCGGACTCGGCCGCGACGAGCAGCCGCAGGCGGGCGGCCTCGGCGGACGCGTCGATGGCGGCCAGCTGCCGCGCGTCCTCGAGGTCGGCGCTGAGGTGCTCGGCGGCGTCGTCGGTGCTGAACAGCACCGGGTCGCTCGGTGCGGCCGGACCCAGCCGGTCCCAGTGCTCAGACTCCTCCCCGCGCAGCAGGTCGGCGTCGACGGCTGGCGCGCGGACGAGGAGCCGGTGGCACAGCCGCAGGTCGTGGCACCGGGCCACCCGGACGGCGGCGGCGAGCAGCTCGGGATACCACCGCGCGGTGTCGTCCCAGACCCACCGCGGCTGGTCCGGCTCGCGCTCACGGACGTACGCCGCCAGGTGGGCGCGGTCGAGCGTCACCGGATCGTCGCCGGTGACCCGGACACGGTCGCCCGGAAGGCGTGAGAGGTGCACCCGGGTCATGGGGACACCCTCTCCCACCCCGCGTCAGGCGGTCACCGCGACGTCCGTCGCCGCGAGCAGCTGCAGCCCCTCGTGGCTCGCGCTGCCGGGCGTGGCGGTGTAGACGAGCAGGGAGTGCGACTGGAAGGGGTCCTGCACGACCTGGCAGCTCAGCTCGAGCAGCCCGACCGAGGGGTGGAGGTAGCGCTTGACCTCCCGCGGTCGGATCCCCACCTCGTGCGCGGCCCACCGCGTGCGGAACTCCTCGCTCTGCTCGAGGAGGAGCTCGGCGAGGTGCGCCGCCCGCGAGTCCGGGCCCCGCACGGCCAGCACGCCGCGCAGCCCGGAGGCGTACATCCGGGAGTAGTGCTCGTGGTCCTCGGGCGGGTGCAGCCTGCGGGCGGCGGGGTCGGTGAACCACCGGTAGCCGATGCTCCGCGCCGGACCCACGAAGCGCCTGTTGTCGCCGACGAGCGCGACGCCGAGGGGCGTCTGGCGCAGGGTCTCGCCCAGCTCGGTGACGACCTCGGCCGGGGTGTCGGCCAGCCGGTCGAAGATCCGCAGCATCCCGGGCGCGACATGGTCGCCGGCGGCCTCGCGCGTCGGCGGGTGGTGCCCGGCGAGGCGGAAGAGATGATCCCGCTCGTCCAGCGACAGGTGCAGGCCCTGGGCGATCGAGGCGACCATCTGCTCCGACGGCTGCGGTCCGCGCTCGCGCTCGATGCGCGAGTAGAAGTCCGTCGACATGTGGCTCAGGGCCGCCACCTCCTCGCGGCGCAGTCCCGGCGTCCGGCGTCGCGCCCCCCTCGGCAGGCCGACGTCCTCGGGCTGGAGCGCCTCCCGGCGACGACGGAGGAAGTCGGCGAGTCCCGCGCGATCGATCATGTGCCCATCCTGACCGGTGCGGGGCGTCCCAGCCACGGATCGTCAGGCCGTGGTTGGGACGGGCGGCGGCCTGCAGGCTCGAGGGCACACACATCCGACCCACACGAGGAGCCACCGTGGCACCCAGGCACTACGACATCACCCTCCCCGACCTGACCGGCAAGCGCGCCATGGTCACCGGCGCCAGCGACGGGATGGAGCTCGGCATCGCGGCCACGCTCGCCGGTGCCGGAGCCGAGGTGCTCGTCCCCGTCCGCAACAGGGAGAAGGGAGAGGCGGCGGTCGCGGCGATCCGCTCACGGGTGCCGGGTGCCCGGCTGGTGCTGCACGACCTCGACCTCGCATCGCTGGCGTCGGTCCGCGCCCTCGGTGAGCGGCTCGTCGGCGAGGGAGAGCCCCTCCACCTCCTCGTCAACAACGCCGGCGTGATGACGCCCCCCGAGCGCCGCACCACGACCGACGGCTTCGAGCTCCAGCTCGGCACGAACCACCTCGGCCACTTCGCGCTCACCGCGCACCTGCTGCCGTTGCTCCGCGCCGGTCGGGCGCGCGTCACGTCGCAAGCGAGCGTCGCGGCGCGCCGCGGCCGGATCAACTGGGACGATCTGTCCTGGGAGCGCTCGTACGACGGCATGGCGGCCTACCAGCAGTCCAAGATCGCCTGCGGGCTGTTCGGCCTCGAGCTCAGCAGGCGCAGCGCGGCCGGCGGGTGGGGCCTCACCAGCAACATCGCCCATCCGGGCGTGGCGCCGACGAGCCTGCTCGCCGCGCGGCCGGAGCTGGGGCGGTCCGAGGACACCACCAGCGTCCGGGTGATCCGCTGGCTCTCGTCCCACGGGCTGGTGGTCGGGACGGTCGAGACCGCGACGCTGCCCGCACTGCTCGCGGTGACGACGGGCGACGACGGCGGCTTCTACGGACCTCAGTGGCCGGGCAACGCCGGCGGTCCGCCCGGGCTCCAGAAGCCGTGGCCACCACTGCGCAGCGAGGCTGACGCCGCGCGTCTGTGGGACGTCTCCGAGCAGCTGACCGGGATGCGTCTCGGCTGAACGCCGGTCGAGCGTCTGGGCCCGACCCGGATGATGGGCACGTGCTGCACCGACATCCGTTCCTGAGCCTGCTGACCCTCCTTTACCTGGGATTCGTCGGGCTCGTCACCCTGACGCCCGCCGAGGACCAGCCGGACTACTCGAGCCTGGCGGCGCGCCTCCTGGCCCGGCTCGAGCGCTACCCCGACCTCGACCCGCTGACGAGCCGGCTGAGCGTCGACCGGGTCGAGTTCCTCGCCAACATCGGCCTCTTCGTGCCGCTGGGCGTGTTCCTGCTGCTGCTGGTCGGCTTGCGGCTGTGGTGGGTGGCCCTCGCCGCGGGCATCGTGCTGACCTCCATGATCGAGAACGTGCAGCGCCAGATCCCGGGCCGTGTCTCGGACCCCCGCGACGTGGCGGCCAACTCGATCGGGATGTTCCTGGGGATCCTCCTCGCGCTGGTGCTGACCCTGCCTGCCACGCTGCGCCGCCGGCGGCAGCGGGAGCGCGATCAGCGGGAGCAGGGCCTGCACGTCTGAGGCCTCCCTCGGGAGCGGCGGACCGGACGCCGGACTGGACCGGTGGTCGCCCGTGGACCGCCGTGGGTGCCATGATCGAGGGTCGGCGGCTGGCCGGGTCGCTGCGGGAGCACCACCGAGGGAGCACCACCGAGTTCGGGACCGGTATGGCGACGGTGATCGGAAGGTCCGACAGCGCCGAGATGGCGTTGCTGCGTCGCGCCCTGGACGACGGCGGCTTCGAGGAGGGCGCGGACCCCTACGGCGTACGCCTCCTCGACGCGCCCCTGCCGCCGGCCCCCGACTGGGTCGAGGACGGGGACGGCCGTGTGCTGGTCGTGGCCTGCGGCGAGCGGCACCCGTCCGGGGTGTGGGGACTGCTCGCCCAGGGTGTCGAGGACGTCATCAGCTGGACGGGCGAGGAGACGGTCGCCGTGGTGGTGGCGCGGCTGGAGCGCTGGCGCGAGGTCGACCGCGTGCTCTCCTCGCGGGTGGTGGCCTCACTGGTGCACGGTGGGTCGGCGGCCACGCGCAGGCTGCTGGTCGACCTCGTCGAGCTGGCGGTCTACGGCTCCGGGCCGATCCTGCTGGTCGGGGAGACCGGCACGGGCAAGGAGCTGGCGGCACGTCTCGTCCACGCCGTCGCCGAGGAGTCGGCCTCGCTCGTCGTCGTCGACTGCACCACCATCGTCGCGTCGCTGTCGGGCAGCGAGCTGTTCGGCCACGAGAAGGGCGCCTTCACCGGCGCGGACCGGGCCCGGGCGGGTGCCTTCGCGGCGGCCGACGGCGGCACGCTGTTCCTCGACGAGATCGGCGAGCTGCCCCTCGCGCTCCAGGTCGAGCTCCTCCGGGTGCTCCAGGAGGGCACCTACAAGCGCGTCGGCGGGGACACCTGGTCGCGCACCCGCTTCCGCCTCGTCAGCGCCACCAACCGCGACCTCGAGGAGGAGCAGCGCCAGGGCCGGTTCCGCAGCGACCTCTACCACCGCATCGCCTCCGGGATCGTGCGGCTCCCGCCCCTGCGCGAGCGCACCGACGACCTCGAGGACCTGTTCCGGCACTTCCTCGCCGAGGCGGCGGGCCGACCGCTCGAGGTGGCGCCGAGCGTGGTGGCGCTGCTCCACGACCGCGACTACCCGGGCAACCTCCGAGAGCTGCGCCAGCTGGCGTACGCCGTCGCCGCGCGGCACGCGGGTCCCGGCGCGGTCAGCCCGGGCGACGTGCCCCTGCAGTACCGACCGGCCGGCCCCGCGGCCGACCCGCCCGTGCCGTCGCGACGGCTGCTCGACCGGGCCGTCCGGGCCGGTCTGTCCGAGGGGCTCAGCCTGCCCGACCTCAAGACGCTCGTCGGGGACGTCGCGGTCGAGGCCGCGCTCGCACGGTGCGACGGCAACGTGCACCGCGCGGCGGCGCTGCTCGGGGTGACCGACCGGGCCGTCCAGCTGCGCAGGCAGGTGCCGCGGCCGCGAGCGGGCAAGAAGGCTCAGTGAGCCCTTTGGGCCCCGCCCCCGGCTCGCCCGGAGGCTCAGCCGTGGACCTCGGCCTCCAGCTCGGCGGCCAGCTCGCGGAGGAACTCCGCCATCTCGAGCAGCTCGTGCTCGATGTCGGCCCCGGTGCGGGACGCGCTCCTGGCCGGCAGGGTGATGCCGAGCTGCATGGCGTACTTGGCTCGCACCTGCGCCTCGACCAGGTTCCCCAGCTGGGTGGGGCACTGCCAGCGCGGAATCAGCTCCACGGCAGCCGGCACGGAGATCGGGTGGCGGAGCTGGTACCAGGTCGTCGGCTTCGGGACGCGCTGGCGAGGGCGCCAGCCGGCGATGATCCGCTTGAGCTCGCCCGAGTCGGCAGCGAGGACCTCGTAGCGTGACGGTTGGCCCGGTACCTGGCGGTAGGTGAGGAGCTGTGGGGTGACCGAGCGGCGTCCCGCCGTGCGCGTGACGAGCTGCCGGATCCCGTCGGCGATGCCCTCGGCGTTGTGCGGCTTGATCTCGCCGACGACGCCTTTGCGGGGGAACCTCACGAGGTCCTGCGGCCATGCGGTCGGCTTCGTGGTCGAGTCCCAGCGGTGGCGGCTCTGCCGTGTCGTTGTCATGACGGTTCTCCTCCTGGTGGTCCTGCCGCCCACACGTCGAGGGCGGTGAGTGCGAGCAGGGTGGCGCCGTCGAGGACGGCGCGGTCCCCGGCGGGCGACGCGGCGGCTGCGGCGAACGCGCGCGAGTGCGGAGCGAGGCGGCCGATCGCCAGCTTGGGGTGGGCGACGGGCACGACGTGGCTGACGTTGCCGAGGTCGGTGCTCCCCGCGGTGAGCACGTCGAGCGGGTCGCCCGGCGCGGCAGCCCGGCCCAGCGAGCGGAGGTGCCGCTCCAGCGAGGCCGCGAGCCACGGGTCGGTGCGCAGCTCGTGGTAGACCGGACCGCGTCGCTCGACGTGCACCGAGCACCCCGTCGCCGTGGCACCGGCGGCGGCCGACCGCTCGACCACCGCGAGGAGCCGACGCAGGCCGGGCGTCGTCGCCGCCCGCGTCATGACCCGCAGCGCGGCGGCCTCGGGCACGACGTTGGGCGCGTCACCACCTCGCGTCACCACCGCGGTGACCTGGTCGCCGGGCGCGAGCCGCGACCGCGCAACGCCCAGGGCCCCGTAGGCCAGCACGGCGGCGTCCACCGCGTTGCGGCCGTGGGCCGGTGCCATCGCGGCGTGCGCGGCACGACCGCCGAACACCACGTCGTACGTCGCTGCGGCCCGGAACGTCGCCCGCGCCTGGTCCCGGGAGCCGGGGTGGACGAGGAGCGTGGCGGCAGCGCCGTGGAACGCACCGCGGCGGAGCAGCTCGATCTTCCCGCCGCCGCCCTCCTCGGCAGGGGTGCCGAGGGCGACGACGCGGCCGCCGTGGGCCGCGGCCAGGGGGGCCAGCACGGCCGCCGCCCCGGCGGCCGCTGTCGCGACGACGTTGTGGCCGCAGCCGTGGCCGAGCCGCGGCAGGGCGTCGTACTCGCAGCACAGGACCACCAGCGGACCCGCACGACCGGCACGGGCGCGGAAGGCCGTGGCCAGGCCGTGCGCCGGCAGCTCGACGCGGAGTCCCGCGGAGGCGAGGAACGTGGCCACCCGGCGGCTCGAGCGGTGCTCCGCCCAGGCCGTCTCGGGACGGGCGTGCAGGTCGTGGGACAGCGCGAGGAGTGCCGGTGCGAGCCGGTGGACCGCGGACCGTACGTCTGCCCGCGCCGCTGCCGCCGTGCTCACGTCGTCACCGCCCGCCGGTGCGCGACGCGCCGGCCACGACGGGCGCGGAAGCGCTGTCGGGCAGGGGCGGTCAGCCGCAGGACGTTGCCGGCGAGGACGTCGGCGAGCCCGTCGCGGTCGACCGGCAGCGCCCGTGCCTTCGCGAGCTCGACGGCCGGGTGCAGGAACGGACCGTCGCTGCCGAACAGCACCTTCCGTGGCCCGGCACGACGCACGGCGTCCTCGAGCAGGTCGTGGTAGCGCACGCCGGACGTGTCGGTGAAGACGTTGGGGATCCGGACGAGCTGGTCGACGAACGCGCACTGCGCCTTCCAGTCGTCCGCGAAGGAGGACAGGTGCGGTATCACCCAGGCGACGTCCGGGTAGGCCCGCGCGACCATCTCGACGGTGGCGGTGTCGCCGGCCGGGTCGTAGAGGACCGGCAGGGCCCACCGCCGGGCCGCCTCGGCGACCTCCCGGGTGATGCGTGCGTCGTGGGCGTGCACCTTGATGCCGCAGAAGCCCCGGCGCACGGCGACGGTGACCCGCTCGCCGACGTGGCCGGCCTCGGTGCGGGTGTTGACGAAGAGGTAGCCGAGGAACCCGGGGCGGGTGATCAGGCGGGCGATGTCGGCGTTGGCGCGCGGGTAGTCCGAGGTGAGGGGTGCCATGACCACGGCGCCGCGGATGCCGGCGGGACGGGCCCGGCGCAGGTAGACCGGCAGCGAGCCCTCGGTGTCCCAGGGCCCGCGCAGCCCGTCGCCCGTGCCGATGTGCACGTGCGCGTCGATGACCAGCGGACCCCTCATGCCGCCCTCCCGGTGACCGCGCCGGCGAGGGCCTGCTCCAGCCGCTGCATCTCGGCCTCGCCGTGGTCGGCGCGCAGGCACAGCGAGAGCGTCGGGCGGCCGGTGCACCGTCCCGTCGTGGCGAGGGACCGGATCCCCGACGCCGCCAGCGCGCGGTGCACCTCGAGCGGGTCGCGACGGCCGCCCTCGGTCGCGACGAGGGGGAACCCGACGCCCAGCGGACGCATCCGGAGGTCGGCCAGGACGCTGCGGACGCGGACGACGTGACCCGCCAGCCGCGCCCGGCGGTCGTCGAGGCTCGGGTCGTCGAGCGCGTGGCGCAGCGCGGCGACGTCGGCCGTGGTCGGCGGGCCGGCGTGCACCCGGGTCGGTCCGTCGGCGCGGACGCGGGCGACCCGGGGGCCGGGCCCGGTGACGACCGCGAGCGGCGCCGAGAGCCCCTTGGCCAGCGACGCGACGGTCACGTGGCCCGGCTCGACCCCGAGCCAGGCCGCGGTGCCGCCTCCGCCGCTGCCGAGGACCGGCGCCGTGGGCGTACGACGTCCGAGCACGCCGGCCGCGAGGGTGTCGTCGACGACCAGCTCGCCGTCGTGGCGCCGCGCGACGTCCGCCAGCTCGCCCAGCGGCGCGGGACGCAGGCAGGAGCCGCAGAGCCCGTCGGTGACCACGACCGCCCGTCGTCGGCGAGGAGCTCGGCGCCGCGCGTCGTCCGCGTCGTGGTGCCGGAAGCGCACGACCTCCGGACCGCTCCCGCCCACGGCACCCACGGCACCCACGGCCCACCGGCCGATCGGGTAGACCGCCTCGTCGAGCAGGATCACCGCGTCGGGCACACGGGTCGACAGCACGTCGATGAGCGCGTGCAGGCTGGTCCGGGCGAGCACGCCGTCGCCGTCGCCGTGCCAGCGGGCCAGCCGCCTCGTGAGCGGCCGGCCCGCCTCCGTCTCCTCGACCGCCGCCGGCCGCCCGGTCGTCAGGCCGGCCGGTGTGCCGGACGGCCGGAGACCGAGGAAGTGGGCGGAGGTGAAGTCGTCACGCACGGATCCGGGCGCCGGAGAGCCGGCGGGCGAGCAGGGTCGACGGCATCTCCGTGCTGGGCTCCTGGGCGAGGTCGACGCCGGTCGCCGACCGGTAGGCGGCGGCGTACTTCTGGATGCCGTAGCGGAACGCCTGCGCCCAGGTGGCCGCCTCGATCCCGCCGACGCCGGGATCGGCCCAGTTGCCGAGCCGGATGGTGAGCACCAGCTGCTCGCCGATCGTCGCGAGGTCGTTGAAGTGCATGATGCTGGTGTCGGTCCAGCCCTGGATCGACTTCATGCTGTCCACCCGGTCCATCCACGCCTCGGGGTAGGGCGTCATCGGACGGCCGCCGAGGAACTCGCGCATCTGCGGCTCGGCCAGGATGCTCTGCATCACGAGGAACTCGGCACGCGCCGCCACCGCCATCTCGCCGTACTGGTTCTGCGTGCCCTGCGACAGCACGATGTGGCAGTCGCGCAGGGCCCTGTAGAGCGGGAAGGCGTCGGCCTGCACGGTCAGGTCGTCGAGCTCCTTGAAGTAGCGGTGGGCGAGGAAAAGCACCTGGTGGAACGTGGCCAGGAAGCCGTTGCGGCGCTCCACCACCACGTGCGGGCGGGGGACCGCTCGCCCGATGAGCGAGAAGCCGTACTCGTACTCGTACTCCACCGCGCGCCTGCGCACGGTGAGCCGGTGCAGCTCGTCCTCGGCATAGCCCCACAGCCGGTTGCGCAGCGGCAGCAGCGGCGTGACGTCGAACCGCGCCAGCGGGTCGCGGCCGGGGATCCGCCGGTTCTGGAACCGCGCGAGGATCACGTTGAGGGTCTGCACGAGCATCCCCTCCTCGAGCCAGTAGTTCCAGATCAGCTCGACGCCCGGGAGGTACGCCGTCCCGGCGTCGCGCGGCAGCAGGATGCCGGGGAACTGCGCGGCGGTCTCCTCGAGCTTGTGCTCCTCGTACCCGGGCGGCACGAGGTCGCCGAAGGACGTGACCTTCGACCGGGAGACGAAGTCACGGGCGGCGCGCCGCAGGGCCTGGTAGGGACGCCCGCCGAAGGCCGGCCAGGCGTTCGCGTCGTCGTAGGCCTCCCCGGGGCCCCAGTCGGCCTCGAGGAAGCGGCGGAACTCGGCGTACGTGACGGGGGAGGACCGCTCGACCTGTCCGGTCGGACCCTCCCGGACGAGGGCGACGCGCAGCGGCTGGCCGATGTCGCCGTCGTGGCCGGTGTCCGAGCCGGCGGCCGGGTGCGTGGACACCGCGAAGGCGTCCTGGTCGAGCTCCTCGGCGTGCTCGATGAAGGCCGAACCGGTCTCGCCGGAGCCGGGCCTGCCGGCGTAGAGCACCAGGCGGTACTCACCCTCGTCGAGGTGGACGTCGTCGTCCTCGTGCTCGTGCACGTACCTCTCGTCCCACTCGACCGCCGATCCCAGCGAGATGGTGTGCTCGGCCGCGGGCTTGCGGCCGCCGGACCGCGGCTTCCAGCCGACGGCGACCGCCGTGGCCTCGTCGGCGCCCTCGTGCAGGACCGCCCAGGTGAAGGCGCTGACGCTGGACTCGAGGGCGACCTCGAAGAGGACGTCCTCCTCCGGGGTGAAGACCTGGCTCGTGGGCCGGATCGCGTTGTGCCTGTCCTTGGACATGCTGACTCCTTCTCATGAGGCGCGTGCGAGCACGCGTCGGGTGGTGGTGATCTGTTCCGCGGAGGCGAGCGTGCTGCGCAGCGCCCAGGCCCTCAGCAGGGCGCCGATGAGCTGGCTCTCCGCCTCGGGGGTGATGCGCCCGGCGGCGCGGGCCTGCCCGGCGACGGCGAAGACGAGGCTCGGCCGCTGGCGCGCCATGGCGCCGAGGTCGCCGCGCCAGGTGGCGTGGAGCTGGAGCAGCCGGGCCGGCGTGCGTTCGGCTGTCGGGAAGACCTGCCCCAGCGCTCGTCCGCCCAGCGCGGGGGAGCGGTGGGCGAGCAGGGCCCGGACGAAGGCCGGGATGCCCGCCTCCAGGGCGGCCAGCTCCTGCTGGCGCACCGGCGGCAGCCCGGCCACCGGGTTCAGCGCCTTCCAGGAGGCACGCATGGCGGCCCACTGGGGGTGCGGGTGGAGCGCCTCGCCCATCCCGCAGCTGAGCAGGACCCGGATGTAGGGGATCGGGTGCGGGTCGTCCCCGGACGGCCGGAAGACGAAGAAGCGCGGCAGGCTGACGACGGCGAGCAGCCCGAGCGTCGAGGAGATCCCGAGCGTCGCGACGGACCACAGGTCGGCCACGATCTCGGAGATCCAGCGCTCCCAGCTGCGCCACACGGCCTGCTCCCGGGTGCCCGACGGTCGACGGGCGGCCAGGTCCTTGCGCAGGCTCTCCACGAGGCCGAGGAGCGCCGCTCCCTGGTGCCCGACCTCGTGCACGAGGGAGGACGCGATGCCGTGCCCGACCATCCGCTCGCGCGGGATCCGGATGATGGCGGCCGGGCTCAGGTCGCCGCCCGGCATCTTGGTCCGCGCCCGTCGGATCGCCGCGCCCGGCCCGCGAGCCAGGTAGCACACCGCCGGCGGTGGGTCGGTGATCAGCGGGGTGATCCGGAGGGCGTCGTCCGCCAGCACGTCGAGCCCCGACAGCCAGGTCCCGGTGCGGCTCTCGCTGCGCTGGGTGACGACCTCGGTGAACATGTCGAGCTGGCTGAGGATCGAGTTGAACCTCATCCGGAGCAGCACGAAGCGGTGCTGCTGCTCGGCGGGCGGAGCCTGCCGACCCGGTCCCCTGAGCCACGTCAGGTAGTCCTCGACGCGTCGTCGCAGGACGGTGCGCCCGGTGTGGAGGAACCGCTCGATGTCCAGCGCCGCCCGCAGCGGCAGCATGGCCGCGGGCACCATGGTCTCGTGCAGGGCCAGCGGCCGGATCTGGTTGAGGCGTGCCAGCAGCCCGCGGGCCTCCATCTCGAGGAGCGCGTCGCTGCGCAGGCGGGTGTCCATGGCCGACCTCAGGCCCCGACCAGCACGATCCGGTTGCCGCGCCGGTACCAGCGGCCGGCCGGTCCACCGACCTCCTGCGACTCCTGCGACTCGTGCGTCTCGAAGGTCTCGAACGCCTCGAGGCTCTCCATGGCCGACGCGTCGTCGTCGTCGAACGGCTCGAACCCTCCGTCGCCCCCGGTGCCTCGACCGCAGCGACAGCCCTGCGACGGCGCAAACGGCGACGGGTCCCAGGCGGGAGCGTCCCAGCGCGGTGCGCGACGCGCGCGCCACTGGCCCTGGCGGCCGTAGGCCTGCCGGCCACGGCCTTGGCCCTGGCCCTGGCCCTGGCGCAGCAGCGTCGGGGCATAGCGACGGGCCGAGGACACGGCGGCACTGCGGGCGACCAGGCGCGGGGCGACGCCGTACGGCGCGCGCATGGCGCTGCGGACCGTCCCGTTGGCCCAGCGCACGTAGCGCCGAGCGGCCTCGAGCTCGGCCTCGGCCTCGCCCATCGTCTCGCGCTCCTCGGCCTCGAGGAGCTTGGCGGCCATGCTGCCGAGCTTGCCGCCGATGGCGGTGCCCAACCCCGGCGCGACGAAGGAGCCGAGCGCCGAGCCGACCATCGGCAGGGCGGTCTTCGCGACGTTGCGGAGCACGCCGCCGACGGCCTTGCCGACGCCCGACTTCATGAACGAGCTGGCCCCGCGGGCCACGCCGCGGACCAGCTTGCCGAGGAACTCCTCGAGCTCGGCCTCGTTGGTGATCTCGAGCAGCTCCTGGGCGAGCTCGAGCTCGAGGCTCTCGTGCAGCTCGCCGGACAGCTCGTAGGCCTCGTGCAGCTCGGGCTGCTCCCACTCGTACGACTCGTGGAGCTCGGGCTGCTCCCACTCGTACGACTCGTGCAGCTCGGGCTGCTCCCACTCGAATGATTCGTGGACACTCATCGGTTGACTCCTTCGGTGACGGGGACGGTGCGTGGTGGCGGCGCTCAGGCGCCGTAGATGACGATGCGGCGGCCCTGGCGCACCCAGCGCCCCGAGGCCGCCCGGCTGCGCCCGGCGGTCCCGGTCACGACGGGCACCAGTCCCGGGAGGTGGCGGCGTGCCGCGGCGGCGACCGCCTGGGTGGCTGCCTGGCTCGGTGGGAGCTGGGGCGTGCGGGCCGCGATGCGGGCCGCGTCGCCCGCGGTGCGGACGAAGGCCCGGGCGACCTCGAACTCGCGGTCCTCCTGGGACATCGCCTCGAGCTCGAAGCGGCTGCCCAGCCAGCGACCGGCAGCGGTCCCGAGCTGGCCCCCGGAGCTGCCGCCGAGGGCGGACCCGACGATGCCGCCGACCTGCGGCAGCACCTGGCGGGCGGCGTTCTTGAGGACGCCGCCGAGCGCCTGGCCGGCGGCCGATCCCGCGAAGCCGCGGGCCGCCGAGGTGGCCGAGCGGACGAGGCTGCCGAGGAAGTCCTCGAGCTCGGCCTCGTTGCTCACCTCGAGCAGCCGGCCGGCCAGCTCCATCTCCATGGCCTCGGCCTCGTGGCCGGCCTCGTAGGACTCGTACTCCTGCGCCGCCTCCTGGAGCTCGTAGGTCTCGTAACCGGTCTCGCCGGTCTCGCCGCTCAGCTCGAACATGGCGCGGTCGATGTCGTGCATGGGGTGTCCCCTCTCGGTCGATGGCTCTCGACCCCTCCATGCAAGTTCCGTGCCACGCCCACCGGGCGGTACGTCGCCGTGGCGGGCGAAGCGCGCTTCGCTCCGTGGCGAGCGGCGTCAGGGTCGGGGCGAAGCGGGGTTCGCGGCCCGGGCGCGGTACTTCGCGACGGTGCGCCGGGAGATCGCCGCCCCGTCGCGGGACAGCAGGTCGGCCACCTGCTGGTCGGTGGCTCCGGGGTGCTCGGCCCGTGCCGCGGCGACCCGCACCGCCGTGGAGGGGCTGGCGCCGAAGAAGTCCGCGAGCGGGACGACGCGCCCGTCCGGACACCGGGCCAGCTTGCCGCCGACGACGCGACCGACGGTCGAGGGATGGACCGAGAGAGCGGCTGCCACGTCCCGCCGCAGCAGGGGCCGGTGCTCCTCCGGTCCGGCCACGATGAACCCCTGCTGGCGCAGCGCCACCTCGTCGGCGACGCGTTGGAGCATCCGGCCCCGGGCGGCGACCTGGGCGACCAGCCTGGCCGCCGCCTCGCGGTGGGGCGCGAGCCAGGCGCGGGCCTCGTCGGTGTCGGCTAGGACGTCGGTCACCACCTCGATCCCCGCCGAGTCGGGACCCGCGACGTGGGCGACCACCGGACCGGGGCGGTCCGGCTGCGTGAAGACCACGTCCGTGGGCGCGCTGCGGGCCGCACCGCCCGGGAGCGACACGAACGGGCGGGTGCGCCCACGGAGCACGGCGACCGCCGCGGCCACCGCCTGTTCAGTGGCTCCCGCCGCCTCGGCGACGTCCGCGAAGCGCTCCTCGGCGACGTCCGGCAGCCACCGCTCGGCGATCTCGCCGACCAGGGGATCCACGGATCCCGACTCGACCAGCGCGGCCGCCTGGACGCGGACGCAGTCGATCGGCGACGTGGCGGCGATGCCCGGCGGACCCGCCCGGCGCAGGCCGGCGACGACGGCCGCGAGCGTCTCCGCGGGCACCGGCGGCGGGTCGGGCAGGAGCCCGTGGTCGTCGAGCGAGGCCACCACCTCCTCGAGCACCGGACGCCACGTGTCCGGCAGCTCGGTGACCGCGTCGCGCAGCAGGTCCGCGCGCCAGTCCGACGTCGCCTCCGGCTCGGCGCTCCAGCGAGCCGTCGAGCAGACCGTGCAGCGCTCGCCGGTGGTCGCCAGTCCGCAGGTCGGGCACGGCCGCCAGGAGCGGCGTTCGAGGAGCGGGTTCTCCGCCACCGCCCGGTCCACGGCGGCGTCGAGCTCGACGGCGCCGGCCGGCAGCAGGGCGAGGTAGGACAGCACGCGCAGCCCCGGCCGCGCGGCCAGCCGAGGTGTCATGCCGAGCGACGGTCCGGACCGCTCCACCTGCCGACCGTACCGCCGGGCGCGGCGGGCGTCCGCGCGTCGTCCGCGCGTCGCTCAGGACGCCGCGTGCTCCCGCGCGGCGGCCACCAGCCCGGCCATCAGGCCGATCTCGAGCCGCGTCTCCGGGTGCCACTGCACGGCGAGGCAGTAGCGGTCGCCGGTGGCCTCCATCGCCTCGAGCGTGCCGTCCTCGGCGCGCGCGACGGCCGTGAAGCCCGGGTGGGTGGCCACGGACTGGTGGTGGTGGCAGCTGACCTCGGCCGTCGCCCCGACCAGGCCGGCGAGCCGCGACCCCTCCGCCGTGCGCACCTCGATCGATCCGTAGGCGTCGCCGCCGGGGGAGTGCTGCGCGTGCCCGACGAGGTCGGGCGTGTGCTGGTCGAGCGTGCCGCCGGCGTGCACGGCCATCAGCTGCATGCCCCGGCAGATGCCGAGGACCGGGAGGCCCACCTCGGCGGCCGCCGTCAGCAGGGAGAGCTCCCACTCGTCCCGGTCCGGCTGCCACGCCGCCGTCTCCGGGTGGGGCTCAGCCCCGTATGCCGCGGGGTCGACGTCGGCTCCGCCGGACACGACGAGGGCGTCGATGCGGGCCACCACCCGCGCCGCGGCGCCCGGCGCGGCGACGGGCGGCAGGAGCAGCGGCACGCCGCCCGCCGCCTCGACCGAGGCGGCGTACTCCGTGGGCAGGAGGTCGGCGCGCGCGTCCCAGACGCCCCAGGCCGCCCGCTGGCGGTAGGTCGTCAGGCCGATGAGCGGTGCGTCCACGAACCCGTCCTCACAGCGGCGTGACGTAGGCGCCGGAGATGCCGCCGTCGACGAGGAAGGTGTTGGCGGTCATGAAGCTCGACTCGTCGGAGGCGAGGAAGAGCACGGCGTTGGCCATCTCCTCGGGCTCGCCGAACCGGCCCATCGGCACGTGGACCAGCCGCCGGGCCGCGCGCTCGGCGTCGCTGGCGAACAGCTCCTTGAGCAGCGGGGTGTTCACCGGTCCGGGGCACAGGGCGTTGACCCGCACGCCCTGGCGGGCGAACTGCACCCCGAGCTCGCGCGACATCGACAGCACGCCGCCCTTCGACGCGGAGTAGGAGATCTGCGAGGTCGCCGCGCCCATCACGGCCACGAACGAGGCCGTGTTGATGATCGAGCCGCGGCCCTGCTCGAGCATGTAGGGCAGCGCTGCCTTGCAGCACAGGTAGACGCTGGTGAGGTTGACCTCCTGCACGCGGCGCCAGGCCTCGAGGTCGGTGTCGAGGATCGAGTCGTCCTCGGGCGGCGAGATGCCGGCGTTGTTGAACGCGATGTCGACCGATCCGTAGGTGTCCTGCGCAGTGCGGAAGAGCGCGTCCACCTCGTCCTTGGACGTCACGTCGACATGGACGTACGTCGCCACGTCGGGGCCGCCGAGCTCCGCCACCAGCGACTCGCCGGTGGCGTCGTCGATGTCGCCGATGACGACCCGCGCGCCCTCCTCGACGAAGCGGCGCACGGTCGCGAGCCCGATGCCGCTGCAACCGCCGGTGACGACCGCCGTACGGCCCTCGATGCGTCCTGCCATGTCCTGTGCCTTTCAGTGTGGGCCGGCGGGGGAGCCGGTCGTGGAGCCGCCGGTGCGGCTGCTCAGTGGGCGATGAAGACGTTCTTCTCCTCGGTGAACGCGTTCGGCGCGTCCGGTCCGAGCTCGCGGCCGAGGCCGGACTGCTTGTAGCCGCCGAACGGCGTCCAGTAGCGCACCGAGGAGTGGCTGTTGACCGAGAGGTTGCCGGCCTCGACGCGGCGCGCCACGCGCAGGGCGCGGCCGACGTCGGAGGTGAAGATCGAGCCGGAGAGGCCGTAGTCGGTGTCGTTGGCCAGCGCCACGGCCTCGTCCTCGTCGTCGAACGCCCTCACCGCGACCACGGGGCCGAAGACCTCCTCGCGCCACACCGGTTCGCTCGTGTCGCGCGACTCGACCACCGTCGGCGGCAGCCACCAGCCCGGACCGTCCGGGGCGGTCCCCGTGAACGCGACGGTGGCGCCGTCGACGTAGGCCTGGACGGTGTCGCGCTGGGCGGCGGAGACCAGGGGACCCATCTCGCTCTGCTCGTCGGCGGGGTCGAGCACCCTCAGTGCTCGGACCGCGGTCTCGAGGCGACCGACGAACTCGTCGTAGGCCGAGCGCTGCACGAGGATCCGCGAGCGCGCGCAGCAGTCCTGTCCCGCGTTGTCGAACACGGCGTAGGGCGCGCTGGCCGCCGCGGCGGCGACGTCGGTGTCGGCGAAGACGATGTTGGCGCTCTTGCCGCCGAGCTCGAGGGTCACCCGCTTCACCTGGTCGGCGCAGCCGGCCATGATCTTCTTGCCCACGGCGGTGGACCCGGTGAAGCAGACCTTGCGCACCAGCGGGTGGGTGACGAAGCGCTCGCCGACGACCGAGCCCCTGCCCGGGACGACGTTGAGGACGCCCGGGGGCAGGCCCGCCTCCAGTGCCAGCTCACCGATGCGGATCGCGGTGAGAGGCGTGAGCTCGGCGGGCTTGAGGACCACCGTGTTGCCGGCCGCCAGCGCGGGGGCGAAGCCCCAGGCCGCGATCGGCATCGGGAAGTTCCACGGCACGATGATGCCGACGACGCCGAGGGGCTCGTGGAAGGTGACGTCCGTGCCTCCGGCGACGGGGATCTGCCGACCGAAGAGCCGCTCGGGCGCCGCGGAGTAGTAGTTCAGGCAGTCCCGGACGTTGCCGGCCTCCCACCGCGCGTTGCCCACGGTGTGCCCGGCGTTGAGGACCTCCAGCTGCGCGAGCTCCTCGAGGTGCTCGTCCACCACGGCGGCGAAGGCGCGCAGGAGCCGTGCGCGCTCGCCCGGCGCGACGTCGCGCCAGCCGGGGAAGGCATCGTGCGCCCGCTCGATGACGGCGTCGGCCTCCTCGAGGGAGGCCGAGGCCGGCGAGGAGTCGAGCTCCGCGCCGGTCGTCGGGTTGATCAGGGTGCTCATCTCAGCCTCTCTCCACGTCACTCACAGCGTCGGTCAGAGCCGCTCGAACCCACGGGCGAGCTCCCAGTCGGTGACCGCCGCGTCGTAGGCCGCCATCTCGACGTCGGCCATGTTGGCGTAGTGGTCCACGACCTCGTCGCCCAGGGCCTCGCGCACGACCGCGGAGGAGTGGAACAGCTCGCGGGCCCCGGCCATCGTGTGGGGCACGCGCGGCTTGTCCGAGGCGTACGCGTTGCCGGTCAGCTCCGGCTCCAGCTCGAGCTCCTCGTCGATGCCGTGCAGCCCGCCGGCGATCATCGCGGCGAGCGCGAGGTAGGGGTTGGCGTCGGCGCCGGGGATGCGGTTCTCCATCCGGGCCCCGGCGCCGCGGCCGACCAGCCGTACGGCGCAGGTGCGGTTGTCCGTGCCCCAGCCGATCGTGGTGGGGGCGAAGGACCCGTCGGCGAACCGCTTGTAGGAGTTGATGTTGGGCGCGAAGAACAACGTGAAGTCGGCCGCCGTCGCCAGCACCCCGGCGATGAAGCGGTCGTAGAGCGGCGTGCGCGCGCCGGTGTCCTCGTCCCAGAAGACGAGGTCGCCGTCCTCGCCCCGCAGCGACAGGTGGATGTGGCACGAGCTGCCCTCGCGCTGGTTGGGCTTGGCCATGAAGGTCACCGACTTGCCGTGCAGCGCGGCGATCTCCTTGGCGCCGTTCTTGTAGACCACGTGGTTGTCGGCCGTGGTGAGGGCGTCGTTGAAGAGGAACCCGATCTCGTGCTGCCCGAGGTTGCACTCGCCCTTGGCGCCCTCGACGTCCATGCCCGCGGCGTACATGTGGTTGCGGATGTCGCGCAGCAGCGGCTCCACCCGTGAGGTGCCGAGGATGGAGTAGTCGACGTTGTACTGGTTGGCGGGCACGAGGTCGCGGTAGCCCTTGCGCCAGGCCTCCTCGTAGGTGTCCTCGTAGACGACGAGCTCCAGCTCCGTGCCGGCCATCGCGACGAGGCCGCGCTCGGCGAGGCGGTCGAGCTGGGCCTGGAGGATCGCCCGGGGGCTGGCGGCGACCGGGCGGTGGTCGGCCCACTCGAGGTCGCACTGCACCATCGCCGTGGCCGGCAGCCACGGCAGCAGGCGGATCGTCCGCTCGTCCATGACGAACTCCATGTCGCCGTAGCCCTGCTCCCACGACGTCATGGCGTAGCCGTCGACGGTGTTCATGTCGACGTCGACCGCCAGCAGGTAGTTGCAGCCCTCGGTGCCGTGGCCGACGACGTGGTCGACGAAGTACTGCCCGTGCAGGCGCTTGCCCTGCAGCCGTCCCTGCATGTCGGTGAAGGCGAGGACCACGGTGTCGACCTCGCCGGCGTCGATGCGCTGGCACAGTCCCTCCATGGTGAGGTGGCGGTCGTTGCGGGTGCTCACGGTGGCTCCTGGGTCTCCGGGTGCGTCCGGCGTGTCGGGCTCGGTCGTCGTCAGACGAGCAGGCCGCGCAGCAGCGCCGCCGTGTCGTCGCAGTGGTCCTCCATCACCGTGCGGGCCCGGTCGGGGCGCCCACCGAGGATGGCCGTGCAGATCAGGCGGTGCTGGCGGTGCGAGTGGCCGATGTTGGGCTCGAGCGAGGGGATCGCCCCCAGCATGGAGTCGAGGGTGGACTGCACCGAGGTGACCGCCTCCTGCAGCCGCGCCGAGCCGCTGAGCGCGGCGATGGTCAGGTGCAGCCGCGAGTCCGCCTGCCGGTGCGCGCGCTTGCCGGACGCGTCGTGGACGGCGGCCTCCGTGGCGGCGAGGCGGTCGCGGTCGGTGTCGGCGAGCGCGTGGCTCGCGGCGAGGTGGGCGGCTCCGGGCTCGACGACCCGCCGGAACTCGAGCGCGTCGAGCCACTCCGACTTGGTGGCGGCGGACAGCCGCGACAACCCGCCGCGGAACCGGGCGCGGGCCTGCGACGTGACGGTGGACCCGCCACCGCGGCCGCGCCTGGTCTCGACCAGCCCCGCCTGTCGCAGGGCGGCGATCGCCTCGCGCAGGGTGGCCCGGCTCACGGCGAGCCGCTCGGCGAGCTCGCGCTCGGGCGGGAGGAGACTGCCGACGGGGTAGACCCCGAGGCGGATCGCGGTCGCCAGCTGCTCCACGCATCCCTCGAAGGCGTGGTGGCCGCGCACCGGCCGGAGCACCGCGTCCGTGAGGTGCTCGTGGGGCTGGGCCGTCATGCGGGCCAGTCTGTGCACGGCAGGGCCACACGTCAATGGTCAGAGTTCAGACCAATTTCTGCTCGGACCCTTTACGGCCCCTGCGGGCGGGTCTACGGTGCCGAACACCCACTGACGCCCCGAGAGGTGTGCCCATGTCCGCTGCAGAGACCGCTGGATCCGCTGGAGAGTCCTCGCGCGAACGCGAGCTGACCGATGACGAGAAGCACCTCGCGAAGCTGGGGTACTCGCAGGAGCTGAGCCGCAGCTGGTCGAGCTTCTCCAACTTCGCCATCTCGTTCTCGATCATCTCGATCCTGGCCGGCTGCTTCACCACCTTCGGGCAGGCCTGGAACAACGGCGGGCCCATCGCCATCTCGTGGGGCTGGCCGATCATCTCGGCGTTCATCCTCATCATCGGCTTCACCCTCAGCGAGCTCGTGTCGGCCTATCCGACGTCCGGCGGCATCTACTGGTGGGCCGCCAAGCTCGGTGGTCCGGCCGCCGGCTTCTTCACCGGGTGGCTCAACCTCATCGGGCTGCTCGCGGTGACGGCCAGCGTCGCCTACGGCGCGGCCACCTTCCTCGACCTGACGATCAGCACGATCAGCACGAGCTGGGCCGACGGCTACTCACTCACCCGGGTCTTCCTGATCTTCGTCGCCATCCTCGCCCTGGCGTCGGTGCTCAACATCTTCAGCGGCCACCTGCTCGCCGTCATCAACAACATCTCGGTGTGGTGGCACGTCGCCGGCGCGGCGATCGTCATCCTGGTGCTGATCATCGTGCCGCCCACGCACCAGAGCCTCGACTTCGTCTTCACCGAGCGGATCAACAACTCCGGCTTCAGCAGCGGCGCCTACTGGTTCCTGGTGCTGCCGCTCGGCTTCCTGCTCACGCAGTACACGATCACCGGCTTCGACGCCTCCGCCCACCTCTCCGAGGAGACCCAGGGCGCCGCCGAGGGCGCCGCCAAGGGCATCTGGCGCTCGATCTTCTACTCCGCCATCGGCGGCTACGTCCTCCTGCTGGCGTTCCTCTTCGCCGTCCAGGACCCGCAGGGGGTGAGCGACGGCTTCGGTGCCGTGGACGTCATCTTCGGCCAGGCGCTGCCCGACGGCTGGCACTTCCTCATCTTGCTCATCTCGACGGCCGGCCAGCTGTTCTGCACCACGGCGTGCCTGACCAGCGCCTCGCGGATGACGTTCGCGTTCAGCCGCGACGGCGCCATCCCGGGATCGAGGTGGCTCTCCACGGTCAACAAGACGACCAGGATCCCGGCCAACGCGGTCATGTTCGTAGCGGTCATCGGCGCGATCATCACCCTCCCCGCGCTGAAGAGCATCGGTGGCGTGCCGGTCGCGTTCTACGCCGTCGTCTCCGTCGCGGTCATCGGGCTCTACCTGTCGTTCCTGATCCCGATCTACCTGCGCTGGCGCATCGGCGACGCCTTCGAGGCGGGCACCTGGACCAACGGCGCGAAGTACAAGTGGATGAACCTCGTGGCGGTGGTCGAGATCGCGATCATCTCGGTCTACTTCGTGCTGCCGTTCACCCCGGCCGGCGTGCCGTTCAGCGACGAGTTCGCCTGGAGCAGCGTCAACTACGCGCCGGTCCTCACCATCGGCACGCTCATCGTGCTGGCGATCTGGTGGAACGTCTCGGCCAAGCGCTGGTTCACCGGCCCCAAGAACACGATCGACGACGCCGTCGTCAACGCCTTCGACGACTGAGCCGTACGAGCTGCTCGCCCTCGCTCAGGTGAGGGCGAGCAGACCGTCGACCAGGAGCACCGTCCCCACCAGCACGGCGACCGCCGCCCACACCGCGGGACCGGCGCGCACGACCCGGTCGCGCAGCATCGCCAGCCGGACCTGCGCGTCCCCGGGACGGCGGGCGTAGTAGCCGAACATGCCCGCCACCGTGGCGGTGGAGGCGACGGTGAACACCGCGAAGGCGACGGCGACCACCACCAGGGACACCTGGTCACGCACCACGACCAGCGCGGCGGCGCTGGTGAGCGCCCACGGCTGCTTCAGCACGCCGACGGTGGCAGCGCCGAGGGGCGTGAGGTTGGCCATCCGGCTGACGAGCCGCTGAGTCCCCCTCGAGGACCCCGCCGGGTCCGGGGAGCCCGGCGGGTCGGTCGCGCGCCGGCTCCACCTCCGCGCTCCGAACCACAGCAGGCCCGCGCCCAGCAGCGTCTCCAGCACCGCCACCGACGTGCGTCCGTCGCCGCGCTCCGTGGTGCCCGAGGCCGCCACCGCGTAGCTCGCGGTGAAGACGACGGTCAGCGAGAGGACCCACCCGGTGAGGAACGCCGCCGCGTTGACGCGAGCCCTCGCCGTGCCGAGCACCAGGACGAACACGACGATCGTCGCCGGGGACAGGCTCGCCATGAGGCCCAGGAGGAGGACCGGCAGGATCAGGCTCACGGTGCCCCTCTCTCGTCCCGCTCGCCCCGGTGTGGCGGCGCAGTCCGTCCCACCGTGCCCGGTCGGGCGACCCGGCGCCTGACCTGCCACGGGTGACGCATCCGGGATGCGAAGAACCCCAGGTCGACGACCTGGGGTTCTTCCTGTGTGTCCGAGGGGGGACTTGAACCCCCACGCCCTAATACGGGCACTAGCACCTCAAGCTAGCGCGTCTGCCAATTCCGCCACCCGGACGAGTGCTGGAGAACAGTAGCAAAGCGGATGGCTCGACATCGCATCGGGGTTGGTGCGCACTCGTGGGGCAGGATGGACGGCATGGACCAGGCGCCCACCGACCGTTCGCAGGACCTGTCGTACGACCCCGCAGCGGAGGTCGTCGAGCTGTGCCAGCAGCTCATCGGCATCGACACCTCCAACTACGGCACCGACGACGGACCGGGGGAGCGCAAGGCCGCGGAGCACGTCGCGGCGCTGCTCGACGAGGTCGGGATCGAGGCCCAGCTCCTCGAGGGACAGCCCGGCCGCACCAACGTCGTGGCGCGCTGGGGCGGCGGCGACGGCCGCGCCCCGCTGCTGCTCCACGGCCACCTCGACGTCGTACCCGCCGAGGCGTCCGACTGGCAGGTGGACCCCTTCAGCGGGGAGATCAAGGACGGCCAGGTGTGGGGCCGCGGCGCCGTCGACATGAAGGACTTCGACGCGATGCTGCTGAGCGTCGTCCGGGCGCGCGCCGCCGCCGGCGCGGCGCCCCAACGTGAGGTCGTGCTGTGCTTCACCGCCGACGAGGAGGCGGGCGGGGGCCACGGCGCCAAGCTGCTCGTCGAGCAGCACGCCGACCTGCTCGCCGACTGCACCGAGGCGGTCGGGGAGGTCGGCGGGTTCTCCGCGACGATCCGCGGCCGGCGGGTCTACCTCATCGAGGCCGCCGAGAAGGGCATGGCCTGGATGCGGCTCACCGCCCGCGGACGGGCCGGCCACGGCTCGATGATCAACGACGACAACGCCGTGACCCGCCTGGCCGGTGCCGTGGCCCGCATCGGCGCCCACCAGTGGCCCGTCCGGCTGACCCCGACGATGGAGGTCCTGCTGGCCACCGTCGGCGAGCTCGCCGGCACCGAGGCCACGCCCGAGAACGCCGAGGCCCTCGTCGAGGAGTTCGGCGACGCCGCCCGGATGCTCGGTGCGGTCATCCGCAACACCGCCAACCCCACCATGCTCCGCGCCGGCTACAAGACCAACGTCATCCCCACGGAGGCCCAGGCCACGGTCGACGGCCGGTTCCTGCCGGGCTACGAGGACGAGTTCTTCGCGACGCTGCACGAGCTGGCCGGCGACGGGATCGAGTTCGACTTCGAGTCCAAGCAGGACCCCTGGGAGACGCCGTACGACGGCGACCTGGTGACCGCCATGACCCGCAGCCTGCTCGCCGAGGACCCCGACGCCCTCGTCGCGCCCTACCTGATGAGCGGGGGCACCGACGCCAAGCACTTCCGCAAGCTCGGGATGCGGTCCTACGGCTTCGCACCCCTCCGGCTCCCCGCCGAGCTCGACTTCACCGCGTTGTTCCACGGCGTCGACGAGCGGGTCCCGGTGGACGCGCTCGAGTTCGGGGCGCGGGTCTTCGACCGGTTCCTCGAGCAGGCCTGACCTCTCGAGGGACTTTCGAACATCTGGGGGTGTGCACGCCCCCAGAAGTTCCGGTTTCCCCGCCTGTGCGGGGAAACCGAGCCGGCCCCGGCAACCCGCGCGGATCACGACAGCCCCCACCGCCCACCCCCTCGGTGGTGTCGCGCACGCCACAGCCGGACACGGGTGAGGGAATGCGCCACGCTGTGGCACAGTTGCCACCGCAAGAGCTTGCGTGCTCTGGGGGCGGTGGAACTCCGCACCGGCGGTCACAGTCCGCGACCCGGCCACATCCAGTGGCCGGTTGACCAGGTGGAAATCCTGGACCGACGGTCACAGTCCGGATGAGAAGTGCACGCTGACGGCTCGCGCGCCGTCCCGACCAGTCGGGGGCGCGCCCCGTCGCCCGCCCCCCGTGAGTCCGCACCACCGGACCGGAGGCGGAGATGACGACCAGCGAGGCAGAGCGCAGCGCCATGCGGCGCGCCCTGGCGCTCGCCGCCACCCCCGGCGTGCCCCTCGGACCCAACCCGCGCGTCGGCTGCGTGCTCCTCGCTCCCGACGGCACGATGGTCGCCGAGGGGTTCCACCGCGGAGCCGGCTCGCCGCACGCCGAGGTGGACGCGCTGGCACGGGCCGGGGCGGCGGCGCGGGGCGCGACCGCGGTCGTCACCCTCGAGCCGTGCAACCACACCGGCCGGACCGGTCCGTGCAGCGAGGCGCTGCTGACAGCGGGCGTGTCCCGCGTCGTCTTCGCGCAGGCCGACGCCAACCCCGTCGCGCGAGGTGGCGGCCACCGCCTGCGCCAGGCCGGGGTCGAGGTCGTGGGCGGCGTGCTGGCCGACGAGGCGCGGGCCGTCAACGAGGTGTGGACCTTCGCCGTGACCTCCGGGCGGCCCTTCGTCACCTGGAAGTTCGCCACCACGCTCGACGGTCGCAGCGCCGCTGCCGACGGCACCAGCCGATGGGTCTCCAGCCGCGCCGCGCGGCTCGACACCCACCGGCTGCGGGCGCTGTGCGACACGATGCTGGTCGGGACCAACACCGTCGAGGTCGACGACCCGGCGCTCACCGTCCGCGACGAGGCCGACGAGCCGCTCGACGTCCAGCCGCTGCGAGCAGTGATGGGCCTGCGCGACCTCGCGCCCGATCGGCGCGTCCTCGACGACCGCGCCGAGACCGTGCACCTCCGCACCCGCGACCCCCACGAGGCGCTCGGAGCGTTGTTCGCCCGCGACCGCCAGCACGTCTTCCTCGAGGGCGGGCCGACCCTCGCGCGCGCCTTCCTCACCGCCGGCCTCGTCGACGAGGTCGTCACCTACGTCGCCCCGATGCTGCTCGGCGCGGGGGCCAGCGCCGTCGCCGACCTGGGCATCGGCACCATCGCTGCCGCCGTGCACCTGGACGTGAGCGACGTGACCGTGCTGCCCGGGGACGACGGTGAGGACACCAACGTCCGCCTCACCATGACCCCCGGCCCGACTCCCGGTCGGACTTCCAGCCCCACTCCCAGCCCCACCCCCAGGAGGACCTGATGTTCACCGGCATCGTCGAGGAGCTCGGCACCATCGCCGAGGTCACCGACCAGGGTGACGCCATCCGGCTCACCGTCGAGGCGAGCACGGTGCTCGAGGGCACCGTCCTCGGCGACTCGATCTCGGTCAACGGCTGCTGCCTCACCGTCTCCGCCCTCGACGAGGGGCGGTGGACCGCCGACCTCATGCAGGAGACGCTCGACAAGACGTCGCTGAGGGGCGCCGCACCGGGGGACCGGGTCAACCTGGAGCGCGCGGTCACCGTCGACAAGCGGCTGGGCGGCCACATCGTCCAGGGCCACGTCGACGGCGTCGGCGAGATCGTCTCCCGCTCGCCCAGCGAGCACTGGGACGTCGTCGAGATCTCCCTTCCCATCCACCTCTCGCGCTACCTCGTCGACAAGGGCTCGATCACCGTCGACGGCGTCAGCCTGACGCTCGTCGAGGTCCACGACGCGAGCTTCACCGTCAGCCTGATCCCCGAGACGCTCGCCCGTACGACGCTCGGCAGCCGCCGCGTCGGCGACCTGGTCAACCTCGAGGCCGACGTCATCGCCAAGCACGTCGAGAAGCTGCTCGGCGGCTACCTCCCCACCTCCACGCCCACTGCGAACGACGAGGAAGAATGATGTCCCTGCTCGAATGGCTCATCGACGGCACCATCCCCGTGCCCGGCGGCGAGCTCGGCGCCCGTGAGGTGATCGGCAACCTGTTCGGCCTCGCCAGCGCGATCCTCGGCATGAAGCGCTTCGTGTGGGCCTGGCCCGTCGGCCTGGTCGGCAACGTGCTGCTCTTCACCGTCTTCGCGACCGGTGAGCTCTCCGGGCAGATCGAGGACCCGCTGTGGGGCCAGGCCGGCCGGCAGGTGTTCTTCGCGGTGGTGTCGGTCTACGGCTGGTGGCGCTGGTCGCAGGTCAGCAGCGCCGGTGGCGCCTCCGACGGCGGCGCCGTCGCACCGCGCTGGGCCACCGACCGCGAGCGGCTGCAGCTCCTCGTGCTCGGCGTCGTCGGCTACGCCGCGGCGTACGTCCTGCTGCTGCAGGTCGGCTCCTACGGACCGACGACCGAGGCCTGGATCCTCGCGGGCTCGATGCTCGCGACCTACGGCATGGCCCGCGGCTGGGTGGAGTTCTGGCTGGTCTGGATCCTCGTCGACGTCGTCGGCGTGACCACGCTGGTGCAGGCCGGGTTCTACCCCACCGCCGGGATGTACCTGTTCTACGCCGTCTTCGTGGTCATCGGCTTCGTCGTGTGGCTGCGCGACGCCCGGACGGTCGTCGACACCTCCTCGGTCGACGAGGACGCGGTGATCCCCGCATGAGCGGGGCGAGCACCGTCCGGCTGGACTCCGTGGAGCGGGCCGTCGCCGACATCGCCGCCGGCCGGGCCGTCGTGGTGGTCGACGACGAGGACCGCGAGAACGAGGGCGACATCATCTTCGCCGCCGCCAAGGCGACCCCGGAGCTCATGGCCTTCACCATCCGCCACTCGAGCGGCGTCATCTGCGTCCCGATGCCGGCCGACATGCTGGACCGGCTCGAGATCCCGCTCATGACGCCGCACAACAAGGACCGGCTGCGCACGGCCTACACCATCTCGGTCGACGCGCGGGACGGCGTCACCACCGGCATCAGCGCCGCCGACCGCGCCCACACCGCCCGCACGCTCGCCGACTCCGCGACCGAGCCGTGGGAGCTCACCCGTCCCGGGCACGTCTTCCCGCTGCGCTACCGGGAGGGCGGCGTCCTCGTACGCCGGGGGCACACCGAGGCGGCCGTCGACCTGGCGATGCTCGCCGGGCTCACGCCGGCCGGTGTGCTGGTCGAGGTCGTCAACGACGACGGCACGATGAAGCGCGGCCCCGAGCTGCGCGAGTTCGCCGACGAGCACGGCCTGGCGATGATCTCCATCGAGGACCTGGTCCGCCACCGCCGCCGCCACGAGCGCCACGTCGAGCGGGTCGCCGAGACCCGGCTGCCCACGCGCCACGGCGAGTTCACCGCCTACGGCTACCGCATCACGATCGACGGCAGCGAGCACGTCGCGCTGGTGCACGGCGACGTCGCGGGGGCCGTCGAGAGGGGCGAGCCGGTGCTCACCCGCGTCCACAGCGAGTGCCTGACCGGCGACGTCTTCGGCAGCGAGCGCTGCGACTGCGGGCCGCAGCTCGACGAGGCCCTGCGCACTGTCGTCGCGGAGGGCACGGGCGTGGTGGTCTACCTGCGCGGCCACGAGGGGCGCGGCATCGGCCTGGTCGCCAAGCTCCAGGCCTACCAGCTCCAGGACGGCGGCCGCGACACCGTCGACGCCAACCTCGACCTCGGGCTGCCGGCCGACGCCCGCCACTACGGCACCGCGACCCAGGTGCTGCGCGACCTGGGCATCGAGTCCGTGCGGCTGATGACCAACAACCCCGACAAGACCGCGAGCCTCGAGGACTTCGGGATCCGGGTCACCGAACGGGTGCCGCTCACCCCGCACCCCAACGACCACAACCTGGCCTACCTGCGGACCAAGCGCGACCGGATGGGCCACGACCTGCCCGACCTCGTGGTGGACCTCGCGCTGGACCACCAGCTCGAGCACGAGGCCGCGCCCGACACCGGACCCACCACCCCGTCCCCCGAAGGAGAGCACCGATGAGCGGCGCCGGAGCACCCACCTCCCAGCCCTACGACGCCAGTGGCCTCAAGGTCGCGGTCGTCGCCGCGAGCTGGCACACCCAGGTGATGGACGGCCTCGTCGGGGGCGCCGAGCGCGCGCTGGCGGCGTACGGCGTCACCGAGCCGCAGGTCCTGCGCGTGCCGGGAACCTTCGAGCTGCCCGTGGTCGCGGCGGCGCTCGCCCGGGACGGCTACGACGCCGTCGTCGCGCTCGGCGTCGTCATCCGGGGCGGCACCCCGCACTTCGAGTACGTCTGCTCGGCCGCGACCGACGGCCTCACCCGGGTCAGCGTCGAGCACGCCGTGCCCGTGGGCTTCGGCGTACTGACGTGCGACACGGAGGAGCAGGCCCTCGACCGCGCCGGCCTCGAGGGCTCGAGCGAGGACAAGGGGTGGGAGGCCACGGCCGCCGCCCTCGACACGGCCCGGGTGCTGCGGGACCTGCGCACGGGTTGAGGCGCCCCCGGGCCGGTGGCCGGGGAGGCGCCTTGGGGGGAGGTCAGGACGTGCGGTCGCTGGCCGACTGCAGCCGGTCGATGTGCTCGGAGGCCTGCGCCTTGGTGAGGTCGCCCGGGAGCTCCTCGCCGGCCTCGCGGGCCAGGGTGTCGAGGTAGCTGCGCTGCGCGCCGGTCATCGGCTCGTCACCGGTCACCCACTCCTCGGGGTCCTTGCGCGTCGTGTCACCCTGGGGACCGCCGAGGGTCTGCTCGGCCAGCGGGGTCTCGTCCGAATGTGTGTTCGATTCGCTCATGCTCCGACGATAGCGCGGCCCGGCGACAGGACAACCCTCCCGATGGGTGGTCCGGGCTGGTCCGGGGCTGGTCCGGGGCCGGTCCGGGGCCGGTCCGGGTGAGGGACCGGCGCGGGGCGCGCGCCCGGTGCGCCGTAGGCTGCTCCCGTGAAGACGTTCGAGGACCTGTGGGCCGAGCTGTCCACGAAGGCCGCGGAGCGCCCCGAGGGTTCCGGCACCGTGCAGCAGCTCGACGCCGGCGTCCATGCCATCGGCAAGAAGCTCCTGGAGGAGGCCGCCGAGTCGTGGATGGCCGCCGAGCACGAGGGCAAGGAGGCGACGGCACTGGAGATCAGCCAGCTGCTCTACCACGCCCAGGTGCTCATGCTCGCCTCCGGCCTGACCCTCGACGACGTCTACGCCCACCTGTGAGAGCCCCGGTGAGATCCGCATGACCCTCCGCATCGCCGTCCCCAACAAGGGGTCGCTGTCCCAGGCCGCCACCGACATCCTGCGGGAGTCCGGCTACCGCCAGCGCACCGACTCCAAGGAGCTCGCGCTCGTCGACTCCGAGAACGACGTCGAGTTCTTCTACCTCCGCCCGCGCGACATCGCGCTCTACGTCGGCGAGGGCACGCTCGACGCCGGCATCACCGGCCGCGACCTGCTGCTCGACTCCGGTGCCAAGGCCGACGAGGTGATGAACCTCGGCTTCGGCCGCTCGCGGTTCCACTTCGCCGGCCCCGCCGGTCGCTACTCCTCGCTCGAGGACCTCCGCGGCCTGCGGATCGCGACGTCGTACGTCGGCGTGGTCGAGGACTACCTGTTCCGCAACGGCATCGACGCGACCGTCACCCGCCTCGACGGCGCCGTCGAGACCAGCATCCAGCTCGGCGTGGCCGACGTCATCGCCGACGTCGTGGAGACCGGCTCGACGCTGCGCGCCGCCGGCCTGGCGACCTTCGGTGAGGTCATCCTCGACTCGCAGGCCGTGCTGATCACCCGCGGCGGGGAGATCCCCGACGACTTCGAGATCTTCCGCCGTCGGGTCGAGGGCGTCCTGGTGGCCCGGAGCTACGTGATGATGGACTACGACATCGAGGAGGCCCACCTCGACCGCGCCACGGTGCTGGCGCCCGGCCGCGAGGGTCCGACGATCTCGCCCCTCGGCAAGGCCGGCTGGGTCGCCGTGCGGGTGATGGTGCCGCGCGCCGGCTCGCAGCGGCTCATGGACGACCTCTACTCGATCGGCGCCCGGGCCATCCTGCTGACGGACATCCATGCCTGCCGGCTCTGAGCCTGCGCCCGGGCAACGGCTGCCCTCCCTGCCGCACACCTGGCGCCCCGTCGGCGTGCGCTACGCCGTGGTCGGGGTGGGCGTGATGCTGTTCGTCGTCTGCGCCGCGGCCTGGTTCGGCTTCGACGACTCGGTGCGCGACCGCTTCAACTGGCTCCAGCGCGTCACGCTGCTCGTGATGGGCGCGGCCCTGGCGCTGTGCGGCTGGGCGCTCGGCCGGGCGCGGGTGAGGGCCGAGATGGACGTGCTCGTCGTGGTCAACGGCTTCCGCACGCGCAGGCTGGCGTGGGAGCAGGTCGTCGCGATCCACCTCGCCTCGGGCGCGCCGTGGGCCACGCTCGACCTGGCCGACGGCACCACCATCTCGGCGATGGCCTTCCAGGGCTCCGACGGGCGGCGCGCCCGCGACGGCGTACGCCAGGTGCGCGCGCTGATCGACCGGTCGGGCTCGCCCGAGGGCTAGCTCGCCAGCGCGCGGATGCCCCACGACGACGACTGCTCGTCGCCCGTCGTCCCTGCCGGGGCGAGGACCGCGAGGTCGGTGCCGGAGTTGAAGGCGTCCGCCGGCGCGGTCATCGGCTCCACGGCGATCGCGGGTCGCGGGCCCTCGACCGGCGGCGTGTAGACCTGCAGCCACCGGTGGCGTTCGTCCACCCACAGGGCCACCCCGCGCCCGGTGCGCGGGTCGGCGAGCGTCACCGTGGCGCGGCCGTCGCGGTGGTCGAGGGCCCCGAAGCCGTCGTCGAGCACCGCGTCACCGATGCGGCGCGGTGTCGTGAAGTCGTGGGCGCCCGACACCGGCTCCGTGCCCGTCGGCAGCTGTCGGTCGTCCACCAGCAGCCGGGTGTGGGCCGGCAGGTGCAGCTCGAGGTCCTCGATGGCCTCGCCGACGGCGAGGTAGGGGTGCGCGCCGCTGGCGAACGGCGCCGGCTCGGGGGAGAGGTTGGTGGCGGTCTGGGTCACGACGAGGCCGTCGGCGGAGAGGTCGTAGAGGACGTGCAGGTCGAGCGCCCAGGGGTAGCCGGTCTGCGCCATCACGCGGAGGACGAGGGACACCGACGTGCCGGTGTGCTCCTCGACCGTCCACGCCGCCCAGCGCGCGAGGCCGTGCGAGGCGTTGCCGCGCGACGGGTCGGTCAGCCCGAGCTGGAGGTCGCGCCCGCCGAAGGAGTAGCGGCCGTCGCGGATCCGGTTGGGCCAGGGCATCAGCAGCTGGCCGCGTCCACCGGAGGACATCTCGTCCTCGGCGAAGCCGTGCACGAGGTCGCGCCCCTCGTGGGCGAGGCTGCGCAGCGCGGCCCCGCCCTCGGTGACGACCGCGACGTAGCCGGCCGCCGAGATCTCGAACTGCTCCCCGCTCGGAAACACCATGACGCCCACCCTAGACAGCACTAGCGTGACTGCATGGCCCTCACCGCGCGGGACCTCGCGCCGGCCGACGCCGCCGCCCTCGCCGGCCTCATGCGCCGGATCGATGCGGACCACCCGACGGGCTTCTGCCTCGGGGAGCCGGAGGCACGCGAGCTGATGTCCGGCGCGGAGTCGCGGTTCGAGGGTGCCTTCGACGGCGAGCACCTCGTCGCGTTCACGGCCGTCATGCCCGGTTCGCCGCAGAGCACGGGCCAGCGGTTCATCCTGTTCGGCGACGTGGACCCCGCGCGGCTGCGGGAGGGCATCGGCACGCTGATGCTGTCCCGGGCGCTGGAGGCTGCGCGAGCCGTCCATCGCCAGGTGGCGCCGGACCTGTCTGCGACGTACGCCGCCACGGCGCTCGCGGGACGTGCCGACCAGGCAGGCCTGCTGACCTCGGCGGGGTTCGTGCCCACCGGCCACAGCGTCATGATGGTGGCCGACCTGGCGCGGCCCGTCGCAGTGCCCGAGGCTCCCCGTGGTCTGGTCGCGTCGTCCTTCGACCCGGCCGCGGCGGAGGAGCTCCGGCTGGCGCACAACACCGCCTTCGGCGACCATCCGGACCGCACACCCATGGGGCCGGACTTCTGGGAGCTCTTCATGGTCCGGGCGGCGCACAACCGGCACCACCTGGCCGCGGTGGCGCGTGACGAGGCCGGGCGGGTTGCGGGCTACGTGTTCGCGCACGAGTACACCGTCCCGCAGTCGGGCGGTCCGGGACCCGAGCTGCACGTGCCCTACGTCGGGACCCTCCCGCACCACCGCCGCCGGGGCGTCGCCACCTGGCTGCTCACCCGGGTCCTCGGCCTCGCACGCGAAGCCGGCTATGCCACCGCCAGCCTCAGTGTCGACACCGCCAACCCGACCGGCGCCCTCGGCGTCTACGAGCGCGCCGGCTTCCGCCACCTCTACCAGCAGGACTCCTACGAGCTCGCCGAGCCACTGCTGCCGTAGGCCGGGGTCCCCGAGCGGCGTCCGCCTCAGTCGTCGGTCGGCACGACGAGGTCGGCGTGCTCGCGCGTGCGCAGCCGCGCGAAGAGGTCGTCCTCGTCGAGGCGCCACTGCGCCATGTGTGGCTGGAGCGCCTCGCCGTCGCGAGCGATGCCGCGGGCCAGCCGCAGCGACGGCTCGGCCTCGACCCACACGAGGAGCCCGACCAGGTCCGCGACGGCCGGCGACCAGCTGCCGACGCCGTCGAGCACGAGCAGGCCGCCCGGCCGCACCGCGTGCGTCCCGGCCCACCCGTCGGCGTGCCAGTCCCAGCATCGCCAGTGACCGGCCTCGCCCGCCGCCAGGGGCGCGAGCAGGGCCGCGACGCTGCCCGCCAGCCCCGGCAGTCCGCGCCAGCCCTCGAGGAGCTCGTCGGTGTGCACCACCTGCGTCCCCGGGACGAATTCTGCGATCGCCGCGGCGAGGGTCGTCTTGCCCGAGCCCGCCGGACCGTCGACGCACACCAGGCGACCCGGCCCGAGCGTCGGAGGTGCCGACATCACCCGGTCGGCCACCTCGCGGGCCACCCGGGACGGGTGGGATGGGGACGGCTCAGAAGGCACGGTCGCAGCCGCGGTAGGACGGCACCACCTCGGTGACCGCGTCCCCCCGGACCAGGTGCACGTCGCGCACGTGCTCGAACAGCTCGCCGGACTTGGCGTGGCGGAACCACACGAGATCACCGATGCGGAGCATGGCCGCGGGGTGCCCGGTCAGCGGCGTCTGGACCTCGCCGGCGCCCTCCAGCCCGGTGAGGCGCAGGCCCGGCGGGGCCCACGGCACGGGGGAGCGGTCGGCACCCGTCGCCCCACTGGCGATCAGCCCGCCGCCGTGGACGGTGACCAGGTCGGGTGTCGGCCTGCGGGTGACCCGGAGGCCGAAGAACGCGGCCGGGCGCGGGTCGAAGGAGGCGTAGTGGTCGAAGATCCCGGGGACCAGCAGTCCCGACCCGGCGGCGATCTCGGTGACCGCGCCGTCGGCGGCCGTGGCCTCGACCGACCCCGAGCCGCCGCCGTTCCAGAACTCGAGGTCGGCCACCCGGGCGAGCGCCTCGGAGATCTCGCGGCGGCGCACCTCGAGCTGCGCCATCGACGCCTGCTTGAGGCGACGTACGAGCAGCGAGCGGGTCCGCTGGTCGGGGACGTCGTCCTGCACGCCGGCGACCTGTCCCTCGAAGGTCATCACGCCGACCAGCCGGAAGCCGTCACGGGCGACCACGTGCTCGGCGAGTTCCACGACGTCCGCGGTGTCGAACAGCGGCGAGCGCTTGGGACCGATGTGCTGCCGACCGAGCCGCAGCCCGGCGTCGAGGTCCAGGGCGACCCGGACCGGCACCTGCGAGGAGGACCGGGCCGCGTCGACGACGTCGAGGTGGGCGGTGTCGTCGACCATGATCGTGATCGCCGCCGCGGCCGACGGCGAGGCGGTGAGCCGGCGGAGGGCGGCGGTGTCGACAGACGGGTAGGCCACGACGATGTCGTCGCTGACGCCGCTCTCGTGCAGCCACAGCGCCTCGGCCACGGTGAAGGCCAGGACCCCGGAGAACCCGTCGCGCGCGAGCGCGCGCTCGACCAGGGCCGGCACCCGGAGCGACTTCGACGCCACCCGGACGGGCTTGCCGCCGGCGCGGCGGACCAGGTCGTCGGCGTTGGCGTCGAAGGCGTCGAGGTCGACGACGGCGATGGGCGTGGCCGGCGCCTCCGGGAGGGCGTCGACGGCGGCACCGAGCCTCGACCACAGGCGGTTGCGGTCGACGAGCCGGTCGCTCACTCGATCCCGCGCTTCCGCAGGAGCGCCTCGATGTCGGCCATGTCGTCGTCGACGGGGGACCCGCCCTTGCCCGGCGACCGTGTCGAGGACGCCTCGGGGAGGCTGCGGTCACGCGCGGTGCCCGTGGGGGTGGCGCCCCCGGAGGACTGGCCCCGGGCGAGCTGGCGGTCACGGATGATGCCGCTGACCACCCACAGCACGAGAGCGAGGCCGGCGAGCCCGACCCCCACCCAGGTGCGGACGTCGAAGACGAGGCTGGTCGCCCAGTCGGTGACCGAGCCGCCGATCTCGACGACCATCTCGAGGGTGCCCGTCAGCCAGGCCGCCGCGGGCAGGAGCGTGAAGCCGAGCGCGCGCAGGCCGTTGGCGGACCCGCGCCGCCGGAAGGCGATCCACGTCCAGATCGCGCCCGCCACGGTGAGCGCTGCGGTCAGGGCGGCCCAGGTCGTCTCTTCCACGGCCCCAGAGTCGCACAACGCACCACGCGTCCGGGACAATGGCGCCGTGCCCGACGACCGCGACAGCAGCCCCCTGGTCCGGACGATCCCCGACCCGGGGTTCGCCGACGACCACGGTGCCGTCGACCCCGGGCTGCGTCGCCTGCTCGTCGACCACCTCGAGGGAAGGGCGTCGTCCGGGACGGTCCTCGCCGCGCTTCAGGACGCCCGCCTGCTGGTGCCGGTCGTCGCCGTGCTCGGTGAGGTCGAGCACGACGAGCAGGGCCTCGCCCATGACAAGTCCTCCGACATGGCCGCTGTGCTGGTCCGGGCGGGCGACGGCAGCCTCGGCCTGCTCGCCTTCACCTCCATCGAGACGATGGCCCGCTGGGACCCGGCGGCGCGTCCGGTGCCGGTCACCGCAGCGACCGCCGCCACCGCGGCGGCGCAGGACGGCGCGGAGGCGTTGCTGGTCGACCTGGCCGGCCCGGCGACGTACGTCGTCGACGGCGACGACCTCACCCGGCTGGCCGCCGGGTGGCGACTCGTCCGGCTCGGGGAGGGCGACGGGCACGGCTGGATTGGCCCCGCGCCGGAATGATCGGCTAGCCTTCGGTGTTGACCGATCAGTGCCGCACAGCACCACTGCACCACCCGCGACACTGGTCCCGCCAAGCGGAGGCACCGCACCACCCGTCTCCCACCCGCACCGATCGCCCTGCACCACAGATCGTCGGGTCCCGGTCCTCGTGACACGGCTGTCGAGAGACAGGCGTGGCACGCCAGGTCTTCCCGAGAGGGGAGGCGTGTCGTGACTGGCTCCCGCTTGGCAGCAGCGGGAGCCATTGTTCATTTCCGGCCCGATCCAGGGCCGGGAAGGCTGGGGCTCCCACCCACCCGATCACTGGAGGACACATCAGCACCGAGCTGCGCATCAACGAGCGGATCCGCGTACCCGAGGTCCGGCTCGTCGGACCCAACGGTGAGACCGTTGGCATCGTGCCGACCGACCAGGCACTGAAGCTGGCCCAGGAGGCCGACCTCGACCTCGTCGAGATCGCTCCGCAGGGACGCCCCCCTGTCTGCAAGCTCATGGACTACGGCAAGTTCAAGTACGAGAACGCCCAGAAGGCCCGTGAGGCGCGCCGCAACCAGACGAACGTGATCATCAAGGAGATGAAGCTTCGTCCCAAGATCGACTCGCACGACTACGAGACCAAGAAGGGTCACGTCGTGCGGTTCCTCGGCGCGGGCGACAAGGTCAAGATCACCATCATGTTCCGCGGTCGCGAGCAGCACCGCCCCGAGCTGGGCTTCCGCCTGCTCCAGAAGCTGGCCGAGGACGTCCAGGAGCTCGGCTTCGTGGAGTCCGCGCCCAAGCAGGACGGCCGCAACATGACGATGGTGATCGGCCCGCACAAGAAGAAGGCCGACGCCAAGGTCGACGCCGAGGCGGCCCGCGCCACCAAGGAGCAGGCCCGAGCCGACCGCAGGGCCGAGGAGGACGCCGAGCGCGAGGCTGCGCACGCCGCCGGCCCCGTGGCCCAGAAGAAGGAGCGTCGCCGCTCCGAGAACCTCGATCCTGAGATCGAGGCCTGAGCGGAGCGAAGGCCTCGATCGAGCACGTCGCGGCGAAGCCGTGACAACGGCCGAGGACTGACGGCGAGAACCGCCGACAGGACGGTCGAACCCCCCGAACCACCCACGCAGAAGGAAGTTGAGGCAGACATGCCGAAGAACAAGACCCACTCGGGCACCAGCAAGCGCTTCAAGGTGACCGGCTCGGGCAAGGTCCGCCGCCTGCAGGCCGGCCGCAAGTCCGGCGCTGCGTTCGCGTCCGCGCCGACCACGGGCAGCCGCAAGAAGCACCGCCGCAACGCCGGCATGGTCGAGCTCGAGAAGTCCGACGTGAAGCGCGTCAAGAAGATGCTCGGCATCTGAGCCTCGTCCCACCTGGTGGCTCAGCCGCCGTCCATCCTGATTTTCGCCTGCAACAAGGAGTAGCACCATGGCACGCGTCAAGCGCGCAGTGAACGCCCAGAAGAAGCGTCGTACCACCCTCGAGCGCGCCAGCGGCTACCGCGGCCAGCGCTCGCGGCTCTACCGCAAGGCCAAGGAGCAGGTCACCCACTCCCTGGTCTACAGCTACAACGACCGCCGCAAGAACAAGGGCAACTTCCGCAAGCTGTGGATCCAGCGCATCAACGCCGCGGCCCGCGCCAACGGCATGACCTACAACCGCTTCATCCAGGGCCTCGGCCTGGCCGGCATCGAGGTCGACCGCAAGATCCTGGCCGAGCTGGCCGTCAACGACGCCCCGGCGTTCGCGGTGCTCGTCGAGGCCGCCAAGGCCGCGCTGCCCGACGACGTCAACGCGCCCAAGGTCTCCGCCTGAGCCACATGGGCACTCCGTCGGCCGGGACCCCGCTCACCGTGGGGAACACCCGGGTGAAGGAGGCTCGCAAGCTGAGCCGCCGTTCGGTACGCACCGAGCGGCGGCTCTTCCTTGCCGACGGTCCCAAGGCGGTCGAGGGGGCGCTCTCGGTCGACTGCGTGGTGGAGGTCTTCGCGACCTCCCACGCCGCCGACCAGTACGCCGACCTGCTGGACGGCACCGACGTCACGCTCGTCGACGACCGCGCGATCGCCGCGCTGTCCGACGCCGTGACGCCGGCGGGCGTGGTGGCGGTGTGCCACCACATCGACGCCCCCCTCGAGCACGTCGTGCGGGCCTCGCCCCGTCTGCTCGTCATCTGCGCCGACGTGCGCGACCCGGGCAACGCCGGCACGGTCATCCGCACGGCCGACGCGGCCGGGGCCGACGGCGTGGTCCTCGCCGGGCAGTCCGTCGACGCCTACAACCCGAAGACGGTGCGGGCGAGCGTCGGGAGCCTGTTCCACCTCCCGGTCGCCCGGGCCACCGATGCGGCCGAGGCGGTCCGCGCCGCGCAGGCCCGCGGGCTCCGGGTGCTCGCCGCCGACGGCGCCGGGGACCTCGACCTCTTCGACGCCGACCTCTCGGGCCCCACCGCGTGGCTCTTCGGCAACGAGGCGTGGGGCCTGCCCGAGGAGCTGGCCGCGCTCGCCGACGAGCGCGTCGCCATCCCGATCCACGGCCGGGCGGAGAGCCTCAACCTCTCGACCGCCGCCGCGGTCTGCCTCTACGCGAGCGCGCGGGCCCAGCGCGCCTGACGACCGTCCGTCGCTGGGCTACGCTCGCCCGCGATGATCATGATCGATCCACCCGCCGTCCCACGGTGGGGCCGGCTGTGGTCGCACCTGGCCAGCGACACGTCGTACGACGAGGCGCACGCCTTCGCCGCCGCGCACGGCATCCCCGCCCGCGGGTGGGACCGCGACCACTACGACGTGCCCGACGAGGCGTACGCCGCCATGGTGGCCGCCGGCGCCGTGCCGGTCAGCTCGCGCGAGCTGGTGGCCGCCCTGCGCGCCGCGGGCCTGCGGCGGCCCAAGGCCCGCTCGCGCGGCTAGGGTGAGCGCGTGTCCGAGGAGAGCCGCCGCGTCGACGGCACCCCCAGCCGGCTGCGCCTCCTCGCCGACGCCTATCCCGACGGGATCCTCGGTGCTACCCGCGACGGGATCGTCACGATCCTGAACTCGCAGGGAGCCGCGCTGCTGGGTGTGGATCCCCACGACGCCATGGGGCTGCCGCTGGACGACGTGCTGCGGCTCCTCGACCAGGACGGCCAGACCTGGCTGCACGTCAACCGGCCGTGGGACAGCATCTCGATCGTCCGCGGAGTGCCCGAGCAGTCGTGGGTCAACGCGTCGGGCGAGGAGGTGCTCACCACCGCCAAGCTGGTGCGCGACGAGCCGCTGGGCCGCGTGCTGGGCATCGCGGTCGGGCTCCGCAGCGGTCGTGGCCGGGCGCGGCTCGACCGTGAGCGCTCCGACCTGGTCGCGATGGTGGCCCACGAGCTGCGCTCCCCGCTCACCGGCGTGAAGGGGTTCGTGCAGGCGCTGCTCAACCGGTGGGACAAGCTCACCGACGACCAGCGCAAGCTCATGCTCACCACCGTCAATGCCGACGCCGACCGGCTGGCGCGGCTCATCGCAGAGCTGCTCGACGTGGCCCGCATCGACACCGACCGCCTCCAGCTCTACCCCCGCGAGTCGTCCGCGGAGGTGCTGGTGCGGCGGGTGGTCGACTCCATCGAGGCCGGCACGGCCCGCGAGATCCACCTCGAGGTCGAGGAGGACCTCCCCGAGGTGTTCGCCGACCCCGACAAGTTCACCCAGGTGGTGACCAACCTCGTCGAGAACGCCGTGCGCCACGGCCAGGGCCAGGTCAGCCTCCGGCTCGCCGCGTCCGAGAGCCTCGACGGGGTGCGCATCACCGTCGACGACGAGGGTGACGGCATCCCGGTCGAGCTGCGGCGCCGGGTCTTCACCAAGTTCTGGACCACCGGCGACTCGGGCGGCACCGGCCTCGGCATGTACATCGTCGGCGGGCTGGCCCGGGCCCACGGCGGCTGGGTCACGATCGACGACGCGCCCGGAGGCGGCGCGCGGGTGATGGTCGACTGGCCGAGCCAGGACCTGCGGCCCGACTGAGACGGCAGCGGGAGCCCGTCGACCTCCACAGAACCTTCACGAGTCGTCCCCACGACGCGGACGGTCGTGCTCCTAGGGTCGGGGCATGACGTCGAGGACGGCCGCGCGGACGGCCCTGGTGGTGGAGGACGAGCGCACGATCAACGACGCGCTCGCCCAGCGGCTGCGCGCCGAGGGCTACACGGTCGAGCAGGCCTTCGACGGGCCGTCGGCGGTCGACCTCGCCGCCCGGGTGAGCCCCGACGTGGTCCTCCTCGACGTGATGCTGCCCGGCTTCGACGGGCTCGAGGTGTGCCGCCGCATCCAGGCCGCCCGGCCGGTGCCCGTGCTGATGCTCACCGCCCGCGACGACGAGGCCGACCTGCTCGTCGGGCTCGGGGTGGGCGCCGACGACTACCTCACCAAGCCGTTCTCCATGCGCGAGGTCGTGGCCCGCGTCTCCGCCCTGCTCCGCCGCGTCGAGCGGGCCGCCGCGCTCGCCGACGAGCGCCCGGCCGTGATCCGGGTGGGCTCGCTGGGCCTCGACCCCGGCACCCGGCGTACGACGGTCGGCGACGCAGCGGTGCACCTCACGCCGACCGAGTTCGACCTGCTCCTCTGCCTGGCCCGCGAGGCCGGCCAGGTGCTCAGCCGTGAGCGGCTGCTGCGCGAGGTCTGGGACTGGGGCGACGCCTGGGGGAGCGCCAGCGCCACCCGCACCGTCGACAGCCACGTCAAGGCGCTGCGCAGCAAGGTGGGTGCCGAGCGCATCCGGACCGTGCACGGCGTGGGCTACGCGCTGGAGGAGGTCGGATGAGCGCCCTCCTCGACGCCGTCTCCAGCCTCAAGGCCAAGCTCGGCCTGCTCGTCGCGGCGTCCGTGGTCACAGCCGTGCTGCTGACCTGGCTCGGGTCCGCGGCCGACGTGTCGCCGCTCCTGGTGCTCCCGGTCAGCGTCGCGCTGGCCCTCGGGGTCACCCAGCTGCTCGCCGCCGGGATGGTGGCGCCCCTGCGCCGGATGACCGAGGTGACCCGGGCGATGGCCCGCGGCGACTACTCCGGGCGGGTGCGCACCCGCGCCACCGACGAGGTCGGCCAGCTGGCCGCCGCCTTCAACCGGATGGCCGAGGACCTCGCGACGGTCGACCGGGAGCGCCGGGACCTCATCGCCACGGTGTCCCACGAGCTGCGGACGCCGCTGACGGCGATGACCGCCCTGCTCGAGAACCTCGCGGACGGCGTCGTCCCCGCCGACGCCATGAGCCTGGAGGCCGCCCTCGAGGAGGCCCAGCGCCTCGGCCGGCTCGTCGACGACCTCCTCCAGCTGTCCCGGCTCGAGGCCGGGGTCGTCGACCTCGACCGCCAGGACGTCGCCCTGCACCGGCTCGTCGAGGAGTCGGTCGCCCAGGTCGCCGGTGCCGGCCGGCCCGGGTCGTACGACGTCGAGGTGGCGGACGACCTGCACGTGCAGGTCGATCCCGCGCGGCTGCGCCAGCTGCTCGTCAACGTCCTCGACAACGCCGGGCGGCACGCGCCGCCCGACACCCGGGTCCGCGTCACCGGTGGCGCCGCCGCCCCGGCCGACGCGCTCCGTGACGGGGACGGGGCCGGGACCGGCTGGTGGCTGGAGGTCACCGACGACGGCGGGGGAGTGGCACCCGAGGACCGCGAACGCGTCTTCGAGCGCTTCGGCACCGACGGCGCGGGCGGCACCGGCCTCGGCCTCGCGATCGCCCGCTGGGTCGCCCAGCTCCACGACGGCACGCTGCGGTTCGTCGATCCCGCCTCCGGGCGGGGCGCCCGCCTCCGCCTCGAGGTCCCCGAGCCGACTGCCGCCGGGTCCCGCGGACCGAGCCGGGTCCCCGCACCCGACGCCCGACCGCTCCCCGCCCCGGAGCCGAGCAGGTCCGAGGTCCTGATCCCGGCCGCGGCTGCGGCTGCGGTGCCGCGCACCACACCCGGGCTGGACGCGCTCTTCGGTCGCTTCTGGCCCGAGCGCGGCCTGCCGTCGGGCCTGCCGACCGTGGCCGCGGCCGCAGGGGCCGGGCTCGTCGCGGGCGTCGCGCTCTCGTTCACCGCGGTGGGCATCTCGTGGACCCTCGTCGCGCTCGTCTGCGGCGCCGCGGCGCTGCTCACCGCCCGCCGTCGACGCGAGCCGTGGACCGTCCTCTGCGCCGTGCTGGCCGTGCTGCTCGTCCTGCCCATGACGCTGCTGGACGCGTGGTGGGTGCAGATGCTCGGCCTCCTCGCGGCGACGGCTGTCTTCCTCTGCGGCGTCACCGGCGCCCGCACGATGCCCGGCATCCTGCTGTCCGGCATCTCGTGGCCGCTCGCGTCGCTGCGCGGCCTGCCGTGGTTCGGCCGCTCGCTCCGCATCGCCGGCACCGGGTCCCGCGCCCCCGCCTTCGTGCGCACCCTCGTGTGGTCGCTCCTCGGGCTCGCGGTCTTCGGCACGATCTTCGCCAGCGCCAACCCGGTGTTCGGCTCCTGGGTCGACCGGCTGGTGCCCAACCTGACCTTCAACGACCTCGTCGGGCGCGGGTTCGTCGCCTGCTTCGTCTTCGCCGCCACCCTCGGCGCCGCCTACCTCGCGCTGAACCCGTCCCACGTGGAGGTGCTGGGTGGGCGCCGCCCGGCCGCCCTCGCCAACCGGTTCGAGTGGCTCGTGCCGGTGCTCGTCGTCGACGCGGTCTTCGTCGCCTTCATCGCCGCGCAGGCCAGGGCGCTCATCGGCGGTCGCGACTACATCGAGGAGACCACCGGGCTGACGTACGCCGACTTCGTGCACCAGGGCTTCGGCCAGCTGACCCTCGCCACCGCACTCACCGTGCTCGTGGTGTGGGTCGCCGCCCGCCGTGCCGGCGACACGCCCGAGGACCGGCGCTGGCTGCTCGCCTCGCTCGGGCTGCTGTGCGCGCTCACCCTGCTGGTGGTGGCCTCGGCCCTGCGGGGCATGGCGGTCTACCAGGACGCCTACGGATTCACCACGCTCCGGCTCTTCGTCGACGTCTTCGAGGGGTGGCTGGGCTTCGTCGTGCTGGCGATCATGGTGGCGGGCGCCGCCGGCCGCGGCAGCTGGCTGCCGCGGGTCGCGCTGGTCTCCGGCGCCGTCGCGCTCATCGGACTGGCGGCGGTCAACCCCGACGCCTGGGTCGCCGGGCGCAACCTCGACCGCTACGACGCCACCGGCCGGCTCGACGTGCGCTACCTCCAGAGCCTGTCCGCCGACGCCGCCCCGGAGATCGTGGAGCGGCTGCCGGCCGAGGTGGCGCGCTGCGTCCTGCAGGACCTGGCGTACGGCTCCTTGCAGCCCGAGGTGCTCGAGGACGCCCGGGCGTGGAACCTGGCGCGCTCCCGCGCGGAGGAGGCGGTCGCGGGGCTCGACCTCGCCGAGGCGCGCGGCGCCGGCGACGAGTGCGCCGGCGTCTGGAGCGCGTACGGCGAGTAGGATGCGTCACGTGGACACGAGCTTGCGATTTCTGCGCCCCGGACCTGGTCCGTCGGGCAGCTGACGTCACCGGGTCCGGGGAGTCCCCGTCCGACCCGATGCTCATCCACTCCTAGAATCTGCGGCGACCTGCTGTCGCCGCGCGAAAGGGAGCCATGTCCGGCCCCAACACCGACTACGACCCTGTTGAAGTGACCCCTCTCAAGGCCGACCAGGTGGAGGCGATGCGCGAGTCGGCGCTGGCCGCCATCGCGGGCGCCGCCGACCTCGACGCCCTCAAGCAGGTGCGCCTCGAGCACGCGGGGGACCGCTCGCCGCTGGCACTCGCGAACCGCGAGATCGGCGCCCTCCCGCCACAGGCGCGCAAGGAGGCCGGCCAGCGCGTCGGCCAGGCCCGCGGCGCGATCAACCAGGCCCTCGCGGCCCGCCAGGTCGAGCTCGAGGCCGAGCACGAGGAGCGGATGCTCGTCGAGGAGACCGTCGACGTCTCGCTGCCGACCACCCGTCGGCGTCGCGGCGGCCGCCACCCGCTCACCCTCCAGTCCGAGCTCATCGCGGACCTGTTCGTCGCCATGGGCTACGAGGTGGCCGAGGGGCCCGTCGTGGAGGCCGAGTGGCTCAACTTCGACGCCCTCAACCTCGGCCCGGACCACCCGGCGCGCACCATGCAGGACACCTTCTGGACCGAGCCGGCCGACCACCACGTGGTGCTGCGCACGCAGACCTCGCCGGTCCAGGCGCGCACCATGCTCACGCGCACGCCGCCGATCTACGTCGTGTGCCCGGGACGCGTGTTCCGCACCGACGAGTACGACGCCACCCACTCGCCGATGTTCCACCAGGTCGAGGGCCTCGTGGTCGACGAGGGCATCACCATGGCGCACCTCAAGGGCACCCTCGACCACTTCGCGTCGCAGCTGTTCGGCGAGGGGATCACCACGCGGTTCCGGCCCTCCTACTTCCCCTTCACCGAGCCGTCGGCCGAGGTCGACGTCAAGTGCTTCGTGTGCCTGGGCAGCGGGATGGGCGCCGACTCCGAGTCGTGCCGCACCTGTCGCGGCGAGGGCTGGATCGAGTGGGGTGGCTGCGGCGTGGTCAACCCGCGCGTGCTGGTCGCCTGCGGCGTCGACCCCGAGGTCTACAGCGGCTTCGCCTTCGGCATGGGCATCGACCGGTCCTTCATGTTCCGCCACAACCTCGAGGACCTGCGTCCGCTGTTCGAGGGTGACGTCCGCTTCTCTGCCGCGTTCGGCAGCGAGATCTGAGAGGGGAGCAGCGACATGAAGGCACCCCTGTCCTGGTTCCTGGACCACGTCGACGTGCCCGCCGGCACGACGACCGACGAGATCACCGACCGGCTGACGCTGACCGGGCTCAAGCTCGAGGCCGTCGAGAGCCCCGGTCGTGAGATCACCGGGCCGCTCGTCATCGGCCGCGTGCTGACGATGGAGCCCGAGCCGCAGAAGAATGGCAAGACCATCAACTGGTGCACCGTCGACGTCGGTGACGCCAACGGCACCGGTGAGCCGCAGGGCATCGTCTGCGGGGCCCACAACTTCGCTGCCGGCGACCTGGTCGTCACCGTGCTGCCCGGTGGCGTGCTGCCCGGCGGCTTCGAGATCAGCGCCCGCAAGACCTACGGGCACGTGTCGGCCGGGATGATCTGCTCGGCCCGCGAGCTGGGCCTCGGCGAGGACCACGACGGCATCATCGTGCTGCCCGCCGACGCCGGTGAGCCCGGTCAGGACGTCCGCCCGGTCCTCGGCCTCGACGAGGAGGTCGTCGAGCTCGAGATCAACCCCGACCGGGCCTACGCCCTGTCGGTCCGCGGCATCGCCCGCGAGGTGCTGGTCTCGGTCGAGGGTGCGAGCGGCTTCCGCGACCCCGCCGTCCGGGACACGCCGGCCGCGAACGGTGACGGCCACCCGGTCGTCGTCGAGGACGCCGAGGGCTGCCCCGTCTTCGTGGCCCGCCGTGTCAGCGGCTTCGACCCCACCGCCCCCACGCCGGACCACATCGTCCAGCGGATCACCGCGGCGGGCATGCGCCCGATCTCCCTGGCCGTCGACGTCACCAACTACGTCATGCTCGAGACCGGTCGTCCGATCCACGGCTACGACGCGGACAAGGTGCGCGGCCCGCTCGTCGTACGCCGTGCGCTCGACGGAGAGCGGCTGACCACCCTCGACGGCACCGACCGCGCCCTCGACCCGCAGGACCTCGTGGTCACCGACGACTCCGGGATCATCGGCCTCGGCGGCGTGATGGGTGGGGAGACGACCGAGATGTCCGGCTCCACCACCTCGATCCTCGTCGAGGCCGCCCACTGGGACGCCGTGTCGATGTTTCGCACCGGGCGCCGCCACAAGATCACCTCCGAGGCCGGCAAGCGCAACGAGCGCGGCGTCGACCCGACGATCTGCGAGGCCGCGGCCGACCAGGTCGTGGAGCTCCTCGTCGAGCACGGCGGCGCGGTGGCCGACCCGGGCGTGACCGTCGTCGGCACCCCGCCGGCGATGCCCACCGTCCAGGTGCCCGGCGACCTCGCGGCACGCGTGTCCGGCATGCCGATCACGGAGGAGCGCAGCATCGAGTGCCTGCGCGCTGTGGGCTGCGACGTGTCCGGCACGGGGACGCTGTCCGTCACGCCTCCGCCATGGCGACCCGACCTCACCGACGCGCAGGACTTCTCCGAGGAGGTCATCCGGCTCGTCGGCTACGACCAGGTGCCGTCGGTGCTGCCGACGCCCCCGTCCGGGCGCGGTCTCACCCGCGCCCAGCAGCTGGGCCGCCGGGTCGGCCGCACGCTGGCCGGTGAGGGCTACGTCGAGGTGGTGAGCTTCCCGTTCGTGGGCGAGACCGACCTCGACGCGCTCGGGCTCGCACCCGAGGACCCGCGCCGCGACGTGCTCCGGCTCTCCAACCCGCTCAACGCCGAGGCCGGCTACATGACCACGACCCTCCTGCCGGGCGTGCTCCGGGCGGCAGGCCGCAACGTCGGCCACGGCACGGCGGACGTCGCGGTGTTCGAGACCGGCACCGTGACGCTGCCGACGCACGCGGGACCCGCGCCGATCCTGCCGGTGGACCGGCGCCCTACCGACGAGGAGCTGGCTGCGCTCGACGCCGCGCTCCCTGCCCAGCCGCTCCACCTCGCGGTCGTGGCCGCGGGCGACGCGGTCGCCGGAGGCTGGTGGGGTCAGGGCCGACCGGTCTCGTGGTCCGACGCCGTCGAGGCGGTCCGCTCGGTCGCCGACGCGCTCGGTCTCGAGGTCGCCGCGGCGCCGGTCGAGCTCGCGCCGTGGCACCCCGGGCGCTGTGCGGAGCTCAGCGTCGACGGCGAGGTCGTCGGTCACGCGGGCGAGGTGCACCCGCGGGTGTGCGAGGCCTTCGGGCTGCCCCGGCGAACGGTCGCGGCGGAGGTCGACCTCGACCTCCTGATCGCCCGAGCGGTCCACCTGCGGCAGGCCCCGACGTTCTCGTCCTACCCCGTCGCCAAGGAGGACGTCGCCCTCGTGGTCGACGACGCCACGCCGGCCGCCGAGGTGGAGGCCGCGCTGCGCGAGGGTGCGGGCGAGCTGCTGGAGTCGATCCGGCTCTTCGACGTCTACACGGGGGACCAGGTCGGCGCCGGCCGCAAGTCCCTCGCGTACGCCCTGCGTTTCCGGGCCCCGGACCGCACGCTCAAGGAGGGTGAGGCGGCCGCCGCCCGCGACGCGGCTGTGGCGCTCGCCGCCGAGCGGACGGGCGCCGTCCAGCGCGCCTGACGACGCGCCGCTCACGACCGACGAGCCCCGGGCCGCCAGGTGCGGCCCGGGGCTCCTCTGTGTCGCCGGTTGCGCTCCGTGCCTGCGATCAGTTGATCGGCGACTCCACGATCGCGCGGAAGCGTGCGTAGGTCGCCTGGTCGCCGGCGACCGAGATGCCGGCGTCGTCGCCGCGGTTCCACAGCCAGAGCTCCAGGTCCTGCGCCGTCCCGTCGACGACCACGTCCGGCTCGAGGTCCACGTCGGTGGGTGCCGGCACGACGTGGAAGTCCTCCTCGTCGGCGTAGGTCGTGCCGCTGTCCGGGTCGGTGCCCGCGAACATGCCGAAGCGGAGCCAGAGCTCCTCGCCGGTGTCGGTGACGTCGACGCGCACCAGTCCCTCGCCGGCCTCCCAGGTGCCCCAAGGCGGCATCCCGCCGTACATCACGTCGAGGCACTCGTGGACGCCGTCGGCGGCGAGCACCGGGTCGAGCTCGCTCGGGAGCCCGGCCGTCTGCTCGGCGTCGACCCGGTGCACCAGGGCCTCGTGGGCCTGTCGCCGGAGGATGAACCCGACCGTGTGGTCGGAGGACCAGTTCCACGCCTCGTCGGCGGGGTCGGCGCCCACCAGCACCTCGGCCAGGTGGCGGGACCACTCGTCGTAGGTGGCGAGCAGCTCGTCGTACGTCGCGGGGCGGGGCGGCTCGACCTCCTTCGGCTGGGTGGGGCGTGCCGTCACCACCTCTGCCCACCAGCGCTGCACGGTCGCGAGGTGCCACAGCAGGTCGGCGGCGTCCCAGTCGGGGCACGCCGGGACGCGGGCGGCGGGGTCGCACGCGGCGAGCACGTCGCGGAAGCGCGCTGACTCGGAGCGGAGGTGGTCGAGGTAGGCATCGGCAGTCAGTCGGGGCACGCACGAACGGTAGGGCAGGACCCGGACGGACCGCTTCCTCTTTCGGGCGCGGCGATTCCGCACGACATGCACAGGTCTGTATAGTCATGCACATGTCCGTATCAGTCGCCGTCGCCGGAGCCAGCGGTTACGCAGGAGGTGAGGCCCTGCGCCTGCTCCTGGGGCACCCCGACGCCGAGATCGGGACCCTCACCGCCGGCTCCAACGCCGGTGAGCGGCTCGGCACGCTCCAACCGCACCTGGTCCCGCTCGCGGACACCGTCCTCGCCGACACCACGGTCGAGAACCTCGCCGGGCACGACGTGGTCCTCCTGGCGCTGCCGCACGGCCAGTCCGCCGCCATCGCACAGGCCCTCGGCGAGGACACCGTGGTCATCGACTGCGGAGCGGACTTCCGGCTCACCGACCCGGGGGAGTGGAGCGCGTTCTACGGCGGTGACCACGCCGGCTCCTGGCCCTACGGCCTGCCCGAGCTGCCCGGCCAGCGCGACCGGCTGCGCGGCGCCCGGCGCATCGCCGTCCCCGGCTGCTACCCCACCGTCTCGACCCTGGCCGTTGCTCCGGCCCTCGGCGCCGGGCTCGTGGAGCCGGACGTCACCGTCGTGGCCGCGTCCGGCACCAGCGGCGCCGGCAAGGCCGCCAAGCCGCACCTCCTCGGCAGCGAGGTGATGGGCAACGCCAGCGCCTACGGCGTCGGCGGCACCCACCGCCACACGCCCGAGATCGTGCAGAACCTCAGCGCCGTCCACGGAGCCCCGGTCGCGGTCGGCTTCACGCCGCTCCTCGTGCCGATGTCCCGCGGCATCCTCGCCACCGTCCAGGCGCCCCTCCTCGACGGAGTGACGCCGGGTGCGGTCCGCGACGCCTACGCCGCGGCCTACGCCGACGAGCCCTTCGTCCACGTGCTGCCGGAGGGCCAGTGGCCGCAGACCCAGTCGGTGCTCGGCTCCAACGCCGTGCAGGTGCAGGTGGCCGTCGACGAGCGCGTACGACGACTCGTGGCGGTGGCCGTGGTCGACAACCTGGCCAAGGGCACCGCCGGCGCCGCCGTCCAGTGCATGAACCTCGCCCTGGGCCTCGACGAGGCCACGGGGCTCTCCACGATCGGACTCGCTCCCTGATGAGTGTCACCCACCCCTCCGGCTTCACCGCCGCCGGCGTCGCTGCCGGCCTCAAGTCCACCGGCGCCCCCGACCTCGCCCTCGTCGTCAACGAGGGCCCGACCTCCGACTCCGCCACCGTCTTCACCGCCAACCGCTGCAAGGCCAACCCGGTGCTGTGGAGCCAGGAGGTCGTCAAGGACGGCGTCGTCAAGGCCGTCGTGCTCAACTCCGGCGGCGCCAACTGCTACACCGGCCCCGACGGCTTCCAGACCACCCACGCGGTCGCCGAGAAGGTGGCCGCCGGCCTGGGCGTCGGCGCCATCGACGTCGTCGTGTGCTCCACCGGCCTCATCGGCCTCGCCAACGACCGCGAGCAGCTGCTCGCCGGAGTCGAGGCGGCCACCGCCGCCCTGTCGGCCGACGGGGGAGCCGAGGCGGCCCGCGCGATCATGACCACCGACTCGGTCAGCAAGAACGTCGTGGTCGAGGGCGCCGGCTGGTCGATCGGCGGCATGGCCAAGGGCGCGGGCATGCTCGCACCGCAGCTCGCCACGATGCTGGTCGTGCTCACCACCGACGCGGTGGTGCCGGCGCCCGAGCTCGACACGGCCCTGCGGGCGGCGACGCGCGTCAGCTTCGACCGCCTCGACTCCGACGGCTGCATGTCGACCAACGACACCGTCACCGTCATGGCCAGCGGCGCCAGCGGCATCACACCCACCCCGGAGGACTTCACGGCCGCCCTCACCCAGGCCTGCACCGACCTCGCGATGCAGCTGCTCGCCGACGCCGAGGGCGCCGACCACGAGATCGCCATCACCACGCTCCACGCGGCGTCCGAGGACGAGGCGGTCGAGGTGAGCCGCAGCGTCGCGCGCAGCAACCTCTTCAAGGCCGCGATCTTCGGCCAGGACCCCAACTGGGGCCGCGTGCTGGCCAGCATCGGCACCACCTCGGCGCAGTTCGACCCCGCCGACCTCGACGTCGCCATGAACGGCGTCTGGGTGTGCCGCGAGTCCACCCCGGCCGAGGACCCGGCGTCCGTGGATCTCAGCGCCCGCGAGGTCAGCGTGACGATCGACCTCAAGTCCGGCGACGCCCGCGCCACCGTCTGGACCAACGACCTCACCCACGCCTACGTCCACGAGAACAGCGCCTACAGCTCATGACGACACCGACCCCCGAGACGACCTCGAGCCCCCGCCGCCCCGACCCCGCCAAGGCCCGGACCCTGGCGGCCGCCCTGCCGTGGCTCAAGCGCTACCACGGCCAGACGATCGTGGTGAAGTACGGCGGCAACGCGATGACCGACGAGTCCCTCAAGGTCGCGTTCGCCGAGGACATCGCCTTCCTGCGCTTCGCCGGCTTCAAGCCGGTGGTCGTGCACGGGGGCGGCCCGCAGATCTCCCGCATGCTCGACCGGCTCGGCATCGAGTCGGAGTTCCGCGGCGGCCTGCGCGTCACCACCCCCGAGGCGATGGACGTCGTCCGCATGGTCCTCGTCGGCCAGGTCCAGCGCGAGCTGGTCGGTCTCGTCAACCAGCACGGCGCCCTGGCCGTGGGGCTCTCCGGCGAGGACGCGGGCCTCTTCACCGCCGAGCCGGCCAACACTGTGGTCGACGGCGAGGAGGTCGACCTCGGCCTCGTCGGCGAGGTCGCCGAGGTCCGCCCCGAGGCGGTGCTCGACCTCATCGAGGCCGGCCGCGTGCCCGTCGTCAGCTCCGTCGCCCCCGACGTCAACGGCGTCGTGCACAACGTCAACGCCGACACCGCGGCCGCCGCCCTCGCCATCGCGCTCGGTGCGGAGAAGCTCCTCGTGCTCACCGACGTCGAGGGCCTCTACCGCGACTACGGCAACTCCGACGACCTGATCCAGGAGATCAGCCCCGAGGCGCTCGGCGAGATGCTGCCCACCCTCGACGCGGGCATGGTCCCCAAGATGCGCGCCTGCTACGAGGCCGTCACCGGGGGAGTGCCGCGGGCCACGGTGGTCGACGGCCGCGAGCCCCACGCGGTGCTGCTGGAGATCTTCACCGACGAGGGCGTCGGCACCCAGGTGCTGCCCGGCGTCCCGACGCGGATGCGCAAGCCCTACCCGACGGAGGACGAGGCATGAGCGACCTGCAGGAGCGCTACACCGGCTCCGTCATGAACACCTTCGGGACGCCCGCCCTCGCACTCGCGCGCGGCGCCGGTGCTCGCGTCTGGGACACCGACGGCAGGGAGTACGTCGACCTGCTCGGCGGGATCGCCGTCAACGCCCTCGGCCACGCCCACCCCGCGCTGGTCGAGGCGGTGACCACCCAGCTCTCGACGCTCGGCCACGTCTCGAACTTCTTCGCGACCGAGCCGCAGGTCAGCCTGGCCGAGACGCTGCTCGACCTGCTCGGCTGGACCGACGCCCGGGTGTTCCTCAGCAACTCCGGCGCCGAGGCCAACGAGGCCGCGCTCAAGCTCACCCGGCGCACCGGCCGGACCCGACTGGTCGCCGCGGAGGGCTCGTTCCACGGGCGCACGATGGGTGCGCTGTCGCTCACCTCCAAGGCGGCCTACCGGGAGCCCTTCGAGCCGCTGCCCGGCGACGTCACGTTCGTGCCCTACGACGACGTCGCCGCGCTCGAGGCCGCTGTGGACGACACCGTCGCGGCCGTCGTGCTCGAGCCGATCCAGGGCGAGGCCGGGGTCGTGGTCCCCTCCGCGGGCTACCTCGCCGCCGCCCAGCAGGTGGCGCACGACCACGGTGCCCTGTTCTGGCTCGACGAGGTGCAGACCGGCATCGGACGCACCGGCGCGTGGTTCGCCCACCAGCTGCTCGACGGCGTCGAGCCCGACGTCGTCACGCTCGCCAAGGGCCTCGGCGGGGGCATCCCGATCGGCGCCACGGTCGCGCGCGGCGCCGCCGCGACGCTGCTCCAGCCCGGCAACCACGGCACGACCTTCGGCGGGAACCCGGTCGCGTCCGCGGCGGCGCTCGCCGTGCTGCGGACGATCGGCTCCGACGACCTGCTCGCCGCCACCCGGGCCCGCGGCGACCAGCTCGCCGCACTGCTCGCCGCGCAGTCGGGCGTCGTGGAGGTCACCGGGGCCGGCCTGATGCGCGGCGCCGAGCTCGACGGCCCCTACGCCGCCCAGGCGGTGGCCGCGGGCCGGGACGCGGGCCTCATCCTCAACGCCACCGGGCCCTCGCGGCTGCGCTTCGTGCCGCCGCTGGTCATCACCAGCGACGACCTCGACGTCCTCGCCGCCGCCCTGCCCGCCGTCCTCCACACCGCGCGCACGGTCGCCGGCCTGCACCAGGAGACCCAGGAGACCCGCCCATGACCCGCCACTTCCTCCGCGACGACGACCTGTCGCCCGCCGAGCTGCTCGAGGTCCTCGACCTGGCGGCTGCGATGAAGGCCGCGCCCTTCGACCACAAGCCGCTCGCCGGACCCCGGACCGTGGCGCTCGTCTTCGACCGGCCGACGCTGCGCACCCAGGTGTCCTTCGCGGCCGGCATCGCCGAGCTCGGCGGCAACCCGATGACCGTCGACGGCGGCCTCGCCGCGATGGGCTCGCGCGAAGGCGTCGAGGACGTCGCCCGCATCCTCGGCCGGCAGGCGGCCGCCGTCGTGTGGCGCACCGCCCACCAGAGCGACGTGGTGACCATGGCCGAGCACGCCGGCGTACCCGTCCTCAACGCGCTGACCGACGAGTTCCACCCCTGCCAGCTCCTCGCCGACCTGCAGACCGTGCGCGAGCACAAGGGCCGGCTCGCCGGGGTCCGCGTCGCGTTCGTCGGGGACGGGGCCTGCAACATGGGCAACTCGTGGGTCCTGGCCGGAGCGGCCGCGGGCCTGCACGTCGTGGTCGGCGCGCCCGAGGGCTACGTCCCCGACGCCGCCGTCGTCGCCGACGCCCGTGCCGTGGCGCAGGACACCGGAGGGTCCGTCGAGCTGACCGTCGACCCCGTCGAGGCGGTCAAGGGGGCGGACGTGGTCGTCACCGACTCGTGGGTGAGCATGGGCCGCGAGGAGGAGTCGCAGGAGCGGCTGCGGATCTTCCCGCCCTACGGTGTCACCGAGGAGCTCCTCAGCCACGCCGACCCGGAGGCCATCGTCATGCACTGCCTGCCGGCCTACCGCGGCAAGGAGATCTCCGAGGCCGTCATCGAGGGCCCGCAGTCGGTCGTCTGGGACGAGGCGGAGAACCGCCGGCACGCCCAGAAGGCGGTGCTCACGTGGCTGCTGGAGCGGTCGCCGTGACCGCCGTGACGCCGCTGACCAAGAGCGCCCGCCACCAGCGGATCATCGACATCGTCACCGCCCACCCGGTGCGCTCGCAGACCGAGCTGGCCGACCTGCTCGCCGCCCACGGCGTTCGCGTGACCCAGGCCACGCTGAGCCGCGACCTCGTCGAGCTCGACGCCGTCAAGGTGCGCGGCGCCGACGGCGCGCTCGTCTACGCCGTGCCGGGGGAGGGCGGCGACCGCACCGTCTCCGCACCCCGCGACAGCGCCGCCGGCCGCGACCGGCTGGCCCGGCTGTGCGCCGACCTCCTCGTCAGCGCCGAGGCCAGCGCCAACCTCGTCGTGCTCCGTACGCCGCCCGGCGCCGCGCAGTTCCTGGCCAGCGCCTTCGACAAGGCCGACCTCGGCGACATCCTGGGCACGATCGCCGGCGACGACACGCTCCTGGTCGTCGGTCGCGACCCGGCCGGCGGCAACGCGCTGGCCCAGCGGTTCCTCGACCTCGCCAACGACCCGCACCACGCCCCCGGCTCCAGCACCCCCGCGGCAGCCACCCCAGCAGAGAAGGAATCCCTGTGAGCAAGGTCCTCACCTCCCTCCCCGTCGGCGAGCGCGTCGGCATCGCGTTCTCCGGCGGCCTCGACACCTCCGTGGCGGTCGCGTGGATGCGCGCCAAGGGGGCGGTGCCGTGCACCTACACCGCCGACATCGGCCAGTACGACGAGCCCGACATCTCCGGCGTGCCGTCGCGGGCCCTGCAGTACGGCGCCGAGCTGGCCCGCGCCGTCGACTGCCGCGCCTCGCTGGTCGAGGAGGGCCTGGCGGCGCTCGCGTGCGGTGCCTTCCACATCCGCTCCGGCGGACGCGCCTACTTCAACACCACGCCGCTGGGCCGGGCCGTCACCGGGATGATGCTGGTGCGCGCGATGCACGACGACGGCGTGGACATCTGGGGCGACGGCTCGACGTTCAAGGGCAACGACATCGAGCGGTTCTACCGCTACGGCCTCCTCGCCAACCCCGAGCTGCGCATCTACAAGCCGTGGCTCGACGCCGACTTCGTGCAGGAGCTCGGCGGGCGGCACGAGATGAGCGCCTGGCTGACCGAGCGCGACCTGCCCTACCGCGACAGCCAGGAGAAGGCCTACTCCACCGACGCCAACATCTGGGGCGCGACCCACGAGGCGAAGACCCTCGAGCACCTCGACGTCTCGCTCGAGACCGTGGAGCCGATCATGGGCGTCAAGTTCTGGGACCCGACGGTCGAGATCGAGACCGAGGACGTCACCATCCGGTTCGACCAGGGCCGCCCCGTCGCCATCAACGGCGAGACGTACGCCGACGCGGTGCAGCTGGTGCTGCGCGCCAACGAGGTGGGCGGGCGCCACGGTCTGGGGATGTCCGACCAGATCGAGAACCGCATCATCGAGGCCAAGTCCCGCGGCATCTACGAGGCCCCCGGCATGGCACTGCTGTGGATCGCCTACGAGCGGCTGCTCAACGCGGTCCACAACGAGGACACCATCGCCAACTACCACTACGAGGGCCGCCGGCTCGGCCGCCTGCTCTACGAGGGCCGCTGGCTCGACCCGCAGGCGCTGATGATGCGGGAGGCCATCCAGCGCTGGGTCGCCTCGCTCGTCACCGGCGAGGTCACCCTCCGGCTCCGCCGCGGCGAGGACTACACCGTGCTCGCCACCGACGGGCCGGCGTTCTCCTACCACCCTGACAAGCTGTCCATGGAGCGCACCGACAACGCCGTGTTCGGGCCGACCGACCGGATCGGGCAGCTCACGATGCGCAACCTCGACATCGCCGACTCGCGCAGCAAGCTGGAGCTCTACGCCACGCAGCCGCAGGACCAGGGCCACGTCCTGGTCGAGAACGGCAACCTGTTCGGCGAGATCGAGCCCGGGGGAGCGGACCGCATCGCCCGCGCCGGTGACGGCGACTCCCTCGACGACGAGGCGCTCGACCACGCCGCGATGGACGTCGGGAACGACTGATGGCCGACGCACCGCCGCCGACCGGGTCCGGCACCACCAACGAGGGCTCCCTGTGGGGCGGCCGCTTCGCGAGCGGCCCGTCGCCCGAGCTGCAGGCGCTGTCGCGGTCGACGCACTTCGACTGGCAGCTCACGCCGTACGACCTCGCCGGCTCGCGGGCGCACGCCAACGCGCTGCACCGGGCCGGGCTGCTGAGCGACGCCGACCACGGCGAGCTGCTGCGGGGACTCTCGGTGCTGGGGGAGCGGTACGCCGCCGGCGAGCTGCACCCCGCCGACACCGACGAGGACGTCCACGGCGCCCTCGAGCGGCTGCTCCTCGAGGAGGTCGGCACCGAGGTGGGCGGTCGGCTGCGCGCCGGACGCTCGCGCAACGACCAGGTCGCGACGCTGTTCCGGGTCTACCTGCGCGACCACGCCCGCACCGTCTCCGGACTGCTCCTCGACCTGGTCGACGTGCTGGCCGAGCAGGCGGCCGGCCACCTCGACGTGGTCATGCCGGGGCGCACCCACCTCCAGCACGCCCAGCCCGTGCTGCTCGCGCACCACCTGCTCGCGCACGCCTGGCCGCTGGTGCGTGACGTCGGGCGGCTGCGCGACTGGGACGCCCGCGTGGCCGGTGACTCGCCCTACGGCTCGGGCGCCCTCGCCGGGCAGACCCTCGGCCTGGACCCCGTCGCCGTCGCCGCCGAGCTCGGGTTCTCCGGCTCGTCCGCGAACTCGATCGACGGGACGGCTGCGCGCGACTTCGCCGCGGAGTTCGCCTACGTCACCGCGCAGGTCGGCGTCGACCTGTCACGGCTCGCCGAGGACGTCATCCTGTGGACCACGCGCGAGTTCGGCTTCGCCACGCTGCACGACTCGTGGTCGACGGGCTCGAGCATCATGCCGCAGAAGAAGAACCCCGACATCGCAGAGCTGGCGCGCGGGAAGGCCGGTCGGCTCATCGGCAACCTGTCCGGGCTGATGGCCACGCTCAAGGGGCTCCCGCTCGCCTACAACCGCGACCTGCAGGAGGACAAGGAGCCCGTCTTCGACTCGGTCCAGACCCTCGAGGTGCTCCTGCCGGCGGTGACCGGGATGGTCGCCACCCTGGTCTTCGACGGCGACCGGATGGCCGAGCTGGCCCCGCAGGGCTTCTCCCTGGCGACCGACGTCGCCGAGTGGCTGGTCCGTGAGGGCGTACCGTTCCGCGACGCCCACGAGGTGGCGGGTGCGTGCGTACGCCGTTGCGAGGAGCTCGGCTGCGATTTGCCCGATCTGACGGACGAGCAGCTGGCCGCCGTCTCGCCGTCGTTGACGCCCGAGGTGCGCTCGGTCCTGACCGTGGAAGGATCGGTCGGGTCCCGGTCCGGCCGCGGGGGGACCGCGCCCGTCCGGGTCCGCGAGCAGCTCGACGAGCTCCGCGCCGCGAGCGCCGCCCACCGTGCCCGCCTGGGCTGAGGGCGACCCGCTCGAGGTCGCCCCGCGGCTCCTCGGCGCGGTGCTCACCCACCGCGGCGTCTCGGTGCGCCTCACAGAGGTCGAGGCGTACGCCGGTCCCCAGGACCCCGGCTCCCACGCCTTCCGCGGCCGGACCGCACGCAACGCCGTGATGTTCGGCCCGTCGGGACGGTTGTACGTCTACTTCGTCTACGGCATGCACCACTGCGCCAACCTGGTCACCGGCCCCGACGGCGACCCGGGTGCCGTGCTGCTGCGAGCCGGCGAGGTCGTCGCCGGCACCGACCTCGCCCGCGAGCGCCGCCCCGGCAGCACCGACCGCGACCTGGCCAGAGGTCCGGCCCGTCTGTGCCAGGCCCTCGGCATCGACCTCACCGACAACGGGATCGTCCCCGAGCTGGCGGCGGGGGAACCTCCGGAGCAGATCAGCACCGGCCCGCGGGTCGGCCTGCGCCATGCGGCGGACCGTCCGTGGCGGTTCTGGGTGAGCGGTGATCGCACCGTCAGCACGTACCGCCCGGCGGCCCCGCGGCGTCCGGCGCGCCGCTGACCTGCGGATATGCCTTCATGGCCACCCCGGTTTTGCATGGTCGCCGAGGAGGGTCTAATGTTCTTCCTGTCGCCGCAAGCGGCGCCGCCTCCTGGCCAGAAGGTCAGATGAAGCGGAGACCAGCTGCGACCACACCGAAGTGCAAGGCTCATGAGTTTGACGGTGAGCCTGGCGCCCGGTAAGTTTGCTCAGGTTGCCCCGCGACCAGACCGGCCAGGCCGGCGAGGAACGGGTGCGTCTGATTCTTGAGAACTCAACAGTGTGTTTGATTAGTCGACGAATTAGTTTGTTATGCCCCGTTGACGTTGTTGGCTGGCTTGCCTTTGGGTGGGTTGGTTGATGGTGTCGCGGTTTCTT
>NZ_JABJQY010000006.1 GCF_013155375.1 Nocardioides sp. zg-1308
GGGTGCGTCTGATTCTTGAGAACTCAACAGTGTGTTTGATTAGTCGACGAATTAGTTTGTTATGCCCCGTTGACGTTGTTGGCTGGCTTGCCTTTGGGTGGGTTGGTTGATGGTGTCGCGGTTTCTTTGACGATGATTCTGGCAATTGATGTCAGTTTTGTTCTGTCAGGGGATGTGGCTCTCTTTTCCTTGCATGCTCTTTGGGGTGTGTGGGGTTGTAGTTTTCGATGGAGAGTTTGATCCTGGCTCAGGACGAACGCTGGCGGCGTGCTTAACACATGCAAGTCGAGCGGAAAGGCCACTTCGGTGGTACTCGAGCGGCGAACGGGTGAGTAACACGTGAGTAATCTGCCCCTGGCTTTGGGATAGCCACCGGAAACGGTGATTAATACCGGATATGACTCGTGACCGCATGGTTGTGGGTGGAAAGTTTTTCGGCCAGGGATGTGCTCGCGGCCTATCAGCTTGATGGTGAGGTAATGGCTCACCATGGCTTCGACGGGTAGCCGGCCTGAGAGGGTGACCGGTCACACTGGGACTGAGACACGGCCCAGACTCCTACGGGAGGCAGCAGTGGGGAATATTGGACAATGGGCGGAAGCCTGATCCAGCAACGCCGCGTGAGGGATGACGGCCTTCGGGTTGTAAACCTCTTTCAGTACCGACGAAGCGCAAGTGACGGTAGGTACAGAAGAAGCACCGGCCAACTACGTGCCAGCAGCCGCGGTAATACGTAGGGTGCGAGCGTTGTCCGGAATTATTGGGCGTAAAGGGCTCGTAGGCGGTTTGTCGCGTCGGGAGTGAAAACGCCGTGCTTAACACGGCGCTTGCTTTCGATACGGGCAGACTAGAGGTATTCAGGGGAGAACGGAATTCCTGGTGTAGCGGTGAAATGCGCAGATATCAGGAGGAACACCGGTGGCGAAGGCGGTTCTCTGGGAATGACCTGACGCTGAGGAGCGAAAGTGTGGGGAGCGAACAGGATTAGATACCCTGGTAGTCCACACCGTAAACGTTGGGCGCTAGGTGTGGGGTCCATTCCACGGATTCCGTGCCGCAGCTAACGCATTAAGCGCCCCGCCTGGGGAGTACGGCCGCAAGGCTAAAACTCAAAGGAATTGACGGGGGCCCGCACAAGCGGCGGAGCATGCGGATTAATTCGATGCAACGCGAAGAACCTTACCTGGGTTTGACATACACCCTGCCGCTCCAGAGATGGGGCTTCTTTTGGGGGTGTACAGGTGGTGCATGGCTGTCGTCAGCTCGTGTCGTGAGATGTTGGGTTAAGTCCCGCAACGAGCGCAACCCTCGTTCTATGTTGCCAGCATGCCCTTCGGGGTGATGGGGACTCATAGGAGACTGCCGGGGTCAACTCGGAGGAAGGTGGGGATGACGTCAAGTCATCATGCCCCTTATGTCCAGGGCTTCACGCATGCTACAATGGCCGGTACAAAGGGCTGCGATCCCGTGAGGGGGAGCGAATCCCAAAAAGCCGGTCTCAGTTCGGATTGGGGTCTGCAACTCGACCCCATGAAGTCGGAGTCGCTAGTAATCGCAGATCAGCAACGCTGCGGTGAATACGTTCCCGGGCCTTGTACACACCGCCCGTCACGTCACGAAAGTCGGCAACACCCGAAGCCGGTGGCCCAACCCTTGTGGAGGGAGCCGTCGAAGGTGGGGCTGGCGATTGGGACGAAGTCGTAACAAGGTAGCCGTACCGGAAGGTGCGGCTGGATCACCTCCTTTCTAAGGAGCACACGCCCCGACCAGTGGCGAATGTTCGCTGGCGCATGGTGGTGTTCACTAGTGGAATCGTCGACGCACCAGGTCTGTCTGCTCCTTCGGGGGTGGGTGGGCCGGCCCTCTTCGGGGGGTGTGGTGTTACTCAGGCCCTGCGTTGGTGGGGGTGGGGTCAAGCACACTGTTGGGTCCTGAAGGATCAGCCGTTTCGTCCCCAGCTTGTCTGGGGGTGTGGGTTGGTTGTTCTGGTCCTCCCTTCGTTCGAGGTCTCACTGTGTGGGGTCGAGAGGGTTGGTGGGGTTGTTGTTTGAGATCTGCATAGTGGACGCGAGCATCTTTGCAACTAGGAAGTTTCTGGTTGTGAATATTGTTGTGGCGTGGCCGGCTTTCCTTGCCGGTGCGCCACGTTGTGTGAGCCTGCTGCTTCTTTGATTGGGGAGTGGCGGGTGTTTCTTTGTGCGTGTCGTTGACGGCGTGTGTTGTTTTGACGTTGTTGAGACAAGCTATGAAGGGCACATGGTGGATGCCTTGGCATCAAGAGCCGATGAAGGACGTTGGAGCCTGCGATAAGCCCTGGGGAGTTGGCAACCAAGCTGTGATCCGGGGGTGTCCGAATGGGGAAACCCAGCACGAGTCATGTCGTGCTACCTGCACCTGAACACATAGGGTGTGTGGAGGGAACGTCGGGAAGTGAAACATCTCAGTACCGACAGGAAGAGAAAACAACAGTGATTCCGAGAGTAGTGGCGAGCGAAATCGGATGAGGCTAAACCTTGCGTGTGTGATACCCGGCAGGGGTTGCACGCAGGGGGTTGTGGGACCGCTCGACCTCATCTGCCGGTGGGGTACAGAGTAAGAAACCAGTGTGGAAGTCGAAGCCGGTTGGAAAGCCGTACCGTAGAGGGTGATAGGCCCGTAGACGTAAAGCGCTGGCTCTGGAGCGTGTTCCCAAGTAACACGGAACCCCTGAAATTCCGTGTGAATCTGGCGGGACCACCCGTTAAGCCTAAATACTCCTTGATGACCGATAGCGGACAAGTACCGTGAGGGAAAGGTGAAAAGTACCCCTGGCGGGGAGTGAAATAGTACCTGAAACCGTGTGCCTACAATCCGTCGGAGCTTGCCCCTTGTGGGTGGGTGACGGCGTGCCTTTTGAAGAATGAGCCTGCGAGTTTGCGGTGTGTTGCGAGGTTAACCCGTGTGGGGTAGCCGTAGCGAAAGCGAGTCCTAATAGGGCGATTCAGTAGCGCGCTCAAGACCCGAAGCGAAGTGATCTATCCATGGGCAGGTTGAAGCGTCGGTAAGACGACGTGGAGGACCGAACCCACTTAGGTTGAAAACTGAGGGGATGACCTGTGGATAGGGGTGAAAGGCCAATCAAACTTCGTGATAGCTGGTTCTCCCCGAAATGCATTTAGGTGCAGCGTTGCGTGTTTCTTGCCGGAGGTAGAGCACTGGATAGCCGATGGGCCCTACAAGGTTACTGACGTTAGCCAAACTCCGAATGCCGGTAAGTGAGAGCGCAGCAGTGAGACTGCGGGGGATAAGCTCCGTAGTCGAGAGGGAAACAGCCCAGACCATCAGCTAAGGCCCCTAAGCGGTGACTAAGTGGAAAAGGATGTGGAGTCGCATTGACAACCAGGAGGTTGGCTTGGAAGCAGCCACCCTTGAAAGAGTGCGTAATAGCTCACTGGTCAAGTGATTCCGCGCCGACAATGTAGCGGGGCTCAAGTCATCCGCCGAAGCTATGGCATTCACACTCAAGCTCAGCATCGACTTGATCGGTGTTCAGGTGTGTGGATGGGTAGGGGAGCGTCGTGTGGGCAGTGAAGCGTCGGAGTGATCCAGGCGTGGAGGCCACACGAGTGAGAATGCAGGCATGAGTAGCGAATCACGGGTGAGAAACCCGTGCGCCGAATGATCAAGGGTTCCAGGGTCAAGCTAATCTGCCCTGGGTAAGTCGGGACCTAAGGCGAGGCCGACAGGCGTAGTCGATGGACAACGGGTTGATATTCCCGTACCGGCGAAGTTGCGCCCATGACGAACCTGGTGATGCTAACCACCCGAAACTCATCGGACCGGACCCTTCGGGGCGAGGCTGGTGGGCGGAGCGTGGGACCCGAGCTGGTAGTAGTCAAGCGATGGGGTGACGCAGGAAGGTAGCCCAACCACAGCGATGGTTGTCTGTGGGCAAGCGCGTAGGACGTGGTGTAGGCAAATCCGTACCACTCACTTTGATGTGGAGTCTGAGACGTGACGCGGAGCCCGTATGGGCGAAGTGGGTGATCCTATGCTGTCGAGAAAAACCTCTAGCGAGCAACGAGCCGCCCGTACCCCAAACCGACTCAGGTGATCAAGTAGAGAATACTAAGGCGATCGAGACAACCATGGTTAAGGAACTCGGCAAAATGCCCCCGTAACTTCGGGAGAAGGGGGGCCCGGATCGTGTACCCACTTGCTGGGGAAGCGTGAAGGGCCGCAGAGACCAGGGGAAAGCGACTGTTTACTAAAAACACAGGTCCGTGCGAAGTTGTAAGACGATGTATACGGACTGACTCCTGCCCGGTGCTGGAAGGTTAAGAGGACCGGTTAGGCACTTGTGCCGAAGCTGAGAATTTAAGCCCCAGTAAACGGCGGTGGTAACTATAACCATCCTAAGGTAGCGAAATTCCTTGTCGGGTAAGTTCCGACCTGCACGAATGGAGTAACGACTTTCCCACTGTCTCAACCATGGACTCGGCGAAATTGCACTACGAGTAAAGATGCTCGTTACGCGCGGCAGGACGGAAAGACCCCGGGACCTTTACTATAGTTTGGTATTGGTGTTTGGTACGGCTTGTGTAGGATAGGTGGGAGACTGTGAAGCCCTCACGCCAGTGTGGGTGGAGTCAACGTTGAAATACCACTCTGGTCGTACTAGATGTCTAACCTAGGTCCGTTATCCGGATCAGGGACAGTGCCTGATGGGTAGTTTAACTGGGGCGGTTGCCTCCTAAAATGTAACGGAGGCGCTCAAAGGTTCCCTCAGCCTGGTTGGCAATCAGGTGGCGAGTGTAAGTGCACAAGGGAGCTTGACTGTGAGACAGACATGTCGAGCAGGGACGAAAGTCGGAACTAGTGATCTGGCCACGGCATGTGGAAGCGTGGTCACTCAACGGATAAAAGGTACCCCGGGGATAACAGGCTGATCTTCCCCAAGAGTCCATATCGACGGGATGGTTTGGCACCTCGATGTCGGCTCGTCGCATCCTGGGGCTGGAGTAGGTCCCAAGGGTTGGGCTGTTCGCCCATTAAAGCGGCACGCGAGCTGGGTTTAGAACGTCGTGAGACAGTTCGGTCCCTATCCGCCGCGCGCGCAGGAAACTTGAGAAAGGCTGTCCCTAGTACGAGAGGACCGGGATGGACGAACCTCTGGTGTGCCAGTTGTTCTGCCAAGAGCACGGCTGGTTGGCTACGTTCGGAAGTGATAACCGCTGAATGCATCTAAGCGGGAAGCACGTTTCAAGATGAGGTTTCCCACCACGTAAGTGGGTAAGGCCCCCCACAGAACATGGGGTTGATAGGCCGGAGGTGTACAGCAGCAATGCCCAGCCGACCGGTACTAATAGGCCGAGGGCTTGTCCCAACCACGTACAAGACCACACACGCACCACGGTCGACCCACGCGCAAAAAACGAACACACAGTTCGCGTCCACTAGGCAGTTCCCAACCAACACACCCACCCCCACACCCAGCCCACCAGCTGGCGTCGTGGGGCAGGGGGACATGGTTGAAAGAGTTACGGCGGCCATAGCGAAACGGGAAACACCCGGTCCCATACCGAACCCGGAAGTTAAGCCTTTCAGCGCCGATGGTACTGCAACCGAGAGGTTGTGGGAGAGTAGGACGCCGCCGGACATACATT